>NZ_JAJNMU010000038.1 GCF_022458865.1 Paenibacillus periandrae | reverse complement strand
GAATAGACAGGATCGTGGTAGACTTTTTCATGGAGTCGCCACCTTTCGGGAGTTTGTAGGGGTACAAACATTTTACCGATTTGGCGGCTCTTTTTCTACCATTTTGTGGTTATTCAACAGGTCTGATTTGAAGTAATTCTTTGCCGTAAGTTCTAAATTTGAAGCATTACTTTGCCGCGAGTAATGTATAGTAGAAAATTCGACTTGGCTCGAACGGGCAGGATAGTTCAATCAATTCGCGAATATCACATATATGTTTTTTTCAAAGTACTTTAATATGACGTTTTATTTAAATAGCTCAAGATCAACCTGTTCAATGAGAGGTGATTTTATGGATGATAATATTATGAATCTTCTTTCTTCGTTATGCTGGGTCCGTCCTCAGGAAGGACAAGCTATTGACATTTATCTTAAAATCGTATATCTTTAAAATAAGACAAATGATTTTAAGATATTTCAGACGACTTCAAGGAGGTAATGAGAATGATTCCAATTTTGAACCGTATTAATGAACTGAGCAGAATTGAGCGCAGTTCAGGTTTATCTGATACTGAGAAAGCGGAACAAGCAGCGCTTCGGACGCAGTATTTACAGATTTTACGCGGGCAACTATTAACAACGCTTCTGAACGTGTCTGTTATGGATGAATATGGGAACGATGTTACGCCTAAAAGGCTTATTGATAAAAAAGCAGCTAATGATCAATAATTTTTGTCATATATCTTAAATTTAAGAATATGTAAATTAAGATAGTTTTGCCAGTTGGCAACCAGCCAGGTTAATAGCCGTGGCACCTAAACTAATGTTTTCCCACGCATAGTAAGGAAAGTATTGTATGATTATATGAGAATGAATTCTGGAGGTTGGCTGATGTCAAAAAAAATAGGGATTATTGTAGGAAGTTTGAGGGAAAGCTCTTTTAATCAAATGATTGCGAATTCGATTCCAGAACTTGTAGATTCCGCGGAATATGAATTCATATCGATTGCTAATCTTCCCCTCTATAACGCGGATTTGGATCATGAAGAAGGGCCAGATCCAGTTAAGCATTATCGCGAGGCGATTCAAAAGACGGATGGTATTCTCATTGTTAGCCCGGAGTACAACTCAGGTATACCGGGAGTACTAAAAAATGCATTGGACTGGGCATCGACACCTACCAAAACAGCCGTCTTAATTCATAAGCCTGCAGGTGTGATAGGCGCAACACCTGGCGCAAAAGGGACGATTCTTTCGCAGCAGCAAATCAGGCAAACGTTGGATGCCACCCAGTCCTATGTGATGCCGGCTCAAAAAATGTATATTTCTCAAATCACGGACAAGATTGATTTCAATACTCGTAAGCTCACGGATGATACGACTCGCAAATATTTGCAGCGTTATGTTCAATCATTTTTGCAATGGATTAACCAGGTAGAACGGCTTAATGAGTAGTAAGGATAATAACTAATCTAATATATATGGAGGCTATTATGGGTAAAATTGCGCTTTTTGGATTTGGACGTATCGGAAGACAGCTCCTTCGGGCGGCGTTGCAACAAAATTTGTTTGTCCCCTTTTCCATCTCGGATATTAAAGACGAAGCTACGCTTGCCGCACTTTTTGAAGTGGATACAAATTACAAGCGTTGGCATGAGAAAGTAGCTGCTCAAAAAGGCGCAATCGTAATCGGCGACCGGGAGATACGTTATTTGAATTCGGCCGCTGAATTGCCCAATTGGGGTGAATTAGGCGTTGAATTGGTCATTGATTGCACCGGAGGAGCCGTTACGCGCTCAGTAGCTGAACTGCATTTGGAGCGAGGCGCCAAAAGGGTGCTTGTCAGCGGTCCGAGCAAAACCTTAGAAGATTGCGACGCAGTACTTCTTAAAGGAATTAACTTAGAAAGCTTCGATCCGGAAAAGCATAAAATCATTAGCATGGCGAGTTGCACGACCAATGCGCTTGCACCGGTAGTCAAATTGGTCAGAGAAAACTATGGCATTCAATACGGATTATTCTCCACGGTACACTCGTATACGAACACGCAATCGTTGACGGATCAGCCGATGAAGGACCGGAGGGATTCATGGGCAGCTGCCGAGAACATCATTCCGTCATCTTCAGGTGCAGCCAAAGCTCTGAAATTCATTTGGAATGACCTGCAAATCACAGGCAAAGCCTACCGGATTCCGACCCGTACCGGGAGCATCGCAGAACTTAATTTGATAACGGAAAAACGATGCACCGTTCAAGAGATTAACGATATGTTTCGAGAAGCTGCGAGAGAAGGCGAATTAGAGGGCGTTCTTGATGTTTTGGAAGGGGAATGGGCCTCGTCCCGTATCGTAGCTGATCCCCATTCTTCGATTATTGATTTGCCTTTAACCCAAGTACAAGGTGAACTATTGTCTGTCGCTACTTGGTACGACAACGAATGGGGTTATGCTTCACGGTTGGCTGAGGTAGCCTCTTATCTTGTTGCAAAATCATAAGCTAGACGATTGATAATGAATTGGATGCATCTTAGAGTGTATGAGCGAAGCCAAAGGCGACAGCCAATACATTCTAAGATGCATCTTTTCTCGTCATACAGGGTCGTGGATACGGCTGAGCTCTTGTTTCCTTTCTTGTAAATTGTTGGGTGACAAGAACATAGAGCTCCCATGAAAATTAAATCTAAGTAACTTTAAAAAGGCAACAGTAAAGAAGACGCGGCTCATCCATTTTTTTGAAAAAGGCGCAGCGCCTGAAATAGAGATTAGGGTAACACTGAAAAGTTAAGTAATGGACACTAAATAACCTAAGTTTCCAGTCTTCGAGCTGCGTACTTTACAATAATTTTGGAAGCAATACTTTGCCGCGGGTACTTTGAAGCATTTCCTTGCCGCAGCGGCAAAGATATACTTCAAGCCTCAGTATTCGTTGGCAGCTCCTTTTCCATATCATCACAAACATCCAAGCGTCCAATATGGAGGAATCCGTTGGAAATGCAGGAAAAATAGCACTAGGCCAGTTAACTTCTCAGACCCTCCATAGTGGTGTAAGATTAGATTATCGTGCAGCCTTGGTTTCATATAGCATAGCGGAATACCAGTAATGATGAGCAGGTCTGCACACGATTTCAAAAAGACAGGTGATCGATATGCTATATCTGAACCCGAGTATAACTCAGACGCAAAATTTGAAATTGAACACGATGCTGATGCAGAGCATGCATATGCTGCAAATGTCTTCGACAGAGCTAGTGGACTATTTGGAGGAGCAGACTATACACAATCCGCTGTTGGAGGTTGCTTTTCATCCTGGATTGCCTCAGTCAAGGAGGAAAGCGCTCTCCTCAAAACCTTCGATGGAAGTAGACAGCTACGATGATCCACTGCTTAAGGTGGTCAGCAAGCAGGATGAATCGCTTGAGATGATGCTGCTTAGCCAGCTTCACCTCAGTCCAATTCCGCAAAAGTATATGGATATTGCCGAGTTTATTGCCGGCAGTCTCAATGATGACGGGTATTTGACGATAAGCTTGGAAGAAATAAGTGCCTACTTAGGACGATCTGTGGAGGATACAGAAGAAGCGTTGAGCTATGTGCAAGCTTTGGAGCCAGCCGGTGTCGGGGCCAGGTCATTGCAGGAATGCTTGCTGATTCAAATTAACAGAGACCCTGATGCCTTGGAGCAGGCTGCACGTATAACTAGCGAGTATTTGCAGGAGGTAGCAGCAGGGAAGCATCGAACGATAGCAGACCAATTGGGAATTTCCCAGGACCAAGTCAAAAAAACGATTCAGTACATCAAAACATTGAATCCACGGCCCGGCCTTGTCTACAGCACTTTTACGGCATCTCCAATCGAGCCGGATGCGGTCATTTACAAAAATGGGGATCAATACACAGTGGTGATTAATGAGGCGTGTTACCCTCAGGTGCACATGAATGATTACTATAGGCAGCTTAAAAAGGAAACCACCTGTAAGCAAACCAAAACGTTCATAGGCCAATATGCGCCATCTATTCAATGGTTAATTCGTAGTCTGGAGCAAAGAAAAGCGACTATAAGCAGAGTAGTCCTGGCAGTTATGGAAGAGCAGCGGCTCTTTTTGGAAAAAGGCCCGAAGTATGTAAAACCACTCATTATGAAAGCGATATCAGAACAATTAAACCTCGATATATCTACCGTCAGCCGGACGGTTAAAAATAAGTATGTGCAAACGCCGCGTGGTGTGTATCCCTTAAAGTATTTCTTTTCCAGTAAATTGGAATTAAGTGGGCAGGAACCGGCATCCGCACAAAGCATTAAAGCCCAAATCATGCAACTTGTGAAGGAGGAGGACAAGCGGAATCCTTTATCCGATCAGCAAATTACCGATAGGCTGGTTCAGCAGGGCTTGCAGATTTCAAGAAGAACGGTGATGAAATACAGGGAAGCGCTGCATATTTTGTCATCTCGATTAAGATCCTCATAGTATTCGTGGTTCTAATAAGGAAGGAGGTTCGTCTAACGTGCCATATGAATCGGTTACCGCTAATTTATGGGAAAATATTATTGCCTCCATGCACAATGGCGTCATCGTCGTGAATTCAGATAATCAGATTTCATTGATGAATGAATCCGCTCAAAAGCTGCTGTCTGTTCAGAACGGGGACTGGAAGGGACAAAGTATCAAGACGCTGATCCCCAACTCCCGAATGCATGAAGTGCTGGAGGGCGGAGAAAGCTCTATTGGAGAAAAGATGGTGATTTCGGGTCGGGCCTGCATGGTCAACCGGACACCGCTATACGAAAATGGGGACAGGGTTGGAGCCATTGCTGTCATTCAGGACATATCGGAGATGGATCATTACCGAAACCTGCTGAAGCAAATGGAATCGATTATCGAATTCTCGACTGACGGCATCTATGTTGTAGATCGGGAAGGCGTGACGATGCAGGTTAATACGGCTTATGAAGAAATCACCGGTTACCGGAGGGACGAATTGATCGGCCGGCGCATGGTCGATTTAATGTCGGAAGGGTATTTCGATCAGTCGGTCTCCTTGCTGGTGCTGGAGAGGAAGCAGCGAATTTCCATCATTCAACGAATCGGCGGCAAAAAAGATGTGATCGTGACGGGCAATCCTGTTTTTGATGAGCAGGGGGATCTGGAGATGATCGTTACCAGTGTTCGTGATATTACCCATCTTAACGATTTGAGAATGGAATTGGAGAAAGCGCACACGTTCTCACAGATGCAGAACAATCGGTATACGATCAAGAGCGGGGAAACCGAGCAGAGCATTATTTTTCGCAGTCCGCAAATCAAGAAGGTGTATGAGCACATTCAGCAGGTGGCTCCCTATCCGACTAGCATCCTGTTATATGGCCCATCCGGTACGGGGAAAGAGGTGATGGCAAATCTGGTGCACGATCTTAGTGAACGCAGAGAGAAGCCTTTTATCAAAATCAACTGTGGTGCTATTCCCGAGCAGCTGCTCGAATCGGAGTTATTTGGTTATGAAGCGGGTGCGTTTTCAGGGGCAAGTCGGAACGGAAAGATCGGATTGCTGGAGCTTGCGGATCAAGGTACAGTCATGCTCGATGAAATCGCGGAGCTTCCATTGGCTCTTCAGGTAAAGCTGCTGAGGGTGCTTCAGGAAAGGCAAATGCGGCGTATAGGGGGAACGAAATGGCGTCATTTGGACATACGAATCGTCGCGGCTACGAATCAGGACCTCAGAAATCTGATCAAAAGCGGAAAGTTCCGGGAGGATCTGTTTTACCGTTTGGCCGTTGTGGAAATTGCGATCCCTTCTTTAGCGGAGCGACACGAGGATATTGAGCCGTTAATGGATCATTATTTTACTTATTTTTGTCGTCAATACCGGATAAATAAACAGATGTCCGAAGAAACCAAGGATATTTTGATCCAATATCATTGGCCAGGGAATGTCAGGGAATTGAGGAATTTGGTCGAAAATATGATCGTTTCGGTTCCATCCACAATGATTGAGCCGGTTCACCTGCCGCCGCATATTCGGGATCAAGGCCAGTTCGACCCATTCTCCTCATTAAAAGAGCGTGTTCAGCAATTTGAGCGGAGATTGATCCATGAAGTCATTGAGAATAACAGCTCGTTGAGAAAAGCTGCCGAGCAGCTGGGTATTGATCATTCAACGCTTTTGAAAAAAATGCAGCGATGGGATAAGGGATAATAAATCTGATAGGTGTGGGTGGTGAATTATTTCCGCAGAGCGGTGATAAGATTCACCACCTTTTTATTATACAAGGGAAGGTGAAGAGCAGGACTTGGATATGCTACTGTTAACGATGAAACGTACCTATGAAACACGTTGCCAGCGAGAAAGCGCAGCTCTGAATTTGGGCAGGGATACGTTGATGTTCAGAGGTATTGGTGATTTTTTTCACCATGAGTTCTTATGTGCAGGATTTATTGTAAGGAAAGATAGCTTTTTTGGGATTGGCACGGTTTTTGCATATATATTTAATTGTATCCGAAGTGAAGGAGGTACTGCATTTGGAAGTGGAAACTAAAGGAATTTTTATCAATGGGAAATGGAAAGTGACAGAACGCACTTATGTATTGCGTGCTCCTTATGATGGCAAGGTACTGGCGCACATTAGCAAGGCCGATGTGGAGGATGTTCAGGAGGCGATAGGAGGGGCGCACCGAGCATTTCAAACGATGCGTAAGATGCCTGCCCACCAGCGCTCCGATATTTTGTCCAAGGTCGTGGAGCAATTAAAGGAAAGAAGAGAAGAAGCTGCACAATTGCTGTCGCTCGAAGCAGGCAAGCCGATTCGTACCGCAAGAGCGGAGATTGGTCGTACTATAACGACTTACCAGTTTGCCGCGGAGGAAGCCAAACGCATTTATGGGGAAACCATCCCGATGGATGCAGCTCCTGGTGGAGAAGGGCGACTTGGTTTTACTTGGAGAGAGCCTCTGGGTACGGTTGTCGCGATTTGTCCATTTAATTTCCCGTTTAACCTCGTGTCTCACAAGGTGGGCCCAGCGATAGCCGCAGGCAATACCGTTGTCCTGAAGCCAGCCGAACAGACACCGCTCAGCGCATTGTTGATTGCCGAGCTGTTCCAGAAGGCCGGATTGCCGGACGGAGCTTTGCAGGTCGTAACGGGAAGCGGCAGGGAAATCGGCGATGCTCTGGTGGAGGATGCGCGTGTTAAAAAAATTACGTTCACAGGAAGCTCAGAGGTAGGCAAGCAGATTAAAGCGAAGGCTGGACTGCGCAGAGTTACGCTGGAGCTTGGTTCCAATTCGGGGCTTATTGTTGAACCGGACGCATTGATCGAAGCAATCATTCCAAGATGTGTCGAAGGAGCGTTCGCATTCGCCGGGCAAGTGTGTATATCGCTGCAGCGTATTTATGTCCATGAATCGGTTTATAGCGAATTTGCGGAGCGTTTTATCGCTCAAACCGGACAGCTGCGGGTCGGCGACCCAACCGATGAGCAGACGGATATCAGTGCTATGATCCATGAAAGGGATATGGAACGGATTGATTCCTGGGTGCAGGAGGCGGTAGCGGCAGGGGCTACAATTGGTTGTGGAGGCCGACGTGAACATTCGATTTATTTACCGACGGTTCTGCTGGACGTCAAACCGGATATGTCGGTTTCGTGCAAGGAGGTTTTTGCTCCGGTCGTATCCATCGTCCCTTACAGAAGTCTGGATGAAGCCATCGAAATGGTTAATGATTCGGTTTATGGTCTGAATGTAGGTATTTATACGAAGGATCTTGAAAAGGCCTTCCATGCCGCTCGCGAGATTCAAGCCGGTGGTGTCATTGTCAACGATATCCCGACATTCCGGGTCGATCATATGCCTTACGGCGGTGTGAAAGAGAGTGGTTATGGACGTGAAGGCGTCAAATATGCGGTTCAAGAGATGACGGATTTAAAGTTTGTTTCGATCAAAACCCAATTATAGGAGGAATTATACATGTCGAATATGATTAAAGCGCGCCCTAAGCTGTATGTGATGGATAACGGTCGGATGAGTATGGACAAAAACTGGATGATCGCGATGCACAATCCGGCTACGCTCAATAATCCGAACGCGCCGACGCAGTTCGTAGAGTTTCCGATTTATACGGTTCTTATCGATCATCCGGCAGGCAAAATCTTGTTCGACACTTCCTGCAACCCTAACTCGATGGGGATTGAGGGGCGCTGGACAGAATCGACACAGCAAACGTTCCCGTGGGTAGCGAGCGAGGAGTGTTACCTGCATAACCGACTGGAGCAGCTAAAGGTAAAACCGGAGGAAATCAAGTTCGTTATTGCCTCTCACCTGCATCTGGATCATGCCGGTTGCCTGGAGATGTTCACGAATGCAACGATCATTGTTCATGAGGACGAGTTGAATGGAACCCTTCAATCCTATGCACGCAACCAAAAGGAAGGCGCTTACATTTGGGCGGATATCGATGCGTGGATTAAGAATCATTTGCATTGGAAAACGATCAAACGGGGAGAGGACAATCTGGAACTGGCCGAAGGCATAAAAATTCTTAATTTTGGCAGCGGCCATGCGTGGGGAATGCTCGGTTTGCATATCGAAATGCCGGAAACAGGCGGCATTATTCTCGCCTCCGATGCTATTTACACCGCAGAGAGCTATGGGCCTCCGGTGAAGCCTCCAGGGATCATCTACGATTCAATCGGATACAGAAATGCCGTTGAGAAAATTAGAACGATAGCGGAAAGAACGAATTCGCAAGTATGGTTCGGCCATGATCCTGATCAATTCAAGCAATTCCGCAAATCAACCGAAGGCTATTACGAATAAAGGAGGCGTCATCTATGAGCTTGTCCAAACTGGTCTATACGCCGCTTAACTACATGGGATGGGGGTCATTGGAGCAGCTATGGCCGGAGGTGGCGAGATACGCGCCATCGCGAATTTTACTAATTACCGATGCTATTCTGGAGAAATTGGGAATGATTGAGCCTATCTCTTCCAAGCTCAGGCAGCAGGGCTATGAGGTCGTTGTATATACGGATGTAGTTCCCGAGCCGCCGCTTGAGGTTGGCGAGAAGCTGGTTGCCTATACGCGGGAAGGGAATTTTGAACTGGTCATTGGCGTTGGAGGTGGCAGTGCATTGGATTTGGCCAAGCTGGCCGCCGTGTTAGCCACGCATGAGGGCAAGGTTGCCGAATATTTGAATTTGACGGGAACGAAGAAGCTGCAGCATAAAGGGCTGCCTAAAATCCTGATTCCGACTACCTCAGGAACAGGCTCGGAGGTGACCAACATTGCGGTGCTTTCGCTGGAAACGACCAAGGATGTCGTCACGCATGATTATTTGATGGCGGATGTGGCTATCGTCGATCCGCAGCTGACCCTTTCGGTTCCTTCGCGTGTGACTGCGGCAACGGGCGTGGACGCACTCACTCATGCGATTGAAGCGTATATCTCGGTCAATGCGAACCCGATCACAGATGGACTGGCGCTGCAGGCGATCCGCCTGATTAGCGGCTCACTTAGAAAGGCGGTCAAAGACGGTCAGGATCAACAAGCGCGCATCGATATGAGCTACGGAAGCAATATGGCGGGGATCGCCTTTTTCACTGCAGGCGTAGCCGGTGTTCACGCGCTGGCCTATCCGCTTGGCGGTCAGTTCCATGTCTCACATGGGGAATCCAATGCTGTGCTGCTGCCTTATGTAATGGGCTATATCCGCAGCAGCTGCACGAAACGGATGGCCGACATTTTGCAAGCACTGGGCGGGTATGCCAGCTACTTGTCGGAGGAGGAGGCCTCGCGTAAATGTGTAGATGAGCTGGAGCGACTCGTAAGTGATGTCGGCATCCCGAACACACTGCGTGGGTTCAATATTCCTGAAAGCGCTTTGGAGAGTTTGACGGAAGACGGAGTTAAGCAGAAGAGACTGCTGGCCCGAAGTCCTCTTCCACTTCTTAAAGAAGATATCCGTACGATTTATCAATCGGCCTTTGATGGAGTCATCACTGAGCCAGCATGACCATGAATATGATAAACGTAGATGAGCCGGTCTTCCCTTTTTGGGATGGCCGGTTTTTTGTTTAAATCTTATATGCGCAAATCCGTATTCGATTTCCATGTGATGACATTGTTATGAGATACATACTCTTTCATCAATTGCTTATTGTCACGGGATTGTGCCGCTCTCTATACTGAAGCCGTAATCGCCGCTTTGGCTAAAACAGGGGGGAATCAGATGAACGATCATGAACACGTAGAAACGCTCATTGTAGGTGCTACATTTACCGGAATAGGTATTGGGGCTTGCTTGGGAGAGAACGGATTGATTGTAGAAAGAACGATGCTGCCTGGACACGAATTTATTAACAGCTATCAGCCAGGGAAAGGCTGGAACATCGAGCGGCAGCAGCCACTTGCTGAGCAGCTTCAGCAGCAGTGGCGCAGCAAAGGTCTGCTTACCAAGGATGGAAAGGTCCATCTCGGAGGTATCGCACCCACTGTCCATAAGCTGCTGCTCGATTCGAAGCAGCCGATTCGACTGATGAACGAGATCGTTGAAGTGTGTCCAAATGAAAGCGGCGGCTGGAGGGTTACGGTTTTTGATGCGTCAGGCATTCGTACATTGACGGCGGGACGGATCATTGATACGACCTCGGACTGCCGTTCTGCTCCGGGGCGTTATCAGGCCAAGGCCAAATTCATTGGCGCTGCGCTGCATCGTACAAGTACGGAAGAAGAGCGGAAGGAAATACCTCAAGCATGGCAGTGTGCTATCATACCTGGTGCTTATGATTCAGAGGCTTATTTGCAGCTGCCGATCGATATGGGTGCAACCTGGGAGCAGGCGCGGTACGAGCTGTTTCAATCCTGGAGTGAGCGGCCTGAGGAGCTTAAGCCATGGACGATTGCTGCGATTGCCGATGCATTCACTTATCACGTATCCAGCGGGCATGAACAAATTGCGGAGGGCTGGGATTGGCTTCCATCCTGCGCTTACGATAATCCATTGGAAGCGATAGAGGCGGGCATCCGCTACTATGAAGAAAGAGTGGTGATCTCATCATGATCCGTATGCAGCGTGAGCAAGGGGCTGCTGTCCCTGTACAGATAAAGAATCGATTATTTCAACAAACCTATGATCTTATCGTGGTCGGATTAGGTACAGCGGGAGCGATAGCAGCGCTGACTGCTGCCAGCAAGGGACTTCGCGTGCTGGGATTGGAGCGGCTGCATGCCATGGGCGGTGCCGGAACGATTGGCGCAGTTGTTGGCTATTACTATGGCTCCAAAGGCGGGCTGTTTGAGGAAATTGACAAGCAGGTGCAGCAGCTTGATTCCGTTGGTTTCACGAAAGCGGGCGGCGTCAATGCAGAGCTGAAGAAATATGTACTGGAGCAGCGTTGTCTGGAGGCCGGGGTGTCCGTACGTTATGAGTGTGCTGTCATTGGAACTTATCTGGAAGGATCAACGGTCCAAGGAGTACGCTGGGTCGGGCCGAGCGGTGTAGAGGAAGCAGGCTGCCGCATGCTGATCGATGCGTCTGGAGATGCCGAGGTATGTGCGATGATTGGAGCTGCGCTGCTGCCGCCAGGTCGACCTGTAGACGGAAAAATGCAGCCTTATTCCCATCCTATCGTATCTGTCCAGAACGACGTGGTAAGAGCTTTTTATACAGATTCGGGTTACGTCGATCAGACGCAGGACAATGAGCTGACACAAGCCATTATGCAATCCGCCTGCATGCCAACGCATCTCCCTGAACAGTTCGATGAATCTCGCAAATTTCTGAAGCTGGCACCTCAGCTTGGTATTCGCGAGGGACGATTCATCCGTGCGGAAGAGCAGGTAACGTTCGCCGATGTACTGAATGACCGATTGTCGTCGCAGCCTTTGCTGTATGCTTATTCCAATATGGATAATCACAACAAGGACATTGCCTTTGAAAGCGTGCTGCAGCAGGATTGGGCTGTTGCCGCCAGCCTATGGGGGATTACCATATCGGTACCTATTCCGCTTGGTGCCCTTATTCCGCAAGGCTTTGATAATGTGCTTGTGGCCGGACGTGCGCTTGGCGTTGACCACGATCTGGCCTCCTGCGTCAGGATGAAACGCGATATGCAGAAATGTGGTGAAGCAGCGGCATTGGCCGCTTACGTTGCGATCAGCGAGAAGCAATCGCTTCGCTCCATAGCTTACGAGCAGCTTCGTCCACTACTGCTCGAAAACGGCTGCCTGAATCCTTCCAATCATTTCGGGATGAAGGACAGCATGTCGACACAGGACGATCAGAATACGATCGTGTCCTGGATGACCGATCACGTAACGATCCAGGAAGGCTTGGCTTCGATCAGACCCGGAATTGCAATATGGTCGTCCAGAAGAGAAGGAGCTGCCATCAACGCTTCGCTCAGACAATGGGCTGCACAGCAGGAGGACAAAAACCTGCGCAGGCACAGCGCTTTCGCACTGGCTTTACAGGGAGATGCAGCGGCTATCCCTGTGCTCAGGGAAATCATGAGGGAACGGGATACGTTTGTTCCACGAACGAGCCGCAAATATAATCAGGTTCGAGGTTATGCTTCGATTTATTTGCTCGGCTTGCTTGGTGATCTGGAGATCGTGCCCGAGCTGCTCGAGATTATACTCAGCCGCGAGCAATTTGTTAATTTGTCTACGGATGTTGAGTTTATCAATCATGACGATGAATACTTTTTCCAATACTTTTCGTTCTCGCTGATGGCGCTGTTTCGGATTGCCGAGCGGAATCGGGGCGTACGTACCGCAATCATCAAGACGATAGGCCCCCTTGTCAGCGAACCGGACTTCTCGATCATGGTGACAATGAAGCCGACCAAGGATCTTGACTTTGATATGGCAGATACGATTCGACGAATCGTTAATGAGCGATTTGCCCATTGGCAAGCAGAAGAGAGTGCGGTTCATTAGGCGAAATGTCATCATTTGCACAGGCCTGTCATCAATTGAACATAGCTTTTCTGATTAACCATTTTATAATTGAACTACACATATCAGCTTTATCCATAGGAGGGCTTGAATTTGAAAGTACTTATTAATAAAAAACAAATCACTGCATATACAGCTATACTCGGTCTGACCGGAAGCCTGCTGGCAGGCTGCGTATCGAGCGACAAATCCAGCAATGCCAATTCCGCTGCTAATTCAGACCCGGCTTCAACCGCTCCGGTCAAGCTATCGTATTGGGTAGCCATGCCCGCTGATGCTGCCCGGTCTGTAAAGAGCTTTAACGAAGTGCTCTTCTATCAGGAGCTGGAGAAGAAAACGGGAGTCAAAATCGATTTTCAGCATCCTGCAATCGGCAGTGAAACTGAACAGTTCAACCTGATGATCGCATCCGGCAACCTGCCAAACATTATTGAATCCGATTTCACCAAATACCCGGGAGGACCTGAGAAAGCCATCTCCGACAAGGTACTGATCAAGCTTAACGATGTCATCGACAAAAATGCGCCCAATTTGAAAAAATATTTGGATGAGCATCCCGAGATTCGTAAGGATATCGTCACCGACGACGGTACCATCTATGTGTTCCCAGGCATAGGAATCGGTAACAATGCGGTTTCAGGAGGACTGGTGCTGCGCAAGGACTGGCTCGATGAATTGGGGCTTGCCGTACCGGAAACGATCGACGACTGGACGAATGTGCTGCGCCAGTTCAAGGAGAAGAAATCGGCCAAGACACCGTTCACGATTCGGTTGAATGACCTTAATACGCAGCTGTTTAATGGTGCCTATGGCATTGGCTATGAATTTTATATGGATCAGGGGCGCGTCAAGTATGGACCCTATGAGCAGGGCTACAAAAATTATTTGACACAAATGAGTGCGTGGTACAAGGACGGGCTGATCGATCCCGATTTTGCCACTCAGGATGCCAAATTACTGGACGCTAAGGTGACGAATGGCAGCGCAGGAGCGCTCTTTACTTACATCGGCAGTGGGATGGGCAAATATTTGAACAGCACGCAGGGCAAAGACGGTAAATTTGATCTCGTTGGCGCACCTTATCCGGTTCTCAAGAAAGGCGAAGAGCCCAAATTCATCAACAAGCCTTATGAATATCGCGGTGGCGGAAGTGCAGGGATTTCACCGTCGAACAAAAATGTAGCGGCAACCGCTAAATGGCTCGATTATCACTATTCCAATGAAGGCCATATGCTCAAGTCATTCGGTGTTGAGGGTCAGACCTACAATATGGTTAGCGGCTATCCGAAATATTCGGATCTTATTCTTAAAAATCCCGATAAGCTGTCTGTAGGTGAAGCGATGTCCAAATATTTGCGTGTATCTACGCCATCGCCCGGCCTTGTTGGAGACGATCGTTATGCAGACCAATATTATGTCTACAAGCAGCAAAAGGAAGCTTCGGTCACGTTCAGTAAACATCAAAAAAATGCGAACGACGTGCTGCTGCCACGCGTCAGTCAGACGCCTGAGGAAGCAACCGAATTGTCGGCGATTATGGCTGAAGTGACGACTTATCAGAGTGAGATGTACCTCAAATTTATTATGGGAGCAGAACCTATTACCAATTTTGACAAATATACGGCTCAACTGAAAAATATGAAAATCGAGCGTGCTATCGCGATCAAGCAAGCGGCTCTGGACCGTTACAACAAACGGAAATAGGAGTGAACCTCATGAGAAGCTGGTTGATCGATTATCGAAAACATAAATATTTGTATCTGATGATTTTTCCTGTGCTGTTGTATTACATTCTGTTTCATTATGTGCCTATGTACGGGGCGATTATTGCGTTCAAGGATTACAGAATCGCTGAGGGCTTCACAGGAAGCCCTTGGGTAGGGTTTAAGCATTTTCAAAGTTTTTTCGAAAGCTATTATTTCTGGCGTCTGCTCAAAAACACGCTGCTGCTCAATGTGTACCAGCTGCTGTTTTCTTTCCCTGCACCGATCATCTTCGCTCTACTGATTAACGAGCTTGCCGGGCGGTTGTTCAAGCGTATCGTTCAGACCATCACGTATTTGCCTCATTTTATTTCCTTGATCGTGATCTGCGGCATGATTACCCAGTTCGTTTCTCGTGAAGGCTTTATTACCGACCTGCTTGTGAATTTTTTTGGGATGGAGCGTACGGCGCTTCTGGCTCATCCTGAGTATTTCCGGTCTGTGTATGTGCTCTCGGATATTTGGCAAAGCGTAGGCTGGGGCTCGATCATTTATTTGGCAGCCATTACCGGCATTAATCCCGAGCTGTATGAAGCGTCCCGCATTGATGGAGCTAACAGGTGGAGGCAGACGCTGAACATTACACTGCCTGGTATCGCCCCGATCATTATTATTTTATTCATTCTGAAAATCGGTCATATGCTTGATGTCGGGTTTGAGAAAATCATTTTGCTGTATAACCCGAATACGTATATTACCGCAGATGTAATCAACACGTTCGTGTACCGCAAAGGGCTTGGTGCCACCTTCGAGTTCAGCTATGCAACAGCCGTCGGCTTGTTCCAATCGGCGATGAATTTCCTGCTGCTCATTATTGCCAACAAAATCAGCCGGAAGCTGAGTGAAAACAGTCTATGGTAAAGGGGATTTATGGATGTCCGTGAACACTATCCGCACAAGCACCGGTGAAATTGCTTTCCGATATGTCAATTGGCTGTTTATGCTGGCGATGATCATCATTACATTGTATCCGTTTGTATACGTCCTGATGTCCTCCTTAAGCGACTCGCGGCTGCTGCTGTCTCATACCGGGGCACTATTCTGGCCGCAGGGCTTTACGGTGAGCGCCTATAAGCTCGTTTTTCAAAATCCGAACATTCTCCGAGGGTATGGCAATACGTTGTTTATCGTAGTGCTCGGCACCTTGCTAAATCTCATTTTCACATGTATGGGAGCGTATGTGCTGTCCCGCAAAGGGGTGCCCTGGTCCAAATATGTGATGCTGCTTATTGTATTCACGATGTTTTTCTCGGGTGGAATGATTCCTTCTTACCTGCTCGTCAACAATTGGCTGCATCTGGGCAATAGTCTGCTGGCGATGATTATTCCGGGCATGATTTCGACCTGGAATCTGATTATATTGCGGACTTCCTTCG
Source organism: Paenibacillus periandrae (assembly GCF_022458865.1). Lineage (GTDB taxonomy): Bacteria > Bacillota > Bacilli > Paenibacillales > NBRC-103111 > Paenibacillus_S > Paenibacillus_S periandrae. Next base: position 53,846 of record NZ_JAJNMU010000038.1, on the reverse strand, counting down.
CTTCGATACCGGAAAGTCTGATTGAATCGGCCAAAATAGATGGTGCTCACGATTTTACGATTTTATCCCGTGTCGTGATTCCACTGTCTCTGCCGGTTATGGCGGTTATGGTGCTGTTCTATGGTGTTAGTCATTGGAACGCCTGGTTCTCTGCGATGCTGTATTTGCGTGAGCGCGATCTGTATCCGCTCCAGCTTATTCTTAGGGAAATATTAATCCAGAACAGTACGGAGTACATGACGAACCAGTCGTCAGCGGGTGAAATCGAATCCGTTGGCGAAAGCATCAAATATGCCACGATTATGGTAGCTACCCTTCCGATATTATTCGTGTATCCTTTTATGCAGAAATACTTTGTTAAAGGTGTTATGATTGGGTCAATTAAAGGGTAAAGCTTTTTCGCCAAAGCCATAAGTCCGTGGAGCGTGAACATCTTGAATGGCCTGAAAATGAACAGCGTGCGTGGCCGATGGCTTCGTTCCTATGCTGCAGTCCTGTTAATACCTATAGCCATGATGCTGGTTGCGTACTTTCAAACCCGCAGTGTACTTGAAGATGAGATCAATCGTGCGAACTCAGCATTGCTCACCCAGCTTCAGCAGGATATTGACAGTCATATCGATTATGCTTACAGGCTAAGCGAAATGATCGCTTTTAATTCGAAGGTACGCCAGTTCATGCGTTCAACGGGTACAATCGGGCCGGAAGAACGAATAGCGATGGTGCAAGCACTGTCCGATTTCAGATTATATACGAACACGACTCGTTATGTGGACAGGTTTTATGTGTATTTTCGCAGTGGTGACTTTGTGCTCACCGAAGGGTCTTATTATGATTCGCGTATGTATTATGATTTGCAGCAATCTGCCTCGGGTCTTACCTATGAGGAGTGGAAGCAGTTTCTCGATCAGCCGTATCGAGGGCAATTTTTTAGCATGCAGCCGATAGAAGGACAACCTCGTACAGGAATATCGTTCGTGCAATCACTACCGATAGAGGCTCGTAATGCGCCTCTCGCTACACTCGTTATTGAATTGAACGAGGAGAGGCTGCTGTCGGCCATTCGAAACATCCAATCTTACAATCAAGGTAAGGTCTATATTCTTGACGGTACCAATCAACTGCTGGCCTCCTCGGAAAAACGAACGGGTGCCGCTCGCAGCTTTGAGAGTCTGAGTGGTGAAACCGGTTTTGTCCATAGTCAGTGGGAAAGAGAAGACGTCATGCTGTCGTATATCCAATCCAACCGGACCAACTGGAAGTATGTATATGCACTGCCTATGCGACTGTACAGCCAAAAGGCGGAGTACGTCCGCAATCTGACGATATTGACGGTACTGCTGGCGCTTGCGATAGGAATTGTACTCGCTGTATTGATGGCCCGCCGCCAATATGATCCTCTCGGAAAGCTTGTTCGTTCGGTTGCCGCCCGCTCCAAGCTGGACCCGGGTACGGTTGGGAACGAATACGATTATCTGGAGGAAGCTATCGACAATACGCTCGATCATAACAATCAGATGAACCGGATCATCGAAAAACAAAAACATGTGCTGCGCTCGAACCTGTTCGTCAGGCTGCTCAAAGGACGGGTGGAGAACGATTTCCCTGTTATCGAGGTCATGTCGGAATACGGAATCGTGCTCAGATCGGACTACTTTGCTGTACTGCTCATTTATTTGGAGGATTTCAGCGGCTTCTTTCGTCAGGACGAAACCGACGTCGAGAAAAAACGTGAGTTCGTAAGGCATATTATTTCCAATATTGTGGAGGAGCTTTTCGGACGGCAGCATCAGGGCTGGATGACTGAGATCGACGAAATGCTGGCCTGCACGATTAATTTCACTTCGAACCTTTCCGCTGAGGAAGCCAAGCAGGAGCTGCTGCAGCTTGCGGAAGAAGCTCAACGTTTTATCGGCAGCCGATTTCATATATATTTCACGGCTTCAGTAAGCACGATACGCCGTTCTGTCGCTGAGCTGCCGACTGCATACCAAGAGGCGATGGAAGCGATGGAATATAAAATGCTGCTTGGCTCGCAAAAAATTATTTTTTACGATCAAATCCAAAGCTTCAATCACTCCTACAGCTATCCGTTGGAGAAGGAGCAGCAGCTGATCAACCATGTCAAGGCAGGCGATTACGAACAGGCCAAAGGTATTTTGGATGAGGTGATCAAGCATAATCTATCGGAAGAAAGCTTGCCGATGGATATGGTACGCTGTCTGCTGTTCGATGTCATCAGCACCATGATGAAGGCTGCGATCGAGGTGAATCTGAATCAGTCGGAGCTGTATGAGGAGAACAGGGCAACAATTCAGGATCTGATGAACGGTGTCAGCGTATCGGCGATGCAGGAACGAATGACTCTTTTTCTGGGCAAGGTGTGCAGTCATGTGGACTCGAAGAAAAAAAGCCATAACTTTCGTCTCAAGGAGGACATTCTTGAGTTTATCAATGAACAGTACCGCGATCATAACCTGTCAATCAACACCATATCGGCCCGCTTCGATATCCATCCCTCCTATTTGTCACGCTACTTCAAGGAGCAGGTCGGGGATACGCTGACAGATTATATAAATAAGCTTCGGGTGGACAAAGCCAAGGAGCTGCTGCGCAATGACGAAATTTTTATTAAGGATATTTGCGACCTGGTCGGATTTTACAGCATCAGCACCTTTATCCGCTTGTTCAAAAAATACGAGGGTGTGACACCAAGCTCCTACAGGACCTCCAACGATCTGAAATGAGAAAAAAAGGGAAATTCTGTTTGACCTCGAATTCTATGTACATAAGACTTGTCAATTCAAGCATACATAGAGAGAAGAGGAAGCTGCATATGCTCAGACGTTTAAGCAAACGAAAAATTGGGGCGCTGCTGATTGCCCTGCCCATGGTACTTAACGGGTGTCAGGCGGTTGGAGGATTGGATGTTAACAAAGCTATTTTTGAAGCTTCAACTGCACAGTCGTTGGAGGGCAAGTCAACCATAATCTTGGATCTTGTTCCGGGTGATCAGGCACAGGCAAGGGCTTCTTCAAAAGAACAGACTGTCATGAAGCTGCTGGAGCATATTGAAATCCATCAGGACGCTATTAAAATGGATAATGCGGAGAATGTTTCTTCAACGGGCTATATCGCCATCGCCAAGCATAAAATCGCTTTTCAAGCCTACATAACGAAGGAACGGGTCATAATCGCTTTGGAAGGTGGCAAAAAGCCCATCGTGATCGATCGGACTTCCTCCAGCACTAGAGACCTCCCTCCTGTTCTGGTTAAACTACTGGAAGAGAGGTTTGAGCCATTTGTGAATAGTCTGAGCTCTTTCCTTATTAAGCAGCTCCCTAATCCAGGTAAACTGAACGTGGACAACGTGAGGGAAGTGGTCAACGGCGAGACACTTTCCCTTAACAAGATACACGGTGAGATATCAGGTAAAGAGCTGATACCGCTGGCAAAAACATTTGTAACCAATTTGATGCAGGATGACAAGGCGCTGAAGCAATTAATTGGAGAGCTGTACGATCTGCTCTATCCGCTGCTCTCTCCTCAGCTGGATCAATGGATCCAGGACTACAAGGACGGTAAAGCCGTACACAATCCATTAGAGAGCTACCCGATACCTGAAACGCCGGGCAGCAAGGCTGGCGTGGAAGCGTTCATTGGCATGCTGGATATTTTGAAAAACCGTGATATGACAATTGAAGTGATTCATACCGAGATCAAGCAGCTGTCGGTTTTTGTTCTTCTTGGTCTCCATGCCAGAAAGGAACAGGAATTGCAGGAGACGCTGCCGTTTTTAAATGATTCGACCCGTGTGAAAGCAGATTTATACGTGGACAACACGATGAAGCTGCGCAAATCCAATCTGGAGCTTGAAGCTACCTCACTGAACGCGGTATCGGGGGGAAGTCTCTCCTCAGCCAAAATCTCGATAGCGGGGGAATACTGGAACCTCAACAATCCGGTCAAGCTGGTTCCATTGACTGCCGATGAGGATGCTTTGGTTCTGGAAAAGGGAATAACTGCTGTTGATGTACTGCGCAATTTTACACCTTCCTCGGAGGCGTATCGGCTGCTCAAAGACGATTTGGGCATCTCGAAAAAATCGGTGCTGCTTCTAATGGATGGGGATCGTTACAAAGCTAACAGCAGAAAACCGTTCCTTGAAGACGGCGTGGCGATGGTACCTACCACATTCCTCAGCGAAAAATTGGATCTGCGTGTGGATTGGAATGAAGAGGCCCAAACCGTCACCATCATCGATCCGGTAAATTTAACGACGATTAAGCTGAAATCGGGCAGCCAAACTGCATGGGTAAATGGTGAAGAAATACAGATGGATAAGGAAATGCTCCAGCGCGAGGGCATCCATTTTGTACCGCTGACGTTTATCGTCACACAACTGGGTGGTCAAACCGAGTGGTATAACGAGGCGCGAAGCATTCAGATAACCAAATAACAACGGCTGCCGCTCCATGCTGAGCATACATGCGCCAACAACCTGCCATATACACTCTAGATGAGACAATGGCGGGTTATTTTTTCTCTTTTATGAAAGGTGTGAACTCATATTTATGAAATGTCAACTTTTAGTGAGCTTATTTCCGCAAATTGTGTTAAAATAATAAGGTTATGACTAAGTAATTTTATTATGAGAAAAGGTTGTGAAGTGATGACTTCGTTTGAAGATTGGAACCAGAAGGTTAAGAAAACGTTCAATGCTACCAGTAATGAAGAAGTTCTGACCATTACTGAAGCTGGAGCCCTGCTGGGATTGTCCAAGGATGCAATGAAAACATATGTTGATAAGCATAACCTCACGAAAATAAAAATTATGAGAAGCACACATAGATATCTTTTGCTGAAAAGTGAAATGGATAGTTTACTCAAGTCCTAAAAATGAAGATTTTATTTGATTACCCCATTTGACTTGCATCGCAGGTTGAATTTGCATATAATACTGCTAATAGTTGCATATCATGAAATGCGTTGACGGAGACAAGTAAGCAGTGCCTCTTTACAGGGAGGAGCCGCCGGAGATTGAGAGCGGTTCTACAGAAACAGGCTGCCGAATTTCACTCCTGAGCAGTCCTTTGAAACCACGGTCTCTGACCGCCGGCAAGTAGAGGGAACCGGCTATGAACGTTCGCGTTCTAGAACCGTTAATGTCAATCAAGCGGAAAGCTTTGCTTGTTGCTGGATACTCGATCATGAGGATCGTGGCCCGGAATGGAAGCTTTTCGAAACAAGGGTGGTACCACGACGTTTTCGTCCCTTTCCGGGATGAGGGAACGTCTTTTTTGCGTTGAGATGCGTGATACAAGTGCGGTGAATCAGAGGCGCTGCGCGACCAAATATCCTTCCGATCGCTGTTGTTTCCGTATTTTTTTGATTTTTGAAACATTTAGCGGTAAAAGTACGGAAACAAAGGCGAACGCTTACGCTTCTACAGAATTATTTGGTCGCTTCGCTCATGATTCACCGCACTTGTATAGTGGGATTAGGTTAGAGAAATGGGCAAATGAATAGGATTTTTAGACAAGGGAGGATTAGCAAATGAAAGAACGATTAGAGGCGTTAAAGGTAGAGGCTTTGCTAGAGCTTGAGCAAGTCACGAATCAACAGCAGTTAAACGATATGAGAATCAAATACTTGGGCAAAAAAGGACCGTTAACCGAGGTTCTACGTGGCATGGGAGCGCTAAGTGCAGAGGAACGTCCAGCAATAGGACAGGTGGCCAACGATGTACGCGGCGCCATCGAGGCGGTTATCGAGAGCAAGCAGGCTGAATATCTGCAAGCCGAAACCGAGCTCAGACTTCGCGCTGAAACCATAGATGTAACACTTCCGGGCAAGCCGGGCGGAGTGGGTGCTGCTCATCCTCTGAGCAAGGTGATTCAGCAGATCGAGGATATTTTTATCGGTATGGGCTATACCGTTGCAGAAGGTCCGGAGGTTGAACAGGATTACTACAATTTTGAAGCGTTGAACCTGCCCAAGAACCATCCGGCACGTGATATGCAGGATTCCTTTTATGTGACTGAGGATATTTTGATGCGTACCCATACTTCACCTGTGCAGGTACGTACGATGGAGAAAATGAAGGGCGAGGTTCCGGTACGAATCATCTGTCCGGGACGTGTGTATCGCCGTGATGACGATGATGCGACACATAGCCATATGTTTACACAAATCGAAGGACTTGTGATCGATCGCAATATCCGCATGAGCGATTTGAAAGGAACGCTGCTGCAATTTGTTCAGGAATTATTTGGCAAGCAAACGCAGATTCGGATGAGACCGAGCTTTTTTCCATTCACTGAGCCAAGCGCAGAGGTTGACGTTACTTGCTCTATGTGCGGCGGAACTGGTTGTCGCGTATGTAAACAGAGCGGATGGCTGGAAATTCTCGGATCAGGAATGGTGCATCCGAAAGTGCTGGAGATGGCAGGTTATGATCCGGAGGAATACAGCGGATTTGCTTTTGGCTTAGGTGTGGAGCGTGTGGCTATGCTGAAATACGACATTGAAGATATACGACATTTCTATACGAACGACCTTCGATTCCTGAAGCAGTTCGTACATGTATAAAAAGAGAGGAGCGTGAGCGAAGATGAAGGTTTCATATCAATGGTTGTCTCAATATGTCGATGTGAGCGGAATTACGGCTGCTGAGCTGGCGGAAAAGCTAACACGCAGCGGCGTTGAAATTGATAGCGTAGAGGATCGCAATAAAGGCGTGGAGGGTGTGTTCGTCGGATTCGTCAAATCGCGTGAAAAACATCCTGATGCCGATAAACTGAGTGTGTGTAAAGTGGATGTGGGTCAGGGAGAGGATTTGCAAATCGTTTGTGGCGCCAAAAATGTCGATGCCGGGCAAAAGGTGCCTGTCGCCATAGTTGGAGCCAAGCTGCCGGACGGTTTAAACATTAAACGCGCCAAGCTGCGCGGTGTGGAATCGCAGGGAATGATCTGCTCGGCCAAGGAGCTGGGTCTGAACGACAAGCTGCTGCCTAAGGAAATCCAGGAAGGTATTCTTGTGCTTCCCGAGGATACGGAGATTGGCGCAAGCATTTTGGATGTGCTGGGGATCAGTGACGAGGTGCTGGATTTTGATTTGACTCCTAACCGTTCTGACTGTCTCAGCATGCTGGGTGCGGCTTACGAAATTGCTGCGATATTGGGTCGTCCTGTACAACTGCCGGATGCAGAGCAGGGAGCTGCAGACAATGTTGGCGCTGGTAAGGCTGCCCGTCAAGCTTCCGAGCAGATTTCTGTTGAGATCACGGCGAAGGAGCAGTGCTCTCATTATGCCGCTAAGCTGATTGAAGGCGTACGTGTAGGCACCTCTCCATTGTGGATTCAAAATCGCTTGATGGCAGCAGGCATTCGACCCATTAATAATATAGTAGATATTACGAACTATGTAATGCTGGAGTACGGACAGCCGCTGCATGCGTTTGACGCAGATAAGCTGGACAATGGCCATATTGATGTTCGGCTGGCACAGTCCGGAGAAAAGCTGGTTACTCTAGACGGCGTGGAGCGCAGCCTGGAGCCGCATATGCTGCTTATTACGGACGGCAAGAAGCCAGTAGCCATTGCTGGTGTTATGGGTGGCGAAAACTCCGAAGTCACATCAGGCACCACGAGGATTTTGCTGGAATCGGCCAAATTTGATGGGGGAACGGTTCGTAAAACCTCACGTCAGCTTGGACTTCGTTCAGAAGCATCCCTGCGTTTTGAAAAGGAAGTTAATCCTGAGGCTGTACTGCCCGCGCTCAATCGTGCAGCAGCTTTGATGAGTCAATATGCAGATGGACAGGTAGCAACGGGAACAGTAGAAGCTGTGTCCAAGCAGCACAATCCGGTTCGTATAGAGCTAAGCGTTAGTCGGATTAATGCTTACCTGGGTACCACTTTGTCTGTAGAAGAGGTCAGCGAGATTTTCAAACGGCTGCATTTTGATGCAGAATTGGTCGGGGAGGCATTCCATGTACATGTACCAAGTCGTCGTGGAGATATTACCCGTGGTGTAGATTTGATCGAAGAAGTTGCTCGTCTATATGGCTACGACAATATTCCGACAACCTTGATGACGGGTGTAACGACTCCGGGTGCATTGAATAAGGAGCAGGCTATTCGCCGTTTGGCACGTACGCTGCTAACTGGAAGCGGCTTGTATGAAGCCGTGACCTATTCCTTTACACATCCGCAGCAAATCAACGATTTTCCAGGAGCCTTTAAAGAATCGAAGCCTGTCACTTTGTCCATGCCAATGAGTGAGGATCGCAGTACACTTCGTACCAGTCTGATTCCGCATTTGATGGAGGCAGCTACTTATAACCGGAATCGTAATACGGATGATGTGGCGCTTTTTGAAATCGGTAAAGTGTTCGTGACTGATGAGGTTTCATTAACAAAACTTCCTGAGGAACGGCTGATGCTGGCGATTTTGTTAACAGGAAAACGGCAGGCAACACATTGGAGCGGAAAGTCGGTTGATGTTGATTTTTATGATTTGAAGGGTATATTTGAAAATCTTGTCGGTTATCTCGGTCTGACCGGGAAGATTCAATATACAGCTGCGCAGCCGGAGGGCTTCCATCCTGGTAGAACAGCCAATATTACATTGCAATTGCCCGAAGGAGACCATGCTCAAGTCATCGGAACGCTGGGTCAGCTTCATCCAGCCCTTCAGCAGCAGCGGGATTTGGCTGATACGTATGTGCTTGAGGTGGATTTCCAGGCCTTGGCCGCTTATGCGGATGAGCAAATTACGTATAGCCCTCTACCACGTTTCCCAGCAATTGGTCGGGATCTGGCTGTTGTCGTTAACCGTGATGTACAGGTAGGCGAGCTGACGGCCAAGGTAAAAGCAGTCGCTGGCGCGTTATTGGAATCGATCCAGGTGTTTGATATTTATACAGGTGACCGTCTTGGAGCGGATAAGAAAAGTGTAGCGTTGGCGTTGGTATACCGGACTTTGGAGCGTACTTTGACCGACGAAGAAGTTAGTGAATTGCATGCACAGGTGTTAACGGCACTGGAGCAATCTTATGGTGCCGAGCTTAGAAAATAGTAAGAAAATAGAATAGCAGCCGCATTTGATTTTTATTTAAGTCCATTTTATGGAAATTGATGAAAATCCCTTGCTGTAGCAGGAAAAAAGCTTCCTCGTATCGAAATAAATCAGATACGAGGAATTTGTTTATAATATCGGAATTTATAAGTTTTCAGCAGAGCTGAATACTCCGATATTGCAAGAAAAGCAACCTATTGGACACGTTGGTATGCTTGTCGAATAGGCTTCGATTAGAGGCTTTACTTATGAGTTAAGAAAGTTTAACTTCCTCGAAAGTGCGAAGCGCTTATGGAACTTTCTGCTCGCAAGAAAGCATCATCTACAACACGAATGTATCTTCGTCGAGTAGGCTTCGATGAGTTGTTTTTCTTATGTGGGATTCCGAAAGGAGAGCTTGTTGTGAGTAATGAAGGCAAAATTCGGATGACGGTAGATATTTTTGGCAGTCAATACAAATTGGTTTCAGAAGCAAGTGTTCCCCATATGAAACGTGTGGTGGCGCATGTTAATGAACAAATGCAGAAAATTTCCGCGGGTTCCCCGCGTTTGGATACACCTAAAATCGCCGTTTTGGCGGCTGTTCACATGTCAGACGATTACTGCAAAATCAGAGACGATTTGGAACAAATACAGATTCGACAACAACAAATGGAAAAATCACTTCAAGAGCTTGCTGTATTGCAGGAGCAGCATGTCCAGCTTTTGCAGGATTTGGAGAAGGAACGCGATCACGCGCAGCAGCTGGAAGCAGGCAGCCTTCAGCTGGAGGCGGAACGAGCAAAAGCTTTGGCTGAGATTGAGCGCTTGAAAGCGTCCGCACTGGAGTTTGAGCAGCGGCGCAGGCAGCTTGAGGTCGAGCAGCAAGAAGAACGTGAGGCTCGCGGCAGATTGGAAAAGCAGCTGGGCGCTCTCAGGCAAGCATCGAAGGAGCAATTGGAGGCTCAGCAGCAGTCCTATCAGGAGCAGCTGGAAGCTGAGCGTGAAGCTTCAAGAGTAGAGCTGGAATTGCAATTGCAAATGCAGCAGGAGGCTTCTGAACAGTTGCTGGGGGCTGAGCGCGAAGCTGCCAAGGTGCAGCTGGAAGCAGAGCAGGAGTCCGCAAGGCAGCAGCTGGAAGCACAGCAAGCGGCCTCGAAGCAACAGCTTGAGGAACAGCGAAATGCTGCTGAGGAGCAGCTTAAGCAGCTGCAGCAGGTTAGAGATGAACTACTGGAACGGAGTTTATTGCAGGAAGCTGAATTAGCTGATCTAACAGAAAGAGCTGATGCAACTGCTGGACAGTTGGCAAGCCGTCTGGAGGAAAAGGAGCTTCTGGAGCAATTGCTGGAACAGCAATCACTGGAACAAGCGAGCCTGCATGCGCAGCTTGAGAAGCAGACTACCGAAGCTAATGAATTTAAGCAGCTGAGTGAAAACAGGCAGCAGCTCATAGAAGAATTAAGTCTGCAAATTGATCAGCTCCAAGAGCAAATTCGTTTCCGTCAGGAAGAATATGATCTTCAGCTGGAGCTGCATCAGGAATTGGAAGAACAGCATCAATTAGAGCAGGCACGGAGTTCATCCATTCAAGCTGAATTGAAGGAGCTGCAAGCCAAACAAATTCAGCAGCAGCTTGAGTTCGACCAGCAGTTAGACAAAGAACGTCAGCTTCAGCAGCAATTAGCAGAGCAGATTGAGCTGGGTAAAGGTGAGCTGAATGAGCTGAATGAGCGCTTGGAGCAGTACCAGCGCGACAAGGAAGCGGCAGCGACACAGCTTCGCGAGCAAAGCGAGCAGTTGGCTGAGCTACAGCTCCAATTAAACAGTGGACTCGAAGAGGTCCAGCTTCAGCAGGAGCTATATGCTGAGCTGCAAGCACGGACCGATGAGCTGAATGAAAAGCTGCAGGAAAGTGCAGAAGCGCTCAAAGAGCGGGAGAATCAGCTGCATGAGCAGCAGGCACGTTACGAGGCAGAACGGCTTGAGCTGCAAAAGCGTTATGAAGAAGAGCGGCTTGAGCGTGAGGTGGAACTGGAAGCGCAGAAAGCGCAAGCGATAAGAGAGCGTGAGGCTGAGCTGGAAGCGCAGAACGAGCAGGCGCTGAAAGAGCAGCAGGAGTGGCACGAAGCTGTGCTGCAAGAGCGGGAGGAGCAAAGCGCTGTAACGCTGAGAGAGCGTGAGGCGGAACTGGAAGCGCAGAAAGTGCAGGCGCTGCAAGAGCGAGAAGCGGAACTGGAGGCGCAGAAAGCGCAAGCGTTGCGAGAGCAGCAGGAGTGGCACGAAGCTGTGCTGCAAGAGCGGGAAGAGCAGAAGGCACAGGCACTGAGAGAGCGAGATGAGCAAAGTGCTGTAACGCTGAGAGATCGTGAGGCGGAGCTGGAAGCGCAGAAAGTGCAGGCGCTGCAAGAGCGAGAAGCGGAACTCGAGGCGCAGAAAGCGCAAGCGTTGCGAGAGCAGCAGGAGTGGCACGAAGCGGTGCTGCAAGAGCGAGAAGAGCAGAAGGCGCAGGCACTGAGAGATCGTGAAGCGGAGTTGGAGGCGCAGAAAGCGCAAGCGCTGAGAGAGCAGCAGGAGTGGCACGAAGCGGTGCTGCAAGAGCGGGAGGAGCAAAGCGCTGTAACGCTGAGAGATCGTGAGGCTGAGCTGGAAGAGCAGAAGGCGCAGGCACTGAAAGAGCGAGATGAGCAAAGTGCTGTAACGCTGAGAGATCGTGAGGCGGAGCTGGAAGCGCAGAAAGTGCAGGCGCTGCAAGAGCGAGATGAGCAAAGCGCTGTAGCGTTGAGAGATCGTGAGGCGGAGCTGGAAGAGCAGAAAGCACAAGCGCTGCGAGAGCAGCAGGAGCATCACGAAGCGGTGCTGCAAGAGCGAGATGAGCAAAGCGCTGTAGCGTTAAGAGATCGTGAGGCGGAACTGGAAGCGCAGAAAGAGCAGGCACTGAGAGATCGTGAAGCGGAGTTGGAGGCCCAGAAAGCGCTGGCGCTGAGAGAGCAGCAGGAGTGGCACGAAGCTGTGCTGCAAGAGCGAGAAGAGCAAAGCGCTGTAGCGTTAAGAGATCGTGAGGCGGAACTGGAAGCGCAGAAAGAGCAGGCACTGAGAGATCGTGAAGCGGAACTGGAGGCGCAGAAAGCGCAAGCGCTGCGAGAGCAGCAGGAGTGGCACGAAGCTGTGCTGCAAGAGCGAGAAGAGCAAAGCGCTGTAGCGTTAAGAGATCGTGAGGCGGAACTGGAAGCGCAGAAGGCGCAGGCACTGAGAGATCGTGAAGCGGAGTTGGAGGCGCAGAAAGCGCAAGCGCTGAGAGAGCAGCAGGAATGGCACGAAGCTGTGCTGCAAGAGCGAGAAGAGCAAAGCGCTGTAGCGTTAAGAGAGCGTGAGGCGGAACTGGAAGCGCAGAAAGAGCAGGCACTGAGAGATCGTGAAGCGGAGTTGGAGGCGCAGAAAGCGCAAGCGCTGAGAGAGCAGCAGGAGTGGCACGAAGCGGTTCTGCTAGAGCGAGAAGCGCAAAGTAATGTAGCGATTCGTGAACGTGAAGCGGAGCTGGAAGCGCAGAAAGAGCAAGCACTGAGAGATCGTGAAACGGAGCTGGAATCACAGAAAGCGCAAGCGCTTCGTGAGCAGCTGGAGCATCATGAAGCTACGCTGCAAGAGCGAGAAGAGCAAAGCGTTGTAAGGATTCGTGATCGTGAGGCGGAGCTGGAAGCGCAGAAAGCGCAGGCACTGAGAGATCGTGAAGCGGAGCTGGAGGCACAGAAAGCGCAAGCGCTGAGAGAGCAGCAGGAGTGGCACGAAGCGGTGCTGCAAGAGCGAGAAGAGCAAAGCGTTGTAAGGATTCGTGAACGTGAGGCGGAGCTGGAAGCGCAGAAAGCACAGGCGCTGAGAGATCGAGAAGCGGAACTGGAGGCGCAGAAGGCACAGGCGCTGAGAGATCGAGAAGCGGAACTGGAAGCGCAGAAAGCGCAAGCGTTGCGTGAGCAGCAGGAGCATCACGAAGCTGTACTGCAAGAGCGAGAGGAGCAAAGTGTTGTAAGGATTCGTGAACGTGAGGCGGAGCTGGAAGCCCAGAAAGCGCAAGCGTTGCGAGAGCAGCAGGAGAGGTACGAAACTCTGCTGCAAGAACGAGAAGAGCAAAACGCAGTAGCGATTCGAGATCGTGAGGCGGAGCTGGAAGCCCAGAAAGCGCAAGCGCTGAGAGAGCAGCAGGAGTGGCACGAAGCGGTTCTGCAAGAACGAGAAGAGCAAAACGCAGTAGCGATTCGAGATCGTGAAGCTGAGCTGGAAGCCCAGAAAGCGCAAGCTTTGCGAGAGCAGCAGGAGAGGCACGAAGCGGTGCTGCAAGAACGAGAAGAGCAAAGCGCAGTAGCGATTCGTGAACGCGAGACAGAGCTTGAATCGCAAAAAGCGGAAGCACTTAGAGAACGTGAAGTAGAGCTGGAAGTGCAGAAACTACGGGCGCTGAGAGAGATGGAAGCGCAGAAAGCGCATGCGCTGAGTATACGAGAAGCGGAATTAGAGGCCCAGAAAGCGCAAGCGCTGCGTGAACAGCAGGAATGGCATGAGACATTGCTGCAAGAACGTGAAGCAGAACTGGAATCCCAGAAAGCACAAGCACTGAGTGAACAGCAGGAGTGGCACGAAGCAGTACTCCAGGAACGTCAAGCTGAGCTGGAAACTCAGAAAGTACAAGCACTTAAAGAGCGTGAAGCGGAATTTGAGGCAAGCAAAGCGCAAGAGCTGATCGAGCAGCAGAAGCACTACATACAAGCGCAGCGTGAGCTGCAAGCCAAGTTTGAAGCAGAGAAGAGCCAGCTTGAACAGCAACGGTCTCAGCAAATTGCGGAGTATCAGCAGCAAATGGAACAGCTTCAATCCGAACAGCACAGCTTGAGGGCGCAGTTCATCGAGCAGCAGAATAGCCAGCAACAGCTGGAATTGCGTGCAGGTCAGTGGCAGCAGCGGTGTGAAGAATTAACCGAGCAGTTGAATGGACAACGTAAGGAAGTGGCCGAGCAGAAAGAAGAACTGGAGCTGCATGAGGAGCTTTATGCTGAGCTTGAAGAACAGGTCGCAGCACTGAAAGAGCGGCTTAAGGATGAAAATGTTCGCAGTCGCGAAGCTATGGTGCAATTGGAGGAACGCGGTATTGCTCTCCAGGAACAGCTTCGGGGCAGAGCTGAGGCTGCAGCAGCACTTGAAGCAGATCTTCAAAAAGGCAGGCAGCAAATGGCTGAGTTTGAAAAGCAGTATCAACAGCAGCTCGAACAGCAGCAGAAGCTTGAGGAATCGTATCTGGAGCAGCAATCCCGTATTGTCGAATTGGAGCAGCAAAGCCAGCATTGGCAGCAGCTTTCTGAGGAATTATCCGTTCAGACTGAGCAGAACAATCGACATTTTGCTAGTCAGCAGGATGAGCTCCGACTGCAAGTTGAGTTATACAATGAGCTACAGGATCAATACAACGAGCAATCCAGGGAACAGCTCGCCCTGCAGAGTCAATATGACGAGCATAGGGAACGTGCAGAGCTTGTGTTCAGAGAGCTGGAGGAACTGAAGTCGGAATATGAAAAGCTGCAAATCGAATATAATGAATGGATTGAGCTGGTAGAGAAAGAATAAGCGGGGATTAGCTATGAACGGATTGGATTGGGCAGCCGTCGTGCTGATTCTGTCAGGGCTGATCTTGGGTTATTACCGAGGTTTTGTTAGCCAATTGGTGTCTATCGTAGGACTTTTTATTGCTTATATCGTTGCATTTACCTTTTATAAGGATGTGGCAATATGGCTTGTGGAATGGTTTGCTACACTGAACACCGAGGCCGCCACCAAGTATGATTTTTTCATAAAAGGACTGCATTTGGATACATACGTGTCCAATGCAATTGCTTTTGGACTGCTGCTATTTGGTGTGAAAATTGTTTTGAGCATCGTAGGCAAAATCTTGCATTGGATTACATTGACACCTGGGATCAAAACCATTAATCAATTGGCAGGGGCAATACTCGGGCTGGCTGAGGTTGGAATCATTGTGGTGGTGGCTATTCAGGTGATGACGGTGATTCCCAATGATACAACTCAGCATCTGCTCAAGGATTCAACGACTGCCCCTTATTTTTTGAGTGCACTGCCAGCCGTCAGTGATAAGCTTCAGGAGCTGTGGAACAGTAAACCCAAACCAACATAGTCACACACAAAGGCCAATCAGATAACTCTGGTTAACCTTATAAAATAAAGAGTCTGTCTCTAAGTAGCGTTTGCTACTAATGAGACAGACTCTTTGTTATCTATTTGCAAGGGATTATTCTACAATCAACTTGGATTTCATTGTCATATGACCGGAACCGCAAGGAATGCTGCATACGATGTCATAAGTACCGGCTTTGTCTGGCTTGAAAGTTGCTGTTTTAGTGTTTCCATCCAGCTTTACTTTAAAAGCGTCAATAGATACACCATGCAAGCCTTCTTTGTTTTCCAAAGTGACAGCAACGTCTTGTCCAGCTTTTACTTTGTACTCAGCCTGATCAAATTTATAATTGCTTGCTGTTAATTTAACTTGCTGTGCGCCTGAGGCAGCGGGAGCCGAAGCGCTTGGTGTAGAGCCTGTTGTTGCAGCTGGAGCTTTAGCAGCTTCCTTTTGACCGCATGCAGCCAGAGCAAAAATTAAACAAATGGACAATGCCAGTACAGTAATCTTTTTCAAAAAAATCCCTCCCAAAAATAGTATAATGTTGTCTTCTGAGCTATCATACCTCATATAGAAAAATATTGCAGTGACGAAACCTTGACAAAGCATTGTCAGAATCGTGATGATTTTGTATGTATGTTTAACAATGTGATTCAAATCATAGAAAAGATCAGTCCGGGGCTCGCGCCTTTCAGACTGACCTTTTCATGTTGGCGCTTTGCAGGTATTATCTACCTTTTTCACGTCCACTGAGACCTTGCTCAAATGGAGTTTTAACAGGAATAAACAAATCGATAATACCGATAACCAAGGCTGCCAAGATGGCACCGATGAAACTTGTTGTAACACCGCTAACGACGAATTGTGCCACCCAGATAATTAATGCACTTGTGATAAAGCCTACGATCCCGCGGCCAAAGGGAGTGATGCTTTTACCAAAAGCTCCTTCAATCACCCAAGCAGCCACTGCGATAACCAACGCTAAGAAAAATGCACTCCAGAAGCCGCCAACTTCAAACGCAGGAACGATAAAGCTTACCACCATCAGCACCAAAGCAGATACAATGAATCTGACCAGATGTCCGAGCAAATGCATAGATCGCCAACCTCCTTAAAGTTTTCGTAGAAAACTGACTACGTAAGCCGCACTGAGTTTTTTTAAAGAAACTTACGACGTAAGCCATGCAGAGTTTTCAAGAAAGCTGGCTAAGCTGGAACCACTGATTTTTCAGTGAAAACTTGATGCTGCATCTTGCCTAAGCTTCTCGGTGCAAAACTTATTATTTTCTTTGCAGACTTTGTTTATGAGCGGCATTATATGGGCAGCTGAAGGAGAAAACAGGCAAGATTGGATATAGCTAAAAATTCGCTAATCATCATGGTTTTGGATATACTATAATTAGGAAGTGTATGTAAGGGGAAGGAAAGGCAGGAACACAGATTGAATACCAAAATTTTAAAAACATTGGATTTTTCAGCCATTATACATAAGTGCGCTAACCATGCAGCCACAAGTCTGGGCAAGGCGCGATTGGAGGAGCTGCTGCCAAGCGGCGACTTTGAAGTGGTCAAGCAGCGGTTGAAGGCAACGGACGAAGCAGTCAATGTGAACCGGCTCAAGGGCAGTGCGCCATTTGGCGGTATTCGCGACATTCAACAATCCGTGCATCGGGCAAGAATCGGGGGTACATTAAACCCGGCAGAGCTGTTCGATATAGCGAATACGATTTTTGGTGGGCGGCGCCTGAAGCGTTTTTTGGAGCAGGTGCAGGAAGAATATTTGACCCCACTGCTGGTTGCATTAGCCGAAGGAATTGGTGAACTCAAATCAACGGAGGACCGGATCAAGCTCTGCATTGATGATAATGCCCAAGTGATGGATTCGGCGAGCCCGGAGCTTGCGCGTATTCGTCAAGAACTGAGAAGCAGCGAAACCCGTGCCCGTGATCGATTGGAGCAAATGGTTCGTACACCGTCCATCCAAAAAATGCTGCAGGAAAATTTGGTCACGATCCGTAATGATCGCTATGTCATCCCTGTCAAGCAGGAGTATAGAAGTCATTTTGGCGGTATGATTCACGATCAATCGGCGTCTGGCGCTACCTTGTTTATGGAGCCGGAGGCTGTGGTGCAGCTGAATAATCGCGTGCGTGAGCTTAAGCTTAAGGAAACGGCTGAAATCGAAAAGATTTTGCAAATATTGACGGCTCTAGTTGCGGAAGTGGCAGACGAATTGTTGGGCAGTCTGGATGTGCTGGCAGAGCTTGATTTTATTTTTGCCAAAGCTGGTTTGGCCCATGAAATGAAAGCGACGCTGCCGATTCTTAATGACCGCGGCTTTATCAAGATCAAGCGCGGGCGTCATCCACTGATTACAGCGGATAAAGTTGTACCTCTGGATATCGAGCTGGGCAATAGGTATACCACAATTATCGTAACAGGACCAAATACTGGGGGGAAAACGGTATCCCTCAAAACCATCGGACTGCTCTCATTAATGGCCATGTCGGGTCTATTCGTACCTGCGGAGGAAGGCAGCCAGCTATGTGTGTTTGATGCGATTTATGCAGATATCGGTGATGAGCAAAGCATTGAACAGAGCCTGAGTACATTCTCCAGCCATATGACCAATATCATCCGTATTTTACGCGATATGACTCCGAAAAGTTTGGTGCTTCTCGATGAGCTTGGAGCAGGGACAGATCCTGCAGAAGGCTCTGCGCTTGCGATTTCACTGCTGGAATATATACATCGGATGGGATGTCGTATCGTAGCCACAACCCATTATAGTGAACTGAAAGCCTATGCCTTTGATCGTCAGGGCATTATTAACGCGAGTATGGAGTTCGACATTCAGACGCTTAGTCCTACCTATCGACTGTTGGTTGGTGTGCCGGGTCGCAGTAACGCATTTGCTATTGCTGAGCGATTGGGGTTAGCCAAATCCATTATCGATCATGCCCGAGGACAGGTGGGCGAAGAGGATCAGCGTGTTGAATCGATGATAGCTACGCTAGAGGAAAATCGGCTGATCACTGAGGCTGAAAAACAAACCGCTGAGCAGCAGCGCCGCGAGGTTGCTGAGATTCGCGACAAGCTGGCAGCCCAGCAGCAGCGATTCGAAGAGCAGCGTGATAAAATGTTTGAGAAGGCCGAGCGTGAAGCGCAGGATGCAGTGGCCAAGGCCAGACGTGAAGCGGATGAAATCATTACCGAGCTTAGGCGCATGCAGCGTGAAGCGGCGTCTGGAGTGAAGGATCATCATCTAAGTGACGCCAAACGCAAGCTTGATCAAGCTGTTCCCGAGCTCAGGTCCAAGAAAGCGGCAGTACGAAGCGCTTCGAAGAAGCCTGATAAGCTGGGAGCTGGCGATGAGGTTATGGTTGTTCATTTGCGCCAGAAGGGTCAAATTGTTGAAATTGTCAACGATCAGGAAGCGACGGTGCAACTTGGCATTATGAAGATGAAGGTGCAGCTTGCTGATCTGGAGCTGGTGAAGTCCGCCTCGAGCGGAGGCTCCGGTTCGCCCAAGCAGCATCAGCTGGCGGCCAGTCTGAAGCGCACGCGAGACGACAATGCACGGATGGAGCTTGATCTGCGCGGCTCCAATCTGGAGGATGCCATTATTGAGGTTGACCGTTTTCTGGATGAATCGTACTTGGCGAATTTCGGAAATGTCTATATCATTCACGGCAAGGGCACCGGCGTTTTAAGAACAGGGATTTCTGAATTTTTGCGTAAGCATAAGCATGTCAAAAGCTACCGGATTGGAAATTACAATGAAGGCGGCACTGGCGTAACGGTCGCTGAATTAAAATAAAATAATATTTTTGACAGCAAATGAAACGACTCTCCATTTAATCCGTATGTATAAGGGTGAGCAACATTGAATCTGAGTAACAGCTATACCATTATAAAGAAATGAAACTATGGGAGGAATTTACTAATGGGGATTTTCAAAAGATTTCGTGACATGACAATGGCTTCAATCAATGATTTATTGGACAAAGCGGAAGACCCGGTTAAAATGCTTAACCAATTTTTGCGCGATATGGAACAGGATATTAATGAGGCCGAGGTTGCTGTAGCCAAGCAGATCGCGGTAGAAAAGAAATTCAAGCAGCAGGTTGAAGAAGCCGAAGAGATGGTAGCCAAACGTGATGCACAGGCGATGAGAGCTTTGGAGCAGGACAATGAGGATTTGGCCCGCCGCGCGCTGCAGGATAAGAAAGAACAGCAAATTCGTTATGACGAAATGAAAAAACAATTTGACGTGTCCAAAGAAAATGCAGATCGTCTGCGCAGTCAGCTGAGCGAAATGAAAGATGAATTTAACAAAATGAAAAATAAGAAAGACCTGCTTATTGCCCGTGCAGAAGCAGCAAAAGCGCAAAAACAAATCAATCAGGCGATGTCAGGTTTTGGTACTGACAATGCTTCCAGAGGCTTTGACCGGATGTCTGAGAAAGTACTGCAAATGGAAGCTGAAGCTGAAGCCAGCAATGAGCTCCGTTCCGGTAATCGCAGCCTGGATGATGAGCTGAACAAATTGGAAAAAAGCAGTGGTGTAGATGACGATCTCGCGGAATTAAGAGCGAGAATGCAGGCTAAGAAGCAATCCTGATTCATAGGAACTAAACAGGAGACTGGGGCGTGTGGCCCCAGTCTCTTCAATGATGGTTGGATACGAAACTCCCTACCTTGCTTAATCCAAAAAGCTGTTCAAGAGGGTGAGGTATTATGTTATGATGAATGAAGAGGTGGATGTTATGTTATCGAATCCGTATATTGAAACGTTGGCTTTTTTTTCTGTGGCTGTTGTAGCTTTAATCGTATTTGTGGCCATATTTGAGTTGGTTACCCGCTACAACGATTGGGAAGAAATCAAAAAAGGCAATGTCTCTGTAGCGATGGCAACAGGGGGGAAAATATTCGGGATTTGCAATTTATTTCGGTTTTCCATTCTCAATAATGACTCGGTGCTTCAATCATTGATTTGGGCAGGATATGGCTTTGTTTTGCTGATGGCTGCGTACTTCATTTTCGAATTTTTAACGCCTTATTTTAAAATTGATGAGGAAATCAAAAAGGACAACAAGGCAGTCGGACTTCTATCTATGATCATTTCGATTGGTATTTCATATGTGATTGGTGCAAGTGTTACTTAAGGTTAGGGTAAGGATTCAGGAGGCTTGACATGAAATATTTATGGGGTACCTTGCTTATATTGGCGCTTGTTTTCGTAGGAGCAGGCGTCTATTATTTTATTAATTTTGCTTAAACAGCGCTAAGGAATCGGAGGAATACATGTTGCAAACGCATGATCATATATGTCCGTGGTGTCAGACGGAGATCGTATGGGACCCTGAAATTGGGCCGGAGGAAGCTTGTCCGCACTGTTTTAACGATTTGGGTAAATACCGCAGCCTGAATCTGTCCGTTAATGGGCAAGAATCAGATCTTGAGGAAGACGATGAAGAACATGATGTAGAAGATGATCTGATAGATGACAATAATCTGTTGGATGATTACGATGATGAAGAGCCTGAAGGTCCGGATGAATACGAAGAAGGCGTACAGCGAGTGCTGGATACGCAAATCGAAGTACCTGAATGCTCATACTGTCACAGCTTCATGCTGTTTGCAGGGACCCGGACAATGGAATCAGGGTTCATCCCGGCAGTCCCGGTGGGGCTTAATAAGCCTTTGTTAAAGGCAGCGTACGGCTCCAAAGTATATGTATGTCCATCATGCTTTAAAATCGAACATGTGCTGGATGAGGAAGACCGTTTGGCGATGATCGATTTGTTGAAGAGCAACCAGTAAACCATCTGTTTGGCACTAGAGACGTCATGCGCAATGGCTCGCCGCGCAGGGTGGTCTCTTTTTTTGTGAGTAAAGATAGCAGGATAGGGAAGAGTAGAAAAGACTTTCTATTCTTATCTTGCAGGTGATGGAACATGAGATCCGGTATTAAACCCTCGTGGGGTGTAACACCCAACGAATCAACCAACCAATTGGCACCAACTGATAAACAATCAGGTAAATTAGGTGGACAAGTTCGATTGCTGCTGGCCGTTCACGGATTATTCGCTGCTGGTACAGCTCTGTCGGGAACCTTCGTTAGCGTTTATTTATGGAAGGCCAGTCATGATTATACGATAATTGGATGGTATGCGCTGATTAACTATGTAGCGATGGCTATCGTATTTTGGGCTGCTGGTGTTTGGGTGAAGGAACATAATAAAATGAACTGCCTTCGCCTGGGTGTGGCTGTTTCGGCAAGCTTTTATATGCTGGTGCTCTGGCTGGGGGATAGGGCAGTCGATTATTTTTGGATGCTGGGAATTATACTGGGAACCGCCTCCGGTTTATTTTGGCTGGCCTTCAATATTGTCTATTTTGAGGTGACGGACCCTTATAACCGTGATCGTTTTAATGGCTGGACGGGTCTGCTTGGCTCAGTTGCGGGGATGATCGCTCCGTGGGTTGCCGGGTTTTTAATCGTACATATGAGCCCGAGCAGCGGCTATCGGTTGATTTTTACGATGTCGCTCGTTATTTTTTTGCTGGGTGTCGTAGTCAGTTTTTTCTTGACCAAAAGAAAATCAGAAGGACAATACGAGTGGCTGCTGCCAGCGCGCTGTCTGTTTAAAAAAGGTACAATGTGGCGCACGGTCACACTTGCTTTGATTGCCCAGGGCATACGCGAAGGCGTATTTGGCTTTTTGATTGCATTGCTGGTCTACTCCAGCACAGGCAGCGAAATGATGCTCGGCAATTTTTCATTAATTACTTCGGGAATTTCGCTGGTCAGCTTTATGGTGGCAGGAAAAATGCTTAAGCATAAACATCGTGCTGCTGCTATGGGATGGGGGGCTCTGATGATGGCTTTGGTCATTATTCCTATGTTTTGGGGCGTCAACTATACGACACTGCTCATATTTGGCGTCGGCGTGGGCTTGTTTTTCCCGTTGTATTCGATTCCTATGACCTCATCGGTGTTTGATTTGATCGGTGTAGATCCGGATTGCGTCAAAAAACGGGAAGAATATATCATTTTTCGTGAGCTGTCATTGAATGTGGGTCGAATCGGAGGTTTGGCTGTTTTTATTGGTGTGGTCAGTGTAACGATCTCTCCGCTCGCGATGAATATTCTGCTGCTTTCTATCGGCAGCTCCCCGGTAGTTGCCTGGCTTTGGATGAGACAGTTCTACAAAAATCAAGGCGAGCGTCTGGCCTCCAAATAATGTTTTGATGAACATAACGCTGGATCATTAAGGCTCCTGCCTGATTTGCATCTTGACAAAATCATGGGCAGCTATAAAATTAGGTCGGTGGAGTTACATAGCTATGGGGAGCAAGGAGCGTAAGCTATCTTGCAGGAAGGGGTACTACAATGACATCAAGCCGAATGGTAAATAATGTTACAGAGCTTATTGGGGATACACCGGCTGTACGAATTCGCAGACTTGCGGGAGAAGACGATGCTGAGGTTTATGTAAAGCTTGAATACATGAACCCGAGTGGGAGTGTAAAGGATCGGGCAGCTTATAATCTGATTCTGCAGGCTGAATTGGACGGTTTACTAAAGCCGGGAGCTACGATTATCGAGCCGACAAGTGGCAATACTGGCATAGGACTGGCCATGAACGCAGCGGCCAAGGGCTATAAGGCCATTTTAATTATGCCTGATAATATGACGAAGGAACGGATTAATATATTAAAGGCTTATGGTGCACAGGTGGTCTTAACACCAGCGGCAGAAAGAATGCCGGGCGCAATCCGTAAGGCATTGGAGCTAAGGGATCAAATTCAGGACAGCTTCATTCCGCAGCAATTCGAAAATAAAGCAAATCCTGATATTCATCGGACTACAACGGCAGTGGAAATATTAGAGCAAATGGAAGGCAGGCTGGACGCTTTCGTTGCTACCTCCGGGACTGGAGGTACCATTACCGGAACGGGTGAGGTGCTGCGCGAGAAGCTCCCAGCCATCCGAATATACGTAGTCGAACCGAAGGGCTCCCCTGTATTGTCAGGTGGAGAGCCAGGACCACATAAGCTGGTTGGGACTAGTCCCGGCTTCGTTCCGGCAATTTTAAATACGGACGTGTACGATGAGATCGTTCAGGTATCTGATGAGGATGCGTTGAATACAACCCGCCAATTAGCGACTCAGGAGGGAATTCTTGTTGGTCCTTCTGCGGGTGCTTCGGTTTGGACTGCTCTCCAGGTGGCCAAAAAGCTTGGTAAAGGCAAACGGATTTTGTGTATTGCACCGGATACCGGAGAACGTTATTTGAGTATGGACATATTTTAAGACAGCTCCTTTCTGAGTGAAAGGTACGGAATTTATGAAGCACCTCGGAAGAGGTGTTTTTTTAATTTTTAATTGCATAAAAATTCATTTAAATGTATAATTATAATGTAAGATTATTAGAAAGGCGGCGTTTCACAATTGGCTAATCAAGGGATACAAATCAAATTGGATAATGAGTGCCCGCTGCAAAGTGATTATCAGGACCTGCTTGCTTCGATATTGGAAGAAGACCATGACGCCAATGTCTTACAATATGAAACCTTTTGCCAAAGCTATAACATTATTGCAGCCTACGATCAAGACAAACTGGTCGGGCTTGGCAGAGCTGTTGAGCAAATGGACGACAGTAAATCAGGGAGTCCAGCCTGTGAACTTACCGTTCTGCAGCAGTACCGTAACAGGGAAGTCGATAGCTATATGCGCAAGCTGTTATCCGTTCGCTAATTGTATATTTCCTATACCTCCTGCAACGTTTGCCTTCATTGGTTGACGTTCTCCACGAAGCCTCATGAGTCCTTAGCCAATGGGGCTTTTTGCTGTGAGTCAAGCCTTGTTAATTTTGTTTTGCAAAAAAGTTGCTGTTGGGTGTAAAATGAAGGAATAAGTTTTTTTAAGCTTACGAAGTAAGTTTCGAAAACTAGGTCCATGCTTGCGAAGTCAGTTTTGCTTCGCAAAACTAAGTGGAAGCTTACGAAGTAAGTTTTCTTTTGAAAACTATTAGGAGGGTCACCGACAATGGAGCAATTTAAAATTCGCATTATCGAACTGTTGAAGGAAGACGCGAGAAGGTCATCTGCCTTAATAGCGACTATGCTCGGAGCCTCGGAGGCGGAAGTTTCCGTAGCCATTCGTGAGCTGGAGGAAGCGAATGTTATCGTGAAGTACGCGACAGTCGTGAACTGGTCCAAGGTAGATGACGATAAAGTAACAGCTTTAATTGAAGTACAAATTACTCCGGAACGTGGTCGCGGCTTTGATGCGATTGCGGAACGTATTTATTTATATCCAGAAGTGAAGTCCGTTTATTTGATGTCTGGCGCCTATGATCTGCTTGTTGAAATTGAAGGTAAGACGCTGAAGGAAGTGGCATCCTTCGTTTCCAATAAGCTCTCACCGATTGATCGTGTATTATCAACCAAAACCCATTTTATATTAAAAAAATACAAACAGGACGGCATCATCTTCGAAGATAAGGAAGAGGACCCCCGCCTGCTAATCTCCCCGTGAAGGACGATGAGCTATGATAAAAAATAATGAACTACCTTCAACTTCCGTAAAATCCATGTCTGGATATTTGGCTCCATTGGTGCGGGATATTCCGCCTTCTGGTATCCGGAAGTTTTTTGATTTGGTTAGCGCTAGCAAGGATATTATTTCACTCGGTGTTGGCGAACCCGATTTTTGTACGCCGTGGCATATAAGAGAAGCTGCTGTGTATTCTCTGGAGCGGGGAAATACGAAGTATACGCCAAACTCTGGTTTATATGAATTGAGAGAAGCTATCTCCGAGTATTTGTACGATTCCTTTCAGGTACCCTATGAGCCAAGCGATGAGGTGCTGGTGACGGTTGGGGGTAGTGAGGCTATCGATTTAGCGCTTCGGGCTTTGGTTGTTCCAGGTGACGAAATCCTGATTGCCGAGCCGAGCTATATTTCCTATTCACCGATCGTACGAATTAGCGGAGGCGTCCCGATTGGTATTGAAACCTTTGCCAAAGATGATTTTAAATTAAAGCCGGAAGCGGTAAAAGCTCGCATTACGCCCAAAACCAAAATTTTGATTGTTAGCTATCCCAGCAACCCGACAGGCGGCATCATGAGCTATGAGGATTGGGTGCCGATTGCCAAAATCGCTGAAGAGCACGACCTGATCGTCATCTCCGACGAAATTTATGCTGAGCTGACCTTTGAGCAAAATCACGTGAGCTTTGCCTCTCTGCCAGGGATGCGGGACCGGACGATTCTGGTTAGCGGATTTTCAAAAGCTTTTGCCATGACGGGCTGGCGTATGGGCTACGCTTGTGGCCATTCCGATATTATCAAGGCTATGCTCAAGATCCATCAGTATACCGTCATGTGCGCTCCAGCAATGGGCCAGGTAGCTGCACTTGAAGCACTGCGCAACGGTATGGAAGAAAAGGATCGGATGGTAGAATCGTATAATCAAAGACGCCGTTTGGTCGTTCATAGCTTTAGGGAAATAGGGGTGCAGTGTCATGAGCCGCAGGGCGCATTTTATGCATTTCCTTCCATCAGTTCTACAGGCCTAAGCTCGGATGAATTTGCCCAAAGATTGCTGCATGAAGCTAAGGTTGCGGTAGTTCCCGGTGACGTATTTGGGCTGGGTGGAGAAGGCTTCATACGTTGTTCCTACGCCTATTCGGTGAATCAACTGATTGAAGCTATTGACCGTATTGGTAATTTTGTTAGAAAATTATAATTTCGTCAAAAAATGACAAAATAAGCCCGTTTCCTTCCATCTCAAAAGCTGTTATCTTTATAGTATAGTAGTTTTTGAGAGATTTTTGAGGAGGGAGGAATTGACGTGGCTTTTCCAGAGTATCAGCTTGGGCAATATTTCCACATCGGTTGGATACGGGAAAAAGATCAGCAACCAAAGTGGTTATTAAAGACCAAGAAGCATGGCTCTGATTTATTGACGTTAGAAGAAGAAATTAGCAGCTTACGTCAACAGTTGGAGATCCTGGTCATTCTAAGGAAAAGCATGTCATCTCCTGAGGTTGTTGCTTTCAGTACGATTCTTGACGAAAAAATTAATCAGTATATGAATCAGAGTAAAAAGGACCGATAGCATTCGGTTCTTTTTATCTTGTAATAGAAAGGAATTGATCAAGTGGACAAACTGAAATTATTTATGAAGGCATCCAGATTCCAAGTCATTCCTGTTATGATGATTCCGATTATTCTTGGTGCTTTAGGGGCGTATGCATGGAAAGGTATATTTCATCCGCTGCTTTTTGTTATCACCTTGATTGGCGCCGGGGCTGCCCATCTATTTTCCAATATGATAAACGATTTATGGGACTATCGGAACGGTGTTGATGCTGCAGCGGCAGAGAACTCGGGAACGATTTCCACAAATTCGGGATTTTTGGCTAATGGAACGTTATCGGAGAAAACCTTTGCTGTGTTGACGTGGGCTTTATTCTCTGTTGCCCTGATATGCGGCTTGGTGCTTGGATTGTATGCAGGCTGGTGGGTATTGATCTTCGGCGGGCTGGGAGGCCTGATTGCTTATTTCTATGTGGCACCGCCGCTCAAGTTTGGCTATAGAGGCAAAGGCTACAGTGAGCTGGCTATTCTGCTGTCCTTCGGGATTTTACCGATCATGGGCAGCTATTTTGTCCAGACGATGGAGCTTGATTACCGCGCACTGCTGTTATCGCTGCCGATCGGCCTGTTAACCACATTGATTTTGTTTAATCATCATTTTTTACATTGGCAATCAGATAAACAAGCAGGGAAGCATACCTTAGTCGTGGTATGGGGTGAACAAAGAGCTATTCAGTTTTCACGTTTCCTGCTATTTCTGGCATTCCTTTCGTTATTGGTGTGTGTCATTTTCAATGTGCTGCCTTATTATTCATTGATTGCTTTGGTTACTGTTATTCCTATATACAAGGTATATGGTATGCTAAAGTCAGAGAATCCATCGGTCGCTTACCTGCCCTTGATGGGAGCTTCACTACGTGTTACAGTCCGCTGCGGGTCGATCATGATTCTGACGCTGCTGGCACATGGGATTTTTCAGTAAATTCAACCAGAAAAAGAGGCGGCTTGGATGAGCAGAGAACACATATTAGGAGACTTTCATAACATTTTGTCGGACAAGGACGTCTGGAAAATTGGCGGCTTTCCGCTGCAGGACGGATCTTTCTGGAATTATCGGGAACCAAACGCTGTAGTTATCGTCCGTAACGGAATATTGTATGTACGAGCACCGCTCAGCCGCAAGCATGATCATGTGCAGTTCCTGGACAATGCGAAGCATATGTATTATTCGGTGGATGCTGTTCAGGTGCCGGAAGCAGGCGAGGTCAGCTTTGAGCTGCAAATCCGTTCAAGAACAACAGGTACAGCGGCACACGATTTATATGACGGTTTTGTTTCATTAAATTTGCTGGATTTTACTACAGGTGCAGCGCTTGACTTTTTTGTGGGAAATGATACGTATGCCAGCGTCTATGGAATTCTTCCTTTTCCTGGCGTAGAGGTTCCGGAATCGGACAAAACGAGATTCTTTTGTATTTTCAAGGAGGAGACGGATTTCCAGCCTCGAGAATTCAATACGTATCGAATTACGTACCATCGTGGAAATGACGAGGTTATTTTTGCGGTTAATGGTGTCGAAGTTCGGCGAGAACGGCAGGTGCCAATCAAGTTGAATCAATTCACGGTTGCGCTTGGAATTATGACGGAGAAGGATTTGACTCCTGAGGGCAGCGTATCGGTCCATGGCCAAACGGTTATTGCCGAGTGGACGCCAATTAAAGTGACGTATCAGGATTAAGGCTGCTGCTTTCCTGAGGTTGACTAAGTATTAAGTGTATGAGGCTGGATCCGAGATAACCCTTTGAGCCAGAACGGCTTGAAGGGTGTTTGTCATACGCATTAGTTTTTGTGGAATGATAGCTTTTATGATAAGATGTGAGGTGAGATTTCAGTACGGACGGCTGGTTGGTTGGTCTGGGAGGAGAGACAGATGAAGGCGAAATTTGCATGTTTAGGGTTGATTTTATTGCTGATTTTGACAGGCTGTGGGGGGCCGAAGGCGGATGTGCCGATATTTATGATGTCGAGCAGTGGCATTCCAAGTGAAGTAGGCGATAAGCTGGAGGCTAGTCTGGTAGAAAAACTGGGACAAGCACCAACGGTTAAAATTCAGACAACGCCTATTTTTTCCATGGAAAAGCTGATCGTTGAAATTGCCGCTGGCGATAACGGGATCATTGTCGTGCCTAAGGAGCAGTTCAAGGCGCTCGGTCAGCAGGGCGGTTATGTCAGTCTGGATGCGGTAGCCAAAGCTGAGGATTTCCCTGATGGTGTGATGGAGATCCCCGTGGATGGAAAATCCGGAGGCGTCGAGAAGCATCTCTATGGTATACCTCTGGAACAAACGAAGTGGTTGACAGATTTAAAGCTCAATGGTAAAGATCTGATTGCGTTTGTACCGGCTAATGCCAAGAAGCAGGATCTGGTCATGCAGGTTTTAAAAGTAATTGCCCAAAAATAACAACTTAATAAAGCATGAACAGGTGCCTGTAAGCTGTCGCTTATCGGGTTAAAAGGGAAGCTGGTGCAAATCCAGCGCGGTCCCGCCACTGTAAAGGAGACACTACCCAATCGGGTACAAACTCACTCTCAAGTCAGGAAACCTGCCTGTTCGCTGCAAAGACTGTCCCTTTCGAGGAAAAAGGAGCGTCGCGCTTGAATGATCGCAGGCTCTTCGAGCTTGGTGTAATCGTTTATTTAGCGCATGCCCTCTTGTTTCTTTGTGAAAAGAAGCGAGAGGTTTTTCTTTTGTTGAGGGAAGCGAGGAAGGGGCTTTAAGATGAAGCTAGAGAATATACGCAAAATGCAGCGCCACAGTTCAAAGCTGACTGTGCTGATTAGTATCATCGTGCTGCTAATCGTAGCAGGCTGCGGGAATTCAACGGTATCACCAGGCAAGGGAGAGCTTGTTGAACCACCGAAGGCAGGTACTGGGCAGGATTCAAAGCTGCCTAATGGGCAGACAGCAGTCCCAACTGCTAAAGCTACAGTCTATCCGCTCAAAGTGAAGGATGCGACAGGGAAAGAATTTATTTTTGACAAGGCGCCTGCCAGACTGGTATCGATTTCTCCAAGTGAGACGGAAACGCTGTTCGCGCTCGGCTTGGGTGAGCAGGTGTACGGCGTATCGGATTATTGCGATTATCCGGCAGAGGCTTTGAAGAAGCCGAAGATGGGCAGCATCGTCAAGCCTAATGAGGAAGCGCTGCTGGCATCGAATGCGGACCTGATTGTTACAGGCGTGTCGATGAAAATACCGGCCGTGGAGCAGCTGCGTTCGCTGAAATTGAATGTGTTCAAGGTAGAGCCGAAAACTGTCGAAGATGTCTTGAATAATACGCTGCTGTTCGGTCAAATTTTCAATAAGCAGGAGCAGGCGGAGAAGCTGGTTGCTGAGATGAAGGCAGATCGCCAAAAGGTGACGGATGCCGTCAAGAACCTGCAGCCGGAGCAGAAAAAACGCGTATTGCTTGAATTCTCACCAGGCTGGACAGTTGGTAAAGGCGAATTCATGGACGAGCTGATTACATTATCCGGGGGCATCAATATTTATGGAGAAATGCCGGGCTATTCACAGCTGAATGAAGAAAAGGTGATCGCCGCCAATCCACAGATTATTTTATACCCGAGCAATCTGATCGACGACAAATCCAAAAAAACTTTAGATCAAATTATTAAAGAACGCAGCGGCTGGGAAAAAATCGATGCCGTAAAAAACAATCGGATCGTGGGTGTCGACAAAGACTGGATCAGTCGTCCGGGGCCACGGATTACACAAGGTCTTGTTGATATTGCCAAGGGCATATACCCGGAATTGGTGAAATAAATGAAGCAAAAGCTGTTGATTTGGGGAGGGGCAGGCATGCTGCTCCTTCTTCTTGCCATTACGTTATCCTTATCGATTGGGACGGTCCAGCTCCCTCTACTGCAGGTTTGGGGGATCGTGGCTCACCAGCTTCCATGGATAGGCGACCATATATCGGTGAATTGGGAAGCTTCCTCCGAGCAGATTGTTTGGCGTGTACGGTTTCCGAGGGTGGTGCTAGGCGTATTGGTAGGTGCTTCGCTTGGAGTTGCCGGTGCGGCTTTCCAGGGAGTGCTGCGCAACCCGTTGGCTGATCCCTATACGTTAGGTGTTTCCTCCGGGGCTGCTGTTGGCGCTTCCTTCCTGATTTTGTTCGGACTTCAGTTTTCTTTATTGGGCATTTGGACGATACCAGCCGTAGCATTCGGCACAGGCATGGCATCGCTCTTGACGGTACTGCTGCTGGCTCGTATGGATGGGAAGCTGCAGATCGAAACGGTTATTTTATCCGGTGTTGTGATGCAAGCATTTTTGGGTGCTTTTGTTGCCTTGATGGTGTCGATGTCGAAGCAGGTTGTGAACGAGATCGTGTTCTGGCTGATGGGCAGCTTGACACTGCGGGGTTGGTCTTATTCATTGATTTTACTGCCGTATTTGGTTTTTGGAGCATTGCTGCTCCTGTTGTATGGACGCGCGATGAATCTGCTCTCCCTGGGAGAAGCTCAAGCCGCGCATATGGGGGTTAACGTCGAACGCACCAAGCTGACGGTGCTGATCGCAGCTACCTTGGTAACCGCAGCTGCTGTATCCGTATCGGGTGTCGTTGCGTTTGTTGGATTGATCGTCCCCCATTTGCTGCGTCTGTTGGTTGGACCGGATTATCGGCTGCTGCTGCCGCTATCATTGATTGGAGGCGCCCTCTATGTGCTGTGTGCCGATACGCTGGGCAGGATGCTGCTAAGTCCCACGGAAATTCCGCTTGGTGTGGTGACGGCATTTCTCGGCGCACCGTTTTTTGTTTATTTGCTGCGAAAGAGCAGGCGGCGAGCTGGGTAGTTGGTAATACAACTGATAGAAGAAGGATGATAGGTAAGATGAACCCAAAAATGTACAGCCTGAGCAGAGTAAGCGGACCCTTCTGGAGAAACGGAGTGTTCACCTTTGCAGATGGATTCTTACCCTAATAGGGCTTAGAAAATCAGAGAATCCGGCTGCAACAGTGATCGGAGGAAGGGTCTGCTTGCACAGCGCCTCCCTGCTGGCAGTTTGTTTGATTCAGCTTGTATAGTAGAATGTCGAATCGAAAGAAGAAGGCCAGTGAGATGGGGTGAATGCAATGCCTGAAATTGGCGATATGGCGATCATTCAAGTGGATAATGTCAGTAAAGCATATAGAACGCAAACGGTGTTGGATCAGGTCAGCTTCACCGTGAAGTCTGGAGAATGCTTCGGTATCATCGGCCCGAATGGCAGCGGCAAGTCATCGCTGTTAAAGCTGTTATCCGGCATAGACAAGCCGGACGCTGGTCGTGTACTGCTGGAAGGTCGAACAGCTCATTCGTACCCTCGCAAGCAGTTGGCGCAATGGATGGCTGTACTGGAGCAGGACTCGCTGCCTCCGCTTGGTTTCACGGTGCGGGAAATGGTTGCCATGGGCCGCTATCCCTTTCAGAATTGGTTGGGTGATGAATCGGCTGCAGATGTTGAACCACTGATCGAACACATCCTGCAGCGGCTGCAGCTAGAAGTGCTGGCAGATCGTACAGTGGACCGATTAAGTGGAGGGGAACGGCAGCGAGTTGCGCTTGGCAAGCTGATGGCGCAGCAGCCGCGTTTGCTTTTGCTGGACGAGCCAACGACTTATCTGGATATTGGCTATCAGCTGCAGATGATGGAATGGATTCGCGACTGGCAGCAGAAAGAACAGCTAACCGTTGTTGCTGTGCTCCATGATTTGAACCTGGCAGCACAGTATTGCGACAGGCTGCTGCTTATGGAGGCTGGCAAAATTGTAACCATCGGTCGGCCCGGGGAAGTCATACATAGCGAGCTGTTGGAGCCGGTGTATCATACCCGTCCAATTGTGCTGGAGCATCCGGTATATGAAGTTCCACAAATCTTGCTTCATGCAGATAGAAAAAATAGCCGTATAAAAGGGGAAGATTGAGGATGCCTACATCACTGGAATCGATGATTTCAGCTATTCAACCGATAAATTTGGATGCGGTTCAAGCTGCGTCAGATCATTTAGATCAGCTAACGAAACCGCCGGGAAGTCTCGGCAAGCTAGAAGAGATAGCCAAGCAGCTGGCAGGTATTACAGGGATAACGGTGCCAAAGATCGGTAAAAAGGCAGTCATTGTCATGGCAGCCGACCATGGCGTGTGTGAGGAGGGAATTAGTGCGTTTCCATCTGAGGTTACTCAGCAAATGGTACTCAATTTCTGCAGCGGTGGGGCTGCTGTAAATGTATTGGCTCGTCATGCTAATACCGATGTGATTTGTGTGGATATCGGAGTGAATGCCCCATTGGAGCATCCATTGCTGTATTCACGCAAGGTACGCTTTGGAACGGCCAATATGGCCAAAGGGCCTGCAATGACAGAGCAGGAAGCGCTCCAGGCCGTCCAGGTTGGTATTAAACTGGTTGAAGAGCTGGCAGCACAGGGATACACGTTGTTTGCAACTGGCGAGATGGGTATTGGCAACACGACAGCAAGCTCTGCCATATTAGCTGTATTAACGGAAGAAGAGGTTAAGCACACAGTAGGACGCGGGACGGGTATCGACGACGAGCGATTGCAGCATAAGCAAGCTGTTATTGCGCGCGCCATCGAGCTCAATCAGCCGGATAAGGATAACGCTCTGGACGTTCTTGCCAAGCTGGGTGGACTGGAAATTGCAGGGCTGACCGGGGTGATTCTTGGCGCGGCATTGCATCGCTGTCCGATTGTAATAGATGGTTTTATTTCCTCAGCTGCGGCACTTGTAGCAAGTCGAATTGCGCCGCTAAGCGTTTCTTATATGATTGCTTCCCATCAATCGCAGGAGAAGGGGCACGAACGCTTGCTGGAAGCGATCGGATTGTGTCCAATGCTGCATATGGATATGAGGCTTGGTGAAGGGACAGGAGCTGTGCTGGCATTCCCGATTATAGAAGCAGCACTCAAGATTATGATGGAAATGGCTACATTCGCAAGTGCCGGTGTTTCACAATCAGATAATCAAACGGACTCTTAATAATTGGAGGGGCTTCCATGCTCGTATTGGTGACAGGTGGCGCGCGCAGCGGCAAAAGCTCCTTTGCGGAGGCCTATACCGCCAAGCTTGGCGAACGGGGATTGTATATTGCTACAGCACAAGCCTATGACGATGAAATGAAGGCGAGAATTGGGCTGCATCGTCTGCAGCGAGAAGAAACGGGTTTTGAATGGACGACTATAGAAGAACCGCTGCTTCTGACCGAGGCCTTGCAGTCATTCAACAGCAAGAAGGAAAATAAGGAAACCGATAAAGCTGCTATATTGGTTGACTGCCTGACCTTATGGCTAAGTAATTGGCTGCTGAAGGTCGAGCATATGCCAGATATGGAGCAGCTTTTGCGGGCAAAGCTGGATGAATTGGCAGCTGTTTGTCAATCCGTTTCCAGTCAAGGAAAACATTTGATTCTGGTTACAAATGAAGTTGGCTATGGCCTCGTTCCAGAGTACAAGCTGGGTAGGCAATTCCGGGACCTGTCCGGTACGATGAACCGTGTATTGGCTAGCGTAGCAGATCAGGTGTTCCTGGTTACGTCAGGGATTCCAGTGGAGCTCACAAGCTTGCGCTACAAGATGTAGCATCAAACAGGAGATGGCAGGTGGACATAGGTGTTGTTGTATTCTTGGCAGGAAACGGCGATCATGCTAGTGGCTGCCATTATGATTGATTGGTGGATTGGAGATCCTCGCTGGCCAACCCATCCTGTGATTCGCATAGGACAGTGGATCAGCTGGCTGGAATCGAAGCTGCATCGCGAGAATGCCACGACTGTATCCAGTAAGGGGCAACGACTGAAGGGGATTGTGCTGTTGGTCTCCACGCTTATGCTTACATTTCTCGTCATGTATACATTGCTGCTTGCCGCGCGCTGGATTCACCCATGGCTGGGTTACGCGGTGAATGTCTGGTTCATTTCGACAACGATTGCAATCAAAGGACTTAAAGATGCGGCTATGCAGGTGTATCGCCCTCTCCAGAACGATCAGATGGAGGAAGCAAGAAAATACGTCGGTTATATCGTCGGCAGAAATACCTCTGAGCTGGACGAACCTGAAGTTACGAGAGCAACGGTGGAGACTGTAGCGGAAAATATCGTCGATGCTGTTGTGTCCCCGTTGTTTTTTGCCCTGCTAGGTGGTGCCCCCTTGGCAATGCTGTATCGTGCGGCGAACACGCTGGATTCGATGGTTGGTTACCGAAACGATAAGTATCTGTATTTTGGCTGGGCATCAGCGAGGTGGGATGATGTGATGAACTGGCTGCCTGCTCGTGCCACTGGCTGCTTGCTGGTGATGGCTGCAGCAGTCCAAAGAGGCTGCTCCGCTGTCAGGGCAGCCCGTTCGATCGTACATTTTGCAAGGCTGCATCCAAGTCCCAACAGCGGGATTCCTGAATCGGCAGTGGCGGGTGCACTCGGTATCGAGCTTGGAGGAATGAACGTCTATCATGGGAGGACAAGTGAGCGGGCCCGGATGGGCTGGCCGCTGCGTGAACGAGGTCGATCCGATATTATTCATACAATCCAATTGTTATATATGGTTAGTTATTTGATTGCGGGAGGGTTGGTATGCGCACTATGCTGGGCTTGGTGGTAAAGATGCTGGCGGCCTGTGCAGCCGCCTTTCAATTTTTGACTCGGCTTCCGGTTCCGATCCAATTGCATTATGACAATGCTTTATTTCGCAAGAGTGTGATCTTTTATCCGCTTGTAGGTGCGGTACTTGGACTGCTGCTCAGTTTGGCGGGATTGCTGCTGCAAGGTTATGGACTGCCTGACGGATGGCTATCGGGCGGTATAGGGTCCAGCGGTGTTGTTGCCGCGCTCCTGCTCGTATTATGGGTGGCCATGACAGGAGCCCTTCATCTGGATGGGCTGATGGATACGGCAGATGGCATCTTCAGCCATCGTTCACGCGAGCAGATGCTGGAAATTATGAAGGACAGTCGAGTCGGCGCTATGGGCGTGGTTGGTTGTATGCTGCTGCTGCTCTGCAAGTGGACACTGCTTCAGCAATGGCTGACGCTTCCTGTTGGAACCTTTGCTTATATGCTGCCACTCTCTGCTCTTTGGAGCCGCTGGTATATGGTGGTCGCGATTGCTTGTTGGCCTTACGCAAGAAATGAGGAAACGAAACGTGGACTGGGTTCTTTTTTTCGCGGAATTGGTTGGAAGCACTTATCGATACATACGGCTTTGGCTATAGCTTTGTCTCTTCTGCTCACTGGCTGGCATGAAGGTGAATGGATCTCTAGTCAGGCGCTTATGGCAACGGGTGTGGCGCTGCTGAGCACACTGCTGATCGGTGTAGGCATGAGTATGTACTTAAACCGTAAGCTTGGCGGGCTGACAGGAGATACCTACGGTGCAATGAATGAAATTGTGGAAACAGCCCTGCTGCTGATCATCTATCTGGTTGTTCGTTAAGAGAAGCATGCTCAAGCTAAAAGGAAAGAATGTCCGTTAATGCGAAAGTAAACCGATTGTATTTATCAGGATTGGGAGGATGGCATCATGTTAGAAAAGTATGGTCATGGCGGCGATTTATGGACGGCAGCAGAAACTTTTGGCAAAGCCAAGGGGCAATTTCTTGATTACAGCTCCAATATGAATCCGTTGGGTCCACCTGCCGTAGTGGAGCAGATTCTGCGGGAACATTGGCGCGATATGGCTGCCTACCCTGATCCGGCTGTAAGGGAGCTGCGCGGCAAGCTGGCCGAGCGATATAAGATACCTGTCGAATCGATCCTTGTAGGTAATGGGGCGGCCGAGCTGATTGATCTGGCTGTAAGAGTGCTTAAGCCCGCCGTGATGGCAGTAGCAAGACCTTCATTCTCGGAGTATGAGGAAGCTGCGGAAAAGATCGGCGGCCGCATTTTGAATGTACCTCTGCATGCACGTCACCATTTTGAGCTGCAGCTGTCCGATGTAGAGTATGCGCGTGCCGCTTCGGATTTGTTATTTCTGGGGTCTCCTAATAATCCGACAGGAAGGCTATTATCTGAACAAGTGAGAGCATGCTTAGCGAAGCCCGGTAAACCGGTCATTCTCGACGAGGCTTTTCTCGATTTTTGCCCTGAGGAAGATCAACTGACGATGATACGAATTGCAGCACAATCCAGTCATCTGATGGTTATTCGCTCGATGACGAAGTTTTATTCCATCCCAGGATTGCGGCTCGGCTTTATAGTGGCGCATCCGGAGCAAATTCGTCGGCTGCAGCGGCTGCAGGTCCAGTGGAGTGTCAACATGCTGGCTCAGCTTGTTGGCATCGGTGTGTTGAAGGATCACGATTATGAGCAAAGCACGTATAGCTGGTTAGCCAAAGAACGTCCATGGATGGTCGGTCAGCTGCAGCAGTTGGGTCTCCAGGTAACGCCGAGCGATACGAATTATATTTTGTTTTCGCTGAGTGGTCTTGGGCTGAGGGCGAAGGAGCTGCAGCAGGAAATGGGGCAGCGCGGCATATTAATAAGGGACGCTTCCCGATTCCATGGGCTGGATGAGACCTATGTCCGTGTAGCTATTCGATTGCGCGAGCATAATGAGCGGTTGATCATAGCGCTGCGGGATTCACTTGAAGCGTTGGCAGCACAGCAGTCGATAATGGATCGTGATTGGATCAAGTCCGGTGCTGTTGACCAAGGCGACATCGTGCAAGCTAACAATACCCCAAGAAATGAAGCAACAGCACATACTTTGAAAAAGGCAAGAAACGCAGCCGGAATTCCGCTGAAGCTGCAGCAGGCACCGACGCTGATGGTTCAAGGGACTTCCTCGGATGCGGGGAAGAGTCTGATCACGACTGCCTTTTGCCGTATTTTTGTGCAGGACGGCTACCTGGTTGCTCCATTTAAATCGCAAAACATGTCGCTCAATTCCTACGTCACATTGGATGGCAAGGAAATTGGACGCGCACAGGGGATGCAGGCCGATGCATGCCGGATTGTGGCAACAACCGATATGAACCCGATTTTGCTCAAACCGAAAAAAGACATGGTCGCCCAGGTCGTAGTACACGGCAAACCTTATCGTGACTATGATGCACGCACGTATCGGGAAAAGTATTTGCCCGAAGCGGAGCTGATCGTCAAGGATTCCTTGCAGCGGCTGCGTGAGACTTATGATGTTGTTGTGATTGAAGGCGCCGGAAGTCCTGCTGAGGTTAATCTCAAGGATCGAGATATTGTCAACATGCGGCTGGCTGGCTGGGCAGATGCCCCAGTTGTGCTGATTGCGGATATTGACAGGGGTGGAGTGTTCGCTTCACTGCTAGGTACGATGGAGATATTTACACCCGAGGAACAGGATCGTGTGAAAGGCTTTATTATCAACAAGTTCCGCGGTGATGTTACGCTGTTGAGGCCAGGCCTGGATTGGCTGGAGGCGCGCACAGGCAAGCCGGTGCTTGGCGTCATTCCCTTTTTGCCGGACCTTGAGCTGGAGGATGAGGATTCCGCTTCTCTGGATCGGAAGCTGTCTGCCGGAGGGCTGCAAGGCCACTCTAAAGAAACCGATGGTTATATTGATGGTACTGAGCATCCGAAGCTTGATATTGCTGTCATCAGGCTTCCACGCTTGTCCAACTTTACAGATGTGGACCCGCTTCTCTATGAGCAGGATGTGCAGGTACGTTACATCAGTTCACCACAGGAGCTTGGAGCTGCGGATGCGATCATCATCCCGGGCAGCAAAAACACGGTCGATGACCTGCTTTTTTTAAGAGAGACCGGATTGGAAAAAGCATTGCTTGAGCACGCGCGGCAAGGCGGGCATATCGTCGGCATATGCGCAGGGTATCAAATGCTGGGTGAACGACTGCTCGATCCGCTGCATGTCGAGTCTGACCGTCCCGAGACTGAGGGCATGGGTCTACTGCCGATCGAGACGACTTTTGCAGCAGACAAACGTACGGTACGTACCTCAGGCACGACTCGCTTGTTTGCTGCTGAGGATGAGCTGCTTACGATAAGCGGCTATGAAATTCATATGGGACAGACACGTTTCTTGCGTCCGGTCATACATCCTTTCCAGCTTCAAGAAGAGCATGGGGAGCTGGCACCGCATCCGGACGGGGCGATTACGGACAACGGCAAAGCATGGGGAACGTATGTACACGGGATTCTGCATAATGATGCATTTCGCAGAGCCTGGCTGAATGAGCTGCGGAGCAGTAAGGGCTGGGAGCCCAAAGGAATTGAGCTTGCTTTTCAAGCACGCAGGGAAACGGCGTTCGATCGGCTGGCCGATCATGTCAGAAGTCATTTGGATATGGCACGTTTATATGAGATGATAGGCGTAGATACGCAAGGCTAATTACAAGCACTTATACAAGTTATATAAATTGTTTCAAAATGATCTTATTCATAGAGGAGGCAGAACGATGAAAATTTATACGCGAACTGGTGATGCCGGGCAGACAGGAGTTATTGGAGGCAGAGTCGATAAGGATGATGTGCGTGTGGAAGCGTACGGAACTGTGGATGAATTAAAGTGCTTTGTCGGGCAGGCGATGGGTTTTCTGGACAAGGACAAATTCGAGGATTTGCTCCATGATTTGCTGGAAATTCAGCATGAGCTGTTTGATTGCGGTTCGGATCTGGCGCTGCTCAAGCAGGAGCTTCGCCCTTACAAGGTAACCGCTGAAATGGTAGACCGGCTGGAAGCATGGATTGACAAGTATGACGCGGAAACACCGGATATTACGAAGTTTATTTTACCAGGGGGAAGTCTTGCATCTTCGACGCTGCATGTATGCCGGACCGTGTGCCGTCGGGCAGAGCGCCGAGTTGTTACACTGGCTCGCACACAACCGATCAATGAAGAGGTACGTCGTTATTTGAACCGTTTATCGGATTTGTTTTTTACCGTTGCCCGTTTGGCCAACAGCCGCATCGATGTGAAAGATATTGAATACGCGCGCAGTGCTACCGTGTTTCGACGCAAATGAGCAGCTATTACGAGCCTTTAACATACACGGTTTCAGTGGAAGAAGACGGCTTTTATCTGAAAACGATTTTGCAAAATCGAATGAATGTGTCCCGCAAGCTGCTGTCCCGATTGAAGCTTACCGAGCAGGGGATTTTACTTAATGGGCAGCGTGAATACATCAGCGTCCGCGTTCATACCGGAGATGTGATTGAGGTCCGCATGGAACAGGAGGAGTCCGAGGACATCCTGCCGCAGGAGCTGCCGCTTGATATACTTTTTGAGGATGAGCATCTGCTGATCGTCAACAAAGCGGCTGGGATGATCGTGCATCCAACCCATGGTCATTATGTCAACACGCTGGCGAACGGGGTCGTTCATTATTGGCAGCAGCAGGGAAAAAGCTACCGTTTTCGCCCGATTCATCGCTTGGATCAGGAGACGTCCGGTACGCTGGCTGTTGCCAAAAACCCGTTTGTGCAGCAGCAGGTGTCGGAGCAAATGAAAGCCAATCTGGTGAAAAAGGAGTACGTAGCGCTGCTGTACGGCGTTATGGGGCAGGACGAGGGTACCGTGAACGCACCGATTGATCGAGACCCGGAGCAGCCTCATATACGAATCGTGACAGAATCCGGTTATCCGGCGGTAACGCATTATAAAGTGGAGCAGCGCTTCGAGGAAGTGACGCTGGTGCGTCTATGGCTGGAAACCGGACGTACCCATCAAATCCGTGTGCATATGCAGCATCTTGGACATCCGCTGGTTGGCGATAAGCTCTATAAAAGGCAGCAGGCAGAGCTAGATGAACAGATAGCTGCGGACTTGGTTGAAACCGAACTAAAGGATCCTTTGACAGGGGCAGCACTCGATGAACCTTCAATATCGGATAAACATCCAACGCTCGTCCTGGAGCGGCATGCCCTGCATGCCATTAAGCTTGGATTTAACCACCCTGCCACCAAGCAGTGGATTGAATTTCATGCTCCATTGCCCTTTGATATCGAGACCTATATGGCACAGCTGCAAGGCTAACTGACCTTGGGTGAGTTACTTGAAGCTTTAGTATAAACTTTCAACTCCTCGATAATAGTCGCGCTGAGGCCGCTGTTTTTTTCGAAAAGCACCCCGTAGCTGTGGTAGCTTAGTGAGGATTGCTGCCATCTTAAATAACCGACGACGGTGATATCCTTATCGGTAAAGTTAAACCCGATCTGTATTTTAATGCGATTGGCTTTGCAATTCAGATTCAGCTTACTTTCGATTCTACAGCCATTTCTGCTTAAATCTATTAGCTTGGCATATACGATTTTGCTTGAGAGGACAGAACCGTTAATCTCCGTAATTTCAAATGAACAGTCTACAGGTTTAGTAAAAATATAACGGAAGGGTTCTTTTCTCCGACTTGTAAACATGAATAGACCTCCAATATGTATCAAATTCTATATAATATTCTATACAAATTGTATCATCGGGGCTGTCCAATATCCATGAGAGGTTATGTAGGGTCGTGTCGAAACCAATGAGAGCTATTGAAGGGTTTTGTCGCATACAGGCTGTTTATTGGGCAATGGCTAATTTTTATATGATAGATGAATCCTGTATAATAAACACTAGAAGACGGAAGGATGATCAGCTTGACTGCTCCCAAAAAAGTTCTTATATATCATTATCCTAAATGCGGCACCTGCCGGAATGCATTGAAATCCTTACAGCAAAAAGGTGCGGAGGTTGAGAAAATCGATTTGTTCGAATCCCCGCCTGAGCGAGAGCAACTAAAAAAGCTGATTGAACAAAGCGGTCTTGAGATTAAAAAGTGGTTTAATACGTCTGGCGAGGTTTATAAAGAACAAGGTCTCAAGGATAAGCTGCCGCAAATGACAGATGAGCAAAAGATTGATCTGCTGGCTTCCAATGGACGTTTGATCAAGCGGCCTATCGCCACCGATGGCACTCATGTAACCGTTGGTTATAAAGAGGAGCAATATGAACAGGAATGGGGCCATTAACAGTGCCACCAGAGTAAGTTATAGAGGAGCGTGACCATTGTTGCAGCGTAAGAAAAAAAATAATAAGAATCCCTTCTGGCTGCTCGGATCCGGGTTAATATTTTTATTGGCGCAAGGCAAGTGGCTGATTGGACTATTAAAGGTTGGTAAGTTCGGCGGCGTGTTTGTATCCATGCTGATTTCCATTGGAGCTTACGCATTGCTGTTTCCCTGGAGCTTTGCCATCGGATTCGTGCTCTTGATTTTTGTACATGAAATGGGGCACGTGATTGCAGCCAAGCAAAAAGGCTTACCCGTTTCAGCACCTATGTTCATCCCGTTTCTGGGGGCCATGATCAGTATGAAGCGTCACCCGAGGGATGCGGTTACGGAAGCGTATGTGGGGATTGGTGGACCCGTACTTGGTACAGTAGGAGCATTGGTCGTGTTTGGCTTGGGCTATTATTTAAATAGTAAGTTCCTGTATAGCCTGGCGCAGGCCGGCTTTCTGATCAATTTGTTTAATTTGATCCCGATTCACCCGCTGGATGGGGGGAGAATTGTAACAGCAGTCTCCAGATGGCTGTGGCTGGTTGGTTTGATCGGGGGGCTTGTGCTGATCATCTACAACTTTAATATTATTTTGTTAATTATTTGGGCGCTGTTCGCTTACGATTTGTATAACAAATATGTCAGGCATCGGAAAACAGGCAGTGAACCTCGTGCCATTGCAGCGAGCTTTCTGATTCCGGCAGAGCCGTTAATTGAGCAGGGCTACCTGATTCCAGGTGAGGAGCATAAGCGTGAGCTGCCATTCCTGACCTACTCGGATCTTGAAGGGCAACAATTTGTAGAGGTCAACTGGGAAGGCTTGAATTTCCATGGAACGATTGCGCTGGGAAGACAAGCTTTGATCCGCCGCACACACGTAGTTCGATTGGAACGGTTGAAGAAAGAGGACGGACTTTATTTGATGGTTCATATTCAGGTAGATTACGAGCCTTTTGAAAATGATAAATATTATGAAGTGCCAACAGCATCCCGTTGGAAATTTGGAATCGCCTATTTGGCGCTTGCCGGATTTTTATATGGCATGATGACGTTCGTGCAAAAGCTGAGTCACGCTTCATCTGGGATGTAAGGGTATAAGAGTTACTTAAGCTTATGGGAGGCATATATGAAACGATTTCAATCACAGCGGTTATCCTTATTGGGTTCCGCTATTTTTTCTGAAATGGCACAGTGGAAGGAAGAGGTTATCGCAAGTGGTCTTGATGTGATTGACCTGGGTATCGGCAGTCCGGACCAGCCGCCTTCAGAACGGGTCATGCAAGCCATGGAGCAGGCTGTACGCAAGCCTGAGAATTATGGATACCCTACCTCTGAGGGAAGCTTGGCTTTTCGTGAGACGGTAGCGCGATGGTATCAACACCGGTTCGGCGTACAGCTGGATGCAGCGACAGACATTATCACGTTGATGGGCTCGCAGGATGGTCTGGCCCATTTGGCTATGGCGGTTACCGATCCAGGTGATGTGGTGCTGCTCCCGGACCCCGGTTATCCGATCTATGCAGGAAGTCTTGTGCTGGCTGGTGTGACTCCCTTTTTCCTACCGCTTAGAGAGGAACATGATTATTTACCTAAGCTTGAGGACATTCCAGAGGAAACAGCTCGTCAAGCCAAATTTATTTTGCTTAATTATCCGAGCAATCCATTATCGGCGGTTGCGCCGCGACATTTTTTTGAACGGCTGGTCGCTTATGCGAAGCAATACGAGCTGTTGATTGTGCATGATCTTGCTTACTCGGAGCTGGCATTTGATGATTTTCAGCCTATCAGTATTTTGGAGATCGAAGGCGCAAAGGAGGTTGCTGTCGAGTTTCATTCTTTATCCAAAAGCTTTAATATGGCTGGCTGCCGAATCGCCTTTATGGTAGGTCAGCCCGATGCCGTCCACGCGCTTCGTCTACTGAAATCCAACATCGATTATGGGGTGTTTAAGGCTGTGCAGGAAGCTGGCATTGCCGCTTTGGAGGAGGATATGGAGCAGGAGCATTCGGTTGCTGCCTTGTATGAGAAACGTCGTGATATCGTGATTGACGGGCTTGCTGCAGTTGGCTGGTCCATACCCAAGCCCCGAGCAACGATGTTTATTTGGGCGCGTATTCCTGAGGGCTGGACTTCTCGACAAATTTCCCGGGAAATGCTGTATGCGGTTGGTGTGGTGGTCATTCCCGGAGATGCGTTCGGTTCAGAGGGTGAAGGCTATGTTCGTATTGCGCTGGTCCAGGATGAAGACAAGCTGAACGAGGCTGTAAGGCGTATAGGTCAATTTTTACGGGAACGACCTGTGTACAATTTTATTCAATAGATACTTAAAGATGTCATAAAATCATACTTTTGGTTGTCATTAAATTGCAATTCAAACTTCGATCTAAACATGCTACTATGTAACCAAGTCATTATTTTATAGGAGGATACATACGTGTCGAATGTAGTAAAAGTAGGAATAATCGGTTGTGGAGGCATTGCCAACGGTAAACATCTACCAAGCTTGTCCAAGCTGGGAACAGTTGAGCTTGTCGCTTTTTGTGACATTGTTGTGGAGAAAGCTCATGAAGCGGCTAAACAATATGGTGTCGTAGGAGCTAAGGTTTATGAAAACTATACCGAGCTATTAAAAGATGGTTCTATTGATGTCATCCATGTGTGTACACCGAATGATTCGCATGCTGAAATTTCCATCGCAGCCTTGGAGTCGGGCAAGCATGTTATGTGTGAAAAACCAATGGCTAAGACGGCAGCTGACGCTCGTCGTATGGTGGAGGTTGCCAAACGTACAGGCAAGAAGCTGACAGTTGGCTACAATAATCGTTTCCGTCCCGACAGTCTGTATTTGAAGCAGGTTGCTTCGAATGGTGATTTGGGTGATATATATTTTGCCAAGGCCCATGCGATTCGTCGTCGCGCTGTACCTACATGGGGTGTGTTTCTGGATGAAGAAAAACAAGGCGGAGGTCCGCTGATTGATATTGGTACACATGCCCTTGATTTGACGCTATGGGTGATGGACAATTACGAGCCGAAGGCTGTTCTCGGTACTACTTTTCACAAATTGTCGCAAAAAGAGAACGCTGCCAATGCATGGGGCTCATGGGATCCGAAAAAATTCACGGTTGAAGATTCGGCTTTTGGCATGATTACGATGAAAAATGGCGCTACCATCATTCTCGAATCCAGCTGGGCATTGAATACGCTGGATGTGAAGGAAGCTAAATGTACCTTGAGCGGTACTGAAGGCGGAGCAGATATGGAAGACGGCTTGCGTCTGAA
Source organism: Paenibacillus periandrae (assembly GCF_022458865.1). Taxonomy (GTDB): domain Bacteria; phylum Bacillota; class Bacilli; order Paenibacillales; family NBRC-103111; genus Paenibacillus_S; species Paenibacillus_S periandrae. The sequence goes on along the minus strand of NZ_JAJNMU010000038.1, from coordinate 9,181 downwards.
TGGCGAAAAGCACAGCCGCTTGTATAAGAATCAAATCGAGCTGGGTGCAAAAGGCGTGGATTTCTATGACGGCAAGCAAGAAAGCATGCAGGATACTGAGCTTCGTCTGTGGATAGATGCGGTCATCAATGATACGCAGCCGATTGTAACACCTGAGCAAGCGTGCGTCGTTTCGGAAATTTTGGAAGCTATTTATGAATCCGCAAAAACCGGCAAAGCCGTTTACTTCGAATAATAAAGTAAGCTAGAGGAGGAAGCATTCTTGATCAACGTTGCTATATTAAGCTTCTGGCATGTTCATGCCAAAGATTATACACGTGATGCTATCGAGCATCCGGATACGCAGGTTGTCGCATTATGGGACGAAGATGCTGAACGTGGACGTAAGGAAGCGGCAGGGCGCGGCTTCAAATTTTATGAAAATTTGGATGAATTGCTGGCACAGCCGGACATTCAGGGCGTTGTAGTGGTAACACCTACGAACGTGCATCGCGATGTTATCATTGCGGCAGCCAAAGCAGGCAAACATATTTTCACAGAAAAGGTCGTTGCTACAACGCTGCATGAGTGCAATGAGATTCTCGCAGCTATCGAGGAAGCGGATGTCAAGCTGACAGTGTCGCTGCCGCGCTTGAACGAGTACTACACCCTGGCTGTACAGGATATTTTAAACCAGGGGCTGCTTGGTGATGTGACGTTGGTTCGTACCCGGCTTTCTCATAACGGAGGCATACCTTCGGAGCGGGCAGCGAACGGCTGGCTTCCAGAACGTTTCTTTAATCGGGAGCAGTGCGGCGGCGGAGCCATGATCGATTTGGGCTGCCATCCGATGTATTTGGCTCGTTTGTTCCTTGGACTTCCCGAGAGCATCAGCGCTAATTATGGTTATGTGACAGGTAAGGAAGTTGAGGATAATGCAGTTTCCGTGCTGCGTTACGCGAATGGTGCCTTAGCCGTCGTTGAAGCGGGCTTCGTTAATGCGTTCTCGCCTTTTGTCATCGAGGTACATGGTACTGAGGGAAGTCTGCTGTATTCCACTCATGATAACAAGCTGCTGGTTCGCAGTACGAAGCAAGGACCGGATGTGAAGGAGTGGCAGGTTCAAACCGAGCTTCCGGCAAGCAGCCCTATAGCATTCGCCCAATGGGTCAGCCACATTCAAAATGGAACAACAGCTGATGAAAATATTCAGCTTGCACTGGACCTGACACGTTTGATGGAGGCTTCGAATCGATCTTCCCAATCGGGTGCTGCATTCAAGCTGAGTGATTTGGCTGAGTAATCAGACTCATAAATGCGTGAATGAACCCTTTGTATATTACAAAAAGAAAGGCTTGTGCGTAACTGGTGAATCAGCCAGAGGCGCGCGGCCTTTTCCCATTTATAGTTGCTCAGATGGCAGGAAATGAGGAGGTAAGTAGTTTGGAGATACATGGAAGATCGACCCCCAAGCCATACCCTTATGAGCTTATGCTGGAGCAGGGACATGCACTGGATCGCCTGGATGTAGAGTTCCGCTGGGGCCATTATGGAATTCGTATGCTGAGATTTCATCATACGACCTTTAGTCCAGGCAAAATAGTATCCTTCCATAAGCATTCCGAATTTGAATTCCACTACATTCCTCGGGGCAAAGGCAAGGTCATTCTCGGAGAGGTTCCTTATTCGCTGCAGGAAGGCATGCTCTATCTGACCGGTCCCAATCTGGTGCATTACCAGGAGGCGGATGCTCTTGAAGCGATGGATGAGCTATGCCTGCATATCGATATTGTCAAGCTGGACCATGATGAAACTCCACGAGAAGGAGGCGTTGAAAGTGAACCGTCCTGTGATTGGGGGCGCCGTTCGGAAATTGCGGAAGCCGAGGCTTGCATCCAGCAGCTCAAGCATCTGCCTGCCAAACCGGTGCTCGATCAATATCGGGCCATGGAATGCTTTCTGAATGCCTATCGGGCGTGGTACGAGAATCAGCCTGGGCTGTTTACCGTAATCAAGCAGTCGATTATTCAGATTCTTTTGCGTACAACGCGCGCTTATGCTTCTGGACCACAAACGGATATTCCATCGCGTAATATGAAGCAATACCGCTATAAGCTGGCTGTACAGTTTATCAAGGATAATTACATGGAGCCGCTGACACTGGAGGTTGTGGCCGAACGTGTGCAGATTAGCCCGCGTCAGCTGCAGCGGATTTTTCGTGACCATACGGGAGGTACGTTCAGCGAATATATCGAGCATGTGCGTCTTACCCATATTTGCAATGAGCTGAGCCTAAGCGATCAAACCATTGATCAGATTGCATTCCAGAACGGGTTTTCCAGCGCCAATTATTTGCATTATGTGTTCAAAAGAAAGTTGGGATCGACTCCGATGAAATATAGGGATCAGCATCGAAGATTGACAACATAAATGAGAACTATTATCATTTATTCAACGCTTTATTTGAATGGGGTGCTTGATAATGGGGAAGATCGATTTTGATTATTTGGAAAAGCATATGTATTTTGTGAAAACAGAGCTGCCTGAAGCTCTGTTTCGGCTTGAGCTTGCTGACTTGGTGGACAAAGGCAATGCCGAGCAGTTGATTGAGCAATACGGACCTGTGCTAAAAGCGATGAAGCCGGAGGTTGCGGCCACTTATTTTTCGTTATGGTTCGCATGGGTCTGTGCAGCGCTTCAGTATACGATCTCCCATCACGATGCTGCTTATAACCTGTCCCTGCATAATCTGAGCGGGCAGGTGCATTTGTTCAATAATCGGCCGCGCTGGGCGTTTCAGCTCCATGATTCCGACAGCTTGTCTGTTCCCTGTACGGATAGAAATGATTGGAGGAAGCAGGTGCTGAGCTCCTTTTACAGTAATGAAGTAGCTCCGCTGATGGCGTCAATTGCGGCTGCTGTTGGAATTAATGTTGGTCAGCTCTGGGGTCAGCTCGCTACGCGTCTTCATTATGCCTATGATGCATCGCAGAAAGAGGCTGAAACCGATCAGCTGCGACTTACAATCGAGGAGGATTTTAACTTTCTCCGATACGGGCTTGCCCCAGAAATATTCGGCAGAAAAAAGAACCCGTTTGACATCCAGTTTCGTCATATCGATAATCCGCGTATCCCGGGAGAAACGATGCGGATCAAGGCCTCATGCTGCCTTGCCTATTTAACGGATACAGGCCATGGCTATTGTTATTCCTGTCCGCGGATGGGGGAAGACGAGCGTATGGAGCAGCGTATGAAGATTGAAGCAACCTTGCTGGTGTCTGGCAAATAGTTAGATTATAAAACCAGCCAAGCTCCTATGTTAAATTGTATGGGATTATTGATAAGGAATTTATACAAGTGAATATAAAAAAATCCAGCACAATCACGATTGAGATATGTTACCATGGAATATGGACACGCTTACGAAGTCAGTTTTCTTCGAAAACTCTAAAGTTAACGCTTACGAAGTCAGTTTTCTTCGAAAACTTTTAGGAGGTTCACAATGAGCAATATTGGAGTATGGGAAAATGCAGAGCCTGGAGTCAAAAGAAAGATTTTTGAGCCGGGCCAAACGATCATGATGATGGAAGTTCATTTCGAGGAAAATGCCGAGGGCTACGAGCACAGCCATCCGCATGAGCAATTTTCTTACTGTATCAAGGGCAGGCTGGAGTTCACTATTGATGGACAAAAGCATGTCATTGGGCAGGGTGAAACGATCTACATCCCGAGCAACGCCAAGCATGGTGCCAAAGCGATTGAGCCAAGTATTCTGCTCGATACGTTCACGCCGGTGCGGGAAGATCTGGTAAAACGCTAAATCATCATAGCAAGATCATAAAAGAGCCCGCGGAGGGCTCTTTTTGTAATGTAACGCTAAAGATCTTATTAACAAATTCTAGAAGTCTGGTGAATAAAGAGCGGAGCGACCAAATGATCCTGGAGAAGCGTAAGCGCTCGCCTTTGAAATCGTGAATAAACCTCTTATTTTCATCCAATTTCATATTTCAACAGCGATCGGAAGGATATTTGGTCGTGCAGCGGGACTTATTCACCGGACTTCTACTAAAGATCCGTGAAGTTAATCGTGCCTACGACCATCGACAGGAAGTTGGTCAGCTCAGCCGCTTCTTCCTCCGTCAGTTTATACACATGCTCGAGGTAGCCTTCTTCATCCAGATCGTCAGGTCCGATGACAGCGGTACGTCCTGATTGCAGATCGGTAATCAGCTTTTTTCCATAGAAGCGGTTCGTCGATGTGATTGCCAGGTCAAACCGGTGCATGGAATTATCACCAACAAAACAAACAAAGCGTGTACGTGTATCTTCTTGCGAATCGTATAATAAATCAAATTCTGCCATTACTGCGGGTCACTCCGTTCCTATAACTGCCATTGTACAATCGATTATACATGAAGAAGCAGATACGGGCAAAAGATGATTGAGGGATTTTGACACATATCGTTTTCATTTGCCTCCAAACATGATAGAATTTATAGAATGCTAAAAAATTCGCACCTGATTATATACTAGGAGGTTTCACATCCAATGTCCAAACCAAAAATGAGAAGCGATATGATTAAAAAAGGCTTCGACCGCGCACCGCACCGCAGCTTATTGCGTGCAGCTGGTGTTAAAGAAGAAGATTTCGATAAGCCGTTTATTGCGGTATGTAATTCCTATATCGATATCGTTCCAGGTCACGTTCACCTTCAGGAGTTCGGTAAAATCGTTAAGGAAGCTATCCGCGAGGCGGGCGGTGTACCTTTTGAATTCAACACCATCGGTGTAGATGACGGGATTGCCATGGGTCATATCGGTATGCGTTATTCCTTGCCAAGCCGTGAAATTATTGCGGATTCCCTTGAAACTGTAGTTGCAGCACACTGGTTTGACGGTATGGTCTGTATTCCGAACTGTGATAAAATTACACCGGGTATGATGATGGGCGCTTTGCGTGTGAATATCCCGACGATTTTCGTCAGCGGTGGCCCGATGAAAGCCGGTAAAGACAAAAACGGTAGATCGATTTCGCTATCCAGCGTTTTTGAAGGCGTAGGAGCGTATCAAGCTGGTAAAATTGACGATCAAAGTCTGCTTGAGCTTGAGCAATACGGATGTCCGACCTGCGGTTCATGTTCGGGTATGTTTACAGCCAATTCAATGAACTGTCTGGCTGAAGGCTTGGGCCTGGCCCTGCCAGGTAACGGTACGATTCTGGCAGTTGCTGAAGAGCGCAAAGACTTCGTTAGACAATCCGCTGCGCAGCTGATGGAAATTATCAAATTGGACATTAAGCCTCGTGATATTGTAACAATCGAAGCTATCGATAACGCATTTGCTCTGGATATGGCAATGGGCGGTTCGACAAACACTGTGCTTCATACATTGGCTTTGGCGCATGAAGCGGGTTTTGAATATCCAATCGAGCGCATCAACGAAGTGGCTAACCGTGTACCGCATTTGGCTAAGATCGCTCCAGCTTCTGATTATCACATCGAAGATGTGCATAACGCAGGTGGTGTGAGTGCAATCATTAATGAGCTGCTCAAGAAACCGGGTGCTCTGAACGGAGACTGTATTACCGTATCAGGTAAAACATTGCGTGAGAATGTAGCTGGCTGCGAAATCGTGAATAAGGATGTTATTCATCCATTGGATAATCCTCATTCCGAGCGCGGCGGCTTGGCAGTTTTGTTCGGTAATCTCGCTCCGGACGGATCGATCATCAAGGTTGGTGCAGTGGATAAAGAAGTGGGCGGCAGACATGTGGGTCCTGCTATTTGCTTCGATTCTCAGGAAGAAGCATTGTCCGGTATCGCTAACGGAAAAGTCAAAGAAGGCCATGTTGTTGTCATTCGTTACGAAGGTCCAAAGGGTGGACCGGGAATGCCGGAAATGCTGGCACCTACTTCACAAATTGTTGGGATGGGTCTTGGTGCGAAGGTTGGTTTGATCACGGATGGTCGTTTCTCGGGAGCTTCCCGCGGGATCAGCATCGGTCATATTTCGCCGGAAGCGGCTGAAGGTGGTCCGATTGCTTTCGTTGAGGACGGAGACATCATCGAGCTGGATTTGATCGAACGCCGTATTGAGTTGAAAATTTCCGATGAGGAAATGCACCGTCGCAAGTCCAACTGGAAAGGCTTTGAGCTGAAAGTGAAAACAGGCTACTTGGCCCGTTACTCGAAGCTGGTTACTTCCGCAAGTACTGGCGGCGTCATGAAGATTTAATTTGATAGCACTCGTATATATAGCAGCATAGCCTGCATCTGAAAAGGCAGCAGAGAATGTCGATGACATTCTCTCTGCCGTTTTTGTTTTTTGCTCGTCTGCATCCAATGAAATCAAGACTCGATTTGCCCGTCATCTTCTACGTCATGTGTAGGATGATCTCCAGGATAATCACGGGACAGACCTGCATGCAGCTCACGATTTTCATAGGTGAAACGGTTAGGCGGGCGTTGATCTATGCGCCATGGACTGCTTTTGCCAAGAGATTCTGTCAGATGTGTTGATCCATAGGGGCCTTCCGGGAATTCCTCTGCCGTGAGATCGTTTCTTTGGGATTCGACTGTTTTGAAATCTGTATATCGATTCCGATCCTCCTTAATAAAACCCTCTTGATTCGTTTCTGTACCCATCATGGTTCCCCCTAATTGTCCAAAGTATCGTTTTAGGATGACCACCTCTGTATAAAAAAATTCTTGAGTTACAAATACAATTTATGTCATGATAGTACAACGACTTACATAAAGAGGTGAGGGTGATTTGTTAAAAGGGAGATTTTTTCGCAACAGCCTCATATTGATTTTATTAATTTCAAGCATTCCAGGTGTTATTGTTGGTATTATTATTTATTGGATGGGCGGGGACCGTCTGGAAAATGAAATGCTGCAGCTGCATAAGAGTCAAATCGTACAGAGAGCCGCTAATGTCGATGACCAGTTCACCTATCTGGAAAATTCGCTTGCTCATTGGGCATTCGATCCCAAATTTAATAGCAGCCTGAAGGATGTTAATTTTTATTCGGAATTTGAAATTGCCCGTGATGTGACCAAGACATTGGGTGTCATGCAAGGTTCAAGTCCGCTGGCCAAGCAGGTGGAGCTGTTCCTCAATGGCATGAAGCCAATCCGTTTTTATCCCGAGTATGATGTGATACAGAACAGGACATTCATGGATAGTTACATCGATATGCTATCACAAGGAAAACTGGTTTTTTGGTCCGATCTCCCGGCCGATCCGGGTATAGTGGATGCAACCGATTTGACGTTAGTTCATAAACTGCCAGGTGTTAATTTTGAACCGTTTGGTGCCCTGCTGGTTCGTGTGGACAAAGAGAAAGCATCCAATCTGTTGAAAACGCTAACACCGTACAACGTAGGTGAAACCTTCATCATGCAAAATGATGGAAATGTGCTTCTATCCAGTGCAGGAACAGCAAATTCAATTGGCTTTGACGAGGTTCTAAGGAACGAAGTGATGAAGGGAGGAGCCCAAACCGGTTCCTTCCTGTACGACTGGAAAAACACGACCTATACGGTATCCTATGGCACGTTTTCGCGGGTTGGCTCGGATTGGATTTATGTCTCGGCTTCACCGATTAATGCGATTACGAAACCGGTTGTGTTCATTTCCAAGCTGATTCTCTCCGTCAGCTGCACCGCGCTGCTGCTAGCATTTATCCTGTCGTGGCTGGCATCCCGCAAGATTTATTCACCGATTGATCGATTGATCCGTTTGCTTGCGGCCAACAAGCTGTTTGTGGGCAGTACGAACGAACAGACGGATGAATTTAAAATGATCGAAAAGGAATGGCTGCATCTAAGCAGAGAAAGCATTACCCTGCAAAACAAGCTGGAGCAGCAGCTGCCACATGTGAAGGAAGGCTTCCTGCTTCAATTGGTGCAAGGCTTTCTGTATGCCTATTCGGAAGAAGATTTGAAGAAGCGGATGAGAAACTTTGACTGGATTGTGGACGACCAGCAATTTCAGGTGATGCATATTCAATTGACCGGTTTTGAAAATTTAGAGGGCAGGTTTTCATTGGGTGACGAGGGTCTGGTTACGTTTGCTGCGGCGAACATTATTGAAGAGCTGGCGGCCAATCGCTTGGAACAGGCCAGTACCGTCAACTTCCACGATTTATCGATCGGTGTGCTTATCATTGTCTCTCCAGATCGGCCGTTTACAGACAAGCTGCAAGCGTTTAGCGAGGAATTGATGCATACGATCAATCATATTTTAAAGCTGCAGGTTTCCATAGCTATCGGGAAAACGACTCCCTTGATTGCCCAGATCCCTTTTCGTTATGAAGAAGCCAAACAGGCCTTGAGCTATCGCAATTTTGAAAATGAAAATCAGATGCTGGATCTGGAGACACTTGAAGTCAGTGAAGAAATGAATGAGCTGCGTTACCCGTTCGTACTGGAGCGCGAAATTATACAAATGCTGCGTACAGGTCAGCAGCAGGAGGCTGAGCACACGATTGTGCTGTTTTTGGAGGAGCTGTTGGAACGAAGGGCCAAGGAAATTGATATTCAGCAGGGAATGCTTCAGCTTCTGGGCAGCATCCTGCATGCTATCCGCCATTCCGGTATGGACCCGAGCCGAGTGTATAAATCAGCCAATCTGTATGAACAGCTGACCCAGATCCGTGAGCCGCAGAAAATGTTGAATTGGTTTAATGCCAAGGTCATACACCCTTTTGTGAGGGAGCTGGAGGCTCGTTCCGATGTGCAGGTCAAAAAGGTTGTGGAGTCGGCAATGATCTATTTGCAAAATGAGTATATGAATGAAATTTCATTGGACAGCTGTGCAGAGCATACCGGGATGAATGCCGTCTCGCTCAGCAAATCATTCAAGCAGGTAAATGGGAAAAACTTCATAGATTACTTGACCGAGCTGCGAATAGGGAAGGCCAAAGAGCTGCTCCGTGATACAGAGCTGAAAATAAACGATGTTGCCGTACAGGTCGGGTATCAGCATAGTTATTTTAACCGAATATTTAAAAAGCAGGAAGGTATAACGCCGAGCCATTATCGGGAGATGAGCCGGCATACATATATATAATCACTAGCGTTGCATTAATTTTCTCTGAATGTTCATAATCTTCTGTCTATAGAAAGTTCAGACACAAAAAAATCCTTTACAATGAAATGGCAGGTAGTACCTGTCCATAATCCATTGAAAGGATTAG
>NZ_JAJNMU010000037.1 GCF_022458865.1 Paenibacillus periandrae | reverse complement strand
GTCCGGTGACGGATGAAGAGAACTCACTCCTGAAGATGAGGAACTGACGAAGGAAAGCCGTGTGCGGGAAATCCGCATGCACGGTTTGACGGGGAGTCCGAGGGAGTAATCCCTCGTCTTACCCTACCACGTATTGGCAAATGATCCAATAAATATAGCTTAGCGTACGTTATCCGCGTTTTGGCGGGACCCCAATTATTAATCAAATTAGCCTTGCAATGTTCTTGCTTCAATAATTGTAAAGTGAGCAGTACGTTCCTTTATTAACCAAGTTCCGTTTTGACGTACATATATATCATCATATTTTACACTATAGTCAGTGATAACTTCTTTGCCATCTTCGTCTCTCACCATTTTCATTTGAGAGTATGAAACACCTGTTGCAGTATCGCCATCCACTTTCACAACGTGTTGTGCGTTAATGGAGAAATAACGTTTTACAAGAGAAGCGTGACCATTAAACTCCTCTTCTAATTGTTTTGTTCCTGAAACTTCAGACACCAATTGAGCACCGAAGTAAACCTTATATTTATAATCCGGCGTAAGTAAAAGCATTTGTTCTGAAATCTTTTTTTCATCTCCTAAATTTGAATAAGCATCTACTAATTCTCTTAATTCTAATTTTGCTTGTAAAATTTCTAACGACATAGATTTTATCCTCCTTTAATTTCTGAACCAAACTGTATAAAATAATCCAAGAAAAAATAGCTCAATCAAGAAGAGCAAGTATGGCATTTTGATTAACATTGGTGTAGTCAGTATTTTGCCCCGTTATCGGTATTGGTATTACTGCTTTCTCAACCTTTGAACGGTCATGTCTTTCCTTCATCGTTACGGAAAGTCCTATAGCAGAAATGGTTATTGCACTTGCGATGATCAACGTGATTGCGGTAATTTTGCGACTTCATTGAGAGAGCCTGTGTGCTAGGCACTCTGTACTTTTTTGGAGAGGTAGACCTGAGTTGATGCGACTGGTCGTTGTATTTAATTGATTAGAATACGACGGTTTCAGGAGTAACGCCTTTTGGATACTCTTCTTCCCAGACTTTTTTCTCCGTATAGGCTTGGTACCACATGTTTGCAATAACATCAGGATCATCAAATGTACCCGCCCCTGGTTCCTTAATAAACAAACCTAAAGATCGGTGACCAACAAAAATACCTTTCGACGAAAGTTCAGTATGAAGATTGGTAATATAATTGCGCAAACCCGACATTGCTATACCGATATTCCCCATCATGGGAACGGGATACAGGGAGGATAATCCTGTTGTAAACAGCAAGGATCCTTCCTTCTGAGTCAACATATCCGGCAAAACGGCATTGACGACATTAATGGCGCTGACAATATAGCCTTCAAATTGATCCCTTGCATTCTCCGCCGTCAATTCCAATACAGAAGTCGGAGGGAAATTACCCGGTATAGGGCTGAATTCCAGCACATCAATATGGCCATACTTTTCTATAATTCCGGCAATCGCCTGTTCAATTTGTTCTTTGCTGTAAATATCAGCTGTAAAATAAGAAGCTTCGATACCAACGACATTTAGTTCGTCTACCATCTCTTGAAGCTTTACAGCATTTCGTGCTACTAATGCAACTTGAAAGCCTTCCTTACCGAAGCGCTTGGCCAAGGACAATCCGAATCCCTTACCTGCTCCAATTATCGCTAATGTTTTCATACGGTTTATCTCCTTTTTGAATTGATGAGGTTTTATTGTGTTTGACGTTTTTAATTGTAGATCGTAGAATTAAATCATTCAATGGTTGATATTCAGTGATATGACAATTAATAATCATATCATCTTGATTTGACCATTATCTTTATGGATGGAGAGTTTACAAATGGGTAAAAAAAAGGTAGATCTGCGTATTCTAAAAACAAGGAAAGCCATTAAAGAAGCTTTCTTGACGCTAGTTCAAACGAAAGGCTACGAACGGATAACAGTACAAGACATTGCCTACGAAGCCATGATAAATCGAAACACTTTTTATTTACACTATGTGGACAAACCTGATTTGATGGAGAATTTATCTCAGGAAAGCATGGAAAAATTAAATGTTTGCTTTAACATGGATATTAAAGATAAAGATATCCAAGCAATAGATAAGGAAATGTTTATCTCAAGCTTAGTCGAAATGTTTAAAGCTATAGAAGCCGACATTGTTTTCTTTAGAACGATGCTTAGTCAGAATGGTCCTCACTTCTCAACCCATTTAAAAGAAGCTTTAAAAGATTTTATTCTTTCCGGTATTGGTGATCATGATCATAATCAAAAAATGAAAGTCGGATTGGAGTACATGATTTCAGGGTTAGTAGGCGTGATTTGTATGTGGATTTCGGATCCGGAGCATTTTGTAGTTGAAGAGGTTATCGAACATTTGAGCGAAATTCATTTTAATAACGTATTGGACTTGTTAAAAAACTTTAACGGCAACGCCTTGGGAGATACCTTACGAACGGATACGATAGTGTAATGGTTTTGACTGGAGCAGGCGTCGCGGCGACCTGCTCCTGATCATTCAAGTAAACATTCCTGTTAAGGCTAAGAAATCGCCTTTGTCAAAAAAAGGAGCGCCTCGGTATGATGGGTTTGTCCACGGGTTCGAAACCCAACACCATCTAGGAGGCGCTCTTACTATGAAGTTTAAACAAACAGAAGGACAAAATCAACGAATAGAACGAATTAGCACATCTCATCTTGTTGTAGGTATCGACATAGCCAAAGAGACTCATGTGGCACAAGCTACGAATTATCGTGGGATTGTGCTCTCGAATCGACATCTCTCGTTTAATAACACCGTAGAAGGGTTTGAAAAACTGCAACGATGGGTAGAAGGACTTCAGAAAAAGCATCGTTTGAACTCGCCGTTTGGGATAATATGACCGACAAACATCCGATTTCGAACGAAGTTATGTTTCAATAGGGTTGAGAGAGAAGAATACTGGAGCGGCTTCGGGCTGCTCCAGTATTTTTTTTGCCTATAAATCGGGCTCTCCGCCAAGTGGGTGCGCAGGCTTCGACGCGAAACGCCGCTTGTCGGAGGGTCAACGAACGGGAACGGAAACTCACGGCTTCGCCAGTTTGCGCACATACCATTTGGCAACAGCCGTTTCGCTCGTTCCGCGCGGGAACGTAACGAGGCTGCTGACCGTGATGCGATATAAGCCGGGTTCGGCGGGAAGCGGTACGACCGTTTCGAACCGACTATCCTGGATCGGGACAGACGCGGTGCTGCTAACCGTCTGCGGGTCATCGTCTTTTGCGACTTTCACCGTCAAGGAGCCGACGGTTTGAGCGGCAACCGTGCCGCTGACCGTAAACGTATCGGCGGCTGTTTCCGCGTAAGCTTGTTCGGGGGAAACCTGCTGCAGGCGGGTGAAGTTGCCCGAAACGGCGGACGTGTCCACAAGCGGATTGACGTTCCGATGCGTCAGCTCGAACGTAAACTGTTTGAGATAAAGCATTCGTCCGCCGATTCCGACGGTTATTTCGATCTCATTGGTGCCGATATTGGCGGGAGCCACGCTTCCGAACGAATATTTGTACGGATTGTTTGCGTTGTTGGCGTCCAGACCGCCTCCGGAGAAGGAGCCGACTGCGCTTCCGCCGTTTATCCGGTTAATCGCCCGGATGCCCGGGATCTCGTATTGACCGGATATGTCACCAAACATTTTGGCGGCGTACATGTACGTATCGGAGCTTTCCGGGAGGCCGTAATCTTCCACGACGAACGGATGGTATGTAAGATCCAGTATACGCGAATCCGGATTCCAGACGGATGCATAGCCGAGCAAGCCTTTCAGGCTTGTTTCGTGCACATACATGACGCCGTTCGTCACGATCGGCGGCTCATACAGCTCGAACGGACTGATCGTTGCGCCTAGCCAATACCGATTCACAGACTTCTCGCCTGCACGAAAATCAATTGTGTTACCGTCCGCCGTCAGCTCAACGGTTCCGTTCGAAACCGCTTCGGCTTCATAGCCGAGCTGGCCGGCTAACCATTCGATGGACAAGTACGGCCGTCCATTTACGACGATCCCGACATTGATGCCGTTGTAGGATACCGCGTCGTCCGTTATGGCAATGCCTTCGACACGGATCGGGTCAAGCTCGCGAGCAACCAAATAGCCTTCCAGCGATTGCTGTTTCGCGGCTCCGGCATCCGACTTGAAAGACAGCTTGCGCGTCTGAGGAGACCAATCCAGCTTACCGAACGCAGCAAGGTCGTTCATAACGATAGCGGTTCTGCCGTCGATGTTGAACGAGCGGATCGGCTTGTCGGCGTACTTGGCGGCGATGTCGGTGAACAGCACCGGGCCGAGCTTGCGGCCGACGGATGAGGGGGCGGCTGATTCAGCTTCGTGAGGCCGAATTTGTTTGCCGGCAACGGGGATGATCACGACCTCTTTGTGCTGGGGCACCCAGGCGACATCGAATCCGTAGTCGCGCAAATCTTCGGCGACGATCGCCGTCAAACCGTCGATGTTCATCGACCGGATTACGCTCCCGTTCACTTCGGCGACAATATCGGTAGAAAGCACGTCGCCGACGACATCGCCGATATGAATGGAAGCGGCGGCGGTTGCACTCGCGCTAAGGACGGCTGTTGCCGCCATGACGTTCATCGCGATGCCGACAGCGAGTTTTCTGCTAAACGGAATAGTCAACTGTTCTCAGCTCCTGTTCGGGTTCTACCTAATAAGACGTAACCATCGCGCAAAAGTTACCATATGTAATAAAATTCCATTTATTTAACGATACGTACGCTATCAATTGAAGTCTGCACCCGAAAGGATATGGCAAAAAAAACTACGGCTGACTAATTAACGTACAATATTTGGATTCAGCCTCTTGAAGATACTTTTGCGGGTCTCGTCGGAAGCGACGGCGCTTCGTTGTTTCTTCCAAACGGTTAGACCATCGAATGCGTTCTTCTCGGAACGATCCACATCCCCAGCATGTCTTTATTGCCATCAAGGTCGATGCCGATGACCATATACGCCGCTTTGTGAACGATGGCTCCGTCTTGACTTCAATGACCCAGCGGCAGTATTGGACTTATTGTAGGGTGACATCACACACGCAAGTTTCTCATATATGCTTTTCAAAAGTGGCCTAACGGTTTTCCGAAACATAATCCGAATGTGCGTATTTACCGTTCCAAGGATTTTCAACAACGATACGATCAGGCTGATCGAATACAAGAAAACCGGTCGGAATCCTTTGTTCGCCGCCTTGACCTGAAGGTGTGGTCACAAGCTCGCCGTTAAGGACCAGCTCGGAAGAGGCTCCTCCATCCAGAAGACCTGCAGTAACAACATCCTGCTTCAAAAACAGAGCCTGAATATCTTTTAATGTCGCTCCGATGCTTGCCTGCTGCCTGCCGTCGATCACGATGAAAATCACGGTTCCGTCCGCCTTTTGTCCGACCGCCGTTCGTGGAGCGAGTCCCCAGTCCATTGCGCTCCCCGATATCAAAGGACGTCCACCGGAGATAATCTGTGGAAAAGACGTTACGGCTTCTTTGATGCGCATTTTTGTAAGCTCCTCCATTGAGTAGGAGCCGATCAGCAAATTGCCTGTATCGGTAAACCCGATAATATGCTGCTTAGCCTCCTTATCGACAAAAAACGGTTTTGCTTCCGACACCACCAGCCCTATAGGTAAAAATCCGCTGCCCATTCCTTCGGGATTTTCGTATAGACCACCATTCACACCGGCAATCGCTCCTGTACGTTTCACCATCCCTGTTACCCGTTCGCCCGTTTCTGGTTCGGATGTGACTACGACCCGAATGGATTTCGGATCGGATACGAACATCATCTTGCCCCTCCAATTATCCCCTGAAATATTTTCGACTCTCACCAATTCCTTTTTGTTTTTTTGATCAGATGGGGGCTGTTCCGTGTGAGCGGCGATATTTGTACCGATAGAGCCAATAAAGACAGATTTCCAATGGGGAAAGCTCATGGTCATGACAACCGCAATTGCGGCCACGATGCCGCTGACCCAAATTCGGCGGGTATGGCGGGAAGCGCGGGTTTTCACTCTTTTTTCCACGGCAAGCATGGAACGGCTCGTGAACGTTTTTTGTTGAAATGGTCCCTTCTCAAGTCGACGGTACCAATCCGGTTTACACGGTTCCATATTCCACTTCCTCCTTTAACGTATTGCTTATTTTGGCGCGCGCTCTGTACAGCCGGGACTTAACCGCCCCTTCGCTAATGCCGAGAAGATGGGCGATTTCCTTAAGAGTCATGTCGTAACGAGCTTCCAGCACCAATACTTCCCGATACTTTTGCGGAAGTCGCATGATGATGTTCCAAAGATTATCCGTTACGATATGATCCAGTGCTTGCTGTTCGGCAGATAATACCGTCCCACGGAGGCGAACAAAGCCGACCGGCATCACTTTGCGGAAAAATGCCGAACGCCGGTAGTTAAACGCCGCATTGCGCGTGATGGAAAGAAGCCAGGTTTTTACACTGGAATCCCCGCGAAATCGGTCGATATGCATATACGCCCTGACAAAAACATCCTGGGCAATATCGTCTGCTGCTTCATGCCGCCTGGTGATCAAATACGCATAATTCCAAATATCTTGTCCATAGGTCTGCATCAGCTCCCGTAATGTAAAGTCGTCCATCCTTGTCATAAACTTCAAAACTTCTTCCACAATCGCATTCACCTCTAACCAATTAGAAACGTCTACTCGGTAAAAAGTTTCATTTGTAACCCAAAAAACGGTTTTGGTGCAACAATTGCAACTGATCAAAGATATCCACGATTATATGGTTTGATTATGCTGTCAAACCAAACAATTTATTGATAAATTTAACTGTAGAAAGGACAGACGAATGAAAGCATTCGACCTGTCCTTTCTTTATCATATGCATGACTTCGATTCCGGCAATTGTTTTCTCTGCCGTACTGAAAGACTTGAATCCCAGCATTGGTTTAATGATTTTCTTTATGAATCGATGATCTTGTTCAATAATATTGTTCAGATATTTCTGTTGTCGTAGTAATGTTTCTTGATTCATAGCTTTCTCGTCCTTCAATTGCTGAACTGCGGTAGGATAGGCTGGATTTTTATCGACGGTGATCACGCGCGGCGCTTGATTGTGTGGTGAAGTCATCGCTTTCTTGAAGAATCGTCTGGCCGCGTGAGCATCTCGATTTTCAGACAACATGAAATCAATCGTATTTCCTTTTGAATCCACTGCCCTATAAAGATATTTCCATTGTCCTTTGACTTTGACATAGGTTTCATCCGTTCGGTAGGAATCATTAGTCGGTTTTAGAAAGGGACGAATTCGCTTGTCTAATTCCGGCCCAAACTGGTGAACCCATCGCATGATGGTTGTATGGGCCATATATAGTCCCCGTTCTTCCATCATCTCGACTAGATTACGATAACTAAGACTATATTTCAAATACCAGCTTACCGTTAGCAAGATAATCTCCGATTCATATTGCTTCCACTTAAACAAAACTAATTCCGTTTCCAACATAATTGCCCCATCTCATGACTTCATTTCAATCATGCTATCATGAATTCGAGTGTTGCACCACAACCTCTTCGGGTGATGGAGTAGAATCTCCGCTCGGATGGTTGTGTCCGCACAGTATGGAGACACTGCATCTTTTTAGCGCAGCTCGAAATACTTCACGTGGATGCACTATAGCAGCGTTAAGACTACCGATAGAAATGATCTCCTTGAAAATTACACGATTCTTTGTATTAAGAAACAAACATGTGAAATGCTCCTTGTTCAAATATCTGAAATCAGGCTCCAGAAGTTCAAACGCATCTTTAGGACTGCGAATGATAGGGTTATCTTGTGTTGGAATTGTAAGTTTAGTTGCTAACTTCAACATGGCAGTAATCTGTCGTGCCTTGCTCACGCCTATCCCCTTTATCCTGATTAACTGTTGCTCTGATACATCCATTAACTCTGTCGTTGTCGGGAACTGATCAAATAACTGCTGGATAAGATAGCTATCTGGACGTTCCCTTAATGATTCTGATATCAGCCGTTTCAATTCTTCATTGTAATAATCGTTCATAATATACTCCTCCTGATTTAATGGTTGGAAAAACAAAGAGCCGGACACGTTTTGAATGTGTCCGGCATTTGCATGTTTAGCCTCTCGCGAGGACTACCTAACAAGCCGAGGTATCAAGGATATAATATAGATTTCATTCGATTGATATTACGAGTTTCAATAGGGTCTACGTCTCATTTTCGTAGTTCCAAAAAAGGAAAATGACGGAAGATGTCGAATTAATCCTATAATCACATGCAGGTGTGTATTCTGTAATAGCAGAGGTGAAGTTGTGCAGAACATACTAAATTTAAAATTGCGAGAAAAAGCAGGATCGGACTCATACAATCGCTTTGAGTATCAAGCGCATTGGATTCTGTATCATATGTTAGACAATGTTCAAAACAAAAAGCCGTTTTTAATATATTGTGAGTTCCATGATGATATGGCAGAAAGTGAGCATAGTCCTTCGCCTACTGGTATGAACTTTTATCAAGTAAAAACAACTAATACGAAAGAGCAATGGACACTAGGTTCTCTTTTTCAAAAATCAAAGAGAACAGATGGCAGTTATAAAAACTCCTTTCTTGGATTTATTTTTTATAACTTCGAAAAGTTTTCTAATGAATGTAGCAGTTGTCATTTTATTTCTAATGCAGATTTTGATGATGAAGTCTTAGAATGGCAATCAGTAGTTAAAGATCGGAAAGAATTGAAGCATGAAAACCTAACATTGTATACGAAAATTAAAAATTACGTTAAATTAGAATACCCAGTAATGCCGCAGCATGATTTTGACACTGTATTTGATAGATTTATTCAAAATACATTTTTTAACAAAAGCCCTTTATCATTGGAGGGGCATGTCGATCAAGTCAAAGGTGTCTTCTTTGAAATAGCCAGTCGATACAATTTAGATATAAAGAGCGGCTATTTATTGCTTACAAACATCATTGATTCCGTTAGAAAAAAAACGAGAACAATCATAAGGACACCAATAAGTTATGAAGACTTAAAAAAGAAGAAGGGAATCTCTTCCGACATATTCGATGAATTGGAAGAAAAATTCAGTTCAATTCCAAAACATAATGAGTTGTACTCTTCAATTGAAGGTCATTTGAAGGGAAATGGATTATCAAATATACAAAGTAACGCAATTTTAAGAGGTCTGAAGAAACACCATAAAAAGTTCTTAGATATCGCTGATACACTGTACCAAGATATCATTAGTGGTTTCATCCAAGAGGTCGATGAATTAGTTGATTCTAATTTTGATGTATTAGATGATTTCACCGTTAAAAATGAACTGTTGGAGAATTTGATTGAAGCTTTTCTAAAACAACACACTCATCAAGAAATAAACTCCATTGTATTGAGAGGAGTGTTTTATGAAACGATCCTATCAGAATAAAAAAATAATGACATATAAAAGGCTAATTAGAAACTTGCGCCTTAACTCTCTAAAAGAAGGTGAGTCAAATGGAGAACGACTTAACGATAAGAAAGATAATAATAATAAGTAAAACAGAAGAGTCGTCTATTGAGGTTCCCTTAACTAAAGGGTTGAATATCATTATTGGTAAAAATAAAACTGGGAAATCATCTATTATTAAAACTATTTTTCACTCATTAGGGTGTGAAATTAAATTCGATGACGACTGGGAAAAGTTAAATAAACGATCAATTATTAGTTTTAGTATCGGCAGTTCTTACTTTTTAGTTGAACGATCAGATAAAACTTACACATTGTATGCTAGTTCGGAAGATCTATCGGCAGTTTCTTATATCGGTTCGTATAGTTATTCCGAGTTCTCTACTAAATTCTTAGAGTTATTTGATATACATGTTACGTGGATTACCAAAAATGGAGATGATAAGCCTGTCGCCCCACCATATATTTTTGCATTTCAATATATTGATCAAGATAAGGGATGGCATTCAATTGCTAAGAGTTTCGATAGACTGTCATATGTGACAAATTGGGACAAACAAATAATCAAATATATAGTTGGTTATCAAAATGAGGAGTATTTCAGACTCAGGAAAGAACTGGAGAAATATAGAATATTAATCAAAGAGATTGAGTCGAAAATCAATACTGTAGAAGAATTTGTATCAAATATTTTGACAAGAGAAAGACAGAATAATCCACTAGCCTACGATAAAAACACACTGGATGATACTTTTGAGAAAAGTAAACAGATTTTAGAGCAGTTAACTTTGCTTGAAAAAGAACGAATATCATTGAGCGATCAAATAAGTCAACTGCAGAATGAAGAATATGAAAAGAAATTAGTTATTGAGGCATTAAATAGATATTCAGAGGAACTTGTGGATGATCATACATATGCTTCTAGCCTAGATGACAGTATTACTTGCCCATTTTGTGGAGTTGTTCATCTTAATGAACTTGCTGAAAAGTCAGAGTTGATTAAAGATGTTCAAACAGCAAGTAATATCCTCTTAAGTGCAACCGCTGATTTAGAGGTCTTACAAAGAGAAATAAAGTCATATCAAAATAGTTTGATTGATGTTGATTCAAATTATAATAAAATGAGAAAAGATTTGAGGTTGCTTGAGGAGAATACGAATGTAATTGATTCCTTAAAAACTGAAGGTAAAAACGATTTAATTAATACGAGTCGCTTGGAAATTGAGGGTATTAAGAACGTAAGAAATGAATATTTGGGAATTAGGGAAACAACCCAAAGTGATATTAAAGAAATCGAATCTGTAACTAGACGAAACAAAATATCGAAAGAAATTAAAGTGCTTATGAGTATATTGTTAGAAAAATTAGAGTTGTCGGGAACTAATGTGAAGCTAAGCAATTTCTTGCCTATTCTAAAGCATACTGGAAGTGAGTTGCCTCGTGTTATTTATGCATACTATATATCGCTATATTTATACAATCTAAACCGAATTGATAATCCTTTTAAATGGCTTGTTATTGATACTCCTAATCAACAAGGTCAGGATGATGAGAATTTAAGCAATATAAATAAAGCCTTGGAATTGCTCATGGATTTAAGAGGCCAAGTATTTGTGGGGACTGAAAGACTAACAGGTGTAGAGGACAAAGCGGCAAATGTATTTCGATTGAAAGACTATAAAAGATGTTTGACTAAAGATAAGTATGCAGAACATACTCAATTATTAAAGAGGCTAGATAGAAAAAAAGAAGAACTAGAACTCGGTTCTAAGAAAGACTAATTATACCTAAGTAAACTACCATAAATGCCGTTGAACAAATGTGATCGTTGAAGGTCGCCACAATAGTATAAAATCCTTCAGTTCCGTCACTACTTTACACGAAATCAAAGCAGGCATTCTCAACGAATGTAACGGCGATTGGATATTAGGATGACTGCCAAGCACTCAACATGAGTTGAGCCATTTTTAAATTCATAAATTCGAGTTAGGTATGCACATGAATTACAAGTATTTTGTAAGGTAGCAAAAACGAAATAGAGGAGTAAAGGTATGAATGATGCTAGTAAGAAAAGCCATGTAAAGAGATTAATTGAGGGACTAGAAAACCTGAACGGAACCATTTTTGAATCGTTTTGTCATGCTTTTCTTGAAACCATAGTTGGATACAAACTCGTTTACAGAGGTGCTACTGTTTCCGGTGCTCCAACTGGATACACTGTGGATACATATAATGCTGATATATCAATCATTGCAGAATATAGTTCGGAAAAAAACTATTTTTCAAATAATTTTGCCAAACCGTTATCGGACGTTGAACATGCTTTTAAAAAATCAAATAATTTGAAGTGCCTATACTTGTTTAGTAATCGCACTGCCACTAATACTGAATCACAAGATGTTAGAAATGCAGTAAATAATAAGTTGAAAAAGATGAATCAGAAAAATTTTGAGTATCACATCTACGATGCTAGATTGATTGCCGAGAAACTAGTTGACATGTTGAAATTCCTAGACTATTCCAGTGAATTAGTTACTCATTTGCCGGTACTAGAGAATATTATTAATGAGCACTGTATGACAAATTTATTACCAACAATCAAATCAACATATCTAAAGCGTTTCGAAGAAATCGAGGCCATTTCAATATTAGAAAGTGAAAATGTATTGTTTCTATATGGCATTAGTGGTATTGGAAAAACTGATTTATCAATTTCGATTGCTCATCAATTAAAGGAAAAATATATTTTTGATGTAATCGTTTGGGTTGATGGGCGTAAAATTACGTCTGTTGAATCTCTAAACTGTCTTGAGATTGAGAGAGTACAGAGTAAGCAGAATATCTTAGGTTTAATTAAAAGAAAAAGAGTTTTATTGATTATTGATGGTTTAGATACCAATGTAGACGCGATTGTACCAACCTTATTGAAAGAAAATAAGCATGATTCAAAGATCATCATTACTTCGCAAAAAAAGTGCATGTCAGATAGTCTGAAAGGACAAATTCATATTGAGTTTCTTAACGATGATTTAGCGAAGAGAATATTAAATTACAACATAGAAGAAGAGTGTCCACTATCGATATTTAATAAAATTAAGCAATCAATTGGTTGTCACCCTCTTTTGCTTGATATAATAAATAAGGGTATTCAGTTCGATGGAATAACGTGGAGAGATATAGAGGCTGAAACACTGCTCCTTCCTAACTACGAAGATACAAATGGTCAGAGTTTTTTCAAAAGATTACTGCAGTCTCATTTTCAAACGATTCAAAATGAACTAGTAGTTATTAACTGGCTTGAAGGACAGAGTTTTAATAAAAAGTTACTACAACATCTGATTTCTAAATCAGGAATTAATAAATTGTTGACACGCAGTTTCTTGAGTGATTACAGAAGCCACAATTATAAAATGCATGATTTAGTCTATAATTGTATTACTTTGGAAAACACAACTCAAACCGGGTCCCAAGATGTTAAGAAGAAGTTTATAGATTTTTTCGTTACAGATTCATTTATTAAGAATTTTCAGTATTTCAACGCATTGCATACCCATAGGAACATAATTAGTAAATTAATTGCTGAGTCTCCAGATGATTTTGATTTAGTCCCTACATATCTTACCTTGGATGGCTTAAAACTTTCTGATTTTGAAAGTATGCTAAATAGAATAGATATTGATACATTGCTGTCGAAAGAACTCATTGAATTAGTAGATCAATTTAAAGTTATTACATATATTGAATGTGTAGAAAATATTCACCGTTTAATAAAACGAAAAAGTCGTGCTGAAGCACAAAGATATGCATTTGATAAAATACCAACATTAGAAAAATTATTGAAGTCTGCATGTACTAATATATTTAAATTTGAGGTAATGCATCACTTGGGTAAGTTTTACACATACATTAAAGAGTATGACAGGGCTATAGAATGTTTCTCTAACGTGATACAAAATACCAATGATTCATTTCATAGCAAGTTACAATTGGCTAAATTCTCGAAAGGGATAGATATTGAAGTTTGTAGATCGTACTTAAGAGAAATCTTTTTAGCTTTTGAAAATGACGCATCTATTGTGAGTATTTCTATTGTACTCGCTGCTTTTAACGAGCTCAAAAAATATGTATTTGCTGACCTCGCTGAGCAATTTTTATTGAAAGGCACGCTATTAGAAACTGCAATTATGCATTCTTCTGTTTGGGGATATTCGCAACCATTTCAGGTTATGACAGAGGTAGGAAAAACCATTGCATATGAGCAACCGAAGAGGTATATTGAAATAATTAAATTATTACCTGAAGAATCGAGAGAATTTAAAAATAAGGAAGAACTTTTCTACTTAGGGCAGGTATATAAAGAACTTGGAAAATGTTATCAGTCTAATTCTGAGGAATCTATAAGTTCCTTGAACTTATCAAGGAGCTATTTTGAAGGAATTTCAACTGATGATTGTTACTATTGCACTATGATTGGTGAGTGTTATATTTTATTGAAATTATTTGATAGAGCAATAGAAATATTACACCAAGTCGAACAGCGCAAAAGGAATCATTTTTGGTATCAGCGTTATTCACAGTATTACCAAGGAGTTAATGATTTTGAAAAGGCTTTAGATTATATTGAGGAAGCAATTGAGGGAATCACGCATCAAGATGATGAAAAATATAGGTCAGCATTTTTAAGACAAAAAGCACAAATATTAACCTCTTTGGATACCAAAGAAGAAGCATTAAGGACATATGAGGAAGCTATTGAATGTTGCGACAGAGATAAGTTTAGAATCGAGATTGAAAATGAGATGAAAGTACTACTTAACTTAAGTAGGTAATTCTCGATAGAAGATTTGGTCAAAAAAATTAGTTTCTTCTTTAACATATCACCTGAAAACTCATTAAAATCTCGGAACCTATGCCCTGTTGGCTGGGTTCTTTTACTTTCATGAAAGTAAGGCATTTTTTGGTCACACTTTTTCTTTTCTGAGTGTCTCGGGTACTCGAACGTATAAACAAAAAACTCAGAGAAGCCTTGTACCACAAGGTTTCTATCCGCTCTTTCCCTAACGTACAAAACCCCATCTCTCCACTGGCAGCGATGAGGTCAGGGGTTCGATCCCCCCTATGCTCCATAAAGAAAACGTCACTACGAAAACGTAGTGGCGTTTTCTGTTATGTGCAGCAAGGGGGAGCGAAGCCAAAGGTTCGTCCCGCGCGGACGGAACGAGAGCGAATGAGCATCGCGTTGAATAACATATATTGGAAGAATTCTGCCGGTTAACTTAACCAACGGTCGCCGGTCAACAACTTTATTTTCCCAGTCTAATGTAGTGTAGTGTAAGCGTCTAATAAGTTAGTGTGTAGAAACCTCCCTAAGACTTTGAGACAATTTCCTTAATTGGAGTTTGTAGAGTTTTTCGACTTCGGTCGAAAAACTCCAAAGGGAGGTTTAGAGTTGAATACAAGGGAAGTTACTAACCAGTATCGATTAAACAAATGGACTGAGATTGTCCGGGAATGTCGCAGTAGTGGACAAACGGTCTCTTCGTGGTGTGCTGATCATGACATTAATCTTAAATCTTATTATTATTGGTTGAGGCGTGTTCGCGCTGCCGCGTGCGAAGCCCTCCCGTCACTTTATTCTCAAAACATCTCAATTTCCAATCCAATCGTACCAGTAAATATTCCAGTCTCTACAGCTGGTACTAATGCCGGTGATCAAGAAGTATTGTCAGATATCATAATACGTTTTGGTGCTGTAACGCTGGAAATTCGCAACAATGCATCCGCAATCTTGATCGAAAATACCTTAAAGGCGCTGCAAAATGTTCGGTGACATCTCAAAAGCGGAGAAAATTTATATCGCTTGTGGCTATACCGACATGCGAAAGTCTATTGATGGCCTTGCTGGCATCGTCCAGCAGAACTTTCAGTTGAACCCTTTCCAAAACAGTCTATTTCTCTTTTGTGGTAGGCAACGCGATCGGTTGAAAGCCGGTAGGTACACCAGATACAGTGCTGGTCCATGGTTTAACGACCCACCTTACAATATAAAATCAGTCTTAAATAGAGACGAAAAAAAGGAAAATTCTTATAACGGTCGCCGGCGTTTGTTGATTTCGTGATATAACGCAAAGTGAGGTAAGTTTTATACGTCTAAATCTAATTCTTTAATAAGAAAATCTCCTTGTTCTACTATCATTACTTTCTTTTCCTTTGTGGGGTCCCATCCTTTTTCTATGGTGTATTTTACTAATTTAGCGCAAACATTTGGCTTATGAAGGTTAATATGCCAAGTTGCTGCCCAGGTAAATGAAATCAGAACATGAGATGTTTTGGTTCTTGATGGGTAGATTTTAAAAGTAACAAACTCATGGTTTGGTGTTTGGTCAATTAAACAATGGAACGCGCATCCGTCAACTATGATTTTCTTTGTTTCCTTTGTAAAAAGCTTCATGAAAAAGCGGTTCCTCCTTTGTTTGTGGACTTCGTTGTTTAACCGGAATTCATACCCTTATGGACCAACCACAAAAACAAGCCAATCGCACCTATATACGCGCAAATTAAGCCGATTATCGTTAGAGATACGATTATTACCACCCGCTTAATACGTTTCTCCCGCGTTACTTGCGCACTCGGTTCTTCCACGCGCTTCATAACGGCCGGGCGTCCGCTACAACGGTAGCAGAATCCGGGATTATTATCGTTATGACAATTCATGCACAGTCCATCTCCGCATTGGATGCACGTAGTTACTGCGTTGATTTCCGTATGCGCCGAGCAATTCGTTTTGATACGGATGTGATTAACGCGCATAATCGATACCTCCTATGCGTTATTCAACCGCTATTCCGTTTATTACCGTGACCTTACCGATGATCTGATCGTTTTTAATGAATCCTATATCCCGGCTGTCAGCGCTGTTTGAGCGATTATCTCCCATAACGAAGACTGTACCGTCGGGAACCGTTTTCTCCGGAAAATTACGAGTATTGTACGGTTTTTCTTTAGCTGAAGCTGCGTCTACGGCGGCCTTTAAATACGGTTCTTCCAGTAGATTACCGTTAACGTAAACACTAGCTCCCTTAACGCTGATTCTTTCGCCTTGGAGCGCAATAACGCGTTTAATATACTTCTTATCTTGGGTAGCTGAACCGGAGATAAACGAAGAGACAATAATTACAATAGAGATAATAAGTTGAGTTACCATTTCATGAATTCCCTTCTGCTATATATGTAGATTAAGCACGGCCAGTCACTTAACCATTATGTAGACTATCAAATGTGCGATGCCGATCCACAACGCGATACGAATAAGAACGCTTTCCATTTTCCGTTGTTTTTCCGGTACGCTGGCCTCTGTCGGAAGAATTCGTTTTAACTCGCAGCCACAGCGGAAACGGTGACCCGGCTTACATTCCGCGCACAGATTGTCCCGACATTGAGGCATGTGTACAACGCGGCGGTATCGTTATGGAACGTATATTTCATCGCGTGTTCTCCTTCAACGCAAAAATCCGCAGAGTTCTTCTCCGCGGATTCTTCGTCATACCGATGCTTCCGGATATACCCATATATTACTATATTGTGGAGGAACGCACAATAACTAATTTACGTCTGTTCCCGCGCAGGATAGGCGGCCTTTATCGCGTCAAGGCTGTCGTATTTTTCCGTTTCAAATACGATTATGGCCGAGCTTTTAGCGGTGCGGTCTTTTAAAATGTGACCGTTAGAAGGAACTGCTCTGATGTGGATTCTCTTCCCTGAAATGAGGAAAGAAGTACATGCGAAAAGGATTCAAAATGGGGTTATAGGGTATTTCATGGAAGGCTCAAAGAAAGTTGGAATTGCTGAAGTTATCGAAATTCTAGACATACATCTAAACGTTAAGTTACTGAACTCCTAACGGGAGCGATGTTTATTCAATCGTCCTCCTGGATCACGACATTGTCGGATGCTTTTCAACAAGCGGGAGCTGAGCTTGGTGCGACTTTAATGCCGGCTAAAGTGAGTCAAGGCTCTACCTCGCTCGGCAGCAATATTGCCATGCTTGCTCATTTGCCGCAAGACAAACAGGAAGCGACCTTGAAATTTATGAAATGGATGACCGGCACGAAACAAACCGTTACTTCGAGCATCATTACCGGTTATCAGCCGACCCGTCATTCAGCGATTAACAGTCAAGAGATGCAGGATGTGTTTAAAAAGAATCGTCTGTTCAAGGTCGCTTCGGATCAAATGGAGTTCGCAGCGCCACGGCCTATGGAGTTGGCCTACTATGAAATCGGTAAAATCTTAAATACAAAATTCAAAAAGCGCTGCAGGATCCTTCCTATACGCCCAAGGCAGCGCTGGATGAGGCAGCCAAGAAATCGAACGCTATACTGAAAAAGTAAGATGAGTTTGGCCGGAAATCGTACTGAAGCACATTTGCAAACAATTGAAAAAAATAAAAAACGATACTGTTCACCATTAGGTGCTCCTCTCAAGGGTTTTTGGTTGTCTTGGCAGATACCATTTTCCTTGATTTGGTGCACCTTTTCAATTATCTTTTGTAAAAATGATGAGCTCAACGTTCGAAATCTAGATTAATTGGGGGATCAAAAGATGATTGGAAAATAAGTCTATAAGCTGTTTCATTTGTAAGTTGTAGGAGCGTTTATTGCTATAGATGAAGCATAATTTTTGAGGGGGGACGGACTCTAATTTTTTAAAGATAAGCTTATTTTTCTTAACTTCTTCAAAAACCGTTAAATAATTCATAATTGAGATCCCCAGACACGACATAACCGCCTCCTTTATCGCGTCAGTATCTCCGAACTCTGAAACTGCATGAAAATCCAACTTATGCTGTGAAGTCCACTCATTGAAAATTTTACGCGTTAATGTTCCTTTCTCACGAATAAGCCAACGATCGTTTTCGATTTGTATGGGATGAATCGATTCGATATTTGCCAGAGGATGAGATGGGTATAGTACAACACCGTATACATCGTCAAGGAGGGGGAGTTTTGAAAAGTCGTATTTTTCGATATGAAACTCCATTAAAATTCCAAAGTCAATTTGAAATCTTGCCAACAAACTTGCGATCATTTCCGGCTTTTCGATCTTAATATCTACGTTCACATGGGGAAAAGCTTGTTGTAAATGGTTAAGGAAATTAGGGAGAATATATTTTCCTACATTAACCGTGCATCCGATGGTGATTTTATTTTCAGAGTTTTGTAATGATTTCAACAGGACGGCTTGGGCTTCTTCTGCACAGGAAACCATTTGGCGAGCGTAAGGCAGAAGTAGAGTGGCGGCATGAGTCAAAAAAATCCGGTTTTGTCTACGTTCAAATAAAGTTGCACCCATGAACGATTCTAATTTTTTCATGTGAAAAAGCACGCTTGGATGTTTTACCTTAAGCATTTCGGCAACAACAGTCACTTTTTTATGTTCCGCCATGAACACGAGTATTTTTAATTGCTGTAAGTTCATGTCAATCCCCCATAGTGTAAATATTATATACATAGTATGTATCTAGTGTTATCCCTATTTTAACGGTGAGTTAACTTAGTGTTAATTCTGGGATAATTGCATCGTTTTATTATGAAATAGCAAGATCTTGAAGCGTATTTCAACCCGATAGTCGATTAATTTTGAAAAAGGAAGTGTGGGAAGAATTGAGAAGAAAACAGTGAACCAAAATTTTGGTGGAAAGTGATCAAGAGTATAAGCTTGCTGTTGTGTGGCCACGGGGAACCTTTTACGTTTTGGTCAACATAAGGACGCTGTTGAGAAGATTGATTCAATCGTTAAAGTTGAAGGAATTGATGTGTTATTTATAGGTCCATCCGACCTTTCTCAATCTCTCGGGTATCCCGGGGATGCCGGGCATCCTGTGGTAAAAAAGGTTATGAATGACGCATTTTCAAAAATAATAGAGTCTGAGAAGATAGCGGGTACGGCGGGAAATCTTGAAAGATTGGACGTCCGGGCCATATATGCTTAATGAAAAAAGGGAGAATCTACAATGATTGATTTACGCAGCGACACCGCAGCAAGAATACCGTCTGCTATGCTGGCGAACATTATCACGGAGCGGCTGGGCGACGACGGGCAGACGCAGGAGGATATGGACGACGATGAGAAGGTCAAAGAACTGCAACAGTTAGCCTGCGACATAACTGGTAAGCAGGACGCTGCGTTGTTTCCCACAGTCACCATGGCAAACTTGGCGGCTGTGTACGCTTGTGCCGCGCCGGGGGAACAGGTGCTGGTTGAGCGGGATATGCATCTATACCGCTTTGGGCAGTATTTTGCCTTTCACCCGGATTTTGGAAGGCGCGTCCCGATCTTTTATGGTTTGACACAACAGGGCGCCCCAGATGTGGAAGACATCGGGCAACTGGTGGAGCGGAATAATCCCTCGCTGATCTGTCTGGAGAATACCCTCAATTTTACGGGAGGCGTTTGTATTCCCCCCGAGGCGCTTAAAGAGATTTCTCTTTACGCCCACAAACGGTCTGTTCACATACATGTGGATGGCGCGCGCCTATTCAATGCTAGCTGTGCGCTGAGTATACCAGCGCGGGAGTTGTGCCAACATGTGAATTCAGTAGCGATCTGCCTTTCTAAGGGACTGGGGGCACCAATAGGAGGTGTGCTCTGCGGGGAGAAAACATGGATTGAACGTACGCGCAAAATCAGAAAGCTGCTGGGCGGAACCATTCATAAAGCTGGTATCATCGCAGCCCCGGGCATCTACGTATTGCAAAACAATATTGAGCGCTTGAAAGAGGATCACGCAAACGCGCAGCTTTTTGTAAAAGTTTTGAAAGCCAAGGCGCCGTCTGCGAAGCTGGTCCGAGAGGTACAGACGAATCTTGTACTGCTGGATATCTCTCAGAGTGGCCAAACGTCCGAAAAATTTCTTGATGAGCTGGCACTGCATGGCGTGCTGGGCAAAGTCAGGCCCAACAATTCGGTCCGACTAGCCTTTCACCAGTGCGTCTCGTCTAGCGATGCCGAACGGGCAGCGCTGGCGGTGGCCGATCAAATCAACTGTTGGTAGTGGATATATGTAGCCAAAGGAGAGGAAAAGATAATAGTGAATCTGAAAATATTAGGACACAAGCACAGAATTCCACTTAATGCGGCAGGAGGGGCACCCTCGCATTTAATTAGTGACCAGAGTTGCAGCCACCGGTATGAATATCGAATCTAAGGAGGAATCGGCACGGACATTTATGAAGTGGATGACCGATGCGAAACAAACCGTTACTTCGAGCCTCATTACAGGCTATCAGCCGACCCGTCATTCCGCGATTAACAGTCAAGAGATGCAGGACGTGTTTAAAAAGAATCGTCTGTTCAAGATCGCTTCGGATCAAATGGAGTTCGCATCGCCGCGGCTTATGGAGTTGGCCTACTATGAAATCGGTAAAATTTTAATTCAGAAATTCAAAAAGCACTCCTGAATCCTTCCTAAACACCCAAGGCAGCGCTGAATGAGGCGGCCAAGAAATCGAACGCATTTTGCAAAAATCATGAACTCAACGTTCGAAAACTAGGTTAGTTAATTGGTGGATCAAAAGCTGATTAGAAAATAAGTCTATAAGTTGTTTCATTTGCAGGTTGTAGGAGCGTTTATTGCTATAAATGAAGCATAATTTTTGAGTGGGGACGGACTCCAGTTTTTTAAAGATAAGCTTATCTTTCTTAACTTCTTCAAAAACCGATAAATAATCCATAATGGAGATCCCCAGACCCGATATAACCGCCTCCTTTATGGCGTCAGATGCTCCGAACTCTGAAACTGCATGAAGATTCAACTTATGCTGTAATGTCCACTCATCGAAAACCTTACGCGATAGTGCTCCTTGCTCACGAATAAGCCAACGATCGTTTTCGATTTGTATGGGATGAATCGATTCGATATTGGCCAGCGGATGAGACGGGGATAGTGCAATACCGTAAACGTCGTCAAAGAGGGGGAGTTTTGAAAAGTCGTATCTTTCGATATGACGCTCCATTAAAATTCCAAAGTCAATTTGAAAGCTTGCCAACAAAGTTGCGATAATATCCGACTTTTCGATCTTAATATCTACGTTCACATTAGGAAAGGCTTGTCGCAAATGGTTAAGCAAATGAGGGAGAAAATATTTTCCTACAGTAGCCGTACACCCGATGGTAATTTTATTTTCAAAGTTTTGTAATGATTTGAGCAGCACGGCCTCGGCTTCTTCGGCACTGGAGACCATTTGGCGAGCGTAAGGCAGAAGCAGAGTGGCGGCATGAGTCAAAAAAATCCGGTTTTGTCTTTTTTCAAATAAAGTTGCACCCAGGTACGCTTCTAGTTTTTTCATATGAAAAATCACGGTTGGATGCTTTAGTTTTAGCATTTCGGCAACAACAGTCACTTTTTTGTGTTCTGCCAATAACACGAGTATTTTTAATTGCTGTAAGTTCATGTAAATCCCCCATATTGTAGATTTTATCTACATACTACGTAGATAGTGTTATCCCAATTTTAACGGTGAGTTAACTGTGTGTTAATTCTGGGATAATTGCATCGTTCTATCATGAAATAGTAGGAGCTAGAAGCGATATTTTAAGGAGGTAAACTGACTTGAAAAATACTATGAAAGAAAAATTGCTAGAAGGTAAAGCAGTATTAGGAGTTTCTATTATGATTCCCTCCGTACAGCTTGTGGAAATGGCCGGGAAATTAGGCTTCAATTGGGTTCTGATTGATTGCGAGCATGGTTCCATCAATTTAGAAACAGTTGAATACATGGTAATGGCTGCCGAAGCGAGCAACATTACACCCATCATCAGACCGCAAAAAAACGATCCGGAGCTAATCGCGCAATACATGGATCGTGGTGTGATGGGGATACAAGCGCCACATGTCAGTTCTGCAGCAGAGGCTCAGGAAATCGTAAACGCTGTAAAATACTATCCGATCGGCAACAGAAGCTTGGCCGTGGGAACACGCTCTGCCAATTACGGATTTGGGATCAATTTAACCGATTATTCCCAACGGGCTAATCAAGATCTGTTGGTCTGCGTCCAGATTGAGGACAAGGAAGCTGTTGATAACCTTGATTCTATCGCTAAAGTTGAAGGAATTGACGTGTTATTTATTGGCCCATCCGACCTTTCTCAATCTCTCGGACATCCCGGAGATGCCGGGCATCCTGTGGTAAAAAAGGTTATGGACGACGCTTTTTCAAAAATAATAGAGTCTGGGAAGATAGCGGGTACGGCGGGAAATCTTGAAATAACACCAAGACGTTTGGAGCAAGGCGTCAAATATTATTATACGCATTTGACAACGCTGCTTTCTTATTCATCTTCGGCATTTTTGAGTAATGCAAACGTTTAACGTCCGGGCCAGATTTGCTTAATGAAAAAAGGAGCATTTACAGTGATTGATTTACGCAGCGACAATGCATACCGACTACCCTCCACCATGCTGGCAAACATTATCACAGAGAGGCTAGGCCGGTTACAAGGGGGTATTAATGACGATGAGGTGGTCAAGGAACTGGAATGTTTAGCCGCCAACATCACAGGCAAGCAAGCGGCCATACTGTTTCCCTCAGGCACCATGGCAAACACAGCGGCGGTATACGCCTGTACCGCGCCAGGAGAACATGTGCTTGTTGATCCGGATATACATGTATACCGCAGTGAGCGGGTTGCCTTTCATCCGGATTTTGGAAGGCGCGTTCCGATTTTTTACCGCCTGACACAACAGGGCACCCCGGATGTGGAGGACATCGGGCAGCTGATGGAGCGGAATAATCCCTCACTGATCTGTTTGGAGAATACCCACAATTTTGCGGGAGGCATTTGTATTCCCCCCGAGACGCTTAAACAGATTTCTCTTTGTGCCCACAAACGGTCTGTCCACATACATTTGGATGGCGCACGCCTCTTCAATGCTTGCTTGGCGCTGGGCCTATCGGCGCGAGAGTTGTGCCAGCATGTAGATTCGGTGATGTTCTGTCTTTTTAAGGGACTGGGCGCACCAATGGGATCGTTGCTCTGCGGGGAAAAAACATGGATAGAACGTGTGCGAGGAATCAGAAAGCTATTGGGTGGAACTATTCATAAAGCGGGTGTCATCGCAGCCCCGGGCATCTACGGATTGCAAAACAATATGGAGCGCTTGAAAGAGGACCACGCAAACGCGCAGCTTTTTGCAAAAATTTTGAAAGCCAAGGCGCCATCGGCCAAGCTGGTCCGAGAGGTACAGACGAATATTGTAATGCTGGATATCTCACAGAGCGGCCAATCGTCCGAAAAATTTCTTGATGAGCTGGCACTGCGCGGTGTGCTGGGCAAAGCCAAGTCCGACAATTTGGTCCGACTGGTCTTTCACCAGTGCGTCTCGTCTGGCGATGCCGAACAGGCGGCGCTGGCAGTGGCCGATCAAATCAACTGTTGCAGTGAAAGAAGAGGTACAAAATGAATGAATCCATGCATAAGTATTTTAAACCCGGTCTCGTACACTTCATGGCTTATCCTTCAACTATAAAGGGAGAAGGCCCTATAGTAGTGACAGTAAAAAAAATAGCATGTGATGACTATTTTGGTGCAATTGAAGTAACCTGGATGAAAGACCCTGAAGTAAGAAAACAGGTTAAAAAAATAGTTGAGACCAGCCATATGACAGTAGTCTATGGTGCACAACCCAGGTTATTGATAACAGGAATGAACATCAACGACCTGAATGAAGATGGAAGAAGAAAAGCTGTTGGCACACTAAAAGACGGAATTGATGAAGCTTATGAAATAGGAGCAGAGGGATTTGCTTTCTTAAGTGGGAAATATGAAGAGGCAACTAAGGAACAATCCTATCAGGCCCTGCTGGCATCAACAAAAGAGCTTTGTGAATATGCAAAATCAAAGGGCAACATGAGAGTAGTACTTGAAATTTTTGATTATGATATCGATAAGAAAAGCATCATTGGTCCTGCACATCTGGCAAAAAGATTTGCAGAAGATGTAACAGCAGAATATGATAATTTCGGTTTAATGGTGGATTTGAGCCACATTCCAATGATTAGGGAGACTTGTGAAGAGTCCATATTACCTATTAAGGACTACCTGGTGCATGCTCATATGGGAAATACAGTAATTAAGGATCCCAGCTGTGAAGCATATGGGGATACGCATCCGAGATTCGGATTTCCTAACGGAGAAAATGATGTAAAAGAGCTTACAGAGTACTTGAGAGTGTTATTGAGCATCGGCTTTCTTAACACTGAGAATCCTCCAATCGTAAGTTTTGAAGTTAAACCCTGGGGAAATGAAGATTCTGAGCTAGTTATAGCAAATGCCAAAAGGACTCTGAACGAAGCGTGGGCACGAGTGTAAATTAATAGAATTTATTTAATTTAGGGGGGAGGAGAAGATCATAATGAAAATTGTTGTTTTAGATGGGTATACTTTGAACCCCGGAGACCCTACCTGGGATAGGCTGGAGAAAATCGGTGAATTAAAGATTTATGATCGTACGCCTGCAGAAAAGATAATTGAGAGAATAGAAGATGCGGAAATTGTATTTTCGAACAAGACTCCATTAACCAAAGAAATTTTTTTAAAGCTGCCCGGTATAAAGTATGTAGGCCTTCTGTCTACAGGCTATAACGTAGTGGATGTTGATGCAGCAAAGGAAGCTGGCGTTAAAGTAACAAACGTTCCAACATACGGAACGGATGCGGTTTCACAATTTTAGCATTCGCGCTGTTACTTGAAATATGCCATCACGTCGGCGCGCACAGCGATGCTGTTAGAAGAGGCGATTGGACAAACAATCAGGATTGGTGCTTCTGGAATTATCCGCTGATTGAACTTGCAGGCAAGACTATGGGTATTATTGGATTCGGAAGGATCGGCCAGGGGACTGCAAGAATTGCGCAGGCATTTGGAATGAAAGTTCTGGCTTACGGTGGCCGCCAGAATAAGGCTTTGGAAAATGAAAATTTGAAATACGCAACACTTGATGAGCTTCTGGCAGTCTCTGATGTAATTAGCCTGCATTGTCCGCTTTTTGAAAATACAAAAGGTATCATCAATAAAGATACCATAGCAAAAATGAAAACTGGAGTTATGATTATCAACACCTCCAGAAGACCACTTGTTGTCGAGGAGGATCTTGCCGATGCACTAAACAGTGGAAAAGTGGCGGGAGCCGGTTTGGATGTGGTATCAACAGAACCAATCAAGTCCGATAATCCACTGCTTACAGCAATAAACTGCCTGATCACGCCTCATATTGCGTGGGCTCCAAAAGAATCAAGAGCACGTCTTATGAATATCGCAGTAGATAATCTTGAAGCCTTCCTTAGTGGAAACCCTGTCAATGTGGTAAATAGCTAATTCCATACCTCATTGGTTGACGGGGAAGTCATTTTTGAAATGAATTATCGCGGGAAAATAGGGAGAGAGTAATAAATGCGTTTACAGATCTTGGGACCTTGGGTGTTAGCTCCATTAGATGCGGCAGGGGCGGCTCCTTCTTATTTGGTAAGTGATCAACATACAACATGTTTGCTCGATTGCGGTGCAGGAACATTGCCCCTATTGCAATCCATGAACGTATTGCCGCATCTGGACGCTATTGTGATTTCGCACATGCATCATGACCATTATATGGATTTATTTCCACTGGCCAATACGTTATCCAAACATTCGCTCAGAATCAAGCTATTTGTCCCGGATTTTAATGGCCGGAGCATATTGACGGAAATTTCCAATGTGTTATTCGAGGGAGATAACCGATTTAGCAAAGCGTTCGAAATCATCGAGTATGGGGTTAAGGATGAGCTCGTCGTCAAAGGATTGCACATGACCTTCCAAGAAACGATCCATTCCATGACCTGTTATGCACCGCGTATAACGAACGGCAACAAAACGATCGTTTATTCAGCGGATTCGGAATATTTTCCGGAATTCAGCCAATTTGCGCAAGGGGCGGATCTTTTGTTGTGCGAGGCAACCTTCCTTGACCCTCTTCCCGGTCATATGACGGGAGAACAGGCAGGAACCATTGCTGCGGAGGCCAATGTGGGGAGACTCGTTTTGACCCATCTGAGAGACGACATGGATGTCAATGAACAAAACAGACAAAATGCTTGCAAAGTTTTTCTGGGAACCGTGGATCTTGCTGTACCAGGTGCGGAGTATCGAATCTAAGGAGGAATGACAATATGAAAAAAATGGCGGCAATTACTTCTCTTATTTTATCGTTGGTATTTTTCACAGCTTGCCAAGGCAATGTTGAGCAGCAAAAAGACGCTTCGCAAACGGCCGGGAGTACATCATCGAAAAAACCGGTTGAAATCACGTTCTGGTATGCGTACGGCGGAAACCTCGGCAAGGCAAGCGAAGAATTGGTCAAACAGTTTAACGCCGAGCAAAATGAGGTCAAAGTGACGGCTCAGTTTCAAGGAGCCGACTACAACGCGCTGCAGGCGAAGTTGCAAGCTGCGGTTGTCGCCAAAAACGCTCCGGACGTAACTGTAATCGAAAATCTGGCGACCGGCCCGTTTGCCAAATCCGGAATACTACAGGATCTGACGGGCTTTATACAAAAAGATAAAGTAGATCTAAACGATTTTGTACCCGTCATGCTCGGAAATTCTTATGTGAATAACAAGTTTTATTCGTTCCCTTATTTACGCAGTACCAATATGCTGTACTTTAACGCTACGATGCTTAAAGAAGCGGGGCTCGATCCGGCAGGGCCAAAAACTTGGGACGAGCTATCCGAATATGCTCATAAGCTAAACGTTCCGGGCAAGCGCAGCGGAATAACCGCAGTGGTTGATTATACAAGATTTGAATCTTTTGTGAAAGAAGCAGGCGGAAGCATGCTTTCAGACGATGGTAAGCAAGTGTCGTTTAACTCTCCCGAAGGAGTTGCGGCTCTTGAATTCTGGATGAAGTTGAACAGGGATAAAGTTGCCGATCTGCCGTATGCTGAAAATTCGGCTGACATCGTGAAGCAAAACTTTATGAACCAGCGGGCAGCCATGTTTATTCAATCCTCCTCCTGGATCACGACATTGACGGATGCTTTTCAACAAGCGGGAGCTGAGCTTGGTGCAACTTTAATGCCGGCTAAAGTGAGTCAAGGCTCTACCTCGCTCGGCAGCAATATTGCCATGCTTGCTCATTTGCCGCAAGACAAACAGGAAGCGGCTTGGAAATTTATGAAATGGATGACCGATACGAAACAAACCGTTACTTCGAGCATCATAACAGGTTATCAGCCGACTCGTCATTCCGCGATTAACAGCCAGGAGATGCAGGACGTGTTTAAAAAGAATCATCTGTTCAAGGTTGCTTCCGATCAAATGGAATTAGCATCACCGCGGCCTATGGAGTTGGCCTACTATGAAATCGGTAAAATTGTAAATACAGAAATTCAAAAAGCGCTGCAGGATCCTTCCTATACGCCCAAGGCTGCACTAGATGAGGCAGCCAAGAAATCGAACGCTATACTGAAAAAGTAAGGAGGAGATTCACTTGGCCGAAATCGTATTGAAGCGCATCAACAAACAATTTGAAAAAAGAACGATTATCGAAAATCTGAATTTGACGATCAGGGACGGCTCTTTTACCGTACTGCTCGGCCCTTCCGGTTGTGGTAAAACGACAACGTTGCGCATGATTGCCGGTTTGGAAAAACCGGATAACGGAGAGCTATGGATCGGAGATCGGTGTGTGAACCACGTCCCGCCTGGTGAGCGGGACGTGGCCATGGTCTTTCAAAACTACGCCCTCTATCCGACCATGACTGTCCGGGAAAATATTGAGTTTGGTTTGATCAACAAAAAAGTTCCGAAGCGGGAACGGCAACAATTGGTGGAGGAGATCGTAGAGACCGTAGGTTTGCAGGATTATTTGAACAAAAAGCCTAACACTCTCTCCGGCGGACAGCGGCAACGGGTTGCTCTGGCCCGGGCAATGATCAAAAAGCCAAAGGTGTTTCTCATGGACGAACCTTTATCGAATCTTGACGCAAAGCTTCGTATGCACATGCGAACGGAGTTGGTAGAGCTTCACAAAAAGCTGGGCACCACTTTCGTTTACGTAACTCATGATCAGTTGGAAGCCATGTCGATGGGCGAGGATATTGTTGTGATGAACCATGGTGAAATTATGCAACAAGGCAATCCGTTACAAGTGTACGACGAACCGGAAAATGCATTTACGGCCCAGTTTATCGGCACCCCGCCTATGAATATGATCGAAAAGAGCCGGATTGCCGGGCTTCTTCCTGTCAACCCGCATGAATCAGCCGTTTACGTAGGCTTTAGACCGGAGAAAGTGGCATTATCGAGCGAGTTAGCGGATGGTGTGCACATCGACGGAGTGATCGTCACACGGCAAGTTTTCGGAGCGGAAACGGTATATCAAGTTCAGACTGAGTTCGGGCTGATCTTCGTCAGAGATTTTCTGAAGCCGAGGCATACTTCATCTGTGGTCCAGCTGTTTGTCGCTCTTAGCGACCTCCATTTCTTTGATGAGCAGGGGCGGAAAATGGAAAGAATGGGCGATGTTCACGCTTTGGACGAGCCTGTAAGGGGGTAGTGGCAAAATGTTTGGGAAAAGAATATACCCCTATCTCATGATTGTTCCGGCTATCGTCATCTTTATCGCATTTTACATCTATCCTATCGTTTATATGGTTTATTTAAGCTCAACCCAGTGGGATTTTTTGAGTGCGACGAAACCGTTTGTCGGGCTGCAAAACTTTATCGATTTGCTGCAAGACGAGCTATTTTTGCAGGTATTGAGCAACTCTTTCATTTATACCTTCTCTACCATCGCTTTAAACATGTGTCTGGCCCTTCTATTAGCGTTATGGATGAACAAGCCCGGCGTCTTTTCCGGGATTCTTCAAGGGACGGTTTTTAGTCCGCATATTATCTCTATGGTATCTGTAGCTATTCTTTGGATGTGGCTCATGGATCCGCAATACGGGCTATTAAACGGAATTTTAGAATCTGTAGGGCTGCCCGCACTTCAGTGGTTAAGGGACTCGCACACTTCCTTATTTTCGCTTATCCTAGTAGGGGTTTGGAAGCAAGTCGGTTTTTATTCTTTAATATTGCTGGCTGGTTTGCAAAGCATCCCTAAGGAGATTTACGAGGCGGCCGACTTGGATAAAACTCCGTTATGGAGATCCTTTTACAAAATTACAATGCCAATGCTGTCCCCGACGCTGTTTTTTTTGATGATTATCGGAACCATCAATTCGTTTCAGGTATTTGAGACGATATCCATTATGACGCAAGGAGGACCGGTCAATTCGACCAACACGCTCGTTTTTTATATTTACGAAAATGGTTTTAAATATTTTAAGATCGGGTATGCTTCCGCAGCCGGTGTCGTACTGCTGGTCATTATTTCTGTTCTCACGCTGTTACATTTTAAGTTTTTGGAAAAACGAGTCCATTACAGGTAGGTGATAGCTTTGCTGAAGATCCGTCAATATGTGAGAAGTATCCCGAGGCTTTCTGCAGGTCTCTTGATATGCGCCGTGTTCGCGATACCGTTTCTATGGATGGCCTCCACATCGTTCAAGAGCTTACCCGAAACCCTCGTATTTCCGCCAAAATGGCTGCCGGACAAGATGATGTGGGAAAATTATGCGAAGGCATGGCAATCAGGTCCGTTTCTGCAATATATCCTAAATAGCATAATCGTATCAGTATGCATATTGCTGCTGCAATTTCTCACGATTATTCCCGCA
Source organism: Paenibacillus periandrae (assembly GCF_022458865.1). Taxonomy (GTDB): domain Bacteria; phylum Bacillota; class Bacilli; order Paenibacillales; family NBRC-103111; genus Paenibacillus_S; species Paenibacillus_S periandrae. The sequence continues at coordinate 46,086 of NZ_JAJNMU010000037.1, read as the reverse complement.
GCTTATGCGTTCGCCCGATACCGGTTTCAAGGTAGCAATCTTCTGTTTGCCCTTACATTAGTCACGTTGATGATCCCAACCCAATTGATTTTTCTTCCGGTCTATCTGTTATTCAGCGATTGGGGGATGGTGAATACTTTATTCGCTCTAATATTACCTTTTGCATCAAGCGCGCTTGGTATATTTATGCTGAGGCAAGCATTTAAGCAAGTTCCCGAAGAATTGCTGGAGGCGGCCCGATTAGACTATGCGAGTGAATGGAAGGTTATTCGCAAAATCATGGTCCCGATGGCGAAGCCGACATTAGCAACGTTTGCTTTACTTAGCTTTATCTCGCACTGGAACGACTATTTTTGGCCGCTTGTGATGACCAACTCTGCCGCAACTCGAACGCTGCCTGTCGGGGTTGCTGCTATCCGCGAAGCTGAAGGTTCGGTTAGCTGGAATGTTTTGATGGCAGGCAATATGATGCTGGTTATTCCAATTCTTATCGTTTTCCTGATCGCCCGCAAGCATATCATTAACGCCTTTGTATATTTTGGAATTAAATAGACGACGTCCAGAGAGGAAGAATTTGCAAATGACGCATTCCTATGAATTGAAAACGGGCCGATCCGCGGCTTCGACGGAAGAATATCCGGGAGGAGCATCCCGGATTTGGACGGATATCGATCTCGACGCAGAAGGCAAAACGTTTGGCTATTTCCGGTTGCCTCATTCTACGCACGAACACGGAGCTTATTGGATTCCGATCCCCGTCGCCGTTGTAAAAAACGGTGTCGGCCCTCGCGTTCTCCTGACGGCAGGCAATCATGGGGACGAATACGAAGGCCAGGTCATGCTGATGAAACTATTGCGCAGGCTTCGTGCGGAAGACGTGCAAGGGCAAATCATCATCCTGCCAGCTGTCAACGCCCCGGCGGCTTACGCCGGCCGGCGCGTCTCGCCGCTCGATGGCGGCAACCTGAATCGGCTGTTCCCCGGCAACCCTGACGGGTCCCCGACCTCGAAGATCGCTCATTTTGTCGAAAGCGTTCTTCTGCCCAAGGTCGATCATGTGTTTGAGTTTCATTCCGGGGGCGCCTCTGACGATTTTCTGCCTTCCGCGCATGTTTATTATTGTTCGGATCGCGCCAAGTTCGAGCGGTCGCTTCATTTTCTGAACATATTCGGCATGCCGATGAGTGTTGTGAATAAAGGGCTTCTGGGCAACGACCAGAAGATGTACGGCGCCTGCGTGCGAGCCGGAGTCACCCACATGTCCACCGAGCTCGGCGGTGCCGGGCGTGTTTCGGTTGAAGCATTGCGCCTCGCCGAACAAGGCTTGGCCCGAATCCTGTTCGACATCGGCGTCGTACGCAAGCCGCTCACCGATGTTCCGGCGCCTCCGCTGTCGCAGCTCTATACCCGTCTTCCCACCCGAAAGTATGTATATGCGGCTGCTTCCGGTGTTTTCGAGCCCTATGTCGAGCTTGGTGATCGGGTGAGCGCGGGACAACCTGCAGGAGCGATCCACTTTCCTGATACACCATGGCGGGAGCCGGAAGTCGCCGTATTCGGCGACAGCGGCATCGTTTTCTCCATACGGTCGATCGCCCAAACCGTTTTGGGCGACAGCCTCTTCATGCTTGCTGTTCCATGGGAAGAGTGATTATAATGACACAGTCTGTATGGTTAGAGGGCGAGACCTTAAGCGAAGGAGCAGGCTTTCCGTATCTGACTTATTATCGGGCGGGATCAAGGGACAAGCCGCTGGTTATCTTCGTCCCCGGCGGTGGACATCTTGCGCGCGTTTCGTACGGACACGGCGGCGCAAACCGACACCATTTCCTTGATTATTGGCTCGAAAAGCACGGGTACGGCTTGCTCGCCGTTTCGTATCCTTCGGATTATCCCGTGTTCAAGCGTTTGTATCCGGAAATGTCGGTATCGGACTGGGGAAGCACCTTGGCCTCTGCAGCCGCCGATGTTATAACGAAGAATGGCTTATCCCCGAGGATCGTTATTTTGGGCTGGAGTATGGCCGGCAAAGTGGTCGGCCGATTCGCCCGGGCTGCCCGCACTTCGGGATTGGAGGTGGCCTGCTTTATTTCGCTGGCTGCCACGCCGCCGTTGCCAGGGCTCATGCCTCGTCAACCCGGCGGAGATCCGCTGACTTCCCAAGGGCTGTGGGATAGCGATGGTAGGGTGCGGCCCGTGGCGTGGGCCGATGAGATAGAGGCCATCGGACATGCAGAAGATGAGCCGGTCATTTCCCGCGAGGAGTACGCACGCTTTTACCGCTGTAATCACTCTATACAGTTTCGCGGCGAGGTGGAGCGACTGCAGGGCGGCGTTCGGGTCAACTCCTTGGAGTCGGCCGTCGACGATGTCGGCCCGTTCGACTATGCGCATTTTCCGATTTGCGCCGCCATCGCGCCCACAAGCCCGTCCGATGCAAGGCATGTGCTTACGGACAGGGTATCTTGGGCGTTCTACACGGTTTCAGCCATTTGGTTCGGCATGCTCTCCGGTGTTGATGTTCATGCCGTGTCGCAAGCGGCTTGGAGCGAGCTGAGGACACTCATGGATTCAATTCCACAGCGCCTCACCCGGCATGTTCCGGGCGGCCATTTCTTTTTCATCGGTAAGACCGGCGCCTCCGAGACCGCGCGACATGTCGATGAGCTGATCCGCGAAGCCGCCCGATTGGAAGAGGCGCTCCAACTCATCAAGTGAGTGACGACGGCGCGAGGAAAATGAGCTAACGGTTTCATATGAGCGTCGGTAAGCGCGGGAGACGCGTGCATCTTCTCGGCTTTTATGTGGAGCCGAACCACCCGGCGATTGAGGAGTTGTGTGCGCCTCTGCGAATAGCCCGGCACGAGGCCTGCCGGATCATGGTCGAACGGATTCGGGAAGCGGGCTATAACATCGATTGGGAGCAGGTTGAGGCGTATGCGGAAGGCGGGACCGGCGTGTACAAGCAGCATATTATGCATGCGCTGATCGACCGCGGCTACACCGACGCTATCTACAGCCAGCTGTACAGGCAGTTGTTTGCGGGCAATGGAGAAGGCAAGGAACCGAGCATCGCGTATGTACCACTGACCTATGTGGATGCGTTCGACGCGATCCGCACCATTCTTGCCGCGGGAGGTATTCCGGTGCTTGCGCACCCTGGGCAGATGGACAATTACGACGCGGTGCCGGAATGGGTAGAGGCCGGACTAATGGGCATCGAGGTAAGGCACCCGGACCATAGCCCGTTGGATGAGGCTAGAGCTCGGGCGCTGGCTCATGAGTATGAGTTGGTTATGACGGGTGGATCGAATTTTCATGGCTTCTATGGTGACAAGAAGAGTCCGCTGGGGTCGCAGAGTTTAGGTATTCAAAGCGTCGAGGCGATAAAAGAGAAGAAGCGATTTCGCAATAACATGCTGAGCAAGAAAAGCGTTGCTTCACGGGTAACAAGGCAATCATTCAACTGAATGGATTGTGCGGCTAGTGCCCCGCCTGGAGCCGGACTTTGCCCTTAGGGTGGTGTCCGGTTTTATCTGGGCAAATATTGAGGAGAATAGGATGACCGAACCCATACATGTATTACTCGTATCCGATCACGACATCTGTTTGAACGAATTAGCCTCGTTTCTACGAATCCAACCGGATTTTATCATACACCCTGCAAACATCGGGAAGGAAGCAAAACGGTTGCTGCTGCAGGAGCCGCTCAGTGTTGGGGTACTTGGCTTCGAATTGATTACGCCTTTCTATGCGGGGTTGGAAATAGCGATGGAACTGCTGGCGGTCAAGCCGATCCGGCTCATTTTGCTAACCTCAATGGACGAGAGGGAGGCGATTCTCGATGCCTTTACGATCGGAGTGCTGAACATCGTAGATAAAGCCAGCTATAAGGACATCCCAAATGCCATCTGGGAAGCGCACCGGAATCAAATTTCGATTCATCCGTCCGCCGCAGCGCTGCTTCGGCAGGAAGTAAGCCGTCTACGACAAGCGGAACTGCAACGGATGCTTACTCCCTCTGAAAAGCTAGTACTGGATCTTCTGATTCAGGGCTATACGAGAAAACAAATCGCGGAAGCATTGAACGTAACCCTAAACTCAGTTAAGTTCCATGTGCGCGGGTTGATCAAAAAAATCGGCGGCAAGTCCGGAAGAGAGGCTGTGAGACGGGGCAAAAGTAGGGGATATCCCTACTCATAGTTTGCATATTACGTCTGGGGAGTTTCGGCCACTCATATTAGTGATGTTTGGGAAAGAAACGAATATTGGCTTGACGCCGGGACAACTTGTGGATGTTGAGCAGCATTTGCCCGAAGGAGAACTAGGCAGCGAAGTCGTCAAATTGGCGCTCACTCGTTTAGGTGATCCGTACAGCCAACCGAAGGCCGGACAGGATGACTTTACAGACTGCAGCTATCTCGTTCAATGGGTTTATCGGCAGCTGCGCATTAACCTACCACGAACCGCAGCGGAACAAGCAAGATTTTGCGTAGAAAATGACCTGACAGTAAGCCGGCAGACTTGGTTCCAGGCGATCTTATATTTTGGAGCTACGAGCGTAATGGCAGGTTTATGGATATTACACACGTTGGAATTTATGCTGGGGAGGGCAAGGTGGTGGATGCTTCCTCAAGTCGGGGACAAGTAGTGTACCGTAATCTGTTCGATTTGGACAAGCAAGTGATGTTTGGAAGACCAGGGTTAAATAATGCGAATAAATCATGATCAAAGATGTAATCTCTGAATGCTCGGAAGTCGCTCGGCTTTCGAGAATATGCTCCTCTAAAGTACTTCTTTAATATCTCTTTGTTCAAGCACCAGCTTAAACAAATCCATTATACCCTTGTCTGTAACACCGGGATTCGAGCAGCCCGGCTTTCTTCATTAGCAGCAAATAGTTGGAAACGACGGATTGGGCCAGTCCCGTTTTCTCCTGTATGCTTCATACGCATATCCCTCCTCTGAAATCGGAATCCGACGACAAATACAATTGAGGCCCAAAATTTGCACACGAGTTTCATTAGACAGTACTTGCCATTAAACCTGCTCCATTAATTGTTTGAATCCGTTCATCACCAAAGGCATGCTCTCTGCAACGAATGATTCCGCACTGATTTGGCGCCCCTCACTATTCCAATTATAAGCTGCCCCATACATTCCCCAACTTAACATAACCGCAGCAGTGTTCATGATGAATTGCTCGTTTGTCTTTATGGGCATCTTATCATTCGTCATCATGGATAGAATCAGTACCTGTATTTTTTCCTTAATTTGAATTTCAAAAATAGACCCTAGCGACCGATAGCTTCTTCTGCATAAGGCGCTCAAATCTTGATGGAAATCGCAAACAGCCAGAAAAAGAAGCTGCATCGTTTCTTCACTAAATCGCGAATGCCCGCTCAGTCTGCGATCCACAATAGCCATAAAGGACTCCGTTATTTTGGACTCGAGGATTTCGAATTTGTCGGTAAAGTGCGCATAAAAAGTCGCTCGGTTTACAGTGGCCTTTTCGGCAATATCTTTGACGGTTATCGACTCAAAGTCCTTCTCTTGAATTAATAAAGAAAAAGCATCTTGCAGGAGCTGACGCGTACGCTTCACGCGTGGATCGGCTTGATTTTTTGATGTGATCATGTTCGACCTCCCAGGCAGAACGACAGAATCGACAAGATGTTGTCAATGCTACGCTTTGCATGTATTGATGATTGCAGGCGTTCTGTTGTTAGTATAACATAATAAAACAACGCGCGTTGTTTAAATAACTATTGCCGATTAAACAATAGATCAACAGGAGGAATATCCATGTCCGTTTTACATTCGTCTCAAACGCTACAGCAGCCTCTCTTTTTCGATGTCATTCGGGAACGCCGATCTGTTCGACACTATGATGCCGAAGCCAAGATTTCTCGGGAGGATTTGAACGAAATCTTGCAGCAAGCCTCCCTCGCTCCTTCAGCCGCCAACTTGCAGCCATGGCGATTTCTCGTCATCGACTCGCCGGAACTGAAGCAAAAGCTGTATCCAATCGCGTTCAACCAGCAGCAAGTGATTGAGGCCTCAGCCGTCGTCGCCGTTCTTGGGGACTTAGAATGTGTTACGTTGGCCGGGAAGATTTATGGTCAAGCCGTCGATGCAGGGTTCATGTCGGAGGAGACGGCAAAATCTTTCGTTGAGCGTTATAAGAACATGTACACAAACATGCCTTTAGAGGAGATTAGCCGCATCGTACTTGCCGATTGCGGGATGGCTGCTATGCAGTTCATGCTTGCCGCCCGAGCCAAAGGCTATGACACCGTCCCGATGGGCGGTTACGACAAGATGAAGTTCGTGGAAACTTTCACTATTCCCGACCGGTATGTATCCGTTATGCTTATTGCCGTCGGTAAAGCAGCAAAACCCGGTCATCCGACTGTGAGGTTGCCAATCACGGATATAGCCTTCTATAATGAAATACTTGGAGTACAATAAACTGTGCACTCTGAAATTTAATAAATTTTGAAAAACCGCGCTTAACAACGCTATCGATAGATAGTGCTGCTAAGTGCGGTTAAATGGATAACAGAGAACGATTCAAACGATTGACCAATTTGTTTCATTTAAGCCATTTCATGAGCTAATAGATCAAAACAATCAATAATGGTACAGAATGGCCTCATGTGGAGCCGGTCATATTAATGGTTCGAAAATGAGATGTGACAGTATCGCTCAAATGTTATGTTGATGAAGTTTTAGGAGACTTAGCTCAGTTGGGGAACACGGCGTGGCCGATTACAAGAAAATAATATGCAGGGCGTTTTTCAGTGGGAGGATGTTTCGCTGGTAGTGATGAGGTCAGGAATTCTAACCCTTGGCTCCACCAAAACGAACATATAAGACACGCCGATTCAAGCGTGTCTTTTGCGTATTGTGAAGTATTAAGGGGGAAAGCCCATGGGTTCGTCCCAAGCGGACGCAGCGAAGTGAAGGAACAGTGCATCGTCAATCGAAAGCGTTGCACCTGAGCCGCTTTTTTCCATTTTTGTCCTCTTCGACGATAGTTTTAATTTCCTCATATTCATAACCAGTAGCAGCTTTCAACAGATCATGCGTCTTGGCGATAATGAGATCCCGATTATTTAACGGCTCTGTAATCATACTTCCTCCTTTCCGACTTATTTGGTTGACCAACCAAATATAAAATATTCCTCTAGCCTAGTCAAGTCATCATGGCGATGGACAAATAGCAATTCCCGAGCTATACCGTGTTTCACCCCTTTGTTATATTAACGGAAATGGAAGAATATTGTTGCGGTATGCTGCCCGTAGCTTAATGAAGCATCGTCAGTCTACTTTATTTTCTTTAGACAGCAGAAACAACATTTGACCTGCCGGATCACGGAACTCCAATCGGAGATCAAACAATAGCATTAATTGGATAAATCTTAAGAGATAACAACAAAGCAAATAAAAACGTTGCCACTATGGCAGCCACTATCTTGGTAGGGCAGAATTTAGGGGCCAATCGACGAGAGGATGCTTATCGTTACGGTATGTTGACCGCTGGAATCGCCGTTGTTTCATGTCTTTTATCGGTATCCTATTATTTATGTTTTCTCCTTTAGCGACTACCTGGTTTACCGGCCAAGCCAATGTCATTGAGATGGTGACGACAGCGCTCCGGATTGACGCTTTTGCACAGCCATTTTTGGCGATAAGTCTCGTTATTGCTGGGGCTCTACAAGGTGCAGGTGATACCAAAAGCCCTATGTACAGCACAGTGATCGGTAGCGCTTGATCCTACAGCAACGGCAAAGCTAACTCAGGAGCAATTGGAACAAATGATGAAAATAACGGATAAAACATTGAATGCCGCCAAACTGGTAGCGGCCATGATCCCTGTTTTGCTTATCTATCCGTTCTTGCAGCGTTATTTTGTCAAAGGCATTGTGGTTGGAGTTGTCAAAGGGTAGTAGCTTTCTTAAGAGGTATAATAGAGAAACGGATTCGATTTGTTAGGGGATACACGTGAACTGTACCGACGATAATTGCTTTTGACAATAAGCTAGCGCGATATGACAAAGACAATGCCTATATTTATGGTTAGTATAATGATATAAATTGACAAAGGAGAGAAGAACATAATGATTTCACCTCTGGAAACCACGTCTAGTCTAAGCAAACAGCAGATAGAGGACTATCAAGAAAAAGGACATATCATTTTACGGGACGTGGCTGGCCCCGATTTGATCTCGAAATTTGAGCCAATCATCAGCAAGAGCGTCCGCGAGTTAAATCGGCAGAGCAAGCCGTTGGAGGAGAGAGATACTTACGGCAAAGCTTTCATTCAAATTACAAATTTGTGGCAGCATCATGAAGCGGTTCGCACGTTTGTGCTGGCGAATCGTTTTGCCCGAATTGCAGCTGAACTCATGGGAGTACCGTCGGTACGCATTTATCACGACCAAGCCTTGTTTAAAGAGCCGGGAGGCGGCCATACGCCTTGGCATCAGGATCAAATTTATTGGCCATTAGACACCGATAAAACAATAACAATGTGGATGCCTCTGGTGCCAATTTCGGAGGACGTAGGGTCCATGACTTTTGCTTCGGGGTCGCATGAGCTGGGTTATATTAATAAGCTGGTCATTTCGGATGAATCGCATCGGACATTAGCCGGATTCATCGACAGCAAGGGATTTGAAAAAGTATCTTACGGTGCTATGAAAGCAGGAGATGCTACGTTCCATGCAGGATGGACATTGCACAGCGCACCCGGCAATCCAACCGATCAAATGCGGAAAATCATGACCGTCATCTATTATGCAGATGGCACGCGAGTAGCCGAACCGGACAGCAACGTGCGCAAGAATGATCTTAAAAACTGGCTGCCGGGCGTACAGCCGGGCGAGTTGGCGGCAAGCACGTTGAACCCGATCGTTTATAATGCAGTCAGGTAAGGGAAGGATTTATGAATATGAAGCTAAGGGCGAATGACGGCAGCGTCGCGGCACCAAGACTGGAAATACAACAAGCAATGTGGTCCATGAAATGCTACGGGACAAATAACAAAGAATGGTCGTTAGAGGAAAAGTTTAACTGTATTGCCGAAGCCGGCTTTACGGGGATCTTTGGAGCTCTTCCAGAACATGGTGAAGAGCCATTGTGGAGAAATTTATTGGAGAGGAACCGTTTCACCTTTGGCTTGGAATCATTTCCGGCGACGGGAGAGCAGCTTGTCGAGCTTTTGGAAAAAGCCAGCGATTATCCCGTGCTCTATGTAAATGCCCAGGTGCCGAATGCATTTTGTGTGGGCAAGGAAGCAATAACCCGGTTGGATACTTTGCAGAGAGTGGCAGAACGATATAATCTTCCCTTGTTTATCGAAACCCATCGGGGACGAATTACGCAAGATCTGCTTCGAACTGTTCAATATGTCCAAACTTTGCCGAATCTCAGACTTACAATCGATTTATCTCATTACGTGCTGGCAGGAGAAATGTACGACTTCGAACATATCGATCCTTATTTCGATGAGCTGCTCCAACGAACTTCTTCGTTTCATGGCAGAATAACAAATGCACAGCAGATTCAAATCAATGTCGGTCAAGAGGCCGATCATCCCATGGTCGAACATTTTGCGCGTTGGTGGGAGCGCGGAATGTCATACTGGCTGGAGCAAGCTTCACCCGGAGATATTCTTCCGTTCGTATGTGAAATAGGGCATCATTACATGGTTACGGATAACTACTTGCCAGCTTATTCGTGGTTGGAGCATTTTGACCGGTGGGAGCAATCGCAGGTGATCAAACGAATTGCTGAAAAATGTTGGAGTAAGGCCATAACCAAGAGCTACGATGGCGTATAAACAATTAGGCCAATGGGAGCAGGATGACGTTCATTATTAAAGGGATGGGATGTGACAATCAGCATAAGTTTGCCGTAATGGTAAGCCTATGCTGATTGTTGCTTTATGCGGCACGATGCCGGTCGAACATCCTCGAATCGTACATAAAAGGATGATCTAATTTGAAGCTCATAAACGGCTGGTACGTTGACAAGGAACGAATCGTATGGGGATTGCTCAACACAACAAGATATGGGGCAGATTTCAGGAAGGGAACGGCTGGTATGTCGGCTGCCCGATCCGGCCCAATATAGCGGCTTGGGGATCCTGACCGGACAGGGCCTGGCTATGTAGAGGATCTCGACCGGCTGACGGATTCTATGCAGAAGCACGGCTTTCCCGGATTCGAGCATTGCTACGGACTGTGGTTTGACCGCAGGCGCGATGCCCATGATACCGTATGGAGGCCGGATTCCTACGCCGTTCCCCCTTTTCTGGAGCATCCATGGATGACCCCTCTGCATGGGACGGGTTAGGAAAGTATGATCTGGAAAGCTTCAATCCCAGGTATTTCAGGAGACTGAAGGAATTTGCCGATCTGTGCGACAGGAAAGGGACCATTCTATTTCATAACTTTCATTTGCAGCATGCTTTGGTTGAATCGGAGGCCCATTATGTGGATTTTCCATGGCGGCCCGCCACGGATATGCCGGATCAGGTTCCGGCTGCGAATGCATTCTATGATGTGAGCCATCCCCTTCGAAGGGAATTGCACCACAAATACATCAGGCGATGCCTGGATATTCTGGGAGACAACCGGAATGTGGTCTTCTTGATCGGAGAGGAATATACAGGACCACTGTCGTTCGTAGAATACTGTTTGGATGAAATCCGTCAATTGGGAAACGGAGGCCGGGAAGTCCGTTCATATTGCGCTAAACGCGACCAAGGATGTGACGGATGCGATTCTGGAAAATCTGGATCGATCCGGGACGGTTTCTACCGTCGATTTGCGGTACTGGTCCTATGTTGAAACCGGTGTCTTGCATGCACCGCCCGGTGGGATGTAACATCATCCAAATTCCGTTTCATTTTATTAAAAAATATCTGTCTGAGGCTTTGCCGCAAACCAAAACCATTGTGCTTGACGGCCAAGATCGAAATTGGTGTCTCGCCGCTCATGGTAAGCTGATCTTGATCTATATGCTTGAGGGTGGGAATGTCTCGTTAGAGCTTCCGCCCGTCGATTCGGCGTTAGCCTGCAGATGGTTCGATCCGAGAACAGGCGATATTCTGGATGGAGGTACAGTCGGGCCAGGTGGTTCAGGGTGCGTTAAGTTTATGGATCCCGATCTTCAGGACTGGCTGCTGTGGATCTCTCCTTTGATCCGGTAAGGTACCTGATTGGGAGCCAAATAAAAGAATGGAACCTCGAAGCCAGAACTACTGTCTACTAGCAGTTCTGGCTATCGTATCCCAAAGTTCTCTTTGCTTGTTCGAGCAAGCTATATACGAAATCGGCTTTTTCATCCGAATAAGGAAGTAGTGTCGTGTATCCTTTGTTGATAGAATTGAGCTTTTTATCCGAGTAACACTTGGCTACATCGGGATTATATCTTAAATAATCCCTTATGAGAAGATTGTTTACCCATTGCTCACCTTTCCAAATAACAACAGCAAGATTAAACGCAAATTCTTCCCGTTTGCGAAAATATAATCGACCCGGCCCCATTTCTCCGAATCCTTCATAGCCCAGATGGGATAAGTTGTTCATGACGGACTGATTTAACTCAAGTGTACTCATACCAATTAAGATATCAATGATTGGTTTTGACATCATTCCGGGAACAGATGTGCTTCCAAAATGCTGCATTTCGGTAACATTATCTCCGAAAGCCTTAAGAAGATGTAATTTTTCGCTTTGGAATAAAGCATTCCACTTCTCATCGTAAGGGACTACACTTATTGTCTCATTAATATCCATCTTGTTTCCACCCACTTTTAAAAATATTGTAGCATAGCTCACCGCTTAATATAACAAATTATCATATTCTGTCGCAGATTGCATTTACAATTGGGAGTCATAGAGAGCAGAAAATGAATATAGGGCGATAGAAAATGAATATAGAATTTACGATTACACGATTCTAAGCAGTTCATCTGAAATCCCCCAATTAATGAATATCGACTTGAATTTCTATCACAATTAGCATGAATGTGGAGACACCTTTCATTCATGATGGATGGAACTGTGCCAGCAGCCTCAGGTCTTCAAGCAGGTGATCTTGCGGCGACTCCGTTCAACCCGCTGGTCTATTAAATTAAACATATGCACCCAAGTGCACAAGAAAAAGGGGGGAACATGAACATGAAGCAATTAAAGAGTAAATGGAAGATTTTCGTCATTCACCATGCCCATACAGATGTCGGCTATACGGACAGACAGGAAAAAGTTGCATTATATCATGTGGATTTTATTAAACAGGCGATTGAAATCAGTGAAAAAATTCGCTCAGGCGAGCGGGCAGAATGGGAAGGATTTCGTTGGACCTGCGAATCATTCTGGCCAGTCGAGCAGTTTCTGGAGCAAACGACTACTGAGTGGCACGAACGCTTCAAACTTGCCTTGCAGGCGGGACATATAGAGCTAACGGCAAATTACTTGCATATCGTCGAAATTTTGGATAACGGCATTTTTAAAGCTTGTACGGAGAAAGCGGTCGACTTTGCAAGCTCCATGGGTTTAAAGATCGATTCTGCGATGACAGCGGATCTTAACGGTTATGGCTGGGGGTATGCGCAGTCTCTTGCCGATCTGGGCATTCAGAACCTGTCCATGTGTATCCATACACATCACGGGATGTTCCCGCTTTGGCGTAAGCAAATCCCGTTCTGGTGGGAACCCCCCCAAGGTGATCGGCTTCTCGTCTGGAATGGGGATCATTACAATCTGGGCAACGATCTCGGTCTTGTTCCCGGAGCTCTTCATTCCTATATGATCAAGGATGAATTCAGCCCGACCCATACAGCTGACAACCACTGGGAGATTACCGAGAAGCGAATTAACCGCTACTTGGCGAAGCTGGAGGAAGAGAAGTATCCATATGACTTTGTCCCTATCATGGCTTCGGGTCTGCTTACAGACAACGCTCCACCCAACGGTGAAAACATGGAATTTATTCAGAAGTGGAACGAAGTTCACGGGGAGCATATTCAAATTGAAATGGCAACCCTAAGCGACTTTTTTTCCCATCTTCGAAAACGGCCCGAGGAGATACCGGTACACCGAGGTGATTGGCCGGATTGGTGGAACGATGGAGCGGTATCGACGCCGTTGCACACCCAAATCTTCCGGGATGCTCAACGAACACTCCGAAGGGTGAAGCAGCTAGATGCCGGAAGACGTTATGTAAATGCGGAGTTAGTAGGGCAGGCAGAGCACCGGATGATGATGTTTGCAGAGCATACATGGGGTCATTTTGCTTCCGTGAGCGAGCCGTGGAATCTGCAGAATCATGCGTTAGCGGTACGCAAGGAAGCGTTCGCCGCTGAGGCTCACTATTACGCCAAAAGCGCACTGGATCAAGTACTGCAGGCGCTCGGAGAAGACCTCTGGCACATAGCAGGCCTCTTCGTTACCAGGTGATGAATCCTTCGAATCATCCCGTGACCGATCTGGTTAAAATCTATGTTGATTATTGGGAGGCCTCAAGTTTAAAGAAGAAAGGGTTTGAGGTGATTGACGAGGCAAACAATATGCCGCTGCCTTATCAAATACGTCAGGACAGTCGAGGGATAGAGGTCTATGTTCTGATTCGTTTGGCCCCTGGAGAACAAAAACGATTGTCGATCCGTATCGGAGCTGAACATATGCTTCAGGGCGCTACGGCCTCAAGCTTTCAACGGACGGGTACTGACGGCATGACTGACATCAAGGAACCCCCAGCAGGAGTTGGGAACGTTACTAGTGACCCTATAAGTATCACTGAAACCTCGGTAGAAACCCCTTTTATCAAGATCGTTTGGAAGGAGAAGGAAGGGGTCGTCTCTGTATTCGATAAAAAAGAGAAACGGGAGCTCGTCAGGACGGATTGGCAATACGCAGCTTTTACGCCTATTTACGAGGTGACGCCGGCCGGATCTGCCGATAACATGATGCAAGTGCGCAAAAATATGGGCCGAAACCGAAAAGGCCTCAATGTCAAACGCACTGCTGGAAACTTGGTGGGAGTCAAGGGTGTGGAACAAGGCGACCACTTTGCGACTGTTGAGCTGCTATATGAGCTCACGGGGACAAGCTACTGCTCTTTGTTTTTGACGGCTTACGCTGGTATGCCTCGAATCGATGTAGCAGTTCGCATGCATAAGGACAGCGTCTGGGACCCAGAAAATGTTTTTGTTTCACTACCTTTCGAGATCCGGACGGATGCAGAGCCTGCTCAACTTTGGCTTCAAAAATATGGCTTCCTGCTTCGTCCAGGCAAGGATCAGTTGCCGGGCAGCCTAATCGATTTTTATACCATCGAAGAAGGGGTGGCGTACAGCTCAGGGCAATACGGTTTGGCAATTGCCATGCCGGATACGCCGCTCGTACAATTGGGTTCGCTTGAGTTTGGTGAACGATTATTGAACGGGCAACAAGAAGCCGACCTAGCTCATGCCCATTTGTATTCCTGGGTGATGACGAACTATTGGGAAACGAACTTCAAAGCAACCATGGGCGGGTTCTATGAGTTTAATTACCGCTTAAGTTGGGGAAGCGAACTTGCTTCAGAGGAAGCTGGCCTGCAAAGATGTCGCGACATGAACGACGGTCTAGTTTGCTTTCGCTTGAAAGAGTAGTTAATTGATGGCCCATGACGTACCGATCATGAAAAATAGGGTCAATGGACAAACGAGTCTGTTGGCCCACGTTTATGTAATCCCAGCATGGGTGTCATGGGGGTCAAGGCAATTTGAATGACTTGAAACAGTATTGGAACCATGTAAGGCATGACTTAGTGGAAGGTGAAAGATTATGGGGAGGTATGAGGACGATGTCAAATATCAAGTATGATTTTACCGGCAAGGTGGCTGTTATTACGGGGGGATCGGCAGGGATCGGCGAGGCGACTGTTCGTAAATTTTCAGCGGCAGGCGCTACGACGGTGATTGGCGATGTTCATGAAGAAGTTGGCAATGCGTTAGCGGAGGAACTTCGCCGCTCTGGACAAGATGTTCATTTTGTGAAGACGGACGTAGGCAATGACGACATGGTAAGGAATTTGATGACGAAAGCGTATTCTTACAGACAGAGACTTGACTATGTGTTTAATAATGCTGGTGTCGCGATCGGCGGAGAAGTGACGGCGATGAGCGAAGCGCATTGGCAAAAGGTACTGAATATCAATCTTGGCGGCGTGTTCCGTGGTTGCAAATACGCAATCCCTTACATGCAAAAGCAAGGCAGTGGAGTCATTGTCAATTGCAGCTCAACGCAGGCGCTGCGAGGTTTCATGGGCTGGGCAGGCTATGCGGCCTCAAAAGGAGGGACTCTCGCGCTGACACGTCAGGCGGCTATTCAATATGCGAGAGAAGGTATACGAATTAACGCTGTTGCGCCAGGAACGGTAATGACACCGATGAATGAGAAGATTTTTGAAGACGTTGAGGATCCTCAGGCGCTTATTCAGTTGTGGAACGATGCCCATCCAATTGGAAGGTTCGGTCAACCGGCAGAAATTGCTGACGCGGTTTTGTTCTTGTGCAGTGAGGAAGCCTCGTTCATCACGGGACAAACCCTTGTGGCTGACGGTGGTCAGACAGTACGAGGAGAATAATGAGGGGAGAGAGCCGAAAATGTCTTATACGTTCTTACAAACGCAATCGGTTCAGCATGTGCTTGTCGTGACGATTTCACGGGAAGAGAAGCTGAATGCGATGAACAGTAAACTGATGCAGGAGTTGACCGATTGCTTTCGATTTGTTCATGAGACACCCGAAGTGCGTGCTGTCGTGCTGACGGGGAAGGGGAAGGCCTTCATGGCGGGCGCTGATATTGGAGAATACAGTGGGCTGGATGCCGGACAGTTTTTTGCATTCCAGGATAAAGGGCGGGAAATGTACCGCTCGATCGAAAGCTGCGCCAAGCCGATCGTAGCGGCGGTAAATGGCTTTGCCCTTGGCGGCGGCTTTGAGCTGGCCTTGGCATGCGACCTTATCTTCGCTTCCGCCAAGGCAAAATTCGGCCTTCCGGAAGTGAATCTGGGTCTCGTACCGGGAGGAGGCGGGCTTCAGAAGGTCGCACGTTTGATGGGGCCGTATGCGGCGAAAGAACTTGCCTTGACGGGTCGATTCTTGACAGCTGACGAAGGCTTGCAAGCCGGACTAGTCAGCCGGGTAATGGAGCCCGAAGCTCTGTTAGATGCAGCCATTGCCTTGGCGCAGGACCTTGCTCGGAAAGCGCCGCTAGCTTTACAAGTAATCAAGAAGCTGATTAATGAAGGCCGCGATGCCAGTCTGGAAACGGCCCAAGCGTACGATCGGGCGTTTCTTGCCAATTTGTTCCGAACAGAGGATGCCCAGGAAGGGATTGCTGCATTTATCGAAAAGCGGGAAGCCCGGTTTATCGGGAAGTAATCACAGCAAGCCGCTAGGTTATACGTAATTATTGAGGCCATCATGAAGCGGCTTACAAGGGGAGGAAGATTGAACATGGAACATGCATTATCGGGAGTTAAAGTACTGGATTTTACTCATTTGCTGCAAGGGCCTTTCGCCACACAAATGCTCGGGGATCTGGGAGCTGACGTAATTAAAATCGAACGTAAGGGCAGTGGCGACAGCTATCGACAATGGGCGTTTTTCGGCTATCGGATCGGCGGAGAGTCGCCGTGCTATCTGGCGTTTAACCGCAACAAGAGATCGCTTGCGCTCAATTTGAAATCGGCGGAAGCCAGAGAAATTATTTATAAGCTTGTGCAGGAATGTGATATTGCCGTAGAAAATTTTCGCCCTGGCGTCATGGAGAAACTTGGCTTCGGCTATGAAGACTTGAAACAGATCAATCCGCGCATCATCTACTGTTCCAGTACCGGATACGGACAGGACGGCCCCTATGCGGAACTCCCTGGACAGGATTTGATGATACAATCCCTTTCCGGACTGACGACACTTACCGGTCGCAAGAACGAACCGCCCGTCCCGCTGGGCACCGGAATTGCAGATCAATTAGGTGCCTTTAACATCGTGTACAGTGTACTATCCGCTTTGTATTACCGGGAAAAGACGGGAAAAGGACAAAAGATTGAGGTCAACCTGTTTCAATGTCTGCTAGCCCATCAACTCCAGGAATTCGCTGTAACCCTCAATTCCGGCAGGCTGTTCGAGCGTCCTGAGTCTGGAATTGCGCATCCGGGCCAATCCGCTCCCTTCGGCATCTATCAAACGTCAGATGGCTATATGTGCATCTCCGTCAATCCGATTCCCGTGCTCGCCGAGGTGCTGAGAGACGAAGGGCTGAACGCCTATAACGATCCGCAAACGCTGTATGAGAAGCGGGATGAGGTGTTTTTTCGAATTCAGGCTAGCGTAGTGAAGGAAACAACCGCATATTGGGTGGCTAAAATGCTCAAGCGGGATATGTGGGTCTCGGAGGTCAAGAACCATCTTGAAGCTGAGCAGGATCCTCAAGCCGTCCATTTGCAAGCTTTCACTTCGTATCGGCATCCTGTCGCCGGCGAGGTGAAGACCGTCAATATTCCGGTCAAACTTAGCGAGACACCCGGGGAAATTCGGCGGCATCCTCCTCAAGTCGGCGAGCAAAATGAAGAAATTCTTAGGGAGCTGGGTTATTCAGAAGAAGCCATCACCGCTATGAAACAAAATGAGGTAATCTAAGATGACCGAACTAAGAGGAATGACCTGGCAACATCCCCGTGGCTACGCTCCGCTGCAACGATTAAGCCAATTATTCAAGGAGCGTCATCCCGACGTGGACATTGTCTGGGATTGCCGTTCGCTTAAAGATTTTGGGGATTATCCGGTTCACATGCTGGCACAAAAATATGATCTTATCATGATCGATCATCCTCATGTCGGGATCTGCTCGTCGCAAGGTGTGCTCGTGCCGCTCGATGAATGGGTTGAGCGGGAGTTTCTGGATGATCAGGCCCGGTATTCTATTGGCCCAAGCCATTTCAGTTATCAATGGGACGGCAAACAGTGGGCCCTTGCTGCTGATGCCGCCGCACAGGTTGCCGCATACCGGCCAGATCTGTTATCCGGATGTGCCCTCCCTCGGTATTGGCATGAGGTTATCATCCTTGCAAAATCTTTGGGGGCCGGCCAGCGTGTAGGCTGGCCGCTATGCTCGACTGACGCGATGTGCAGCTTCTTATCCTTGTGCGCTAATATTGGTGGCCATCAATTCTTTGATGAAGAGCATGGAGTTCCGTTCAAAGTGGGAGAAGAAGCGCTCGAAGTCCTGTTTAAATTATTGCCAGTTCTACATTCCGATTCGCTATACATGAATCCCATTCAAATGTATGACAGGATGGTGCAGTCCGATGAGATCGCATATGTACCGCTCGCCTTTGGCTATTCCAATTATTCCAGACGGGGGGTAGGTGAAAAGATCCTTCAATTCGGAAATATCCCCTCTGTCTCCGGTCTGCCGCAAGGCGGCTTGCTTGGTGGCGTAGGGATTGCGGTATCCGCATTGTCCAATCACATCCCGCTGGCTGTAGAGTTTGCTAAGCATATCGTAAGCCCGGATGTGCAAAGAAACGAATACTTTGATGGTGGCGGGCAGCCCGGTCATGCCGGTGCCTGGCGCGATCCGCGAGTGAATATGGAGAGCAGTAACTTTTTTAAAGGCACGATCGATACCCTGGAAAGTAGCTATATGCGTCCGCGCAACCGGGCGTTTCCGGAGTTTCAGGAGCAAGCAGGATTTTTGCTGCACGAGAAATTGGTTCAGGCCGCAGGAGGTGCGAATCTTCAGGCAAAAGAATTGATTACGAGCATGAATGAAATATACAGTGATGCTGTTCGAAGATGATCCCTTATTGATACATGAGACCTAAACATAGATGTATGAGGAGCAGTTGGTATGCACTATTCAATCCTAGTAGGAACGTACACTGGAGCTGGAGATGTCGGCATCCATATGTTGGAGTTAGACAGCTCTTCCGGGAGACTTCAATATGTGAACGGATATAAAGGTATTCAAAATCCTTCATTTTTGGCAGTAAATCCACAGATGGAGGTTGTATATGCTGTGAGTGAAACTGAAGAAGGAGCTGTCGTTGCCCTTAAATTCAATAGAAACTCAGGTGTTTTTGAAGAAATCAATCGTCAGCCGACATATGGAAGCTATCCATGTCATCTTCAAACAGATGAATATGGAAAATGGATCTGCTCGGTCAATTACGGAAGTGGCTCCATTAATGTGTATCCGCTGAACAAGGATGGTAGCATCGGTACCATGACTGATCAAATCCATCATAAGGGCAGGAGTATTCGGAATGATCGGCAAGAGAGTTCACATCCACACTCGGTCAATCGTATTCCGAATACAAATCAGTGGCTGGTTCCAGACTTGGGAAATGATAAGTTATATCTCTATGGGTTGAAAGATACAGCTGGAAAGTGGGACCTGGTCAGCATGCAAGATACTTTCCAAGGTCATGGACCACGCCATGTAGCATTTCATCCCCGATTATCAATAGCCTATGTTTTAGAAGAACTAAGCTCAACTGTTGGCGTGTATCGGATTCGTGCTGGTGATAACATCTCGGCAAACTCCAAGCTTACATTGGAGCGCATACAAACTGTTTCTGCACTTCCCAAAACGTATGACAGCGAGAATATTTCTGCAGATATTCATATTACTCCCGATGGGAAATTTCTATATGCCTCGAATCGCGGACATGATAGTCTGGTCATTTACAGCATCCATGAAGATGGAGGATTGCATTGCGGTGACCATTTCAGCACGGGAGGGAAAACACCTCGCAATTTTAGTATCGTAGGCAATGAGCCTTACCTCGTAGTAGCGAACCAAGACAGCGACTCCATTCTGCTTTTCGATATCGAGAAAGAGGGAAGGATTCAAAAAACAACGCAAACGATATCCATACATCGTCCTTCATGCGTTTGTATACTTAATAATTAGTTGCAAAGAAGATTCAAGCCCGGTACCCAATTGGTGGTACTGGGTTTTCTTATTGATAGCAGAAAATGAATATTAATAAAAAAGAAGATGAATATTTACTTAATCGTAAATAGGATGGAATGGAGTTTGCCGGAAAAACCCATTTTGTGATTATCGACCTGAACAACAATGACGCTTAAATTAGTCTATAGAATGATTGAAATTAGGTGATGGAATTATAAAGGGAATTTCGAACAATGAACAGTTATTGGTTTCGCGTGACATGGATGTAAACTACCGGCTATATCTGCCACGGGATTATGAGCTAGAGATGAAGAAGGATTGGCCGTTGGTTGTATTTCTCCATGGAGCAGGCCAGAGAGGGAGTGATCCGAACCTTCTTGGTATGCATGGGATTCCTAAGGAAGCGGACGAAGGTCGTGAGTTTCCCTTTATCGTGCTAGCCCCTCAATGTCCGGAACCTTCCGTTTGGATTATGCAGGGCGACAGAGTGATGGAACTGTTAGACAAAATTCGCCAGGAATATCGTGTGGATCCGGAACGAATTTATTTAACGGGGATTAGCATGGGGGATTCGGAACCTGGGAAATTGCCATGGAGCACCCTAGCGTTTTTGCTGCTATCATCCCAATTTGCGGGGGCGGCATGTCCTGGAGAGTCTTCCGACTGCTTCATACACCAATATCGACGTTTCATGGGGGAAAAGATGAAGTGGTTCCCATATCCTATACGGAGGAACTGGTCCGTGCACTGAAGGCTTTGGACAATCCGGTTCGGTTTACCGTATATCCCGATGCGGGACATGATTGCTGGACCGAGGTATACCGCAGGGGAGACATTTACGACTGGTTGCTTCAGCAGCGGTTGAATACTGCACACCGTTAACGGTGGTCAAATCAAAAGCGAACCCGTCGACCAATGGGGAAAGGATGAGGGACATGGAAGAACAGCGGTATAAAGTTCGGCAACATACTAGAGACGGGTTCGCCACTGTCATTTTACACGATATAAAGCGGGATGCAGAGGCACAACTTCATGAGGGATTTTGAAGGAAATTTTTTTAAAGTAGTAATGTAAGCGTTTCATAAAAAAGAGCAGCCAAGAGTCAGAAAAACCATGAGAGGAGGTGATGTTATAGAGGCAACTTCGTATGATTTTCCAGAGAAAAATGAAAGCGTTTTACCCTGTGCAGTAATGCTTAGGCCATAGTTGATTGAGAGGGAGGAAGTAATGTTGACGATGAAATTATTTAAGAAAATGCTCTGCTTGGCGCTCTCCGTGCTAATCCTGCTTTCCGGCACAATGGGAATCACGATTCGTCAGGCAAGTGCCGCAGCGGCAGATCAGACTGTCTATAATGTGAATATATCAAGTGTGGATCAACAGTCAGTCAAAGGCTGGGGGGTGTTTCCGTCATGGAACCGCGCGGATTGGAACCGGAATTTTATCCCGGAGACGGGGGCACAGGATGCACTCTTCAACGATTTAGGCATCAGTATGTTTCGTGTAATGATCCCGGTCGTTGCGGGGGACGCGAATGGCAACGTGTATGACGACAAAATGAAGGAGATTTATGACCTCGTTCAAACTGGCGAGACGAGAGGAAAGCACGACTATATCGTCTCCGTATGGTCACCGCCGGTAGGCATGAAAACGATTGCAACTGTAAACGGCTGGACGGGTACGGAGCATGTAAGACTGCGTCCCGAGAAGGAGGATGCATTTACCGACTACTTGGTTAATGCGATCAATTGGCTGAAAAATAAAGGTGCATCTGTTCCTAAAGCCATCAGCTTCCAGAACGAACCGCTCTCGACGATTGTGAGCGAATGGTGTTATTGGGGCGATGACAATGGAGCCCAGTATCAACGCGTGGCCAAGCTTCTGCGGTCGAAACTGGATGCCGCAAGCTTGACAGGCGTTCAGATATTGGCTCCAGAGGGGGCTACCTATTCTGAAAACGAGCAACTGCTAGGTCAGAACTTCTCCGCATTGACGAACGATTCGGCTTTGAATAACGCGATCGGCGGGCTGGCGTCGCACAGCTACTACCTCAAAGGGTATGACACGACGAATGTGTACCAATCTTACTTAAACACGCTGAACAATGTGCCTGGCAGGGATCGCTGGCAAACCGAATACAGCACCTTGATCACAAATGTATCCGAAATGGATATGGCGATTAATGTCGCACGGCGGTTGTCAAGCGATATGGCATTTATCCAGAACAACTACTGGTTCTGGTGGCTGGGATTTGCAGCCGGCAGGCACCCGAAGGATGCGGGCGAAGTTTTGCTTGACGGAGACGGGGTAACTGTTACCAAATCCAAAGCATTCTACGTCCTGAGTAAAATTTTCAATAATGTTCCAGTCGGTTCGAAAGTGCGGCGTATGACGGCCGATGCCGCTTCCGGCTTGACGACAGACAATTCGGTCTGGATGGATGGCGTTGCCTTCGTGAACGGCACGAAAACGACCGCACTGCTCGTGAATCCAACGGACCAGGCCAAAACTGTCAATGTGAACGGCTTGACCGGACTGACCGCAAGTGTTTATCAACATACTGCGGTTATTCCGGTGGGGCAGGATATGAAACTTGCAGCAACTCGCAATATATTCGGAGGAACGGCATCCAGCGTTGTGCTGCCGCCCAAGAGTGTGTCGGTCATCGTCAGTTCCAACACGGATACAGCACCGCCGAAAGTTACGTTTGACCAATCCGGCAGTTCTTCCGTACTCGATGCCGATTATGCGGTAAGGGGCTCGCAGTTTACGGTGTCCGGGCATCTGGACGAACCCGGCACGCTGCAGATTAACGGGCAGCAGGTCACCGTGGCCAACGATCTGAGCTTCAGCACGACGATTACGCTGAATGTCGGCATCAATACGATAATGGCCGTAACTACGGATCAAGCAGGAAATCAAGGAAGCTCCGAGCCTTTAACGGTTCGATACGATCCGACCTATTTGGGCTTGAGTCTTGAGCAGAGTGGCCAAAACTTCGTCAAGCAGAGCGCTTATAGCGTTTCGGGCAGAACGAACGGGAGTGCAACTGTTCATGTCAAGCAGGAGTTTAATGGCGCAATCTTAGCCGACAACACCTACAGTGTCGGCGGGACAGGATCAGGCGGCCATACGGCGGGAGAATTGATGCAACCTTTGGCAAGCAATGGCTGGCCAGCACCAGGCTCTTCCGTGACTCCTGCACCAGGCGTAGTAGGTGCTGTTTACATGGGCGTTTTAGGGAGCTCTGGTGGCGGATTAACTGCCAACGCGCAAGGAGTTTGGGACAGTGCGACAATATTCCAGCCGGCTGAAGGCGCCAGCTCGCTGCGGCTGAAGATGGGCACATCATCGGTTGGTTTCGCCCGTCTCAACTTCGATTTCCTTAACAAATCGTCGCAAGGCATTACCCAGGATTTCACAGCTTATCGAACAACGGGAGCGCTTCAATTCTGGCTGAATGCTGCTATTGCCGAGAGCACTCTTTCCGCTGTGTTGGAATCAGACAATGGTACCAAGGTGGAAGCACGCTTGCCGCTTGCCAATTACATTACAGTGTCCGATTACATCAATAAATGGGCGCGTGTGACCATTCCTTTGGCGGACTTCGATGCTGCCGTGCACTATGCGCCGTCAACGGATATATCGGCATACAATCAAACCATTGCCACGCCAATGGATTGGAGCAAGATCAAAGGATTTGGATTCTCGAGCAAAGCGGCTGCTGTATATAGCGCCCGAGTGGACGACATCAAGCTTGTCTACGTGAGCGATTCAACATCGGCAACGGGTCCGCTTACCTTTAGCAGCAACTTGAACCTGCAGCTCGGTGACAACACGATCACGGTTACGGCCTCCAACTATGCTGGTGTGCAAGCGGTGCCACTTGTCAGTCACGTAATTTACGATCCCATTCCGCCGGTGATAACGGTACCTGCCTCAGGATCGACGACGACGACCAGCTATGTGCTGAAAGGAAGCGTCAGCGAGGCGGCAACCGTCACTGTAAACGGCACAGCGGTGACTCAACAGAGCGATAATTCGTTTACGGCCATCGTTCCGGTGGTCAAGGGGACTAATACGATTACAGTGGTGGCAACGGACCCTGCAGGAAACACGTCTACGGCTGTTGTGAGCGTAGATTGCAATCCGACACAGGACGGCGCCATTGTCTGGGGGGTTGCAGCCGGGAATAAAGCGGCTATTCCGCCAGTCATCGATGGAGATTTGTCGGAAGCCGGCTGGATTGTCAACAATGGAGTACGTCGAATTATCACAGGAACACCAGACAACAGCGTCTTCTTCGGGACGATGTGGGACGACAATCATCTCTACGTAGCAGTAAAAGTACTGGATTCTGTGCTGAAGAATGATTCGTCCCAAGCCTATCAGGACGATTCCGTCGAAATTTATATCGACGGCAACAATGACCGAACCACCACCTACGGTCCCGACGACCATCAAATTACGCTCGGCTGGCACGATGCACAGCTCGCCGTCGGCGGTGACATTCCCGGTATCCAGTATGCGCAAAAAGATATTGACGGTGGTTATACGGTGGAAATGGCGATCCCTTGGAGCGGTATTGGCATTCCGACTCCGAAGGCAGGCTCGGTCATCGGCTTCGACGTGGCAAACAACGATGATGACGGCCATAACAACGGCAACCGCGAGAGCCAGCTGATGTGGACAGGTGACAACAACAACTGGCAAAATACATCCAACTTCGGCGCGCTGTATCTGAATGATGGGAAAAATGTAACGGCTGCAGTGCAGCATGCTGGCGCCATTACGATCGATGGAGCGCTGACCGAATCCGATTGGCTGCTGCGCGGCCATGTGACCAAGGCGATTACCGGTACGCCGAACAACGTCGTCAGTTTCGCCACGTTAAGCGACGCGCAAAACTTGTATGTCGGCATACAGGTGCTGGATACCGTACTGAAGAACGATTCGACTCAAGCTTATCAGGACGATTCGGTTGAAATTTATCTCAATCCGGATAACAGTCGAAGCACTTCCTATGGTGTGAACGACCGTCAGATTACGATCCGTTGGCACGATACGCAGCTGCATGTCGTCGGGGGCGATATTCCCGGCATACAGTATGCACAGAAAGATATAGACGGCGGTTACACCGTTGAGATGGCGATTCCCTGGACGTCGCTCGACGTCACTCCGGCGCGGGATATTACGTTAGGGTTCGACATCGGCGTTAACAACGACGACGGGAACAACGGCGGCAACCGCGAAAGCCAGCTGATGTGGAACGGCACCGCAAACAACTGGAAGGACATGTCTCAGTTCGGACATCTGCTATTGCATAACCTGGGTATGTCTTTGCCGGTCGTTACTGTACCATTACCGGAAGGACTTACGGATTTCACGGATGATGCGCACGACTTTTCCAAGCTATATGCGAAAACGGCGAATATTGCCGTGATCACGACGCATCCGGAAAACTTCGCGAATGACGCGGCATCGTTCATTCATACGAACGATAACCCTAATCCTGCAGAGTACGTAATTTATAAATCGCCGGGCAACGACATTTACTCGTTCGACATTGCTTCCGGACTGTACTCGACTACACCACAGTTTACGTTCTATAGTTCCGCCGACGGTGTGAACTTTGCGCCGATCACGGTAAAATCAACGGTAACTGGCGGTGCAAATGGCTATTCCGTATGGAGCAACACGGCAAGCAATCTGCCGGCTGGGACCCAATTTCTGAAGGTAGTATTCCCCGGCAAACTCAACTGGCATGAACGTTTGCTGAATGTTACCTTTAAATATGTTGCTGTGAAGGTACAGCCCGAGGATTCGGTCAAGCTGCTATTTACGGATGACGCGGTCGATTTGTCAAAACTTTTTGACAAGTCCGCGAATATAATCAACATAACCGCCACCAGCGGCTTGGACAAATACGGTAACGATGCCACCCAGTTCCGGCATAAGAACGACGGCATCATGAGTCCGGAATATGTGATCTACAAATCGCCGAACAACGATATTTATTCATTCGATATTAACGCGTCGGCTTGGACCGGCCTTCCATCGACTGTCGGCTTTACGTTTTACGGTTCAACGGATGGAGTTAACTTCACGAAGCTTGCAGCCACACAGACGTTGCTTAGTTCTTCATCCGGCTTCAATACGCTCGATATCAAGGCCGATAGCGTAGCAAGAGGCTACCGTTATCTGAAAATCGTCTTCCCGTACGGGGACGCTTCTTGCGACAATTGGACGGTTACGATCAATAAAGTGACCTTCGTCTATGGCTCGGACGCTGTTCCGGTAACTGGCGTTGCCTTGGATCAAACGTCAATCGATCTGAATCCAGGTGTAACGACCCAATTGAATGCGACCGTATCGCCCGCAAATGCGACCAATCAGAAGGTAATGTGGAGACGATCAGAGCAATGAGCTTGAATCTCGACAGTTCCGCGCCTCAGGCTGATCTGACACAATCGGGCCACAGCGTCGGGGGATGTAGAGACCAACGCCCAATTTACCTTTGAACTCTCAAGCTCGGACAGCATGTCCGGCGTAGCCGAGCAAACCCTCAAGCTCGATGGCAACGCCATCGCGGCGGGCAGGCGATTACATCTGATAGCCTGGCGGTTGGTCCGCATACGATTACATATCGCATAACGGACATTGCCGGCAACGTGAACGAAGCCTCAATTCCGTTCCAGGTGAAGAATGCGCCTGTTGTTGACGCAAGCGCTCCGGGTATGCCAGTGCTTTCGTCGAACAGCGGGAATGCGAACGGGTTGAAAGACGGCAACTACACCGTTTCGATGAATACGTGGTGGGGTCAGAACGGCTCCCAATTTAAATTGTATGAGAACGGTGTTCTTGTGAACACGACGAACTTGACGAATGCATCCCCAGCTGCGCAAACCGCAGCGTGGACGGCAACGGGCAAAATCAACGGAACCTACACATACGTGGGTGAGTTGATCAATTCGGCAGGCAAGACGACAAGTCAGCCACTGGTGGTGAAGGTGACGGACGCAGCGCCTGGCAAGGCGGTATTGGCAGCGGATAATTGGGACGGAGACGGTAACTTTATGTTTCTATGAATCTGTGGTGGTGAACGAATACGACCGAGTATCGTCTGTATGAGAACGGCTTGCTCATTGACACCAAGAGCCTGACGGCGGCAACGCCTAACGCGCAATATGCTTCGACTTCGATCAGTGGAAAGCCTGTCGGCGTGTATGAGTACCGCTGCGAGCTTGTGAATGCCGCAGGCGCAACGTCCAGCGAAGTGCTGACGGCGACAGTGTCAAATTAAGTAAGTAGTATTGTTTCATATAAATATTTGACTATAAACAGAACCGCCGAAGTAATGACGGTTCTGTTTATATTTCTGGAATCATTAGAAACCTGACTTTTGGTGACTTTCATGTTTTGGCAGGTTAAGCGTGGGCTAAAGGGGCTATACTTGGACTGGCGGCATGTGAAGTCATAGAAGGCAGAAGGGAAGGTTATTGGATTCCTGATCAACAAGATTCTTTTGATTCTCCAGCAGCTTCCTTTCTACGATAACCATTTGGTGTATTATCGGTCATTCTACGGAATGTTTTGGCAAAGTGATGCATATCTGAGAAACCACAATAGGCAGATATCTCGTGCATCCCCATACTGGTTGTACGAAGAAGCGTCTGTGCATGTTGAATTCGCATGTTCAACAAATATTGGTGTGGTGACATGCCAAACGTTTGTTTGAACACGGTAGAGAAGCGTGATGGTGACAACTTAGCACGCTTGGCCATGTCCTCAATGGAAAGAGGATGTGATAAATTGAAGAAAAAGTAGGATGTAATCCAGTTTAATGATTGAGAAGGGTCTGATTTGTGGGAAGTAAATTCTTTCTGTTCCTTTAGCAAACTCAACATCAGATTGGCAAGATCTAAATTTGCTTCTAAACACTGCAACGTGCCGCCATCAGACCACATGCCGATGATCTTTAGCATCGTCTTCTTGAAGACATCCGGAAGGGTGGGCGAAAATTTAACCGGGACATAGATGGCCTTTAAATCGTTTAATTTGGGCTGAAGCAGATGGTAAAATGGGCTAAGATCAATTAGCCCGGCTGGGGACGGAAAGCTGTCAACCCGAGCCGGATTAAAGAAGAGGTCGAAGTGAATAAACGGCGTGATTGTATTTGTCACACCCTCTAATGAATGAAGGTCCCCAGGTTGCAGAAGACAGAATTCATCACGGTTAAAAAGGTGTGATGTTCCGTTAAGTTGAATTTTCAATGTACCCTCTTGGATATAAATAAGCAAATAGTCCAGGAGTCGTCGTTCGGATAATCTCCACGGTTCCCGGACAGCAAATCCAGCTTCTCGAATATATGGCATCAAGGGAGAGTCGCTTGTCAGTTCTTCGAAACTCTTCATCATCGATTTCATCTCCGTTACAAGAGCAGGATCTATGAGTCACCCTGTACGACTCGTGTTTTCAAAAATAACAAATAAAACTATAAAATTCAATATGAAAATGGGATCTGCGTGAATTTGCCCAGAAGATGATAAGCTGTTGCAGATAATGATTATAGATTCTCTTAATAAGCAGTGATTTACATTCTCTACCTGAAAGAAGGAATGAAATGATCATCGACATAAATGATGAAATACCTTTAGAGTGTTGATATAAATACTTCTTAGAAAAAATATAGCAGCTAGTGAGAAGTGATAGAGGGATAGTAATGCCATTCGATGTGGCACCTGTCTTTTTATAAATAACAAATTATGGAGGGTGAAAAGAAAGATGAAAAAGAAAGAGGGAGCAGGTAGCTGGAAAAAATGGATGTCGCTTGGTATTACAACAATCTCGGTTGCATCTTTAGTTTCCGCTTGTGGGGGAGAAACTGGGAAGGTAGAGAATGCCACAGCGACTTCAAATGTTGCAGCGCCGGATCAGCCGACTAAAATCAGCATGATAGCGCCGTTCTTTGCCGCACAACCACCAACAACGGATGATTCTAATGCTGCGTTCAAGGCGCTGCAGGAAAAGCTGCGCGTTAAACTGGATGTAACCTTCGTTCCCGGTGCGACCTACAACGATAAGATGAACGTAACACTCGCATCCGGCAATCTCCCCCAAGCGATGGTCGTAACAGATAATAAAAACTCGGCGATCATTAATGCGATTCGTTCTGGTGCCTTCTGGGAAGTCGGACCTTATATTAAAGATTTTCCGAACCTTCAAAAATATTGGAATGAACAGATTGCTAACAATATCTCGGTTGATGGGAAAGTTTATGGCATTTATCGTGAGCGCCCAGTCGCTCGAAAGGGCGTCATTTTCCGACAGGACTGGTTGGATAATTTAGGATTGCAGCAGCCGAAATCGGTGGATGATTTGTATAACATAGCGAAAGCGTTTACCCAGAATGATCCAGACAAAAATGGCAAAAACGATACGTACGGCCTAGTGCTTTCGGATGACAATCTGATAAATGATGCTATGTCCGTACTCGTAACAGGGCTTGGTGGCTTCAACCAATGGGGGATCAAAGATGGTAAAGTCACACCTGATTTCTTGACAACAGAGTATATGGATGTACTTAAGCTGCTGAAGAAGATGTATGACGAAAAATTAATTAATCAGGATTTCGGCGCGATCAAAGGGACCAAGCTCAAGGAAAACTTTAATCAGGGTAAAGCGGGTATGTTTTTAGCAAGTTCCAGTGACGCAAATACCCTTTCAGACTTGTTCAAGTTGAATCCTAATGCCAAGACAGACTTTGTAGTTGGACTGCAAGGGCCGAAAGGTGTTAAATTACCTGGTAATTCTGGCTATTATGGTGTGTTCATGTTCCCGAAATCTAGCGTTAAAACGGAAGCTGATTTGAAAAAAATATTGGCCTACTTCGATAATAGCCTGAATACTGACGTATATAAGCTATTTGACTTCGGTGTAGAAGGTGTACATTATAAGACCGAAAACGGTAATCCAATCTTCACGAACGAACAGTTATGGAAAGATCAGGTTGCCGATCTGGGGCAATTGCACATTAATCCTTCTGACTTGACTTGGCCGACAGAGAACGATGTGATGAAGAAAGTGAAGAAAATGTATAAGGAACAATTGCCGAACTCCGTGCAAAACGTTATAGAACCGTATTTGTCGCCAACGAAAGCAGAATTGGGGGCAGAGCTGGATAAGATCATCAATGATGCGCGAGTCAAATTTATTATGGGTGGAATTGACGAGGCAGGCTTCACCAAAGCAACAGATGAATGGCGTAATAAAGGCGGAAACAAAATTAGCGATGAACTCACTCAGGAATATACAAAATCACAGAAAAAGTAGCACAACTGCTGTGACGTAAGTTTAAGAGTGAAGCTTCACTTATTATAACTTTATCACAGAAAGCCTTAGAATTGACCTAAAATTCTAAGGCTCTTTTGAATATGCAGATTAATCATATTTTGTCACAATGGCGCTTCGTTATGTATAAAACGGTTTGCGTGACAACAGAAATTGAATGTACAAGGAAAGAAGATGAATACTGGAGTAAATACTCGTTGAAGCACCCACTTTATGAATATTTACAGTAATACGCATATGCACTTAAATATGTTGAAGTGGCGGAAATAGCCACACGTTTAAGTTACAGCCAAAAAATGACTTAGAAGGATGGAAAAGTTATGGATGCTAAATTGAATGATTTTGCTTTTGACCTTAGATCGAGTCTTGCTCCGTCTAATCACATTTGGGTCGGAAGCGGCAGAAGTACAGTCGCTCCACTTGTCAACACGGTCGCAGGGGTGAAAAGCCTATTTGCGCCGCCATTTGCCGCAAGAGATGTTGAGTTGATTCTAAATATTGAAGCTGACCAACATATCGTTCGAGATAACGGAAATCTTGGTAAAGGAGACTGCGGGCTCTTATTAGCAGGAAGTGAGTGGCGGCCGGATCGGATAACGCGAGGCGGAACATATCATTATTTTGTAGAGGATCGTCTCATCTCCTTGTATGTTACTAGTCGGCTTGTACCGCTTGTGGACAGACCTGGATTTCTGTTAAGCCTCTCCATTACTAATCGCTTGGAGCGAAGTATAGAGGTCTGTGTTCAGCCTGAATTAAGTCCGGGTCACCTCAGTTCTCAACCTTTGGACGATTGGGATTATGGTCATCCGCCACTAGGAGAAATCGCACATCAAATCGGTCAACATCAATGGGAAAATCAAGACGTAAGAATGGTTCTGCTACGAGAGGATTCTTTGCCTGTCTTACTAGAACCAGGTGAGGAACTGGTTTGCCGCATGGCTGTAGTCTTGATGAACAGTGGTGAGGAATGCGATGTTTCGGAAAGCTTGGCGATTTGGGAAAAGCGAACAGATCAGGTTTGGCAGGAACGGATCAGTCGGTTTTGCTCCTCCGTGCCACAGTTGAAAAGTGACATCCCCGGACTCGAAGACTATTACAAGCGCTCGATTGTCAGCGGTTTAATCTGCTTATGGGAACATCCCGATTTCGCTATGCAACCATTTCCTGCAGTGTCGGGCATAGAGGGAGCGGGGATTTGTTGCTACCCGTGGGATACCGGCGGTTATGCAGGTAAATTGCTCGCTATGATGATTGGCAGTGAGAAGATGTTGGAGCTAGCGCGCCTTATGGCGAATAGCGGCATAGAATCACATTCTCGCTTTTCGCCTAGCGGCGTTGGCAAGGACGTCCCCTACTCATATAGCCTTTGGTCATTCTTCAATTTAGTTTGGAGCAATATTGAACAACATGGTGAGGGGACCGAACTTTATGAGGTGTTGCGTAAATTGATATTGAGCGAAGAGAGCAGGCTGCCAGCCTGGGGTGAACTGCTCGATTATGGCACGCAACGTAATTTGTTGGAAATGCGCAGTGCCGCGCACGATCATGTCGTATCCAGTCCAAACGCAGAGCGTGCTTGGTGCTACGATCGGTTAGCAGATTTAGCTGAGCAGTTGGGTAAAGAAGAAGCCGCAGACTGGCGGGACAAGGCAGAACGTATCCGAAGTTCGATCCGAGAGCATCTGTGGGATGAGGAGTCTGGGTGGTTTATTTGCCGCTTTCCAAGTGGACACGTAGAGAAAGTGTACACCATCCAGGCCTACGATACGTTACGAATGGGAGTTTGCACGGATCAGATGAAAACTGCTCTGCTTTCTCATCTTCGTGATGGCGCTTTCCTCGCCCCTTACGGTGTAAGCAGCATATCAGCAGAAGATACGATTCATTATGAGCTGAACGATCCAGACTGGTCTGGCGGTGGTTGTTACACGGGTGAAGCGACAATGCTCGCACTAACACTCTGGGAGATCGGAGAACACAAGCTTGCCTGGGATGTGCTGAAACGATTGTTCTGGATGGGCAAGCACTTACCTTACTATCCGCAAGAACATTACTGTGACCGCCCAGCTGTCCCTGCGCACAAACGTGCAAATGTCATTGCAGGCCTCTCTGGCGCAGAAGCCATTTTATTTGGTCTAGCCGGGTTCAAGCCTGGAGCAAACGGAAACCTTGTTGTAAATCCGCAGCCGGTATCTGAGGGAAGTATGTCGATTACAGGTTATTCTTATCGTGGGCGAATGATCGATATTCATTTGAACCCAGGACATTGCAAGATTGTTTGTGACGGCGTTGTGGTTCACGAAGGTGAACCAACCCCTTGCATCATCTAGATGCATTCAGCAGAAAATGATTGCGACAGCCCCCATATTCCGGCTTTTATTGAGTTTCATCTGCGAGAAGCAACGAGATGATTATCGACGGAAACGCAGTCAGACAATTACAATTGCAATATACAAGCTGACGGAAAGGTGAGATGGACAGATGAACAAGATTTTGGCTCGGAACGGAGAGGGGCGTCAGGCTGTGTTGCCGAAAGTGAATGAACGGGGATATTATAAGCAGCTCCTTTCAGACTTAAAAAGAGAAAAGCTTCTATACGTCATGCTGATTCCCGGCATCCTGTTTTTTATATTGTTTAAATATTTACCCATGCTTGGTGTTGTAATCGCTTTTCAGGATTATCAGCCATTCGCAGGAATTCTGAATAGTCACTGGGTTGGGATGAAGCACTTTGAGCGCTTTTTCACAGATCCTTCATTTTGGATGCTGTTTAAAAATACGTTCCTCATGGCGGTGTACAACCTCCTTTTCTTCTTTCCGCTTCCAATTATACTGGCACTAATGTTAAATGAAGTTCGAGTGCAAGTTTTCAAGCGGTTTGTACAAACCGTGATTTATGTTCCGCACTTTATTTCCTGGGTTGTCGTAGCAAGCTTGTCTTATACGATGTTGACGACAGAAGGTGGGATTATTAATGAAGCGCTTGCTTCGCTTGGTGCAAACAAGATTAATTTTCTACTCAATCATGATTGGTTTCGTACAATTATTACATCACAGGTGATTTGGAAAGAAACGGGATGGGGGACCATCATTTTTCTAGCGGCTCTTGCGGGAGTTGACACACAGCTTTATGAGGCTGCTAAGATGGATGGTGCTAACCGATGGGATCAGCTCTGGAATGTTACGATTCCAGCTATTCGGACTACGATTGTTATCCTGCTCATTTTACGACTCGGCAGTTTTCTTGATACAGGTTTTGAGCAGATTTTTCTGATGTTGAATTCGGGAAATCGTGAAGTCGGGGAAGTATTTGATACGTATGTCTATACATCGGGGTTAATCAATGCGCAATTCAGTTATAGCACCGCGGTAGGGCTTTTCAAATCAGTGGTGAGTCTCATTCTTGTTATCTCTGCGAATACGCTGTCGAAAAAAATGGGTGAGGAAGGGGTATATTAAAATGAAAGAACATTCATTTGGAGGCAAAGTTTTCGATGTATTTAACCTAATCGTACTTTTCTTCGTAGGAATCGTGACTGTTCTTCCGTTCCTTTATGTGATTTCAGGTTCATTGGTTGGCTCGGAAGAGCTGCTCGTCAAAAAAATCGTGCTATTTCCAGAACATATTACATGGGAGGCGTACCGATTCATTTTTGATTCCAAAATCATCTATCGCAGTCTGCTCGGCACGATCTTCATTACCGTTGTCGGCACATTCATCAATTTGTTGCTTACCACGCTAATGGCTTACCCGTTGGCCAAAAAGACACTGCGTGGCCGAAGTAAATTGATGCTGATCATCGTGTTCACCATGTTGTTCAATGGCGGACTGATCCCAACTTACCTTGTGGTCAAGAGTATGGGAATGCTGGATACGTATTGGTCGTTATGGCTTCCCTCGGCAATCAGTGCCTTCAATTTAATTTTGCTGCGCAACTTTTTTCAGCAGCTGCCCGAAGGGCTGGAAGAATCGGCTAAAATAGACGGCTGCAACGATTTAAAGATTTTGTTCAGCATCGTTGTGCCGTTGTCGCTACCGGCTATGGCAACTTTTGGACTGTTCTATGCCGTTGGGCATTGGAATTCCTATTTCAATGCGGTAATATACATTAATAATGCCAACATGTGGCCGATTCAAGTCTGGCTCCGGCAAATCGTTCTGCTTTCATCTGGCGGCTTTACGGATGCCAGTTCCTTGACGGAAACTGTCGTTCCGCCAGAAAGTATCAAATATGCCGTAATCGTGGTTGCCGCGGTGCCCGTTTTGGTCTTATATCCATTCTTGCAGAAGCATTTTGCCAAAGGTGTACTGCTTGGCTCGGTAAAGGGATAGACGAGATTCAATAGTTGTATGACAGGTAATTACGGCATGAAAAAGGGTTGTCTGCATGACAGACGAAGTCCCGCTCATGTCGTTGTTGCCTTTGACTATTTGATTCCACGAGCGATAGGTTGCTACACAAAATACAGTGTTTGCCAAAGCACGATCACGGAGGCTTAATTCATGAAATTGCATGTATCGTCTTTTATGTCAAAACTCATATGGTTTGGATTACTGCTCGGAACATTCCCTGTCATCGTTCTGGGCATTTTTTCCTATTATACGGCGTCTAGCACTTTGCAGACCAAAATGTATGAAAGCAATCAGCAGATGCTGCAGCAAACCGAGTTGCGAATTGAGCAACTGCTACGATTGATTGACTATTCTGCCATACAGTATATGAACCAGCCTAGAGTTATTACTGCGTTGCGAGAAAACATGCAAAGCGATGCCAGTAGCGTTAGATCGGTACATGATTTGATTGATGGGATGAATACGCTGTTAAGTAGTGAACTTGGTGCGATGAACATGGAGTTAATTAGTCTGACAAATAAGTGGTCGGTTAGTGATACCGGATTGACTACACTTTCCGATAGTGAAATGAGAGAATTCGATCATTTGGTAAACGACCCGAGAACTTCATTTTGGATAGCTTCACCTTCCGCCATGATGTTGGTCAAAAAGATTCCGGCCTTCTCCTCCAACCCCACTGGACTAATTATTTTGTCCATCCCACAGTACGAGATCAACAAATTGATTACTCGCGATAAGAAGAGTCATGTTTTAGTTATGAATGATACAAGATTCGTGTTTGCCGGTAATGATGCTACGGTTTTGGGAAAACAATTCGATGTTTTACCTTATGGCGGCAAATTGATTTCTGCCACTGATGCTCAAGGCTACTACAGTACTCGTACGTCGAAAGAGCGCGTAGGGATTAGTTACCTCAAATCGGCTTACAACGGGTGGATCTATGTATCCATTATTTCCATTGATGAGCTGAATAAAGAATATCAGGATATCGGTTGGTTCACGATTATTATATGCTTATCCATTCTGGCCGTTGCTTTGCTTATTTCGTATCTGGGTTCAAGGAAAATGTACAAGCCAATACGGAGGTTGTACGAAGCTGTACGAAGTTCGCCGGAATTCGACGGTCTGGAAGTTACGAAAGATGAATTCGAATTTATGAATGAGCGATTCCGGGGGCTTCTTCAGCAAGAGCACCAACTTTTACAAGAAATGCAGGGGCAATCCTATCAAATAAAAGAATATTTCGTTTTTAAGCTTTTCCAGAGTGATACGGACAAGGCAGAAATCCATGATAAGTTAGAGTTGTTTGAACACCCACTCCGATGGAAAGACATGAGCGTCATGTCGATACAAATCGATACGCTTGCAGGCACGAGATTTCAGGAGCAGGACCGGGATTTGCTCATGTTTGCCTTGAATAATATGGTTTCAGAACTCATTGATAAAGAATATCGCCTGCTCCCTGTTGTAATGGGGGAATCGCAAGTGACCTTGATTGGCAGCTCAGTGTCGGAATCCCATCAGTTTAAAGCGTTCCTTGATGCAAAGGCCCAACACATTATGAGTATGGTTAAACAATATCTTGAGCTCAAAATCAGTATCGGCTTCAGCAGAGTCTTTAATGATGTAAAGGATATACGGATTGCCTACAAGGAATCATTGTCTGCCTTGAATTATCGGATGAAGCTGGGCGAAGAATCGATTCTATTCATTGAAGAAGTACAACCGGACCAAGAGGTTCCGCAAAATTATCCTGACGTGCTTGAACAGCAACTCCTTGATGCACTCAAAGTGGCAGACCGGGAACAGACTTCCAAGTTGCTTCCTCAAATTATTGCAACAATAGCTTCCGATGAACGGACGCATGAAGCCTATTTCATGTCCTTTATTCGTCTGTTGCTGCAAATTCTTCAAGCAATTAAAGATGCCGGAGTCAATCCGAACAGGTTGTATGTGGCGGAACAAGAATTATTTATTCAGTTGTTTAACTTAAAAACAGCCAAGCAAGTTGAACAGTGGTTTCAATATACTGTAGTGGCCCCAATCGTAGAGCATTTGGAACAGCGACGGAATGTGCAATACCAGAGTATTTCAGTGGAAATTATTCGGATGATTGAATCAGGATTCGACACCGACTTGACACTGGAGGTTTGTGCACGCCGCATGAACTACAGTCCTAACTATCTAACCAAAGTTTTTAGGAAAGAGACAGGTATCAATTTCAGTGAGTATTTATCTGAATATCGCATGAAGATGGCTAAGAAGTGGTTAGTGGAAACGGATATGAAAATATCGGAAATTGCTGAGAAGCTAAAATACAACACTTCGGCGAACTTTATTCGATATTTCCGTAAGCTGGAAGGTTGTACCCCGGGGCAGTATCGGGAAAATTATTTAAACAACTAAGCTATAGCTGGGATGGGAATTTTAAATATCGGTAAACGGAAGTGTAATGAATTACAAAAAGGCAACGCAAGACCAGTTTTCTAATCTTGGGCTGCTTTTTTTGTCTGCTTGTAACTTATAAAATGTATCCTAGAAATAATTTAGTGTCGGGTGACAAGAACTTGATCTCATTAATTGCCGCGTGAATCGCGTTTTTTTTTGTTATGGGATAAAGTTCTTGTCAAATTTCAATGACAAGAACTTTATCCCATTCCCGAAATTGACAAGAACATTATCTCATTCCCGACAGTGATTACATAACGTGGGTATTTATACGGGCCAAATCACTGCAATCAATCAATTGGACAAAGTATTTATCTGAACCAAGCAAAAGCATTATGACACAAGATGAACTTTATCGCATAGAGACCAAAGAGTGGTTGTCATTAAACTATCGGAGAACTTTAATGGAGCAATAGTCGCTCAACTGTTTTGGACCTAGATACTACACAAATTACTATCTTATTGTCATTAACATGTTAGTTTACGACTATTGAAATATATCCATGTTTATCAGAATATGGATAAAGGCAAATAAATACAGTGTCTATAGCTTAAGAAGGGGGCATATTGATGGGTTCAAGAATCATGCACTATTGTATTTCATCTCTATTGGCTGATAGGTTAGGTATTGAGAACAAGAACGAGTTTATGCTCGGGGGGATAGCACCTGATATACATGGGCTCATGGGTGTGGCAAAAGGAATAACACATTTTAAGGATATTGATGCAAGTGGAAAAAGTCGTATCAACTACTTTCGCTTTTATGATACTTACAAGGATACTATGAATAAACCCTTTTATCTTGGCTATTTATGTCACTTAATTTCGGATGTAGTTTGGTTGGAACTATATTTAAAAATCGTAGGATTCGCATCTCCTCAGCAATTGAAGGATAAAGCACTAGTCGCTTATCGTGATTTTGCAAGACTAAACGGAAGAATTACAAAACAATATTCTATGAAACTTCATCAGCATGTACTACCTACCGTGAATATTGACGGGTATAACAGCGAATACTTACCTGCCTTACTAGATTTGCTGAGAAAGGACTTTACAATTGATGAAGACCTTACGAATGAAACGCTGGAGCTGTTTAACAACAATAACTTTGAAATCATTGACTATATTAACAGGTCGGTTGACGAGAGTATGGTGTTTTTGTCCAATTTGCGATTAAGCTACGAGGAATATAGTTGAACAGAGCAGACTGCGGAGGTGGTCTGCTTTTTCATTAAAGTAAATATTTTTTCCTTATCTTATTTATATATAGGGAGAGTGAAGAGTTGGAAACTTGTTTTTTGTTAACCGGTAAAGCTCGAATAGGAAAATCAACAGCAATAAAGCGAATCATTCAACAAATTGGTCCCGAATATTTTGGTGGTTTTTACACTGAAGAAATACGTAACTCTACAAATCGTACTGGATTTAATTGCGTAACGCTTAATGGTGAGACTGTATGTATTGCAAGTGTTGATAGTGAAAGTTCGGTAAGAGTAGGGAGATATGGGGTTGATGTGGATGCTTTTGAAAATATTGCTTTAATGGCAGTGAGCCTATCGTTAAATACAAAGAAGATTACAGTTATTGACGAGATCGGTTTCATGCAAATGATATCCGCTCCATTTGAAGAAATGATCTATGAAGTTATTTCGAGCTCTAAACATATTATTTTAGGGACAATTTGTGTGGATAGCCATCCGAGTATTGACAAGATAAAGAAACGATCTGGGATAAGACTTTATCATCTGAGTGAAGAAAATCGTGAGTTGACAACAGAAATAATAGCAAGTGATATTCTTAAGTTTTGAAGTGAATAAATTCACCTGTATCGTGTGCTCAGTAGCATAACCACAGAATATGCTGCAATGGAGGTTTTTTATGGGTTCGCGGTTGATGCATTTAATAACTGGTGAGACGGTTGCTTCTAAGCCTAATATTATCAGAAACAAGAGAGAATTTTTAACGGCAGCCTCCATTACGTTAACGGTCAGGATACTTCGATCTAAAAGATCGGCTAAAAAATACAAGAGTAAGTCAACGATAATATCGTTACAATAAAAAATTATAAACCGATTGGAGATAAGATTATGAACCGTCTTTTGATCATGACAGTTGGAAAGACACATAGTGGAAAAACGACGTTTGCTAATAATTTAGAATCTATATTACAACAAGCTGTTGTGATAGATCAGGACAACCACGCAGAATTTATAAATAAACACTATAAGAAGCTACGACCGAAAGAAGGGCAGAATACTTTGAAATTCACCGTAACGAATGCAATTGTTGAGTATGCTACAGAGCAAAGTAATTTTGACCTCATCTTAAGTAATTCCAACCTAAATAAACCAGCTCGATCAAATGTCCTCAGGTATTTTTATGATAAAGGATTTAAAAGTATAATTGTCTATTTTGAATCACCAATTGAAGTTTTGAAAGAACGTATAGAACAATCACAGAGGAGTAAAGCTATCTTTCGAAGTGCGTCGAGCTTTATGGAAGTGTTAGAACGACAAGAAAAGTCGAAACTGGATGAACCAACCGAAGACGAAGTAGATCATTTAT
Source organism: Paenibacillus periandrae (assembly GCF_022458865.1). Lineage (GTDB taxonomy): Bacteria > Bacillota > Bacilli > Paenibacillales > NBRC-103111 > Paenibacillus_S > Paenibacillus_S periandrae. Next base: position 6,381 of record NZ_JAJNMU010000037.1, on the reverse strand, counting down.
TTGTTATTAAGAATCAAGAGGAGATTACAGAAGTAATTCAAAAAATTAAAACAATCAGTAATATTGGCACTTCGCTCAGCTAACGCAGAACTATAGTGGAGGAGCTTGTTACGTGGCAGCTCCTCTTTTCCATTGAACCTTCCTGTAGGACCTAAGAAATGGTCTTTGTCAAAAAAGGAGCACAAGCGGAGCGTAGGAGACATTACGGCATTGGACGAAGCAAAACAAGATTTAGGTCGGCTAATCTCAGAATACGAACGTATTGTGGATGTGTTAGAGGTGATGCAGAAACAAATCCTGGCATTACTTAGCGAGATTCCTATGGCAAGTCAACTTCGATCCATTAAGGGGCTTGGTCCCATCTTTGTTGCAGCAATTTTGGCTGGTGCCGGTGACCTTAGACAGTATGCGCATGGACGTCAGTTATTGCGAAAGGCCGGTCTTAATCTGGCCGAAAGTATGTCGGGAAAACGGAAGGGGCAGATTGTTATATCGAAACGTGGAGATTCTACCTTACGTAAATATCTGTTTCTCGCAACCATACAGCTCATAGGAATCAATCCTGTCTTTCGAGAGCTACATGAGAAAAACATTAAAGTTAAGCATATGAAGAAGCAACAATCCGTATTTAAACGTCTAGGAAAAATGGCTCGAATCCTGATCAGCATCATTCAACGAGGAGAAACATTTTCGCCCGAAAAAGCAAGTCACGTCATTACTCAAGCTGCATAAGACATGGAATACCACATAGATTGACTCATTCGCAGGATTTAACAAAGAAAGCACGGAGAACCGAGTTCCTGCCCGAAAAGGGCTTAGACCCGTCCGCTAAACGCAATCGGTCTCCACACCTTGGATAGGTATGACGATGGAATGTAAGGGCCAAGACCCGTAGAGCCATGGGATGGTGAACATCCAAGGCATTTGTGGAGTTGGTGTGCAGTAGAGTGAGCCTGAGGGAAATGGTTTATACGTTCCTTCTGTTCCCGCATGCCCCAAAAATGAACCCAATGCTTATATAAGCTTGTTTTCCGAGTATTCGTCATTCCAATAGGTGCTAAAATCCTGCGAGTGAGTGAGCATACGTGAGAAAAACCCTTAAAACCGAGGGACGGGCAGGATTGCTTAACGAGCCATGCAATCGGCAGTACATTGAACAAAATTTTATAGCACACTTTTTGTATTGAAATAACACAAAATATGTGTTATTTTTTATGGATATATTTGGGGAGGTGTAACATTGGTCGACGACAAGACAAAAAGGTTTTCCGTTTATTTACCAGAGAAGGTGAAATCCGATTTAGAACAAATGGCATACGAAACTGGGCTTTCGATGACCCAACTAATCGTTATGGCTACTCACGGATTATTGTCCAATTACAAATCTAACGGAGGAAACATATTTGCAGACTTAGTAAATTCCAGACAAAAGAACTTATTTTCAGAGACGCTAAAGACATTAAGGTCGGAGAACTCAGTCATGCAAGAATACTATGGAGCCCGCGCTTTTGAGTATGAGAAGGTATATCATCGAGAAGACCCCGAGTATCAGCAAGAACTTTCTCTACTTACTACAATTTTGAAGACGGTAGTGAAAGACCGAAATGTTCTAGAAGTCGCTTGCGGGACTGGATATTGGACTCAAGTAGTATCTGAAGTTGCCCATCACATAGTGGGGTTAGATATTAGACCAGAAGTGATTCAAATTGCTCATGATAAAGGCTTACCGCGTACCAAAGTCGATTTTATTGTCGGGGATGCATACAATTTGGGGCAACTGGAAAACGATTTTGATTTTGGGCTTGCAAACTTCTGGTTTTCGCATATTCCGAAAAACAAAATTGAGGATTTCTTGACTGGGTTTCATAATAAACTGCAACCTGGTGCAAAGGTTTTTATGGCGGACAATGTCTATGTAGAGGGCAGGGGCGGAGAGCTCATAACCAAAGATAACAGTGAGGATACATATAAAATAAGAGAACTGGCCGATGGTTCTAAATACGAAATTCTTAAGAATTACTATACCTACAATGAACTGTTTGAGTTTTTCGAACCCATTACAGAAGAATTAAAAATCTTCTGTGGTAAAAGCTTTTGGTATGTACACTACACTGTCAAGTCGTTGAACTAACGGAAACGATAGCTGAATAAAGGGTATTTGTTCGCAAGAAAGGGGGAAGTGGTAAAATAGGGCTTTTCTGTCTGTTTGATGCGTTAACGCGGTTTTTGTAGACACCGCGGGTAACATCCTCACAAAATATAGGGATTTGTACATATGTACTAACCTAGGCGTTGAACGGGTTATCTTCAATGACGGATTTCTGATATCGGCACTGAACCGGTGCCATTTTATTTTTTTTGAATATTCCTTTACAGATATATTCCTTTTGCGGTATATTTAATTCAACCAAAAGTTGACCCATAGTGATGAAGGAGGATGGGCCGATAAGAAGACACTGATTACATGAGGTGAGCATCATGTCAGGGAAGAACCCAGGCATGGATATGACGACATTAAGCGCTTTGGCCGAACCGAATCGCATGCATATCGTTGAACTCCTGCGCGACGGTCCCCTGACCGTTGGGGAAATCGCCGACCGGTTGGGACTGCGGCAGCCCCAAGCCTCGAAGCATCTAAAGGTGCTTAGCGACAACGGGATTGTGGAAGTGCAGGCCGAGGCCAACCGCCGAATTTACAAGCTGCGGCCCGAGCCCTTCCAAGCGCTGGATTCTTGGGTGAAGTCCTTCCAGCGCGTCATGAAAGAAAGATTCGACAATCTGGACGAATACTTGCGAGATCTGCAAAACAAGAATCATTCATAGATCATTCAAATTGATAGTGGGAGGAATTACAATGTCCAACAACGAAATGCTTTCGAGGGTAGAGAATGATCGGGTGCTGGTGCTGGAGCGCGTCTTCGATGCACCGCGCGATCTCGTTTTCAAGATGTTCAAAGAGCCGGACCATCTGAAACGCTGGTGGGGGCCAAGAGGCTGGGATCTTCCGATTTGCAATCTCGATTTCCAGGTGGGCGGCGTTTGGCACTTCTGCATGAAGTGCGTCGATGAGAACCAAGGTCAATTTTTCGGCATGGAATCTTGGGGCAAAGCGGTTTATAAGGAAATCGTTGAGCCGGAGAAGATCGTCTTAGTCGATTCCTTCTCGGATGCCGAAGGCAATACGAATGAGTCCATGCCCTCGACCGAGGTCACGCTGGAATTCATCGATCTGGGCGGCAAAACGAAGCTGGTCAACCGTGCTGAATATGTGTCGGCGGAGGCCCTCGAGACCGTCATGGATATGGGCATGCTGCAAGGCGTCACCGAAACGTGGGACCGTCTGGAAGAGCGTCTGAATGAGGTCAAGTAAAGGAGATAGGGGAACGGCCGACTGGCTTTGAGAGCCGGCGGCCGTTTTATATTGGCGTTTTATTTGACCAGCTGATTCTCCTGTTCTATCTGGGGGGGAACGATGCCGGAGAACGGTACTTATCGACAGCACTATATCCTGAAAGTTAAATTTCTCATACCTACTAAAAGGAAGAGGCTGCCGGAATTGAACTGCAGCCTATTGAAGTAACGGATACGTTAGCACAATAACACCAGGACGAGGCTGCCAACACGATCGGCAGCCCCCATTACGTTAACGGGAGGATAGTGGAGTGATCGCCGCCTTTGTAAGTGGGTATTGTAAGGCTCGATAGTGCATAACTGAAGATGATTATAATTATTCATTACCATACGAAGTATCAATAAGATAATAAAATATAAAATACTACTGTTGAACTTTTGGGGTAGTTAATAATAAGTGGTGGTGATTTGTGGTTTGAGTGAAATTGAAATCCGTAGATTTACAAAGGACGATTTGCAGCAAACCGGCGAGTTGTACCTTGCCGTTTCATCTAAAGGTAACGCTGTTTTCTGGTGGGTTGGAGAAGAAGATAATTGGTCAAATGTATTCATTGCGGTTGAGGGAAAACAAATTATAGCTAAGGGGCAAGTTAGTGTTATTTCTATGATACCGCTAGGCAGCCCAAAAGAACACAAGCACCATATTTATTTCAATTTGAAGACCCTTCCGGAAAGAGAAGAAGACTATCGTATCTATGATCTTCTCTATGAGCAATTGTTATATAGGGCATACAAGTTGAAAGAAACATTACCTAATGAATATCAAACGATGATTGGCATTGGGAACCAATCCACTGAAGAGCAAAACAACAACTATTTCAAATTAAAAGGGTTCGAATACTGGAAGAGTTTATATACGATGCGTAGAAACTTATCCGAGCCGAATGAACACTCGGTTCTTACTGCACCCTACCGTTGTATGCAGTGGGACATGGCTTCGGAGGAGAGCGTAAATGAATATTTAAAAATCGATATGGAGATTTGGCCGGAGGCACCAATTGGGCTCAAGCGGTTAAAAGAGAACCAGAAACATTCTGAGTGGACTGCTTTTGTTGTAAGGGAGAATGCTACCTTAGTAGGAAGCGTTATGACTTGGATAGATGAAGATGGAGATGGAATCATTGAAGATGTATTTGTCAGAGCACCTTGGCGGAAACAAGGAATTGCAAAGCATTTACTCTCTCATGCGCTCACCTATCTCAAAGATCATGGATGCGCGTTCGCAGAACTACAAGTTGAGACGGCCAATAAATCCGCGCTATCTTTATATCACTCGGTTGGCTTCAAAGAAGTATCGGAAGAAGTGCGGTATCTTCGAGAGCTATAAATCGTTCAACTACCATGAAAATTCATCTCGCAGTAACATCTAAAAAAGACAAAACTAAAGAGAGGCGCCGTTCTTTAATTTTTTTAAGGTGCAGCACCAGTGTTAATTAATTTATCTGTATTCTGTAGACGTGAATCAAGAAACCTCAGATATTGAAACCAATCTTTCTCTTATAAATCACCAGTAACGGGAAACGATAATTGAACGTACCAAGGGAGCAGACAGTTGCTACAACTGCTCTCTTTCTGCATTGAAGTAACGAGTAGATTTTTTCAACATTACAGGATTTTTGGATCTGATATCGAACTTCTTCTCTAGGCTTTCAGGGGTCGCGGATTTTAGATGGATGAATTAGATGATGGAAACAAGCATAAGATCAACTCGGAGTATAGGAGCAACAATAATACAAAATAGGAAGTGAACTATTTGAACAATGATGTAATCATTAGAACAATATTACCGGAAGAATTGCCACAATTATTAGATTTATACAAGCACTTAAATAAAGACGACCCTAAGTTAGATCATAATGAAATTGCCCCGCTATGGGAGCAGATTTATACTAATCCCAATATGTACTACATTGTTGCTGAAAAGGACGGTCTTTTAGTTGCATCTTGTGTTCTTGTAGTTATATTAAATTTGACACGAAATGCACGTCCCTATGGCTTAGTCGAGAATGTCGTCACTCATAATGGACATAGACGCAAAGGATACGGAAAAAGGGTACTGCATAAAGCTTTAGAATTTGCAAAAGACCGAAACTGTTATAAAGTAATGCTTCAAACAGGATCCAAAGAAGAAGAAACTCTTCAATTTTATGAAAAAGCTGGGTTTAAGAAGGGTGTGAAAACTGGATTTATTGCTATACTTTAATGCTTTTTTCGTTAACGAAGAACTATAGCTCAATAAACAACAAGTGAAGGCTGCAAAAATCAATTGATCGGCAGCCTTCTCAGCTAACTGGCAGTTTAATCCCAATATGTGGTACTATATTGTAAAAAAGCTGAAGGAGCGTTTAGTCATGAAGGTTGTGAACGCAACAAAAGATGACTTGAACGGATGGTTAGAACTAGCTTCTGAAGTCGAATATCTTTTTGGTCCGATGGTAGATGACCCAATGTTTTTTCAGGCACTAGAGAAAAATATAAATCAACAATCTGCGTTTTGCGTGCGGGAAAAAGATGGGTTACCAGGTTCTCGCTTACTCGGCGGAGTATTATTTTCTTCATCAAAAGCCCCAAGCTACAAGATTGGATGGCTATCAGTTTCATCTCATGCGAGAAACAAAGGAATCGCAGCAGCGCTGCTCAGACATGTCTTGAAACTTGTGGAGGTTCCAGCAGAAGTATCAGTTATTACATTTGGTGAAGATACACCAGATGGTCAACCAGCGAGAAAACTCTATCAGAAATTTGGATTTGTTCCCTTAGCGGAAATGATTCCAAACGGTCCAGAAGGAGGGAAACGTCAAAAATTCAAGTTGCTTATAACTTAGCATGATTCAGCTAACGAGGAAGTACGACAAGTTCTGCTATAAGCACCACATAGTGCGAAAAGCAGGAGATTACACGAGTAATCTCAACTTTACGACCGAGGATGGGAATGACGGAACCAAGTATCCTGAAACCATCCCGCCAATA
>NZ_JAJNMU010000036.1 GCF_022458865.1 Paenibacillus periandrae | reverse complement strand
CGTTTTACACGGTTGCTTGGACTCGATAACCTTCCTGATGAATGGAAGGTTCACATTCAGTGGATACTTTCCAAGCCATTTGGGACATAGGTTGGTTTTCCACTAAATGGTTAATCAACAGGCGTGAGTTCGCAGTTACCCGACAAAATATACTTTGTCTATGCCACTAAACCAAATATCTTATTTAGCCATTCAACAGCAGTGAGGACAGTCGAATTATCATCGGCCTGCCCTTTCCTTATCATATGTAAAGCCTCAATTCCCTTTAACGTCTGAACCGCTGTAAGAAACGATTTGAAACCAAGCATTGGTTTTGTGATTTTCTTTATGAACCGGTGATCTTGCTCCACAATGTTGTTTAGATACTTTGTCTGTCTAATCAAGGTTTCTTTTGGTAAGGATTTCTCATTTATCAATTCTTGCATGGCTGGTGGATATGCTGGATTTTTATCCAAGGTGATTACTCGTGGGATTTGAGTATGTGGAGAAGACAAAGCCTTTGTAAAGAAGCGCTTAGCTGTCTGCATATCCCGATTTTCAGATAACATGAAATCAATGGTTTTACCCATAGAATCAACGGCTCTATATAAATACTTCCACTGACCTTTAACTTTGATGTAGGTTTCGTCCGTCCTCCACGAGTCGTTTGTAGATTTCAAAAAGGGGCGGATTCGTTTGTCGATTTCGGGTCCAAATTCATGGACCCATCTCATTATTGTCGTATGGGAAATCCTTAATCCTCGATCACTCATCATTTCAACTATATCTCGATAGCTTAAACTATATTTCAAATACCATCTCACCGTTAGTAAAATGATTGCCGATTCATATTGCTTCCATTTAAATAAATCCAATTTCGTTTCCAACGCAAGTTGCTCCATCCCATGACTTCATTATCAATTACGTTATCATGAATTAGAGCTTTGCACCACAACCCTTTTTACCCTAAATCCAATCTCATTCATCCATGTTCACCCTGCTATGTATTATAATTACACATGGACTCTAAAAAGCTCCAGAGTCCTTGTCATTTGTGGTACACAACATTTAAATTAGAACACAACTTAGATACCAAATACACAGTATCCATTTTTGATGGATTTTGCCATTAACTTTGTCATCCATCTATCCTCTGAATTTACTCATATTTATACATTTCAACTTTCAGCGCCGATGGTTTATTCTTTATGGAGATTCTACTTCCTTCATCGCCATTGAGTCTTCTACTTGTCATCCATACATCATTATCGAAGGTTCCTTCTTCTATGCTGATATAATCGACCTTAGCGTTTTCCTCTCGTTTAGGAAGCCACTCTGCCGTGAACCTTATTCCAGCCAAAATAAACTCATCTTCGGATACTTCAATAATAAGTCCACCGGAGATCGGTTTACCTTCTTCTTCTCGTTGGTAACTAATTTTTATATCATATTTTGTAAAAGACAAGATCGTACCCCGATCATGATTCTGCAAGAAGCCTGTCATTTTACCAGTGCCTCTATACTTGCTTATTGTTCCCAACAAATTTCCTAGTAGCTTGTAACTATCAGCAAGAAAAGGACCCGTACCGAGTCACAACAGGCAGTCCGACTGCTTGCTGCCTTTTTTCCATCCGCATGGGTATACAATTGCCAAGTTAACATACTCTTCATATTCCATTTATCGGACAGTTTTTAGAAAAAATGTTCATTAAACGAATTAAGGAGATACAAAGTTGAACGAGTATGATCTAAGAGTCGTTAAGACGAAACGAGCATTGCATGAAGCCATACTGGACCTGTTGAAACTCAAGCCGCTCGAAGCGATTTCTGTCTCGGCGATCTGCAGGAAGGCTTCCATTACGAGAGGCACTTGCATTACAAAGATGTCGGAGATTTGTTCAACGAGCATCTGAACTCGTTGCTGAGCTATCGTCAAACTTCTCGACATGTTCTATTTTTCCATGTTCAGGCGCCGCGTCCTTCTCTTGTAGAGATTGGACTTCTTCGGAAGCTTGTTTAACACGTTTTATAAAGAACGTGAGCAACAACCCGACAACTCCGATCCCAACAATGACGAGATAGGCATCATTGATCCCCTGTATGGTTGCTTCAAGCATTTGGACTTTCGTTGCTCCCTTTGTTCCACCGGAAGCGATCGTTTCTTTGTCCTACTGGCCATAACGGTTACGAGCAGCGAAGTGCCCACACCGCCGGCAACTTGACGAATGGTATTCGTTATTGCTGTACCATGTGCATTCAATCGTGTTGGCAATTGATTCAGGCCTAAGGTTTGGATCGGCATCATAAGGAACGCCATCCCAATTCGACGCGCAGTAGACATTAGCAACAAATAGGTGTAGCTAGTCGAGTCTGTTAAGTTAATAAAACCTAGTGTTATAACGATCGTAATAACCATGCCAATAATGGCTAACCATTTTGCGCCATAGCGATCGAAAAGTTTGCCGGTAACCGGCATAAGGAAGCCCATCACAAGCGCACCAGGAAGCAACAGGAATCCGGATTCCAAAGCTGTATACCCCCGTGCATTCTGTAAATAGAGCGGAAGCAACATCATATCCGCATACATGATCATCGTTACCGCGATACTGATAATGGTCGTCAAAGAAAACATACTATACTTGAATGCCCTCAGGTCGAGCAAAGGACTACTGGAAACCAGCTGACGCCATGTAAATAACGCGAGAGAGACGATACCTATACCGATGGAAAGAAGAACTTCCAAGCTCTTCCAGCCTGCGCTCCCCGCCTGGCTAAATCCATACAGCAAGGCACCGAATCCAATGGTCGAAAGTACAACACTGAGCATGTCAAATTTAGTATTAACCCGTTCTGAGACATTCTTCAAAAAAATAAGCCCGCAGAAAATGACAATGAGCGCTAGTGGAATCATGCCAAAAAACATCGTCTCCCACGAATAGTTCTCCAGAATATAACCTGCAAGCGTTGGTCCAATTGCTGGGGCAAAAATAATGGCAAGCCCCATCATTCCCATAGCACCACCTCTTTTTTCAGGTGGGAATAAAGCTAAAATGACATTTGTCAGAAGCGGCATAACGATACCTGCACCAGCTGCTTGAATCTCCGTCCGGTTAACAGAACGGGGAAGTCTGATGCAAAGGCGGAAACGGTTGTTCCTATTAGGAAGATAATCATCGAAGCCTGAAAAAGTTGTCTTGTGCTGAAACGCTGCATTAAGTAGGCCGTAATGGGAATCAGCACAACGTTGACTAACATATAGCCCGTTGTAGCCACTGGGCGGTTGTTGCGGAGATGTCAAAATCAATCATTAACTCTGGTGTCGCAACACTCATGATGGTTTGATTCAGTGTCGCCAGGAAGGCACCTAGAATCATAATAAACAGAATAGGTCCTTTTTTGACTGAACCACTGATTGGTTCCATACCTCTGCTCATTTCTCTCCATCCTCCATATATTTCTCTAGACTGAACGCGCACCCATTGCTGAAGGCCGATGAAATGATTGAGTATTATGTCATGAACAGCTAACCACTGAATCCAAATTCTTTATTACCGAAATTTGTTGCCAAGTAGTTTGCTTCGCTGCCGGATATTCATCCTTAGCTATTATCATGCAGCAAAAACCGATGAACTATGTATATCGTGAATGATCAACCCACTCAATAAGCCTAATAGTTTAAGAAAAACGGCTTGCCAATGAATAGATTGGCAAGCCGTTGAAACCAATACCCATATTACCAAGGAACGTTTCTTTTGTAAACAAGAGGAAACATACCGTTATTTATAGACGATTCTCCGTGTATGATCTTAAACTATTCTCCCTCAATAAACAAAACGTTTCTCATCGAATTACTCATGTTTTCTCACGAATGCGGCACTTTTCAAGAATACAATACCACGACCCGTTGGATGGTTTATGAAGATGAGGGAATTCCTGGGGTCGTAGAAAGCGCAAAGTAACCTCCTTAGACCATCTGCAGTAAAAAGTGGGTTTTCAGGAAAGAAAAGTTGCACTATTGGATCTCCACAAGGCCACGTGGTGGTGAACCCTCCCAGAGTCTTCGCTCCCACATTCGTTATACCTAACCAAGGTGTGAAGACCGAAAGCGAAGCATCACGTATATTGACTCATTCGCGGGATTTCACAAAGAAAGCACGGGGGACCCGAGTTCGTTTCCCATATGAGCTCTGACCCATCGGATAACTTTTGAATCACGAGACATTTCTTCGCCGTGCAAAAGTAGTTCCTTTAAATATTTTACTTGAAGCAAAGTGGGCAATAAACGGCATCACCGCCTACTGCCCCATTGTTTGAAAGCTGGATAATTAAAATGCTGCTGTCCAGCCTGCATCCGCAGTAACAACCGCACCATTCACGAAACTCGACTCGTCGGAACCGAGGAACAATGCCACTTGAGCAATTTCTTCCGCAGTTCCTGCACGAGGAATAACGCCTTGTGTAACCTTCGTTCTTGATGCTCCGAATTCATTTAGATTTGTCATACTCGAGCCGATGTTCGTAATTACTGCTCCCGGAGCGATTGCGTTACAGCGAATGCCCTTCTGGGCATACATGAATGCGGTGTTCTTCGTCAAGCCGACGACAGCGTGCTTAGAAGCAACATAAGCCGCTCCGGCGTGCGCGCCGCTGAAGCCGCCCGTGGATGCAGTGTTGATGATAACGCCTTTGCCCTTCTCTAGGAAGATCGGAAGCGCTTTGCGAATCGCACGCATGACACCCTTTGTGTTAACGTCGAAGATCAAATCCCAACGAACGTCTTCCACGTCGCCTACCGCAGCCATGTTGTCCATGATACCAGCGTTGTTGACCAATATATCGAGGGTGCCAAATTCATTCACGGCTGTATCGATCATCGCGTTAACGTCTTCGAGGTTGCCAACATTCGTCTTGATCGCAACCGCCATGCCTCCGTTAGCTTTGATGCCATCTACAACGGATTGAACACCTTCATGATTTAAGTCGGTCGCAACAACTTTCGCGCCTTCCTTTGCATACAGTTCTGCGATTGCCTTTCCCATTCCAGATGCAGCTCCAGTAACGATAGCCACTTTGCCTTCCAAACGCATACTTTTTTCCTCCATAATAGTTAGTTACAGGCACAACATAATGGATTTACAACGACAACTTCAACATGGCGCTGAGCGAGCCACTTAGAAACGTTAAGCCAGTAATGACCCATAGGTTCCATACCCAAATAACGGAATTTAATTGGTGAGCTGTCTGCAGCTTACAACTCCAACTGAACCCATCTTCATCATTAGTAAACAACCGCCTTTTCTGAGTCTTCCGATAACAAGAACTCTGGCTGACCTAAATAATACAAAAGATTTCTTGATCATGAATGGTATTACCTATTTCGGTCAATCAATATAGGCAAGTTCTCAAGAGATTGGCCTAACACCGAATCTGTCAAGTGTTCGGTGACCTCGAAGCCCTCCACCGGCTGAATATCGGCGAACTGGTTCACAAATGCGGTCAAAGCGATGCGCGTTTCCATACGAGCTAACGGGGCGCCCAAGCAGAAATGCGGACCATTTCCAAAACTGAGATGGTGTTGACTATTCGGACGTTGGATATCAAACTCTTCCGCATGGGCAAATTCAGATTCATCCCGGTTGGCGGCGCCAAGCCATGCAACGACTACTTGCCCTTCCTTCATCTTAAGCCCAAAGACACTGGTATCTTGAGCTACCCTGCGATCCATACTAGCCGTGAAGCGGAAGCGCAACACCTCTTCAATCAAGTTGGGAACTAATGATACATCGGTTCTCAACTCCTGATAAACGCCAGGCTTGTCAAACAGCATACAATAGAAGATATTGGAAATTAGTTTCGTCGTCGTTTCATTCCCCGCACCGAGCAGTCCGATGGCAGACCTAACCACTTCTTCATCCGTTAATTGTTCTCCATCAAGCTCAGCTTTAGTCAAGTCAGAGATTATGTCATCTACAGCCCGCTTCCGTTTTTCTTGAACAATGGGCAACAAATAGTCGTGAAATTCCTTCATTGCCTGACCTTTTTGTTTGTCGATATCGACATAAGCTTCTTGATTATAGGGGAGAAAGATGATATCAGACCAGGATTTAATGAGCCCACGATCTTTGAAAGGAACACCGAGCAGTTCTGCGATGACAGTCACCGGAAGAGGGATCGCCAGCTTCTCCACAATATCCACAGTGGATTCGCCCTCCAAATCCGCAATCAATTCATCAACAATAGCCTTGATTCGGGGTTCCCACGCTTTAAGGCTGCGGGGAGTGAACGCTTGGGATTGAAGAGCGCGGCGTTTTCGATGTTCCGGTGGATCGACAAGATTAATATTACTTCGGTTATCAAAATGCTCTCTGGGAATGGGAATGAGGCTTCGCTGTTTTTTGTTGGAAAATAATTCGTGATCAGACAGTACTCGCTTGGTATGTTCATATAAAAACACATTCCAGACATCCTGCTCAGCATCGTAATAGACAGGGTTGTTCTCCCTCATTTCTTTGTACCAAGTAAAAGGTTCCCATTGCGACTGCTTCGACTTTAGTTTCGAAATTTCGTTCAAAATGATATTTTGATTCATTGAACGAGCCCCTCCTTCAAAGAATGAATGTTTTGTTCGTCTTTCTCATTGTTTTGCATGTTCTCATCTTAGATACACGAAACGCTTGAGGCATTACAGGAATAGCCCGACAATATTGTACTTACAAGGAATATCCTTAACCACAGTATAAGTTATTATGCATTGAGTTTTCGCAAAGTTCAGCGCTAGTGCGGCTGGTGGCTCTATAAGGACCGTCATCTATGATCGCGTTAGCTGTCCAAGGTCTGATCGTAATCATGTCCACAGGGAATCGATGAATGGGAAAGCCAAGATGTTTCGGCTTTCCCATTTCTGTTAAACGAATCGAATATGGTAAATGTCTTTGTTTCTCAAGTTAAATCGGGCTTCTCTCATGATCACGTACCAATGACGGTCAAGCTCAATCCGACATGGAATGCCGCGATCCCCAATGCGAGTTTCGAAACATTCTCCGCAATAAACGGGATAAGCTTTCTCCTCTAACTGTACAAACCAACATTTCACTCCCCGATCGTACGTCATCCGGTTCCAAGGCTCGTTCACGACAATTCACCCTGAATCACGTGCTTGACCATGTGATCGTCAATGATACGGCGCTTGATCCGGGCACCATAGATGAGGCAGTGGGTACACAACTTGTTGATGAGTCTGGCCGATCCGCTCGAGAATCGGTAACCTTCATTTACTGCTCGTCGGAGAATATCTCATGATCGGTGCCGGCATACGCTAGTTGACGCTTCAAATACTCACCGACTTGGGGATGGTCAAAGTAGGGAAATTTGCACTGCAGGTCAATCCGCTGACGAATCGCCGCGTAGGATTGAAGCCGAAGCTTGTCCCAAAGCTCACTTTGCCCGATGAGAATGAGCGCCATGGGGCTCTACGCATCCATCTTGAAGTTCAGCAGAAAGCGCACTTCCTCCAACATCTCCCGATCGAGCAGATGGGTTTCATCCTATGTGGTTAGAATTGTTATGTAGAGTAAAGCGATTCACAACAGTTTAACAAACCTTCTCTGTTGGAATCGCTCTACATATTAATCATACAAGTTCTTTAAGCCACGTTAATAACTCAGTTTCTTTTTCTTTGCTATATGTGCTACCAGGCAACACTTCCTTTGATGCCTTCTCCAACGCTTTTCTCTTGGCAACCGGACTCGTCTTGGCATATATTTCTGTCGTTTGAACTGAGACATGCCCAAGCAAATCTCGGATATAAATGATATTTACATTAGCCTCCAATAAATGCATGGCTTTGCTGTGCCTGAATACATGTGGCGTAACTTGTTCGGGAAACAAATCGGGTTGAAGATTTCTTGCTTGCTCCACGTATTTATTAATGATATAACCTACCCCCATCTTGTTAGTCGCTCACCCTTTTGATTCATAAAGAAGGGGGTGCCTATGCCTTGTTTCCTTTCTCCTTTATGCCTGCTGGCCAAATCCCGTATAACAAGCGATGCTATGGAGCGACAAGAACCATTAGGGGCTGCCGGTAAATCTACTCGTATAGGGAGAGATCTAATGAATCCAGTTATCGGTCTAGATATTTCTAAAGAAGAAAGTCATGGACAAGCCTTTCTAGAGCGTGGAAAACCGTACAAGGGAACTTTCCATTTCACTCATACTCGAGATGGACTGGAGAAACTACTTCAAGTCATTCAAGAAGTCGAAAATGCGTCCAGTCAGCGTCCTTTGCTTATTCTAGAAGCAACTGGGCATTATCAAAGCCCCGCTGTTCAGTTCTTAGAAGAGCACCATTATCTGTACATTGTCATTAATCCGCTCATCTCAAATCGGCTTAGGTAGTCCAACCTTCGTAAAGTGAAAACGGATGCTGCTGATGCTTATCTTTTGGGAGAGTTGTTCTACAAAGAAGACTTTGAACCTTTTAAGAAAAGGGGGGTGCAACTGCTCAATATTCGCTATCTAACGAGACAATATGAGTCTCTTTCAAAGATGTGTGTGCAGACTAAATTGCAATTCCAAGCTGTTCTGGATCAGGTTTTCCCTGCTTACAAAGGTGTCTTCGGAGCTATGTATTCAGGCGTTTCACTACGATTTTTAAGTGAATATCCAACCTCATATTCGGTTTTGCAAACAAACGAAGAAACACTTCATACCAAAATTGAAGAATTGCTCTCTACAAAACGGGGCCGTTCAGAGGACTGGATTAACGTACGAGTAAAAAGATGGCTAGATGCAGCAAAACAAAACCCCTTCAAGCAGACTATGTACTCTAGTCACTTAATCAATTTAAAAGTTCTTATAAACCTCATCCTTCAGTACCAGGAACATCTTGCTGCGTTGGAACAGAACATAGAAGCCCTGGCTGAAGAAATTGAAGGGTATGATTTAATCCAGTCGATTCCCGGTATTTGCCATAAAATTGCGGCAACAATTTTATCGGAAATTGGAGAGATCGACCGGTTTGATCATCCCAAAAAACTGGTTGCCTTTGCAGGCATTGACCCAAGTGTCTTCGCCTCTGGCAAGTTCACGGCAACACGAAACCGAATTACAAAACGCGGATCTCGGCAGGACCTCATTCGGACAATGTTCTTGACAACCGACAACTCGTGCAGCAGCCTATGTATATAGGGACATTTCTACTGATGCCTTCTATTCCGTCCGTCAGTGTATTTTGAAAAACATTCCGCAAGAACAGCTTACCATCACTTCGGAAGCGACCAGTACCTCCGAAGAGACTGATAAATTCCTTCACGATTTTTATAGTCGTTTTAGTCGTACCCTGTATCATATCATTTACAAGCACTTAGTGATGAATAATATGATGCCTTTCAGTCACGATCAATACCGGGAAGGTCGTTTTTACATTGATGCTCTTGCTTCCATCTTCAGTAGTAAGCTCGATAAGCTTTATGCCATTCGTGCTTGTGTTTCTGATTACATTAATTCACATATCGAGGATACTATCAGGGATGCATTGGCAGAAACAGCCCGGTTGATGTGTCCGGAACGTTTTCAACTACGAAGTAGTAAATAAGCTTCTTGCAGAAAGGGTGGTAGCGCATATTAACTAATGCCACTGCCCCGAATAAACTAATCATCACGCTACAACGGATCTCTCTCATTCCTGTCCAACTAATAGGCCCGTATTAGCTCTTAAACCAAGCTAACCGGGCCTCACCTTTCCCATCCCCCACCTTACCCGCTCCAGGCTCTTTTAACCCCCTACGCCCTTTCCGCGCGAAAAATTTAGCCGTCATTTGTGGTAGGGTTCACCGCGATTAATCCTAAACTCTCCTGCCCGGTAGCTTAATCCCATCTCCAGTCTATCCTGAAATAACTGTGTTTCATCATCTGATGGTGCCGCGTTAGCGGCATGAGCGTCTAATACTTATTTTTCAGTCTAATCCCACATGGCCTCGCAGCCACCACCATGGATGAAAGCGGGGCTTGCAATTTTAACCTACCTTTGAATTAATTGAAGTAAGCAGATCAGAGGTCGAAAGTTTTTTGGTGTTCAAACCCGAAGTCTAATCTGGCCAATTGCAACCTCGAGGATCGCCGATTGTTGCCTTAAGCACGAGTATAAAAATTCCCTGAACCAGGTTGCATGATCTGCATACAACTCAAAAAAAGGTAGTGACACTCCATGGATGCTATTTTAGAAACATGCGCTGGCCTTGATGTTCATCAGGAGACTGTTGTGGCTTGTGTGCTGAAAGGTCCCTTGGACAAGAAGCCAAAAAAGAAGTAAAGACATTTGGTACGACAACAACCGAATTGCTTCAACTGCTGGATTGGTTAACTGAGTGCGAATGCGTCGAAGTCGCTATGGAAAGCACTGGCGTGTACTGGAAACCCATATGGAACATCCTTGAGGATGCCTGTCGACTGACCTTGGCCAACCCTGCAAAGATTAAGAATATGCCGGGCAAAAAAACCGACGTCAAGGATGCCGTATGGATCGCTCAACTCCATCGATGCGGACTCATTGAAGGAAGCTTTGTCCCTGATGAAAAAATCCGAGACTTGCGAGACTTGACCCGTTATCGTCGGAAACTGGTGCAGAACTGCACACAGGAGAAGAATCGCATACACAAGATCCTTCAAGATGCGAATATCAAATTGACGACATTCGTATCGGATGTGTTTGGTGTTTCGGGACGAGCCTTGTTAGAGTCCATTGTCAACGGTGAAGTGTTAGAAGCAGAAGGCCTTCGAAAAATGGTCAAGACCCAATTGAAGAACAAAGTCCCTCAGTTAATTGAGGCATTGAATGGACGTCTTCGTTTACATCATAGACGGATGATCAAACGCCATTTGGATCACTTTCGCTATTTAGAAAAGGAAATTCAGGACTTGGAGCAGGAGATTGATACGTTAATACAACCGCATCATCAGGAAATCGAATTATTGGACACGATTCCTGGAATTAGTCAAGATGCAGCGGCGAGCATCTTGGCGGAAATCGGTCCGGATATGTCTAAGTTTCCTACTGATGCCCATTTGACATCATGGATCGGGGTCTGTCCTGCTAATAACGAAAGTGCAGGTAAAAAGAAAAGTAAGAAGAAACGACGAGGTAACAAAGGTCTAAAATCAGTCTTATGCCAAGCAGGGTGGGCCGCCATCAAATCCAAAAATACCCGGATATCCTCAGTTTACAATCGGTTATTGAAACGATGCGGCCCCTAAGCTAACACTGCAATAGCACATCTTATGATTCGAATCATCTATGTGATGCTCCGGGATAAGGTGCCCTATCAAGAACTGGGGGAACGATATCTAGGATCGAAAGAAAAAACAGTTGATTACTGGGTACGAAAGATTCGTGAAATGGGATACCAAGTCGAGCTAACAGAAACAACAATCTGATCCATAATTTGGTATATCAGTACTATGAAACTCTCTTTTTTCGTTTCGTGCTATGTTACTTTAAAGAGCTGAATTCATTTTCGTATAAAATCTTTATTATTCGCGAACATCTGTGCCCGCGGTCTTCAAGTTCCTTGTCCAGTTCATTCTGCATGATGTTTCTTAGGTCTGGACTCAAGTGAAGCAGCAAAACGGCCGCCTCGTTATGAGACAGCCGTTTGCCTGATCATTTTCAAAAATATTGGCATTTAGGTGCACATCAGATTATTTGTAATCAAAATTAGGCAATCCGGTTTTCCGATGATAGGTAGTCATAACTCCCGGATACTGCATGGGAACCATGCCTTTTTCCACCTTTGTACCGGAGTCGATAAATCGATAATGCTCAAATGGGATTTTCATCAGTCCATCTTCTTCTAGAATACCATCCCAGTCTCTGTTTTCATGTGACCATAAGCCTTCACCATACAAGGTTGTACCATCGCCATACATGACCAGAACTCCGCCGTATTCCTGCAGGGCTTTTGCAATGACTTTTTCATTTTTGCTGAGACCGAATTGTTCCAAATCCAGCTGCGAGTCCAACTGCCGCCAACGACTTTTCGTTTCCCCAGCTCGATTAGGATATCCCTCGAATCGATACCGAAGCTTTTGGCTGCCCGCCTTGCATGAAGCAAGAAACTGGAATAGACGCCGGCATATCCAAGCACCAGATCGTCATGCGTAATTTCCTGCGGTACCTGCAGAATCGGTGCAATTACGTCTTCGGCCACATCCATGATCTTGTAAAGATCGATGCCGGTTTTGATGCCCATTTGTTCAAGAACGGCGATTAGAACTTCCTTTTGGTTATTGCCAGCGCCTGCGCCGAGGCATCGAATGCTGCCGTCAATACGGTTGGCGCCCTCTTCAATCGCTGCCAGTGTATTTGCCATAGCCAGTGAAAGGTTGTTATGACCATGAAATCCAATGTTAATGGAGAGTCGTTCTCTCAGAGCGCTAACCCGTTCTCCCACCTGTTGCGGCTGCAGGGCTCCGGCGGAATCAAACATATAATGTATCCGCCCCATAGCTTTCCATTAGCTTAGCCTGCTCCACCAGCTTCCGGGTCGGAACCATATGCGACATCATTAAGAAGCCCACGGTTTCAAGACCGAGCTCCAAATGCTGTGCTGATACATCGGCTTCCGTCACGTGCGTGCCGATTCTTGCCATGCTGACGCCGAGTCCGGCCGCTTCCCTCATCTCTTTAACCGTTCCGATGCCGGGAAGTACGAGCACCGCGATTTTGGATTCGCCGCTAACGGACACTGCCGCTTCAATCAGCTTCATCTCATCCGTATGCGAAAGGCCGTACTGCAAGGAGGAGCCGCCGAGTCCATCTCCATGAGAAACTTCAATGTTGGGTACTCCCGCTTCGCCCAATGCCTTCGCGACCTGTGTTACCTGTTCAATCGTATATTGATGTGCTATGGCGTGACTTCCGTCGCGAAGAGCGACTTCCGTAATCAGGATCTCGCGTTCTATCGTCATGCCGATGCTCCTCCCTCTCTGACCGTTTGGGCAATCCGATGCTGTGCAATTTCTTCCGCCACCTTCACGGCCGATGCCGTCATGATGTCAAGATTGCCGGAATAAGACAAGACGGTAAATAGTCGTCGGCACCTTCCACCTCGAGAAACACGGTCACTTTATTGCTGTCAAAGATCGGCTCCGTTAGCAACCGGTAACCCTGTATGTAGGATTGGATGTAGGTAACCGTATCAAGAATGGAACGGGTAATCGCAGCTTTATCCATGCGTTCTTTATCCACGAGAGCATAACCGTATCCCTCATGAGAATCGGCGGTTCAGCCGGATTCAGAATAATGATCGCTTTGCCCTTTTTCGCGCCTCCGATATTTTCAATACCATGAGCGGTCGTTTCTGTAAATTCGTCGATGTTAGCCCGAGTCCCCGGTCCTGCGCTTTTACTGGAAATGATCGCTACAATTTCAGCGTATTCGACGGAAGCGACACGGCCTATCGCGTGTACGATCGGAATCGTCGCTTGACCGCCGCAAGTCACGAGGTTTACGTTATCCTTCTGAATATGCTCCTTCAGGTTTACTGCCGGTATGATCAGCGCTCCAACTGCAGCAGGCGTAAGGTCCATCGCGATTTTGCCGGCGTTACGCAAGGCCTTCGCATGGCCGGATATGAGCCTCTGCGGATGTCGCGTCGAAGACGATATCCGCAGAGGCTCATATCCGGCTGCTCTAGAAACCCTTGGATGCCAGAATCGATGGTTATATACCCAAGCTTGGAGGCACGCGCTAATCCCTCCGAAGCGGGATCGACTCCAATCTTTGTCGTCATCTCAAGTACATCAGAGCGCTGAAGCTTATACATTAGGTCCGTACCGATATTACCGGATCCGAGCACGGCGATTTTTACTTTCGACATCGAAATCATCCTTTCGTTTAGGCTTGGAAACTAACGGACACTTCGCCTAAATGGGCGATTCGGGTCTGAAAATGATCGCCTGGCTCCGCATTCACTGCAGCGGATAAGGTGCCTGATAAAATAACTTCACCTGCTTTGAGCGTGATGCCGAATTCGAACAGTTTGTTGGCCAACCTAGCGACACATGCTGCTGGATCGCC
The DNA here is from genome assembly GCF_022458865.1 of Paenibacillus periandrae. GTDB lineage: Bacteria > Bacillota > Bacilli > Paenibacillales > NBRC-103111 > Paenibacillus_S > Paenibacillus_S periandrae. Next base: position 62,570 of record NZ_JAJNMU010000036.1, on the reverse strand, counting down.
GAGTGCGGCAGCGCCGACGCCTGTGTTCATGATTTCACCGTTCTTATAAAGCACCATACCCTCAAGCGTCAAATCGATGTTTTCCGGTTTGACCGGCTTGCCACCCAAAACATACAAACCAGAGGATGCATTATCCGCTACTGTATCCTGCAGCTTAATTTTCCAGTCGGCAACCCGACTATCGACGATTTCAAGCGCAGGCAGCACGTAGTCTGTAGCCAGCAGCACTTCAGCAGGCGTAACCTACGTGCCGATCAGATCCCGCTTCAGCACAAAAGCAATTTCCGCCTCTACCTTCGGCTGCAATACCCGTGAGAATGGAACGGCTCCGCCGTTTTCCACCACCATATCATCCAGCAGATGACCGTAATCGGGTTGATCCACCTTGAGCAACTGCTGCATGGCCAGAGAGGTCAAACCAATCTTTTTCCCGACAATACGGCTCCCCGTCGCCACCTTTTTGGCGATCGTGACCAATTGAATATCATAAGCGTCACGAACCGTTATCATGGGATCGATTGCAGTAATCGGCTCGACGCCTCTACTTTCTATCATTGCTTGCTCCAAATGTTCTGCATATTTAACCGTTTTATTCTTCATAAGCCAAAATCGCCTCCTCGATCATCAAAGTTTGATGCAAATGCTGGTCAACTCGGAATAGAACTCAAAGCTGTGCAATCCGCCTTCCCGGCCGATACCGCTTTGCTTCATACCGCCAAAAGGCGTCCGCAAGTATACAACAGCTGGGTTCTTTTATATGCAACAAAAGAAAATTTATTTTAGGGGATGTCCATCTTGTATATATCATGATAAACTCTTTATCAAAACGTTGTTCTTCTATAATGAACAAACATACGAATAAGGAAGGTACAATCATGACAGACAAACCGGAAAATGATTATTTGCTTTCCTCCGTCAAAAATGCGCTTCGTATCCTGAACAGTTTCTCACAGGAAACTCACGAGAAACGTGTCAGCGACTTGGCAGTCGAGCTTGGCGTTGGCAAAAGCACCATAAGCCGCCTGCTCAGCACACTTGCCAGCGAAGGATATGTTATCAAGGATCCGAACAACCAAAAATACCGTTTGGGACTCCGCATTTTGACGCTAAACAGCATCGTGACTTCCCAACTGGAGATAAACCGCGAAGCCCGGCCTATATTAAAAGAGCTGGTAAGAGATACGGGAGAAGCGGCTCATATCGCTGTATTAGAGGATGAAGACGTTGTTTACATTGAGCAAATAGAGTGCTTGCACCCTGTCCGCATCTTGTCCTATGTCGGCCGCCGAAACCCGATCCACTGTACAAGTTCGGGCAAAGTATTACTGGCCTTTCAAGAAACGTCAAAAATCGAACGCTTGCTTGCAACGGATTTGGTGCGTTACACCATGAAAACAATCATCGATCCGAGTATTTTGAAAACACAGCTTGCAGAAATTCGCGAATCGGAAGTTTGCTACAGCGAATGTGAGTTTCTAGAGGATGTCGTTTCCTTTGCGGCACCGATTCGAAACTATTCCAAAAAAGTAATCGCCTCCATTTCGTTGGTCGGCCCCAAGCATCGCATTAAGCAGAATCAGTTGCCGGCCCTTAAAAACAAAGTCATAAAAGCGGCAAAGGAAATATCCAAAAATCTGGGCTATTCCGGTCATTGATTCCATCGAAAATGAAAAGTGGCAGAGCAGTGATCCTTCTGCTTCACCATTTTTATTAAAAACTAAATTATCATGAATGCTTAAAATGTTAATGAAATGGTCCTTCCTCCAAATCATTCTTTTCTTTGCAGAATGTGGTCCAGATACCGCAAAAAGGAGAGTAAGAATTTATATATGACGAATCACCGAAAAGCTTTGCAAACTTACGCAGCATGTATTGGAATTTGGTCATCTCATTCCCTCCATCACGATCGGTTGAATCAGTCATGGGTCGCCGTAAGAACCCTGCTTCCAATCGAAACCGCTTCAGCGTCTACAAGAACAAAAGCAATACGGCAGGTTTTAGTACCAATATTTCTCCATGCATGAATCGTTCCCCGCTGAACAACTACATCACCCGCGCTCAGTTGGACGCATTTCCCTGCATCCAACTCCATTTCGACCTCCCCTTCAAGTACGATTCCATAGTCCAGGGATTGCGTGCGGTGCATCGGAGACTGATGGCTAGTGTAGAGGTCGACGATACGAAAGACAGTACCTCCGGGAGAGACTAGCCCAAATTCCCGTTTACTGCCGTCAACCACATCCTGGTTATTCACAGGATGTGTATCCGTTGTCCAGATCAAAGCAAATGAAGCAGTGCCAATATCACCTTCAACTTCAGTTCCTTCGATAATATCCTCCAACTCAATTACTGCCTCTCCATTTTGATCATGGCCGGTGACGAACCTCCGAACTTTCATAACATTCCCCATTTATCCCCACTCCTTAAAATCTACATTTTCAAAATGCTCAACGATGAGAGGCAATTCATAAAAATGATGCAGTAAGGCCATCCATTCTTGATACATTAGCGACTGTCGGAATCCAATTATGTGATCTTCCAGGGTTTCCCATTTGGTGAACAAAAGATATTTCCCTCTAATCTCTATACAACGCTTCAGTTCAAGGCTAATGAACCCCCGTGCCTGAGAAATAATCTGGTATGCTTCGCGAAGGATGTCTTCATACTCCTCTTCCATCCCCACTTTAACTTGCAGCATCACCACTTCAAGAATCATGACCAACCCTCGCTGTCGCACCATATCGGCGCACACGCAATTTTGCTTGTTCCGCATGACCGGAAAAGTTTTCAATTTCACACAAACGTGCACAATATTCACCAATGAGAGCAGTCGCTTCAGGTTTCACCTTTTGATAGGTGCAAGTTTTGATGAACTTTCCTACCCATAGGCCTCCCGTATAACGGGCAGCACCTTTTGTCGGCAGTGTATGATTCGTTCCAATCACTTTATCGCCGTAGGCCACGTTCGTTTCAGGCCCGAGGAAAAGGGCCCCTAAATTAGTGAGACGATCCAAAAAATATTGAGGATCCGTTGTTAAGACCTCTACATGCTCATAGGCTAATCGATCCGCTTCAATGACAGCTTCTTCTAAGCTATCGACCAAAATGATCAATCCGTTATCTTCCCAGGCAACACGTGCGACTTCAGCCGTAGGCAAAACTTGAAGCTGGCGCTCAATCTCGGCAAGGGTCTCTTGAGCCAAACGATCCGAAGTCGTAATCAACGCACAAGGAGACGTTGGGCCATGTTCAGCTTGACCGAGTAAATCCGTTGCAATCATTTCTGTATCAAAGGTTTCATCCGCGATAACTAATGTTTCAGTCGGTCCCGCCAGCAGGTCGATTCCGACTTTGCCAAATAATTGACGCTTTGCTTCTGCCACATACGCATTCCCAGGTCCGACAAGCATGTCTACAGGTACCATCGTTTCTGTTCCTCTTGCCATTGCAGCCATGGAATGAACGCCACCGACAATATAGATTTCATCCGCTCCGGCCAAAGCCATCGCTGTGACTGTCGCTGCAGGAATTTCACCATTTATGGGCGGTGTACAAGCGATGATTCTTTTCACTCCGGCTACTTTTGCAGTCAAAACACTCATATGGGCCTAAGCAACCATGGGGTATCGTCCGCCTGGTATATAGCACCCCACATTGTTTACAGGTATATTTTTATGTCCAAGAACGACTCCTGGAAGAGTTTCGACTTCAATATCTTGAAGGGCGGACTTTTGTGCTTCAGCAAACCTTCTGACGTTGGACTGAGCGAATTTAATATCTTCAAGCACTTGAGTTGGCACGCCTTTGATAATTTCATCTCTCGCCGGAAGCTTTGCGGAGACCAATTATCAAGCTTACCGGATAATTCACGAACAGCAGAGTCTCCTCTTTGTGCGATATCCTGAATGATCTTTTCAACGCTCTTTTACTGCTGCTTCGGCTTTAGCAATATCACTTTGCTCTTTCCTGTTTTCAAATAAATTGCCATTACATTCCCTGCTTTCTTAATCTAAATTGCAATACGATTTCAATAATTCAAAAAGGTATAAGGAAGCGCTCCGATTTACTAACACATTAACGCCAGATAAGAAACTTAGTGAAATGCTTGTATTCACTCGTGCGATTCCAAAGTGGAATAAATCATTTTTCAGAAGAGCAGAATCCTATGTTGTAACTCCGATAAAAACTATTTATAATAATTCATAGTAATGTAAATTATGACAAAATTGAATAATTCCCCCTAAGGAGAACTTATGAATATTCAACAATTGCTTTATTTTATTTCAGTTGCCGAGCATCATAATTTCATGGAAGCCGCAAAGCACCTTTACATCGGTCAACCTGCTTTAAGCAGACAGATTGCAGAATTGGAAAAAGACATCGGAGTCTTGCTCTTTTCACGAAACAACCGTTCTGTCCATCTCACCCCCGCAGGCACTGTTCTCCTTAAATACGCCAAATCTATAATATCGCTATCCAATGAAGCTCTCGACAATACACGAAAAGCGGGCCGGGGGCTAATCGGGAGTCTTTCAATCGGCTATTTATACGATAAAATCAAGATTCCGGAATTGATCGGACGCTTCCGGAACAAGTATCCGAATACGAGTGTTAATCTTAACAGGTATAACTGGGGCTCACTAATTGAGGCTTTGCAGCATGAAGAACTTAATATCGGCTTCATGTATTCTTTCGGACTTGAGAGATACCCCGAGATGGAATATTTCAACGTATTCCAAGATACTTTGGAACTCGTCATGTCGGAGCGCCATACACTTTCCGGGAAATCGAGCATCAAGTTGAGCGATTTGGCCAAGGAACCCTTCCTTCACATGTCCCGCAACATCTCTCCTCTTTCTTATGAAGTTACACTAAATACTTGCCAAAAAAATGGCTTTACTCCAGATGTGATACACGAATCTCCACAAACGGATTCTTTGCTTATGTTGATCGAAGCCGGAGTCGGTATTACCATCCTTCCCAGTTACGTAAGTTCACAGAAAAGCCCATCACTTCGCTTCATCGATATCGAAGGTGATGAAACGAAGATCGACATGATAGCTGCTTGGAATAAGAAAAACAATAATCCGGCAATTCGGCTATTTCTTGAAGAATTGATGAATTGGAAGGTAGAAGCAGATTTGAAAGAAGTGAACCTTTTTTGATGAGAGCAAAAATCCCCCGGATGTCTTGTCTTTAGATGTCCATGGGGATTTTTAGGATCTAGCGATCTCACGCAAGTGTTTCCTGCTGTACCGATTCCAAGAAACTATCGTTTACCAGACGGTCCAGCCTCCATCTACGACAATCGTTTGCCCTGTCACCATATCGGAAGAAGACGAGCACAAAAATATCAAGGCTCCAAAAAGATCTTCCGCTTTCGCCAATCTGCCGAGCGGAATCCGGCTCAATACTTCTGCCCGGAAACTAGGATCCTCAAACATCGGCGCCGTCATGGGAGTCTCAATGAATGTCGGAGCTATCGAATTTACATTGATTTTGCTGGACGACCATTCGATGGCCATCGCTTTCGTCATTTGCATAAGGCCGCCTTTGCTTGCGCAGTATGCGCTGCGTTTATAATAGCCGACCAATGCCATTTGAGACGAAATATTGACGATTTTCCCCTGTTTTCGGGGCACCATATAGCGTCCTGCGGCTTGTGAGCAGAAAAAAGCGCTTTTCAAGTTGAGATCCAGTACACTGTCCCAATCAGATTCAGTTACTTCTTCAATCGGTTTAGCAATATTCATTCCTGCGTTGTTGACTAATATATCGATTTGGCCGAAATGATGATGGATCCTTTCCATCAACGCGTCCACTTCCTCCACTCGGGTTACATCGCAAGAAAATGCCATGGCCTCATGTCCGGCTTCAGTCAAATGCACTGCTAATGAAGCTAGCTTTTCCTGATTTCTTGCTACTAACGCGAGTCTGGCACCGGCTTCTGCCAAAATCTTGGCCATTTCACTTCCGATGCCTTGACTCGCTCCTATCAAGACAGCAACCTTACCGTTAAGAGAAAATAACTGTTGAAAGATCATGTCCGTTCTCCTTTACGCAAAAGCTCCTCCATCTATCGCCATGGCATGTCCGGTGATGAATGTGGATTCCTCCGAAGACAGCCATAGGATCACGTCGGCGACCTCTTGCGGCTTCCCTAACCGCTTCATGGCTTGATAGTTCGCTGCATCCTCATATGCCTTGGGATCATTCCGAAGATTTCTTCGGCCATCAAGCATCATGGGCGTTTCGATTCCGGTCGGACAAACCGCATTCACCCGAATATTCTTGGTCGCGCATTCAAGAGCAGCCGTTTTCGTCAAACCCACTACACCATGTTTGGCCGCCGCATAGGAGACATTGCCCGAATGCCCGCGTAAGCCTGCAGCCGAAGAAACATTGACGATCGTTCCGCAGCCCTGTTTTAGCATTTGATCCAATACTTGCTTGACACAATACCATGTTCCGGTCAAGTTGACCGCAATCACACGGTTCCATTCGTCTTCCGGATACTCGTTCGTCGGAAGCGTCACGGATCCGCTGATCGCTGCGTTGTTCACCGCGCAATCCAAACGTCCAAACCTGCTCACCGCAACAGAAACCATATGTTCAACATCTTTAAGCTGCGAAATGTTTACCGGAACAAAAATTGCGTCGCTGCCATTTCTTTTGATTTCTGCTGCCACTTCTTCGCCGGCTTGCGCATTCATATCGGCTACAATGACGCTTGCTCCCTGTTGTCCAAATGCAATAGCGGTCGCTCTACCGATTCCAGAGCTGGCACCAGTAACCAAACAAACTTTACCAGCAAATCGTTCAGACAATCGACTCACCTCCTGTTATACGACCCGGTTGCGCAATTTGCCCAATCCCGTAATTTCAAACTCGACTTCGTCTCCCGGCTTCAGCCAGCCATGAATGTCCGGTCCCACTTCCAGAACCGTTCCGAAGCCAACCGTTCCCGAAGCCAGAATATCCCCGGGGTATAAGGTTACGTTCGCGGATGCGCGCTCGATCATTTGGGCGAAGCTGTAATAAACATCCTTATAATTTCCTTGGCACATTACCTTGCCATTGCGCCGAGCCGTCATTTCCAAATCATACTTATCTCCAATGCGGTAAGGTTCGAGTTCGTCTTTGGTAACAATATACGGACCGATGGAAGTGGCAAAATCCTTGCCCTTTGCCATTCCCAAGCCTACCTTGAGCTCTTGTGCTTGCAGGTCGCGTGCCGTCCAGTCGTTCAAAATGGTAAATCCGAAGATATGATTAAAAGCTTCCTCGGCCTTGATATCGCTCCCTTCTTTCCCGATAATGCAGGCAAGCTCCAGCTCATAGTCCAATCGGACACATCCGGCCGGACGCTTCACCGGCTGGTCTGGCCCTTTCATCGTGAAAGGGTTTGAAAAATAAAATACGGGAACCTCGTACCATTCTTTAGGTATCGGTTCATTAAAAAATCGCTTCGCATTTTTCAGATGCTGTTCGAACCCCACAAAGTCCCGAAAGCTGTTAGGCCTGGGGAGCGGAGCTATCAATTGAACTTCATCCAAGGCATATGTGGGGCTGACTTCATGATTCAAATGCTCCACGATGGACAGGCTAGACTCACTTTGATTCAGCAATTCGATCATGCTGGCCGGCAGCTTTCCTTCGCTCGCCAAATTCAAATCTACAATGCCTTCTCCTTTTATCCATCCTGCGCGCGTTTTTCCGGCTTGATTAATAAAGGTTACGAATTTCATCGCAGCTCAACTCCGTCTTATAAAATGATGAATCAGGATTCCACGATAGCAACCGCCCGGGTCCATCCCCCGCTGCCCGCCTTCACTTTGGTCGGGAAGGCATACACGGTAAAGCCATATGGAGGAAGCCGATCCAGATTCGCCATTTTTTCAATTTGACAATATTCGATATCCTTGCCGACCATATGAGCTTCGAACATAATACCGGGACGCGGATCCTTCCTGTAGGCTTCGGCCTGCAATTTCATGGGAATATCCCAACCCCAACCGTCGGTTCCGACCAATTTGATCCCCTGCTCCAGCAACCATCGTGTCCCCTCGGCAGTAACACCCACATGGGCATCGGAAAACCCGTCATCATAACGTTTCTTGTCCGCATCGCTTCGGATCAGGACGATATCAAACGGCTTTATTTGATACTGTATCTCGCTCAACTTATCCTGTATATCAGCAGCTGTAACGCCGTAGCCGGCCGGTTTATCCGTGAAATCCAGAACAACGCCGTGCCCGAAAAACCATTCCAACGGCAATTCGTCGATCGTCCGCGCGCGTTTCCCCTCGGAAGTAGGATAATAATGCCACGGAGCGTCCACATGCGTCCCGCAGTGCGTTGCCAGAGTCAACGTTTCCCCCGCAAAAGAATAGCCTCCAAAAGCTTCAACCGGGACTCCTGCCATTTTGGAAACAAAATGCACACCCTCTTCATGCCGCTCGTACTCGATCTTTAACGGCAGCGGGTCCTTCATCTCTTCGTCAATCGTCACACTTAAGTCAATCACTTTTCTGGACATGCTCATTCTCCTCTTCAATTTCCATCACTGATGGTCGTCCCGCCGTCTACAATCAGATTTTGCCCTGTAACGAATGCGCCGGCGGCTGATGCCAGCATGACGGCAATGCCTGCGATTTCGTCGGGCGTACCCGCCCTCCGCAGCGGCGTCAATCCTAATCTTCGTTCCATAATCGACGGGTTTTCCAACATCGGCTTCGCAAATTCAGTTTGGATCAAGCCCGGGGAGATCGCATTTACGTGGATGTTTCGTGGACCCCATTCAACCGCCAGGTTCCTTGCAAGCTGAGCCAATCCTGCTTTGGATAGGCCATATAAACCTATCGATCTATTGCCTCGTACGCTTGATATGCTGGACATCAGAATAACGGATCCTTCGTTTCTCTCGGCCATTTGGGGAATGACCCTATTTGTAAGCCATAAGGCGCTTCTTAGGTTTACCGTCATGGTCTGTTCCCAGTGTTCGTCCGTTGCTGTCGCGATCGGCCCTGAATGAGGGCCGATTCCTGCATTGCAGACCAAGATATCAATGCGGCCATAGTGAGATAGCGACTCGGCAACAAGCGTTTCCAATTGTGGTTTGGATGACACATCGCAAGGAATGGCATATGCCTCATATCCTTGATTTCGCAGTGACTCTTGGGCAGACCGGCATTCCTGTTCGTCGTTGCTGGAGAGAACAACGACAGCGCCATGCCTTGCCATCTGCTCGGCGACGGCAAGGCCGATCCCCCGGCTGGCCCCGGTAATCAATGCGACTTTTCCGCTTAAATCAAATAAGGATTTCAACGCCTGACCTTCTTTCCACCCGCTCAAGTTTAAAGCGTTAAACAGAACATGAGATCGCGAGCCACGTCCTGTTTAACGGAATTCATTAAGCAAGCTGCTGTTTTAACCAATCGAATAAGGAGAACGTTTCCGTGATGTTATCCAACTGGCAGTGAGCGGATCCCGTGCTGCTGGCCGGGACAACCTTCAATACCCGCGGACACTTCATTGCGTTATATACACGGTAGGCATGGCTGATCGGCACATTGCGGTCATTTTCTCCGTGGATAACATAAGTCGGACAAGTGATTTTTTCGGCAACGCCATCAAGAGTGAAGTTATTCAGCTTTTCGCGGGCTTCGGGCATCGTTTCAACTCCGATGACATGCTGGATGATTCTGGATAGGGGATGGTTATCCGGGCGGTTACGCCACACTTCTCCATAGTCATAAACTGCCCCGAGGATAGCACATGCTTTGAACCGCGGTTCGAAAGCAGCCATACGCGCAGCATGGTACCCCCCCATGGAGAAAGCCAAGATGCCGATTCGTTCAGGATTCACGTCCAGATTGGACAACGCATATTCAAGGGCAGCAGTGCCGGCTACGTTCATGTCGTAACGGGATACGATATGATTCAGCCGCAAAGCTGCGCCTTGACCCGGACCCTCAACGGCAAGAACGGAAATGCCGCGCTCAAGCAAAAAAGGGACAGTACTGTAAAACATCTCTTCAGCCGTAGAATCCAGCCCGCCAAACATGATGACCAGCGGTCCTCTCTTGACTCCAGGAACTTGATAATGGTAGGCGGGCATAAATGAGCCTTCAAAAGGAATTTCGAGTACCTTCGGCGCATTTTCCAGCAGTTCTGCGCCTTTGCGAAAAGCTTCGACGCTTTTTTTGTAAGTGGGAATCTTGCGTTCGTCATCGGGCTGCAGGAAGAATTCAGCCGTACGAATATAGTTGGATGCGCGAAAGAAAGCTGAGCGGGCGGTTTCACGGTGATCTTGATCCATTGCTTCATTCGCCACTGCAATCATTCTGTTCCCGGTGTTCATCCATTCCTTGTGGAAGCTGTCGTAATCGCCCAAAGTGATTCTCGAACAGGTATCCAGCACCTCATTAATATCGCCGCCCCCATATTGGCATTGGCTCATGATTCGAATAACTTGATAAGACCACATATAGTTGTCTGGCCAGTAATGAAACATCGTTTGTATGCTCCTTCGCTTAGTTATAAATACGCCGCATTTTTGGGATTGATCGGCAAGCCCATGACGTGACGTCCAAAATTCTCTCCGGCAAAATCGAAGTTCAAGCCTACATGCATGGACATGATTTGAATATCTCTCCAGTAGCGCTGCATCGGGTTCGATTCATAAATGCTGCTCGCGCCGCTATTTTCAAATAACCGCTGCATGACTCTGGCGCACATTTTGGTCATATAGGCATAATCGCGCGCAATACGCACTTTTTGGTCCACCGTAAGCGGCCCTCCATCGCGAACGACGCCAAGAGCAGACTTCAATAGCAATTCGGCGGCTTCAAGCTCGGCTCCGGATTCTGACAATCGGATTTGTTGATGGGTAAACTCTGTTATCGTGGTTTGTGTAAAAACCGCATGTTTCTTCTTAGCGGATTCAATCCATAACTCGTAGGCCCCTTGGGTCGCCCCCAACACGCAAGATGCCAGAAAAAACGGGATGATTGGCTGCAGGGGCAGCGTATAAACGGGTCCAGAGTGAAGAGACAGCCCCGGAGCCTCGTTATATTTCGACCAACGAAGTATGTTTACGATACGATGATCCGGAACGAAAATCGGCTCTTTAATCACAATCCGTTTGCTCCCACTGCCTTTGATACCGGCTACATACCAGTCATCCATGATTTCGAATTGCTCCTTGTTCACCAGTAGCATCAAATGCTGCGGAAACCCTCCTTCCTCTGATGGTGGTTGGATGGATCCGAGCATCGCCCAATCGGAGTGGTCGATGCCTGAGGAGAAAGGCCATTCTCCGTGAATACGATATCCGCCATCCGTCCGAACGGTTTTTCCCGTCGGCGCAAAAGCCGATGCAATGAGGGCATTGGGATTATCGCCCCACACTTCAAGTTGAGACTGCTCCGGCCACCCTGTCAACATCCATGAATGAAGACCGAGCAAGGCAAAACACCATCCCGCCGACGGATCTGCTTTTGCAATTTCCTTAATCGCATCGCAAAGGGAATCAATGTGCAATTGATGCCCTCCCCACATTACCGGCTGCAGCAAACGAATCAGGCCGGAATCAATGAATTCCTGAATCGTTTCTTTCGGCTGCTGGCGCATTTCCTCAGATTGCTTAGCACGTGAACGAATCGATGGAGCAAGTGCACGAGCTCTGGCGATCGCAGTTTCGTGTGAAAAACGTTCAAACATTCCCATTGTGTTGGTCATTCTTTATCCCTCTAATCTGTATAAATTTAGGAGATTCGCCCCAAGAATTCAGGTTTGAAAGTTCCGTCTTCATTCCAGGGGGACACAATTCCCCATGCATCATTCGGATTTTCCGAGAGTGTCCAAATATGAGGTCCGAAGTCCGGAGCGAATACAAGATGGGCACCTGCATACAGTTCAAAGCGGTTTCCGCCCGGTTCTATCACATAGAAGAAGAAGCCTTCAGCGAGTGCATGCCGGGTCGGTGCGCCCATTTCCAATCTGTATCCGCTTTCGATAATATGGTCAGCCGCAAGCAAAACTTCTTCTCTACTTTCCACAGCATAGCATACGTGATTGATATTGCCTCTTTCCCCCTTCGGATCCCGGACGATAGCAACATCGTGGGACAAATTGGAAACCGACAACCAGGAGCCCATTTCCTTGTCCCGTTTGGCGTTTGTGTAGATGCCCTCGTGATATTTGAACCCAAGACTTTGATAAAATTCACGGTCTTTGCCGGGATCCGAGCTTTGGAGGGTTACATGATCGATCCTGCGAGGAGAAATTCCTCGCATTCCGTTTTTGGACGGACGGTTTTTCCATACGCTCTGATGCTCCGGGGGTGCCTTGTACAGGTCCACGTCCCAAAAAACTTCTTCCTTATGGCCGTCCGGCGAGACGAACTGATAAGCTTTCCCATGCCCCTTGTCTCCTTCAATCCAGCCTTTGCCCGCTCCCGATTGCTCAATGAATTTGGCAGCAAGCTCCAACGCCTCTGCGCTGTCCGCGCGCCATCCAATATGTCCGAGGCCCGCTTTTTTTCCTTCAGTGATTTTCAAACTGTGGTGAAAGTAATCCCCCCACGCCCGCAAATATACGGATTGACCGTCTCTCTCGGTTTCTTGTAAGCCGATAACGTCCCGGTAAAATTTCAATGTTTCTTCAGGCTTTGGGCTGTAAATTTCAACATGTGCTAATTGAGATAAGTAATGTTTTCTCATTTCAGTTCCTCCATAAGGTTTATTAGTATAGCAAGTGACTCCGAGCAATGATTAATGTGCGTTTCATCACCTCCAACAAAGGTATCCTTGCAATCAGCGCAAAAGTGCTGTACATACTTGCTTATCCAAAGCTTCCGCTTTGCCAAGATCATAGGTTTTTTCATAAACCGGCTCTTGCGTAATTTTGGCTCCCCAAAACATGGATTCAAATACGGCATGAATATCAATCTTAATTTTTGCAAGCGGCATTGCGACCTCTTCCATTTTGCTCTCTATAATATGGGCAGTTCCTGGAATGGAATAGACTGTCCCCAATCCGATAAAACAAAGAGTGACCCTAGGGTTTTCTGAAATATTCTTATATATTCGCGAAGTGTTGGTTATGGCCAATCGAATCTCATTCCCGGAAACTGCCTTCACCCATGAAATGGCAGCTATGCTGGGCGAGCCGCTCTCATGATCGATCGTACTGAGAAGTACAAGCGTATCAAGATTAAGCTTTTCAATTTGCAGATGATTCAACGAATCAGGGAGTGCCTGCTTTTTGCTCATTGACGTCTCTCCTTCATCCAATTTCCAATTGCGGTGATAATTCTTGCTCTTCTAATCCAATCGATCTTGACCCTGGAACGATTTAAGTTCATCAATATTGTCCTTTGAAAAAATACATGAACCTCACTGCTCTTTTCTTCAAAAACAACTAGCCCGATAGCCGGTAACAGTTTATTTTCCAACTCTATGCTTATATGATAAAAATCGGAGGAGGGTAATGTAAACGGGCGATACATAGAGACGACTACCCCTTGAACCCCCGTAGAATCCTTTTTGACTCCGGTAATGATTCCTTGAGTCTGGTAAGGGCGCCCTAGAAATTGGGCCGCTTTCGTTACCTCTCCTTTATGAAGAAGCGATCGAACCATAGAGGAACTCACTTTCTCACCGTCTAATTCACACTTAGGGAAGATGACAACTTCGAGTAGTCCATCAGCTTCCTTAACTAGCGACTCCGTATTCCCCTTGCCTTGAAAACCGTAGGTAAAATCAAAACCGACCACTACGCATGCCGCATTCAATCCGGCCAAGTATTCTTTAACAAATCTTTCAGAAGAAAGCGCTGCGAATTCCGGAGAGAAAGAGACCATATAAAGAGTATCCACTCCAAGAGCCGCAAAAGTTTCCGCTTTCACCATATTTGTCATCAAGTAATCCACAGCCGACTTGCCTTTAGACAGGACTTCTCTGGGATGCGGATAAAAGGTCATTACCGCCAGCTCCACCTGCAGACGATTGGCAATTTCCTGAGCCTCGACGATCAACTTAGTATGCCCAATATGTACGCCATCGAAAAAACCAACCGCCATGACGCAAGGCTTGGTCTCAATCTCGAGCAGATCGGGATTCCTCTCCAACCAAACTGTCTTCATTTCATTCATCTCCTTCAATCTTGCCAGAAAGCGTTTCCAGATTACCTTCAGTGTAGACCTTCCAAGATTCTCTGTGAAATGCTTAAATTCGCTTGTATCATGCAAAAGGAGAATAGAGATTTACTTCAGCTTGTTTCATGCAATAATCAAATGACTTCAATAATCGTTACATATTTTTATTGATCGGCGAAATGACCATGACGAATCTCTGCCCCTACAAATCACCTGGATTACGAAGGGAATTTTTAATTTTGCCACTGCGGCGTTAGTCGTCAATTTACTGTTTGACAAGAATGTCGTAGATGCCCAATTTCCCCTTTCGATGCTTTCTCGAGAATGGATAGTTTCTTATATTTTTCTTTATACACAAAAGAGCCCCCCTATTAGTATCAGGATTATTATTATTCACCTGTCTATCATATGGGGAGCATATCAGAATTTTTTTCCAGTCTTAGTCAGATGCAGCTACTTTATGGGGTTCAGTCAACAAGTTCAGTCTATTACTTTATTTTTATCCGACGCAACCTGTTCATGGCTCTGTTCACCCAGGTACTTCCTCATCATGACATGATGACGGCGAACCTGCTCGATCGGATCCATATAGATATCGCAGCCCTGTTCGAAGTAGTGGCGCTGCCCCTCATATTCGCTTCCAATGTAGCCATTGAAGCCGTTCTCCTTCAACACTCTCAACGGTCCTTCATAGTCTACACTAACATCCTCACAATTCTCATCCATCTCATAGAATTTGCCGTGGCAATACTGGGTGTACGCAATGACTTCCTTCAGCAGCTCCGGATCGTCATAAATGTAGTGATCCGTCTGATTTCTAAAGGACAACTCAATATTTCCGCCGCCCATCTTTCTTACTTCGTCCTCCGTCGGAATCTGTTTGTTTCTATATCCCTCATCGATATAATTAAGAATTTGCTCATTTCCGCCTTCGCGAATCAGTCTCTTCTTCAGCGGTACGGGCATGCCCTTGTTGAATATACCGAAGTCCACAACAAAGCCCAAATGCTTGGTGCCGGTTCGCTGAATCATTTCAATCAGATCCTGGGTATACCAGGATCTGATTGAACGGGGGGCATGAATTTCGGTACACAGCTGAATTCCATAATGCTCCGCCGCTGGTATCGCCTTTTCATAAACCTCAAGGTCCTCTTTCTTCAAAATCCCATTGCGTACAATCTTAAAGCCCAGTTGTTTGGCACGCTTGATACTGCCAACAATATCATCAAGGTATTCATCGACCGTCCACATCCTGTTTTTAAACATGGTGTAGTTAATTCCAATGCTGTAACTGGTCGGTGTTGTCTTGTATTTGTCCATCCATGCTAACCACTTGTCAATATCCTCTTCGGTGTAATTGGGATAGCTCGGAAGCGGCATTTGATCCGGCAGCACTTCAATTCCCTCGGCACCTATTTCATTTGCTGCTTTGGCAATACAGCCCTCCAGGTCCAGCTTGCCAAGATAGTAATCCTCCTGAAAGCTGTAAAGCGATACACCGAGTTTTATTGTCATCGTTCGTTACCTCCCCAAAATATTCATTAAATTTTTACCGGCATAATTTGAAGGCTATCCTCAGACCTGCACATCAATCTCTACTTCAGCAACAGCGAAAGACCCTTTCGGCATATAGGCAATTCTTAAGAAAACCTTGACTTCAATCTTGTGTTTGCCGGGTGCAAGCCCTCCGTCCATCAACGCCGTCACTTTTGCCTTTTCTCCATATTCCCAGCGGTATTTGGTGACTGTCTCCATTTCCGTCAATGTGAAAGGATACCCTGCACGTGTCGTAAACCTCAGATTCTCCCTGGGAATCTTCTCACCGTCGACCTTCACCTGAATGTCATCGATCATGGAGAGGCTTATCCCCAGATAGTAGGGGATGCGGACGGGCAGGTTGAAACCAACCCTTTTCCCATCCTCGTTGATATTTTCAAAACCTTCGGGGCAGATCATGTACTTCTCGTTCATGCACATATACCTCCTTCGTTTTTTTGCAATTTGCATTAAAGCTTGAAGAGTTCACTAGTCTTGGTTGATTCATAATACGCTTCCAATATTTGCATGACGACATATGGCTCTGTCAAGATTTATTCGTCAATAAATGGGGGTTTCATAAGTGGTGATACTTCAATTCCGAAAGAATTGTATAGATTCAGCGGGCTAAAAAATTCCCGGAATTCTTTGATCTGACCGTCTTCAATTAGGAAAGAATTAATATATTGATTCATATATATTTCTGCTTTTCCACTTACGATCTGTTCTCCGCGTCCGCTGCACTCCACCCAGAAATAGTTCGGATCATCCGTTTCAAAAATCCGAATCTCATCCCAGTTAAAATCCGGGAAATAGGACTTATTCGATTGAAAATTTTGGTCCAATTTATTTCTTCCGGTCCAACTGATTCCGTTTGGTGGGTACCAGGGAATTATTTTCACCCCATTATCGGCAAAAAGAACATTCGCATCATGGCCCAACTCGTAAAACTTTTCAACCACCGATCGATTCCTTTTACGCAACTCATCCATTTTTATCCCTCCATATTTGTTAATAGCCTCTCGGCATTCGCCGAGGCTGATGGGACAAGCGATTCCTTGAACCATCAATTTTGCTCCCCTCCTACTTTGGTGGAGGGATTTTTTTATTTCTACCACATCTCGAACTGGAAAAATATATTTTAAAATTTGGACATTTCCCTTGAAAACACTTGACTTTTTTAATATCGCTCCAAAATCGCGCAGGAAGGGTATGCATTTTCCCTTACTACCTAACCTGTGGGGTGTCTTCATTGAAGCCTGTTTTCGTTCCTCATTCTTCTTACCAACGCTTTGTCATCAATCGACTCCGCAAACACTACTCGGATGGTCTGGCTGTCCTGGTTCGCAAAGATTGGCCTGTCATCTGGAAGTGTACGATTTCTGATCTTTCTTACACAGCAACGCTTTTACGCGATCTGTATTCAGACCGAGGACCGGCACCGCGCGACCCTGCTTCCATGTTACGCTCGTATCTCCTGTTCCTCTTGGTACGACCCGAAATCGGCATTACGGCTTGGGTCGATGAAATGTACCGGGTCCCTCTTTATGCCATTCTCAGCGGGTTTGATCCCGGAGATATTCCCGGCGTTGGAACCTTCTACGATTTTCTCACCCGATTTTGGGCTGCCGAGGACAAACATTTGAAACCTCGCACGAAGCCAAGGAAGCGTAAACCCCAAAAAGGCAAGAAGGGCGAAAAAGCACCAACCACATCCCCTGGCAAGGTCAAACGTCTTGTTGAGCGTATCCTGCGTCATGGCGAAAACGTAAAGATCAGCCTTTCGATCGCTTGCAGGAGTTCTTCCACTCCCAGATTGTCGCCGTTTCGGGAAAGCTCGGCCTGCTGGGGGATATGAAGGCCTTAACGATCGCCGGCGATGGAACGCCCGTCGTCACGACTGCTTATCTGCGAAGCAAGCCTACTTGTAATTGCAGTGCCCAAGGCCTTGCGAATTGTCCTCACCGCCGCGAATATTCCCAGCCGGATTGCGATTCCGGTTGGGACAGCGCACGTGAGAGATACTTCAATGGGTACCACCTGTACATGCTGGCTGCTGCGAACAGCAAGCATGATCTTCCGCTGTATCCCAGACTCCAGCCTGCTTCCCGGCACGACGCTGTGAGTTTGGTCGTCAGCTCCATTGAATTTGCGCAACGTTTCACCTTGGGCACAATCGATAAAATTCTCCTTGATGCCGCTCACGATGCGGAGGCCATCTATGCTTTGCTGGATCACCAGCGCATCGAGCCTTTTATTGACCTGAACAACCGGAGCAAAAAGAATACCACTACCGATTCTGACATTCAAATTTCACCTGAGGGTGTGCCCATTTGTCCCATCGGTAAGGAAATGAAGCCTAACGGATACGACCATACGCAGAACCGTCAGAAGTGGCGTTGTCCACTTGCTTGCGGGATGCAAAATACTTGCCCGACGCCTTGTTCCACAGCGAAATATGGCCGAACGTTCCATACCTTTAAGGCCGACAACTTGCGGATACCGCCGCCAAAAGACGAGCACTCCTTCAAATGTTGTCGAAACCCACCGACCAAGTATAATGCCTCCGACTTTGTCCGCTCCGCTTGGGACCCAGAAGGCGGCGGCGGTCGGACCAAGAATCCGTTTCTTAACGTCGAGCTGAAGGAAAATGGCGGGAGGCTGCGCATTCCCGACGAAAACGAAAGCAGATCAAGCTCGAACACCTCCGGCCGTTTGATGATGATACTGATGATTCAATTCCATCACCGCGGATTCAGGATACAATGCTCGCGTGGTGGTCGGGGTGTCACTGGTCGGACCTTTGCAAAGCAGCATCTCGTTACATCGCAACAAATTGATGAAATAGATAAGGAACTATCGAAGAGCTTGGGTTCACGTCCGTAAAGAACAAACAATAATGTTTTCGTTAAGATCTAAACATTTCCCTTTGGGTTGGTATAGTTCATGTCTTTCAAATCAAGCCCTCATAATCAAACCAGTCAAATTCGGCTCTGTTTGCGCATTCCATCCCATTCCCGCTAGCAAACATGCCAAGTACAGTTCCTGCCATACCGCCGATGGCCTCGGGATTTATTAGTCTACCGTCCGCATACTCGTATAGTAAGCGATGATTCCCCTCTGCACTTCTGTAATAGAAGCTATACGCTTGACCCTCTGCGCTAATGCCTAGAACGATATCTCTACTGAAAACTTCAGCAATTGCAAGCTCGGCCTCAGTCGTCAGACTCTGAAAATGGGGCTGATGCGGGTATCCGTTCAGCTCGCTGGTACACTGAATCAGTCTTATCACTTGCTTCCCTTCCTTCATCGCCCGTTCCAATCGAAATTGGTGGTTGCAAGCCTGCATCACGACTAGTCCGGCCGTTTCATTTTCCTCAAATGCATGGAAACTCATCTTGGCTGATATACGAAAGCTCACGTGCTGCTGCCTTCGACCGATAAAGCTTAAAGATGGAACTGTCATACATGCATCTGCCTTAGCAACGTCGATCTTCTTTAACTCCTGACTTATGCGGCGAGGCAGCAATTTCAAAGTTAGCTTGCTGTCCGCGATTGAATAGAAATCGTCATATGGCGTCCCGAAAAAAATCCAATGCATGTCGAGCCGATTTTCCTCAAAATCGTCCCTCGCAGGAATTGGTCTCGGTGTAAACGCCGGCAGCTCAGGTGCGTGATAGCTCCATTCGAGCCGCCCGGTGCCGGGGCTGACAACAGGCCAACCATTCTCCCAAACGATGGGTGCAATAAAAGTTTCCCTGCCCATGTTCTTGTGATACCCTTCGATCAGACGGGAGGCTAGCATCACCACGTACCAATCGCCATTTTGAAGCTCTATGAAATCCGCGTGGCCGACATTGCAGATCGGGTAATCTTTCCCCAGCTGACGATGAGTCAAAATGGGATTTCCCACATAGCCCTCATAATCGCCAAAAATCGTTTTGCTGCGTGCAACCGTGACTGCGTGGTAGTGCTCTGTTCCACCCTCTGCAATAACCAAGTAATAGTACCCGTCTCTCTTATACAGATGAGGAGCTTCGGGCGAAGCGCAATTTCTGAGTGCTCCTCCCCATATAGTCCGATTTCCGCCTACAAGCCGCATGTTCACCAGATCGATTTCGCTGATCCAGATCACTTGTTCGCCCATTGGATTGTCTTCACGGTCTTCCAGCCTTGTACCGGTAAAGTACGCCTTCCCGTCATCGTCGAAAAACAAGGAAGGATCGATGCCGTGACCATCCGGCAGCCAGTAAGGATCCGACCAGGGACCGCGGGGATCCGTCGCAGTGACAATGAAATTTCCCTTGTCGCTGAAATTCGTAGTAATCATGTAAAAGGTACCGTTGTGATAGCGAAGCGTCGGTGCCATAATTCCGGATGCCATATACTCCGCCGTAACATGAAGCTGCGACTTTCTGTCCAAAATGTTCCCAATCTGCTCCCAATGCGCAAGATCCGTACTATGAAAGATTGGAACCCCCGGGAATAAGGAGAAGCTTGAAGTAACCATGTAGCAATCGTCGCCCACGCGGCAGATCGAAGGATCGGGATAAAACCCGGCCAAAATTGGATTATTCAGCATATTCTTCAACCGTCCACGCTCCTCTTCAATTTGCCATAACTACGAGCTGAACCGGGCCTAGCAAGCCGCTCGGCTCCTGATGAATGGTCCTGAAGACAAGATCCTTCTGCTCATTCATCAGCGTATTGGTCACCTCGACGGCGAGCGAATTGCTTCCTTTCTTGAGCAGATGACCGATCTCCAGAACGTACGGCGGACAAATCCGCACCCCTGCACGCACGCCATTCACCCACACTTCGCCGATCTCGAACACACGTCCCAAATCCAGAAGAACCTCGCCAGCGCCTTGTGACCACTCAAATACAGTTTCATACCGGAATGTGCCAGAGAAATCGCGGAGCTGACCCGGCCGTCCCATATTGACCAGTGCATATGTGCTGCCCACCTTTCGGAAGGCAGGGTAATCTATAGAGGCTGAAATTGAAATGTCCCATGTCCCCTCAATCACTTTCGATTGCATTACAGCATTCGCCGCCGCTCCGTAGTCTGTTCCCATTTCCACGACGGCATCGTCAATTCCCGATCCGGCCAAGAGCACAAGCGATTCATAGGGGCTTAAAGAAATAGCTGTATCTATGCCATCCGCATCAGTCTGAACCTCCAACTCCGTAAGCAGATTGCTGAAACCATCATACCGTATAGCCCTTCCTTGCACTGGAAGCCGAACCTCAGTCTCAATCCGTTCGAGCGGATGCTCATTGAAAAACATATACACATCCAAATCCGCATGCTGCACATGATAGTATCGCAGATAAAGCTGCTCGGACTTCACGGTAATCTCGTTCCAGCCTCGCTCCTTCAGCTCCGCGGCAAGCCGGTTCAGCGGAACTACATGGCACACGTTGGATGCAGCTAAACGATGAAGCGAGTCACTTTCCCCATCGATGGAACGAACCGGATATCCATCAATAAACAACAACGGCAGTCCTTGCCCGGCGAGCTCGGCCAAACGGATAAGCAGCGAATCCGGAAGCACTTCAGAGTAAGGGATAATCAAGCATCGGAACGACTCTTCCTGAATAAGTAGCTTACCGTCCGATACTTTGGCGCTATCGTATAGAATATCGGCCGGAAGCACATCGCAATCGATTTGGCTGCGAAGTAACTCTTTGACCGGCTTGTGGAAATACATGAATTCCCCCGACCATTCGGCTTCCGCATGATACAATACCCCCGCCGGCGCAATATGTCGTCCACCCGATAGAAGGTGGCTAAGCCGGTTCGTATAATGGTTCAGTTCTTTATAGTAACGGAATTGGGGATTATGCCCTCTCGCGTAGAAGTGAGGCGGGCAGTCATCATCTGGAAACTCCTTCTGGGAGAATGCATGTGGAACGAAAACATTGACGCCGCGCACGAGAACATGATCCGTCAACCATTTCATCAGCTTGAGTCCTTCGGACCACCCGTAAGCACCAAACAACTCTACCATCGTCCGGCCCTTCTTCTTCGGGTCGAGATGCCCGAGCGAGGAAGCCATTTTAGCCAGACCGAAGTGGTAAAACTCGTTGTCCGATTCTCCCGGTCGAGTACGAAGGAAACCTTCATCGAAGCCCGGAGTGATTTGCCAGCCGATGATGTCGATGCCGGACATATCCTGCCCCCACAGCGCTCTAAAAAAGTGGCCGGCTCCTGGACCGAGACGAGCGTGAACGTTATTATCTTCAAGTACATGACCGATATATTCCACGTTACGTTCTCGGCACCAATCTCCAAGCTGCTTGGTGAAATTCTCACCGTACAGCTTGCTGACAACGTTCATATACGCGTACCGTACGTTAGCTGTACCCTCTCCTCCTTCATACCACAGGAACGGTAATTTGCGACGGAAATCGCTGCCGAGCGCCTCCTCCAGGAGGTTCGGAAGCTGCCTGGACCACGGTAGAACGACGTCTTTCTTGCCGAGCTTGGATTCGAAATCGAAGGTATCTTTATCGTTATAAAGCCCCGGTTCGTCGGAGAAGAAGCCGGCAAAGGTATGTCCGAAATCATCCCGATATCGCTCATAGAAAGCCTCATATACCGTATCGACGAGGATGCGCACCGATTCAGCTACAAGCGGGTTGACGTAATTGAAATGGTGTTCGCTTGCCCCTCTTGTCGTTTCAATGAGCATGAAAATACGCCATTGACCTTCGGGCACATCCCAGAACAAAACATTGTCCTGAACACAACCCCATAGATCGATCGTTTCGCCGGTAAGCTCACCGGTAGCCGAATGGCGCTTCGCCGCGATCACCCCAAACAGCGTCCCGCCATAAGAATATCCGGGTACTAAAGTAGGCAGGCGCTCGTTAAACGGCGGAACTTCCACGATACAACTAGTATCCTGCTGGGGACCAATCATATCCAAATGCTTCAAGTTCAGATAGACGCGACGCAGCTCGGGTGGAGCATCCTTGACTTTCCCTGCAGCATATCCGGTCGGAAAATGTTCGTCATCGAGGACCCAAACCTTCATGTCGCGTTGGCGAGCTTCCTCCATCACAACGTCCATGACCTTCCACCAGTCCGGCCCGAGAAAATCCGGATGCGGTCTTGCTTCGATGCAGACGGCCCGGATCCCGCAATCATGGATACGCGCCAGCTCTTCACGAATAATGGATTCATCCTCGCCCTTCTGCCATACAAAGGGGAGAATGTAATTGTCTTCTTTTCCAGCAAGTACTTCTTCCAATCGTCTATTCATAAGAGACATCCTTTCTTTCCGTTACTTGCTTGCATCAGACAAAAATCATAGGCCATTGTTCAATCTTCATTTCTTCTCCTCTGAACACTTCTTTGCCTATGTTTTCAAATAAATTCTCCTCGGAGCCTATGACTAAAATCCAATCGTTCTTCTCCCCTTGTGTAGGAGCCTTAAATTCAGTCCATCCTTTTTCCGCATGCACTTCAAAAACTTTGTCGCAGAGGTTATGTTCCGAATCGTAGCATTTCCCATCTCTAGGATTAAACCACAATGCCAAGAATCGCTCTCCATTCAAGCGTGCCAAATCTATTTTTTCGGAACCTCCATTCGTAAAATACACCATTGCGAATTGCCCTCGGCTATCCACAGCTGCTTGACGATGTTCATCCAGACAACCTTTGCCGCACAGTTGATCATGTTCCATGATGCTCTGATTCGGGATGCAGCGTTCAAATGGAATCGAGTCGAAAAAATCACGCAATATTTTCATTTGATAAGCGCCTGGCCGCTCCAACGCTTCATACCAGTCATATATGAGAATGTCATTTTTTTCCTTATCGGAAATCATGCACCACACACTGGAATGACCATAAGTATGTCCACATGATCCTGCAAATAGCGACCAATAGGCTCTTTTTCTGACAATCCACTCATCGTGTAAGGGGAGTGTTATCGGCCAACCCATTGGCATTTGCTCATATGCTGGCTCTGCGTCCAAAACTGGCAATGTATGAGTCCTTTCGTATTCTTTCTGAACCTCCACGTAATTTTGAGTATGCAAACCGTGGCCAGATTGCAGCATGGTAAAGCTGATCCAAGCTTCTTCCTCCGTCCAGTATGACATCGTCGAATAATTGCCTGTCTCCACTTCGTAGCACGTATGGTAAGTTATTACAAGTTCACGCCACGCTTGATTTGCTACATTATATTTGCAAGAGACGCCAGTGACTCCTTTGAGCAGACCTTCCGCCATGTTCCGCCACACGTCCCGGTAGTCGACCCCTTTATGAATCGGTTGGCGATCTCCCCCCAGGCACCAAATAAGATTTGTCTGATCTTTATACCGATTGCCGATCCATCGACCAAATTCATAGGCGTTCTGTTCTGTCACGATCTTCTCGAATTGTTCACCGTTCCAGTTTTCTCCAACCACCAATTGGCCCCAAACTGGTAAAAGAACGACATAGAATTCCATCTCTTCCGCAACATCCAATACCCAATCCAAGTACCTGAAATATGCTTCGTTAGGCTGCGATAGATTATTATTTATCAGCGCTTTTACTCCAGCAGGGTTGCGCATCTCGATATCCATCTCCGGATCCAACGCCACAATCTGCAGCACATTAAAGCCTTGCGACTTTCTTTTTTTCATGTAGTAGATGACATCGTCCCACTTTAATCTTTGCGGCAATGTCCAAGCTGTATCCGCCAGATAAAAGAAGTGCTTGCCCGTTTCTGTTTCCAGACTTCGTTTATCGTTAGACACTTTCAATCTTTCCATTTGCCCCTTACCTCCGTCTCCTTTTAAGTTTATTATAACTAACATTTTAACGGTCTTTCTACCGATATACAGACTTTCGACTATCGAAAGTTCGACCTTATTTTCCCGATTTCCAAAAAAAATGCCCCTGCACGCCATATTCGCGTAACGGGACATTCTCCAATCTATTTGCCAATCACTCCCGCAGTGGGAGCCATATTTCAACACATGCCCCCGTTGATCGGTTCGAAAACTCCAATCCCGCTTTCCCGCCATACAAAAGCTTCAACCTGCGCTGTACGTTCCAAATGCCGATATGCTCGCCGCTTTCGTCCTGGAGCTGCTCTCCTTTGTTCAGAATGTCCAGGACCTTCTCCGGAAAGCCGGCTCCTGTGTCGGTGAGGGTAATTTTCAAGCAAGACTCGGGTTCCTGAAGAAACTCAGATTCAACGGTAATATGCATAGGCTCCTCCATCGTAACCGCGTGCTTGACCGTATTTTCCACGAACGTTTGAATGATTAACGGCGGCACCTCAAATGACATAAAGGCATCAGGCGCCTGTGTGTGAAACGTCAAATGCTCCTGGTACCGAAGTTCTTGTATTCTTAAATAATTGCGTACGTGCTGCAGTTCGTCCTTCAAAGGGACAAACGTCGTATTGCTTCTAAGCATATAGCGAAAATATTGCACCAGGCTGATCGACATCTCCTGAATGAGCTCGAAGCGCTTCATGAAGGCCAAACCGTGAATAATATTTAACGAATTCATCAAAAAATGAGGATTTAACTGCAGCTGCAACAGCTTCAGTTCCGTCCGCTGATTGCTGAGCTGCTCTTCGTATACGTCGATCCGCAGCTTCTGAATTTGCGACATCATCTGGTTGAAAGCATCATTGATATTCTGAAATTCGTCTGAGGTGCGAAATTTGCTGATGCGATACTCGATAAGACCGTCCCGGGTTTTCCTCATCGCCGCCAGAATCCGGTTGAGAGGAAGAAGAAAAGTTCTGCGGAGCAAAACAAATCCAGTCGGCAGCAATATAAGGGATCCGTACAGGATCAGCATGACGAGTCGGCGAAGAAACGGCAAATTCTCGAGGATGCTTTCTTCCGGAATTAGCGCCGCCAAGCTGAAACTGCCCTGAGACGACGGTCCTCCGACCACTAGGAACTTCTCTTTATCGCCAGATAAATAATAACCGTTATTGAGTTTGGCTAAATCGACGGGCTGCTCCGCCGCGGTAGGGGAAACGAGCATAGGCGTTCCATCTCCTGTGACAAAGAACGCTTTCCCGCTCTCGCCGAGATGGATCAGGCTCATCGGAATCAGCAGCCGTTTCACGTTCACCCAGGCCCCGAAATAGATATTTCCGTTCTTAACGATGTGAAACAAATAATATTCGTTATGAATCTTGTGTACTTCCCAGTCCGGAGTCGTGAGCCCGAAGGCGCCAACGCCTACCGAAGCTTTCAGTAAACGGATGTGGTCCTGAATTTTCTGACGCTCCTGGAAATCGCCCCCCTGATTGAAGCCGTAAATCAACTCGTCATTTCGGGCGTTATAAATAAAAAGAGAATCAATCTGCGAATACGATAAAACATCCAACGACAGCTTGTTGGACAGCCGGATCATAGCCACGTCATAGTCCGCTGGGTCGATAGATTCCAGATACATGTAATCGTAATCAGTGCTTGCTACAGTCGACATATACTTTTCGACTTCGAGCAGGGTTGTATCGATCTGCTGCATGTATAGATTGATCATATTCTTGTTGGACTGAGCCACCTGGTCATGTACGACTTGAATGGAATAACGGCTGAAATAAATGAGAAGCAGGACTAACGGCAGTATGATGACCATAATGACAAAAGGTAGCTTAAAGTGAATGGAGTTAAAGGAAAATCGCATCTTGAGGTTCGCAGTCATCTCTTGTTAGTCCTCTCTCTCTTATCGATATTAGCGGATCGGCTCCTTATCGGCAAAGCGGCACCGGTACTCACCCGGGTTCATCTGCACATGCTTCTTGAACATTTGGGAAAAATGCGAGAAGTTGTTGTAGCCTACGGACAACGCAATGGCACTGACCGGCATCTCGGTTTTGGCCAGTAGCTCTTTGGCACACTTCACCCGTTCCTGCGCAATATATTCAACAATGGACTGGCCGGTTTCCTTCTTAAATACTCTCGTCAAATAGTCGGGATTCAGACAAATCATATCGGCAATGCTGTCGCGCGTAAGATCATGATCCAGATGATGTCCGATATAGTTCTTGATTCTTTGCACGATGGAATCCGATTTTTCCATGCCGACTATCGAATCTTCAGCTTTCCCTATGACATGCTCGGACCAAGCTCTCAAGTCCGCAAGGCTTCTGGTGGCATTGGAGGATAACGAGAGCGACTCCGGGTCGGTAAACAGCCGGTGGGCATGGATGCCCTTCAATTTTAGCACATAATAGATCATTTGGAGCATGTCCTGCTGAAACCTTTGAAGGTTCCACAGATCTACTCCCCTAGATTCGGAAAGTTTGTGCAAATACCGGTCTACTTCTTTCAGCACCTTCTCTTTGGAGCCGTCCTCCTTAAGCATGATTGCCCAAGTCGTCATGTCAGGTACTTTGACGTTGTCCAGCGGCGTCTGCTGCTCAGAAACGAGGAAGGCACCGCTGAGGCGTGTGACATTATTCCGGTCGTAAGCCAGCAAGCTTTCGACCGTTTCGGCCATGGCGTGGACGGCTGACGGCTGTCCGATGTAACAGGATACGTCGCAATAAAAGAATTGACAGCAGGATTCAATCAACGTTTGACATCTCTGAAGCATCGTCTCCCGCTGCGAAGCTTGTTCAAA
This sequence comes from Paenibacillus periandrae, assembly GCF_022458865.1. Taxonomy (GTDB): domain Bacteria; phylum Bacillota; class Bacilli; order Paenibacillales; family NBRC-103111; genus Paenibacillus_S; species Paenibacillus_S periandrae. The sequence goes on along the minus strand of NZ_JAJNMU010000036.1, from coordinate 35,274 downwards.
GGTCTGAATCGCCAGCAAGGTAGCTTCATGGAGGGCGATGAGATGGCCAGCCCCGCCGTCCTGGTTGAGCAGCAGCTCTTCGCTAGCGTTGCGCAGTGCATACTCCATAATCTTGCCGTCTCTTTTCGAAAAATCTTTATTCCAACGCTTCACTTGAATCAGGATCGGTACAAACTCCATCGTTTCCGCGAGCGCAATATTCCGGCCGGCCGCTGCCTCCTGGATTGCCTGCGGATTAGCCGGAATAGATTGGCTGATCACGTCCAACCAAAAATTTTCAATGATCATAGGTTGATGACGGTTCCAGAGCAGCCGGATCTGATAGTTTTCCAGCGATTCGCTGTCTTTACGTATTTTCTCAATCCCATTCCGGATTGCTGCAGTAAGCTCGTCATAGGGAATCGGCTTCAAAATATAATCCAAGCCTCCCAGTTGGAAGGCTTTCTTGGCATATTGAAATTCGGCATGACAGGTCATGAAGATGGTAACGGTATTCGAAGCGTGCTCACGAACCCATTCCAGAAGTTCAAGCCCGCTTCCTTTCGGCATTTCGATGTCGCATAACAGGATATCGATCTTGTGTTGCCCAAAGATTTCTTTAGCCTTCTTGATATGGTTCGCCGTGAATACGCTAATAATCCCCAACTGTTCCCAAGGGACGGCATATTGAATCGCTTCGATAGCCAGTAACTCATCATCCACAATAAGCAGTTGCATCTGAGTACGCATCCCCTTCCGGTTCCATCAAAGCCTCGCCTGTATTCAGTCGTAGATAACTGCTGCAGTTCTTTCCCTTCGGGAGAGAAGAACAGGCTGGCCCAGGGAGGCGGAACGATAAAATTGATCGATAATTTCCATCATATAAACACCGTGCTCCGGCGGCGCGAGCGGTTCCTCCCCGCTTAGTATGCACGAAGTAAAATGCTCGAACTCGTTCAACAGCTTCACATTAGGGCTCAGCTGCGGCACAATGTCCACACAGGTCCCCTGCTGCTCGGAGAATATCTTTAGCCGGCCGTCAACCAGGCTGATACCACCCTTTGTGCCGATCAATTCGATGAAGGTGGTGTCCTTCTCAATATTGGACGCCCAGCTGAACTCGAAGCTGACGGCGCCTCCGTTCTTGAGCTGCAAATACCCGACTGCGCTGTCTTCCACATCGAAGATACCGTTCGGATTTCCTGCATATCCGTTCCGATTCCGTAAGTTGGTATGGTCATAGGTGCGGCGCGTGCTCCCTGTAATATAGGATGGCTCAGGATTGCCCATCAAGTAAAGAACCAAATCCAGGTAGTGCACGCCCAGGTCGACCATGACCCCGCCGCCGGACAGCTGCTTGTTCGTAAACCATGTGCCTCTTCCGGGAATGCCGCTTCTCCTTCTCCATCCGGCCTTTGCCTGATAAATGTCCCCCAGATTGCCTTCATCGATATATTGCTTGATAAAAACGGCTTCGTTGGTCATCCGGTTGTTGAGACCTATCATAAGCATTTTGCCTGATTTCCGTTTGGCGTCCAAAATTTTTTGGCTATCGACAGCACTTATGGCCAACGGCTTCTCGCAGTGGACATGAACCCCGCGGTTCAAAGCATAAATCGAAATATCGGCATGGAACAGGTTCGGCGTACATACGCTTACCAGGTCCAGCTGCTCACGGTCGAGCATTACGGTGTAGTTCGTGTATAAATTGCTAATTTGATACTTTTCAGCCATTTTCTTCGCTTTCTCCTGATTCACGTCGCAGACTGCAACGAGTTCGACATGAGGAAGCGCCGAATAGCCGGTCAAATGCTTCTTCTCTGCATTGCTGCCTGCACCGATCAATCCGTATCTCAGCTTTTTTTTCATCGTAACTTACTCCTTTCCTTCTGCCTTACTGCTTGATCAGCAGTGATTTCATGTACGCGATTGTATATTCAATCCCCTTCGCTTCCAGCTCTCCGGTCCAAACCTTCGAATGCGGCTCAATGCTTAAACCTCCCGTGTATCCCTTGGCACGGAGCAATGCGAGGAATGTCTTCCAGTCAGTTTGGTCGAGCCCCGCTGGAGGATCGTCTATGGCGCAGCCTTCGATCAACAAAGAACCTTTGAGATGGACATGATGAAAACGGTGTCCCCATTCCAGCGTTTCCTTCAAATAATCTCCTCCGAAGTAGCGGCAGTGGGAAGGATCGAACTTGATCCCGAGCTCCGGCAAATGTCCATGAACGATCTTCCAGACCTCCGGAGAATGGATGAAGTTGACTTTGCGGCAATTGTAGGTAAGCACCTTGACACCTTTCGGCCCCGCATATTCAATCAGCTTCGAGAAGAAGCGGATCGCTGCCGCGCAATTATCAAAATAAGAGATGTCCTCCACATAATTGCAGCCTGATACGAAATTCGGGCAGCCCAGCTCGCTTGCCACATCGATCAGCTGATAACAAATTTGTAGCTCTTTCTCGATCAACTGACCTTCTTGGTTGATGCGGAGCGATTTCCACCTACCGATGGAGCCGACTTTAATCTCATACTGTTCTTTCCATTTCTTAAGCTGATCCATCCGCTGGCATAAACTGTCCGGGTCGTCGCCTTCATTCATCAACAGCTCGACAAAGTCAAGGCCGCGAAGCTGGGAGAGACGAAAACTCTCCTCGGTAGCAGACGCAATAATACCTAAATCCATGAAGAAACTCCTTCCTCTTTGGTTCTCAATTTTTCACGTAATGAATGATTATATCAAAAAAACGCTGCCAGTAAGCCTAACTCGATGTCATGTTCCTGCCGTAGGATTTCACTTCGGGAGGTGAATCTTTGCAGAAGACTTAAAGTTGAATCGAAGAACGTACAGAAGATCTCGTGTGACTCGTCCTTCCAGCAGCAGGTGATATAAGAAAATATCGCTTTGAGGTCAATCGATTGCAGCTTGGCGATAGCGAGCCACCAACTCTTCGTTTGGATACTTGAAGCAGTAATAATGATTGAAATAACCGATGTGGTTCGGGCAGGTCTTGGCAAATTTCAGCGTGTTCAGGAACCCCTCAATTTACTCGAGTGCACTGCCCTCTTAAAGGAAATTCTCCCCGATAAGTTGCACATCTCTTTTAGCACTTTGATTTATACTCTACCTTAAACCTTTTTCATTATATCATCAAGAATTCGACTTCAAGCCCTGCATAAGAATACACCTCCTTATTACCAAAGGAAGGTGCATAACTTTAATTTATATTTTTTAAGCAAAATACGAATATCCTCATTCGTTAATAATATGATACCGACAAAATTTTTTACCCTTTCACCGCTCCGATCGTAATACCCTTGATAAAATATTTCTGGAAGAAGGGATAAGCAAGCAACATCGGAATAACACCGATAGCTGCGATGGCCATTCTTACGGTCGCTCCGGGTAAATTCATCGTAACATTAGTTGCGGCGCTCATATTGGTAGTAGAAAGAAAATTGATATTTGACAAAATTTGATTTAGTACGTTTTGGAGGCTGAAGTATTGTGGTTCGGTAATGTACACCATGCCGTTAAACCAGTCGTTCCAATACATGATGGCCTGCATCAGCCCGACCGTAGCCAGTATCGGCATGGAAAGTGGAAGCACGATGGACGTAAATGTACGAACCTCACCGGCACCGTCCATATTCGCAGATTCGATGACGGGAGCCGGGATCGTTGTCATGAAGAACGTCCGCATCAGCAGTACGTTAAAGCCGTTCATCAGCAGGTTCGGGATGATGAGTGCCCAAATCGTATCTTTCATATCCAGGTACTGAGTGTAAATCAAGTAAGTGGGGACTAATCCGCCGTTAAACAGCAATGTGAAGAATACGAAGAAGGCCAGGCCTTTATAAAACGGATAATCTTTTCGGGATGCAGGATATGCCAGCATGGCGGTCATCGCGAGTCCGACTGCGGTTCCGATTACCGTGATCATAATCGTGATGCCATACGCGTGCAGGATGCTTGAGGCATTTTTCCATAAGTAGCTGTATGCATCAAAGCTGTAGGCTTTAGGGAATAATTGGTAGCCATACTTGGTAATGCTCGTTTCCTCCGAAATCGACGACATGAAGAGCAGTGCGAACGGAATGATGCAGCTTAGCGAAATCACGATCAAAATCAAATGGGATGCCCACTGCCACGCCCGATTTTCATTGTTCATGCGGTTCTCCCTCCTAGAATAAGGCATTCTCTTTACTAATTCTCCTTACGATGTAATTAGAAAAAAGCACCAACACGAATCCGACGAGCGATTGGTAAAGTCCCGCAGCCGAGGCCATGCCGATATCACCGAGTTGTAAAAGACCGCGATACACATAAGTGTCGATGACGTTTGTCGTATCGTTCACAGCGCCCGAATTCATCGGAATCTGATAAAACAACCCGAAATCCGAATAGAAAATGCGCCCAATGGCAAGCAAAACCAACATGGTAATAACTGGGCTTATTAACGGAATGGTAATCGAACGGATTTGATGCCATTTTGTTGCGCCATCCAGCGTTGCCGCTTCGTAGTATTCCTGATCGATACCGATGATGGAAGCCAAATAGATAATGCACATGAAGCCGATATTTTTCCATAACTGAACAAATGTCAAGATGTAAGGCCAATATTCGCTTTCCGTGTACCAGGATATTTCCGAGATGCCAAGCATCGGTAGCAGAAACTTGTTAAACATCCCTGTATCGATGCTAAGCACGGCATAAACCAGATAGCTGACGATAACCATCGAGATGAGGTAAGGCAGCAAAATGATGCTTTGGTAAAATCTAGCTGCAAACTTGCTCTTGATTTCGTTCAGCATTACAGCAATGGCGATGGCCAAAAAAGAATTAATCAATATGAACAGCCCGTTATAAAGAATGGTATTGCGGGTAATAATAAATGCATCCTTCGTCTTGAACAAATATTCAAAGTTCTTGAATCCAATCCAATCACTACCCAGAATGCCCTTGGCAAAATCGACGTTCTTGAAGGCAATCGCGAGTCCAAACATCGGCAAATAATTGTTCACGATCAGATACAAGACCCCCGGGAGTGCCAGAAGGGAAAGTGGGATGATTTTCTTCCATTTATACCGTGTCCGATTCATTGTGCTCACTTCCATTACATTATTTGTTATCCGGTGGGGGTATTTTACCTCGTCCGGTTCTTCTCCATTATAGCGTTTGCAAGGAATCGCCTCTACCCGGAAAGAGACACGTAACTATCGTTTTTTCGACCTGTAATGCAGAAATGGCCTCGCGGTTTAAATGCAATTGTTCTAAGTTCAGCATTTTTTTCCACGAACTAAAAACTCCTTTTGAATCTCATCAGTAATTTATGCAGGGAAACAAAAGGGGCTACGACAACTCAGCACATGCTGAGTTGTCGTAGCCCCAAAAACCGCGAATTTCACGATCCTCATGAATCAAGACGTTTCCGCGTAAGACCCCGCTTCAGAAGCCATCTTCTCTTCGCTCATGAAAAGAACCGCTATGACCGCCAGCCCTGCCGGAATGATTGCCCAAACAAAGGTGTAGGAAATCGATTGGGATAGCCCCTCCGAGATTTTGACAAGCGTAGAATCCGGTATTTTAGCACGGTCCACCGAGTTCAGCAAGGAATACGGATCGCTCAGGCTCATGCCATTGGACATAACTGCTGATTCCGCGCCTGTCATACTAGCGGTCAATATGCGAGTCAACGAATGGCTGGCTCTGAACAATTCCGAACAGGGTAATCCCGAGCGTCATCCCGAGAGAGCGGATGAAATTAAGCGTAGAGTAAACAGATCCGCGCTGCTGAAGCGGAAACGAATGAAGTGCCGCGTTGGTGAGCACGGAGAAGGAAGCGCCAATGCCTGGTCCGACAAAGACCATATAAACAGTGATGGTCAGATGGGAAGTTTCTGGAGTGATTGTCGTCAAAAGCGTGATTCCCACAACAAGGAGGCTGAGCGTCGGAATCATCACTGTACGGTAGGAAAGCTTGGTGAGAACCGCGCCGCCCCCCGCGGCAGTTACTACCGTACCGAGCATCATCGGCAGCAGGACAAGGCCGGAGTTCTTAGCGGTTCCGCCGAGTACCCCTTGAATAAAGATCGGGATGTACACCGAGGCGGCGACGAACGCCGCTCCGCTTAACATGGCCAAAATCGTGCTCGAAGCGTACAGGCGGGCTTTGAACATCTGGAACGATATGATCGGCTCCGATGCACGCATTTCCGCAAATACGAACAGGATGACGAGCAAAACGAATCCCGCGAATAGCCCCAAAATTTGCGCCGAATCCCACGCATACTGTTTGCCGCCCAGTTCCAGCGCGAACATGAGGCAAACGATAGCACCGACAAGCGTAAGCGCACCCAACCAGTCGATTCACAACTTGGAATTTTCATGCGATTCCTTATAGAAGAACCCAATCAGTGCGACGGCAATGAAGCCGAGTGGCAAATTTATGTAGAAAATCCATTCCCAACGGATATGGTCGGTGATATAGGAGCCGAGAAGAGGACCGAAAATACTGGAAATGCCGAGTACGGCGCCGAACAACCCGCTCAGCCTCCCCCTTTTCTCCGGGGGAAACGCATCGAACATGATCGTGAACGAAACCGGAATCATGGCCCCACCGCCGATTCCCTGAATCGCACGGAAAATGCTCAGCTGAACGATAGAACTCGCTATTCCGCATAGAACGGATCCAAGCATGAATAAGATGATTCCGATAATAAAAAAAAGTTTACGACCGTACATATCAGACAACTTGCCGAAAATCGGCATTCCGGCCATTTCCGCGACCATGTAGGCGGAGGTCACCCACACGAATTTGTCGAGTCCGCCAAGCTCGCCTATGATCGTTCCCATTGCGGTGGCCACGATTGTGTTATCCATCGAGGCCATGAGGATCGCCAACAAGAGGCTGGCTACAACGATACCCTTTTTCTTTTGAGATCAGCTCATGTATTTCCCTCTCTTTGTCGTTTGCTCACGAAAGTTCATTCTGCGTGGTAAAAGCGATACCAATGATGTGGGATATTCCACAACCTTTTAATCTTATCCATGGTACCTAATGCAGCTACCAATTGCATCACAATATATATATGGTATTCTTCAGAATCGTTGATATTTGCCCCAGGTGCATGCTAACGCGCCCCCCTACCAAAAAGAGGAAGGAGGCGCCTGGGGTAACCTTATTTATTAGTTTTGGCCCACTCATCCAACTGCTTCTGCTTCTCGGCAATAATTTTATCGATACCCGCATCCTTCAATTTCGAGATGAATTCAGACAGCTTCTTAGCCGGATCCAATACTCCCGCCTCCAAGCCAGCCCTGTACGAATTTACGACGTTATTTACGGCCGCAATTTCCGTCTTCACTGGGGTTCCATCGAAATTGAAGCCAAGAGCTTTAGACTTCTGCGCGGATTTGTTGAACTCTTCCATCTTCTTCCAAAGCTCAGGATCATTACCATTGAAGATGTAACCCAGGTACTGATTTCCAAAGAGGTAGTTCATATTCAGGGCGTAAGGGTTACTAGCCGCTGTAATACCTGGAGGAAAATCAATGATATTGTCAGATTTCTTGACATAATCCTTGCCTTCAATTCCCCAATCAAGTAAATTCACGAGGTCTTTATCCTTATACATCAGGTTCAGGAATTGCATCGCTTTATCAGGCGCCATAGAATTTCGCGGGATTCCCCACATGAAGCTTGTTACCGAGGCTGTGGTGATAACAGGTGGGGCCACCTCGGCAATGACCACTGGTAATCCTGAGTACTTACTCGCTTGCTCCCCAACTCCAGGTTTGGTAGGGGTCAGGTAGGAAAATGCTTTGCCCGTCTTAAACAGTTCCATATGGTCTTCTTTTGTCGTAGCGATATCCTTCAAGATGTATCCTGATGTATACCAGTCCCTCATCAGCTTCACTTTTTCCGCATACTCCGGAGTCTCATAGAGATCCACTACCTTCAAGTTATTATCATAGCCGGGAAGAACCCCGTTCCCATCCCCCAATTCATCGAACCACTTGTATAATGCAAACATGTTAATGCCGATTGAGCCGTGAATCATTGGAGTTACGTTTGGCTCATTATCTTTAATCATTTTCAGAGCAGACCCCATATCCTCCAAGGTTTTAATCTTGCTGGTATCGATTTGATATTTATCAACCAGATCCTTGCGCATCACGATGCCAAACCCGGCAGCGAAGTCCTTAACCCCTGGTACGCCGTAGATGCTACCATTTATTTTAGAAGCATTCAGATATGCCGGATCGAGCACCTTCTTAATGTCTGGACCGTACTGATCCAGTAACTTGTCAAGTGGCTGAAGCTGACCTCTGGCAACTTGGTTAGTATACCCAAAGAACGGACTAACGACCACCAGGTCTACTTTCTCATTACCGGTCAGCATCAGGTTTGTTTTTTGCACAAAATCGCCTGCACTAACCAAAGTCATTTTGATGGTCACATTTATTGTGGATTTCGTCAGCTTGTTTACCTCATCCTGGACAAGCTGCAAATCCTTCACTTCGTTGCCGCCGTAGAGAATGACTAGATTCAGATCTGTCGTTTTCTCAGTTACCGCTGGTTTCGAATCACCGCCACTGACGGTGGCATTTCCGTCGGTCTTGGAAAGTTGGGGGTTCGCTGGTTCGCATGCTGTGAGCAAAAGCGCCGTAGCCCCCGCGATAAGCATAGACTTGTAAATTGTTTTCATGCAAATCCCCCTCGTATAATTGGTGATGTATGACGAAGACATTTCAATAATAATTCATTAACGCTTACCCCTCTACTCAAAGTCAGACTTCCCATTATTGTTTATTCGACCTTGGCATTTCATCTTTCACCCTTGATCATAATTTGGCGTTCCGGGCTCTTCAAAAATAGCATATCTTCAAGCGTACGGACTAGTTTTGGATCGTCCGGGAATTACTTTCCACCAAGCTCCTCCACACGTTTCATGGACTTCACTCGCTATGAATCATATTAAAATAATCCCAATTGTAAGAAAGCTGAGCTTAAGCAAATCTAGAGTTCGCAATCCAGTTTTTCTATAATTTCACTCGTGTTCTTCAGCCATTTGTCGCAATCGATAGACGAATGGCAGCTTTGTTTACTTCTTTTGAAAAGCCATGTGATCTACTACAGTTCGGTTTGATTTTCACGTTATCGCGTTAAGAAATATACAGGCGACAAATCACCTGTATATTTTTTCAACTACTTATTTATTAAATACTACTTCCTTCCCGATTTCCGCTGATTGGTAAACCGCATCTAAAATTTTCGTCACAACAAACGCTTGCTCCGGTTTGACAAGAGGCTCTTTATCGCTCTTGACAGCCTCTAGCCACTGTTTGGCTTCCAAAACTCCAGGGTCGTTGGAATCGCCTTCGAAGTAAGCGACGTTTCCAGATGCAGACTTTCTCTCTTCTACTAGCATACCATTGCGAGAGGAGTTATAAACTAATTCACGGGATTTAAAACCCATACCTGCATCGATTTGCGCTCCGGCTTTCGTTCCACAAAGAGTTGTCGCAGACTCTCTCGCCTCTAATACGTTAAGCGCCCAAGACGACTCTAAGAAAATAGTTGCTCCGTTCTCCATTTTAATATATCCGAATGCCGAATCTTCCACTTCGAATGTTTCCGGATCCCAAGGCCCGAACTCATTTCCTTCTGTCGATTCCGGCAAATTACCTAATTTGTGGAAAACGGAGCCCGTGACAGATAACGGCTTATAGTTGTCCATCATCCACAAGGTGAGGTCAAGCGCATGGGTTCCGATATCGATGAGCGGGCCCCCTCCTTGCTGGGATTTGTCAGGGAACACACCCCAAGTCGGTACTCCACGACGGCGAACAGCGTGTGCCTTGGCAAAATAAATATCCCCTAACTCTTCTTGTTGACACGCTTTGTAGAGAGCCTGTACCTCAGGTTGGAAACGGTTTTGGTATGCGATGGTAAATTTCTTGCCCGATTTCCTCCACGCTTCCATCATTTTTTCAGCAGCTTCTGTATTGTGCGCCATAGGCTTCTCGCACATAACATGCTTGCCTGCCTCAAACGCTGCAACCGTAATCGGGCTATGCATCACGTTAGGGGTTAACACATGGACAATATCAATGGACTCGTCCTTCAGAAGCTCATGATAATCCGTATATACTTTGGCATCCTCAGTACCATATTCTTTAGCTGCCTTTTCAGCGCGTTCAACAACAACATCGCAAAATGCAACCATTACACACATATCTTTAAATTGGGATAATGCCGGAAAATGCTTTTGATTGGCGATGCCGCCGCAGCCGATAATACCAACCTTTAATTTTGCCATGCTTCATACCTCACTCTCTATATTTTCCTTGAATCAGCGCTTGACGCTTACGTATATATTAGAACTTTTATCAACTAGCCCTCTACCCCGAAGGCGACCTGATTCTATCGAATTCTCGACTTTTGTCATCGTAATCAACATGCCTCCCTTTTACCTAAGGGAGGCGTGCTACAGCTTATTTACCCCTGGAACCTGGGGCGTACAAGTTGTGAAGGATGTCCACTGAAACCCAAATGTACGAAAGCGGAAGGTAATCGCGAAATCAAAGTGAGCATGAAGTAGCATGAAGTACTTCCGATTAAAAAACCAGGCACGTGAAAAGCTTCGCAGCGAAGAAAGTGACGCACTAGCCGTTCAGCGTATGATTGAGCCATAGCCTGTATTTATTCTTTTGTTTACATGAACAGCTTCCGCAAGTCACCTTCGTACTACTTCTTTTCGTTCAACCGCACTAACAATGAATCAAGTCCCTCTTCTGTCAGACCGCCTCGACTGAATGATGCCAAACCCCGGAGTGGTAAATACTTCAAGAACGCAGCATCAATACGGACATGCCTTCTTCTCCATCACTGGAAGCGGCGAACGGCGAATGCTTCAGCAAATCCATTAAGGTTTCAGCAGCTTGCGGATTCTCCATCAAATCTCCTACTGTCGAATTACGCGTATAGATTTTAGTGATAGGCACTGTTGAGTTCACCAGTATTGTCTCTTTGAGCAAGATATCTGAAGAAGACTTACCGATCAATATATCAATTTCACCTGTCTCCACATGCCAGTCATTAAGTTCCGTATTAAAGTATGCAAAGGAACGTTTTTCAAGAGTGAAGGTGACTGTTTTCTCTTTCCCCGGATTGAGCGCAACTTTAAAAAAGCCTTTCAGTTCCTTTTCAGGACGCGTTACGTTTGAGGTTACATCACTCACATATAACTGCACGATCTCTTTTCCTGCATGGTTACCCACATTCTTAATGCTAAACGTGGCGTGCAAAGCCTCCGTATCGCTCATTGCGTTTTTGTCCAGAACAAGTCCGCTGTATTCGAAGTTTGTATAGTTCAGCCCGTAGCCGAACGGAAAGAGTGGACGCTGCTTCTTTTTTTCATAATAGCGGTAACCTACGTAAATACCTTCCTTATACTCTACAAGGTCTCCATCACCCGGGAAATTCAAATATGATGGATTATCGCTCAACTGAACAGGGAACGTCTCGGCCAGCTTCCCGCAAGGATTCGCATCGCCGAAAAGTAGATCGGCAATCGCTCCGCCCAGCGCTTGACCGCCTAAATAAGCCTCGAGCACAGCCTTAACACTCCCGATCCAAGGCATTTCCACCGGAGATCCATTTCTTAGCACAATCACGGTCCGTTTCTGCACTGCCGTCACCGCTTCGATCAGCTCCGATTGATTGACTGGAAGGTGCATATGCTCCCGATCGAACCCTTCCGATTCATATCGTTCAGGTAAACCAACAAAGATAATAACGACTGATGCATCCACTACATGATTGAGTGCTTCTTTCAAAAGCAATGGGTCAGTTTGATCGCCGTCCAAATCATAGCCCTGGACATACACGATATTCGCGGCGCTTCCCCCCGATTTAGCAAGTTCCTCGCAGATATCCTCCAGCTTGCTTGGCTTAATATGTGAACTACCTCCGCCTTGATATCACGGCTGCTTGGCAAGTTTTCCGATGACAGCATTTTTACCGGACTTTGGCAATGGCAAGATGCCATCCTCGTTTTTCAGCAGCATCATGCTTTCGCGCGCGACTTCCCGTGCCAGTTGATGATGCGCCTCCGGATCGTAGGAAGTTTCCGACTTTTTGCTGTCGACCGCCTTGAAGACAATGTTCAGAATCCGTTCAACAGATGCATCCAGCTTTTTCTCGGAAAGTTTGCCGCTTTTCACCGCTTCGACAATTTTAAGCTCACCAGCGCCACTAGAAGACGGCATTTCAAGCTCAAGACCTGCAGCCAAACCGTCTGCACGCTCATTCACTGCGCCCCAGTCGGAAACAACAAAGCCCTCATATCCCCACTCGTCTTTCAAAATGTCCGAAAGCAAACGCTTATTTTCCGCGTAGTACTCGCCATTAAGCTGGTTATAAGCGCACATGACCGTCCACGGCTGACCTTTCTTAATTACGTAAGTGTCAAACCAAACCCACCTGTTCATAGCTGTTCAAATCGGTCACAATGAATCCATCACATAATGCGAAAGGGTGGACTCCCATGGATACGAATTTGCAAGAGGTATGGACAAAACGCATAATTGCTTACCAGACCAGCGGTCAGACTATGAAAGCTTGGTGCGCCGAACAGGAGTTGACCGTCCATCAGTTAAAGTACTGGCTGTACAAGGACCAAAAACAAACTCAGGCAGGCTCTGCGACCACCTTCCGTCCGGTTGCGGTTGCTCGCCAAAGCCCAACAACCGAATCGCTTCAGATTCAAGTCGGTGTTGCCCGGATCGACGTTCGGCTCGGCTTTGAGCCCGGCCTGCTTCGCGATGTGGTTGCCGCTCTTACGCCGTTATGCTGAGTTTCACCTCGGGCTCCCCTGTCTATCTGGCCTGCGGCTCAACGGACATGCGCAAATCCATCGATGGGCTTGCGGCGGTCGTGCAAGAACAATTCGCGCTCGATCCGTTTTCCTCGGCTCTTTTCGTGTTTTGCAACCGCAGTCGAGATAAGCTCATTGAGTCGTTCACACCGTTGAGAGGATCCTGCCACTGGGCTATTAGTTATTTTAAGGATCGTTACAGGCAATACTCTAGCAGACAGTTCCACCTAAACAATTTCCCCCCACCTTCAATCAGCTTTCATTGCCAGGCGTGTCCCTTCGTTTCCTCAAGAACCGTACCATCTACAGCATGCGATTCATGATAACCTCCCCTATTCAAAGGTGGTAAGCGCGTAATTATGAAAAAAGACCAAGTCCTCGATTATTCGCGAATCGGAGGCTTAGCCCTAACTGTATATTTTCTCGAAGCAGAAACCCTCATTATTTTAAAATCCTGAAGTGCTAACGTTTATCTGGATAGATTATACCTTTTGTTGATGAAGCTATGTGCCAAGTTAAACTTTGATAGGCTCCTGGGCTTTTGTAACAATATCATTGTCTTCAGAAGTGGATAACGGCGGAGATAACTCGGAAGAAGTGGGCTGCTCCTTCTTTTTCTTCTTTTCTCTCAACAAAAAGACGAGAGGAATGCATACGAATGCTGGTATCGCTGAAACAAAGAAGGTATCTGCAATTCCGCGAACCAATGCTTCCTTCTGCATAATACCTGCCAAATAGCTGATCGCTGCGCCAGTACTAGTTGCAGAATCCACCCCGCCTTGTATAAGGGATCCAGATATAGTTGAGATGAACGATGAAGCTTCATCAGAATAACTCGGAACCTCCTCAGTAAAACGGTAATAGTGAAAATATTGTCGTGAATTCATTATGGTAGTCAAGATAGCGATCCCCATTGAGCTCATTACTTGACGGGTTACGTTAGAGAGTGGGGAAGCATCATTGATCTGGTCGTTAGTCACGCTGCTCATCCCCACTGTTGAGATTGGCATCATACAAAGTCCGATGCCAAGACCGCGAATCGTCAAGTCGACATTAATCCACAAGTGAGAAGTGTCCGCCGTAAGCTTATGAAGCTCATACGTGGTTATGCCAAGGATGAGTAGCCCTATTATGCCTAAAGGGAGAACTCCCACCTTTTCTTGAAGTTTCCCGCTGATCGGCATCAGAAGTGCCATAGCAACCGACTGCGGAAGCAGTAAAATGCCGGAATCTAGAGCTGTCATAGATTGCACGTTTTGCAAATAGATCGGCATCATGAACGTGCCACCCATCATAGCCACAGTGATAAGCCCTGAGGTCAACGTACTTGCGCTAAATTGCAAGTTCTTGAACACTCTCAAATTAAGAAGTGGCGTTTCCGTTGTTAATTCCGTCCATATTAGCAACGCGAAGCTTACTGCAGAAATGTATAACAACGTGACAATATACAGTGAAGTCCATCCTTCTGTCTGCCCTTTACTCAAGGCAAGTAGTAGTGACCCGAAAAAAATGACCGACGTAGTAGCCCCAAGAATATCGAACTTCAAATTTTTCTGCCTCACGCTGTCTTTTAAAAAAAAGAAACTGGCTACTGCCGCAGCAACTCCAACCGGTACATTCAAAAAAAATAGCGTTCTCCAGCTGTAGTACTGAATTAAGAAGCCCCCTAGTGTGGGACCCAGAGCTGGTGCAACCATCGCAGCTACTCCCCAAATTCCCATTGCCAAACCGATCTGCTGACGTGGTACGATCGTATAAATTACGGCCATTCCGACTGGCATAATAAAACCACCCGTTAAGCCTTGTAGAATCCGGAATGCAATCAAGCTAGTATCATTCCACGCGAGGCCACACAATAAGGATCCTATCGTAAAGCCGGTAACAGAAAGAAGTAGCACCTGCTTACTGCCGAACCGTGCAGATAAGAATCCACTCGCAGGGATAACGACTGCTGACGCCAACATGAAACCAGTTACGACCCATTGAATAGTTGTAGTCGGTACCCCGAATACAGTGGAAAGCTTGGGAAGCGCAACGTTCACCAAGCTGCTGCTTAATACCGATACGAAAGTGGCCAGAATGATTGCAATCAATGGCAGCCAAAAGTTAGAATTCTCGTTATTATTGAGTGGTGGAACCTCTGCTATAGTTTGGGATTGCTCAGACACTTTTATAGCCCCCTATTCACTTTCACCTTAGTGCCGTCCGTTAAAACCTATGATGGATTAAGGAAGACTTAAACATTTGCTTTAAAATTATAATTCTTCTCATTCACATATACCCTACCGCACTGTCTTAAATTTTGTTTTCCATACGACATAAAAACAAAAGTACACGCCTTCTTCTTTACTCAAAAATCAAAGACTGGCCATAACTAATTTAAAAATTCATTTAGCTCTGCTGAAACCGTCTATTTCACCTCGCAATTCATACTTAGTTAATCGCAAATACATTTTACACTGTGTTTTATAATAAACACTTTATAAAATAGATTACATTAGGAAGAAATGAACTGACAAGCAACATATTACAACTAAGTGTAAGGTAGTTTACATATGATTATCTATTTGTAGATTTATATCTGTAAATACTACAATTTCCACGGAATTGTAACGCAATAAAATATATTCATAAGCAGAGAATGGAATAAAACGATTTACGAATGTAATCATTAGTCCGATGTACTTATGATTCAATCGCTCCACTTGGGGCAAAACCATCCTCGTTTGATAACTCAAACAATATAACAATTAAGCTGGTAAAACAGAAACCGAATCGTCTGTATGATGAGTCTATGAGGCATCTTGCAGGTATTTAAGATGCCAAACTCGTTAGACATCTATACTGAAGAAGTGTTGTGAATTGAAAGTCAATGAGTTGGCTTTATACTTTCATTTCATTTGGTATCTATGGGGTATTCAACATTCAATTTGGTTAGGAAAAGAGGTCGTAAATACTAGTGGCAGATGGCTTGTTTGTGATTAAACTGAACAAACATATCAACGAGGAAGAGGAAAATGCAAAATCTGATAGAATTATCGATGGGGAGAGTTTCGGTAAATAATGGGGAGATTACGTTCAAATGCAAAAAGGAAAAATAGATGAGGTAGGTGACTAAGCGATTTTTCTTGAAGTTTGCAAGCTCTGACCTTAGTGTAGGAATATCGCACTACTTAGATGACTGAGTTAGAGCGGTCATCTGAAGGAATTTGAGAATCAAATTACAGCATGAGGTAGGACGTAATGGGTACAGTACACCGTTAACTAACATGTAGTCAGCAGTTAGCCACTGAGCCGTTGTTGCTGCTATATTAAAGACTGTCATAAGTTCCATGGACGGAACACTCATAGTGGTTTGATTTTGATTCAGATTATGCGACGCTCTAAATACACTATTCCTATATTGTATGCTCTCCTTCTATGCCTCTCCAAATTGCTATTTATTCGGTTAACAAAATGTAATATAATATACATAGTGTTGTTTAGTTTATAAGTATATCTTATTTCATAGTTTAAGATTAGGGCAAGGTAAAATAGTTATTGTTAACAATGGAAAGGAGTTTAACCAATATGAATAAAGAAAAGCATCGTATTGACCCGAGGATCGTTCGAACGCGTCAGCTTCTGAAAGATGCCTTGATCGAATTATTGCAGGAAATGGAGATTGATAAAATAACGGTTAATCGAATTGCAGAGCGTGCAACCATAAATCGAGTAACTTTTTATCTGCATTATCGCGATATCCCAGACATGCTGGATAAAATGGCCGATGATATGATCAAGGACATTCAAAATGCACTGAACAACAGGCAATTCAATTCAGGTACAGAGGAAGAAAAGAAGAATTTGTTCGCTATGGTCGGTTTACTTGAACACATTGTTGAACATAAAAAATTTTACAAAGTTGTTCTTGGATCGAAAAGGACGCCTATCTTTACGGAGCGTTTGCTAAAAATGTTATCACAGACCGTTGCTTATACGGTGGAAAATAAAAAGGAGACCCTCCTCTCAGAAGCTGTTATTCAAAAAGACATCGCGATATGGTATGGCTCGTCAGCATTAATAGGCACAATTGTGGCTTGGGTGCGAAACGACATGCCTTACACGCCCCAATATTTAGCTCAACAGTTTTCTTTGCTAAATCAGCTTTTTAAGTATTAAATTATTGAATCATATGTAGATGTAGTATATCTCCACCGCACATCACTTAGTACTCCACAGTCTCGCATATTGCGGTGCAAGCCCAATGCCAGTACCGCCTTATGTGCAAGATCAGGTAGAATTCGCCATACACGCAGGAGAACCAAGCTATGTTTGCCTGCCTCGAGCTAACCCGGTTCAAATTAGGGCCTAATCATCTCCTTGGATTCTGTCGTTACACATCTTGCTTCATAGTAATCATAATCTTCACCCTTGATTGTATACGAGAAATGGAAAAATTAAAAAAGACCGGAAGCACCAAGAACGTGAACTGGCAGCTGCTCGAGCCGGCATGGGCATTCAGTCTACAACTTAATTATCTCAGTCTATCCTGAAATAACAGTATTTCATCATCTGATGGTGCCGTATTCGCGGCATGGGAGTCTAATACTTTATTGTTCAGTCTAATCCCACATGGCCTCGCAGCCACCACCATGGATGAAAATGGGGCTTGCAATTTTAACCTACCTTTGAATTAATTGAAGTAAGCAGATCAGAGGTCGAAAGTTTTTTGGTGTTCAAACCCGAAGTCTAATCTGGCCAATTGCAACCTCGAGGATCGCCGATTGTTGCCTTAAGCACGAGTATAAAAATTCCCTGAACCAGGTTGCATGATCTGCATACAACACAAAAAAAGGTAGTGACACTCCATGGATGCTATTTTAGAAAAATGCGCTGGCCTTGATGTTCATCAGGAGACTGTTGTGGCTAAAGTGCTGCATAAGGACTTAGAATTAAGGTTTGTTGTTGCCGAATCATCCGCTCTCACCCACGCTTTTTTAAGATGACTCAATTATACGGCAAAAAAGGTACAGGCTCTTCAACTTTCTTGAAGAACTGTACCTTTTCTTAAAGATGGACTTTTTCAGTGGCCTCGTACTTCACCGATGGCTCCTTTGAAATCATTTCGAGCTGATCTTTGGTTAAAACCAAATTGGTCTGCTTTGCAGGCACCACATCTCCCCAGTAAACCCAGGGACTTACACCTATCAGTTCAGAAATATGATAAATTCCATAAAAGGTTCCCCTCTTATCACTGCCAACAACAACTATCGCTTTATCAATTCCGGCGGTGGGATTATCAACTACTTGTATTTACGTTGGGCGTAAGAACATGCACGATATCGATCGATGTATCCTTCAACAGCTCGTGATAATCAGAGTAAACCTTGGCATCCTCCGTACCGTATTGTTTCGCGGATTTTTCCGCACGCTCGACAACAACATCGCAAAATGCAACCAGTTCACACAGTTCTTTAAATTTAGATAATGCCGGAAAATGCTTTTGATTTGCAATTCCACCGCAACCGATAATACCAAGTTTTAATTTCCCCATTGTCCATACCTCACTTTTATTTATTAATGAATGAGCCCTCCTTAATGAGAAGCACATCATAAGCATTTCGAATTACTCCTGCCACCTATGCTGGTCTCAACCTTTCCATTTTAGCTTTGAGATGCATATATCCGCTACTCTAAAACCGACTTACTATTATCGAATATGCGACTTAATTTTACTTACATAATTTAAGGCTGCACCGGCAGCCTCTGGTTGTACGTGTACCTCCGTTCACGTTTATCGATATTTGCTTCCTTTTAATAACTGTTCAAAACGACGCTGTCATCAACAATCAGCTTCGGTTCCGTCACCGCTTGGATATCTTCCGAAGAGTAGCCGTTTGCTACCTCCAGAAGGCGCAGCCCGTCCGGCGTGACATCGATGACCGCCCGGTCGGTAATGATCCGGTGGACCACGCCTTTTCCCGTTAAAGGAAGGCTGCATTGATTCAAAATTTTGGGCTGTCCGTGTTTGTTGACATGGTCCATAATGACAATAACCCGTCTCGCGCCATGCACCAAATCCATAGCTCCCCCCATGCCTTTGACCATTTTCCCCGGAATCATCCAGTTGGCTAGATCGCCTGCTTCCGATACTTCCATTCCGCCAAGTATGGCAACGTCGATGTGCCCTCCGCGGATCATCGCGAAAGACTCTGCACTATTAAAGAAAGAAGCACCGGTTACGGAAGTTACCGTCTCTTTGCCTGCATTGATCAAATCGGGATCCACTTGATCGCTTCTCGGATAAGGACCTATCCCAAGCAAGCCATTCTCCGACTGCAGTACCACCTGCTTGTCGTGCGAGATGTAATTAGCAACCAGCGTAGGAATGCCGATACCTAAATTTACGTAAAAACCGGTTTGAATTTCTTTCTCCGACCTTTTGGCAATGCGCTCCCGTACTGACAACTTTTGTTCACTCATCGCTTGTTACCTCCTTTTCTTTATCTTCACAACTCAATCATGAACGGTTAATCTTTCGATACGCTTCTGCTGAGCGCTGATAATCAGCTTTTGCACGTATACTCCGGGAGTTTGAATCACTTCTGGATCCAATTCCCCATTCGCTACGAGTTCTTCCACTTCCACAATCGTAATTTTGCCTGCGGCAGCCATGATGGGATTGAAGTTTCGCGCCGTTTTGTTGTATACCAGATTGCCTAACGAATCGGCACGGTAAGCACGAACGAGACTGAAATCCGCGGTCAACGCTTCTTCCAGCAAATAAGGCTTGCCGTTGAACCGGCGAATTTCCCTGCCTTCGGCGATAGGGGTACCTACCCCCGCGGGAGTATAAAATGCCGGAATGCCCGCTCCGCCTGCACGGATTTTCTCAGCCAGCGTTCCCTGAGGCAGTAGCTCTACCTGAAGCTCACCCGACAATACTTGCCGCTCGAACTCTTTGTTTTCTCCGACATATGAGGCGATCATCTTTTTAATCTGCTTGTTTTTCAGCAGCAAGCCAAGCCCCCAATCGTCCACCCCGCAGTTATTCGAGATAACGGTGAGATCTTTAACTCCTTTCATCGTCAAAGCCAGAATCAGATTTTCCGGAATGCCAACAAGCCCGAAACCGCCTACCATAATCGTTGCGCCGTCTTGAATATCTTCAACCGCTTCCGCAAATGAGTTCAAAATTGTTTTCATCCCCACAGCTCCTTTCTACATGGAAATCAAAATTTACGTTCTTTCTACTACGGTCGCAATGCCCTGTCCCCCACCGATACAAAGAGCGGAAAGTCCGTAACGCGCATCCCTGCGCTTCATTTCATGAATAAGCGTCACAAGCACTCTTGCGCCGCTTGCCCCGATTGGATGACCTAGCGCGATGGCCCCTCCGTTCACATTAAGAAATTCCGGATTAAAATCGAAATGACTGGCAACGGCCAGCGATTGTGCGGCAAATGCCTCGTTTGATTCGATGAGCTGAATGTCCTTAATCGTGAGGCCCGCCTTCTTAAGTGCTTGCTGAACGGCCGGTATGGGACCGATTCCCATTGTAGCAGGATCGACGCCATATATGGCGTTGGACCTAATGACGGCAAGCGACTCAAGCCCGAGCGATTTCGCCTTACTGGCACTCATGATGACTAACGCCGCAGCACCATCGTTGATGCCCGAGGAGTTGCCTGCCGTCACCATGCCGTCTTTTTTAAAAGCGGGCCGCAACTTAGCCAAAGCTTCCAGACTTGTGTCTGGCCTTGGCCCTTCATCCGATACCACGATAACATACTGACCATTTCGCCCAGCCACCTTGACCGGAACAATTTCATCCTTGAACTTGCCCTCCGCGATAGCGTTGATCGCTTTCTGCTGGCTGCGTAAAGAGAACTCATCAAGCTGCCCCCTTGTTAAGGAATACTCTGCGCACAAATTTTCCGCCGTAATTCCCATATGGTAGTCATTAAACGCACACCACAGACCATCGCGGATCATGCTGTCTACCAGGGTTTGGTCGCCCATCTTAAAGCCCGAGCGTCCGCCCATTAACAAATGGGGGGCCTGACTCATATTCTCCATCCCGCCGGCAACGACAATTTCACTTTCACCACTCCGAATGGACTGCCAGGCTAGGTGCACTGCCTTTAGACCCGACCCGCATACCTTGTTGATAGTCATCGCCGGAATCTCTACGGGGATACTGGCTGCAAGCGCCGCCTGGCGTGCCGGATTTTGTCCCAAACCGGCTTGCAGCACATTGCCCATAATCACCTCATCGACCTTCGCCGCATCGATTCCTGCTTGATCCATAGCGGCTCTAATCGCCGCAGCTCCCAACTGTACGGCGGATACGTCTTTGAGCGCCCCGTTAAAGCTACCGATTGGTGTGCGAACCGCGCTTATAATCACAACATCGTTCATTCGTAAACAGCTCCTCGCTATATAATCGCATATTGGTGTAAGCGATTTCGAAATTCATAGAATTATTTTACAATACATAGAATTATAGGTAAAATACTTATAAGTAATACTATTTATGAATTATAGCTATAGATAGGAGGCCCCATGGACCTGCGACAATTGAATTATTTCATGGAGATTGCCCGGCATTCCAGCTTTTCGAAAGCGAGTCAGCATCTGCATTTATCGCAGCCAACACTCAGCAAAGTGATCAAAAACCTCGAGGAAGAATTAGGCGTGCCCCTGTTCGACCGCTCTACGCGCCGAATCCAGCTTACGGATACCGGCCAAGTTCTGAAGGAACAAGGCCATCTTATTCTCAAGACATTCGACAACCTTAAGACCGCGCTCACCGATGTTATTCAGATGCGGAAGGGCAAATTCTCTTTGGGGCTGCCGCCTGTAATCGGAGCAAGCTTTTTCCCGAAAATTATCGCCCAGTTTCACGAGTTCTATCCTCAAATCGAGATTGAGTTGGTTGAAGAGGGAGGTAAGCTGATTGAGCAGCATCTATTGGATGGAGAATTGGATTTAGGGGTTGTCGTATTGCCGGTTGACGAGGAAAAGTTCGAGGTCGTTCCACTCGTTAACCGCGAATTGATGCTTATTGTTCCTCCTGCTCATCGACTTACCCAACAAACGGATGTTTCCTTGCATGCTCTGCGAGATGAACGGTTTATACTTTTCCGCAAAGGTTTTGCACTTCATGACCGAGTACGTGAGGCTTGTATCCGCTCCGGCTATGAGCCGAAAATAGTTTATGAGAGCACGCAATGGGACTTTATCGGCGAGATGGTCGCGGCGGGGCTCGGGATTTCAATGCTTCCCGAAACAATATGCATGAAGAACGACCCCACTCAAATTACGGCGGTTCGCATGACCGAACCTAAGGTTCACTGGGACCTGGCCATCATTCGGAACAAAAACCACTACCACTCTCATGCAGCCAGAGCTTGGATTATGTTTGTATGCGAATCATTTATGGGTATGAAGCACCTGTCCCCGAAATAAAGAAACCCAACCGGTTGGAACTTTTCCTTTTTCCGGCCGTGTCGGTATTATTGCTTTTTGTCGCTTCCGATAATTGTCCGTTCCTATACCTGGTACCTGTTCGAGCAATTACCGTAACTGCCAAATATTCATGCTCCGAAGGCGCTAGAACCGTTTAGGCCGTGGTCATCCTCACTGCCGAAATGCCTGGCGCATACCTTAATCTTCATTCATCATACACATTTTTTGGCAAAGGCGATTTCTTGGCTTTACAGGAATGTTTAGCTCAGTCTTTTCTTAGGTCTTTTCTTAGGTCTTTTCATTCAAAATTCACCATTCTACCGTACCAACGAAAGTCGAGGCTTTATTATAAAGGCTTTACTAGAACAGATTCTAATGCAACCCCCCATGGAACCATTACAATCTGAAGAAATACCGTGAGCAAGAAGAGAACCAGCACTTCTGCTATCAAAAATGGCATGCCCCCTTCATGATGTCGTCCATTCCGTTTTTTCCGACTCCTGCTGCGACATTAAGCACGGTTCCGACAGGCGGTGTCAGCAAACCAATGCAATTGTTGCAGCCGCTGTTGAAGTTCGTGTTCTATTGAACATTGGAATCGGGAACTACACGAACTTCAAAGGCGGACACTAACGCTCTTCCACCTCACACCCATCTCCTCCTTCATTCTTGTTTAGTCGCCTTCCACTTCTTTAATTCCAAGTAGATCTTGGGTCCGGTATTCATAACCGTGAACTCCTTTATAGTACTCAGGGTACATACCCCCTCCACAGCTTTCGCAGGTGAATTGTGGGGGTACTGTGGGATCTCCCGCGTCCATCATGTCAAAATTACGTACGACCTGGAGTGGAATGGTTTCGGTTTCCGAACAAGTTAAGCAGATATAAGTCACGCTTTGTTTGGATAACAGGTAGTTGCTTACCGGTACCTGCCGTTTCTTCTTTTTGTTTTTGGTTTTCTTACTAGCCTGTGAGATCTCGAATCATCCTTTCTAAACAGCCTTGCGTCTTGGGACACGCTGCGTACTGTATCGTTAGTTTTCCTTCTTTGAGGCAGACTTCTCCCCTATACTCATACTGGCATTCACACTTCAGACAAGTCATCGGATCCCGTCCTGTGGCTTGCTGCTTTTTCTCCCTCCAGCTTCTTCGTTTGAGTTTTCTCTGGGCTTTTACAATCCATTTCCGCGCTTCCTTCTGCCATGCTGTTACCATTTTTTTGCACAGATTTTTGAGCCTACGTGAATAGACACCGTAATACCGAATCGTTTTAAATTTTCATCCGGAATATGGCGTATAGCAAGAGCAATAGACTCTTCTACCGTTACCTTCTCTGTTTTCTCTTCCCCACTCGTTTTATCGTGGTAGCTAAATACCATGTATTCCCCGTCATACGCCTTGATCCTCCTCAGCGCAAGCGCCGGTCGTTTCATGTATCTCCCGATGTATCCCAGCTGCTGCTTCACATTCCCTCGTTGCTTCGGTGCATGCACGTAGAAACCTTCTCCATTCGCGGAATAGGCCTTCTGTAATCTCGGTTGCACTTGTTTCTTCTCTTCCTCATTCAAGCTTACCCGTATGAGCTTCAATACCACCGTTTGCCATTGCTTCCTCAGCATCTCAAAGGGGATGTAGTCGTACGTTTTCCATTCCCCATTTGCCTTCATTCCACCCATCGTCACCAGCATATGTACATGCGGATTAAAGTTCAGCCGCGAACCGAACGTATGCAATCCCGCTATGATTCCAGGTGTTATTTTATGTTTCTTTTCGAAATGTTCTTTGATGATTCGAACCGCCTCATCCATGAATCCCTTTAACATTTTTCGATGCAGCAAAAAGACTTCCCACAGCCCTTCATCGATTGTAAATACCACATGTCGATGATTCACTGCAAAGACATCCTCCACCAACAAACGGCTCCACTCTTCGGTTTCTCCACACGAGCACGTCGTGCAGAAACGACCCTTACAACGGTATGGTATTCTACGGATGTCATGGCATCCCTCACATACCAGGATTTTAAATCCGTTTCTGGGATCCCCACAGCCACGGAATTTGTGGACCTCTTTGATGACATTGGGTCTAAGCTGAGCCTTGTACTTCTCTACAAAAGCATCCCAATGTCCCTGCTTATCGAAAAATATTTGCTTGAGTAGGTTCGTCTCCATATTTCTATGTTACCAAAAATTTAAATAAGGGGGCAGCCTCCGGCTACCCCAAACCCAAAAACATATAAATTCTGGCGTGTAATATAGTTAAAAAAAGAGGAACTCACCCAGCGACTATCGAAGAAAAGAAGCACCTGACAAGGAAGCTTCAATCTGTACCTACCCACCACAGGAGGTTGAAGTCACATGGGGAAATCCTCACATATTCAAGGTATCAAGGGAATCAAGTTTAGTCAACAGCTTCGCGGAGTCAACCTGGAACAGGTGCTCATTGTAGCCATTGATGCTGCCAAGCTCCACCAGAAAGCTCTCATATGCAATTATTTCGGCGACGTTATTGAGAGACCTTTTTTCTTCTCAGTGAGTACATCCGGTATGCAACAGTTGCGAAAAAAATTGATCAAGCCTGTGCTGCAGTTCAGGCGGAACGCTTATTCCTTGGCATTGAGGCCACTGGACATTACTATGAAGACATTGTGAGGGAGATGTCCAGATATGGCTTCCACGTACAGATATTCAACCCTTACTCTACCTTCGAAGAGCGAGCCAGTGCGCTAAATTGGTGCAAGACGGATGACTTGGACTTAGTCGCCATTGCCCATGCCATTAAAAGCAACAAAGCCACCCAGACCCAGCTTCTCGAAGGCCACCATCGGCATCTGCTGGTTCTCACACGAGCCCGGCGTTCCGAGATCCGCAAACGTTCTACTCTACGTATGGAGATCCGTAACTTAATGGATATTCTTTGGCGTGAATTTCAAGGTTATGCAGACCACAGCCAAGGCAAGGCGCGTAAAATCAAAGTATTCAGTGACTTTTGGGGAAAAGCCTCCTCGTTCATGATGGAGCACTATCCCCACCCTTCGATGATCCTGCAATTGGGTGAAAAGGGACTTCGGGAGCTCTCGGTTCGACATAACTTGAAGCTCCGTCAGAGCGCTATCCAAAAATTACTGCATGTGGCTGGGCAATCCTTAGCACGTCATAAGGACGAATTACGCCCGGAATTTATGCTGCTGAACATGAAGCTGCGTGACTTAAAAGCTTTTAATTCCAAGATCGAAGCTTTGGACCAAGAAATTGAAAGCTTGTTGCTCCAAACGGATGGCAGACTACTTTTATCCGTTCCCGGCCTTGGGGTCTCGACCTCAGCTGAACTTTATGCGGAGATCGGCAACATCGATCATTTCACTCATGCGGGCCAATTGATTAAGAAAGCAGGTACGAACCCGATGATCAAGCAAACAGGCGGCCATAAAGGCTCCTATGGCCACATTTCTAAACAAGGAAATGATCACCTCCGGTATGTCGTATTCCTGACAGGACGAAATCTTTGTTTGCATAATCAGGATTTAAAACCTTTCTATGAACGTTTAAAAGGTCGTGGTAAGCATGAGCGTGCCATCTTCATTGCCATGGGTAACAAAATGCTTAAGATTGCATTCGCTCTGCTTCGAGACAAAGTACCCTTTCATTCTCAGATCAAGGACTATACACTTCAAGATGAGCTGAACAAGAAATTGAAATACAACTGCTTCGTGACCCATCTGCAGCGTACTGCTGCTTAAAATTAAGATGATGCAGAGCCGTTCTTTCTGGGACTGAGGGCAGATCGGATAAATTCTAGAGGCCCCTGGACCTCGTAAATTAGCGTTATCCTCCTCGTCCTGTAAATGCGAATTGTACGTTAGCGTAAAGTCTGCACTCAGCCAGATGGCATCGCAGGATTGAAAAACCAGGCTATATCCTTTCAAGTTTGAGAAAGTCCGGTTCTGCACATCGCTTCCATGTCAGTTGCTAACTTTTTTAAAAATAGGGGTGGTTAGGTGTGTTTGAGTTACCCAAATGTCTGAAAAATTAATTTGACATAGTACGCTGTTAAAAAAACGGTACACCTCTCCAAACGAAGGTGTACCGTCAGCTCATCTTTCTTCACGTGGCTTACGCCCGACCCCTGGTTTGGTCATTACCGCTTCTTCGACAATGCAAGGAGCTCGTTAATGATATTCGTCACAGTCTGTTTCCGAAGGCTCGCCTTACTCGGATGGTATCTTCGTCAATTATGCGAATCAAATACCTGATACGAATGGACTTATCCAAGAAAATTTGTCATTACTGCGAGAATAAGCCTTGAGCCATTTTTTCCTATAAGCATTGGACCAGCTTGAGATTAAGCGTTCTTTTTATCATGAATGATTACTTCCTCAAAACTCCATAGGAAGTCCAACATAATTTTCGGCCAGACTTATCGATGCCGCCCGTGAAGACGTTACATAGTCCAGTTCAGCAAGCTGAATGCGGTGCTCGAAAGGCGTGTGCTGATGGTTGCGGTGTAACATCGTCGTCATAAACCATGAGAAACGCTCGGCTTTCCAAACGCGCCTCAAACAAACTTCCGTATACCTCTCCAACATTTCGGTCTTCCCGGTTTTATAAAAGGCTTCCAGACCCCGGGCAAGCACCTGAACGTCGGCTGCTGCCAGATTTAAGCCTTTTGCCCCAGTCGGCGGTACAATATGTGCGGCATCCCCGGCTAGAAAAAGCCTGCCATACTGCATCGGATCGCAAACAAAGCTTTTCATGGAAATGATACCTTTTTGGAATATAGGTCCTTCTATAAGCTTAAACCCATCCTTGGACTCTAATCGGGTATGCAGCTCAGTCCAAATGCGGTCGTCCGACCAATTGACGATGTTATCGGCAGCGTCGACTTGAATATAGAGGCGCTGAACCTGCGGATTCCGTGTGCTTAATAGCGCAAACCCCCGGTCATGATTCGCATAAATAAGCTCTGGTGCAGATGGTGGCGCTTCCGTAAGGATTCCAAGCCAGCCGAAGGGATATATCTTCTGATATTCCTTGCGGACTGACTGCGGAATTGCCGGGCGGCTAGGTCCGTGAAAACCGTCACAGCCTGCAATATAATCACACACAATCTCCTGTATGTCACCCTCCTTGTCCCAGCGGAAACGGATCTTGGGCGAAGCCGTATCCACATCGTGAAGACTGACGTCTCCGACATGAAAGTGAATTTGTCCCCCTGTCTTGAGCCTCGCTTCGACCAAATCTTTAATGACTTCATGCTGCGGATACACCGTTACATGCTTACCCCCGGTCAGCTCATGCATATTTATCCGATGACCTATGCCGTTAAAGCGAAGCTCGATTCCCTCATGGAAAAGGCCCTCCTTCATCAAGCGGGCTCCAACGCCCATTTGATTCATCAGATCTACTGTACCTTGCTCCAGTACGCCTGCACGTATCGTTCCTTCGATTTCTTCCCGTGTCCGGCTTTCTATAATGATGGAGTCGATCCCTTGAAGATAAAGAAGATGAGAAAGCAATAATCCAGCTGGTCCTGCTCCGATAATTCCTACCTGTGTTCGCATGGTTTGTCCTCCTAAGAACTTTCCGTAATGAAATTTTGCATCGTAAGCATTAAAGATTGAAAACCTCGATCCCCATTAATAGCCGGTGGCCACTCACATAAATCAAACGGAAAGTCCGACCCTTGTACGACGCGGTCTTCCCCTACCAAATCAACTAAGTAGCTCAAAGCATCCGTATTCCAAAGCACCGTATCGTACCAAAACCGCTTAGCAAGCTCCAGAGGCGTTTCCTTTAAGTGTGAAAATGTAAGATTCCATTTCTCATACCCTTTATTCATTCGGCCGATCTGATAAGGCAGAAACCCTCCGCCGTGTGCAAGCAGAATTTTGACGTCCGGATATCGCTCCAACATTCCGCTCAGCAGTAAATCCGTGGCACATATTGTTGTTTCCCAAGGTACGCCGATAAGATTGGGCATCATACGCTTGCTTAGCCGCGGATCGGTGCATAGCAACGGATGAATGAAAATGATGGCCTTTCGCCTGTTAGCCGTTTCCCAGAATGGGATAAACCGATCCTCGCTTAACAGTTGACCCGACCAAGAAGAAGCGACGATAGCACCTTTGAGACCACGGTCCATCACCCGATCCAATTCGGAGGATGCAGCTTCCAGGTCATTCATCGGCAAAGTAGCCAATCCGGAAATTCGGGTATCGTTTTGTTTGACCCATCCGGCCAAGCTGTCGTTATATACCGAAGCGAGCTCCTTGGTGATATCCGTTGGAAACTCATACAGAAATAACTGGGGGATGGGGGAAATCAAGGAGTGAATGACCCCCTGTTTCCCTTGCTCTTCCAGATAAAGCTGCGGATTCACAAACGCTTCCTTCAGTTCAAACTCCCAATTTCCGTTGACACTCAAAAACTCGGCCTTGTTCGAATCCTTCGTGATCCACTTGGCGTTAATGACCGCTTGATTCTCTTGAAGCCATCCTATCACTTCAGGAGGGATAAAATGCGTATGCACATCGTACATGAAACGACCCCCATGGATGTTGATTTGATAATACTAGCGGTTTGGAATATCGGAAGCGGGAACGCCTCCGATCCCCCAATGCGTCTTCGGAACTTCGGTTACCAGTACGCGAATCCGATCCTTGGGAGAGTCTAGTTCCTCCGATACCGTATCCGTTACGCGCGCAATCAGATTTTTTATTTTTGCCGGCGTTCTGCCTTCCATAATTTCAATGTTTACGATAGGCATGTGAAATGACCATCCTTTCCTAGATTAGAGTTTATTCTTTTACTTGAAAATCAACTGTGCCGAAGCCGTCAAACTTCGCTGATACGGAATCGCCGACATTTAACACAACCGCACCGGTAATACCGCCCGTTAAAATAATTTGACCCGCCTTCAGCTTGAGGCCCTTTCTTGCCAGCATATTTGCGAGCATTGCTACGGAATTGGCAGGGTGGCCGACAACAGCAGCCCCTGCGCCTAAATCCTTTATTTGCCCATTGATGCTTAAGGTCACGCCTAGCAAATCAAGCTCTAATTCGTCAGGGCGTTTGATTCGACTTCCGAACACAACCTTCGAGGAAGAAGCATTATCGGCAATAACATCCGGCAATGTAAAATTGAAATTTTCATAGCGGCTGTCGATGATTTCAAGCGCAGGTACAACATATTCCGTTGCCGCTAGCACTTGTGCACCGGTCATACCGGGCCCTTCAATATCTTTACCCAAAATAAACGCAACCTCTGCTTCAACCTTCGGATGAATGAAATCCTGCATCGATATTTCTTGACCGTTTACGACCATATAATCAAAAATGTATCCATAAATCGGCTCGTTTACGTTCATTTGCTTCATTTTAGCCTGACTGGTGAAACCCATCTTAGGACCAACAATTTGGTAGCCCTCCTCCAGCTTCAGCTGCACCAGCTGCTCTTGAATCTCGTAAGCTTTCTCAACAGTCAGCTCGGGATGATCATTGGTAATCTTCAAGACCTCTCTTTTCTCTACTTCCGCGTCAGCCAGAAAACGAGCCAAATCCTTGATTATAACTTTATCCACCGTTTAATATACCTCCCCTGTATAAAATTAAGTTTGCACTTTAATTTGCTTCGCAAGTTCTGCCGCTACATCTACGATCATATCTTCTTGACCGCCTACTACCTTACGAGCCCCCAGCTCAATCAAAATATCACGTGAATCCATGTTAAACCTTTTGGCCGCCCGCTGCGCATGAAGGAGGAAGCTGGAGTAAACCCCTGCGTAGCCGAGTACCAGATTATCTCTTGTAATTTCCTGCGGCACCAGCAGCAGAGGGGCGATAATCTCTTCCGCCGTGTCCATAATGGTATAAAGATCGATGCCGGTACGAATTCCCATTTGCTCCAGAACCGCTACCAGCACTTCTGTCTGCGTATTGCCGGCTCCCGCACCCAGGCACCGGATGCTGCCATCAATTCGGGTAGCGCCTTCTTCAATAGCTGCAAGGGTATTCGCCATCGCCAAGGAAAGATTATTATGGCCGTGGAAGCCAATGTTGACCTGCAGACTTTGACGCAGGGCTCGGACTCGTTCCTTGACCTGATGCGGAAGCAATGCCCCCGCGGAATCAAACAAATAGACGCTGTCAGCGCCATAGCCTTCCATAAGCTTTGCCTGTTCAACCAGCTTCTCTACAGGAGCCATATGAGACATCATAAGAAAACCGACCGTTTCGAGCCCCATATCCTTCGCTTTGGATAAATGCTGTGCAGCTACATCTGCTTCCGTCACATGCGTGCCGATTCTCGCCATCTTGACACCTAAGCCAGCCGCTTCCTTCATTTGGTGAATTGTGCCGATACCGGGAAGCACAAGCACCGCTATCTTCGAATTACCGCTGACCGATACCGCCGCTTCAATCAATTCCATTTCGTTGGTCAGGGACAATCCGTATTGCAAGGAGGACCCGCCAAGACCGTCTCCGTGCGAGACCTCAATGTAAGGAACACCCGCTTCGCCTAACGCTTTGGTTACCTTCTCTACTTGCTCAACCGTATATTGATGCGCAATAGCGTGACTGCCATCCCGCAGGGCAACTTCCGTAATCAACACATCTCTTTCCATGGCCATTGAGAAATCTCCTCCTAAGGACTTTCATAAGTAGTCAACGACGTAATCATAGTCTTAGTCTTGAACGGTCTCAGTATCTGTCGCTTTCAACAGATGGTGCGCTGCAAATTCCTCGGCAACCTTTACTGCTGCAGAAGTCATAATATCGAGGTTTCCGGAATACTTGGGTAAGTAGTCTCCCGCTCCTTCTACTTCCAGGAAAACCGTGACCTTATTCCCGTCAAAGATCGGCTCCGTCCGAAGTCTATAACCTGGCACGTACGAACGGATCGCTTCCACCATCCCGAGGATAGACCAGCGGATCGCCTCTTCGTCCATCCGTTCAGGGTCAACCAAAGCATAAACCGTGTCTCTCATCAAAATCGGTGGCTCAGCCGGGTTTAATATGATGATAGCTTTGCCTGCCTTAGCCCCGCCTATTGTCTCAAGACCACGAGCCGTCGTCTCTGTAAATTCGTCAATATTTGCCCGCGTACCCGGCCCGGCGCTTTTGCTTGAAATGGTGGCAACGATCTCAGCGTACAAGACAGGACTGATTCGATTCACGGCATGCACGATCGGAATGGTCGCTTGACCACCGCAGGTAACTAAGTTAATGTTATCCCTATCAAGATGCTCGTTTATGTTGACCGTCGGTACTACCAGCGAGCCGACAGCAGCTGGTGTTAGATCCAATGCCAGCATCCCCACTTCTCTCAACGCTTTAGCATGCCGAATGTGTGCCTTAGCGGAGGTTGCGTCGAAAACAATATCCGCCTGGTCCGCATGTTGCTCCAGAAATCCGGGCAAGCCGGAATCGACGGTGCAATAACCAAGCTCTCTAGCTCTAGCCAATCCTTCTGAATTCGGATCAATACCAATCATTGTCGTCATTTCCAATACGTTGGAGCGCCGTAATTTATACATCAAATCCGTGCCTATGTTGCCAGATCCAAGCACTGCGACTTTTACTTTAGACATGGAAAGTACCACCCTTTCATCATTGGTCGTTTCTCTTATTCAAAGCTAACGCTGACTTCACCCAGATGCGCGATACGTGCCCGGTACTTATCGCCCGGCTTAGCTTGCACCGCGGCCGACAGCGCCCCTGACAAAATTACTTCCCCAGCTTTGAGCATGATCCCAAACTCAAACAGCTTATTGGCTAGCCACGCTACACAAGCCGCCGGATCGCCAAGCGCAGCAGCACCAACTCCGGTATTCATGATCTCACCATTCTTGTACAGCGCCATCCCCACCAATGAGAGGTCAACTGCATCGGGCTTCACCGGTTTACCACCAAGGACATATAGACCAGAGGAAGCATTATCCGCAACGGTGTCTTGAAGCTTGATTTTCCAATCCGCCACTCGGCTGTCCACGATTTCCAATGCCGGTAGCACATAATCCGTCGCCATCAGTACATCCAATGCCGAGACCTTGGGGCCAATCAAATCCTTCTTTAGTACAAAAGCAATTTCCGCTTCCACACGCGGCTGCAATACGCGACAAAAGGGAATCACTCCACCATTTTCAACTACCATATCGTCCAGCAAATGACCGTAATCAGGTTGGTCTACCATAAGCAGTTGCTGCATAGCCAAAGAGGTCAAGCCGATTTTTTTCCCTACAATCCTGCTCCCGGCCTTTACCTTTTTGTCAATGTTAATTAACTGCACTTGATAAGCATCGTAAACCGTGATTTCCGGATCCAATGCTGTTAGAGGCTCCAACCCTTTGCCTTGAACAGCAGCTTGCTCCAGATGGTTCGCATATTTGTCCCATATAACCGTCATAATAAATCCCACCATCCTTAAAGTTTGATGCAAATATTAGTCAATTCCGAGTAAAATTCGAAGCTGTGCAGGCCGCCCTCACGACCAATTCCACTTTGCTTCATACCACCAAATGGGGTCCGAAGGTCTCGCAGAAACCAAGTGTTTACCCATACAATACCCGCTTCGATCTGACCCGCTACCCGGTGAGCACGGCGAAGATCATTGGTCCAGACAGATGCGCTTAATCCATAATGTGTATCGTTAACTTGGTCAAGCACTTCCTCTTCCGTATCAAAAGGCATAACTGTAACGACCGGTCCGAAAATTTCTTCATTGACTACACGACATTTGCGGTCCAATCCTGTGATGATCGTCGGCTCCAAATAAAATCCTTTATCCAAGCCGCCAGGACGTTTTCCTCCTTGGACAATCGTCCCGCCTTCTTCAAGGGCCAGTTTGATGTAGCCTGTTACACGCTCATAATGCTCTTCGCTGATCAAAGCACCGACCTTTGTCTTCGGATCGAACGGATCGCCGATGACAAGCTCCTTCGTTTTGGCAACAAACTTTTCCAGGAAAGCTTCATAGGCCGGACGCTCGACATAAATTCTCGATCCGCATAAACACACCTCGCCTTGATTGATAAAGCTCGATTTTATCGTCGTTTCGATCACTTCGTCCAAGTTCGAATCAGAGAAGATGACATTCGGATTTTTACCGCCGAGCTCGTAAGACAACCGCTTTAATGTTTTTGCAGCTGTCGTCATAATCACCTTGCCCGTTGTCGTTTCCCCAGTAAAGCTGATCGCATTAACATCCGGATGCTCAGTTAACGCAGCACCCGCCGAGTGTGGTCCGAAGCCGTGCACCAGATTCACAACTCCGTCGGGAATACCGGCATCGCGGCAAATTTCCGCAAGGATGGTCGCTGTCATCGGAGTCAGCTCCGCCGGCTTCATCACAATTGTATTCCCAGCCGCTAGCGCAGGCGCCAATTTCCACGTCAACAAGAGCAGCGGGAGATTCCACGGGTTGATCAGACCTATGACGCCGACCGGGCGGCGTATGGCGTAGTTCAAGGCTACATCGTCCATTAGAGTAGATTCGTTTGTGATTGTGCGGATATAATCCGAAAAGAAATGAAAGTTATACGCTGACCGCGGAACATCGATGCTACCTGACAACCAAGTCGGCTTACCCGTATCAAGCGACTCCAGGGTGGAGAGCTCATCCTTCCGCTCCAGTATAAGATCGCCTACTTTTCGAAGCACAGCAACGCGTTCATTTGCCGTCATCTTTTTCCATGGACCGTTCAGTGCGCGTTTCGCCGCCTTCACTGCGAGGTCAATTTCTGGCGCTCCGCCTTCCGCTACTATCCCTAGCTTCTCCTCCGTCGCAGGGTTAATGTTGTCGAACGTCTTCTCATCCAGAGAAGGTACAAATTTACCATCTATAAAATGTAAACAATCAATCGGTTGATATGCCTGCTTTTGCATAGCGTATGTTCTCCTTAATATCGGTTGTTTTTTATTTAAGAAACGAAAGAAATGATGGCATTCGCACTGCCTGACGATTGTCCATAGCCCCAAAATTCGGCCCGCTGCTCCGGTGTCAGCACACCAAACAATGCGGCTAAATGCCGTCCACCTGACTCCACTCCTGCAATCTTTGCATACTGGTTCAGCATTTCGCGTGCGACTCCATACTGCCCCTTCATCAAGTATTCAATGAACTGGTTATCCATAGCTTGCTCGGATAGGGACGGTTTGTTATGGCGTCCTCGAACAAGGTTATGGGATAAAGCTCCGCTGCTTATAAAAACAGCGCGTTTACCGCTTTGTCTAAGAACGTTCCCGATTTGAATCCCCCATTGATACGACTCTTCAAGGCTGGATGCCCAGCAAACCGATAAGCTGATAATGGGAATATCTTGGTTAGGTACTAAGTAGCGAAGCGGAACCACAGTGCCATAATCCCACATGTGGGTCGGTTCATTAACCTCCACAGCGGGGATACCCGCTTGCTTTCCAGCTTTAACCAGCTCAAGAGCCAAAGCCTCATCTCCCGGATAGTCATAAGGTACGTCGGATATCAAGTCGGGACACTCCACAGCGGTCAATACACCGGTATGCCGTGGTGTTGCATCGACATAATGAACAAAAGTACCGGGAAAGTGACATGACATCAGCACAATGACGTCCGTCTGCTTCTCCCTGATCGTGTCCTTCATCAAACGTAATCCCTTGACCAATTCAGTTTGAAAATCAGGCACCTTAGCTTCATGGCAAATACTCGGAACATGCGCAGCCAGCAAAACCATTTCCAGCGACATAGACTTCCTCCTTCGTACATCTGATTATTTATTACAAACACTTACATTTATGTTAATGCCAACTGATTGTTATAACAACACACTAATTCTGCTATATGCAACAGTTGAATATATTTTTTTCTACGATTGACCAATTAACTAACAAGGATTTCCATGTACTTCTGTCGAAGTATTAAGCAACCACTTTGATGGAGGTTTCTTTGCTTATGCCGCTGCCGAAGAATCGTATCGTGCCACAAG
>NZ_JAJNMU010000035.1 GCF_022458865.1 Paenibacillus periandrae | reverse complement strand
CTAATCCTTTCAATGGATTATGGACAGGTACTACCTGCCATTTCATTGTAAAGGATTTTTTTGTGTCTGAACTTTCTATAGACAGAAGATTATGAACATTCAGAGAAAATTAATGCAACGCTAGTGAGCCACTATAAAAAATACAAATAAAGCTCCTGATATTATAAAGTATTTAGTGTGTAACCCTTTCTTTTGAAAAAATGCTATTATCTCCCCGAGTAAACAAACAAGTGATCCCAGAAACCACATGATACTAATAAATGTCCACATGCTAACAACTCCATATACTCTCTCCATAATGACAGCAAAGATTTATATTACCGGTCAGACGGATGCCGGAGCTAAGCTTGTCATTAATGGAATAAGTGTTCCTCTTAATGACGAAGGACGTTTCGTATATTATGCGCCGCTCGATTGGGTGACGCAGGCAGATCGGAACCAGATCAAGATTACGGAATCCGATGAGATCGGTAATAAGACGGAATATGGCTTTGAGGTACTGCGTGATTTGGTAGGAACGATACCAACTTACCCTGGTGATCTTGCTGCTCTAACGACTGGAAGTGCTAAGATGAGCACACCTTATAAATTTGGTACAAATTCGTATCAAGCGTTAGCTAACGCGGATAAGGTTCGTGTCTATGCAGTTCCAATGACTGCATCCTCCGTGGTGAAAGTAGACGGGCAGACGCTTTCGGAAAACGGCTATGTGGATGTAGATGTGCCTGCTGCTGGACGTACCGTGCAAATACTGGTACATCCTGACAATGCAGCAGATAAGCAATATACGCTGCAAATTAACGGAACAGGCTCCAGCGTAGCGGTACTACGTACGTTGAAGCTGAATAACGCCACTGCTTCGCAAACGGGTGATGAGCTCGCTGCGCAGGCTTTCACAGGAGCGGAAGAAAGCTATGCCGTTTATGTGAATAATATGGTGGATCAAGTTACCTTGACACCTGGCGCTCTGAAGGCGGGATCAGACATTAAAGTTAAGGGACAAGCGGTTCCAAGCGGGCAAGCTTCCCAAACGATTCAGCTGCAAGTAGGAGAGAATCAAATTCCTGTGGCTGTTACTTCACCGGATAAGTCGGAATCGCGCAGCTATAAGGTTGCCGTTTGGCGGGAACCGAGCAGTAACGCACAGCTGAAGCAGCTGGGACTGGCTACGGAAGGCGCCAAGCTGGTGTCTGATTTCCATCCGGCTACCTTGAATTATCAGGTGCTTGTACCTAATACGACAGGGACGATTACACTTCAGCCTGCTGTAGAACAGTCTGATGCAACAATTCGCATCGAGGGTCAAGCCGTAACGAACGGAACAGCCCTATCGATTCCGATTACCAAGGATGCACAACCATTAGCGATCGAGGTAAGCGCACAGGACGGAACCAAGCTCACGTATAATGTTTCCATTCTGCGTCAGAAGACACTGCCTGTACAGCCACCTTTGCTGTCGAGCTTGCAGGTGAATACAACCTTGGATAGTGCCTTCAATCCTTATAAGCTTAACTACGGTAGCAGTTTTACGACCACTAGTGGTAAAGCCAACATAACGGCAATGGCCAATGATCCGCAGGCAGCAGTGACGATAAAAGGCGTATCACTGAAAGGTGGGGGGATCTTCACTCCTGATCTCAGTATTGGAGATAATACCATCATTGTAAGTGTCGAGTCGGCTGATCGTACCGTGTCGCAGACTTACTCCATTGATATGAAGCGTGTACGCAATTCTTCTAGTAAGCCGGACCAGAACGAGCGACAAACGACGATTTCTGGAAGCTCCGGAGGATGGACGTATCAAACCTCAATCGTTCGAACCGCAGAAGGCGGAAAAACGGTCGATTCGGTGAAGCTGGACGCGCAAGCAGCGCGCGCCATATTGGAAAGGGCGGTTCAGAACAAGGATAACATCGCTCGTATTTATGTGACTGACGTGCCTGATGCACCTGCAGATGAGCGGTTTGTAAGCTTGAGCACTGATTTCTTGACCGTACTTGCAGATGGGGGCATATCGTTGCAAATCGTACTTCCAGATGTGCAGTTTACTATAGCGGAAGCTTCACTGCAGCAGATGGGTAAAGATGGTAAGGATGCTTACTTCAGAGTTGTTCCAATTCGTGCTGATGCCGAACGCAGCGAGGTTACATCACGCGTTCAGGCAGCAGAGCTGGTACAAAAAGCGGCAGGAGGTCAACCGGTCATCGTGATCGGCCAACCGATCAAAATTGAAACTAATTTCTCTGGATACAAGACAGAGCTCTTGTTCCCACTCAATAACTTGACACTGCCTGAAAATGAGGCTGCTGCCAAGCAAATTTTATCGGAGCTGGCTGTTTATATTGAGCACAGCGATGGCGACAAGGCGCTTTCGCAAGGAGAAATCCGTTATGATGCCGAAGGCAAACTGGCTGGTATTGCAATTGAAATCAATAAATTCAGCACATTCACAACCATTCAAAAGAATGGAACAGATGCGCTGAAGGTGTTGCAACCTTATTTGTCTGGCTATCCGGACGGCACCTTCCGTCCATCGCAAGCGATCACCCGTGCAGAATTGGCAACGATTTTGCAGCGCATCGGGGCACGCAGCACGACAAGCACAACGGCATCAACACCAGCGGCGGGCTTTCCTGACGTAGCTGAAGGACATTGGGCTGCCAAAGCAATTGCTGATATGCAGCGCTCGGGACTGATGCTTGGCGATAACAACGGACTGTTCCGCCCTGAAGACGCCATTACCCGCGCAGAGGTGGCCAGCATCGCTGCCAGATTGCTTCCGGCAACTGCGAATAGCAATACACCGACTGCCGACTACAGCGATACTCGCAATCACTGGGCTTCCGAAGTGATCAAGCAGGCATCACAGGCAGGTATTTTGCAGGGTTATGAGGATGGCACCTTCCAACCAGATAATAAGCTGAATCGCGCAGAAGCGGTCAAGGTATTGAACAGATTGTTTGAACGGCCGTTGGCGAACGTGAAATCTTCAAGTTGGCCAGACGTACCACAGGACCATTGGGCAATACAGGAAATTGAGTCGGCTTCCGGCACGGTGAAGCTGTTGTCTGATGGTAGTGTGTATGTAGCACCGAACCATTAATAAGCAATAGAAGCGTTAAAACGTTAAAGCCCATGATGCCTATAAGGCGCTCATGGGCTTTCGTTTTGTTTGCTTTAGTTGCTCGCTTAAGGGGATCGGCCTGCGCTTGTATGTCATAATCAACATAGTCTCGTTTTTAAATGGTTTCGAGCAATGTCTGATAGCAGGTGTGGAAGAGGTCGATAACCATTTGAATATGGATATTGGTCCCATCAGCACTCGTTTTTCTTAGTTTGATTGCTACCGGTAATAAGAGAGAAAAGATCCTATCCCGCCGTGACTGATAGAAACGAAGTAACCTATGTTCCCACATACGATTTCTGTTGTAACTGTTTGTTTCTATATTTTAAGAGTTTATTTTTAATGAAGAATTAATAGATTAGACAAAGTTGATAAATTGGATACACTTGCAAGTTTTTTCGTTTACTAAGCTTACGTGAGATGCTATCCAATGAATTTGTTGAAAGCTTATTCCTTACCATACAGCAATAAAAAATGATAGTTTTCTTTCAAAGTGTTACCTTTCAGAATAATTTAGTTAATTAATCTTATGATACAATTGTTTATATAAGTATAATATGGAGGTATTTAGTAATTTATGTCGAATAATAATTCTATAACAAGATATAGGAGGAGTGAGTAAATGAAATTATCTAAGTTCACAATAAGAAATTACAAAGGAATCAAGGAGTTAACGCTGAATATTGAAAATATTTCCATAATTATAGGTCCTAACAATTGTTGTAAAAGCACTGTATTGCAAGCATTAAAGCAATTTGGTTCAGCAGATAAAAAGCTTGATCTTAAATATTACAATAATCATGATGCTAGCAAGCCCATATCTTTTCATGCAACATTTATTGATGTTTCGGATGAAGAAGCTACGCTACATGGATTAAGAGCTTCCATGCATGAAGAAACAAAATGTTTTATTGTTAGAGCGGTATATAACTATGGAGAGGATGTTAAAAGAATATCAAAAACATCAGGAGAGCCTACCCATGATCTAGAGGAAGAGGGATGGGAAGGGAAGATGGGCGGTGGGAACAATGCATCACATTTTGTTAATATTTTTCCTGAAGTAATTTATATTCCAGCTGTAAAAAACGCTAGTGATGAAATTAAAAATACCTCCGATAATATTAAAACTTTAACTGCACTCTACAGAGAAGTTATTCATTCATTAGATGAATATACCGAAGCAGAAACAAAAACAAGGGTATTACAGGATAAAATTAACCAACATGATGATGAAAAAATAAAGTATTTTGAATCAGAGATTCAAAGCTTTTTAACAGATATTACATCAACTAAGATAAATTTCAAAGTAAATGTTCAACCACTAGCTGAGTTTGTCAGCACTTCGGTTAACCCTTTGTTTAATTATAACGGAATTGAAACTGAGCTAGACTTTCAGGGGAATGGAGTACAGCGAACATTTATAGTATCAATTCTAAAAGGGTATCGTAAATACAAAAGCAAATATTCGATTGAAGCTAAAGAACAGGCATTGTCAAGAAGACAGTTGATTATTGCAATTGAAGAACCTGAATTATATTTGCACCCTCAGATTGCAAGGATTTTTAAAGACACTCTCTATTCATTGGCAGACGATAATTATTTCCAAGTTATTGCTACATCACATTCTCCAAATTTTATTGATCTATCTAAACCGAATAGAACCTTAGCTAAAGCATCTCTAAATGAAGAAAAGAAAGTTTGTATACATCAAGTCGATTCCGACATTTATGGTTTGCCGGATGATGAAAAATCGAGATTTCAAGCACTTTTGAAATTTAACCCACATGTAAATGAAGCGTTTTTTGCAGATCAAGTTATTTTAGTTGAGGGAGATACGGAAGTAGTAGCCTTACGACTGATTGGCGAAAAGCTGGTTCAAGAGGGGAATTTAGATTTAGACACGTTTAATAGAACGACAGTTGTGAACTGCTCTGGAAAACCTACAATGTATGTTGTAATGAATGTGCTTAATAATTTTGGTGTTAAATATACAGTTATACATGACCTTGATATTACTGAAATCAATGCGAAAGGGGACAGGAGAACCCCTGCTGCTTTGAAATCTGTTTTAACCATCAATTACAAACTAGAATATTTGGCAAATATCAGAAATAACAAACGGTTTGTGTTCCAACATACTTTTGAAGCGGAAATGCCGCACGATTATGAAAAAGGTTCTTCGAAATCATTTTCGGCTTATGAATACATAAATCCCAAATCAATTGATCAGATGCCTATTGGTTTAATAGATATTGTTAAATCAGTGTTTGGGATAACATTAGATACTTCTTTAGATCATTCCAATAAAACTTTGCTTACACGATATGTAAAGGCTTCTTGGACGGAACTGAGCCAAGCTATTGCTGAGTGGCAGGAACCCAAAGCAGAGGAATTTGTAAGACGGCATTGGAGTGGGTAATTAAACTCTTAATAGAAAATAGATGTTAACGATAATTCCTTGGCGATCTAGAAAGTGATAAGATTTTATAAGTAAAACCATATTGATTGGAAAAATAAATACATAAAAATACTGCATATGGTGCTGATATAAGTATTCAATTTCTCAGTATACTACAACAGCAAGGGTTTGAGGTTTAGCATGAAGCACCGCAGAGAGATGTTATCCCTTGGACGTTTCATATTGAATTATGCCGCGATCATACCTTCAAATAAATGACTATTAGATGGTGAAGTTGTAAAAACATTTTTACATCACCGTCTTTTTTTATTTTGAATAGGGTATTTTGTGAATACCAGCGCGGTTCACTCTCCGTTCATAATGTACCTGATAAACAAATCGGTATTTTTGTTTCCTATAGCGGGGCGAAGATGGAACAGCAGCGGCAGGTTTGGCAAAAGCCTTTTTCGATCGATACTATCCAGCACAAGTAGGCAAACTGTCTGCTGTGTCGGACGAGCTTGAGAATGCCGTGCCGAAATATGCCGGCTCCTATTACTATTGAGACAGCACCAGATTGTGCCTGAGTAAAGGCGCGAGGGATGCTTTTACTTTTATGGAGAGCTTAAATATTGATCCAGAAGCAGGAGGATATCTCGGATGGTCGA
Source organism: Paenibacillus periandrae (assembly GCF_022458865.1). Classification (GTDB taxonomy): domain Bacteria; phylum Bacillota; class Bacilli; order Paenibacillales; family NBRC-103111; genus Paenibacillus_S; species Paenibacillus_S periandrae. The sequence goes on along the minus strand of NZ_JAJNMU010000035.1, from coordinate 71,787 downwards.
AAGTAAATAATGAGATATGAAGACGACTACCTATAAGGGCTTATGAAAGGAGAAATTATGGAAGGAACCCATAATACTTCAGATTCAATTGATGCATACATATCACAATTTCCTCCTGAGGTTCAGGAAATTCTTAATACGCTAAGAAAGGTTATACAAGAGTCGGCGCCAGAAGCTACGGAAAAGATAAGTTATCAAATGCCTACATTTGATCTGCATGGAAATTTGGTGCATTTTGCTGCTTACAAAAATCATATAGGATTTTATCCAGCTCCAAGTGGGGTTGCTGCGTTCAAGCATGAATTATCACCATACAAATGGGCAAAAGGGTCGATACAATTTCCTTTAGACAAGCCCATGCCTTACGAATTAGTAAGTCGGATAGTTAAATTCAGAGCTGACGAAAATATGAAAGAAGCAAAAAACACCAGTACCCGTAGCAGAGGAAAGAGGTCTTAGGCATGAACTTTAATGAAATCAAGAAAATCGTGGGTGAGAGCAGCAACATCGTTTTTTTCGGAGGTGCTGGTACCTCAACCGAGAGTGGAATTCCCGATTTCCGTTCTGCTGATGGATTATATAATGAAGGAACAGACGAGAGGTATACGCCGGAAGAAATGTTAAGCCGTGATTTTTTCTTGGAGCGGACGGAGATGTTTTATCATTTTTATAAATCCAAAATGCTTTATCCAGATGCAAGGCCTAACCCGGCTCACGCAGCATTGGTGAAGCTTGAGCAGAGAGGGCAGCTTAAGGCTATCATTACACAGAATATCGATGGTCTTCATCAGCTTGCCGGAAGTACGAATGTGCTTGAGCTGCATGGATCTGTTCACAGGAATCGCTGCATGGGTTGCGGTGCGTTATATCCATTGGCGTCGATCATTGAATCACGTGGACCTGTGCCTTTATGTGAGCGGTGTGGTGAACTGGTTAAGCCGGATGTCGTTTTATATCAAGAGAGCTTGGACATGGAACTGCTGGAACGCGCGGCAAATTATATACAACAAGCAGATGTATTGATCGTCTCAGGTACTTCTCTCACGGTTCAGCCAGCAGCGGGATTAATTCGGTTATATGAAGGAAACCACTTCCTATTAATTAATAAGAGTGCCACGCCCATGGATGGACTAGCCAACTATATCATCTCGGAGAGCATTGCCAAGGTGCTGAGTGCGCTGACAGCCGACTGAAACAGAGCTATGGGATTCAACATAGGTTATTCATTATGGTGATCCTGCATGCCGTTGAAGAAGCGGCTTTGTGGGGTGACCCTTTTTTATGATAAGAATTTGGAATCAAGCTATGTTAAGATGAACGTGGTATAATTTTACTATTTTGCAACCATATTGTGCTTGTTGTCGTTAAGTAGATGAGACCATTAGCAAACAAGATAGAGGTGTACCGATGAAATATGTGATGCTTGTAGCGACTATATTCCTTTGTATCACAGGCTGCTCAACGAATAGTCCAAATGACAGGGATCCTAAGGTTTGGGACTATAGGGGAGGCTACGTAATTGCCAAAGAATATCATAAATATTTAGTAGTGCGAAATACAAATAGCGCTGAAATCAAAAATAAAACCGTATCGCAGCTATTAAAGGAAGCTCAGCCGGATGCGATTTGGATTACGGTACATACGGATAATGATTCCATCCATATTGGTGACAAAGTAAGTATTTCTATTGATGGCGGTATTGATCAATCCTATCCTGCTCAAGCTTCAGCAAAAGATATTAAAAAATTATAAAATATTAAAGGAAACTTGGGGATGAATCACCTAAAAAAATTAGGGGTTAAAGCCTATTTGTTATATGAGAAATTTCAGACGATCATATTGGGCATATTTGTTTTTGGAATTGTGGAGTTTCTATCTTACTCAGAAATTATATATGTGACACTGGCAATGCCTGAATTTGCACCGATTATAATAACTCTTCTATTGGGCTACGGAGTGTACAGAATTGTGAAAAGAAGAATGAAGTCCAGGTCTGTGGTGAATGAGAGTAACGAAGTCATAGATGAAATAGTAAATAAAGGGGATCATGCTGAATAACCTGTCTCATCCATGGAACACGATTTTAATAACGGCTTGAGCCCTATCCCCCTGTCCTCCGCCAACGCACAAGTATAAAGTATTTCTTAAATCTGAAAAAAGCCAAATAAGCAAAGCTATACTTTTCATACAGTGGTGCAAACTCCACCAGATCAGATAGTGAGGAGTAACAAATGTGAAAAGATGGTTAGTTGGCTTGTTGCTGATTGCGGTTATGCTTGTGGGTACAGTAGGGTGCGAATTATCCGTTAGCAGCAAAGATAAGGGAAATACAACCAGATTCAAAGCGCTGGGCAAGGATGCGAAGGCAAAAATCAAAGTATTGTTTTATAATGAGCAGGCCTTTGCCATGCTGTATCGCAATACCTTTAACGCCAAATACCCCAATATCGAGGTAGAGGTTATACCTATGACCTCATTGATGCTGCCAGGCAAGGATAAGAATAAAGAGTTAGTCAAGCTGCTGGAGGAAACCTCACCGGATGTCATGTTCTTGAGTCAGGAGCAGTATGAAAAGCTTTCGGGAGATGGGAAGCTACTTGAATTGGAAACGATTATTAAAAAAGATAAATTCGATTTGGATAGCATGCTTCCAGCCAGCACACAATTGTTGAAGACAAAAGGAAATGGCATGCTGTACGGTTTGGCATCGGGTTTTAGCGCCAAGGCGCTTTATTATAACAAAGATATTTTTGATCAAAATGGTGTGCCCTATCCTACAGACAGGATGAGTTGGGATGAGGTGCTTCAACTGGCCAAGCGATTCCCGACGAATGGGGAGGGGCCCAATCGCATATATGGATTTCATCAGGGCAGCTTTCAAAGCGGGTACTATGAGCTGTTGAATAATATGGGTCACACGCAAGGCCTGAGCATGGTTGATTCGGAATCTATGACGGTCAAGATCAACAGTGAGCCCTGGAAAAAAATTGTTCAATTAGCTGTGGATGCGTATAGAGCCGGCGCTATCGCCGAGCCCTCCAATCCGGCAGCTAATATGAATGCAGTGGACTCCATCTTCACCCAAAATCATTTTATAACCGGTAAGGCTGCTATGACCGTAGATAACTTCAACATGATTGCTATGATGTCCGAGGCACAAAAAACTGTCAAGGATCTGAAGCCCGTTAATTGGGCATTGGTCACGGAGCCTATAGACCGAAGCAACCCGGACACGGCCACAAGCTTTGCTTTGAGTCAGATTATGGCGATTAATTCCAAAACCACGGACCCTGCTGCCGCGTGGGAACTGGTCAAATATCTCAACGGTGACGAATACGCCAAAATTATATCGAAATCGACGTTTGAACTTTTGACCCGGACTGCTTACGTGAAGGATAAGGACGGCCGCAGCCTGGAGGCCTTCTATAAGCTGCGGCCCGGTGACAAAAGCTATAACGATTTTAATACTTTGACAGTAATTCCTTTTAGCTTTTATACAGCCTTTGATACTATCGTTAATCAAGAGTTTAAATCGGTGCTGGATCAGAAAAAAACGATAGAGGATGCTTTAAAAGAAATCGAAGACAAAGGACAGCAGGAGATGACGAAGGCGAAGCTCGAGCAGGAAAGCGGCAAGGACAGTAAGCAATAAGCGTGTTCCAGGATACCTAGCGGCGGACAGGATAGGATAGCGAAGGAGAACGGAGAGAGGGCTGTTGAAGGAAACAATCAATATTTTACTCGTAGAGGATGAGCCGGAAATTGCCCGCGTAATCCGTGATTACTTGACAACAGAAGGGTGCAGGGTCACCTGGTCTTCTACGGGACTCGAGGGTTGGGAGGATTTCAACCGGGATACGTATCATCTTGTGCTCGTCGATCTGATGCTGCCCGAGATGGATGGGTTCACCTTATGCCGCAACATTCGTTTAGCCAGTGATGTTCCTATGATCATCGTAAGTGCCCATCAAGAAGATCATCATAAAGTTAGCGGCCTGCAGCTGGGTGCGGACGATTATATTACCAAGCCGTTCAGTCTCGTAGAGGTTTCGGCTCGAATTCACTCCCATCTGCGCCGCTATCGCCGATTTCGCAATGAGCTGGCAGATAGTGGTACTCGGATCGATTATCAGTACGGCTTGACAATCGATTTGATGACGCAAAGGATATTTCTGAGTGGGGAAGAGGTTCTGCTGACGGCCAAGGAACTGGCGCTCATCCTGCTATTAGCGAGGCATCCGCATCGGACGTTTTCAAAAAAGGAGCTTTACGAGCAAATCTGGCAGCAGACGGATGTGGATGGCAACAATACTGTAACAGTTCATATCAAAAGCTTGCGGACCAAGCTGAAGGATACAACGAGGGAGTCTGTGTTTATTCAAACCATGTGGGGAAGCGGCTATCGGTTTATAGGGGAGCAGCGCTGCGATGAAGCTTAAATATTGGTTAATGCTTGTGTTCTTGATTGTCATGCTGCTGCCTGTTGCAGCCGTGTACGCCTTCTATGTATGGTTAAGTCAGTATGACCAAAGACAGGATATTCTGGAGTATATCGAGTTTTCCAATACAATCAGCGGGATTGAATCCAGGCTGCAGAGCCCTTCATATTACGAAATTCAGTCGAAGGAGTCGTATGTTGCCGTAGAAGGGCTGGCGAGTGATACGGTCAAAATTAGTTTATACCGGTATGATGGTGTAACCTTGTTCACTTCCGGAACGGATTCCTTAGCTGCCTCCCTGCCTCGCGTCAATAGAGACAACCTGTATGCGCATTTGTATGAGTTGCAAAAAAGCTATTATACATATTCAATCAAAAAACCAGTTTTTAACGGATCGAAACTGCTCGGTTTTTACGAAATCAAGCTGGCCCGGCAGCAGTGGCTTCAAGGGGTACAGCACAGGACGTTATGGATTGGGTTATGTTTTGTTTTCTTTTTTATCGTGCTGTATGCGTCGGTTATTTATTTTATCCATCGGAAATTCGCGAGGCCGATCCGTTTATTAATGGAACAGATGACTTCGTTTGCCTATGATCGACCCTTTCAGCCCATTATCCACAAGACTCATGACGAGATTGGCGAATTGATCTCCCATTTTATGCATATGCGATCACAAATCATGCAATCACAGGAAGCGATTAAGAAGGAGCAGCAGGAAAAAGAATACATCGTCGCCTCGTTATCACACGATCTGAAAACTCCCTTGACCTTGATCCGTGCCTATACCGAATTAATGCAAGGAAAGCAGCTGCTTCATGAGCAGGAACGGATCGAATACTTCTCCATGCTGTTCGAAAAAATGGATTATATGAAACAACTGCTGGACGATTTAACGATGTATACCGTGCTGCGATCGTCTTATCATGAGATGGAGCGGGTAGATGTGGATGGAGACGAATTATTTGATATGCTGCTCTCCGGCTACGATGAGTTGTGTACACAAAACAGTATTGATCTACATAAGGAAAGCTTCGTTCAAGGGATGTATGCTGTTAATGTTTCGCAAATGGTCAGAATCATCGATAATTTAATGAACAATGCAATTCGCCATACGCTGCCGAACGATACGATTTGGCTTGGAGCTGTATCTGAACCATTCAAGCTGCCGGATTGGGTATTCCCTGTTTTTCAACAGGCGTTAGCGGAGTGGCGTTCGGATGGTGTTATCCTGCTGGTTCAGAATGAAGGCGAGGCGATTCCGATCGCTAGTCAGGAAAAAGTGTTTGAGCCGTTTTATCAGGTGGATGCATCCCGTACGAAAACGAAAACAGGTCAATCGGGATTGGGACTCAGTATCGCAAAAATCATCATGGATAAGCACAATGGAAAGATTCAGTTATGGTCAGCGCCGGGGTATGGTACCCTCGTGGTATGTTGGTTGCAGAGAAAGAGGGAGGATCAAGCTTGAAGTGGAAATATCTCAGTTTGGGAATCGGGATAGCGTCGCTTTTTGTCGTATCGGGTTGTATGGACCCTACAGAAGCTACGCCTGCAGACATCGTTTCCAAAGTTTTGGAATCGCAGAAAAAAATCGACTCCTACTACGCTGAAGGCACGATGCTGGTGAAGCAGAAAGGTATGGATACCGAGGCGTCTGTGTATAAGGAGTGGTATGATGCAGACAGCAAAAAGAAACGGGTGGACATCAGAAGCAGCGGACAAGAGACTGTCACGTCTGTTAATGATGGCAAGCAAGTCATTGTCTACGATCGGACGAAAGATAGCGCATTTTCGATGAATATTACCAATGATATGGGAATCACTTCGATGACGCAGCGGGAGCAATTGATGAATATGTTGAGAGCCATGCAATCGACGCATAAATCTGAGGTTGTCGGGGAAGAGAGCATACTCGGCATGAACACATATCATATGAAGGTGTCTGCCGATTCAGCTAATACGATGCTAGGCGACATGGAATTTTGGGTCGACCAGAAAACATGGTTTATCTTGAAATCAATCGCGTCCAGTGGTGATTTTACTATAGAATCTACGTATACGAAAGTGGATTTTTCTCCGAAATATACAGATGCAACCTTTAGAGTAGAAATTCCTAAGCATATCATTATACAATCGCTTCAGGATATCAATCCGATCCGGGAAGTAACGCTTGAAGAGGGAGAGCGTGCTCTTGGTCAACCGTTTCGAGTGTTGCATGACAAGAATGTGACCCTGACAAAAGTAGAAATGCACGAGCTGCAGGGGGAGATGAAGCGTACGGAAATTACCACTTACTATGCGCGAAATAACGAGCCCTCTTTTCTGTTAAGTGTGTTCAAAACGCCAAAAGATACAAGTTTGGAAGGCGATACCGGAACCCTCAGCATCAGCATTCGTGAATCGAAAGGAAAGTATCTTGCCGAAATCCATGCGCTCGTATGGGATGAGGAGGGTTTAAGATATTCCTTGATCGCTCAAAATCCCGACATCCCTCTGGAAGAGGTTGTGGAGCGCGCAAATAGGATGGAGTTAAGCTCCATGTAACCCGAATAGGCTAGCTTGGTTAGCCGTTGTTAATAGGAAGGAGGTCTGTTTACGATGGATATACAACCTGGTGAAACGATAGACCGGCGCGCGGTCACAGCGTGGCAGTGGAGTGCAGCTATTACCAGCTTATGCATCGCGGCGGTGGGAGCCGTTATTATCATTATTGCCATTAAATATAATTGGCCCGGCTGGATTACGGTGCTCATAGGGGCTGCCATAATACTGGAAATGTACCTGGATATTATCGTCATCCCGCCGCTCAGATGGAAACGGTGGCGTTATGAAATCAGGGAAGAGGAGATCGATCTGCTGCATGGCGTTGTTTTTGTTAAAAGAACGATGATTCCGATGATTCGAATCCAGCATGTCGATACACATCAGGGGCCGATTCTACGCAAATACGGTTTGACAAGCGTAACCTTCTCCACAGCTGCGGGCAAGCATCATATTCCTGCTCTTGCTGACGATACGGCTGCGCTTGTACGTAACCGAATTGCTGAACTCGCGAGGGTGAACAATGAAGACATCTGAGTCTATTCACAACGGTAAAAGGCTCCACCCGCTAACAGCACTTCTCTCTTCGATGGGGCTTATAAAAGAAGCGTTGATTCCAGTGGTCGTCCTGTTAACGACGTGGTTTTTTCGTGGGGAAGGGACTAGCGGAGCAGGGTACTGGAGAATCATCGTGATCGCAGCGATAATAGTCTGCATGCTCGGTTTCGGCATCTTGTCCTGGCTTCGTTACCGCTATGAGGTATCCGACGGGCAGCTCAAAGTGGAACAGGGTATTTGGGTGACCAAGCGACAGTTCATTCCGATTGAACGTATTCAGACGATTGATTTGACGGAAGGGCTGCTGCATCGCATATTCCGGGTTACCCGGGTTCAGGTGCAGACTGCTGGAGGCAATAAACCTGAAGTCGTATTCTCCGCGGTAACGCGCAAGGAGGCTCATCATCTGAGGGAGCAGCTGCGTGCACACAAGACTGATGCTCAGGATGCAGGCATTGCTGAGTCCAACAGTCCAGAGGCAGGCCAGGGTGGGAATCTAGAGCCGACGAAGCCAGTAGTGGATGCGCAGAAGCCTATGTACAAGAGCTCTCTGGGCAGCTTGTTTATTGCCGGGATGAGCTCAGGCAGTATGGGACTCGCGATTGCGTTAGTTCTTGCCCTGATGTCCAAAGTGGACGAGATTTTTCCTCACTTGAAGGTGTTTCAAATGGTTGTTGATCTGTTTGAATTTGCGGCTATCCCGTTGATCGTCGCGGCTGGTTTGTTGATTGCCTGGATATTGGGAGTATGTTTGTCAATTATTAAGTTTGCTAATTTTACGATTATTCGTTCGGGAGATGAACTGGTTATCTCGCGGGGACTTTTGGAGCGAAGGCAGGTCACGCTGCCCCTTGCCCGAATTCAGGCGATTCGTATCGTGGAGGATCTTCTGTGGCAGCCGTTCGGGTTTGCAGCTATTCATGTAGAAAGCGTTGGAAACGGTAATGATAAAGGGGAGACGACCTTGCTGTTCCCGCTGCTGCGGCGCACTGAAATTGAAAGGTTTTTGCAGCAAATGGCACCAAGCTTCACTATGCAGTCGTCACAAGCCTTCGAAGCGCTTCCCAACAAGGCATGGAGAAGTTATGTCCTGCCGTGGACGGTTATTTTTGCTATAGTGACTGGGGTGACGGTATGGTTTACAAATTGGGGATGGCTTGGGTTAGTACTTGGCTTGGGGTCAGCTCTTATTGGTTATAGGAGCTTTAAGGATGCAGGAAGTATGCTGACCAACGACATGCTTGTGCTTCGCATGCGTCGGCTTGCGTTAACCACTGTCAGGGTACCGCGTAACCGAATTCAATCATGCCGGATGGAACGGGGACCTTTGGAACGGCGTTGGGGGCTGGCGACAATCGGCATCTCCGTTGCTTCCCGACTGGCAGGCGCTCAGTTTGAACTGTATGGTTTACCCGTATCGAAGTGTTCTGCCATTATGAAGTGGTATCGTCCGAATCGTAAGTGAAGCAGCGACTTGCGTCCCACTGTCTATGCTCCCATGAAAAATGACCATCCTATGCGATGGTCATTTTTAGTTATCTTGGCAAGTCAGGAAGCTATTGTACTAAACCTGAAAAGCCTCCATCTGTCTGCTCCACTCGAAATAGATATCCGTCAATCGATCCTCCAGCAGGTCCTTATCCGCATCTACGGTGCTGGCTTCGCTCTCATACCAGTCGAGCATCATGCAAAGACCTTCGTTTAACGATATGGTAGCTTCGAAGCCGGGAATATCTGATTTAATAAGAGAATTGTCGAATAGCCCGGAATAGCTTTTCTCGAAGACTAGATGGGCAAACAAACCAGGGTTCGCTTTTGCCAAAAGCTCTGAGGGGATATGGACGATTTGCGGCTCGATCCCGATAATGCTGCCGAATTCCACATACAAATCGTTCCAGATGTGTACATCCTCATGAGTGGCATGATAAGCCTTGTTGTAGGTCCGTGTATTTCCAACAGCGCCAACAAAGGCTTTGGCCAAATCTGGGGCAAAGGTAAAAGCCCACGGCGTTGTTCCATCTCCGAACATCACAAGCGGTTTGCCAGCGCGAATTCGCTGAACAATGTTGTAATTTTGTCTCAGCACACCCAGATTACTGCCCCCGATTCCGTAAGTCAATGATGGCCGGATAATTGTGATCGGAAGCTGAGTCTCTCCGGCGATACGCTGCAAATACCGCTCCATTTCTGCCTTTTCGTATGCATAGGAAAACTCCGGGTTATCGAAAAGCTCCTCGGCCTCCTCTTTAATCGGATTGGTCTTGTAGGGCCGTTTGTACGCAGCTATGCTGGAACACATGATAAGCTGTCCGGCACGATGGTTAAAGGTGTTAACCGTTGAACGGGCGTCAGCTTCATTAAAGCTGATCATATCGATCACGACATCGAACGTACGCTTGCTCATGGATGCCTCAAAGCGTTGGGCATCTGATTTATCACCGGTTATCCATTCGACGTCACCGGCAAATGGCAGCGTTCGGGAGCCCCGATTAAATATAACGACTTCATGACCAGCGAGCAGCAGCTGCGATACAATTTGTCTGCTAATCACACCGGTTCCACCTAATAGTAGAACGTTCAAAACTATCACCTTCTCGTTATGATTATGTTGTCATTTCTATTCTTAGTATATCGAAGATTGACTTCATATTTAAGAGCTATCCTCATATTCAGTAAGTTACATGAAAGTGATCTGTGGGTTTACGCAGTAATGTCAGATACGTTAAATAAGAAAAGTTGACTCGTTACAAAATGTATCGTAATATTTTTATATACCTGATATTTATGTGTTACATGTGAGATTGATAGCCATTTCCAGGTAAAATCGTACGGAGGGGATGTAGATAGAGAGAAAATCATGTATTTAACGATACGAAATGTATCATAAATGTGATCTGCCTGCTTACTCATTTCTTCTTTTCTAGCGTTTTGTCAAAATTCCGCTTTGAAGAAAGGAGGCTTTTATTTGAATCCCATCAAGGGTCGTTTTAAAAATCACTTGGATGAGGAGATGGTGCATCTTCATAAAAATTTGTATATCAACCGCAGTGACCCGATGTACTATGAAAAGGTTATTCGTTATTTGGACCCCCGTTCACCTGAAGCGCATTATAAGCTAGGTCAAAAATTTGAAGCAAAGGGCATCGTGGATAAGGCGATTTTTCATTACAAGGAATGCAGGAAGACTTATCCGTCACCCTTTTATTTTGCTTCGGCCAGCGCCATACGTGGTTTGGAAGGTAACGGAAAAGGAGTTGAATCGCTTCCGGTTTCTGATTTTCCTATCCCCTACAAGAGCAGCTCTGCGTTTCCACGTTTGTGGAAAATCATACTATTCATGACTTTGCTGCTGAGCATGTTTCTTTGGGGACTCCTCTGGGGAAAAGACTCGATAACCAGAACGGTATCTGCTTTACAGCTGTGGGGAGTAGGTAAAGAGATTACTTATGAAGTCGTGGACATGCCGTATATGATGTATTTGACAAAGAGCAAGCCTCGCAAAGAAATCGAAAATGATTTGTACAGCAAAGCTCTGGAATTGGCTAAAACCAATCCTGGACAAAATATTTGGCTGTACGGAATCGCGAGCAATGGTCAAAATCCTGATAAGAAAGTAGTTCCTTTAACGGATGAGGCCCAAAAGGTGAGGGCTTTTGTCGTGGCGCAGTACAATTCATCTGAGGATCCAACCGTGAAAATTCGTTTTCTAAATGCAGAATATGGGAAGCTGATGAGTTTGACGGAAGCGGGGGCGAATCTCGTGCGTACTGCACTGGAGGCATATATTTCCGATAACGGCACTCCACCCGACAAGCTGGACAAGCTGGTAGCCGATTACCCGCAAAACTATTTAAGCTTCATCCCCCAGGAAATACAGTCAGGCTCCAACCAAATTGTGGGGAAGTACGATGGTGATGGCGGATGGGTGTTTGATCCGTTGGCTAAGCAATATAGCGATATGTTTTATCCTAATACGGTGGAGAACCCGAATTCGCATCAGGCAAATTTTGAGCGTTTCCAGGTGGTGGTAGGTAAAAGCGACCATTCTCTGCAATTGTTAGCTGGCTCAACACTGCTGATGGAGAAGAGGGTAGGGCTGGGGGCAGATGATGCGACACCGGTAGGCAGTTTTTCCGTATTGGACAGGGTGAAGGAGCCACAAGGCAAGCATCCCAACGTGTACGGCAGCTCTGCCCTCGGACTGGGCGCGATCGCCTTGCATGGAACGAACGATCCTGCTTCCATCGGAGGCAATCTGTCATTGGGCTGCATCCGTATGACGAATGCCGATATCGAAGAGCTATATCCGTTTATTCCCAAGGGTACTGTTATATTCATCCGTGATAACAATTCCACAGGACTGACAGCCGCCTCCGCTGCGTGGAATCCGCAAGCTCTCGTTCCCTTAGGCACGAGGCTTCCGAATGAATCTGCACAAAACAAGGTATTCCATTGGTTAGGCTAAAAGAAATACGAGGAAAACCACCCGATTCTGCCGATAGTTGGCAGCTTCGGGTTATTTTGTTTAGAAATCTTGCTTCTTTTGTGCGTATATTTGTGTTATCCTTACGTGTTATGACATAAAGGGACGGTTTGTGGAGACAGTACTAGATATGTTAAAAGTGACGTGAATACAAATAGACATGGTATACAATTAAGGAGACAACATGACATTTAATGAATTGAATATTACACCCACGATTTTAAAAGCTTTAGCCAAGGAGAACTATACGAAGCCTACACCTATACAGGAGCAGGCGATTCCAGCTGTATTGGCTGGCAGAGATTTGCTGGGCTGTGCCCAGACCGGAACCGGGAAGACGGCCGCGTTTGCGGTGCCGATTATCCAGCTGTTAAGTGAACAGCAGGGCAGACCTCATACGCAGCGCCGAGTGCGCTCCCTGATTTTAACACCGACCAGAGAGCTCGCTTTACAAATTTCAGATAACATTGTTGCCTACAGCCAATACACCCAGCTGCGCTGCACGGCTATCGTAGGTGGTGTTTCGCAAACAGCGCAGGAGCGGGCGCTGCATTTGGGTGCGGATATCGTGATCGCCACTCCGGGCAGACTCCTCGATCTCATCAATCAAAAGCATATCGATTTGCAGCATGTCCAAATCTTAGTACTGGATGAAGCCGACCGCATGCTGGATATGGGTTTTATTCATGATGTGAAGAAAATCATCTCCAAAATGCCAGCCAAAAGACAAACGCTTTTCTTCTCGGCAACGATGCCTCCAGAAATATCCAAAATGGTCAAAGACCTGCTGAAGGATCCAGTGAAAGTCGAAATCACGCCGGTCTCTTCTACGGCAGACCGCATCCAGCAATCTGTATATGGGGTAGATAAGGAAAACAAACAGTCATTGTTGAGCTACCTTTTGCAGGATAAATCGATTGCTTCAGCGCTCGTATTTACCCGGACCAAGCATGGTGCGGATCGGGTTGTGAAAGCACTGGCCAAGGTGCATATTACCGCTCAGGCCATTCACGGGGACAAGTCTCAAAATGCTCGTCAAAATGCACTCAGCAATTTCAAAAGTGGCGTCACACGAGTGTTGGTAGCGACAGATATTGCAGCAAGAGGCATAGATATCGACGAGCTTTCGCATGTAATCAATTTCAACCTGCCTAATATTCCGGAAACCTACGTTCATCGAATTGGCCGTACTGGTAGAGCGGGACTGAGCGGGATCGCTATTTCTTTTTGCGAGCATGAAGAAATTCCATATCTCAAGGATATCGAGAAATTAATCGGCAAGACCATTCCCGAAGTGAAGGACCATCCGTATCCGATGCTGAATACAGCCCCTCCTTCCAAGGCGGCACAACCATCGAAACCGGCAGTGTCCAAACCGGCCAAGCCCAAGACTAACCCTAAGGCCAATCCGAAGCTCAAGCCCAGGTCCGAGTGGTTCCAAAAAGGTAACAAACCGAATAGATAAACAACCCATACCTCCAGCAAATCGTGATGTACAGCGATGCAGGGGGTATTTTTTATTGATTCGCAAGATAGTACTTGTTGTGTAACAAGATAGTACTTGTTGTGTAACAAGATAGTATTTGTTGTTCATGGCGATATCGCATATAATCACAATAATTGTTGTACTGACGTGTTTTTTCAAATAATTCAGCTTGCCTAAGGTGATGTCACATGCTTAATATTAAAATGCATTTAAATGACAATCAGCGGTTTCTTATACGAAGTGTCTCCATTATCGTGCTGGGTCTTTTTATCAATCAATTGCTACAGACGGTGGGGAGTATCGTTGTGGCGCGTGTGCTGAATGATCCTGGCAAATTCGGAGAAGTGAATTTATTGCTGCAGGTTTTCGGGATGGTGAACCTTTTTCTCAATGTGGGATTTAATTCTTCATTGGTGTATACGTTTTCAACAAACCCGAAGGACGCGATCGAAAATAAGTTTCGGTTGGCCATGCTGGGTAGCATATTTTTTGGAGTGGTCGTCTGTATCCTGCTTACAGCCTTGTCGCCGCTACTCGCTCAGACGTATGCACTGCCCTCTTTACAAGGTGCTCTCCTCCTAAGCTCAATCATGCTAGTGTTCAATTCGATCATTAATATGGGGGTATCCTCCTTCTCCGGTAATCGGAATTTCGGCACGCAGGCGTTATTTATGGTGATCACAACGACGCTTTCCACAGCAGGTACGGTATTAGGTGTATTATGGCCTGTAGGTGAGGATGGCTTCCTGTGGGGAGTATCCATTGGGATGAGTGTCGGATCGGTACTGGCTGCGCTATTCATTTGTTGGAAGGTACAAAAAGTACATCATCCGAAATGGCTGGGCCGTGTGTCTATTCCTGAAATCTGGAAGATGATGCAGTATGGTGTTCCGCTGTGGGCTGGCAATATTGCGAAGGCGTTTCAACAGCCTTTTGTGACGATGATTATTGGCTCCAGCTCGGTCATTGCCGTTGGACATATCAGCAACGCTTTTCGCATAACGGGATTTATCGGGATTGTGACGTGGGCATTCATGATTGTGACCTTTCCATTTGTCGCGGCGAGCTATCAGGACCCTCTGGAAAGCAAAAGGCGGGGTATCTTGTGTATCCGATATAACAACCTGATCCTGTACCCTCTAACGGTTGTGATTTGTTTGTATCCAGATCAGATTAATGGATATTTATTTGGTGAGGGCTACACGAGCGAGGACTCGGCCATATATATCCGGCTGCTGGCGCTCGGGGTGTTCTTCTCGTCTGTTGGCCGATTAGGCGGCAATATCTTAGCGGGGATTGGCAAAACCAAAGCGAATTTCTGGGTGATGATCGTGGCCGGTATTTTTGTGATCACGCTGGTTCCCACTATTGCCGCGAATCATCCTGTCCTGTCGGTATGGATCTATACGGGCGGCTGGGCGATCTCTGCCATCTGTATGATCTGGTTCTTTTATTTGGAAAATTTCACGCTCAATTGGTGGAAGGCTTACGGGGAGCCTTTGATTCCGAGCCTGTTTATGGGCCTTTTTATGGAAGTCGGTCGATTTACAGGGGGATGGATGACGAGCTTTGTTGTTGCAGGGATTATTTGTTTGATTGTGCTGACTATGTATGTAGAGCTGAGAGTGGGGAAAGGATTGAGGGCGACGAGGAATGAGGTTATGTGATGGGGGTGGAGCGACTATAATTCCTCAAATTGCAATAATTCACCTATATCAGAAATTCCCAATGCTTCGGCAATACGTTCCATCTGTTCAAGATTGATTTCTTGTCTTTCATTTCTACAGAGCTCGGATATAGCCGCTTGTCTAACATTAGCTTTTTTGGATAGCTCTAGCTGTGTCATATTCCGTTGTTTCAAAACGTCCTTTAATTTTACCGTTAATTTCATCATCAAGAAGATCCTCCAAGCAGTTTTGCTATTTTACTGAAATGTATTGACACATTACGCCCAAGCGTATATTATTAAATTACGCACAAACGTATAATTTATGCTTTATATAATGGACTAATGGCTGGGAGGGGAAATATGGATAGTGATTTAACAGCCCCATATGAACTATTAATAACTGAAGAACAAACGTTAATTGAAAAAATTAAAACTTGTGAAGCATGTGTTTTTGCAGTTCTTGATGCTGTTGTTCAGAATGGCAATAGTTTTCATGCTATTACAACCGAAGAAATCCTCACTGTGATACACAATATGGGCAATGATTTTCAGACAGAGCTGTTGCATTTAAGATTAGAAAAAAGCATCCTAGCTTCAAGTGCTTGCAACGTAGATACAAGATGTATATAGCTAATGGCTTGGTACGATTAACAAAATGATGATGCGCCTGATAACATTACTGTTGTTGGGCATCTTTACTTTACTTTACATTATATCGTATCTGATGATGTTGGCAATGTGAAGTCAACTTAATCGAATTTGTATATACAAACACGCCGTTACCCATTGTTATCTAAGAGGTCCGGTGAAGAACGAGCGCAGCGGCCAAATGATCCTGGAGAAGCGTAAGCGTTCGCCTTTGAAATCGTGAATAAACCGCTTAATCTCATCCCATTTCACGATTTCAATAGCGATCGGAAGGATATTTGGCCGCGCAGCGAGACTTATTCACCGGACTCCTTAGTGGTGTCATACCGTTGCCACCACCCAGAATGGACCGCCAGTGCGGCAGGTTGAACTATCTACTCCTGATGGGTTAACGTCCTTACGACCTCTGCCAGACGATCTAGATTTTCTTCATTTGCAGGAACAACAAGTTTTTTTAGCTTGTTCAGTTCCGCCGCCGTCTCGAACCGTTGACAAAACGTTACTTTGGTTTTGCCCTGCATCTCCTCAAAATCAGCAATTACCAGAAAATCATGTACAGGGGAAAGATGATGTATAACGATTCGTTCAGGGCTGCTGATTTCATCAAACATACATTGATTCGGATAATCCACACCGTTTGGACCATGCATGATGAAAGTCCAAAGCCCGCCTGGCCTGGCATCAAATTGTTGAAACGTATTCGTGAAGCCTTTGGGCCCCCACCACTTGGCAAGCAGCTCTGGAGTCGTCCAGGCATTAAAAACAGTTTCGCGAGGTGCATCTATGAGGCGGGTGTGTACCGTTTCATTGCTGCCTTCGTCATTCGTTGTGCTGATGTTCTCATTATTCTCTAACAATGGGAATTCCTCCGTTTCAATAGTAGTCTTGTGAATTACCTACTCATTTCCAAGCACTTCACCAAGCTTGTCCAGCATAGCGTTCGTGCCATGCTCTCGCTGTGCCGGTGTATCATGACCATCCAGGAAGACGCCTTGCTCGGTGAATACCATTCGTGTGCCGACTTCAGTAGGTTCGATCTCAACAGTAACCACAGATACCGATATTCGGGTATTTCCAAGATCCATGATGTAGGAATAAACGATGCGCTGTCCGGTTACGATTTCCTGATAATAAGCTTCAAAGGTATAGATGGGTCCACCGGGAGGCCCGCCCTGATTAAGTTCCCGTCCTCCGACCCGAAAATCAAACTCAACAGATTGTTGAAACCATAACGCTTTCTTTGAGGCATCAGCCCAAGCGGCAAATACCCGTTCAGGTGAAGTGGCGTACACACGTTCAATAACAAAGGTTGCGTGATTGGCATTTCGTTCTTTCATCAGTTAGTCCTCCTTTGTTGGTTGGGTATTCGCAGGCTCAGACAGAAAATCGCCAAGCCGATCAAAGCTACGCTCCCAGTTCATTTTCCGTTCCGCAAAAAACTTTTCATGCTTCTTTTTCATGAGCTGCAGCAGCCTTGTAAATTCTTCAATGGACACCTCTTCTTGGGACTGCATCAGGCTGCGCACGTACTCTAACTCTCCCATAAGCTTTTGTTGAATGAGGATATTATCTTGAATACGTCTGATCTGTTGGGATACAACCTCGATTGGGTTATAGCTTTGTTCGAGCAGCACGGACTTTATTTCTTCCAATGATAAGTTCAATTCTTTTAGAGCCAGGATTTGGTGTAATCGGGAAATATCCGTTTCGTTATAAAGCCTATGTCCAGAATCGGAAAATCCCGATGGGGAAAACAAACCTATTTGATCGTAATAACGTAAGGTTCGAATCGTTAACCCCGTTAATTTCGCAAGCTCTCCAACCTTCCAAGTTTTTGGCATTACCCTCTCCTTTGTTTGCGCTGATCATTTACCGGTATCTTTACTATAAAACATTACGTAACGTCAGGTGCAAGTATTATTTGTAATTTGAATTATTTTCATGTGAAATGGACCCGGCAATACTAATCCTGATTGGGTACGGCAGATTTGCGGCGAACGCAATCCATATTTTTTAAAAGCCAATTTCGTTTTTTGCATGAATTTGTGTTATCCTTATGTACTGCGATGTAAAATAACAATTCTTTTATCAATAAGGTAGCTGGGATCGATAAAACTGAATTAGGGGTGGTACTCTGAGAAAGCAAAAACCAATGTCATTTGACGATCTGCTGAAGGATTTACAAGGCCAAAAAACAATTCAGGAAGACCCGAACTATGTTTCGTTAGACAAACTGTTTAATGAATCGTTCATGAGCAAGCATTCCAGCTTCAAGAGCTTTGACGAGTTTTTAGAGAAGGGCAACTTTCAAGTGAAAACACACGAGGATATTAATAACATTCATGACGAGCTTTTTGATCGGCATGTTGTAAGGGAAACGGATTTTGCCAGTTGGAAATCGATGCTGGACACAGCGAATGTGGAATATTCGAATGAATCCTGAGTAGTGATATGAAGATCAGATAGAGAGTAAGCAGTCATCTTCTATCTGTAGGTTACGTTGAAAAGTCAAGCTGAAGCTGTGCTTGGCTTTTTTGTGTTATCACAGGGTTTCCCTGCATATGCGGAAGCACGTTGAGTTGTCCTCGCGTATATTGATTAAAAGGATCAATGAGAGGATGGAAGGTTGCATGAATTTAAGACTGTTGGAGTATGGTTACAAATTTCTGCAGGAGAATAAAGGTATACAAAAAATGTTCAAGGATATGGAAAAATTGAACAAAGAAGTAGACATAATAAAAAAGCGTGCCAAAAAAATCAAGGAAACGAAAGGCAAGAAATGAAGCAAGAGACGAAACAATATAAGTTCATTCGGATGATCTTGTCCTAAATCAGCTTCCTTCGCATAAATATGTAGTAAAAGGAGCGTGAATACGATGGACAGGAAAATAAAGCAATATTATCAGCTGAAGCAAAAGCACAAAGAGATAGAGCAAGAGCTGACAGAGCTGCGCAACGATATTTTGAATCATTGTACGGAGCTCGGCGTTTCCAAGCTGGAATCTGGAAGCTACCTGGTGAAGATTGTTCTTCAGGAGCGTAAGGAATACGATGATAACAAGCTGTATGAAGCGCTGCCTGACCCCGAAGTATGGCGATTGCTCTCCAAAGCTGATTCCTCAAAGATTGCCAGTCTGCTCAAACTGAACGTCATTTCGGAAGAAAAAATCAAGGACACATTTTCGGTCAAAAATATTTCACTGCTTCAAGTGGATAAAAAGTAATCATCACGCGAATCCGTTGTACATCATAAAACAGTGAAGAACGCACATAAAAGAATCGTCCTATGGTCAATAAAGGACGGTTTTTTGTTGTTTAATCAAATGCAGCAGTCCGTGAGGATTCGGAATAAAACGCATACATCTGTCGTATGCCGGGATGGATTGTGTTATGCTCGGGGAAGAACACATACTGAATCCACAGGTGATCACGTTGATAGGATGGATTTCCCGATTTCACGATTTCAAGCTGCGCACGAAATTTCTGCTTTCTTTTATTGCTGTTATACTGGTCACGGTGCTGCTCGTCGTAGCGGTCATTTACCAGGTCTCGATTAAGACGATCACAAGCAATACCTCTGTGTACTCGCATTTTCTAAGCCAGCAAATGGGCATTAATTTGGATAAGCGAACACGTGATCTAGAGACAGTTGTGTTTCAGCAGTTCAAAATGTCCCGCTTAAATCTCCCTGGTGAGGTGGGCAGCCAGGAATACGAGGTGGAAGCGTTGTTCCGCGGTCGTTATACGAACGATTTCATAGCAGGCTTGATGCTGTCGCAAAATTATTATCAATCCGTTCTGTTCTATGATGAGCAGGATCGGCTGTATGTTGCAGAACGCTCCGCAGGGCTGAACACGCTCAGCAAGCTGCCTAAGGATTTCAATGTAAACGCCATCAAGGAGAAGAGGGGACGAGCCTCGTGGCTTCCCGGTGGATCGAATCTTGTATTTATGGCCAAATCGCTGTATAGCGGGGAAAGCAGTGCTTATGCTGGAACGGTTGTGATCGGCATCGACAGTGAGCAGATCCGCAGTATTTATACGACGGTGGATGAGCTCACACAGGGAAAAGTGCTCGTCCTTAATGAGGACAATGAACGATTGGTACAGGATGAGCCGATGGAATCCACGATTCGTTATTTTATCGAGCAGCGGTTGTTCGAGCAGACTGCCGATATACAGACTACCTTTGAATTGGACGGACGGGATTATATATACACGATTATGGAGATGCCCTACGAGAAGTGGAAAATTATCCAGATTATTTCGGTGGATGAGCTGACCCGAGGTACGGTAGTGATTCGTTTTTGGACGATTACCGTTCTGATTGTGGCGCTGCTGCTAGCCTTTGTGATGGCGGCTTTTTTATCCAGGCGCATTACCGAAAATGTAGGCTTGCTGCTGCAGAGCATGAGCCAGCTGTCCGTCGATTTCACACCCAGATGGATCGTACCCAAAAGCCGGGATGAATTCGGTCTGCTGGCGGACAGGTTCAACTTGATGACGACCCGCATCAATGAACTGATTAATACGGTATATAAGGAGCAGATGATGAAGCAGCAGGCTGAGTACCGCACCCTGCAATCTGAATACAGAACACTTCAGGCACAGTTTAACCCGCATTTTTTGTACAATACATTGGAAACGATTCACGGTCTTGCCAAGCTGAAGGGCGACGAGCAGATCGGGGAAATGGTGTACCTGCTCGGTTCTCTGCTGCGCGAGAGCATCAGTCGGAAGGGCGATGTGATTGAGCTCAAGGATGAGGTGGCCTTTGTCGCAAAGTATTTAGAGATACACCGGATTATGTATGAAGATAAAATCGAGGTTGGCTACGAAATGGCTCCGGATGTAATGGACTGCTGGGTACCGAAATTTATTTTGCAGCCGCTTGTGGAGAATTCGATTGTACATGGCATTGAAATGAAGCCGGGGCAGGGGTTTGTCGGCATTAAGGCCAACAGGAATAAAGATTCGCTGCTTCTGGAGGTGGTGGACAACGGTATGGGGATGGATGCGGCTGCTGTCCAGGCGCTGCTGGAAGAGGATACGGGCCGAGCGGCTGCTAAGCCTAACCATACGCGGGTCGGATTGCTCAGTGTGCATAAGCGGATTCGGATGCTCTATGGAGAGGAGTTCGGGCTTGCCATCAGCAGCGAGCCTGGTGAGGGAACCAAGGTACGGATTCGTTTGCCAGTTCTGGAGGAAAAGGAGGTAGACACCATTGAAGAAAACAGTCGTGGTCATTGACGATAAACCGATTATTCGCAGAGCTATTGTACAGACGATCAAATGGGAGGAGCTCGACTGTGAGGTTGTTGGTCAGGCTGAGGACGGTATTGAGGGCCTGGCACTGCTGGAAGAGAAACGGCCTGATATCGTTATCACGGACATCAAGATGCCGGGTCATACAGGATTGGAGCTGGCCGAATGGATGCGCGGGCATATACCGCATGCCAAGACTATCCTGATCACAGGCTATCAGGAGTTTGAATATGCCAAGCAGGCGATTAAGCTGGGTGCGTTCGATTTCATCGTCAAGCCAATTCACAATCAGGAGCTGTCCAGAATTGTAAGAGCAGCAGCGGATAAAATCGAAGAGGAGCATTCGGTTCTCCGACAATCGGCGCTGCTGAACGACGAAGTCTCCAGATTGGTGCAGCGGCATTCACATTCACTCCCGGCCCTGCGGGGGCAATGGCTGGAGAGTCGGATTATGGGGATAAAGGAGGCTCAGAATGGGCAGCAGGCGATGAATGAGCTGGGTATTGATTACAGCCGTTTTGTAATGCTGGCATTCAGGCCTCTGGCTGGTAACGGACCACGCTTTGATAAGCCTGCCAATCGGGAGGCGTTGGCCGAGCTTGCCGTCGAATGCTGCCGCAAAGAGGGCATGAATACGATCACGTTGTATCAGGGTGGTGATCTGATTGTCATGTGCCAGTTTGATCGTGTTCCCATTGATCGAGAGGTTAGACGGAAATTGAATGCGGCCGCCGGCGAATGGTTGTCCATGGTGAAGAAAAAGGCAGCAGTTGAATTTCGTGCATCCTTCGGCTCTGTGTACCGGCTGCCTCAGGAGCTGCAGCAGGCATACAGAGAGGTCAGCGCGTTGCTTGATTCGGGTTTCTTTCGCAGCGACGAGATGATTTTGTCTGCAGAGAGCGAGCAGGCTGCCAGAACCCAGGTCAAATTTTCCGTGATGCAGGATATTGAACGCTTCGAGAAGTCGATCGAGCAAATCCCGATGGAACAGCTGGTCGAGGAAACGAAGCGGATCGTTGGGCAAATCGGCATCTATGCCGAGGGCAATATTACGGTAGCCAGAGGTTTGCTGGCGGAGATTTGTTTATCCGCTGCCCGG
Source organism: Paenibacillus periandrae (assembly GCF_022458865.1). Lineage (GTDB taxonomy): Bacteria > Bacillota > Bacilli > Paenibacillales > NBRC-103111 > Paenibacillus_S > Paenibacillus_S periandrae. Next base: position 49,599 of record NZ_JAJNMU010000035.1, on the reverse strand, counting down.
TATTATTTCCATGCGACAGGTGATGAGCTTGGTCTCGGCAAAAGCATCGACCAGCTGCTGGAGGAGGTGTACCGACTGGACAGCTTGAAGGAGGCGTCGGATTATATGGCGGAGCTGATATCCCGGATCCGGGTCAAGCTTGAAGGTGGGGAAAAGGAGTACAGCCTGATTGTCAAAAGCATTTTGGAGCATATCCATGAGCATTTTGCCGAGGCTGTTACACTGACTACAGTCAGCACACATTTTGGCATCAGCTCGGGTTACCTCAGCCGCTTGCTGAGAACGGAAACCGGCGAAAATTTCGTCGATATTTTATCCAAGGTGAGAATTAAAGCGGCCAAGCGGCTGCTTAAGGACCCGAAATATAAAGTTAATGAGGTTGGGGAAATGGTCGGCTACAAGGAGTATGCGTATTTTTATCAGGTATTCAAGCGGATCGAGGGTAGCTCGCCCAAGGAATTCAAAAATAAAAAGTAAAGAAAACTAATAAAACCTTTAAATATTGATATGGTAAAGACCTGCATCGCGATTTACAGTAGGAACAAGAGATAGGCGTTACCGGGCACGCTTGATTCATGGAAGCGCACTCAAGTCTCAAAGCCGTATTATCAGCTGTAAAGCACAGAGCCCCTTGCACAGCGCAAACAACGGTAATCCATACAGGCTGAAGCTGTTTCCGTTGTGTACAATGATCCGACCTCCTACGAGGAAACGTCGGCAACCGCAGGCTTCGCCTATGGAATTTTGAAAGCGGTACGCAAAGGCTATTTAAGTGAATGCTACCGGGAAACCGGTTTAAGGGCGATGTACGCTGTCATCCAAAAAATCGATGAGCAGGGGCGGGTACAGGGTGTCTCCTATGGAACCCGCATGGGCCGTACGCTCGATTTTTATAAGGAAATTCCGGTGTGCCCGATGCCTTACGGGCAGTCAATGACGCTGCTGATGCTGGCCGAGAGTCTGCATCACTTTCCCCCAATTATAAACGGCAAGGAGTGAAACAGGATATGAGCAGGAGATCGGATCAAGAGGAAATTTGTACACATTTGGGTGACGATTACGATCGTTATCTCGGCGCCATCGTACCCCCGATATTTCAGAATACACTGTTCACGCGCAAGACCGTGGATCACGGCTACACATATACGCGCGTGGCGAATCCGACCACGGAAATCGCCGAGCAGAAGATCGCCGCATTGGAATCAGGCGAAGCGGGACTGTGCTTCTCTTCGGGCATGGGGGCGATCAGCGCTGTGCTGATCAGCTTGCTCGAGCAGGGCAGCCATGTGATTTATCCGCTAAACGTGTACGGGCCAACGCGTACGTTCATCGCGGGTTATATGTCCCGCTTCGGCATCGAGTCGACAGCTGTGAAGGGCTCTGATCTGCAGGAAATTGAACAGGCGATTCGTCCGAACACGCGGGTGATTTATTTGGAGAGTCCCTTGTCCAATACGTTCGAGCTGCAGGACCTGCGCGCTGTTGCGGAGCTGGCGCAGGCCCGTGGCATCACGACCGTTATCGACAATACGTGGGCGACTCCACTGCTCCAGAATCCGCTGCTGCTGGGTGTGGATATTGTGGTTCACTCTGCTTCCAAATATTTGGGCGGGCACAGCGACATCCTCGGCGGTGTGGTTGTCGGCGGCCGAGAGCGGCTTGCCCGTATTAGCCGTGAGGAGCGCGGCTTGTTCGGAGCCGTGATGGACCCGCACCAGGCATGGCTGCTGATTCGCGGGCTGCGAACGCTGCCTGTGCGCATGCGGCAGCACGAGGAAAGTGCGCTGCGGATTGCGACCTTTCTGGAGGCGCACCCGTGCGTCGAGCGCGTGCTGTATCCCGGCCTGCGCAGTGATCCGCAGTACGAGCTCGGTCAATCCCAAATGTCCGGGTACTCGGGACTGATGAGCTTTGTGCCCAGGTGCGGCAGCGACCGGGTGCTCGGGCTGATCAAAGGGCTGCGCCTGTTTGAGGAAGGACCGAGCTGGGGCGGCTTTGAGAGCCTGATCAATTCGCCCGGCCTTTGGCTGGACGATGAAGCGTCTGTGCGCCACGGTATTCCCCGGGGGCTGCTGCGAATTTCGATTGGCCTGGAAAATGCCGAGTCGCTGATGGAGGATCTCGATCAGGCGCTGCGATCCGTATGATGAGCGGGTAGAGAGACGTCCCCAGGGACGTCTTTTTGCATGAAACGGGCTTCAGCTACTAATCGAGGGAGTTAAAAAACTCATAACAGGAAGTTAAAAAAACTAATAAAAAGTAAAGATTCCCGCATTTAAACCGCTTACAAATTATTTTATACTTCAATTACTAACAACGAAGCGAATCAACCCCCACTGAAAGCGTTGCCAGAAAGTGATAACCAATACCAGAAGAGTATGACATCCAAGCGGGGTTGTGCAGAAAGGAGAGACGATATGGAGGTTCACACTGCGACCATCCGTGAAAGGGAGGTCAGCAAAAAATCGAGTCCTGCCTTTCGGGAGTGGAAAAAAAACTATGATTTGTATTTGCTTCTCCTGCCGGCTGTAGCCTTTTTTATCATTTTTTCCTACATTCCGATGGTGGGGCTGATCATTGCTTTTAAGGATTACAATATTTTTCAAGGAGTGTTCGGCAGTGAATGGGCCGGTTTGGATAATTTCAGGGAAATGTTCTCGATTCCCGAGTTTTGGCAAATGATCCGTAACACCCTGCTGCTTAATGTGCTCGGTCTGGTGGTCGGATTTCCGGCTCCTATCCTGCTCGCGCTGATGCTGAATGAAATCCGCTCCAAATATTTTAAAAACATTTCGCAGGCACTGCTCTATCTGCCGCACTTTATGTCCTGGATCGTACTGGGAGGGATCATCTATGCCGTGCTTTCTCCGAAATACGGAATCGTCAATGCGATAATCCGCTGGCTTGGTTTTGAGGAAATTTATTTTATGGCTGATAAAGGCTGGTGGGTCGTTGTATACACCCTGGCTGCGGTCTGGCAGAGCGCCGGATGGGGCACAATCATTTACCTGGCGGCGATGACGGCCATTGATCCTTCGCTATATGAAGCAGCTTCTATTGATGGGGCAGGACGTCTGCGCAAGATCGTCAGCGTCACCATACCAAGTATTATGCCAACGATTATTATTTTGTTTATTCTGGCGATTGGGCATATGGTAAGCATCGGGATTGAGCAGCCGCTTGCATTGGGCAACCCGGTAGTCAATGAAATATCCGAGGTGATCAGTACGTATGTGTTTGCCGTAGGGATCAAGCAGGGGGAGTTCGGTTTGACGACGGCTGTCGGTTTGGTGCAGTCGGTCATCAACCTGACACTGATTCTTACAGCCAATTACTGGGCGAGAAGAGCGGGAGGCGAAGGACTGTGGTAAACTGCAGACAAGAAGGGAAAAAGCTGCATGGCTGACACTCAAAGCACAACGGCCGGACAAAGGTCCAGGCGGCGCCCTTATCCAATCGGTGATATTTGCTTTAACGCGATCCTTTACAGTACATTGACTTTTTTCACCTTCCTGTGCCTGTTCCCGTTTTTGAACACGCTGGCCAACGCTTTCAGCAGCAACCAGGCCATTCAGACGGGTCAGGTCGTACTGTGGCCGATAGGCTGGCAGCTGGATGCGATGAAATCGATTATAACGGACGTTACGATTATTCGCTCGCTGTTCATTACGATCTATATTACCGTACTGGGAACGGCGCTCAATTTATTGTTTACGGTCGTTACTGCTTACCCGCTGTCCCGGCGTGATTTAAAGGGGCGGGCGGTGTTCATGAATTTCATGATTATCACGATGCTGTTCAGCGGGGGAATGATTCCAACCTTCCTGCTTGTGAAAAACATGGGTATGCTCAACTCGCTGTGGGCGTTGATGATACCTGGATTGATCAGTGCATTTAATGTCATTATAATGAAGAGTTTTTTTCAAAGCTTGCCCGACGAGCTGAGAGAAGCTGCCATTATGGATGGCTGCGGCAATATCCGCTACCTGATCCGGATTGTGCTTCCCTTGTCTGGTGCAACGCTTGCAACCATCGGATTATTTTATGCGGTAGGCAACTGGAATGCATACTTCAACGCTGTTCTGTACATCGATAATCCCGATCTTCATACGCTTCAGGTCAAGCTGCGCAATATTTTGCTGTTATCGCAGATGGACACGTCACTGGAAACGATGCAGCTGCAGCAGAGCAAGTTGAGCATCATTCAGGAGTCGCTGAAGGCATCGGTCATTATTTTCGCTACGGTTCCGATTCTGATTGTGTACCCGTTCCTGCAAAAGTATTTTGTCAAAGGCTCATTATTAGGATCAGTAAAAGGCTAAAGTTGTATACGATGCGGGAGGCTGCCTGCAGCGCCTGACTTCATATAAATCTGTGACAGACAACAAGGAGGAAACGACTTTGAAAGCAACATTGAACAGGGGACTTAAGCTTTCTATGGCAGCTATGCTGATTCCAAGCCTGCTGATCGGCTGTACGGGAGGTGCCAATCCAAGCGACTCCACGGCAGCTGCCGGCGATGCCAAAAAAGCGGCCGATCCGGTTAAATTAGAGAAAGTCCGGGTATCGCTCTGGGATCGTTCCAACTCGCCAAGCGGTGAAAAGCTGACCGATTCATTGCTGGTCAAATGGATCAAGGAGAATGCCAAAAAAGAAGGTCTGGACGTGGAGTATGTCACACTGCCAAGGTCTCAGGAAAGTGAGAAGAACAGCACCTGGATGGCTTCCGGTGAATCGCCGGATATCCTGATCACGTACGATTTGAATGCAATGTTCAAATGGGCCGAGCAGGGTGGCTTGTGGGAATTGGATACCCTGCTCGATAAATACGGACCCGACATCAAGAAGCTGATCAAGCCTGCACTGGATTCCGCGGGTACGTACAAAGGCAAGCGTTACGCCATACCGGCTATGCGGATGAGCACGGCGGTCGGTCCCTCCATGAAAATCCGTCAGGACTGGCTTGACAAGCTGAATATGAAAGCGCCTACGACGCTCGATGAGCTGTATACGGTATTGAAAGCGTTTAAGGAAAAGGACCCCGGCGGCGTAGGAAAAGACAACGTGGTGCCTTGGGCGATTCCGGCGATTAATCAAGGGATGAAAGCTTTCTTCTACGGTCCGATGTGGGGCGCGGGCGTTGCGATGGACGGTCCGAAAACCGAGGTGTATATGCCGACAGGCAACTATACCGATGGTGTGTTCCATTCCGCGGTTGATCTTCCCGAGGGCAAAGCGTTCTTCGCCTTTATGAATAAGCTGTACCGGGAGGGCCTGTTGTCCAAGGAGTTCGTGACCGACGTTAACTCCCAGCAGTATCAACAGCATTATACGTCAGGAACAGCGGGCTTTATTGATTCCAATAATCCGGTTTGGGAAATGACTGTGGAGACGAGAAAGACGGTACCGACTGCTACCTGGGTAACGGTGGAGCCGTTCAAGAGACCGAATGGTACCCAGCTAACCTCGCTTGAGTCGCAGTTCGGGCTGCTTAATCTGATTCCAAAGTCAACGAAAAATCCGGAAGCGGCCGTCAAGTTCCTGAACTTCCTCGCCAAAAACGTCGCGATCGTGCAGAGCGGCCTGGAAGGCACACATTATAAAGTCGATAACGGCGTGCGTACCGTGATCGATCCGGCCAAAAACGTCAAGGAGATCGATTGGTATTTCAATGACCTGAATCTGCTGACTCAAGGTTATATGGGACCTCCTACGAAGGAGCAGATTTTGCAAATCAATGCGGCTGATCCGAAGAAGGAAGAGATCGCCAAGCTGATGGACCCTTACTATCGCATGTTCGAAAAATATGGAAAAAGTTATCCGGTTTTCGATACACAGCGTAAGGTGGCCGAGAAAAACGGTGTGAACATCACCAAATATTTGTACGAGAAATTGTCCAAGGTGATTATCGTTCCGAACTTTGACCAGGAGTGGGATGCTCTCGTAGCCGGTTGGGAGAAAAATGGCGGTCGTGAGTATGACAAGGAAGTTACCGAGAACCTAAAGAACATCAACTGGAAAACAACCAATAAATAAAAAACAAGCAGGCTGCAGCTATACAAAAAAATGGAGATTTACTAAATGATACAGAGGAGGAGGAAGAAGGAGCTTGTTCTCCTTTCCTCCTCTGTATATTTATGGGAGCTACAGGTTGAGCGATAACGAGCTGAAGGAGAGAATAGGAATGAACGGTACCCCTTATAACAGTACTGCCGAGATCAGAGAATTGATTGATCTGCAGGATCATAGATTGGATGAGGAATTGGCCAGATTTCGCGATGAGCAGGTGCATGGGAGGAGGCTCAGCTCACAGGGACTTGAGCTGGGCAGATTGGCGCTGATGCTTCCATTATACTGCCAGCCGGATTCGCGGTATTACCACAACAGCGAGCTGCTTGCGATACTTCATGAGCTGGCTTCGGCATTTCTTGCGATCCAGCTGCCAAGCGGATCGGTGTCGTTGTACAACTGCAATATTGATTCACCGCCGGATACCGCGTTTACTTCTCATCTGGTCGCTTTGCTGGTAGAGCTGGGAAGGCGTTTCGGCGGTGCGGAGACGGCGGCAATTACGGAGACTCTTGAGTTGTTTATGGAAAGGGCGCAGGGCAGCATGCTGTACGGAGGCATCCATACACCGAACCATCGCTGGGTGCATGCCTCTGCGCTTGCCAAAATGCATGAGCTGTTCGGCGGGACGGCATTCCGGGACCGCGCTTTTCAGTTTCTGAATGAAGGTCTCGATATTACCGAATATGGAGAATGGACGGAACGCAGTAATGCGATATACAACGCTATCTGCGCTTATTATTTGCATACAGTCGGACGGACGTTCGATTACGAGCCTGCCTTTGAAGCCGCTCAAAGCACCTTGGTCATGATGAGCTATCTGCTTCATCCGGGCGACACCATTGCGACCGAATACTCGGGGCGTCAGGATCTCGGTCAGGTGGCGAAGCTGGATGACCGTTTTTATGTTGCCTGCCATTTGATGGCAGCACGCAGCAAGGACCCGATACTGGCAGCGTTGGCCCGCACCGCCGACCGGACGTCGTCGAAGGGTTCACTGGGTTTAATTCACTGGATGCTGGAGCCGGAGCTGATGGAGCTGCCGGGTGACGATACGCCTTTGTCCGACAGCTATACGGTATTGTTCGGGGAAAACAATGTGGTACGGGTACCGGACCGTGTGCCCTATCTTGGTCCCGTTGTGAAGCACCCACATGGAGCATCCGTACTGCGCCATCGCAGGGGCAAGCTGAGCGTGACAGTGATGGCAGGCCAGCCGGAAATGATGTATATCCAGTACGGCCAAGCGAGAATGCCGGCATTGAAATTGGGTGTCGGCTGGTTCGGTATCGGAGCGGCTGCGTTCCCGGGTATCCGCAAGCTTGCGGAGGATACGTACAGAATGGAAGTTGAGCTGGAGGGTTGTTATTTCCAGCCGCTTGCTGAAGAGCATACGAGAGATGCCAAAGGGATGTATGTGAAGTTGCCGAATCATCTGCGTGAGCGCACCGATATTCTCCATCTCCGCATTGGTATCGAGGTTAAGCTGCTAGACGATGGTGTTGATGTGCGCATCATCTCGGAGGAGAGAGCCGGCATCTACCTGCAGGCCATCTGCATGTTTGATGCACATGGACAGCTGCAGGGTGAAGGCCTTGAGCATACGGCGCCTTCCATACAGCGCTTGACTGAGGGGGCTGCCGTATACAGCTGCGGTGAAGACCACATTCGCATTGAAGAGGGTGCTTTGGAGCACTTCGAAGTTTCCATGCGCAATGATGTTATCAATAAGGAAGCACTTAATTTGACTATGAACTGGGTCACGCCAGCCGATCGTTTACTCCGATTCCGATTTTTTTCGGAGCCTGAACTGCACTGAACCACAGCGAACCAAATAAGGATGCTCTCCATGATTCATTCCGGGCGTTTAGTCTCTGAGGAACGAATTTTTGGCGACGCGTATAAAATTGTTGGCGGTAGTCGAGAGACTCCGTCCTTTTTTATGTGCTACCACATAGCTGCGAGTCGTATTTTCAGCCAATATACGGCAATAAGTAGGCTGCTCATCAACCGTTGATGATCCAATCAAAATTTCAGGGACGAAGCCTACCCCCATTCCAGTGGCCACCAAGGAATTGATCGTATCCCAGTTCATCGTTTCGAATACGATATGTGGCGTGAAGCCAGCCTCATTACAGAGGCGATGTCCCATCGGTGTGAACTTTTGCTCTGTTTTAAGAAAAATAAACGGCTGGTGCTTGGCCAACCGCAAATCAATAAAAGGCAAACCAACGGACATGGCAGGCGTCAAATAAGCGTTAAGCTCATTGTTTTTCGGAATGGCAAATAAAATTTGCTCCTGATAAATATGCTGATACTCGATCTCCTTATAGGCAAAAGGAAGAGGAATCATGCAAAAATCGACCTCATCGTTAATGATCAGCTGCTCCAGTGTAGCGGAATGCTTCTCCATAATGTCTAATTTGACCGAAGGGTACTGTCTGCTGAAGGCAGGTATGATCCTCGGTAGGTAGTGGTAGCTATAAAATGGAGAAATGCCAATGCGCAGGTTTTCCTCTCGCGTGTTGGCTATTGCTGATATTTCCTGGGTTAATCGCTCGCTTTTGTTCATAATTTCGCTTCCCTCTTTAATAAACACCTCTCCGGCTTTTGTCAGCTTGACCGTATTGTTTTCCCGAAAAAATAGAGGGGTTCCCAGCTCCTGCTCCAGTTTTTTGATGCATTGGCTCAAGGCTGGTTGGCTGATCGAAAGCTGTTGAGCAGCTTTGGAGAAGCTCAGCTCTTTGGCTACAGTGAGTGCATACTGAATGTCACGTAATTGCAAAAAGGTTCACCATCCTTATAATTTTTAATTATAGGTTTATTATATAAAATTATTTAATAGAGATCAAGAATCGATATTTACATCATTTTTCAAGTTAATATATGGTAATATTTGCTTTAAATATCATATATAGTATTATTATAGATCGAAAAAGACTGAATTTCCGTTTTACAAAACGTTAACTTGATCTGTATCTATAATCACTTATAATAAAAATATATAAGGAAAGTCATTAAAACGATGTGAGGTGATGCTATGACAGTCAGGAAGCGAAGCGAGAATACGGCGGGATATGTACTGTTACTTCCTTCCCTGCTCATTTTGTTAGTGTTTGTAATCATTCCCATTTTTTATAGTGCAGGCTTAAGCTTACTCTCGTGGGACATGATGAGGCCGATGCCCGAGTTTATAGGATTAGATAATTATGTGAGCTTATTTCAAAACAAAAGCTTCTACAACTCGTTATTTCGAACGCTGCTTTACACGATCATGACAGTCCCAATTTCCATGCTGCTTTCGCTTGGATTCGCATTATTGCTCGACAAGGGACTTCGTCTGGCACTATCGGTATACCGTTCGTTGTTCTTTGCCCCTATTGTCACGTCCACTGTAGCGATTTCTGTTGTATGGATGTTTATTTATCACCCTGACTACGGCATGGCCAATGCGGCTATGAAATGGCTGGGACTGGAGCCCTTGCGCTGGTTGAACGATACCAAGACGGCGTTAATTTCTTTGGCCATCATGGCAATCTGGAAGCACATCGGGTTTTGTGTCGTTATTTACTTGGCTGGACTACAAGGGATTCCAACAGATGTGGAGGAAGCGGCCAAAATGGACGGTGCAGGTCCACTGCGAATCATGCTAAGCATTAAGCTTCCATTACTGACGCCAACAATCTTTTTTCTGCTTATTTATTTGACGATTGAGCAGCTTCAGACCTTCACGCAAATCGACGTTATGACCAAGGGAGGTCCAGCCGGAAGCACAGAGCTTGTGGTCATGCACCTGTGGAATTATGCGTTTGAGCGCTTCCAGATGGGATATGCCTCAGCCATTGCCATGGTATTACTCGGCATCATTCTCTTGCTGACTTGGGTGCAAATGAGATTAGTCGGCCGCAAAGTGCATTATCAATAAATGACGGAGGCGTAAACAATTGGATCATTCAACCAAGCTAGTAAGCCGTGTCTCTCCTCAAGGTCATCAGATTAAAAGCTTGCAAAATTCATCAACGATGATTAAACAAGCCGCATCCATTCTGAAGCATCTATTGCTGATCAGTGCGTCACTTGTGATGGCATTTCCATTCATCTGGATGGTGATCAGCTCGCTGAAGATGCCGGATGAAATATTTGGCGGAGGGCTGTTAAGCATGCCGAGCTCCTTACGCTGGAGCAATTATTTGCAAGCTTGGCAAAGTGCGCCTTTCGACCGTTTTTTTATGAATAGCGTGTTGGTTTCCGTCTGTACGGTTGCGGGTCAGGTAATTACGTGCAGCATGGCCGCCTATGCATTTGCATGTGTTGATTTCAAAGGCAAGCAAGGCTGGTTTCTCCTATTCATTGCTACAACGATGATTCCCTTCGAATCGACGATGATTCCATCCTATTTGGTGGTCAAGTCTTTGGGGCTTATCAATACGCACCTGGCGCTTATTATACCGAGCTTGACGAGTGTGTTTGGCATCTTTTTGCTAAGGCAATTTTTCCTTACAATTCCTAGAGATTTGCTTGATGCGGCCAAAATCGATGGATGCTCCCATTTCACAACCTTATTCCGGATTGTGCTGCCCTTATCGCAAACCATTTTAGCTACCGTCAGTCTGTTTGCTTTTATTAATTCGTGGAACAGCTATTTGTGGCCACTGCTCGTGACGAATACGACGCAGATGCGTACGGTGCAAATTGGTCTTAGATATATGATCGATAAGGAGCTCGGAACGCAATGGCCGCAGCTGCTCGCTGCCTCTACTTTTGTCATCCTGCCGATTCTGGTGTTGTTCTTGTTTCTGCAAAAATATTTTGTTCGTGGTATCGTCACGAGCGGATTGAAGTAACCCATCAGGTAGCTTGTCGTTTCTATTGAATCCTAATTGAAGCTAATTTAATCATACAATAAATGAGGAGATGAACAAGATGAAGAAGAAAGTATTAGTGACGATGACAGCTTTATTAGCTATTCTATCTGGTTGTGGAGAGCAGCAGGGGAGCACCAGCACTCAGGAGACTGCAAAAGGGGCAGTTGCAAGCGGACCGATTACGCTTAAGCTGTGGTCTACGGAAAAGGATCTATTGAAAGGCTACATGGATGCATTCCAAACGGCTAACCCCAATATTAAGATCGAAGTTGAATTCATGGGTGATTATGATGAAATGGCCAAAAAGGTTCAGGCAGGTATCGTATCCAACAGTCTGCCTAATGTCGTTCAACTGGGTCAAAGACATGCGATTCCGCAAATCGCGGACAGCGGGAAGTTATTGCCAATCGAAAGCTTTATGTCCAAGGAAGAGGTCGCACAAATTTTGCCTGGATTTTGGCAGCGGTACACGTATAAGGACAAGAAATGGGTCATACCGTTCCAGAGCAGCACTCCGGTCATGTATTACAACAAAACAATGTTGGATAAACAGGGCTTAAAGGTGCCTGATACGTGGGATGAACTGATCGAAGCGGGGAAAAAGGTGAGCGGCAATGGCGAATGGGGGCTGAACTTAAATAGCGACAGCCCGTGGTATTTCCAACCCATGGTATGGAATCGTGGAGGGCAATTGATCAAGGCAGACGGTACGCCTAATGTGAACAGCAAAGAGGTTGTAGAAACGCTGAAATCGATTCAAGATGCTGTACATACGTCCAAGATCATGCCGCAAAATCAAATTAAAACATCAGGTGAGGATTTTGCAGCGGGCAAGCTGGCTATGTTGTTCCGCTCAGGCGCATCACTTGCTGCTTTGAAAAAGCAGATTGGCAATAAGTTTGAAATCGGAGTCGCGTATTTGCCAAAGGTCAATCAACGCTGGGTACCGATCGGAGGCAACGGTCTGGGTATTTTCAAATCGGATAAGGCTCATGAGGAAGCGTCATGGAAATTAGTGTCCTTTTTGACAAGTCCGGAGATCACAGCTCAAAACTCCATGAGCACCGGATATATTCCTGTCAACAAAGCGGCCTACGAATTGCCTGATTTCAAGCAGCACTTGACGAAGGATTCGAACTTTAAAGTGACCATTGATCAAACCCAATTTTTACGCGCAGAAGGTATCCACCCAGCCGACGCACTCATTTGGTCGGGTATTGTTAATGCGATTGAAACAGTGCACAATGATGCCAAGGCTGATCCACAAAAGGTTATGGACGCTTTGCAAGCTGAAGTTATCAATTATATGAAATCATATAAATAAAAGTCAAAGGTGTGAATGAATCCATGATTATGAATATTGCTCACAGGGGAGCGTCGCATAACGCGCCGGAAAATACATTGGCAGCCTTTTACAAAGGATTGGAAATGGGAGCCAATGGCTTGGAAACCGATCTTAGAAAGTCCAAGGACGGTGTTATTGTTTTACATCACGATGAATTGCTGAATCGTACAACCAACGGGACGGGACGTGTTTCCGATTATACGTGGAAGCAGCTGCAGCAGTTGGATGCAGGCTCCTGGTTTTCAGATAAGTATGTTGGGGAACGGTTAATCAGTTTGGACACATTTTTGTATGCTTTTGGCAATAAGCCCATCCACCTGGCGTTGGAGCTGAAAGAATCCGGGCTTGAAGAAGAACTCATCGATGGATTAAAAAGACACGATCTCATTGATAAGGTAACGATTACCTCGTTTGATTTTGAGAATTTGCAAGCCGTTCGGCAATTGCATGGTTCGATTCGGTTAGGACATTTGGTTCGTCATTGGGATGAGGATCATCTGGCACTATTGAAGGAGTATGGGGTTATCCAGCTGTGCCCCCAGGCAGATACCGTGACTCTGGAAGGAGTCAGCTTGTTGAAGCAGCACGGCTTTGAGGTTCGGGCCTGGAAAGTAGCCGATGATGCACTAATGAAGCATTGTCTCGAATGTGGCGTGGATGGCATGACGGTTAATTTTCCTAATCAATTAAACGAAGCTCTTCAATCCAATGTGTACCCTTCATGATCGCTTGCTGTAACGAAGAGGGTTCACGGTAGTTGAGATGTGGCACGTAGTAAGCAATTATTCAATTCATAGTTAATATCCAAGGGCTGCCATGTGGTAGTCCTTTTTCTCCGCTAAAGGTACTGTGGACCTTCTTAACTTATCCATCGGGTGTAACCATATAAAAGACCACTTGTCAGCCCTCAAGGCTGACGGAATGTCTCTACTCCTCGAACACCGACTTTCTCGATTACCGCAATCCGTAAGAAACGTTCACGCGCATGGCGTGATAGGATTGAGGTGATGAACGGCCTTGGCCAGAGGAGGATATGATTATGAACGTTATTGAGGATTGGAGCGGTGAATTGAAAAGGGAAGCCGAATCGACACGGTCGCTTCTCGAAAGGCTCCCGGAAGACAAATTCTCTTGGAGACCGCACCCGAGATCGATGTCTTTAGGACAGCTCGCCCTACACGCTGCGGGAGTGCCCGGAGGGCTGGCTCTATTGCTGGACGAGGCGGTCAGCGAAGTTCCGGTCGTTCCGCTGCCAGAGCCGACCACCCGGCAAGAACTGCTCGAAGCGCTGGAATGGAGCGTGTCTCTCGCCGAGAGCAAGCTTCGGGAATGGGGAGAAGATGGGCTAAGGGAAACCTGGAAGCTCGTTAGCAGGGGGGAGACCGTCTTGGAAGCGCCCCGGATCGACATGGTGCGCACGCTGATGTTCAATCACGTTTATCATCATCGGGGTCAGTTGACGGTCTATCTCCGACTGCTCGGAATACCGGTTCCAGGGATGTACGGCCCCAGCGCGGACGAACAATAACGATGCTTAAGTGAATGACTCTAAATTAAATCTGGGTTCTACGAATAAGAAAGCAACATTACAAAATTTACCTTGTGTTATAACTATCGTGTACGTATTAGACACAAGAGGAGATTAAAATTATGACTGGATTGAAGGGTAAAGTTGCTTTGGTTACGGGTGCAAGCCGCGGGATTGGACGTGCCATTGCGACACGTTTAGCGCAAGAAGGTGCGTTAGTAGCTGTCCATTATGGCACGAACCGTGAAGCTGCAGAAGAAGTAGTACATGATATCGAGCAGAATGGAGGGGCTGCATTCGCGATTGGTACGAAACTTGGTTCTTCAGAAAGCATACAGACACTTTATAAGACATTGGATGAATTATTGAAAGAAAGTACAGGTGATATTCACTTCGATATACTAGTGAACAATGCAGGGATCGCCCTGGTAGCCCCGATTGAGGATACTACGGAAGACGCATTCGATAAAATCATGGAAATCAATGTAAAGATGCCATTTTTCCTGACTCAACAAGCTTTGCCACGTTTACGAGATGGAGGTCGAATTATTAACTTGTCATCCTCTATTACAAGGATTTCCCTGCCTGCCATTCCCGCATACAGTATGACCAAGGGGGCAATCAACACACTCACGCTCGCGTTATCCAACCAACTCGGCCCACGTGGAATTACAATCAATGCCATCCAACCTGGATTCGTTGCCACGGATATGAATGCTGCAATGCTGCAAGATCCTGCCTCACAACAATTTGGTGCTGATTTTTCTATCTTTGGAAGATGGGGCCAACCAGAAGATGTCGCGGATATAGCTGCTTTTCTGGCTTCTCCCGACAGTCGATGGGTAACCGGGCAATTGATCGATGCCAGTGGGGGCTCTCATTTGTAAAGTCATCTGGCCTGCCATTCTCAGCAATTTACAAAGTCTCCTTGAAACAGGAATGGCCTTTCGGCCTTTTAGTTTCACTTTGGTTTAGGCTAAACCTCTGGAAACGTCACAGAAGAAAGACTAAAAGTGCAAAAGCATTTCAAGAAGCTGAGACTGCGGCTGCTTTGTTTACGCGAGTGGAGAGTGCTAATAAGGAGGCCATTAAGTGATTAAAGGTCTGTATGAAGCACACTTGCCCGTTAGCGGTTGCGATGAAGCTGGTGTAAAGGTCAAGGCAACAATAATAAAATTCCGAGTACGATGATAATAATAAATAAGTAACGTTCGAATTTTCCAGCTGGAATTCGCTTGTTCAAATAAACACCGAGTGCAGTAGCTATGAGAATGGCTGGTAAAGAATAAGCATAATAAATTAAGGAGTCAAATGTCCATAACCCGCCGAGTGCATGTCCTGTAACAACAAGAACGCCAGATAGAAGAAAATGAGCTTGCAATGTTCCTCGAAAACGATCTGGATTCCATCGGCGTAATGTACCGTAGACAACGACCGGCACACCATTAAAATTATAAGCGCTGCCAAGAGCTCCTGAGGCAAATCCGAATGGTAATACCCATCCGCGATCGTTAAGTAATGGACGTTCGATGGCCCGAGAGAGAATCTTCTTAATTAAAGAGTAACATCCAAAAGCAATCAGAAAAATACCAAGTCCAAACGTAATCACGTTTGCAGGAGTAAGATGAAGCAAAACAAGGCCGAAGGGGATTCCGATTACCGTAGAAACTGCTAGTCGGATCAGGACAGGGCGTTCAACATGACGCCATCCGCTGAAAACAGTGAGTAAAGCAACGGTTAGTCCCGCTAACCCAATTAGAGAAACCGAGGTTTGCAAAGTGATCGGAAGCAGTGCAAGCAAAGGCATGCTCACTATAGCTTCCCCGAAGCCAAACATGGATTTCATCAAGGCACCAACAAAAACCGCAACGACCACCAGCACAATAAGTGTAGTTGTCATTGTACAATACCTTCAAAGAAATTAAATTTTATATTTGCCTGTTTTAAAATCCTTGTGTGGGAGCCGAAACTTCGCATAGTAACACCTTCTTTGTTTGTTTTACATCATATTAACATGTGTTAAATGCATTTAAAACATGCATTTTAACGCACGTAACAAGATGTTTAATCGTTCAAAAACAAACAAACAAGGACCTGTACATAATTGATGATAAAATGCATTAAAACTGAAATTTGGGGGTGTGAGACGGATATGATGTAACTGGTTAGTTTAATGAACAAGGAGCAGCAGCTGCTCCTTGTTTTTGTTAAGCTCAGCAATCTTATAACCGTTTTACCGACACACATATTTCGCAAAAGTTTTGGTTAACCATTTCACCAGTGTATTTTTCTAAAATCGGTTTGTTGTCAATATGATATCCTCTGCTGTGTAAAGCTGGTACAATTTCAGCCCATGCTTTTTGAATATCCTCTACTGTATGTTTGACTTTGCAAATAACATATTCTCCGCCAGAAAGTTCACTTTCGTGAATTGAATCATCAATTTGATCATCATTCGTAATGACGATGCATGCATCATATCTACAGTTTTCAGGAAGTGTTGTTTGCGGGTTATCTTGTGGAATTCCGAATAAAATTGCCGATTCAGTCAGTAATTTTTTCTCACCCGCCCATCTTTTTAACTTATCCATTGCTTGAATATTCGTAAAACCATACGGACCAATTTGTCGGACATATGCAATAGTACCTCCTCATCTATTCATTCCCTGCAAAATAATCAGACGATGTCAGAGGGCAATGGAAACTTTCTTTATAGTCGTCATACTTGTGCCATGTTCGCTTAGCCTATTATCAGCGATGATAGAAACAGAAGCGACACAACGTGCAGGATGAAGGAGGTAGTGCTATATGACCGATTATCAGCGACTTATTAAGGAAGAGTTACAACAAATTGAACGGGATGAGCAAGTTCGGATTTTGTATGCATGTGAATCGGGTAGTCGTGCGTGGGGCTTTCCTTCACAGGACAGTGATTACGACGTCAGATTTATATATATCCGACCGATAGAGTGGTATTTGTCCATTGTCGATAAACGGGATGTTATTGAGCGTCCAATCAACAATATGTTGGATATTAACGGCTGGGATTTGAAGAAAGCCTTGAAGCTGTTTCGCAAATCGAATCCGCCGCTGCTGGAATGGCTGCAGTCACCGATGGTTTATATGGAAAATTATTCGGTTGCTAAACAAATCCGCGGCATTTCTCCAACAACCTTCTCGCCGCATTCGTGCATGCATCATTATCTGCATATGGCGAAGGGGAATTACCGGGAATATTTGCAGGGAGATCAGGTGAAAATTAAAAAATATTTTTATGTACTGCGGCCGATCCTGGCATGTGAGTGGATTGAGAAGTACAAAACTATGCCGCCTATCGAGTTTCATTTACTGGTAGAAGGCTTAGTACCAGAGGGCAGTGAGCTGAAGGGCATTATTCAAGATCTGCTGGTTCGGAAAATGGCTGGTGATGAGATGGATTACGAAGCAAGAATTCATCCGATTAACGAGTTTTTGGAAGATAGAATCAATTACTACGACAGGACGGCATCCCATATGCCTTCTGCTGAGGGTGGTCTGACTGCTCGGCTTGACGAACTATTCCGATCGGCACTCCAGGAAGTTTGGTTTATTGCATAGAAACTTACCCAATAGTGGAAATTACCTGTATGGCTGAAGCTGAAAAGCCTGTTTGAATTGAAAAAAGGAGATGCCGATATGGGGATTCTGCAGGGTAAAGTAGCTATTGTGACAGGTGCTGGAAGCGGGATGGGACGCGAGGAAGCACTTCTTCTTGCTGGGGAAGGAGCTCAAATTGTAGCTACCGATATTAATGCTGCCTCCGTACAAGCTGTTGTGAAGGAGATTGAAGCAATTGGTGGACAAGCGATTGCTTATGCGCATAATGTTGCAATGGAGGACGAGTGGATCAAGGTCGTAGCCGGAACTATGGAGACATACGGCAGACTGGATGTGCTCGTTAATAATGCGGGGATTTCCTTGGCTACTGGGTTGTTAGAGACGACGATTGAACAATGGGATAAGGTTATGAACATCAACTTGAAGAGCACCTTCCTCGGGATGAAACACGTTATTCCACATATGCAGGCCAACAATGGGGGCTCCATTATTAATATTTCTTCCATTGCAGGTCTTACAGGAAGCAGCGGGGCAGGCGCTTACACAGCTTCCAAAGGCGGAGTTCGCATGCTATCCAAAGCCGCTGCTGTTGATTATGGCAAGGATAACATTCGGGTCAACTCGGTACACCCGGGCTTTATTGAGACGCCGATGAGCTCCGATTTTGTACATAACGAGCAGATGCTGAAGTGGTTTTTGTCTCAGACAGCCCTCCCAAGAGTAGGACAAGCTTCTGAAGTGGCGGCAGCGGTGTTATTCCTGGCCTCTGATGCGTCTTCCTATATTACAGGTATCGAATTACCAGTTGATGGTGGCGTTACGGCAAAGTAATCCAGGAACTGCACATCCATATAACAAGCCTGAGCTGAGATCTTCGCGATCTCGTTCAGGCTTGTTTGGCTGTCAGGCTGAAAGAACATACTGCATCTCACACATCGGGATGATGAGAATAACCCTTCCCAATCCATTAAGGATGCACTATATTTAGTAATACATGGAATAAATAGGAGGTTGCTATGTGCGCAAATGGCTCGGTTTCATTTTAAGCATCACATGTATCGCCACGACGCTAGTTTTTACTGTGTATTATGCTTATCAATTTTATATGGCCAACCAAACCGACGAGTTTCAAAGCACAGAAGCTCCTGACACCAAATACAGGTTAATGTTTATCGCTACCGAGCAGAATGCGCCCTCCAGGGGACGCGTTCAGGAAAGAGCCTTGGAAGAAGCGAAGAAGCAGGGAGCTTCGATCCAATTTCGCAACGCGGTGCGGCCGAACGAGGATGAAATTATGAAGCAGATGGAGGTCGGGATAGCGGCCAGAGTCGATGTTATGATCGTACAGGGGATGGACAGCCCGAGGTTTGTGCAAGTCGTGAATAAAGCCTCTGCTCTGGGAATAGCGGTCATTACTGTATTTACTGACTCCCCGTCCAGCCTGAGAAAAGTGTATGTTGGTGCAGACCATTTCATCGAGGGCAATCAAATGGCCGATACAGTGGCGAAGGCCGTTCATTATGAGGGAGCCGTTGGTATTTTGTATGACAGCAAAGATCACAGCTATCAAAGTGAACGGTTGAAGGGAATTGTACAAGCGCTATCCAGGTATCCGGCGATTCGTGTGGTGCAAGCGCAGTTCGAAGGAGACTCCCGAGATGGGTCCTATCGACGAACTAACGATTTGTTAAATGATGGCGAGCATCTGCGTGCGGTAGTCGGTCTAAGCTCGGAGTCCGTTGTTGGTTCTGTGCAAGCGCTTACCAATCGTGATCGGATTCAGGATTATTTTGTTGCTGCCTTTGATGATTCACCGGAAATTATGCATTTGATTTCTTCGAACAAAATTGACGGGGTGATGCTTCACGATGATGGTGATGTCGGACAAACCAGCGTTGCTCTAGCGTTGGAATGGCTGCGAGGCAAGAATCTGCCGCTGGAGCCTTACCATTATGTGACGAATCGGCTGTATACGAGTGAGGAGTTCATGCATGAAAACATTGCAAAGTAAAATGATCATGCTGACGGTCATTATTTTGGTATTTATGGCTGGACTGTGGCTGTTTCTTAACAATCAGCATCAGCTGACGATTGAAAAATATAATTCGATTCTGCAGCGCTATATGGCAATGAACGAGCTGACGAACTTGAGTACGGAAGCGGTCAAGCAGCTTAACGGGTATACCAATAACCCCAGTAAGGAAACAGAAGCCCGATTTAGCTACGCGGTCGAGAAGCTCGAAAGAAATTATGTTGAGCTGCCCGCGCTTATCAATTCGGGTAACATGACGACCTTGCTTAATTTCAAAAATATGATTGCGAGCCTGGTTGAGACGATGAAGCTCTCAGCCAAGGATACCGAGCGACAGGAGAAGAACTCGGCACTCACACGACTGGAGGAAGCGATCCAAATTAACAAATTCGTTCATGAGGAAATGCTTTCTTTGCTCAATGAGGAGTTGAATACATATAACGAATTTTATGTGCGTATGATTCGGCAGAGTGCGGATTTGCGCAAGCTTGGGTTCTGGAGCTTAGGTTTGGCCTCGGCCTTGTTATTTCTGTTTTCGTACCAGTTTGTCGGCAGTATTACCCGTCCTGTTCGAACGTTAGCGGCAGCAGCCCGGGAAATATCTGCGGGTAATTTTGATAAGCCTATAGAAATCAAAGGCAGGGATGAACTGTCCTTGCTTACTCTGACGATGAATCGCATGCGAATCAGTATCAAAAATTTGATTGAGGAAATGAGTATCAAAGCGCAGCTGGAAAAGGACTTACGGGATCATAAATTATTATTGAAGGAAAGCGAGCTGCGCAGCTTGCAAAATCAAATCAATCCGCATTTTTTATTCAACACACTGAACATGCTGACAAAAAAAGCATATTTGGAAGGCGCCGAGGAAACCAGCGAGCTGATTGCAAGCGTGTCCGGGCTTCTGCGCTACAATCTGCGAAGCTTGAAAGGAGTGGTGACGCTGAGGGAGGAGCTGCATGTCATCCAAGAATATTTGATCATACAGAAAGCCCGATTCGGTTCCAGGGTGGGGTATGAGCTGAAGCTGGATGAGTCGTGTTTTACGGTACCTATCCCTTGTATGACGCTGCAGCCCTTTGTTGAAAATGCGATCATCCATGCGATTGAACCGCTTGAGCAAGGAGGTATGATCCGAATCGAAGTAACTCGGCACAATGAGCAAGTGATCATCGAAATTGCCGACGATGGTGGCGGCATGAAGGAGGAGCAGATCGCTGCTTTCTTCCATTTTCGGGATCATGACCCGGAGGAGTCCGTCACGGTTGGGAAGACGACTGGCATTGGCATTCCCAATGTTATTCGCCGTCTCCAGTTGTATTGTGGGGCGGATGACGTCGTTCAAATTAGTAGTGATAAAGACAAAGGAACCGTCATTCGGCTGACTTTGCCGCAACAAGGAGGAAATAAGGGATGACTACATTTAAAATATTGATCGCAGACGATGAGGAGCTCGAACGTGAAGCGCTGAGCCGTATTTTAACGAAAGGTCTGAATGACATCGAAATCGTCGGGCTGGCTCACAACGGAAGAATGGCGGTGGAGCTGGCGGAGCAGCATCGGCCGGATGTGATTTTATTGGATATCAAGATGCCGGGCGTGGATGGACTGCAAGCGGCTCAGATCATCCGCAGCACCGATCGTGATGTGAAGATCATTATGGTTACAGCTTTTGATTCCTTCGATTATGCCCAACAAGCGCTCCGCCTGCAGGTGAGCGATTATATGCTGAAGCCCAGCAAGTCGTCGGTGATTTTGGAGACGGTCGGCCAGGTGCTGCAAGAGCTGGAGGGTGAGCGTGAGAATCGGCAGCGGCAGCTTCGTGTGGTGGAAAAGCTGGATAAGCTGCTGCCCGTACTGGAGGCGGATTATGTGACTCAGCTGCTGTATGACAGTGTTCATGAGTCGCATCTGCAGGAAATGATGTCATTGCTGGAATGGAAGGAGCAGGGCCCTGCCTTTGTCATGGTATGTACGATTCAGACGGAAGGCGATGACGCAAGCCTGCCTGCCGTATATAAATCGCTAACCGAATATTTCCGAACGACCTCAGATGGATGGGTTGGGAAGCTCAGCTTTAACCAGATGCCGATTATCGTTCTGGCCGATGTGCAGCAATCGTTCCGCGCGCAAAGCAACTCGCTCATTCGCAAATTACTTAATTACGTTAGCTGCTTTCGTGGTGTACGCGTATTTATCGGCGTTGGCAGCTGCTCAGAGTCTACTCACGATATTAGACAATCGTATCATGAGGCACTGTTAGCTTCCACGGATCTGTCGATTCCGACCCATTGTCGGCATTATTCCGATCTGCTGCAAGAGGATAATCGGTCGGCGCAACGTTCTTCGGAAACGGAAAAGGAGGTGCTGGAGCAAGCTCGACGAGGTCAATGGCACGAGGTAAACAGGCTCCTTCAGCAGTGGATCAATGGCTTTGAGGCAGAGGGCTGCCGATTGGTTGAAGCGCAGCAGCGGGTTCAAGACCTGCTCTTGATTTTGTCCCGATTTACCCTGGAGCTGGGTGCCAAGACGGAAAAGCCTTATTATGCCTTTCAAATTGTGAGCTATGCCCAGCTTCGGTCGGAGCTGCTTCGTATTGTGGGTGGAATCGTACGATCCGTCAAGGAGATGCAGACACAGGTGGAGCCCGACTTGATGCTCAAGGTCAAGGCCTATATTATCCAGCATGCGCAGCGGGAAATATCGCTTGATTTGATCGCGGAGCATGTCCAGGTCAGCCCTTTTTACATCAGCCGGCTGTTTAAGGAAACCTTCGGGACGAACTATGTGGATTTTTTGACGGAGTGCCGGATCGATAAGGCGAAGGGACTTATGTCTGATGAAGGTAAGAGCTTGAAGGAGATTGCCTATGAGGTAGGCTACCATGATCCGAATTACTTCAGCCGTGTGTTTAAAAGAACCGTGGGCCAATCACCGACTGATTATCGAAAAGATTTGCTCACGCGGCATCGCACGGTATCCCCTAACCATGAAAGCGTTTAAAAAAGTGAAGAAGATAACAAGATAGTGCAGATAATGACTCAACTTAAAGCGCTCTCCCCATGATAAATTCAAGTTGTAAGCAGGTTTAACAAACAAATAACTTTACAATTAGAGGGAGAGGTTCGAATTGATGAACAAATGGTTGAAAAAGAGCGGCATTGTGGGCTTGGCATTGACTTTTACCGTAGCTTTAACGGGCTGCACGACTGGAGAAACCAAGCCGGCGGCAGCAGTTGCCGATTCGAAGCCAGCCGCTACAGCTCCAGCCGCGGATAAGAAAGACAAGAAGATTGTTATCGGAATGTCGCTGGATACCTTGCAGGAAGAGCGTTGGCAGCGTGACCGCGATATGTTCGTAGCCAAGGCCAAGGAGCTTGGAGCGGAAGTTAACGTGCAGGCAGCCAACAGCGATGACGCCAAGCAAATCGCACAGGCGGAGAACTTGATCAGCCAAGGCGTAGATATTCTTGTGGTCGTTCCTCATAATGCAGAGGCAACAGCAGCCATTGTGCAAAAAGCACATGCAGCCAATATCAAGGTTATCTCATATGACCGATTGATCAAAAACTCGGATGTGGACCTTTACATTTCCTTTGATAATGAGCGCGTTGGCGAGATGCAGGCGAAAGCAATTATAGAAAAAGCGCCAAAAGGTAAATATGTGCTAATCGAAGGCTCAGAAACGGACAATAACGCACATTTATTCAAAAAAGGGCAAATGAACATTTTAAAGCCGCTGGTGGATAAAGGCGATATCAAAATTGTATACGAGCAATGGACCAAGGATTGGGGTCCGGCTAATGCACTGGCTAATATGGAAAATGCGCTGACAACGAACAAAAATGAAGTTGATGCGGTTGTTGCCGCCAACGACGGTACAGCAGGCGGAGTTATTCAAGCTTTGACAGCGCAAAAGCTGGCCGGTAAGATTCCGGTTTCCGGTCAAGATGCGGAGCTGGCAGCGATGCAGCGCATAGTTGAAGGTACGCAGTTAATGACCGTGTATAAGCCGCTGAAGAAGCTGGCGGATGAAGCTGCTACTGTTGCTGTGAAGATGGCTAAGGGCGAAAAGGTGGACGCTCCGAAAAAAGTGAATAATGCCAAAATCGATGTACCTTCTATCCTGCTCGATCCGGTAGCGGTGAACAAAGATAATGTGGATTCAACCGTCATTGCGGACGGCTTCCATAAGAAAGAAGACGTATACAAAAACGTTAAGAAATAAGCAGCGAGCCGAGAGGGCGGGGAATCCCGCCCTTTTTCTGAGAGGGAAACCGAGAAGGGGGAATAGTTACATGGAAACCATGGCCCTTGAGATGAAAACGATTACGAAGGAATTTCCGGGGGTTAAGGCACTGAATCAGGTTACGTTCAAGGTGAAAAAGGGTGAGGTGCACGCTTTGTGCGGGGAGAACGGAGCGGGCAAATCAACTTTAATGAAAGTGCTAAGCGGGTTGTATCCGGCTGGAACCTATGAAGGTGAAATTCTGGTCGACGGCGTCGTGCAGCGGTTCGGACATATTAAAGATGCGGAGAAAGCAGGCATTGCTATCATCTATCAGGAGCTTGCATTGGTGAAGAATCTGACCGTTGGTGAAAATCTGTTTCTAGGGAACGAGCCTTCCCGCTTCGGCATCATGGACTGGGATTATGTTTACCTCGAGACGGAAAGCTGGCTGCGTCAGGTAGGGTTAAGCGGCATCAAGCCGGATCGAATTACGGGGACGCTTGGCATTGGGCAGCAGCAGTTGATTGAAATAGCAAAAGCCTTATCCAAGAAGGCAAAAATCCTCATCCTCGATGAGCCGACAGCGGCACTGACCGAGAAGGAAGTTGCTATTTTGCTTGCCATTTTGAAAGAGTTCAAAAATCTGGGCGTTACCTGCATTTATATCTCACATAAATTAAATGAAGTATTCGAGATCGCGGATACGATTACCATACTGCGTGATGGACTGGCGATTGCTTCGCGGCCGACATCGGAATTGACTGAGGATAAAGTGATTTCACTTATGGTGGGACGGGAATTAAAAGAACGGTTTCCTCGTGTGGAGGCACAGCCGGGTACAACGATGCTGGCAGTGAAGGATTACACGGTATGGGACCCGAGTCAGCCGGGACGTAAAGTGATTGACAACATTTCTTTTGAATTAAAGCAGGGAGAAATTCTTGGCATCTCGGGTTTGGTCGGAGCCGGTCGCAGTGAATTGGTGCTGAGTCTGTTTGGAGCATATGAGGGAGCAAAGCAAGGTAGCGTTGCCATTGACGGCAAACCTGTAAATATTAGAAACACACAACAGGCCATAGAGCACGGAATGGCGCTAGTATCCGAGGATCGAAAAAAATATGGGCTGGTGCTGGATATGGATATTAAAAATAATATCAGCTTGTCCAGTTTACATAGCATTTCCGTTCGCGGAGTCATTCAGGAAAATCAGGAAATAGCCGTTGGTCAGGATTACATTCAACAGTTGAAAATAAAAGCGAATTCGGTAGAAACCGTTGTAGGTACATTAAGCGGCGGCAACCAGCAGAAGGTCGTTATTGGGAAATGGTTAATGACCAAGCCCAAAATTCTCATATTGGATGAACCGACGCGTGGGATCGATGTCGGCGCTAAGTTCGAAATTTATAACATTATGAATCAATTATTATCGCAGGGGGTGGCCATTATTATGATCTCATCCGAACTGCCTGAAGTTCTAGGGGTCAGTCACCGGATTTTGGTAATTTCGGAGGGCAAGAAGGCCGGTATATTCAACTATCAATCAGCAACTCAGGAGGTTATCATGGCGGCAGCAACAGGGGGAATCAAAAATGGCTAATTTTGGCGGTATGCAGGTACCGGTAGACGGGGTCAAAAATCAGAGGAAAATTCAGCTGTGGATGAAAATGGACATTAGAGCCTACGCAATGATCGGCGCTTTAGTGGCGATTTGGCTGTTGTTCTCCTTGCTTAACGACACGTTCCTGACACCGAGAAATTTATCCAACTTATTTTTGCAAATGTCAGTCACCTCGGTATTGGCGATTGGCATGGTACTGGTCATAGTGGCCGGACAGATCGATTTGTCTATCGGCTCGATTGTTGGCTTGACCGGCGGGGTGGCCGCCATTCTCAATGTCTGGTATGACTGGAGTACGGTACCCGTCATTATAGCAACCATATTGCTGGGTGCAGTGATCGGGTTCATTCAGGGCTGGTGGGTCGCGTATCGGGCCGTTCCCGCATTTATCGTGACGTTGGGCGGTATGATGGTATTTCGAGGGCTTTGGCTGGGCATTTCCGGTAGTAAAACGATTGCTCCGCTATCCCCGGGATTCAAATATATAGGCCAATCGTATTTAATTGGGCCAATCGGTCTCATTTTGGCAGTAATCGCGATCGTATTTCTGGTGATTGGACTGCTCCGTAAGCGAAATTCACGCAAAAAATACGGCTTTGAGCTGGAGCCCATGACGTTCACAATGGCCAAGGCTGTCATCTATGCCGCACTCATTCTCGGCTTCGTGCTTCTCATGAATCAATATCAAGGTATACCCGTACCCTTCCTGATCGTCATTGTCTTGGCAGTGATCTTCACATTCATGGCCAAAAACACTGTGTTCGGACGCCAAACGTATGCGGTAGGCGGCAATGCGGAGGCTTCCCGCTTATCCGGGATTAATACAAAACGAAGATTGCTTGTTGTCTTTGTACTGTGCAACACACTGGCAGCGGTAGCCGGATTGATTCTGACCGCAAGGCTGAATGCGGCTACGTCTAATGCCGGTAATATGTATGAGCTGGACGCGATTGCGGCCTGCGTCATCGGCGGAACCAGCTTGCTTGGCGGTGCTGGGACGATTATCGGCGCTATTATCGGGGCCTTGGTAATGGCCAGTCTCGATAATGGAATGAGCATCATGAACGTGGACTCGTATTGGCAGCTGATTGCCAAAGGCAGCATCTTGGTCGTTGCCGTATGGTTCGATATTTACAGCCGTCAAAAAAAGAAAAAGGCGTAAGCAGTACGAATTCCGAAGCTATTATGGATTGAACAGCAGTAGGGTGTGTACCTGCTGCGAGGTTGTATGAGCGAACAACTCATGCAGCCTTTTTTTATGAAATGAAGTATTACCAATTCCATAGACAAATACGTATAGATTAATTACAATACAGATAAGCAATATAAACCGACTCTGATGATTGGCGGGGTGGGTTTATTTTGCATGTGCAAGTATGAGCGCAACTTAGTTCGATAGATGATACAGAAATGTTTAAATGCTGGAGGTGACAGTTAATGAAGGAACAGAGTACCAACAGCGTATCCAATTCCCCTACCTATCCTTCTGAGGATAGCCTGTTACTGGAGAATGACGAAAAACTTCGAGATGCTTTGAAGGAACTGTCAGATATTAAACATGCATTGGACCAGTCATCCATTGTGGCCATCACAGATCCGCGAGGAACCATTCTCTACGTAAATGATCAATTTTGTAAAATATCTCAGTATGAGCGGAATGAATTGCTGGGAGAGGATCACCGGATATTAAATTCACAATATCACGCCCGCGATTATTTCAAGGACATGTGGGCCACAATTGGGTCCGGACGTATTTGGCGAGGAGAAATCAGGAATAAAGCCAAGGACGGCACGTTTTACTGGGTAGATACGACGATCGTTCCATTTTTAAATGAACAGGGAAGACCTTACCATTATGTTTCGATTCGAAATGATATTACCCTTCGTAAGCAAATGGAGGAAGAGATAAGAAAAAGCGAGGAAAAATACCGTTTAATTACTGAAAATTCGTCGGATCTGATTTCAATCATCGATACAGCAGGGAACTTTGTGTATGCATCCCCATCGCACATGATTTTGTTAGGACACGACCTGACTAGCTTTGAATCCAGTCATTTGCTTCAATGGGTTCATGAAGAGGATCGTGGGATTGTATCTACGAGCATTCAGCAAATCATACATACAAGCAAATCGTCGACTCAACTGGAGTTTCGGGTTCGAACGCGCAGTGACAGGTACTTATATGTAGAAACGACGCTTAATCCGATTCTCCAAGCATCCGGGGAGGTTACAAGCCTGGTTCTCGTCATGCGTGATATCACCGAACGGAAAAAATCGGAGCAAACGATTTATCATTTAGCTTACCACGATACCTTAACGGACTTGCCGAATCGACGATTATTTATGGATCGGCTGCGCAAGGAGGTTCAACTAGCGAAGCGTCATCATACTCAATTAGCGATTATGTTTCTGGACTTAGATCGATTTAAAGACATCAATGATTCGCTTGGACATGAAGCCGGCGATCTTATTCTTATAGAATCAGCTAAAAGACTCAGCCATTGCGTCGGTCCCAACGGTTTGGTCGCTCGTCTGGGGGGCGATGAATTTGTTGTGTTATTAAAGAGCCTGTCGAGTCTGACGGAAGTAGAATCGGTGTCAATCAACATTCAAACCAGTCTTCAAGAACCGATCGAGCTTGCCGGGCAGCTTCATAGGATGTCCTGCAGTATGGGAGTCGCATTTTTTCCTTCCAATGGGAGGGACCCGGATGAGCTGTTAAAACGGGCAGATATGGCCTTATATGCTGCTAAGGATATGGGGAGAAATGGGGTATCATTTTTTCATTCGGATATGGAGGAGCGTTCGCTGGCACGTATCCTGTTAGAAAATGAGCTGAAAAAAGCGATTGAGCTTGAGCAATTTCATATTGATTATCAGCCTAAGCTGGATTTATCAACGGGCCGATTAATCGGGATGGAAGCACTTGTGAGATGGAATCATCCTGAATTAGGGAGAATACCTCCAGATAAATTCATTCCTGTTGCTGAAGATACGGGGCTGATTATCCCTCTGGGAGAGTGGGTGTTGCGGCATAGCTGTAAGCAAAATAAAAAGTGGCAAAATCAAGGGTATCCACCTGTACAGCTGTCTGTGAATTTGTCGGCCAGACAATTTTATCAGCCTGATCTGCTAGACAAGATCAAAGAGGTATTAACGATGACAGGACTGGATCCACAATGGTTGGAGCTGGAAGTTACCGAAAGTATTTTTGCCGATATCGATCATGCCGTCACCATTCTGGAAGCAATTAAGGTATTAGGGGTGAATACCTCTATCGATGATTTCGGAACGGGGTACAGTTCGTTCAGTTATATTAAGCACCTTCCCGTTAATACCTTGAAAATTGATGCGTCGTTTATTCGGGATATTCATCATAATAAAGAAAGTCAGGCCATTGTTAAGGCGATATTGACCATTGCTCAAACGTTGGATATCAACGTGATTGCCGAAGGTGTCGAAAGCCAGGAACAGCTAGCCATCCTGCAAGAGGACGGGTGCAATCAAGGACAAGGCTTTCTATTCAGCAAACCTTTATCCGATCAGGATTTTGGAAACTACTTGAAATATCTTCCAATAACTCGCAGCTAATGTGATTGTAAAGGTTCGCTTGCCTTCCAGAATAACACAATAAACATGCTGACGCTCCAGCATGTTTTTTCGTTGTATGAACGTTCTGTCGCGGATAAACGGGCACAGCATTGCTTTACGGTATCCAGTTAATCCTGAAGCCTCGTGTTCAACGGATGGGTATGCATTTTCCTGTATTCGCCAGGTGACAAGCCCGTATGTTTTTTAAACATCCGGATGAAGGAATTGATCGTCTGATACCCGATCAAATGAGAAATATCCTGGATCTTTAAATCCGTCCTCTCCAGCATATGCTTCGCTTTGCGGATGCGAACGCCATTCAGATATTCGATGAAATTAATCCCGGTCTTCTCCTTGAAATTCGTTGACAGGTAGGTGCCGCTAATATTCAGCTTATCGGCCACAACGTCAAGTGAAGCATCCTCTCCATAATGCTCCTCCAAATAATTCATAGCGAACGTAATCATCGGGTCATAAGCTTCCTTTTTTTGCTTGATCAGCCGGACGCTTTCACTCAGAAAGCTTTCAAAATAAGCTTTATACGGCTCCAGCGTATGGCATTCCTTCAGTTGCTCGGCTGGAGCCATATCGCCCTTGAACGGATGCTGGGTGATGTTCAGCGAAGCAAGCGTCTTCAATACCATATCAGCCGTTGATAAGGCAAATCCGGCAAAATGGCAGGCAGGCGACTGCTTCTTGCTCATCTGGTCAAACATCCGCTGGACAAGTCGATTCGTTTGCGGCAGGTTGCCAGCAGATAAATTATTGTGAAATTCCTGGGCTTCCGAAGGGCTAAAGGCCGAATCGGTCCATTCATACGGCTGATGCTCAATAATTTGCGTATCCTCATTGAGACGCCGCAGCTTGACCAGTGAAGAAGCCTCCTCATAGGACTTGGTTATTTCCGAGGAGTTCCGGTACACCCCGCTGTAAGCAATCGTCAAGAAGCATAGCTCCTTATCCAGATCGAATACCTTCTTCATATGCTCCAACGTTTCCCGCAAATCCGGCGTATTGTTTCTAATGAATACAAGCGCAATGATTTCATCCTTTTCCAGCTGCAGCGTAGCGGGATCATCATACTTCAACACAAGATTGTACTGGATAAATTCGCGAAAAAAACTGGACGCCCGGTCCTGCTCAAAGCCTGCTTGCTCATTGAACCTTTTGCGATAGGTGAGCTGGAAAATAACGAGCTGGAACGGCTTGTCATGGAACAAGGTTTCCTGGGTATCGGCTGCGTTGTTATAAATCTGCTTCAGCTTGTTCGTGTATGAATAATACCGCAGCAGCGAGTTTTTTTCGGCAAGCTCGTGATTGAAATTTTTGTTCGTTTGCAGCAATGAGTTGAATTGGTCGCTAATAATATTAAATTCCTTGATTTGCGTCTGCTTGGGAAGCTCTGAATTGAACTGCTGAACGGACTCAATGATCCGCTTGATCGGATTGTTAAACTTGATGCTGATAAAGATCGAGGCCCCGACGCTGAACAAAATAGCAACGAGCAGCAGTGAGAAGAGGATGAGATTAAGCTTTTTAAACTGTGTGGAAATATTTTCATAAGGAACTCTATTGATGTAAGAAAAGCCGGTCTCACTGGATGTTTTATAAAAGTAGTAGTTATAGTCCTTTTGCGTGTAGGTTTGATCTGCTGGAAAGCTTGGCAGCTTCGAAGAGGTGAAAGCATCCATCATGGTAAATAAAGCTTGACCATTGCCATCCATAATCATGAAGTTAGGATTGATCGATTGGTGGAATTTCTCGAACAGCTTGTCGCCGTCCAGTAAAATAATAACAGCCAGCTTCGTATTCAGATTGTTCTTGACCATAACGGGGAGCAGGTTACGCTTGGCCAATTCCTTACTGCTGTCTTTTTCAGTGAAGGTGCTTGCCGGATAAACCTTGAAGGTGAAGGGCTGAGCCATTTCATGCAGCCAGAAGGCCTCATCGTATTGCGGGTTCAAATAATATTTAGAGAACAGGTTATCTGATTGGTGTGAACCCTCCTTGTCGATCACATAACGCATATCGCTCATCATAACCATGATGTTGTATATAAATAAATCTTCATTTTCGTATAAGGTCTTTACTGCTTTGTTCACGGCACTGACGAACTCGTAGTTCAGACTGCCGCTGCTTCGTTTGAGCAAATTCGCCTCCGGGCTGAACAGCAGGTTCAACGCAATTTTACGCTCCAGACGAAATTGGGCTTCATAGTTTCTTACAGTATTATCCAGATTCAAATGGTTGTAACGAATGATTTCATCCTGAATCATGTCGCGGGAAAAGGAGTACGACAGGAAGTTAAAAGAGATAAACAAAATGATAATCAGAATAAAGCTGGACAGCAGTCTTGTGAAGAGCGAACCCGGCTGTCGCTTGATCTTTAGCATGTTACCACACCACCTTCGTCCCTTTTTTAGGATAGATCCGCACCCCGGCATAAGCTGCAAGAGTGCGATGGATGAGACCCATTATATCATCACAAGCATGGCTTGAATATCGATGCAGCGAGGAAAACGGCTCATTCTTGTTATCTATTTTTGAGCTGTTTATCCATTATTACGATTTATAGAGATCGGGCTCAAATTGTAAAACTGGAGGATAGCCGATCGGTGGAATTTGCTCTAAGCTAGCCTTATCAACTTGCGAAAGGAGTCTGCCGATGACGCAGCGAACTTCCATTCATAGCAGCAGCCCGTCCGATACAGCAGCTTCTGTATATGTGGACAATTACGGTCCCGTCAGCCGCTCGAAGTTCTCAGGGCTCATGCGACAAACCCGAAAGGGTAAGTATTTGCTGCTGATGTTTCTGCCCTGTTTGCTGTATTATGTACTATTCAAGTACGCACCGATGTTTGGGATCGTCATTTCTTTTAAAAACTACAACCTGTACAAGGGGGTGTGGCAGAGTGAATGGGTAGGGATGAAATATTACATGATGTTTTTTCAAAACCCGGATCTGTTCATTCTGCTGCGCAATACGTTTCTGCTGGGCTTCTATAAGCTGCTGTTTGGCTTTCCGGCCCCGATTGTCCTCGCACTGCTGCTTAATGAAACGAAAAATGCGATTTTTAAAAGATTCGTACAATCCGTCAGCTATTTACCGCATTTCATATCGAATGTCGTGGTAGCGAGTATGGTCATTATGTTTCTTTCTCCGAGCAGCGGCATCATTAACCAGCTGACCGGACTATTGGGAGCTTCGCCCATCAACTTTCTGGTCAAGCCCGACTGGTTTCGTACGATCTATGTTGCTTCGGAAGTATGGCAGCATTTCGGTTGGGAAACAATCATTTATTTGGCGGCATTGACCTCCATCGATCCTCTGCTATATGAAGCGGCAGAGATTGACGGCGCATCGCGGATGAAAAAGCTGTTCCACGTTACACTGCCTGGCATCGCACCCGCAATTGTCATTTTGTTCATTATGAATGTGGGCAAGGTGCTGGAGATCGGGTTCGAGAAGGTGTTTCTGCTGTTCAATCCGGCAACCTACAGCACGGCGGATATTTTAAGCACGTATGTGTACCGGGTGGGTTTGACGAATGGTAATTTCAGCTACGCAACAGCGATCGATTTATTCACCGGCATCGTCAGTCTGATCTTTATTTATTCTGCCAACTATCTCAGCCGCAAGCTGGGGGAAACAAGCCTATGGTAGGAGGTCGCCATGAGAGTTAAAATCAGCCTGTTTTCAGTTGTAAGTGCCGTTGTGCTGTCGATGGTGGCGGTGGCAACCTTGTATCCGTTCATCTATATGATTTCAGTTTCCTTAAGCAGCAGCGTATACGTACTGCGGAACGAAGTCAGCTTCTATCCACGAGGAATCAACCTTGATATGTATCGCATGGTGCTCAAGGACCCGCGAATTTGGCAGTCTTATATCAATACGATTATTTACACAGGTTTAGGTACCTTGATTTCCTTAATCATTACCTCTATGGGTGCCTACGCTTTGGCCAAAAAAGAAATGGTTTTCAGAAAAGCATTTACGCTGATAATTGTGTTTACGATGTTTTTCGGCGGCGGGATGATTCCGACCTTTCTCGTTGTCAAAAACCTCGGCTTGATCGATACGGTATGGGGAATGGTGCTCCCTGGTGCGGTCAGTACCTGGAATTTGCTGGTCATGCGTACCTTCTTCTCGGCCATGCCGGTTGAGCTGGAGGAATCGGGAAGACTGGACGGATTGACCGACTTTGGTATTTTTATGCGGATCATCGTTCCTCTGTCGAAGGCTGTGTTTGCGACGATTGGTCTATTTTATGCGGTGGCGATGTGGAACAATTTTTACCTGCCCTTGTTGTATTTGCGGGACGCCAATCTGTTTCCGCTGCAGGTCGTTCTGAGAAATATGATTATGGCGGGTACGGAGGCGAGCAATGCGGGAGGTGAAAACTTCATCGTTGATGAATCCTTAAAGTATGCGGTCATTATGGTGGCGACCGTGCCGATTCTGATCGTATATCCGTTCCTGCAAAAGTATTTTTCCAAAGGGGTTATGATAGGGGCAGTCAAGGGTTAACCAGGCTTATTAGATCAAGTACGACCCAACCCGTAAATAGTGATGTACATTCCGTACGAGGAGAGATGAAGATGAATAGAAGATGGAGAGCTCTGACAGTCTTATCGATAGTGGCGGCGCTTGCTGCAGGCTGCACAAACCAAACCGGGGTGAGTCCACAGGGAAATGACACGGGAACAGGTCAGAAAAAAACCTTCTCGATGCTGACTGAATCGACGACGAACTGGCCGTACAGCAAGGACTGGCTCATCTGGAAGCTGCTTGAGGATAAAACGGGCGTCAAGCTCAATGTCCAGCTGCCTTCCGGCAAAATGGAGGACGCCATCAATTTGTACGTCGCCTCCGGTAATATGCCCGACATTCTGTATGTTCAGAATAAAACGCAAGCGGACAAATTTGGGCAGCAGGGGGCTTTTGTGAATTTGCTCGATTATTTGGACCAGATGCCTAATTTCAAAAAATGGATTGCCAAGTATCCCGATATTGCCAAATCCCAGCTTGCTGCAGACGGTAAAATGTATGTGACTCCCAATGAAGGCTTTGGTGAAACCAACCGTACGATCTGGATGTACCGCGAGGATATTTTGAAGAAAAATGGGCTGACGGCTCCAAACAATTATGAAGAGCTGTATGAGACGTCTAAGAAGCTGAAGCAGCTTTATCCCGACAGCTACCCATTTGTATTCCGCGTTTCGAACAGCAGCAAGCTGCAAATTCTCAAATATATGTCAGCTAACTTTGATACGTATGACGATTACTATTATGACAATAAGACCAAACAGGTCCGTTACGGGCCAACAGAAGACAATTATAAAAAAATGATTGAATATATGGTCAAGTTCGCTAAGGAAGGCTTAATGCCGCCCGATTGGCTGACTACGGAAACGAAGCAGTGGCAGGATTTAATTTCAACGAATCGCGGTTTTTTTACAGCTGATTATATTGGACGTGTCGACTTTTACAATACGATTATGCGCAAGGAGAATCCGCAGTTCAACTTTGCCTTCATGCCGCCCCCAGCCGGATTTGCGGGCGCCAAGCAGCAGAATGCGTACACCCAATTTGTAGAAGGTGGAATGTCGATAGCCGCGAATTCGACCAATATTAAGGGCGTAGCCAAATATCTGGATTTCTATTATTCGGAGGAAGGCAGAGACATCTCCAGCTGGGGTAAGGAAGGCGAAACGTATGTTGTCGAGAACGGCAAGAAAAAGATGAAGTCGGATTTTGTGGACGTTACCGATTTGCGCAAAAAGACGGGGCTTGCGAGCTTTGGAACTTATACGTGGATTGATTTTGACGCGCATCTGTCCTTATCCTCACCCGAGCAGCAGGCCGTATTCAAAGAAGCCAAGAAGTACGATTCTGAATTGAAGTTCAAGCCGCCGTTTACCGATAAGGAGCTGGAGATTGTATCCACGGTAGGCAAGGCTCTTGAAAAGGATCGGGATGAAACGATTATCAAAATGATTTTGGGCGATATCAGCATGGCCGATTGGGACAAATATGTTGCTAATCAGAAGAAGCTAGGATTGCAGCAGATGCTGGATATTTATAAAACGGCTTACGAGCGATTGAATAATACGAGCTTAAAATAAGCATTAAGGGAGAGAGAACATGCAGGAGTCTATAAGGTTTGCCATCGTTGGGGCAGGGGTTATTTCTGATTTTCACGCAAAAGCGATTACGCAGCATCCGCAGGCCGAGCTGGTTGCGATATCGGATATTGTTCTGGAAAAGGCTAATAAACTGGCGGACGCCTATAATGCTGCTTCCGTATACAGCGATTATGAGCAAATGCTCAAAAGGGAAGATATTGATGTGGTATGTGTATGTACACCAAGCGGTTTGCACGGGGAAGTCGTTATCGCTGCTGCTCAGGCAGGCAAGCATATCCTGTGTGAGAAGCCGCTTGAGATTAAAGCGGGCGCCATGACGGAAATGCTCGCCGCAGTCAACAAACATGGCGTTAAAATGGGATGCGTGTTCCAGCGACGTATCATGGAAGCATCACTTGTAGCGCGTCGAGCCGTGCAGGAGGGTAAGCTCGGCAAGCTGGTGCTCGGTGACGCTTACCTCAAGTATTATCGCAGTCCCGAATATTACCGCAGCGCCGGATGGCGGGGAACGTGGCAGTTCGACGGAGGTGGCGCATTGATGAATCAGGGCGTGCATGGTATCGACCTGATCCAGTGGCTGATGGGCGATGTTCAATCGGTATTCGCCTATTCAGCTCCGCTGCTTCGTGACATTGAAGTGGAGGATACAGCTGTAGCGGTTTTGAAATATAAGAACGGCGCCTTTGGGGTCATTCAAGGTACGACCTCCGTTTATCCGGCGCAGGAAACCCGTTTTGAACTGCATGGTGAAAAGGGTACTATTATTTTTGCAGACAGTGGAATTAAGAAGTGGTCTTTCCTTGACAGCGATGAAGAAATACCGATTGTTCAGCCACGGATGGATTCAAGCAGTAATCCGACTGACATTTCATCGGATGGGCATTACATCCTGGTAGATGATCTGATCGAAGCGATCCGCAATGACAGACAGCCGCTTATTTCCGGTGAAGAGGCTCGAAAATCGGTTGATTTGATTCTGGCGATCTATGAATCGGCGCAAACGGGTAAAGAAGTTATTTTGCCATATTGAATTTGAAAAGTAGAACCACATCTTGGATAAGTATAAGGACAAAGGATAAGGAGTGAGGCATGATGATACCTGTAGAGCAGCAACCACATCTAATTCGAATTGGAATGATCGGTCTGGATACCTCCCATGTTACAGCCTTTGCCAAGCTGCTGCATGATACCGACGGAAAGTATTATATTCCCGGGGCGAGGATCGTTGCGGCGTTCCCGGGTGGCTCCCCCGACTTTGAACGGAGCGCTTCAAGGCTTGAAGGCTACACGAATGAGCTGCGGGAGCAATATGGGGTTAAGCTTGTAGGTTCACCTGAAGCCGTTGCGGAGCAATGCGATGCAATATTGCTGGAATCGGTCGATGGACGCGTCCATTTGGAGCAATTTCGCCGGATTGCGCCGTTTGACAAACCGGTGTTCATCGATAAGCCTTTTACTACGGATTATGCGGAAGCGGTCGAGCTTGTACGCTTGGCCGAGCGGGAGAGCATTCCGGTGATGAGCTGTTCGGCGCTCCGTTATGCTGAAGGTTTAACAAGAGTGCTTGAGGATACACGGACAGCCGGTTCGGTTATCGGTGCGGAATTTTACGGTCCGCTGGAAATTGTACCGACCCAACCGGGTTTGTTTTGGTACGGGATTCATACGGTGGAGATGCTGTACCGCTCCATGGGCCGAGGTTGTGTAGAGGTTCGAACAACGACTCATGCCGATCATGATCTGGTTGTCGGCCAATGGGCGGACGGACGTATAGGCGTCATTCGGGGAAACCGCCGGGGCAACAAGCAGTTCGGCGGAATTGTTCATCGGGAGAACGATTCTTATTTCGTCGATGTATATGCCAACGGCAAGCCTTATTATGCAAGTCTGCTGGAGCAGATTATGCAGTTGTTCCGCAGTGGCAGTTCAACGATTGACCTCTCGGAAACGTTGGAAATTATCCGATTTATTGAAGCTGCGAATGCAAGCCGCGATTCGGGCGGAGCCAAGGTGCTGTTATGAGCTTGTTCCGTTTGGGCATTATCACTGATGAGGTGTCCCAAGACCCTGCTGTGGCTATTCAAATAGCCCAGGAGTACGGACTGGAGGCGCTTGAATTCCGTTCCGTTGATAATCAGCCGTTTCATAAGCTGAGTGATAACCGGATTACCGAAATTGCTGCAATGGTACAGGAAGCGGGACTCGTTATATGCGGCTTATCCACCCCTGTCTTCAAATGTCGGCTCGATGCTGCCCAAGAAATTGAAGAGCATCTCGGCATCCTAAAGCGCTCACTGGACATTGCCAAGCAGTTGAAGGTTAAGCGTATACGTGGCTTCAGCTTCTGGGCTGATGGTGAATTCGACCTGAAGCTTCCGCTAATTGTTGAGCAGCTGCGAAGAATCGAGCCGCATTTGCAGGAGGCGGAGGTTGTGTACGCGCTTGAATTCGACCCAAGCTTGTATGCCTGCAATGCGAGGAAGGTTCGGCGTGTACTGGATGAGGTGAATTCACCATGGATTCAGGGATTGTATGATCCGGGGAACGATTTATGGGACCCCGATGGAGAGGTTCCGTACCCTGACGGCTACAACGCGTTACATGGCACTATCGACCATATTCACCTCAAAGATGCCGCGAAAACCGAAGACGGTGTTCGCGGTGTGGCAATCGGACGGGGAGAGGTTGATTATAAGGCTCTGCTGCAGCGTTTAATCGAGGACCAATACAGCGGATATTTGGTTGTGGAAACACACTATCGCTTACATTCGCAATTGACAGAGGAGCAGCTCAAGCGCCCAGCCGGAAGTGACTTTTCAGCAGGTGGCGAGGAGGCGTCCCGTGAATGCCTGGATAGCCTGCTCGTGCTGTTACAGGAGCTGGAACTTCCTAATGCGACTGCCCGCTCCCGCTCATGAAACCGTGAATTTTTAGCAGGACCCTTAAATTAAAAACCATCCAGCCTGTCCGTTGTACTGAACTCTATGACAATGGGCAGGCCGATGGTATATAGCTAACCAAGGTAAATAAGTCTATGTTTGACAGGTGGCATACTGCTATTGTACAGTAAAAAAAGTTAAGCACTTAACTATTTATTGGCGGTGGTTGGATGAAGGATCTGCAGGAATACGTACTGGATTTACCCTTGCATACGGTTGCTTTTTTTTCTCTGGTGGAAGCAACGGCCAAATTGGTCGATGTGTCGGAAAGATATTGGCAGTCCAAAGGTCTGAATGGTGCCAGGATTCGAATTTTGGTTGAAATCATGAAGGAGGGCGGTACGATACTCCCTTCCATGCTGGCTCGCAAGATTGGCGTTACCAAATCGAATATTAGTCTCTTGCTGACTCCCTTGGAACATGAAGGCTTGATTATTCGCGCAAGTCATCCGCAGG
Organism: Paenibacillus periandrae; assembly: GCF_022458865.1. Lineage (GTDB taxonomy): Bacteria > Bacillota > Bacilli > Paenibacillales > NBRC-103111 > Paenibacillus_S > Paenibacillus_S periandrae. Next base: position 11,181 of record NZ_JAJNMU010000035.1, on the reverse strand, counting down.
ATGGTAGAAAAACGGTGATTTCAATAACAAGTGAAGGCCAGAGCATTCTATTGAAGCACTTACCCGAAAATCGTGAACAGATTGCCGACAAAATGAACGTGCTGGAGGAGCAAGAGCTGCAGCAATTACTGTTCTTATTAAAGAAACTAACAAGAACGTAAAATTTCTTGTTGTCCATTTAGTTAAGTGCTTAACTAAAATTCAGCTGTAGAAAGGATGAAATCGAATGTCGATCGTCATTACAGGAGCTAATGGTCAATTAGGCAGTTTAATTATGGAGCAGCTTCTTCATAAGGTGTCAGCAGATCAAATCATTGCGTGTGTTCGTCACCCTGAACAAGCCAATACGTATCAGAAGCAAGGAATTGAAGTGCGTTATTGCGACTACGATCAACCGGAATCACTGAAGCAAGCCTTCACCGGAGCCTCCAAGCTATTACTCATATCAAGCTCCAATCCAGACGATACGATTCGGCTGCGACAGCATGCCCATGTTATAGAGGCGGCGAAGCAAGCGAAAGTTGAACATCTCCTGTATACGAGCTTTGCTTTTCTTGGAGCCGGCTCGATTGCACCCTCTCATTTGCATTTGGCCACAGAGCATGCGATTCTGACAACCGGAATTCCACACACTTTTCTGCGGAATGCATTATATACGGATTTTGTTGGCGTGCTCGGACTGGATACCGCCATGACTTCTGGGGAGCTGAGCGTTTACCCTGGAGATTGGCAATTTAATACGGTGACACGTAATGATCTGGCTAAAGGAATAGCAGCCGTTCTAACTGAATCAGGTCATGAGTATCAAAGCTATGAGCTGACTGCGCCGCGTCCATGGACCTTTCATGATCTAGTAATTGTACTGTCTGAGCTTGCGGGTAAGCCTGTTTCACTCCGTCAGGATCCGCAAATCCGCAACTGGATATACGGGTACTTGCGCAGGATCGATACGTCCTCAACCTCAGCCGATCTAGAGAAATTAATGGGTGGTCCGGTCACTTCACTGAAAGAAAGCATCCAACCTTTTATCACTGCTCAATATCAATGATGTCTATGAATTTGTCTATGAATTGTTTTGCGAAAAACCCAGGTTTCATGATGCTTGGGCTTTTTTCTGTACATATCGGTTTCGATACTGTATATTTCAACATACTAGGTATAATAATTAAGTATACAATTGACAGCGGAGTGATTATTTGAGTAAAGCTAAGGGCAAAGGCGGAACAGGTAGAGGAACAGACAGCAAAGGCTGGAATCGATGGCAAGCTAGCGCCAACAGAGCCAAGAATGCTCCCAAACCGTATACGAGCAAAGCGGATAAAGCAGGCGGTACCAAGAACGCTGGCAGTAATAAAGGCAAATCGGATAAGTAAGTAGACAAAAGGAGATCGATGGTTTGAGCAACATATTAGCACAAAGTGAATTGCCTCCCAATTATGAGGGATTAGTCAAGTCAGTTAATCGTACAGCGAATTGGAAAGAACGTTTGGATGCGGTTGAAGAGCTGGGTCAGTGGAATATCCCACAAGTTATCGCTGTACTTACACGGGTCATGAACAATGATACGGTTTTTCAGGTTCAAGAGGCTGCTTTTCATAAGCTGAAGGCTTTCGGAGAAGAGGTTCAACTGCCCTCCAAGAAAAAAGGCGAACTGATTAAAGGAGCCGCCAAAATTTTCACAAGAATTAAAAAGAGCTTGCCTGAAGGTCATACGTATGAACAATTCAAAGAAAAATTGAAAAAGATGAGAACGGATGTGTATGATACTTACGAAGGCGAAAAGGGTGCGGATTTTGATGCGTGGCTTGAGCAAACGTGGGCGTCATTAACGAAAAAATAGGCAAGTTGCATAAAAGACCCAACACCAATAGCTCTTCACGGTGTTGGGTTTCTTGTATTATGCAGCGTCCATACGTATTATTTAGCCAGATCAAAAGCTTTGCTTTGATTGATTGTAATCAGCTCCGACAGCTTGGTTTCAGAACCAACTCTTCGATATACCCATCCCTTTGCAAGCAGTGAGGCTTCTCCATTGTTAACCTCAATTTTTCCGGAATAAATCCGCTCGTCGCATTTTTTATGATTACCATAATTCATATGATACAGCTCTGTTGCGTTTCCTTTCAGGTTAAAGGGTTTGCCGGGGATGATGGTAGATTCCAGACCAGCAGAGGTAATCCCCGCATCTGGAAGCATGGTTCCATCCTTCTGATACAAATACAAGGTGATATTCGCGGTCGTACTGCTTGCATTTGACACTTGAAAACCAAAATCAAACGGGTTATCCGAGCTGCAATAATCGTGCATCGGAATTTGAAAGGATATGGATTGAGGAGAAGCTGGTGTCTTTAAAGCTTGAATATTTTCAGTGGTCGTGCTCGATGGCTCAACGGCTGTGGCGGGTATGACGAACATGAGACTTAAGGCGATGGCTGGCAGCAAAGCTTTTTTTAGAGTATTTTTCATAGATAACGCTCCTCTTCTGGTCATAGTGCAGGTGCAGATAAATGTGGGGGGCTGCTTATTTTTGAGTTCATAGAATTTACTAGAATACTATAATTATAATGGAAAACGATGCCGGTGCAAAGGATTCAATATGACACACTACCCCCAGAGAAGAGGGGTTGAACGCGAACTGTATGAAAAATAACACAATAAATATCACACACTGCTGCTTTACGGCCTAGTCTATTGGCACAGCGAGAGGGAGCGTGTCTATGTTTAAAAGGTTTGAACAACTGTTCGGTGTTGATCTGGGTACTTGCAATACGTTAATTTATCAACAAGGCGTTGGTATTGTTTTGAGGGAGCCTTCAGTGATAGCCATTCATAAAGATACAGGGCAGATCGAAGCCTTTGGTGAACAGGCCTATGCCATGATTGGGAGAACGCCCGCCAATTTGGAGGTTATTTATCCATTAAAGGATGGAGTCATTGCCAACTTTGACATGACCTCAGCGATGCTAAAACATTTTATAAGTAAAATACAAGGTAAATATAATAGGTTTCGTGGTTCACAAGTATACATATCTGTGCGGTGCGGTATTACCGAGGTGCAGAAGCGGGCAGTGGAAGAGATGATCGTGCATAAAGGTGGAAGAAAATCAGTAACGATTGAGGAACCGCTGGCTGCGGCTATAGGTGCGGGACTCCCTGTAGCAGACCCTATCGGGAGCATGGTCGTTGATATTGGTGGCGGGACAAGTCAAGTGGCTCTGATCTCGCTGGGCGGGATTGTGGTCAGTCAATACGTGCGGGTTGGTGGCATGTCGCTTGATCAGGACATGATCGAATACGTCAAAAGAAAATACAATTTGGTTATTGGTGAGCGAACTGCTGAGGAGATCAAGAAAAATTTGGCTTCAGCGGTCATGCCTGAAGATGATGTGCGGATGGATATTAGAGGCAATGATATGATGGAAGGCTTGCCCAAAACGATTTCCATCACGTCCAAAGAGATTTACGAGATTGTGGATCAATTCTCGATGTCGATTGTCGAAACGATCCGCCAGACGATGGAGCAATGTCCCCCTGAACTGGCAGGGGATTTGATGGAGCGGGGCATCCTGTTGTGCGGAGGGGGAGCCTTACTGCATGGACTGGATCGAAGGCTGCAGCAAGAAACAGGAATTCCGGTTCATTTGGCTGAGAAGCCGATGGAATGTATCGCTCACGGAGCGGGAGAGATGCTGAGCTATAAGCTTCTGGCATCAGGTCATCACGGTGCCGGAGGTTCCAAGCCTTCAAATAATGCTGAAGCGGATGCGGTATAGGAACTAATCCAAAGTCGACATAGATGATTACTTGTGGTTAAAAGACCGTTCTTGTGAGCGGTCTTTTTCTCATAAGCGAACAGGCATCTTTTCAAGCCTAAATGGTTACAGTAAATAAGGGACGACCCGTAAAGGTTAAGTACAATTAATAAACAGAGGAGCAAGCTGATCATGACCAAGTCAAAAAGCAGAGATAAAAATTTGCAAAATGTAAATAAGGATTTACGTAAATCGCCTGTAAACAGCCATCAGGCCCAGCAATTGCAGCAGGATACGAATGATCGCAGACATCAAGATGCCTTAAACCATGAAGACTAAATAGTGATCATAGCTGCCTTTCTTAGCCATGGCTAAGAAAGGTTTTTTCATGCTGACCAATCATCGGGCTTCTGATATACAAATCTATTCAATATTGGTAATATTGAATTTGCCAAATAACAGTAAAAGTATTTTTATGTCAAATCTTATAGGAGTTATAATGCGGATATTTATATTAATGATCATGCTCGTTTCCATATTGTCAGGATGTGATACTCGGAATGTACCTCCTGCTGCGAATGCCACTTCAGTAACCAAGCCTGAAAATGTATCAGCACCCATTCAAGCTTCTGCACAGCCTGCGGGAGCAGCACCGAGCCAACCATCAGGCCAATCATCGATCAGCTCTACTTTGGATAAGTTTATAGCAAGAGGTTATCAAGTAGAGAAGAAACATATTTTCACAAGAAATTTCGAAGGAATTGGAGAGCTGACAGTCACACCTGTCACCCAATTTGGTAACCTTACAGAGTTTCCATTGTCATTAATCCTAACCGGGGGAAATAAAGAAATCATTCTTACACCGAAGAGAGCAGATGGTCATCCGATGTTCAGCTCTTTTGAGGCGATTTCTTTTAAAGATATCGATGAGGGCAGTCCGCAAGTTGGTTATGCTGATATAACCGTCATCGCTAATTTCATCACAGGTGCAGGCCAGGATGGCGCGAAACCCTTCTCCGATGTATTTATTTTTAAAAACAATACAAAGGGCGGCTTCGACGAGGATACTTCATTGGAAGACACAATCACAAGCTCGATACATAGCAGAACCTTCACGATGAAAACCGTATTTGATTTGGCGAATTCAATGAATAGCAATAGCCGTACAGAGGCTAAGCAAGCCGCACACAATCAGGTGATTAGTAATTTGTGCGACAAAGCTACATGGACGAATACAGACTTAGATCAGGTCATTCAGAGATATAACGACACCTTTACTAAACAAGGGCTGGATTTATCTGAGTCAGGTGAGGATAACATGTATATGGCCATGGGCCAATGTTTTCAAGAAGAGACGCTGCGACTGACAGCTGCCAACAAAGCATTGACAGATCAAGTACAGGCCATCAAAGCGCTCCTTTCCGAAATCAACAATGCGATAATCCGTTTCAATCTGCATTACAATGGCGGAGGCACTATGTATACACACGGGGGCAATCGAAGTGAAGGTGTAAATCAATTTTACATCCATCAGTTTGTGAAAATGACTCTTAATGGCAGCAAGCCGGATGTAGATGGCTACAATAAACATTTAGCCGAGATCAATCAGGGACTCACCAGGCTAAAAGCTTTGAACAAGGTTGCAGGCACTGATGACTGGGAGTCGAACCGTAACAAAATCGAAGTTGCCAAGAGGCTCAGTGGAATGAAATCAGAAGTTGAAACGATGACCAATTCGATAGAAAAGCTGACTCGATCACTGCAGGCTAAAGACGCGGCGGCCGTGTATCTACTAGATCGATTAGTCATTAAAATTCAAAACATCCTTGGCTAAATGGATGGATTTAAACGTCAGCTTTCGTATAAAATATCCTCAAATTACGCATATTATCGAAGTTATCACAATTCCAATATCAAAGGAGACTTCGAGATGCAGCAGCAAACAAGGTCCAGCAGCAATACCCAAGGCTCACAGCAAATGAATCATGGGGGTCATGAGCTTTTTGATATGCATGAAGTATTAGGATGTACCATCAATGTGTTGGATCAATTTATGATGTTCAGACAATTCGTTCAGGACCCGGAGCTTCTGGACATTCTGGATCGTCAATATAATTTTACGCTTTCCCAATACAACCTGACGGCAGAATGCTTCACAACAGGCCAAAAGCCAAGCCAGGAAACGTCAACCTATATGATTAAAAATTTGACGCAGCCAATCTATGGGCTTACACCATCACAGCCGAAGAAACCGAATCAATCCTTGGCTGACATCAAGGATGCAGGCATTAGCGGGCATATGCTTGGATTGATCAAAAGCCATGCTTCAACCTTGACGATGTGTGCAGCTGAGGTGACGAATCCGGTCGTACGGCGCGTATTGGCTTCGCAAGTGGAAAATTATATTGAAATGGCCTACGAAATTTTTATGTATCAAAATAAAAATGCCTACTACCAGGTGCCGCAATTGGCAGCAGCTGATACCCAGCAAATGCTCAACACATTTGTACCGGCAGCCGGAAAACCACAAATGCCGTCTAATGCAGTCACTACCATTCACTAATCATGACAATAATCCGGTATGGGTCACGATAACCTGTGCCGGGTTTTCTTTGTCTTGGCCCCAGGATTAAGGAGTCGGAGGGATTCATTATGCGGACATCTCAGGGGAAGCTGCCCTGGTGGCAGCTAACTCTATTTGGTGTTGGATGCACAATCGGGACGGGTTTTTTTCTGGGTTCCAGCATCGTCATTCATAAAAGTGGTTTTTGGACTTTGTTCATTTTTATCCTTGCAGCCTTAGCGACTCTGTTTGTGTATGAAGCCTTGGCCCAAATGACAGTCCAACACCCGCAAAAAGGCTCCTTTCGAACCTATGCCCAACAAGCTTATGGCCGATCGGCAGGCTTTGGTGTAGGTTGGATGTACTGGTGCTCAGAGATGCTGATTATGGGAAGCACGTTGACTGCGCTCGGCATATTTACGCAGCTCTGGCTTCCAGCTACTCCTCTATGGCTGCTCGCGTCGGGTTACACGCTATTGGCTCTTTTTGTCGTGATATGGGGCACTAATGGGATTAATAAGGTAGAGAACTTGTTGGCTATTGTCAAAATTGCCGCAGTATTGATGTTCATTCTGGTGGCGGGGGTTGCTTTTATAAAAGGAACGGGTGGTGTTAGGCCCATTCATCAGAGCGCGGCGATGTGGTTTGATTCAGGCTGGCTGGGAGCATGGAAAGGGCTGCTATATGCGTTTTATGCCTTCGGAGGTATTGAGGTGATGGGATTTATGGCTGTGGATTTGCGTGATTCCAAGCAAGCGCCGAAGGCAGGACGAATTATGCTGCTTGCTGTTACCGTACTGTATGTGTTTTCAATCGGATTGACCTTGCTTTTTGTGACCCGAGAGGGAGTAACCGCTGACAAAAGCTTGCTTATCGCAGCACTTGAGGTCATGGGCTTGCCGTATTTGGTGATTGTGCTGAATGGTGTGCTTATCCTTGCAGGCTTTTCCATTCTCGTTGCTTCCTTGTATGCCGTATCTACGATGCTGATCGCATTAGCTGAGGATGGTGATGCTCCCGCATGGATAGCCGTTACGTCAGGAACACGAAAGCTGCCGCTATACGCGCTTGGACTTAATACACTTGGCCTTGGAGTCTCTATCCTGCTTGCACTGCTGATGCCCAAACAAATTTTTGAGCATATCACGACGGCGGCTGGTTTGGTGGTTTTGTATACATGGTTGTTTATTCTTGCTTCCTATCTGAAGCTGAACAAGCCTGGAGCAGGTGGCTGGGTGAAATCATGCGCAGCCATTCTTCTCATTACGGCAGCTGCTGCGGGGCCGCTTTTGGAGGAAACAGGTCGGCCTGGTTTTTGGTCAAGCCTGCTTATTGTGTTGGTCATCGGAATGATTACAGGATGGAAGTGGTACAAAGCAAATAAAGGAACCAAAGAGCTAGCCTAATCGTAGCTTGCTATTTATGAAAACGTACACCCATAGCTTTGAATTTGTTTTTCATATAGGTAAAAGGACATTTGGAAGGTACGGTTTCGTCATCACGTAAATAATACTGCTTCCATTCCTGATTATTTTCTTGTCCATACCATTTCAGTGAGGGATGTGCCGGTATACCGTCGTAGTCGACTAATTTTTGACGAATCAGCTTTTTTACGTTGCGACCAAATGGTGTTGAATCGTTGATTTCATCAAACACCCACCGGGGCTGGAAGGCAATGAGAAAATAAGGGGTATTTCGGCTTTTTCGAATTTGATGGGCAGGCGTAGCGCAAAATGCGAAATAGGGATGGCCGTCATAGCAGAATTCCCAGGAAGGATGGGAAGGGTCTGTCGAAATGTGATCAGGCCAAGGGGAAGGGTCTTTGGCGTTAACCCGATTCAGAACGGACCAAAAAAGCTGCTCGAAGTCTTCTACTGAGGACTTATTCACAAGCTCTCTCGGTGTGTTGAAAAATATAACGAGTGATGCGTATTTGCCGGTTTCACGCGAACAGCTGCCGTATTGCTTCAAGAGCTGCATAACGTCAAGAATAGCCTGCTCGGATCTTGGATCTGCTGCGAATCCGAACCGAAGGTTGTTGGTAATAAAACCTTGACGTCCCGGAATACACGGGTACTTCTGTTCGGGATCATCTATCATATTTCCGAATTGGCAAAAGGCATCCTGCTGCCATTCCGTTAGTTCGGACAGGTGAGCATCGAGCCAGACCTTGGTAGTTAAGCCGACCATGTTGGAAACCTCCTTCACTAGTACGGTGCATACTATGCGATGGAGGTTATATGGGTGAATACCCTATGATTGCACTAATTATTAACGAGTAAGCTGTACAAAAGCCTGAAACCCGAAATAAATGCCAAAGCCAATGAGAGAGAGGCCAGCTAATGCAGAAATGGTTTGCAGTAGGGTGCGATTGCCGAATTTGTGAAAGGAGCTTGCCAGCGCAGCCATAATCACATCCCATAACAGAATACCTGCAAATATGCCCAAGCTGTTCCACAGCACTTGCGAAATACCGTGGTGATGTATGCCCTCCGCCAGAACGGAACCGTAAATACCGAGCCAAAATAAAATATTAAGCGGGTTCAGGAGTGCCATGACAAACCCGGAGCGGAAAGAGTTGATAGTCGATTGTTCATCCTTTGTCCCGGGTGTGGGCATCTTTTTTATATTTTGTAACGTCTCAATTCCTATGTACATCAATACAAAGCAGCCGAACAGCCACAAAAATGTTTTCATAAAAGGTGTACTTAAAAAATGGGCCAGACCAAAATAAATCAGCAGCATATATACCAAGTCGGCACACATCGCACCCAACCCGATCAACCACGCATGGGTAAAGCCGTATCGGGCTCCTCTGTCGAGCTGAGCTGCATTAATGGGACCGATGGGTGCCGATAACGATATACCGAGAATCATATAGGTGAAAAACGTATTCATGCCACATTCCTCCCTTGAATACTAAGACTTGTACATGTCATTGTATTCAAGGGTGTACTCCATTAGAAGAAGCTACATGATTTCCACATCAATTGGCGTACATGTATATCCATTACATTCACTTTCTGCACACGGACAAGCCGAGATCGCGATGGTCAGATCCATCTCTGCGCGAAGCTCGATATAGTCTCCGGCCTTCGATAACGGTTTTTCCACACGAATTTGCCCGGACGGATGGATCACCGTGTTCATGAACAAGTTGAATGGATAATACTGATCAGGCGGCGATATGCCAAAAGGTGCAAGTGCTTTGTTCAGGTTATCATAACAGCTTGCATGGTTCTGTTTGTTGTACAGCAGCTCATACATTTCAGCGCGGCACGCGGAATTAATAAAATCGTGCTGACCTACGGTATCCGATAATACGGTAAGCAGCGGTCTGTATTTATTGGAGTAGATGATGTCGCCAGGCTTTATTTTCATTGTATGCAAAGCGTCCATAGTAACGCTCGGATCCAGTCGCTCACTCGTATCGTGGGCTAGATAAGCTACCAGATCGGCGACCTGCGCTCCCTCCACATCGGTTACTCGGACGACGTGCCCTTTTGCAAGCTGAAAACCAAGCTCTTTCGTAGCGGGAATGAACCATTTTTGTGTAATCATTGCTGCCTCCTGCAGTATTAGGTAGGTTACTTTCACAGTATGGCTGCGGGAAGGGATTGTCATGCAAGTAAAAAAGAGGCTTTTCAGCCTCCCTCATTCACGCATATGCAATTTCTTTAAGCTGGGGCTTAATTGAAGTTAAATGAATTAATTCAGGTGTTTTGAAAAACTCGGCCAATCTCCGAAGCCGCATGTATATCGTGCGCAGCACTACGGAATCCATCTCCGTTATCATACTTTGGTTAGCTATGAAATCTTGTAAGCTTACCTTTATGAGAAATTCGCTGTCACGCAAATTTATAGAAAGCTGTCTGCTTGGACTGTATCCATTATTCACAACATATTTAGTTTGATTGACTGCACTTTGGAAGAGATCCAGGCAACGCTTAGTTACGGAAACCTGCCTCTTGATGCCATGGCAATCTTTTAATGTAAGCATCTGGGTTTCCACATCTAAGGAATCTTTCTTTAAGTATACTAATTCGTGGATACCGAACCCTTCCATAAGTAGGCGGATAATAATGGCGTCTTGGGGGTTAATGCACTGGGACTCAATGAAACGGATTTTATCAAGTGTAATAATAGTCGATCATCCCTTCGTAATTCTGTATATGGGTTTACTGGAATATTTTATAATATATTAAGGATAATTTATACGATGTAAAAGAGGAGGTTTTGTCAGTTCATGACTGAAGCAGATTATACTTTATGACAAAAATTTATGTTGTCTTTCATTCATAAGCGTGGCTTTGATCCGAGCAGTCACCTATGATTTTAAGACAGGCAGGTATTGAAAAAAAGGATGCTATAATAGAAGCTGTAGCTTTGAGTCACTTGCTGTAGAAGGGGTTGGGAACAGTTTTTTGAAAAAACACTTGCCATGAAGGTAATAAACATGGTAGATTAGTCTTCTTGCTGTTGCGAAGGCATCAAGCAGGAGGCAATTAGATGGACGATTTAATCATACAATTAACTTGCAGGTAACGAGAAATTAACACTTGCAATTGAAGCTTAAACGTGGTAAATTAACATTCTTGCTGTTGAGAAACAGAATTATAATAGCAAGAAGATGGATGATTTGATCATCAAAAAGAAATTAAAAAAAGTACTTGCAATTGAATGAATGAATGTGCTATATTAATCAGGTCGCTTTTGACGGAATGTCGAAAATGATCGAAAAGAATTGTCCTTTGAAAACTGAATCAACGAGTGAGTAAATAGCAGTACAAGAGAATGCAAATTCTCGTCAGCAAGGAATGAGTACAAATCAAAGTTCTACCTTCATGGAGAGTTTGATCCTGGCTC
>NZ_JAJNMU010000034.1 GCF_022458865.1 Paenibacillus periandrae | reverse complement strand
ATTAAACGGTGGGTGACAGAAATGGGAAGTTTTTCTCCCACAACAATTTGTGTCGTCGGACAACATTTGCTGCTTTCTGGGGATTGCATATGCTGCTAGACTTTACAATGGCCACGGAGAATCGGTAGCCAACTAACACCTGAATCGCTACTGTGTTATCATGCCCGCACACCGCTGCTGCCACTCTGGTCGAGCCATGCCGGGAGCAGCTTCTTAGTTGTTTCAGCTCTCAACGTAAGCTTTGAGCTATATCCGTAATTTCTTGAATGACAGAATCCATTACTGTCTTTAATTACAAATAAATAGCTCCCCTCTCCTTCAATTGGTGCCATTACATCGCCGTTATTAGACTTAAAGTTCTTGTCATTTGGTTTTGATCTCATATAACAAGAAAACCGCGATTTTCAAAGCAAATATAGAGATATTGTCTTCCGAACAAACACTCGAGATATTCAGAATATTTATATTACTACCGTTCATATTTTTTCTTAATGCAGCCCTTGATTTCCACGTTATGTAACCATAGTCGGGAATGGGATAATGTTCTTGTCAATTTCGGGAATGGGATAAAGTTCTTGTCATTGAAATTTGACAAGAACTTTATCCCATAACACAAAAAAGCCGCGATTTACGCGGCACTTAATGAGATAATGTTCTTGTCACCCGACAGATCTTGTCGGATGACAAGAACTGACGGAGAACAAGAATAACTATCGATAAAAGACAAGAAGTTGTGCGGTTTTCTCTCTGCATCTACAAAATAAACCAGCTGCCGGCGAAATGCCGGCAGCTGGTTTACGTCATTAATTTTCTAACATACTTATCGACATATCGCTGCAGTTCTTTATTCTGTTCAGTGGGGTTATTATACACCATCATAGCCACTGCTTGTGGAGTATACGATTTCATTTTACTAAGTGATTGTTTTGCTGCACTATTTATAAATGGACACTCGTATTTAAAGGGCTCTGTAGTTGTGTATTTAAAGGGCTCTGTAGTTGTTTCAGGCTTGAAATAACATTCAATTAGGGTATCATCACCTAGATCCACATTATACTTAAATGCCATTTGCGGGACACTGCATTCAACCATTTGATTAATTTGCTGCCAGTCAGGTACTCTGACTTCACTAGGCGCCCCTCTTCCCGCTTGCTGTAGCCATTGTCTGAAAAAGTTGAAGCAGAAATTTACGGTTAAATGGTCGATTATCCAGTATAGCTGATTTGTTTGATTTTGGGTTCTAAGTTCTGTTTTAGCAGTTCCTCTGCCTTGACTCGATTTCCTATGAAAACTGTAAGTATATTAATCAGACTCTCGTATTTGAAAATGTGGTATCAGCGATCTGATTATCTTGTTCTTATCTTTTTGGTTAAAAAGAATTTGGCTGGCAATTAGGTCTATAAGAGAAAAAAATCTTTGGAACAGCACTACATCATCTAAAGTACAATTATCTGTAACTTTCTTTTTAGAAGCATCCTCAGTATCCATTATCAATTCTCTAGCATTGTGCGCAATAGATAATATTTCTTCTTTAAAGTACTTACCTTGAAACATATCTGGATCCTGAAAAGGATCAAAGAGAAGTTCAGGAAACTCAAAACGATACCTTGATAGCCCCCCTGTACCTACTTCCTTAACCAATTGTTCTCCCAATTTGGATTTTATGTAATCGCCAACCTCAGATAATGATAAATATTTACCTTCTGAGAGTTTTATGTTCTCTCGAAAAAAGAGCTCCTCCTGCATATTTCGCCGAACATATCCTAGTCTAATACTTTTTTCAAAAAGTTGTATGTCGTCATAAATTGTGTACTTTTTTTCAATTGTCTTTACATGATTGTGCAATTAGATTTCGAATCCTTGCCAGTTCGGAGTACTCGTCTTCCAGCTAACTTTTATCTTTTTCATAGAAAATATCTCTGGACAGACTGTACAGTGTCCGTAAAAAAAGGTTATGAGTCATTGATTGCTTTAAGCGTTCCCTTGTATTTTGGAAAACTGGTTCTTCATTCTCATGCCAAATACCATGATACGTTACTTTCTGTTACTTTCTTAGGAAGTTTTAATTCAAAATATTCCTTTAAGAATGTAGCTACACGATCAAATAAACCATATGATTGTAAGTAACATTGCTTGGTACGTTCTACGAAGAATTTTCTATTTTTAGTTTGACTTTTATTAAGAGCGTTAGATGTCTCAAAGAAAAATTGCCTTATAATAATAAACTCCTGCTTCATTAATTCATATTAAAAAGCAAAGTATTCATTTCTTTCGCTAGGTAAAAAAGATACATCAATATTATCCGACTTAGGGTGTACTGAAAGAAATGCCGGTACAAGAGAAAGATATAACTCTTTCCGTTTACACCAGTCTTCGTAAGTCTCATCATCGTCATTTGGGTAAGCATGCTCCCTGCATTTACTATAATCACTTTGAATTTCAGGATCCTTCCACTTAAATTCCTTCAAACTAAGTTGTAGAGTAGAATAATTAAACCGGCTACACTTATTTAACCTGGTCTTAACATCTTTTAGGAATTTCAGAGATGTCCTATAATATTCCTCTTTATAAGAGTAATCCTCCAAAAAAAATTGCAAACTTTTAAAGTAGGTTCTTATTGGGTAATCATTATATTCACTTAGGAAACTTCCAACTTCAGTAAGATTATCCCACCGTTTTTTTTCATTCCATAGTGTGGTATTTTGTTCAAGGCGAGATCTTCGATTATAGCCACTTAATTCACCCCAGTGCAATAAAAAACTAATTTATACATCTCGTTAATGCGACAAGTCTTCTCAGGTCTTTTTCTTCTAATGGCTGATTCCACTGGATGTCATTTAAATATTCAGTTACTGCCTTCTCGTTTGGACCATTCTTTACTTCTTGATAGCATTCTCTCAGTTCAAACATTACTTTTTCTGCCAATTCTTGCTTGCCATTTGTATTCAAAAGCAGTATCTTTGTACTATACATGCCTAACTGAACAATCTTGTTTGTAAAACTGCTTAAAGATGATTCACAGATATCAATTGCTACATCAAGATACTTAAGAGCCTGTTTAGTCTTACCACTTAACTCAAGGTAACTTGCCATATTCAAAAAAATGAATTGCATGGGATGAGGATGAGTAAATTTTTTCATTATAGATTCGAGACTTAAATGCTCATCTGTAAGAGCCTCGTACATCTGATCAGCTAATTTATCCAACCCATGTTCTTTCGAGTAAGCCATGATCTGTATATAACAATGATACTTAAAAACAACTTTTGGTACGTCTTGTTCCTTAAGGTTTCTTACTAAATGTCGAAACCCTTCAAAAGGTTTATCGCGTTGGAAGGCTTTGTATAAATAATCGACAGCCAACTCATATTGCCTTCCTTCACAGTATGCTAAGGATTTATAAATATACTGTCTCTCTTTATCCAAATCGAATGAGAAATGCCGCAAAGCATTGTCGAAATCTCGGATTGCTTTATCGAGGTAGCCTTGGTCTTCATGAATAAGCATCGTATAACCCTGCCCACGTGTTCCGTATGCTTTTCCTAACATTTCGAACATCTGAGGACTGCTAGAGTTTTGATAATCTGAAGTCTCGTCTAAAAGATCCAGCAACTGAATCATTTCTTCGAACACATCTATCGATTTAGAAAGATCATTTATAGACTGTAGAAGATGTAGCCCGTTTTTCTTGTGGATACCTCTTCTAATTTTATATATATTAAAATACCTAAACTTTGTCATTACATCGTCAAGAGTGGTCGCCTCTTGTAAGAACAATCGATCCTGTACCTCGGCCTCCATACTTCCTATATGCGTATATAATGAATACAAATATAGTATAATATCCAGGTTGAACTCTGGTACATTTAAACCCAACTCTTTTAGCTTAGGTATTAAACTATTTTGCATATCTACTAAAACGGGCCTAATAAACTCATAGTTACGATCTATCTTAATGAAGGTCTCTAACTTAGAAGAGATTGAAAGCAATTGTAATTTTAACCCATAGTCATCTAAATCTTTTAGCCTTTTCAGAGCAATCGAAAGGTAGTTTACCTTGTTCTCCAAACCATGCTCTAAAAAACACTCAAAAATGACATCACCTAATTTTCCTTCTGTTAACCATCTTTGAAGTTCTTTGTCTACTGAACTCTCATAAAACGAGAACACATACTGCTGGTCATAGAGCTGTTCTATTTTATTCTTTTGGGTTGAATCAAACTTTGTTGATGATCTTGTTAAGTAAGTGTTACAGATACCATCTGCTATCATTAAATTATAGTTTTCTCTTGCATCTGCAAACGTTATGGAATATTTCCATTTATTTTTACGTGTTAAGGCCTTTCTTGCTAATCCAAGAATGATTCTTTCTCTTAATCTGTTTTCATATTCCACAGGACTAATAATTCCATACCCTTTATCCGTATTCTTTCGGGTAGCAATTAAAATATGAAGATCAAAATCCCCATAAACAGCTGATAGCTGAAGAAGCAACTGAATAGTGCCTTCTGCAAGAACATTGAGATAGGTTGTATCGCTATCGATAATCATGACTCGTTCTTTATTTTGGAAAATTACGAATTCAACTTTTTTCTCCTTTATCTTCTCCAAAATCTTTAAATTGGTCTCGCCTTTTTCTTGATTATAATGTACTGCTTGGCTAATTTTATTATTGGCCTTTCTCTTAAAAGATAAGGCCTTCCCTCGTATATCTTTAATGATTTCTTTATCTAATTTCTCGTTTGCTTGTTCCTCCAAAGAGAAATAGGATTCCGCTTTATCCTTATTCCCAACCCTTGAATATAATTGCGCTAGACCGCTATAACACTGGGAAAGCGTGAGCGCGCTGACCTTTATTCCATGGTTTTGAATCAATTCGATTCCTGTTTCCAAATGTTCAATAGCCTCTAGTAGAATGTTATTGTGTAGTAAGTCCTCACTAAGCATATACATTAATCGCATATAAATATCTGCATTAAAAGACACCTTCAATTGTAAAATCTCAATTACCGCAAGATTCATCTGAATAAAGAGTAGATAAAACCCCTGATGCGTTTGTTCCTGCAAGTATCCACTATTTTGTGCATTTTCCACAAGACTTTCAACTATTGTACTCAATAAAGATAAAAACTCTTTGTTTTTCAGAACAGAGTCTTGCCGGATGACAATATTCATTAATGTAAGAACGTAGAGTAAGTCATCCTCCTCGAATGCTCTTCCTTTACTCTGAATCGAAAGAGCACGAAGTTCTGACCACCAATTGGAGATAAGATCTTCTTTAAGCCCCTGGTACTGATCGGAGATTCTACCAACACTCTCTGCCCTGTGAAAACTAAGTATATTCCCTTTGCCAGACCGTTGCACATCAACTAATGGCCGTAGTTCTTGAAGGAAACAAAGAAATCGAAAACTGATTTCTTCTTCTCCGCATAAACGCGATAGAAGTTTAATAGGCAAACTTAAGGGCGAAAGTATAATAGAAAGTAGCATTCGCAACATATTGTTATAATATTGATCTCCGTATAGCTTTTGCAAGATGCTTAAGTAATGCTGTTCGGCCATCACAGGCAGATTATCAACACCCTCAAGACCATATTCTACGTAAGCTTTAAGTAATATCTGAAGAAAGATGAATTTCCCACCCGAAACGTTAAGCAATACGTCCTCGTCTGCAGCATTGGACTTGGTCCGAGATCGTATGAATTTTATTAATAACTCTCGATATTGAAGGGCTGTTCGTTGAATGACTATCGTTTTGTCAAAATGCATTCCAACGAGTTGAGACTTCTTCGAATTTGTTAGTTGTTCCCCCGTTCGACTGGTCAACAATATATAGATTCCCCGGTCTAACATATCCGAAGAAGGAATTAAATCAAAGATTGTAACACCACCATGATGAGGGATCTCATCGACTCCATCAATGATTAGGAGAGCTTTCCCTTTGTGTTGGTACTTTGTTCGTTCCTTGCACAATACATTAATTAGATGAGCAACCTGTTGTTTTACTGTTGGAGTATGAATATCTACCGTTGGTAGTTCCCCATCCAACATGTTTTCGTCTATCTGCCTGAGCAAATCTGTGATCTTAAGTACGAACGTCGATGGCATATAGGAGAAAACGTCATGAACATAATAAACCCTGCAGTTAACGTCTGGTATCTTGATTAGACCATATACGAGAGGGTCTAACATTTTGGCAAAAGTAGTCTTGCCCATGCCATCTTCCATCTGCAATAACATGATACCTCGGTCATGATTACAAATAACTTGCTCCAATTGCTTAGTTAATTCATGAAATTCTAATAGATCCTTTGAGTCTGTGATTTGCTGAACTATAGTTGCTTGTGAGCGAAGATATATTACATCTTCCGCCGAGCTTTGGGTATGCTCAGCAAGGTGTTTCTTTTTTAAACTTTGATAAATGTCAGAAATATGTGTTGGTTTTTGTTTAATTTTATCTCCAGTTGGATAGTTAATCAGGAAAGCCATCGCTTTATGATTATAATAAGAATCAAACAAGTATAACCCTCTGTCAATCCATTGAAGAAATGGTTCTAACAAAATATAATTGTTATTTAAATGAATATAAGGGATACCATTACCTAGATTTGATTCGTTATTCATCCCTGTCATGGGGTAGTACTTGCCTTTGCTTTTAAGCATAAACTTTATACTTCTACATAATAGGTTTGGCATCGGGTCAAATGTTCCGAAATCAAGTACAGCATCTTCCTAATGTCATTCTGAAAGTCTGTGCTATTGTCTAATTTCAGCGCACCGTGACCGATCCTTTCATTTCTCCAATTTACGATTTGATATTTCTCATAAATGCCTGAAATATCTCTAAGTATTTCAAATATTGGTTCATTCTTCGTACTGCTTTTCTTCCGGATTTCTAATGCAACCTGATGCCAGTCACCAAGACTGAGTGGTTTACCTGTCAATCTAGTTAGTACATCTTGATATTCGTACTTTAACTTTTTAGATTCAAGTACTTCTGATAGTAATATTAATATTGGAAACTTTAATAATACTTCGAACATATCTTTTATTTGAAATTGAACCCCATACGTAGAACCGGAAACTAGGAGTTTATGTAATTTGTCATATTCAATAGCAATCAAATACGGAGTTTGCTCTTTAATAGGTTGGATCCATAGATTATCGTCCTTACCTAGTTCCTCAAACCAATTCTTGCTAGAAGCCAATTCCACGTAATCACATTGTTCGTTTTGACAGACCAGTTTGCTGCCTAACTGAAAAAGAGAACCATTACACTTAAAGCAAATTTTAGACACGAGAACACCTTCTATCTCTAAGATTCTGGAATGAGTCATGGTGACTACTTGCGACAAATCAGCTTCGTAGAATGAAACATATGAAAATATATTATATTTATAGTAAAGTCAACCAATATTAATTCTACAAAATTCCACGTTTTTCCTGCATGATCCACAGCCTTTGTGCTATAAAACAAAAAGGCCGATTGGCTATTTGAAAAATGTGTGGTGGTGACGAATTGACCAATTGAGTTTCGGGTGGTGTTTGTT
Source organism: Paenibacillus periandrae (assembly GCF_022458865.1). Classification (GTDB taxonomy): domain Bacteria; phylum Bacillota; class Bacilli; order Paenibacillales; family NBRC-103111; genus Paenibacillus_S; species Paenibacillus_S periandrae. Next base: position 72,780 of record NZ_JAJNMU010000034.1, on the reverse strand, counting down.
TGCACTCAACCTTGACACCTTCGATTCACCGTGGGGCGAATGCCCCGAAGCGTGAATATGGTGTTAGGTGAAGTTCTCACTACTATGAGTTGGCATTCAAAGTTATATTTACTCTTTTCGGATTGTACAAATCAAATCCATTTGAAAACCAGAACTCCTTAAGTCCTATCTCATTAATTAATTCAACTTCTTCTTTATAAATTGGATACATTCCAGTTAAAAAGATCGGTAGATTCGTCGTTTCGATTTTTTTGATATCCTTATCAAGTATAGAAGGTGAAAAAACAAAGTAGCCAATCATGCTTGTTCCCTCGCATATTGGTTCACCAAAAGTAAATTTATCTCCATAACTAAAAGGTTTGATTCCTCTTAATTCTGCTGCTAACCAGGCTATGGAATGGCCCCAAGTTTCGTCATTTGTTTCTAAACTTAGAATTAATTCAGGTTTCCCCGAAATCCATTCCGGATGTTGGCCTTCTGAGAGTCCGAATGTAATAAAAGTAATCATTCCTACTTCAGGTATTCCTCTAAAAATGAATAAGTAAATTGGTTTTCCCTCATCTTTTGCATTGAATTTATGAATTTTATAGTCTGTACCAAAGACTTCTTCAATGTGTACTATAAAGTAATCTACATTAGCCTTCAATGAGATCCCTCCGAAACTTGTATTCACGAACCCTAACCGACTTAAGCCCCGATAGGACCGGCCGCGATTGCAGTGCAGGGTTGTCTGCCTAATTTAACCTTCTCCGAATCATCTTAAAGGAGTCCCTAGTTCTTTCATTGCAATTAAATACGATCTTTCTTTACCATCTTCATCGACAAATCTGCCGAAATCATATTTATTCAAATCAATAATTTCTTTTAATAAGTCAGGTATTTCTTCTACCCATTCGATCTTCTCAGGTTTATTTGGAAATTCAGTATTAGGGTTCTCTGTATGTAAAAATAGAGCATCACACGTAGGGTATTCCAAGTCCACAAAAATCCATGTTTGAAACGCTTTAAAATTGTTTAATTCTAAAGTTTTGATTTTGTTTAAAATCATTAGATAGTTTTTTATATGTTTTCTTCGCTGTCTAACACTTATTTCACTAAATCCCCATCCATCTAGATGCCAGTGCCAAAGATTGTACCAGGATTCAGGTTCAAAATGAGGTTTAAATTCTTCTATTTATCTTTGAATTTTTTTAAAATGTCTTTTAATCTTTCTCTTTAGTTTCATGTATGAATTTCCCCTATTGCGTTGGTTTTCAGATAACGTCTTATTTGCGAAATTACAAAATAGTGTGCTATGTATGTATTCGTGAACTTTGCAAAATTTCCTTTTATTGAAAATTTCATGAAATGAACTCTCGTTAACATGAAAGTTCTTATAACCTTAATTCTTCAGTACCAAGAGCATCTAGCTGAATTGGTACAGAACATAGATGCCCTGGCTGAAGAAATGAAAGACTATGAATTAATTCAATCTATTCCCGGGATCGGACCTAAAATTGCTGCAACAATTTTAGCTGAAATTGGAGAAATCGATCGATTTAATCCTCTCAAAAAACTAGTGGCCTTTGCAGGGATTGACTCGAGTGTCTTTTCATCAGGCAAATTCAATGCAACTCAGAATCGCATAACGAAGCGTGGTGCCAGCCAACTTAGATATGCGTTAGTAATGGCGGTTCAATGAGGTCTGATCCGTTCCCGAAATACGAAGTTAAAGGCAATCTACGAACGAAAACGAGCTGAAGGTAAGTCTCACAAGGTAGCTCTAGTCGCCTGTGCGAATAAGTTAGTACATTGGGTCTATGCAATATTGAGATCCCAGAAGGCATTCCGTTCAGCTTAATGCCAGGACCAAACTGGTATATCCTTCCATAACGGATGATATTGGAGGGTTATTTGGCATGTTTACTTTTCACTATACCAAAAGCAATTCAATCAATTTGCTGGAAATGTTGACAAGCTATTAGCTGGTATAGTTTAATGAAGCACCGTCAGTCTAATACTTAATTTTCTCAGTCTACAACTTTATTTATCTAGTCTAACACTTAATTTTCCAGTCTAGAACTTTATATTCTTCGAACAGAAACAGCCTTTTCTTCCTATAATCGTCAAGCGATTAACCGTAGAGAATGTGAATTCTCAAACTTCAAATAATATCTTTTTACTATACATGCATGAAACGATTGGCAATCGGATCACATTCTTGACACTAATAAATGACAAGAAAATGATCCGATAAAACAAAAAATCCGCAAGTCATGCGGATTATAATCGGACTATTTACTTGTCACCCTAGACCTCAATCTTTAACTCAATTCTATGCTTTACCACTACCGATGATACGGTTCCCCGCGTATGATCTTAAACTATTCTCCCGTTGAACAAAATCATCCGTTTTTGACCGACAGCCTAAGTGTTGCGAGTAGCCTGTTTTCGCATATTTTTGTTTTAACATGAACATGTAAAGAAATCCGAATTTTAGGACACAAAGATGTATTGTACAATGTTAAATAGACCCTCAAGCTGTATCGTTTATCAACCACGGGAATGGTACCTTCTTCGTGTCCTATATTGGAAAACAGTATAACTTCTTGTCTTTTAGAAAAGACAAGAAGTTATATCCATAAAATAAAAAATCCGCTCAACTCGCGGATTCAAATGGATGTATGTTCTTGTCCTCTTACAAGAACCTGGATACATAAATGACAAGAACCTGATTACATTACCCACAGGTCTTTTAATGAGAACATAAAAATAAGGATGAACATCATCCTTATTTTTAGTTTATCATTTAGTTTATTTTATATGGTTAGTCGTCGTACATAATGGTCAACATAGGCTGCAAGTTTTTTATTAAATGGTACTTTCATTGCTACATTTTGTGGCATATACGAATTCATTCGCTTTGAAATTTTCTTTTTATTGTTCGTATTTAACGGGCACACTAAATTGTGTAGGTCAAATCAAATTGCTTATATTCTGGGTTTATAAAAAATTCAACGGGTTGTTTCAACTCCATATTAATTGAATGCTTAAAAGCCATTTCCGGTATACTATTTTCAACCATTTCATTTACAGCATTCCAATTGGGTACTGTTTTTTGTTCAGCACATTGAGTAGCAACCAGTATCCACTGTTTAAAATAATTGATACATATTTGAATAGTCAGTCTATTGATTATCCAATGGAGTAGCAATCTATTGTCAACTTCTTTTATATTAGTTTGATTAAATAATTCTCTTCTATAACTTTCAAGTACAAGTTGAATCATACTTGTGACAATCGCAAAATTACTTGGGCATACAGAACTTATATCATTGGCTTTTAAATCTTTATAGAATTTTTCGGATTGAATTAGGGTTTGTCTCCAAAAGATGTATGCATAAGCGTAAGGACAAATCTGCGGAAATTCCTTTTTCCCTCCGCTTTCCTTAGCTCTAGTAGTACCCGTATACATTGCCGATGTTGTTTGAGCTTTTTTCTTAAAAAACGGTCGACTGTCAAAAAACATCAGCCTTGGTATATTCTGTTACCATAAAAGCGCTTGGAAAATATAAGTGGAACCGTTTGAAATAAATCGGTTGACGCATATTTATGTAAAAATAACCACCGCTGGTTGTCGCTTTGATCCATAGATAACCATTTCAGCACAGTTTGGTCCTGTATCTCCATTCGTGAATCCCAATTTCTCCAAAGAGATTCTGAAAAATCAGCTAATCTATATCCGCATTTGCACGTGAATGGTTCGCTAAGACCAAAGTCGCTTAACAAATAGGGAATTGTTTTAGGCAACTAGGACAACTATCGAATAAAATAGTTTCATGGACAGGACATCTTTTGATCAATTTAAATTGGTGTAAGAGACTGTGCTGTCCAACTTGGATACATTCCTGACACCATCTCAGACGATTAAAGAACCAACTGTCCTGGAGTTCCCTGTAATAACTTACAGGTTGCATCAATCTTGCAATTATGCTTTTGTTGTGACCAATCAAATCATATCCTAAAGTGTTTTGAACAAACTCAGAGTCAAATCCACTTAACGTAAACAGCTCTCTTCTATTATCACCATACTTTTTATTTTTGATATTTTTAACATCCGTACTCCCCATTCTATGCAATATCTCATCCCGTTTAACTTGATTAGCGAGTGCTATTTTTTCGAATATTGACCATGGGGATTCAAAAGGGCTTACCCACTGTTTTCGCCATACAATTACCATTATGTACCCTTCCTTTTCGCTATTGCCATAAATATTTCTGAATCGATATAACCTGACCTTTTTATAGCTTCCTTCCATTGGTCCATCGACAACCACTCTCTCATCTGTCCGTTTGCACCAAATATTTTCAAAGCGTTCTCGATCGTAAAGACGATGAATTCCATCGGTAATTCTATTTTTCCTTTAATTCCAAATTCTTGACGAATCTCAAGAAAAAGCGAGAATAAATCATTGGCAAATCCCTCCAACCTATTACCGGCGTCAAAAGCATCTGGGAAGAAGTAACGAGTAAAAAACCAACCACTATCTACTGGGGACTCTGCTTCATCATAGCTTTGTAGCACGTAGGCTAACTCTTCTTTGGTCTGTATGCCTTTGAAGCGATATTTCCAAGTCGAGGACGACCATAAACAATCATACCCGGACCGCCAGCTTTAATTACTTGGATGATTTTCTTCATCAATCTGTCTAATTCAAGAGTTGGCAGGGTATACTGCCCCTGCTCTAAAGGGTGGGCACCAGAAGAAATATTTGGCCGTTGCACTCTGCTCATTTTCCTTTCCGTTTCAATTAATTATTACTCTATGTCTTTTAAGCGATGTATCTGTTTCAGCTTCAATTAATCGATCTCTGATGCTTCTTGCCTGTTCTAAAGCAGCAATAGCATCTTGCTCTGCCGCTATAGCATCATTTTGGGTTCTGGTGCAAGGATTTAAAAAAGTTCGCAGTTACCCGACAAACTTTACTTTGTCTATGCCACTAAACCAAATATCTTATTTAGCCATTCAACAGCAGTAAGGACAGTCGAATTATCATCGGCCTGTCCTTTCCTTATCATATGTAAAGCCTCAATTCCCTTTAACGTCTGATCCGCTGTAAGAAACGATTTGAAATCAAGCATTGGTTTTGTAATTTTCTTTATGAACCGGTGATCTTGCTCCACAATATTATTTAGATACTTTGTCTGTCTAATCAAGGTTTCTTTTGGAAAAGATTTCTCATTTATTAATTCTTGTATGGCAGGTGGATACGCTGGATTTTTATCCAAGGTGATTACACGTGGGATTTGAGTATGTGGAGAGGACAAAGCCTTTGTAAAGAAGCACTTAGCTGCCTTCATATCCCGATTTTCAGATACATGAAATCAATGGTTTTCCCCATAGAATCAACCGCTCTGTATAAATACATCCACTGACCTTTAACTTTGATGTAGGTTTCGTCAGTCCTCCATGAGTCGTTTGTATGATTCAAAAAGGGGCGTATTCGTTTGTCGATTTCAGGTCCAAATTCATGGACCCACCTCATGATCGTCGTATGGGAAATCTTTAATCCTCGCTCGTTCATCATTTCAACTATATCTCGATAGCTTAAACTATATTTCAAATACCATCTTACCGTTAGTAAAATGATTGCCGATTCATATTGCTTCCATTTAAATAAATTCAATTTCGCTTCCAAAGTAAGTTGCTCCATCCCACGACTTCATTTCAATGATGTTATCATGAATCAGAGCTTTGCACCACAACCCTATTTTCCATACAATCCATTGCTCATCTAAAGGTTCTGGGTGTCCAGCCCAATTCATATGGAAAGCTGTATTCATTTCCTGTGATACATATTGCAACTTTGGGATCTGTAAGATTTGTACTGGTCCTGGTTTTACTGCGTAAACTTGAGGATATATCTTGCGATTATCGTGGGTGGTTTGTTTACTTAGAACAGCTTCCAATCTATCACATCTCCTAAAAATTGGATACTCTATCCACTGCAATTATATATCACTCGATAAGTTTATGTAAGATTAATTTCTTCACATTACTCCCGTTCAAAAAAAAGGAGGCTCCCGCACCTTCGCTTGGGCTACGTCCTTCACATTATATTCCATTTCCAATTACCCATTAAAGAACGTACGCAGGTAGCATAACGCTAAACGGGGGACTTATCTTAACCCTAAGCACTAAGAAAACACTTTATTTTCTTCTGACATTGGCGTGAACACCCTCATTGCAAAATCGCTGCTCTCAGAGATTTTAAAAGTATGGTATTGGAAAGTCAGCAGCTCAGTTTCGGGAAGACGGATTATTTGTTCACCTTCCAAAGTATCGGAAACATCATGTCGTTCCCATAGCGTCCTGAATTCTTCGCTCCTGTCACATAACTTGTCGACCAGTTCTTGATACCACGAATCGTTCATGTAAAAGGCAAACCGGCTTCTGAAATGGGCCACCATCGTAGAGGCGACATTCTCCCAATTCACGATGCGAAACTTGCTGTCCTCCACCGCGAAGACACGCCAAAGAATATTTCTTCCGAGCTCCGGGTCTCGGCTGAAGTCTCTACACAACGTATCCGATATTTGGTTCAATGCGATAACGTTCCAGCGTCTATCAATAATGTACGCCGGATAGGTTCCCATCCTGTCCAGAATCTTCTGCAGGGAAGGAGGAACGGCATCATCCACTTTTGACTGCGGAAGCGTGGAATGATTGGCCAATACGAGAAGATGGTTGCGTTCGTCGCTGTTAAGACGTAATGTTCGTACCAAGCTTTCCAGGACTTGCTCCGACACATGAATGTCCCGGCCCTGCTCCAGTGCTGTATACCACGGCAAGGAAATACCCGATAAGCTTGACACTTCTTCCCGTCTCAAGCCTTTCGTGCGGCGGCGTGACGTTTCAACCTGCAAACCCATCTCTCCTGGGGATAAACGCGAGCGACGTGACCGGAGAAAATCAGCCAATTGTTTACGTCTTCTTTCATCATTCATAAATATGTTACCTTCTCTCCATTTGGTGATAGTATTTATACTAGTATTCATGCCAATAGTATCAGGAACAGTACTATAAATGCACACCTGTTTATCGGTTCTATGACTGATTATAATCGTGTTATCGTCCGTTGTTAAGGAGGAGCCGGAGATTAAACAAGCTGTACCGAATTTCCCATTGATCGGCTGTTCGCGGCTGATGAGAATCGTTTAGCAAGGTCAATCCAAATATCGAATACGAAGGAGATTTTAATTGTGAAAACAATGCAGATCGAACATGGGCATAGTTTCAAAGGCAAACGTGTTGTTATTCTTGGAGGAACGTCCGGAATCGGGTTTGCGACTGCCGAAGCCGCCGCTCGGGAAGGGGCATACCTGGTCGTCGTGTCCAGTAAAAAAGAAAAAGTTGACCGTGCCGTTTCGCGTTTGCCCGAAGGTACCGAGGGGTATGCGGTTGATTTGACGAATGAGGAACAGGTTAGAAAATTTTTTAGTAATATCGGGGAATTCGATCACTTGGTTTTCACTGCCGGCGACCCAGTGATGATCGAAAATCTCGATACCACCGACGTCGAGACAGCGCAGCAATTGTTTAACTTGCGATACTGGGGAGCGTTTATGGCTGCCAAATATGGCAGACGAAACATCCGACGGGGTGGTTCGATCACGTTGACTTCCGGCGTTGCCGGAGCTCGTCCACAGAAGGGAGTTACTGTTGCAGCCAGCATATGCGGTGCTGTCGAGTCGCTCACCAGAGCGTTGGCCGTCGAGTTGAGCCCGCTTCGCGTCAACACCGTTTGCTTCGGCATTATGCGTACCGAGTTTTGGAATGACGTTCCTGAGGAACACCGGAACACAATGTATGAAAATGTAGGGGAATCACTTCCAGTTGGGCGAATCGGCGAACCGGAGGATGGTGCCGAAGCATTTTTATACTTAATGCGGGAGAATTATTCTACCGGTCAGATCGTTGTCGTGGATGGCGGTTCTACTCTCGTTTAAGCTTCTTGTAGGTGTATGGGGAAAATAAAGTATTAGACGCCCATGCCGCTAACGCGGCACCATCAGATGATGAAAATGGACGTTTGGGATATAATTGACTTACGGCTGGCGAAGGGAGGTCGGCAGTCAATGGTGCCTCGAGCCCGAGTTTTAGACTGATCTCAACGACCAGGTGCACCACAGAATGTTGCTCCATTTCGGAAGCACGCAGGATAGAATAACCATATGCGGTTATTGCACCAGCCCCTTCAATTTGACATGCCGTAAGGAGAGTGTCTTGGATGGACGTCGTTTACAGTCATGTATGCGGGCTTGACGTTCACAAAAAGAACATCGTTGCCTGCGCCATCACACCGTAAGGCAAAGAAATCCGTACGTTTGAAACCATGACCGATGATTTGATCCTTCTCGCCGATTGGATCAAAGACAGAGGTTGCTCTCACGCTGCCATGGAAAGCACAGGAGTCTACTGGAAGCCCATTTACAATCTACTAGAGCTCGAAGGGATTGAAGCTCTAGTGGTGAACGCCCAGCACATCAAGAATGTTCCTGGACGTAAGACGGATGTGAAAGATGCGGAATGGATTGCCAGGTTGCTGCGCCATGGCCTTTTGAAAGGCAGTTACATCCCTAAACGAGAACAACGTGAATTAAGGGAATTGATCCGGTACCGCCGAAGCCTTATTGAAGAGCGTGCGCGAGAAGTAAGCCGCATTCAAAAAGTGCTGGAAGGGGCCAATATCAAGCTCTCATCCGTTGCCAGCAATGTGCTGGGAAAGTCGGGACGCGCCATGATTGAAGCGATGATTGCTGGCGAAAACGGCAAGTTTTTGAAGAAAGCCATCCTGTCGGATGGCTTTTCTAATTGCATCTTATCGAACATCTAATAACGTGTCTGCTCATTCCCCACTGATTTCTGTAAGGTGGAAATATTTTCCTGGAGAAAAGACTGATTTTTTTCGACACCTCTGTTTTTGCACCAAACAACTGCACTGAAAGCATCGTAAAAATCATAGAATGGTAACACTGTCTCCAGATTCACCATAGGGCGAATCGTTCGATACCCATCAATGTACGGTAGCTTTGTTCTCGGGTTTACTCCCCAAATATATCGATTGATTTTTGTAAAGTCTATTTCAGAGGATCCACCACGGGCACTCTCGAAATCAATAATGCCAGTAACCTTGTTATCATTTACCAATATATTACCAGGTCTAAAATCCATATGAACAATGCATGACCCGTCAGGTTCTGGTAAAGCTGAAAATACGCCATCAAAGTGAAGAATACATCTTTCATACAGCTCTGGATCGAGAATCTCTTTACAAGGCTCTTTCCACTTTTCAAAATTACCTTTGATATGTAGTCTCCAATTATTTTGGTCAAGAATCTTAAATCCATCAGTCACATGGTAACCGTAACCTGGAGTTTTAACCTCATGAAGCATCGCATGAAACACGCCAATTTGAAAAGATAGTTTCTCATCAATATCTTCTGTACAAGGTATGCCTTGAATCGCCGAAAGAAGCAATGCTCCAGTAGTAATTTCATCCCCATCCCAAAAATCCAATACTTTAGGAACAGGTATTACATCCTTCAATGTTTCAATCATCTGAAATTCACGATATAGTTTATCCTTGTTAAATGGAATTTTTACATACACTTTTTCTCCGTTAGCGAGAGTAAGTTTGTATACATCAGAACTAAATGACTCTGGAACATCTTCTACATTCAAGACGTTCAGCTTTAACTTTTCAATAACGTTTAGAATGGAACTCATAAAGTACCTCCTCGTTTTGGATTGCAAAACGATAATCCCGATTAAAAACCTTTGACTTTCTCGGGATCTCTTGGCATTCCCTGGAATTAACCGAATTAAACCCAATCTCTTACATATATCATATTCTTGATCCAGAACCAAGACCCCTTTTTAGAGGGGTCATTTTCTTTTTCAGGAGGGATTTCGAATGCGAATCATCAAGACAAAGTAGGTTATTGACCTGTTGGGCCGCGCAGAAGCACTACCGGCGGATCAGGTTATCGGTTTCCTCCGGCGGTAGGCTGGCGAACACGATCCGGCACTCCGATCCGTCCGTGGAGCGATCCACGACCACGTCACCGCTGGCAGACGGCACGCCCAGCGACCGGTCGCTCGGCATCCAGGCCCGCCAGGATATCGGTTCTTATGATCTCGCCTGTTTCATACACCATTTTCGCTTTCTCCAGAGCCTGGTTCTCCTTGTCCATGTTCGACACGTTCTCCTGCCTCCCTTTGTTTTAGGAAATTTTGTTTCCCTCTTACTATATTACGTCTGTCTGTCCTCAACACAATTCTAAACGATTTCAACTACCCTTACAGAACAGCTGCTAAGTTACAACAACCTCCTGTTTTGCGTTAAACTGCCCGTAGCGAGGCTGCCGATCGTTCTTTTACTAATTTGAAGCTCTAATATATCCCACGGCAACCTCATGGCTCAGGTTATTGTCTCGTACTAGTTATTAATACATACATTACCGTACTATATGCTGTTTCCGGCAATAATTTGATTTACAGTTCGTAACGCAGAAGAGATCGCACCTTCAATCCAACCGGGAAAAAGACTTGTATTATCGCCAGCAAAGTAAATTCTACCTTGTTCGGCAGACAGTGTTGGGAGCATTCGAATCATCTGTTTCGGCTTATACCAAGCATACGCACCTCGGGAGTAAGGATTATGATCCCAAGAAAAGACCGTCCCACCTTCATAATTATACGACAATTCAGGAAGCACCTGTTTGATTTCTGATACAGCTGAATTAAAATTACCAGCTCTAGATATTTCTCGCGCCGATTCACCAGAGGAGTACGAACTAATTAACCCCCTCCTTGATGTCGTTTGAGTGAATGTAGCATCAAGCAACCATCCAATTTTCAGATCCGTATTTACTGTAGTAAAGGAACTTAAGTTGTTCCAGAATCTAGTTCGGCTTTGTATGACGGTACGCGTAACGGAAGTAGAAAGTTGATTTTGAATGACATCATTTTTTTCTTTGCTAAGTGGCGGAGAAAAATGAATTGTACGCAAGACTGTAGACTCCTCAGTCGTCAGCTGCACGATATAGCGGTTGCCCACTTGTATCGATAAATCCGAGTTTGGTACCTCTAGCTCCAGGGTGTAAGTTTTGGTCTGGGCGCTCATAATAGGTGCTAAATAACTGATGAAAGCTTTTTCTTTGGTTTGTGGTTTATCTGGATAATAGTAGACGAGCTCCTTTTTCCCCCTGATCAACTGATGATTTGTCTCGGATAGCTCTGTTTTCAACTTGATGGGATCTACCTGCTGTACTTGACCGATCATTCCGGAGGAAATGGTTTGGCCTACTACCGGTGTGAAATCGGTCAGGATCCCGCTAGCAGGAGCGACGATACTGTAGTTTTCCTGCATCGTCCGTAAGATAGTTGCGTTCCGACTCATCCGTGCTTCTTTATCTGTTGTCGCTACGATCTTAATTTCTCATCATATCTACATTTAAGCTGCCTTCAGTAACTCTGCGAATCGAGGGATATCTTGCATCATCTTGCTTTCATTGAATTCATGTCCCTTTTTCAAGATGCCGAACAGCACCCGAATGAGCTTATTGCATAAGGCGATGAGGGACTGCATCTTTTTCAAAGGATTATCCGGTCGTTTGGTGTAGTATTCGTGCAACGCTTTAAAGGCTGCGTTCTTGGCCACCAACGGCATCATCACACGGAAGAGTAAGGCTCGAAGACGTTTCCTGCCTCTCTTCGTAATTTTAGCTTGCCCCTTGTGCTTACCGGAGGTGTTTTCTTTCAGATTCAGCCCAGCAAGCTTTATGATCTGCTTTGGATGACGGTATTGCTCAATGTCGCCTACTTCAGCGAGAAATCCGGCAATGGTGTCTCTGCCAATCCCTTTAATCGCTAACAATTGCGGGACGAACGGAATTTGTATCCAATTCTTCAAACTTCTTTTGCAGCAGTTCATATGGGGTCAATAGAAGACGCAGCTCCATCTTGGCAAGCTGTGAACCTTGTTTTATGCCCACAGAACGACCGGCAGCTGCCTTCAAACTCTTCACGCGACCCAGTCCAAGTCCACGCTTTGCAACTTCTCTTAGATGTAGAAGCAAGGTTTTCGTCTGAAAGGGAAACAAGCTCATGCGGCAGTAAATAAAGGCTTAGTAAGTGGAAGGCTGACTTGCACTCCCAATCCTTAAATACCGTAAGGAACTCTGGAAAATACCGGTCTAGCCAATTATGGACACGTCCCTGCACCACGCTCCGATCAGTCGACAGATGATCGCGAATTTTCATTGCTTCCGGTAGTTCAGCGTAGACGCCCTGAGGAAGATTGGGTACAGCGCACCTTCCATCTTTGACCAGTTGAGCGATTACTTTACCATATAATATTCCTAATGCTGCTCTGCTATTATTTGTTCTTACGCCAATCTTTTATAAACAGTAACTTTGTTCTGGTCAATTCCAGAACCTTTTTACTTTGAATGATCTTTTTAGTTTCCTTACTATATTTCTCGATTTCATCAATGGAAACGAATATCTGTTTTCCAAAAACATTATAGATATCAATTATGTTCTCAATTGAACTGTTTTCAATATTCTTAAATAGCATCGAATCATGAATCAAGATCGGGAGATCTGTTAATTCAAGTATCGCCAGATCAAACGTAATCAAGTTTGTATAAGCTTCCCCAGTACCTGTGTTATCTTCAATGCCATATGAATAATTTTTTTCTGTTAAAACAATCTTCGGAGACCGCCTACCGTCTTTATGCACAATTTGATTAAAGCTCTCTATCTTGTTGTTGATAATATTGCAAACTTCAATAATTATTTCACTTTTTACAAGCGACAGTTTTTCCTTCGTAGATTTTAAATCGTCAGCCACTGATAGTTTTTTGATGTAAGCAGTATTTTCATTTCGTTTTTGGTACAAAACAGAGGACAACTCAATTAATGGTTGGATTACTTCCTTTGAGACTGACTTGTTGGCAACGATATTTGTTAACTTTTCTTCGGTTTCAGCAATCTTGTGTAGGAGATACTCAAGTTCGATGCTGATTTCCTTCTCAGCCTTTATCAATTAATCATGAAGGATATTCGTGATAGATTCATGGAATTTTTCAATATCTTTAAGTTTCTCTAAATTTACACTCGGAAAAGAATCAGTCAATTTTCGAAACTGCTGACCATTCAGTGACTCCCTGTTAGATAGATCCTTTCGGATTCTTTTCAATTTACTCTCTTGAGATGACCTTTGGCGCTTATAATTGCGTAATTCTTCAGCTAGCTCGTTATTTATTGCATTAACAATATCAGCAACAGTATAAGAGATTCCCAGCGCTGTTTTCTCCATTTCAGTATTAATTTTTTCCAGCTCACGAATATTTTTATTCGATTGTCTAACTGCTCAAGGGCTTGTTGGCTTTTTTCGTAAAAATAAAATGACAAATAAAGTTTTGAAATGGATTTCGGGGTATATTGTCTAAATTACAAATTTGTTTTGAAATACTTTTGACATATTATTTAAACCAAATGATCTAGACTTAGAAAATCTAAAAACAAAACAAATCCTCAGCGGTGAGATGCCGGAAAATAAAAATAAAGAAAACGACCCGATAGAGTCGTTTCTAATCATATTTCGTTTGGTGAGTTCTTTCTCTAAAACTACGAATTGGTTAACTAGTTTAGGAATGTAAACAAGGCTTTAAAAGGATTTAATAACATTTTGAGCTTAAGCAATTATGTACTATAACCTCGTTTTTTTGAACCAAGATAGAGTTGCTCTGTAAATCTAAAGTAGTCCATGATTAATTCGAACTCCCTTTTTGAACTCTCGCTTGTAAACTCTTTAGAATTAGTGAAACCAACGTTCACATTGTACTTTTCACATAATTTATTCCCTGTCTGAACAGGACTTGAGGGGCTTCTTAAGGTAGCCAATATCAGCTCGGCCACATCGTGTTATTGCTTTAACCGCGTTCTTTGATCCAGAGATAGAATGAGATCTTTTAGTAATTTCTTGGCCGGATTAAGTGATTCCGGTGCTGTCCCCGTTCCTACATACTGACATGGTTCCCTATTACACAACCCAATGGTGATTGTCGCTTTATTTGATGGCGGAAAATGGTCGAGTGTAAATTCAAGTGGTCCCTCCTTTAATTCAAAGTAACCAACAGGCTCAACAACACCTACCTGGCAAACCGGACAATTCCTACTGCTCATACGACTTCATTCCTTTCTGTTCTGTATTGTTCAAACTCCAGATGCCCAAAAAGCAAAAAAGCAAAATACACGAGAATGAGCGTCTTGATTAGGAGAAGGATAGCTATTTATTTGAATTCTTCGCCAGTGAAAGCAATGAGCGAAAAAAGGAACAACACAGAAATAAGTACAAATACAACCATACAAATATTAGATGAAACTTTTTGTGCTCGAGGGGAAATCGTGATGCCCCAGCTAATCAGGAAAGCCCAAAGTCCATTGCTGAAATGGAATACCGCGGACAATACACCAATGACGTAAATAACAAAGAACACTGAATTCGTGGCAATTTGATGCATCGTGGAACCAAGTTCCTCATGCGTATTATTTCCTATGTAAATTTGAAAACGAGTATTAAAAAAATGCCAAAAAACGAAGATAAATGTAAGAATCCCAGTAATACGTTGCAGTGTGAACGCCCAATTACGGCTGAACTTGTATTGTACCGAGTTCAGTTTGGACAGATAGGCCATGTATAGGCCATATATGCCGTGAAACAATATCGGAAGGTATATCCCAAATATCTCAAGAAACGGTAAAAGAGGCAGGCTGTTGATAAAATGCACGCCGTTAGCGAACCCTTCCGGTCCGCGCTCAAAGGATTGAAAGTTAAGCAATGCATGCACAAGAATAAAGCCCCCGAGAGGAATCACCCCGAGTAGTGAGTGCAGCTTGCGCCAGTGATATGAATTTCCCTTCATTAATAATCGCTCCTTTCCTTTCGTAATGCTTTGTTCAGACACTAATAAGACAATTGAAGGTGTCATTGTGTGACAACTTCAAAGACTGTGCCGCGTTCGGCTGACGCAGCATTTGGATTGACGAAAGCTGGTCTGAGCTAATCTATTACAAAAGTAAAGTAAAGTTCGCGTGCCTTGCCGCGCGCTTATGTTCCCGAATTTCATTATGTATTCCCACAAAGAACCCTGCGAAGGGTTCTTTGTTTGTTTGTGAGAAAAGCCGACGTTCTCTCACTCATCACCTTAGGAAAGTGAACAACTGGGAGCTTCCCGTCCACCTTATTGGAAGCGCAACCTGGGATCGCTGGATCGGAATGGTGAATTGGACTAATACTTGATCCGATAACTAAATAAAAGCCCGCATTTAAGCGGACTATATTAAAAGAATGTTCTGTCCTAAGACGGAATAATCCCCTCACTCTAAGATAAATATGAAATACCTGTCAGAGACTCCGACACGTCCCACAACTGTTTGGTTATCTGAGGGTCATATTTTTTCATCACGGATGTATCAATTTTAGGATAGCCTTTGATTCCACCTTCTCCATCCGGACCGATGTATTCACTCCCTGTGAGCTTTGGATAAGTTGCTGCATACAGTGTCGGTAAAGCTCCCATTTCCGCTGATTGTGTTCCTAAGAGTATCTTCACTAATTTCATTAAGGGGCCGGTTTTATCAGATCCAAGCGAGAACAGATTGGTATTTGCTCTGCCAGGGTGACTGCCCAAACTGATAGTCTTTGAACCGCTTGCCTTCAGACGTACATTCAGTTCTTGGGCAAATAATAAATTCGCCAACTTACTCTGGCCATAGAATTTTACCCTGTTATAACCTTTACTGCCATCCAGATTTTCGAAATTAATTTTGGCTCCGTTTATAGCTGTGCTACTTAGAGTAACAACACGAGAAGATTGGATATTACTCATTGTAGGTAACAAAAGTCCTGTGAGTGCAAAATGACCGAGATGATTACTGCCGAACTGGAGTTCAAAACCGTCCTTGGTTTTTTGATACGGTGGGGTCATGACGCCAGCGTTGTTGATTAACAAAGTGAGTGAATCAAAAGTTTGCTGATACTCATGGGCAAAATTACGGACGCTGGCGAGATTACTAAGATCCAGTTTCATAAGTTTCAGAACTGCACCCGGATACTCCTTCTTAAGTTTTCTGGCGACCTCTTCTCCTTTTTCTAAATTACGGATTGCAAAAACCACCTCTGCCCCTTTTGCAGCAAATGCCCGTGCGGTTTCATACCCAATTCCACTGCTCGCACCTGTAATCACAACCCTTTTTCCCTCTTGATTAGGCATCTGATCAGTTGTCCATATGTTTCCCATAAACGTGACCTCCTATTTGTTTGTAAAATCAACACGCGTTGATTAATCGGAGCTCGTTGATTATCATTGCATAGAGCTGTGAAGGGAATTCAATCGCTATTAGGATCGCTTTTGTTCCTTATTCAACAACAAGAACGAAAGTGTTTATTTACTGGAGGAAGCAAGAGAAGCATGGGGATGCAACCAAAATTGTCAGACGAATTATTTAGACTAAAGGATGCCATTAACAAGGCTTTTCTGGAGCTTTTTCTGAAAATGAACTCGAACAAATCACCATCAAGATACTCGAACAATAAAGCGCCAACCAAAAGGCTAGCGCTCTACAAATTTTCCATTACTCTCTGAACATCGCAAGCTAAGTAACATGTATGTTGGTTAATTGAGCTTCGAGCAATCCTCCAGAAACACTAAAACAAATGAAAAGGAGACCCGTAAATGATCGATTCTCCTTTTCATTTATACCCTTGATGAATTATCCCTGAGACGTGGAACGGCTGAGCCAATCCTGGAAACGTGTGGTAGTAATGCGCGCGTTGCTATCGCTCGGAACGAGAGATTGATCATTCACCACTGATCCGAAGTAGAGCGCGTTGGCGTCTGTGACAACCTGACGTGTGTCTTGATTTGCGCTCAAGAATTGTCGAACGAGTTCGTCGAGACGAAACTGTTCTGGGCCAGCCACCTCGACAATGCCATTCACTGGCGCCCCAAGTGTGAAATCGACCAACACGGCTGCAAGATCATCCGAAACGATAGGCTGCGTAAGGGCGGAAGGCAAACGAACGGTTTCCCCTTCAGTAGCCACATAGGCGATGCTGCCGACGAACTCGAAGAACTGCGTCGCGCGGACGATCGTATATGGAACCTTGGAAGTCGTGATTAGCTCTTCTTGGGCCATTTTCGCGCGGAAATAACCACTTTGGAGAAGACGGTCGGTACCAACGACCGACAGCGCAACGTGATGACTTACTCCAGCGGCTGCTTCAGCAGCAAGAAGGTTCTTATTTGAAGTCACGAAGAACTCCATAACTGCCTCGTCCTCAAACGAAGGCGAGTTTGTCACGTCGACGACAACCTGAGCGCCGCTAAGCGCTTCAGAGAGTCCTACGCCAGTGATCGTGTTGACGCCTAAGGAAGGTGATGCCGCCACTACCTCATGGCCAAGCCCACGAAGGTTGTTTACAAGTTTTGATCCAATGAGTCCACTTCCACCAATAACTACAATTTTCAAATTAATTCCTCCTAGTTTATGCGTAATATAATGGCTAGAGATGTATAAACGTATACATTGCTTTTGTAAATAATTAGTTCAGACCAGCTTTTGTCAATCCAAATGCTGCGTCAGCCGAACCCGGTACAGTCTTGAAGGCTACGTTGATGCGATTCCATGCATTAATTGCCATAACTGAGAAAGTCAGATCCGAGATTTCTTTTTCAGACAACTGTCCACGAACAAGGTTATACAATTCGTCGGGCACACCTTGCTCAGGCAGTTTGGTCAGGATCTCGGTCCATGCCAGCGCAGCCCGTTCGCGTGGAACAAAAAGCGTCGATTCCCGCCATATCGAAATGTGATAGAGGCGAAGCTCGCTTTCACCGTGGATTTTTGCTTGCTTGACGTGCATATCCAAACAGAACCCGCACCCATTCATTTGCGAAGCCCTGATGTGAACGAGATCGAGGATCCTCTCTTCAATTACGCTTTCCTTCTCGGCGTTGCTGAATTCCATCATTCCTTTGAAGAGTTCTGGTGATTGCTGCATGTAATTTAAACGTTGAGTCATAATTGTGTTCCTCCTATTTTTTTGACACTTATAAGACAATTGGCGACTTCAATGTGTGACATAGAAACTTAAATTAATCATTCAATCTGTACCCCAGCGAAATATATCAAAGCGATTTCTGCTGGAATAGAAATCATGAATATAAGTAAAGGGTGTTTAGCGTGTAATCGAAGCACTGGAAACGTTAGAATGTTGAACAATTCGCATATAACCCAAGGAATAGCAAAGTAGTGCAAGCAAATAACATATTTCAACTCCAATATAGCTTTGAAAAGGGAACAAAGGCTGATGTTACCAATGAGAATAATTTTTTATCAAGTAACAATTCTATCTGAACAATTCAAATGTATAAAAAAACTGACCAAACCTCTAACAAAAACCGTCAGAGCTGGGTCAGCTTTTATGGATTGACTTAAAGACTTTGTAATGCTTGATGAACTTCCTGAACAATGGATAATGCTATACTTCGAGCGCTGGAGAACGCTAGTTCTGCAAGCTCGCCCTTACCTTTACAGCCATCTCCACAGAAAAAGAAAGATACATTTTCTATACGAGTAGGCAGTAATTTATTTGTGGAAATGTTTTTCACGCTGGAGACCATCGCTTTTTTGGAAACGCGTTTCACCGCGGTAACTTCACGCCAGCCTGGATAGTGCTTATCGAAGAGGGCTTCCATCTGCATATTTTTCTCATCCAGATATGTTTTGCGTTGTTCATCACTATCAAAGCGATCGCTCAAATAAGCAATCCCCTGCAGCAACTGTCCGCCCTCAGGTACAAGAGTATGATCGGTAGCGGAAACGTCGCTGATAAATATCTTGTTGTCCATATCACTCTAGGTTGTTTTTCATCTTGAATAGTTGATCGTGAACATTTCATCTTCCTCAAGATGTTTCTCTTTTGGATACTAATAAGACAATTGGTGATATAACTGTGTGACATCTACCAAGCATCTACTTTTTGGATATTGGAGAACCATACTTGTCCTGAAATAAAACAAGTAAAAGTACCTAAAAAACAAAAAAAAGCCGTAAACACGCGGCACTCTCTCTGTTACACTATTTAAATGTAATGCGCACTATTAAGTTATTAGTCAGTCGTTATTAACCGACTTGTGAGCACTTATCGTGTTAGCTTTTATTTGTTCTTTTTTCCAGGGATAGAATCAGTTCCCTCAATAAGCTTTTGGCCAGAGTAGGGTATTCCCGAGTTGCCCCCGTTCCTACATGCTGACATTGTTCCCGATTACACATCCAGATGGTGATAGCCATCTTTTTTGCTAGTTGAAATCGACCAAGTTTGAATTCCAGCGGTCCTTCCTTTAATTCGATATAACCAAAAGGCTCAACAACACCTACTAGGCAAACCGGACAATTGCTTAAGTTCAAGGTTTTTTCATCCTTTCTGAAAGCAACGATAATAAGTTGATGGAACTTCAAGAAAATCGACGTCATAGTCCAAGCCAATAATCAACTAAGATCAATCGGAGCGGTTGGTAGGCAATTAAAATGACGAAGGTATAGGAGTAGCAACGAAGTATGAAAGTTAGTGGTTATCAAATGTTTGGCTGGTTAGTATCTCTTCCATCATCGTGCTTTCTTACCTTCCTAACCAGTTAGAGGAACGGCAGAATTACAAAATTTAGTCATGCATCATAACACGCCAATGATCGTCATCTTGTTATGTTTGTTGTTTCTTATTTTTTATGTGGTTTATAGAGGGGGGATAACGTCTATTAGCCGCTGCTCGGAGGTCATTGGTCCCTTTTTCGTCTTCCTAATTATATGCGCAGCTATTCCTGAATCCTCAGGACATGGATTTGAATAGAATATGATCATCTATGCGGACTCGGGCTTGATTCACATTCTGAGGGTAGGATGATAGGCAGTATACGGCAACACGGTAAAACGTCGAATCTCAATTAACCTTCAATTTAAGTGCTGTAATTTATCTGGATTCGCTATGAAGTAAATTCGTTGAATAGTCATCGTTTGGGCATCCCATTCAAAACAAATGACCCCGGTTGGAATGCCTTCTTTTGTTAACAAAATTCCTGGTTGATCATTGACCTTGACCAGTTGTGCTTTTGTTTCGGGAAATCGTTTAGATGAAAGGGCGTTCAATAAGGCGAGCACGCGTTTTCTACTATATATAGGATTGATTGCGGCGGACACTTTCCCTCCACCATCAGCAATAAATATTACATCCTCTGTTAACATGTCCACCAGTGATTGAATGTTACCATTCGAAAGGGCAGAAATGAAGCGAGTCACCAATTCCTTTTCTTCTATAAGATGCGATGATAGCATTTCATCTTTTTCGGAGGATAAATCTACTTTTTTCTTGACACGACTGAAAATCTTACGGCAATTGACTTCTGATTTATTGAACATTTCGCCAATTTCACTATGTTCATATGCAAAGACTTCTCTTAAGATAAAGACAGCTCGTTCCAATGGCGTAAGTTTATCCATAAGTATAAGAAAGGCATAAGAAATCGTATCATGACGCTCAACGCTATCTAACGGACTATGATCGTTTAATTGCACTGTAGGTTCTGGAAGCCAATTACCAACGTAGCTTATTCTTTTTTTTCGTACAGATTTTAATTCGTTCAAACATCGATTGACCATCATTTTGCTCAAGTACGATTTGATATTATTAATATTATCATTTAGATATCCATGTATGCTTATAAACAAATCTTGAACCATATCCTCAGCATCTGATCTAGAGCCAAGCATACGGTAAGCAATTGAAAATAAATGAGGTTTGTAGGTTTTATACAAATCTTCAATGTTTTTAGTTGATGGATCAATTGTATAACTTTGCATAATATCCGCCTTTCATTAATTCGTTTAGTCTCACCCATATCTACTTATTATAGAGCAAATCGAAATGGTCCATTCTTTGAAATAAATAATCTATATAGAATGAACTCGTGTTTTAAACAACCGACCAATTCGGGTAATGATGTAGAAAAGACCGAAAAGGAAGGGATCAGAGATGAAAAAAGAAAACGAACTAGAGATACTCGTAACAGCAATGAAAGAAACCAATAGCACTCGGATGTATGAACGCTATCTCGCTGTGCGTCTTCACTTGGAAGGACGAACCTTAACGGAAATCGCGGGTATCTTAGGACGGACTTACCAAACCGTCAGCACGTATTGAAACACCTACCGTAACCAAGGGTTGTCGGGTCTCGATCTTGGACATTCGCCTGGAGGTCCAAAGAAACTCACTGAAGAACAAGAAGACAAGGTGAAGGCTACCCTCACGACTCTGCGTCCTGTCGACGTTGGATTCAAAGCCCGGCACACTTGGACCCTGAACATCATCCGGAAATGGATACAGCGAGAATTTGACCAGAGGTTTACAGAAAAGGGAGTTTCCAAGCTGTTGACGCGGTTGGGTTTTAGTTACACAAAAGCCACGTACTCAGTGGTCAACGCCAATCCAGAGGAACAAGAACTGTTCCGCGAAGTAACGCTGCCTGAGTTGAAAGAGCAGTTGGATCAAGGGGAAATCGATCACTTGCTCTTCGAAGACGAATCCATGATTCTCACCTACCTGGCTTTGCAGTATAACTGGTTTCCCAAAGGACAGCAACGAAAAATCCCAACTTACGGACATCACAAAGGAGCCAAACTCTTTGCTGCTATCGACTACGCGACGGGCACTGTCATTCATCGTGAAGAGGAGGACTATACAACTGCAGCCTTTCAGCGTTTTTTGATGGATGTCCTGATTCATTATCCTGAGGGAAACCTCGTTATGGTTCTGTACAATGCTCGCATCCACCACGCAGAAGCTATCCAACTTTTTCTTCGTGAGCACAAACGACTACGGCTTGTCTATCTGCCCAAGTACAGTCCTGAACTGAATCCCGTGGAAGGTTTATGGAAGTGGCTAAAGCATGATGTCGTGAACAATGTCTTTTTCAGCAAGTTTTATTATATTCGCTCTCATGTCATTGCTTTCATGAAACGGATCAATCGACATCCACTTGAAATGTATCGACCGACCTCTTCTTCGTGTATAAAAATCTTTAGTTCAATCTATATAGGTAAACTAAATATTTACGGATTAGCAGTTTGGAAATCATTATGTAACATCATCGTTGATTCCTCTGGTTTTTTAGTTAAATCACTGATTAGACAATTGGCGAGGTCAATGTGTGACATAAATCTCAATAATTCTGAATTCATCAGTTGAGACGAAAATCTATTCAGCAACTTCGTGCTGGTTCACTTACCATTGCGGCTTTTCCTGTAAGCTTTTTTCGCTACTATCCCTTCGTATGACTGCTCACCGTCCTTAGCCTCGCCTTAGCCTTAGGTCTTGCACACGGGTTACCAAAAAATTGGGTCACGTCATCGACTTTCCCCCGAATCCAGTCCTCCTAACTTACGAGATCTATGGGTATTGGACGTCCCCTTCTTTTGCAGGGTTTTCCGATCTCGCCAGCCAACTTGGTTTAGCCGCCTGTTCCGGGATTTGCCTTCAAGCCCTCCGCACGCATCCTCGCGGATTACGCACTGCCTGTCAGCTATGTACTTCCGCCACCTCGCGGTATACTGGAGACTTTCACTCCTTAGTCGATGCGCTGCCAAGCGCACAAAAGACAGCCAATACTATTGGCTGCCTTTCCCCTAATTATTAATCTCTTTTTCTTTTTAATATTCGCATTCTATAAGTCAAGATATTACGAATCCGCCGTCAACTCCGATGATTTGTCCCGTGATCCAACCCGATTCCGAGTCAGCCGAATTCACAATCCATCGTGCTACATCATCTGTTTCACCTCGTCGGCCAAGTGGGATCATCTGACGCTCCTGCTCCTTAACCTTATCGCTCTGCTCTTCTGTAAGTCCAATTCGCTCTCGAAGAAAAGCTAGAGCCTCTTTCTGAACATGAGTACTGCCCTCGCGCAGATTCACATTGACACCGTAACCCTCCTGTCCGAGGTAGGCAAAGAAAAAACATCAGGGTGTGTGACCGTTGGATTATGAACGCTAGGCAACTTGTATTTTAATGAGACGTTTGGCTAATCGTGTATGTGAAAGAATCAAGCCGATTAGAGTTAGACCAGAATGTGCGGTCAGCGTTTCCATCGACTGATCTAGGTTGAAGCTTACGGGTTTCATTATTGCACCTCCGGGGTGAAATGGAGAAAAACGAAGAAATCCTCTCAATTCTCCATTTTAATCCACCATACGCTTATATTCTATTGTTTTCATATATTCGTTTTCACGGATTCAGGTGATCTTTAGTTCAACTTATTTAGATTCACATTATCAGTTAAAAAAGCCGCGATCGGCAAATTTGCCGCGCGGCTTTTTATTCATAGCTTCATACAAAACAGTGAACCCGATTTTTTTCAACAATACATCAGCGTAATCTTCATAGCGCTCGAATTGACATCTGGCGAAAGGACAAAATGGCGTGATATTAATCTCTTTGGTCCGAGCAAATTCGACTACTCGCTTCACTAACGCCTGCCCTACGCCTTGACCGCGCAGACTATCGGAAACAATAGTATGGTCTACTACAATGATGTCATTTCCACTGTGAACATAATAGATTTTTCCTGTTCTCCCACATAAAAACCATTGGCATCTCTTTTATTTCGAGCATCGTAGTCACCCGTTTTTAGGTATATCTTTCCTTAAATATTCCAACGCGCCGCTTGGACATTTATGGATTTGAGATGCAATATTATCAGCCGTATCTCCATCAGCATGAACCCAAGGTCTCTTATTAACATCGAATACTCCAGGTAACCCGCTTATACAATTTCCAGAATGAGTGCATTTTTCCGGGTAGTATATAACTTCGATATCTTTCCCAACATATCGCTTGAATTGATCCGGCACTTCTTATCGCACTCCTTTTAACGTTCATTTTTCATCTCGGTTCGTATCTAGGATCATCGTAAAAAGAGAGATAATCCCAATTAAATTAATAATACTATATTATTAGATAAGTTGTTTAAAACTTTCGAGCTAATTCACGAGCTTGTTGAATTGATTTCTCTTTAATTGCCGGTGCTTGATCGGGTGTTGCAGCGACACCTTCTATAAAGATCCCTTCGAATGAAGGAACACCGAAAAACTTCATAATCATAGTTAAGTGACGATGACCTATTTCAAAGTCTGCAAATGGTCCCCCTTGCGAATAGAAGTTACCAGCTGCTTGAATATGCACAGCCTTTTTATCACCAAGTAGCCCAACTGGACCTACATCCTGAACGTATTTGAAGGTTTTCCCCGAAACGCATATAGAATCAATGTATGCTTTCATAACTGGTGGAAAAGAAAAATTCCACATTGGATTAACAAATACATATTTATCTGCAGCAACAAATTGGTCTACCAGTTCACCTAGACGACTTACTTTCGCTTTTTCTTCTGTGCTCAATTGAGTAAAATCAGTGCCAGAACTTAATTTTCCCCATCCGCTAAATACATCTGCATCAATTTGCGGGATATTTACTTGATAAAGATCAAGATGCAATACTTCATCGTTAGGATTAGCTTCTCGATATTCATTAATAAATTCTTTTCCAACACTTAAACTATAAGAGTTCTGGTGATCAAGCGGATGAGCTGTAATATACAATACTGTTGCCATTTTTGTTAGTCTCCTTTATTTTTCTTGTTTTGGACATTAATAAGACAATTGGCGACTTCAATGTGTGACATAAATACAAGTTTTTATTTTATGGCTATTTGAGAATGATAGTTCAATCGGTATGTTTTTTCATATGTAAAGAATTTCACAATCATTTAGAAAGCAAAATGATCTTCATCATCCCGGAACGCTGGGCAGCCTAGGCCGTAAAGACGGCATCGGCACGATTGGCGGAAATGACACGAAGCTGAAAGGCTAACCGGTTAAGCTTATGAAAGAAGCCAGCAACGTTCGCTATCTTTCCCACATTCATGGTCTATTCGCTTTAGATTATTAGGATACAATTTAATGGATGTCCCATAGCCTCTCTTGGCTAAGTGAGACATCCTTTTGTTTAGATAAATAGCCGCAGCTAGTTCTGCATTACAGTTTCTATTCCTTCTGTATCATTTTTTTGTTTGTAGGAGGATACATAATACCACAACAACTCACCTAAAGAACACATAATTACCAAGAATAAGATTCCGTAAACATTTTGATACGCTTGGACAGGTGGAACCTCTATGAAAAAGAACCGCCAAACTGAAACAGTTGCTCGAATTCAGCTTGCATAAGCGCAGCTAAGCTGTCGATAGATTTTCGAAGATCAGTGCTGCCGCAGGCCAAATACACGCGATATCGATGTTAGCCAGCGTCAACATGACAAATCTAGTGCCCGAACGATTTTACGAAGCAATTCGGGATTAAAACCTGTATGAATTTCAATTCCGACGAGTCCAACACGGACTGTGAGAGAAGATGAAGAAGTAGAGGAAGAAGGCTCATTCAATTTCCGGAGCAAGTATTTTAATTTGTGAATGGTAGGCCATGTGTCTGGCACCAAGCGGACAAGGTCAGTCCGCTGAATTTAAAATCTGTGATCCTAGCCGACTCATGGACTATTGAGATATTAAATGTGGGGAGCATTTGACGCTTACTTTTCTTGATATTTTCTTACTAAGTTAGCTCTGGTCATCTTTACACTCTCCTCCCAAGGATAAAAACAAAAGCCCCGACCAAATTGTTGGTCGGGGCCTTGGTGTACTCGATACTACTTTCGAAGAGTATCGCTTGCTCTAATGTTTTAATAATATCTTTCCCTTAAACAACTATCACCAGCTAAACCTCTATTTCGAAACTTTATTTATAAAAATAAAAATAAAAATATAGTTTTGAAGTGGTTAAGGTGTTCAAAAAAGCCTAAATACAATTAAGTTATGAAGTACTTCTGACACAACTAAAAGCAGTTGAGCCCTTTGAAGTTTAAGTAATTGGGCTATCTGAAGTTGAACCATCAGGATTCAATAAATACATGTAGACTTTATTATCTTTATGCACAATCGATTGGCTTTGTCATGTTCCATGCAGCGATCATAGCTGTGTTTATGGGACGGCTGGGCGGTAAGCTGGTAGATCGCCGCGGCACCCGTTATACCTTGTATGTGGCATTTTCGATGCTTACTATCGGTTTGTTATGTTTGTCAGCCGTGTCAGGGCTACTGCCCTGGGTCATCGGCTTATCGCTTATTTTTCTGAACAGTGCGCTCACCTTCATGCAATCGTCCCTGGCGAAAGAGGTTTCCTCGGCATTGCCCAAGGAGCAGACGGGTATCGGAATGGGCATTTATAATCTCATTATCTTTATGGCTGGAGCAATCAGCGGCGCGGTGATGAGCAAGGTGGTCGAGTTCAACTGGGGCTCCGTTAATTTCACCACCGTTGGTGTTCCTACGACCTTCGGAACGGTCTATTTTTCGCTCGCAGTGCTTGCTGTACTGAATATCGGCTGGGTGTATTTGAAAATCGGTCGACAAGAAGCAGCAATGCTGCGTGCAGCGGTCAAAATTTAACGATGTGTTTGGCAATTATGGCTTCATACACCGTTTGGAGCGAAGGCCGATGAGCTTTTCTACCGGTTCCCCGTTTTGAAATAAAATAACGGTGGGCAAGGACATGATCCCATATTGGGCTGCGATGTCCGGAGATTTGTCGCAGTCCACCGTCAGGATGCCCACGATCCTCCTATCGCAATACCGACCCCAATTCCTAAACTCAGGTTATCAAACAACAGACCGAAAGCTACTCCCATTGTAAGTCCTAAAGCAATTCCACTTCCCAATGCTTTCTTTGGTCTTTTACCATTATCCATGCCCATCCCCATCGATACACTCGACTGGTGTGTACATGTTCTTCTAATACGGAATTGCAAGCTTCTCAAAGTCGTAATTCGTCAGCGACTTGACCATTTCGACGTACTCCTTGTGTTCGACGATCACTATATTATTGGTGCTTAAAGGTTCAATCTATTTTAATCGCGACTTGTTAGGCAGTCTCATCCAACGTAATTTAGCCTTATAAGAAATTCATGTTCCTCAGACCCGAGATTTGCCGCCGACTTTCTTCAGATTCGACCTCGGGGGCGACACCCTTGTCATAAGCGAATGGCTACTAATGCCTTCACCATTCGGAACTTGTAACCTCCATAGTTTAGTATAATTGCCCCATTCTATAGATGTCTTAGTTTATCTGGATTTGCTACGGAATAAATCGTCTGGATCTGATTATTTTTAAAAGCAAATGAATATACATATTGAATACCTTCACTAAAGTTAATGCGAATCCCCGGCTGCCCATTCACGGATAGGAAAGTGTAACTGAATTTTCCCTCGTACATTTTCAGCAGGTTCTGATGTAATTTTATGACTTGATCGATGCCGATAATAGGAATCTGCGCCGCTCTGACTTTGCCTCCGCCATCCGAATAGAGCACTACGTTTTCACTTATCAGTTCAAGCAGCTTATTTGTATTTCCTTGCATAAGTGAGTTCACGAAATCCTTGACTTTCTCCTCCGCAACCGAGATCGACGGGGTCGGATCCGGTTCGAAGTGGATGCTATTCTGGGCGCGATGGAAAATTTGACGGCAATTCACACTGTTTTTTCCGATCATTTCGGCAATTTCGTCATATGAATAGTGAAAAATCTCGCGGAGAAGAAATACGGCTCTTTCCACCGCGTTAAGCTGTTGAAGGAGCAAAAGATAAGCCGTGGAAATAGATTCTCGTTGCAAATAAGCATCGGATGGGTCGGCTTCTAGGGCCCCTTGTTCAATCAGGGGCTCCGGTAACCAGGGTCCAACGTACATTTCCCGTTTTTTGGCTGATGAACGTAAAAGGTCAAGACACCGATTCGTTACGATTTTGTATAGATACGCTCTTTCATTTTGAATCGCATTAGCATTGGGCAATTGATCATAGCTCAGAAAGGCTTCTTGTACAATGTCCTCCGCATCCATGACACTTCCCAACATTCGATAAGCTAACGAAAAAAGTGGAGTTTTATAGGTTTTATATAATGTCTCTAAGCTCACGAAAGTGTCCTCTCTCCTTACTCTCTTGCGAGAGTATATGTTGTACGGCTCTTTTGGCGCTTGCTGTCGCGGCATCGACCAATAATTCACCATGTGTTACCCATTCTCCTGCCACATATAACCCCTTAATTTCCGGGACAGCGGGCCCTGGGTTCTCTTGACGTTTCGTATGCATAAAATCATAGCTAACCGTAATCTTTGGAAGGTATTGACTGACAATCAATTCATCCTTCCAACCCGGTTGAACCAAATCTAGGGTTTGTTCCAGCACTTGTAATTCCTTATCTGAATCCTCCCCATTTCCTTGATACTTAATAACGGATATGACTTGAGCCCCATCTTCACTTAGATAAGCCGCACGCGACTGGTTGGAGAGAAAGACCGTTTGATCAATTCCATAAACAAATTGTTGTTTCGGTTTTGGCAGACGTCGCAAAGCTACATCTAAACAAGCAGCCGTGATTTCAATCGCTTGTTCTTTCCAAATGTGAAGAGCGGTTGCTTCAGCATGGGGCACCAGTTGGCAAGTGATCGCAGGCGGAGATGTGACGATAATATTTTTCGCCTGTATTTTCGTTCCGTCTTCACAAACGACCTGTTGCACTATTCCGTTGTGATGATCAATAGAAACAACCTTGCTCTTCTTTAAAAATGTTACCCCATGGTCCGTTGCTTTTTTCTCTAATTCATCGACCGTTGCGCCCCAGCCTCGATCCAGATACAACACACCTTTAAGGGAATTTTGAAGTTGTTTTAATACAGGACCAGCAGCTTGTAAATCAGGTGCCACCACATAACTTGCCGTACGCAGTAAAGAGTAGAATAAATTCCGCACCATGAGATCATGTAAATTTCCTTCGACCCATTCACGGAGACTGATTTGATCATATCGGTGGGTATCCAGTTTTCCTAATTTCGTGAGCCAGGAGGCAAGCTCCATTTTACCCTTCCAAGTTAAGAGAGGAGTGGTGAACAGGGATTTAAATCCCATAGGCATAGTAAGTAATTTCCCTTTCCATATTCCATACCCATTGATCGAAGGTTGATTTCCTTGCAAACTCAGTCCCAATTCACGGAACGTTGCAAGAGCATCTCCATGATACAAGGCATGCCCGCCTAAATTAAAGTAAGCTCCCTTTTTCTTATTGGAAATGGCTCGACCTCCTAAGCGATCCTGTTTTTCAATCACAATCGTTTGTTTTCCCGCTTTTGCTGCATAGATTGCAGCCGTTAACCCTGCTATTCCTCCACCCACAACTGCTACTTCATATTTTAGCATCGGAATCATCCCTTTCGATTTTGTACCCGTATGACGGGGAAGGGAGGCGGAATGTGACACAATTAAAAAAGAAATTGTTGAAGAAGAGAAAAACAATACCGCCCAAATTTGGAATAAAAGAAAATAATCCTTGCTATTCAAGGCTTTTCGGGTATGTAAGTATGGTGCGGTCAAGAGAACTTGGTTTGACTATGTTGCCAATCCAAATAGTACATGAATCAGTTCAACTGTTGAAAGGACAAACGAATGATGAGTACATTCGGTCTATCCTTTTCTGATCATATACATGGCCTTGATTCCCTTTAATGCTGAAAGCAGTCCGGAACGATTTGAAACCATGTATGGGACTGATAATTTTTGTATAAAACCGGTGATCTTGCTCTACCATGTTGTTGAGGTACTTGGTTTGTCTGATAATGGGAACCGTGGATACTTCGTCGACTCTTGATTGGAGATCATCACACAAATCGGATTTCGTGACAAAAGATGTTGCATCACTGTCCCATGCAATCGACAAATACTGCTCAAGTCTACGCAGATTAAAATCGTTATCGAGTGCCTTACAGATAAAGACGTTTCGGAATATGCCCGTGTATCCCGTCAGGAAGATGCTCCCTGGCCAGTTTCTGCTTTGCGCAAATACGCCCCTGTTATGGAATGCTCGGCAGCAGCAAGATGGACTGGAGTGCCTTCGAATACAATTCGGCCACCCCGATGGCCACCTTCGGGACCCATGTCAATAATCCAATCCGCGCTCTTAATCACATCCAGATTGTGCTCGATGACCACCACCGTGTTGCCCCCGTCGACCAAGCGGTTCATAATGTCCATCAGACGAGAGATATCGGACATATGCAGTCCGGTTGTCGGCTCGTCCAATACATAGAGACTGCCTTCCTTGTGAAGTTCCCCGGCCAATTTGATGCGCTGGCATTCCCCGCCCGACAAGGTGCTCAGAGGCTGGCCCAGCGTTACGTATCCGAGTCCCACATCCTCAAGCGTCCGCATTTGACGGAGCAGTTCCTTTCCACTGAAGAATGCCGAAGCTTCCCGTACCGTCATAGCGAGGACGTCGCTGATGGATTTTCCGTTCAGCTTATACTGCAACACTTCATCGCTGAACCGCTTGCCCGCGCAAATTTCACATGTCGTCCTTACCGGCTCGAGAAAGGCCAAATCCGTGTAGATCATCCCAAGACCCTGACAGTTGGAACAGGCTCCCTTGGAGTTGAAGCTGAACAGGGAAGCGCTCACCTTGTTGGCTGCTGCGAACAGTCGGCGGATCTCGTCCATCATCCCCGTGTAGGTAGCCGGATTGGAGCGGATGGACGTGCCCACGGCCGTCTGATCAATGACAATCGCTTCCGGTTGCGACGGCAGGAATGCTCCGTTAATCAGCGTACTTTTGCCTGAGCCGGCTACTCCCGTTACCACGGTCAGCACACCGACGGGTATATCGACTGTCACATCATTCAGATTGTGCAGGCTGACGACGGCTACGGTCATCCGACCCTTGGGCACCCTGGTTGAAGTTTTCAAAGGCAGACTTTTCTTCAAGTACCGTCCTGTCAAGGTATCCGCGCGGAGCAAGCCCGCAAAGTCGCCTTCGTAGACGATTTCACCGCCGCGGGTTCCCGCACGAGGTCCGACATCGATGATGTAATCGGCGATCTCCATGACTTCGCGGTCATGTTCGACGACGAGTATGGTATTCCCTTTGTCCCGGAGCTGGCGCAGCATACCGTTCAGACGATGGACATCCCGCGGATGCAGCCCGACGCTCGGCTCGTCGAAGATGTAGATCATGTCGGTAAGACTGCTGCTCAGATGACGGACCATCTTGATGCGCTGCGATTCCCCGCCCGACAAAGTTGCGGTCTTTCGGTCCAGACTCAAATACTCCAGACCGATGGAGACCAGATGGTTCAGCCTGGTCAGAATCCCGTCAATCATCGGGCCGGCAACGGGTTCCCGAATGGATTCGATCATACGTATTAGCTCTCCAATCTCCATACCCGCGCATTGGGCTATGTTGTATCCGTTAATCCGGCAGCCCAAGGCCACTTGATTAAGCCGGCTTCCCCCGCAAAGGTTACACTCCCTAATGGATAGAAAGCGGTCAATGGTTTCGCGTTTGGCATCTGACAGCTCACTGCTGTCCCGTTTTAAATACAGGCGGGTGAGCTTGGGCAGCAGACCTTCGTAATCCGATTCAATATCGCCGCCTTTGGTTCGGTATACGATCTTGCTTTCTTTGCCGTGTAGGAGGGTATCCCAGTCTGCCGGCGTATAGTCGACGAGCCGCTTGTTGTTGTCGAACAAGCCGGAATGAGTATACGTATTCAAGTACCAACTTCCTACTTTAAATACGGGGAACAGGATTGCGCCTTCATTCAGCGATTTGGACCTGTCAAGCAGCTTGTCCACATCGAACTGCACCACCTGTCCGACTCCGGAGCATTCCGGGCACATGCCGGCTGGGTCGTTAAATGAGAAAACATGCGAATTGCCGGTAAAAGGTTTACCGATTCTGGAGAACAGTAGCCGGAGCATCGCATAAATATCCGTGATCGTGCCGACCGTCGAACGGGAGTTGCCACCGAGCCTTTTCTGATCGATCACTACCGCCGTAGACAAGTTCTCGATGAGATCGGTATCCGGCTGACTAAACCGGGGTAGCCGATTGCGGATGAATGCGGAAAACGTCTCGTTGAGCTGCCTCTGAGCTTCGGCGCCTATGGTGTCGAATACCAAGGAAGATTTTCCCGAACCCGAGACACCGGTGAAGACTGTGATTTTTCGCTTCGGTATACGGACATTCACGTTTTTCAGGTTATTCTCGCGTGCTCCTTCAATTACGATATCATAGACATCCATAGACTAAACCTCCGATTTCTATTTTCTAAGCTTTCACAGTATAACTGAAGAATCATAACAACAGGTGTCATGATTAGACGAATGTTCTCCGTGCAGATAAAGTTTGTTCGGCACCTGGAAGGCTAAAGATGTAGTGAGACTCGCCAGAGCAACTGGGACGAAAACAAAGTTTTAAACTGAACCCAATAAATGAATAAGCGGCGGTCGAAGACCAGAAAATAAAGTCGTAGACTTGCCGCTTTTTCATTTATTGGAATGTGAAATATAA
This sequence comes from Paenibacillus periandrae, assembly GCF_022458865.1. Lineage (GTDB taxonomy): Bacteria > Bacillota > Bacilli > Paenibacillales > NBRC-103111 > Paenibacillus_S > Paenibacillus_S periandrae. The sequence continues at coordinate 40,174 of NZ_JAJNMU010000034.1, read as the reverse complement.
TTAGTTCCCATCCAAATGATAAATTAGTTGTACGACGCCTGAGGAGAACGTTCTTGTATTAACCATTTTTAAATTCAACCGCTGTTTTATATCCACAAACAGCGGTTTCCCTTCTCCCAAAACCACAGGGTGAACAGATAATCTAAATTCATCTACAAGTCCTAAATGGATAAAAGTTGTAATAAGACTTGCTCCACCATATAGCCAGATGTCTTTACCAGGCTTATTCTTTAATTCATTTACTTCTTCAAGAATACGCTCATTTATGAATATTGCTTTATTATCAGTCCCCATTTGCGTCCTGGAAAACACATATTTCTCTTTACTATGAACCAATTCCCAAAATTCTTTTTCAGAATCCGTATGTTCAATTCCCGGAGTAAATTGTCCCCATAAATCATAGCTTTTTCTTCCATATAAAATGGTATCAATTTGATTTAAAAAATTATTAAACCCCAGCTCAGAGTCCATAATGCACCAATCGACTTCACCATTTTTCCCTTCAATAAATCCATCTAAAGTAACCGCTAAATCTAAAATTATTCTTCGTCTCATGATTTTTTACTCCTTTCGTCACCTTATGTCATATTAATAAATATAAGAGAGGATATTTTTTTAACGATGCTATCCGTCAGAGCAATTCCAACAAGCATTTCTTCTGCGTGGGTTCTCATCGAATCTGCCCAACCTTATTTTATACGGGAAATCGTCCGATTGTTTGAGCACCTCATCATACGTAAGCCTGCCCATGATCAGCGCGCCGATGTTATCGTAAAACTTCTCATCCCCGTTGTCCCCGCCATCGCCTTCGACGCCAACAGCCAGTCCACCGACACGTCTGAACGGGCAGTGTAACCATCCAGACTCACCGCAATATACAATACTACTTTCGAGTTTTCCATTTCTTGATCGCTCCCTTCTATCCTGTATGTTACAATAGAATTACGACAAAAATTGACGCATTTAGGAGGATGCCATGAACGAGCGGAGATTAATCATGATGCGGATCATCGACTCCCGAAAGAAGTTTACGGCCCGCGAGCTGGCAGAACGCTTTAACGTTTCGGTTCGGACCATCCAGCGCGACCTGGATTACCTGCAGCAAATCGGTTTTCCACTGTACAGCGAACAAGGGGCCCATGGCGGATACCGCGCGCTGGAGAATCGCATCCTGCCGCCGTTGCAGTTAACCCGGAGCGAGGCGCTCGGCTTGTTTTTGTTGCTTGAAATACTGGAAAAGGTGCCCGATTTTCCGTTTGACGCGATTCGCTCCCACCTGGCCGTACAGTATTACGGAAGCTTGCCTTCCGATGTGCAGACGAACATCGATCAGATGCGCAGCCACATCTCCTTCCGGATGATTCAGCTATATGAACCTGCACCCTGGACGACGGAAATTTTGGAGGCGGCGATCACCAAGCAGGAAATCCGGATCGTCTATAGGTCCGCCAAAAGAGAAAAGGAGCACAAATTGTACCCCCTCGGCATATATTTCGAAAACGGCTATTGGTACATGCCTGCTCGTAACGAGGACAAGGTGCTCCTCTTTCGGGTGGATCGGATTCAAAACGTGAAGAGAACTGGCACGGTTGATCTCGAAGTCCCGTCCCTCGCCGAGTGGATGCAGACTCCCGATAATCGTGAGACAGCCGAAGTGTTACTTCGGTTTTCCCCTTTTGGTGCGCGCCTCGCCAAGGACGACCCAATTTTCTATACGGTTACGGACGGTCATTGGAGTGGCCCGGTTCCGATGGAAGAGTTTCCGTTTACGGCCCGGAAACTGATCCGCTTCGGCCCCGATGTACAGGTCCTATCCCCACCCCCTCTGAGAGATATGGTGCTCCAGCTTCTGCGAGACAGCATGGATCAGTACAAGGAATAGGTAAATGAGGCTGTCCCAAAAGTAACAATTGTTGATGATCGGGACAGATCCATGTGTTGGAAAAGGTAAATATGTGGATGAAAAAGGAGCTAAGCGGCTTGTACCGAGGCCGCTGAAAATCTTAAAGTATTTCGGATCGGTATAGAAGTAATCATAAAAAAAGGACTTCAATTCCCAGTTATTTGGAATTTGGGTCCTCTTTTTATATTAAAACAGACCTGTATAGTTAATTTCTTACATCATCAGCTTCAATATTCGCTTTAGATTAACCGCGAATATGGTCACAGATGCTTGAATCTCCATGCCTAATAAACCCGAGGCTGTGGCTATATCATACCCGTGTCTATGCTTAAGTTCGCTGTTCTTCGCTTCAATTTTGTATCGTTCCTTCGCTTTCTCTTTGAAGTACTCGCTTTCTTGGAAAGCCATTTGTTCCTTGTGCTCGTCAGATTTTATGCTGACCGAATAGGATTTACTTTTTGACCCTTCAGTGTAACATCCCTCTTTAAACGGACACCTCTTGCATTGTTCTATATCAAAGTAGTAAGTATCGGTTCGGCTCTTTCCTCCCTGTTTCTTTCCATGCCGCGCTTTCTGAATAGCCATATGACCGGCTTTACACACATACATGCCCGTATCCTTATTAAACTCGAATTCGTCTTCTTTTTTCGCTTTCCTTGCGTTATTTGTGGGTTGAGTTTTGCGACGAGCTCGATCTCACTGTCTGTGGTGTATTTCATGTTGTTTTTTTCAGAGTGCAGTAGAGGAGCTTCAGCCAAGATCAACCGGAATAAGAATATCGTATCCTTCTCATGGCGGGGAGCTTGAGTTACGGCCAGGCCCTTTTCCAGTAGATCAAGAGCTCATAGCGGAATATACCCTAATCGAGTGAACACGGAGTTCGAGGCTCTGAATTAGGCGCTTCGGATGCCGGTTCCGGCGGGACGCGGTGAGTGCGAGATCGAATTATGAAAGCTCGAAGAGAATTCAGGAGCGCACCGGCCTTTGGCCAATGACTTCCTGTACGCAATCATTTCATCGTTGTGTTCCCGGTTTTGATTGACTCTAGCTTCCGAATACCCTGTTGCCTTTACAATCAATATAAATAGGATTCCCCCTACTTGTAGTTGAAAAATTTAGAGAGCTGTATAAGCTGCATTAACTCTTCCCTTACCATAACGACGAATGGGAAACCCATTAATCGACAAAAGGGTTGAAAAATGATTATTCAGATGTTCTAGAATCACATTCAGCCGCTCGGTTCAATAAAAGTGCCCTTTCACGCTCATTCCTCGGATAAAGCATCTATGGAAACGATGTGGGTTGTTCGATAATTCTTATAATCTTTCCATTCGAGAAGAAACTTGTCTCGAAGTGCATTGTAATAAGTAAGAGCCATTTGAATTTTTTCTTCTTTAACACAAATGAAGACTGATCAGATGCCAACCCAGTAAAGTCACAATCAGTCCGGATCAGCGGACTAGGGTATGTAGTCCTTAAACTGTTGTTAGTGTGGCTGCAGCAATATTGAGGTAACCGAATCAAACTCGGACAAGTGGACTTTTACTTGCCCCCTCTATTAGCATGGTTGGTCGGCTTTTAGGGGCTGCATAAGGGTTGATAAATATCGCTTCGATAATCATCATGAGCAGCATATGCACACCGGATCCCAGGGACAATCGTAAAGAGGAATTCCTACATGTTTCTGCGCCGGAGTTGTCAATTTTTTTAAATTTCATTGCCTTTAGGCAGATATACGGTAAATATAGTACCTTCATCAGGCTGACTCGCAACGCGGATGAAGCCCCCGTGGGCTCTTATAAAATGATGGACGATGGATAATCCGAGCCCCGTACCGCCTGTATGCCGCGAGCGCGCTTCTTCTACGCGGTAAAATCGATCGAATAGGTGAGGCAACTCGTCCGCGGGTATTCCGATGCCGGTGTCGATCACCGAGACACACGCAAAGAAAGCATTCCGGTCAACGACCCAGTCTTCGATTTTAACCGTAATCTTCCCTCCACAAGGCGTATAACGAATCGCATTGGCCAGCAAATTAATGAAAACCTGCGTGATCCGTCTCGCATCCACCATCATGGTAACCGGTCTTGAATTCGTACAGAGGCGAATATCCAATCCGTTTTCTTCCGCTTCGTATCTCACGTCATCCACGATTCGTTCCAGGTGTGCAATCAGATCGAGCGGTTTGCGGTCGAGCGACAACCGGCCCGCTTCGGCGAGCGATAAGACATGAAGGTCGTCCACAAGCTGGTTGAGCCGGATGACCTCGTCATGAAGCCGAAGCAGCATTTCCGGCGAGATATGATGACCGGCCTGCTGATAATTTTCCAGTTTAAGCTGCATAACGGACAGCGGTGTGCGAAGCTCGTGAGCGACATCAGCCACCAACCGTCTTCGGGCTTCTTCGGCTTCACGCAGGCGAAACGTCATATCATTGAACGTTTGAGCGACTTTTCCATACTCATCTTTCGTGTCTACAGGTACTTTGACGTTCAGGTCACCCTGCGCCACGCGCTCTATGGCGGCTATAAGATTTTTGAGCGGGTGGGTCAGAACCCCCGATAACCAAAAACTGAAAATCAACCCGATCGCGCCAAAAAAGAGCAACCGCGCGCCATGCGTGGCTTGAAGCAGTGCGTCCAGCCGCGTGTTGCCAAGGAAATAAGATTTAAAGATTTCGAATTGCTCTTCGGGCGCGGCGCTCAAATAGTCGGCATTGATTTGTTCCCTTTGAAATTGATCGATCAAGTCGGCTGTATAGACTTGCGTTGTCAGAGAGAAAGTGAAGCTTATAATGAGCACGAGCAGTACCATATAAGCAAATATTTTCATGCGGACCGTCATCTTCATGAACGTTCACCGAATCGGTAACCGAAACCGTATACCGTTTGAATATAACGGGGAGTGGCTGGATCATCTTCCAACTTGCGGCGAAGATTCCGGATATGGGAATCCATCGTTCTTTCGTATCCCATGTATTCATCCTCCAAAGCAGCCTTTAACAATTGCAAACGGCTGAAGACGATACCGGGACGAGCTGCCAGCGTGAACAGAATTTTGAACTCGGTCGGTGTCAATTGGACTTCCTGACCGTCTTTGAACACCTGACATTTGGCCTCGGAAATGATCAAGTTGTCTCTTTCCAAGAACATCGACCTGTCTTCAGGTCCGCGCAGGCGGCGTAGTAGAGCCCGGATGCGAGAAGCGAGCTCACGCAAGCTGAACGGCTTCGTTAAATAATCATCCGCGCCGATTTCCAGACCGACGATTTTATCCGATTCATCCGATCGGGCCGTAACCATAATAATGCCGCAATGTGACGTTTGCCTTATTTCGCGGCAAACGTCGATTCCGATTTTCCCGGGGAGCATCCAATCCAGCACGACGAGATCAGGCCGCTCAGAATGGGCAATTAGGAGCGCTTCCTTGCCGGTACAGGCGGTCAATACCCGGAACCCTTCACGCTGCAAATAAGTTTGCATCTCCTCCAGCATGCTCGGTTCGTCCTCCACAAGCAACAATTTCGTTTCCATTCCCACCACATCTTTCCCCTTTAGTCTGCTTCCATCGACGAGAGTGATATCGCTTACCGAAATTATACCGTGATTTGGCAGGTTCTTAAAGAAATGCACGCAAAGAGAGGAAGATCTGCATAAGTTCTCGACATTTGTTGTGTAAACTGGCTGTGAAAGGAGAGAAATAATCATGAAAGTCAAACTCGTTTCATTCGCAATTTTTTCTGTATTTCTACTTGTGCCGACGATTGCCTTTGCTGAAGGGACTGGTGTTGGTTATGGTAGTATCACCCCCGGGCGGCTCTTGACTTTTGCGGCTGGGTTGATTGGGCTAAGCAGCGCGGTTGTTGCTGGGATCGCTCGCGCCCGTCCAACCAGTCGTTTTGCCACTGGTCAATGGCCTGTTATGTCTATCGTGTTGAGTCTGTTTTGTGTGCTTCTCTCTGCGTTTCATCTAGCCGTTACCCCTAGTAGTTTCAACACTGGCAACGGGCGTGCAGGAGCGATCCTAGCGATCGCGATTGGGCTGATCGGCTTGGTGCTTGCTGGAATGGCTTGGACCCGCGCTCTTCGTAACAAATAATTCGACTATTTTTTCTGTTCCTCTTGAGAACGTGCTTTTTGGAGGGCGCAAGAGGAGATTTTGTAATGACAGTGAAAGGAGAATAAGCGTGAAAATATTTTGTGTACTTCTATTTGTGCCAACATTTGCCTCAGCTGAACAGGTCTACGGTTTTACTTCCGCACGAATCAGTATTCTCGTGACCGTGGTGATGGGGTTGGGCAGTGTGGTCATCAGTTGGTGGTCTTTGGCCCGTGCCTCTGATCGTTCCGGCAAAGGTAATTGGCGAATTGGGACCATCGTGGCCGTTGTGTTGGCATTGATTGTCTATTTCATCGCTGGGCCGCATTTTGGTCACACTCCTGGCGATATTGGTTCCGGTAACGGGCGAGGCGGTGCCGCCTTTGCCGTCATACTGTCGATCATCACGATCGTCCTCTCTGGAATGGCTTGGATCGCCTCCCGATATCGCACTAGCTGAACCGAATTACAAGCCATTTCATAAACCAAATATGGCGAATGAACAGAGTGACGAGGCGATGTTCGATGGTAAGCGTGGCGAAACTTGTTTCTGAGCGAAGCGAGTTTTTTACACAAAGTATACGAGTATCGCTATGGCGCTAAAGCGCCAAGTCTCACTATGTTGCACCGTCCACCGAACGGCGACCCATAATATAATGCTACAAAGAAACTAGACAGCGAAAAGGAGTAGATTTAGTTGTATGACAAACAAAAGAAGAAAGTTCACTCCCGAACAAAAAGCTCGTCTGGTACTAGAAATGTTAAAAGAAGAAAAATTGGTTCACAGCCTGTCTCGGAGCATGGCATTCACACGAATGTCCTCAACTGGTGGAAAGCCGAAGCCGTCCAGAATCTCTCGGAACAGTTTGTAGATGATCGCAATGGCATCACAAAGAAGAAGAAAGACTACGAAAAGCATATCGATGGATTCTACGCTGAAGTGGGCTAGCTCACTACCCAATTATCGTGGATCAAAAAAAATCTGGCCTCTAATTGGTCTCGCTTGGAGCGTATGGATCTCCTCGACTGGGAACACCCCGACATTTCCGTCGTAGCTCAAGTGGATCTATTAGGCCTCAACCGCAGCAGCCTGTACTACCAGTCGATCCCACCCTCTCCGGAGGAAATTCGCCGCAAGCACCGGATTGATGAACTGTATACAGCGCATCCGTTCATGGGTTATCGAACGATTGCCACCGTGATGAATCGGGAAGGAGAGGATATCACGAAAACACCGTCAGACGCTTTATGCGTTAAATGGGTTTGATGGCCATTTACCCAGATCCGAATCCGAGCAAACGGGATTACCAGCACTGGACGTATCCTTATTTGCTCCGGAAGCTCCCATCACGCAGCCGGACCAGGTCTGGAGTGTAGACATTACATACGTGCGGATGAAGCATGGATGTATATATACGCTGTCATGGACTGGTATTCCCGATTCATTGTGGATTGGGAACTCGATCAAGTTTAGAAATCGTTTGTATTGGAAACGATGAAACAATAAATTGGAGGAATGAGCATATGAAAATGAAACTAGTTTCAATCGGAATACTCTGTACGCTTCTACTTGTACCAACGATTGCCTTTGCTGAAAATAAAGTCGGATATGTAATCACGACCGGGCGAATCTGGTCCACGGTAGACGCGTTAGTGGGGCTGATGAACGCAATCTTTGCTGGGCTGTCTCTATCCCGCTCCATCCGTCGTATAGGCAATGGTGGGCGAAACGGGGCCATCATATCCGTAGTGGTAGCGCTGATCGTCATTGTCTATGCTTTAATTCATATGACCATGTTCCCTGGTAATTTCGGCACTGGCGACGGAAGAGCTGCGGCTGTCATCGCCATCGTGACGGGGATCATAAGCTTAGTTCTTGCCGGTATCACTCTGATCCGCTCCCACCGTGCTGGCTGACCTAAATGGGTTTGAATATCTTGATCTGAATTTTAGGTAAAAGGTTATCTGGTTAATCCAAACCCAGATAACCTTTTTTGATAGGCTGTGTTAAATTTTATTACTGATTTTCGATTAAATCAAATAGGCCCATGAATAAATTCATAAGTATTGAACTCCAATTGGAAGATTTGTCCCACATTCCTCTTCCCGTGTGTCATACAATGTATTATCTAAATTAGCATGAAAAGGTTCAAGAGGGAAGGAATTTGTTTACAGAAATCGATTTCTTCCAGTCAATCGGGTACAATTCGGTCATCCCGATCTCATCAACAAATAACCGTCCCCAAAACTGAAGCTCCTCTGGGCACGGCATTATTTTCTTGAGTATAGATAACTATTTCCGCAGACATGTTGATTAACTAAATTTTGTAACTCTAACCTCATCAGAGACATACGTTTGAATAAAGCGCTGAATACAAACGATCCATTCAACGGGTAACTTAGCAAAGCGTTTAAGTGCCATCAATATCTACATGACCATGACCTGTATTCCCTACGCTGGCAAATCGAGAATTTATTTAAAACGTGGAAATCCATCTTCCATATTGACCGATGCAAGCCGGTCAAAACCGAACGTTTTGAATGTCATGTATACTGGCAGTTGATCGCCATTTTGCTTAGTTCTTCTCTCTTGTTTCAGATGGCAGGCTTTTGTTAATGAAGACAAAGAAAGAAGCCAGTGAATTCAAAGTAATATTGCTCACTACTGATGCCTACAATTTCCTGTCCCGTCAAAGCCCGATACATCTCTCTCTGAACATTTTATTTGTGACAGCGCTCATCGTTACGCTCCCCTTGTACCGCTTCCTTATCATTTGCACTGCTTTCGGAAATCCAGTACTCCAGATAGGTACAAAATCGACCCGCATATAGTATGAATTTCCCCAGTAAGAATCGATGAAAATATAGATTTAGACGTCCATGCCGCTAACGCGGCACCATCAGATGATGAAATACAGTTATTTCAGGATAGACTGACGCAAATATAAAACCAGCTGCAGTTTATGAGCTGAAAATAAGTTCTAGACTGCCGCTGAAAATAAAGTTTTTACAGTAATACAAACACATTCCAAACACTTTCTGTTTTTGTGATTTAACTTCCAAAGTTTTGGAAAATTGATTACAAAGCAAAGACTGGAGAACTTTTTTTCCCATAGTACTTACCCACCGCAGTTTAGTCCAATGGAATTATGTTTACTCCGTCGGGAATGTACTAAGGTTCTTGTCATTTATAGGAAATGTAATAAGGTTCTTGACATCAACCGATGACAAGAACCTTATTACATAACTAAAAAAAGCCGTAATTTAAGCGACTTTCAATGTAATAATGATGTTGACTTCCAACAGGTGAAAAAAATGATGATGTCGTAAAGAAGCAAAAGGAGCTGCTTCGGCAGCTCCTTCATCGTTTGTATAGTCCTTCATTGAACTAACGTACCCGTTCGTAATCAGCCAAATACTACGAAGCTTGAATGCGGTGTTATGCCAAGGCACCTTTCGAGCATATTTCCAAATTTCATATGTCCTCTCCTTAAAAGGTTACTATCACTTTTCCTTCGGAGTGGCCAGTAGAAATCTTTATTTAAAGCCATATTAATGTCATCAAAATTGTAAACTGAATCTATAGCGGGATTAATATCTTCATCCTCAACTAGTTTCGTCAGTTTTTGTAATTGCCTTCCATTGGCGGACACGAATAAGAAGTGATATTCTTTATTATGTTTAGCTGCTAATCGATCTAAACGAGCACCTACTAAACCAAATAATAGCTTTTTCCATATTGGAAATTTGTTTTCAGCAGCAAAGCGGTAATTGGGTAAAGCTTTCAATGATACCAATTTCCCTTGGGGTTTGAGAATAGCAAGTTCCGTTTTAATTTCTTTTGCCCCTAATGTATCGATAACATAATCAATATTAGATAGCAAATCAAAATAATTTTCCTCTTTATAGTTAATGAATTGATCAGCGCCGATGGACAGTGTACGTGATCTACCTCTTTCACTGCCGCTCGTAATCACATATAAGCCCATCGATTTGGCAATCGGGATTGCCATCATACCAAAGCCGCCGGTTCCTCCAGGAATAAATAGCTTTTTATCGGGCTGAACATGCAGTACATCATGCAAGGCTTGATATGCAGTCAAAGCCGTGAGGGGGACTGCGGCGGCCTCAATAAAAGAAAGATTTTTAGGCATAACGGAAATCGCATCCTCATGAACTGCCGCATACTCAGCAAAAGCTCCGATTTTATTTATTGGTAACCTTGTATAAACTGGATCTCCAACCTTGAATTTCACAACATCTTTTCCAACAGCCTCAATAACGCCGGATAGTTCGTTTCCTAAAGTTAAAGGGAAGTCATAATCGGCAACCATTCGAATACTACCATTTAAAATAAGGATGTCTAAAGGATTTACACCTGCAGCTTTTACTTTGATAAGAACCTCATGATTATTGATTTCCGGTATTTTTATATTGTTTATATCTACTTGGATTTGTTTTGAATATTTTTTCATTTGCGCCGCTTTCAATTCTTCATCTTCTCCTTTTTTCATTTATCTTAATTCCACATTCGTTTATTGGAAAAATTGATGGCGTACTTTAATTTGTACGCCATCATAAAGCAATATCCATGTTATTCTTTACTGTTGTTGAGATTGAAGTTCTTTCATCGTAGGATAATCTGTGTAACCCTCGTTTCCATGACTAGCGTACAATGTTTTACGATCTGCTTCATTCAAAGGAAAGCCTTCTTTAAGACGTTCAACTAAGTCCGGATTAGCTAATGACCAAACTCCGACTGGCGCCATATCAGCAAGGCCATTATCAATATCTGCACTAAGATCTTCTAGAGCTCGTCCAGCTCTATTGACTAATAATGGATTTGGCCAGATGTTGCGAATTTCACGGAGAAGTGTTTCGTTCCCTAAATGCATAACATGGAGGTAAGCTAAATTATATTGTGCTAATTCTTTTACAAGGTGAAGATAAACTTCAGGACCGTGTTCGCCCTCATCAATTCCGTTAAGAGGTGTTCCCGGCGAAATACGGAAGCCTGTTCGTTCGGCTCCAATTTCTTCAACGATTGCTTTCGTTACTTCAATTCCAAAGCGAGCGCGGTTCTCTATCGATCCACCGTATTTATCCGATCGTGTATTAGAATTCGCTCCAATAAATTGATTAATCAGATAACCATTGGCCCCATGAATTTCAACGCCGTCAGCTCCGGCTTTAATAGCTGCCGCTGCTGCTTTCCGGAAGTCTGCAATTGTCGTCTGGATATCTTTTTCACTTAACTCTCTTGGAACGGGTATTTCCTGCATCCCTTTCGCCGTAAACATTTCTACACCGGGTGCGATTGCAGATGGTGCAACGGGTTGACGATGATGTGGTGTATTGTCGGGGTGCGAAACACGACCGACATGCATTAATTGGATAAATATAAATCCACCTGCTTCATGTACCGCATCCGTAACCTTTTTCCAACCTTCAATATGCTTTTCCGTATAGATGCCCGGTGACCTTAAGTAACCTTGACCATCATCAGAAGGTTGTGTGCCTTCAGTAATAATTAAACCCATCGATGCTCTTTGAGCATAATAAAGGGAAGTTAGCTCTCCCGGGGTACCATCCTCTTGCGCTCTACTACGTGTCATTGGTGCCATCGCTAACCGATGGGGTAATTCCAGGTTGCCAATTTTCGTTTTGCTCCACAGTTTTTCCATTTTTAAAAACCCCTCTTTGAATTGAGTTTATTTTATTAGCTTCAATGTTTCTTTCGATTAACGGTGCACTTTAGCCTGTGCGGATCTGACCGCATTTATCATGAGCTTGCGAGGCAGCAACCGCGGTAAGAACGCCATGAACTTGTTACGCCCCCCTGTTATGATTAAAGTCTTGCCCCGCAAGAATTCGCGATATCCTATGTCAGCCACCTGCCCCACCTCCATGACGCCGCTTCTAAACAGCTTTGAGGTGGCTAGCCCAGCACGATCGACAAAACCAGTTGCTGTCGCTCCTGGACAGAGTGCGGACAAAGTCACACCTGTGCCGCGCAGCTCATTCTCCAAAGCCTCAGTGAACGATAGTACGTACGCTTTTGTAGCGTAGTAAACTGCCATCAGTGGTCCAGGAAAGAAAGCCACCAACGAAGCCACATTCAGTACCCCACCTTGGTGCCTTTTGACCATATCCGGTAAGAAAACCTTTGTCATTACAGTCAGAGCCTTGATATTAATGTCGATCATATTGATCTCTTGCTCCAACTCTGTCTCCAAGAATTCTCCGTATAAGCCGAAGCCCGCATTATTAACAAGAAAGTCGACGGTGATCCCTTTTTCTTTAAGCTCCCTGTAGATTTCCTCCGCCACGCCAGGTAACGCAACATCTTTGGCGAAGTATGTCGTTTGGACACGGTACTTTTCCCGATATTCCCTCGCGATATCCACGAGCTTTTCCTCGCTGCGTGCGACCAGCACCAAGTCGTATCCGTCTTTAGCGAAACGATCCGCCAGCTCTTTTCCAATTCCGCCCGAAGCTCCGGTAATTAGTACAGTTTTGCTCATCATTTAAGCTGTGGGTAAATAGCTGCTATACCGCCAGCGAGAGCACGCTGGAGTTGACGGCTCGGTTCATCAGCAAGAATTTCAAAGCTATCGGACTCTATTCCATCAATTGCAATTTTTGCAATATCAGCCGGGTTGGACTTAGGAGCTACAACGCCTGATGTCATGTCTGTATCCATAAAGCCCACATGCAAGCCAGTTACTCTCACATTTTGAGGATACAGATTTAAGCGCAAATCGTTCGTCATTGCCCACGCAGCCGCCTTTGCAGCCGAATAAGCGCCTTCACTCCCCCCACTACTGAACCATGATAATGCGGAAAGGATATTCAGTATGGATCCCCCACCATTATTAATAAGAATAGGTGAGAAATTGCGAATCATGGATAACGTGCCGAAGAAGTGCGTATTAAATTCCAACTGTATTTGATCGAGATCACCGTTAAGCAAAGTAGCTCCTGTAGCCGAGCCTGCATTGTTGATCAGAAGCGTAACATCTTGAGCGGCCATAGCAGCTGCCGCTACCTCTTGAGGGTTCGTAATATCAAGCTTTACAGGAATTGCACCGGGAATGTCAATGGACTGCGGATTTCTGGCTCCGGCATACACCTTAGCTCCTCTGGATAGAAGTTCAAGGGCGAGATACCGACCAAAACCTCGGTTCGCGCCAGTGACAAATGCAACTTGTTGAGAAATATTCATTGTTATGTGCTCCTTTTATTTATGAAAATGTTTTTTGAAGCTATTCGCGTTGTGATACGTAGTAGATACGGTAAGCGAGTATTGCTCGATATTCGTCCCTTATCGGGAACGACCATTCCCAATTTCACAAAAAAAAACTGCGTGCCTTGTCCTGTTGTTTTTGTGTGTTGTGTTGTTTGTTATTTTAACTGCCCTGATAAACTTCATTGTAAAGTAAAGCTTTAGAGCTTCTTTTTTGCGATTATTTTTGAGAATGTTCATTCTAAAATATGCATAAAATAAATCGATCTGAAAGAGCATGGATTAGCAGGGAAACTTTTCACAACTGAACTGACTACACTCATTCTTCCAAAAGTTTCATCGAAATATGAATAATACGGTGAAGCTTTTCTTTGGAAGCCGAGGTTCTTGCAATTACCCTTAACCCAATCCATACATTATGCAGGTATTCCGCCAATTCCTCAGCATTGTATGTGGAGGTGAATTCACCTTCACGCTGTCCCCAAAGAATAATCTCCTTGAGCAATTGCTCTGCTGTCGTGAATGCTTTCGTGGCCTTGCTGTCCACCTCGACGTCGCGCGCCGCCAATTCTACGGCCGAATTCACCATTAAGCAGCCGGCTGGCGAGTCCTCATCCCCGTCGATCATGAAGCTAAAAATAAACTGTAATGCCTCGAATGCGGTCTTGGATCGTTTAACCTCTCTTGCAAGCGCGGCGCTGATTTTGTCGTCAAACCGCTCCATCGCTTTCAAGAACAGACTATGCTTATCTCCAAAAGTATCATACAAGCTTCTTCGATGAATACCCATATGCTCAACCAACTCGGTCATGGACGTTTTCTCGTACCCCTGCTCCCAAAAGAGCCGCATTGCCTTATCCAAGACCTCTTTCTCTTCAAACTCCTTGCTTCTCGCCATTCCCATCTCCCTCCCTCAATTAATATAACATATTGAGAACGATCAGTAAAGAATCGAAATATGACACAATATTCCATTGAGTGCTACACCGCTAATGCTGATCGCGCGAAAGACGACGTCTGAGCAGCCGTTGAATATTTCTCCTGTCATCTCATCTAAGGAAGTGGAAGGCTTATCTTCTCCTACAGGAATCTGTTTTTGTCTCTCCACGTACACGTTCTTTGTTTTTCTTTTTCCGAACAACTTCCTAAGCATCGCATCCCTCCTCTAGCAGAGGTAGTTTTCGCATTTAACTAATTTTTATGTATCGATATCCAGAGGAAGCGAAAAACGAAAAAGCCCGCTTGTTAGGCGGGATAGTTGAAAGACATCATATGCCCTTACGAGGGTAATGAAGTAACCAAACGAGTTAGGAATTGCTCCCCCAAAATGACTTATAACTATTTCCTATCTCTTAGCGCTTATAACCTTCCCCACCTTTAAGAGCATTCATAATAAGTAGCATCCAATCATTCCTATTTCTTACATATCCTTACCATTCCGAATAACCCGTATGGTTTCAGTACATATTCCGATACAGAATCATTTCCTTCACATCTGAACGCACCCGAATTTGTAAATATGCTACGCCCCTCTACCTGGTGGAACGGCCCAAAAAGATTTCTCGGGCTGCCCATTACTTCAATATCAATGGAATTATCACCTTCCTCCAGGTATTCCGTGATATCTATTCGGTTTGCTGCACGCCACGGAACATAGCCAGCAGTTACACCATTCACCCTTACCTCGACCGTCACCGCATTATATTCTCCTAGCTCCAAGACAGCCCTTTCTCTAGTTTTCAGATTGGCATCCCAAACGAAATGGTACACAATACTACCTGGATAATTGGGGTAGCCTTGTAAGCACCAATCTCCAAAACGCAAGACTCTAGGCTCATTCACGATATTTCTTTCCGAATCCACCCCAAAATCTCCAATAATATAACAATCTTCTATTTCCATACGGTTTAAATACTCACAGGACAGATGCAATTCATTAAGACCTTTTTTTATTCCGGAAAGTCTTATTTTATTATAGTATTATCGGTGACTTTCATATCGCTCAGGATATCGCGCAGGAGTCTCCCATGAAAAATAAAGCCGAAGTAACTTAAAAAGACAATAGTTAATAAGACGCGGCTCATTCATTTTTTAAAAAAGAGTGCAGCGCCTGGGATAAAAAAATGGTAACTTGAAGAATTTAGGAAGCTCCAGTAATAGTCACAGAATAACCTAAGTTTTCTAGGCGTCGTATTGCGTACTTTACAATAGATTGTTGCTTTTGTTTGTCAAAATAATCTTCACCTAAGTCTACATACATTTCCTTACGTGTTAAAAGATAGAAGGAAATTCTTAACATAGCATGAGCCACATTTATGGCTGCTCGTTTTTTTCCTTTTCGTGTGGCTGTACGTCTATACATGGCACCGAGATAGTTTTTTGACGCTGCAACAGAATGGGCTGCTTCAACTAAGGCAGATTTCAGATATTTGTTTCCGTTCTTGGCTTTGGTAGATTTCCTTTTTCCTGCACTTTCGTTATGTCCAGGTACGAGTCCTGCCCATGAGCATAAATGTGCTGCACTCGGAAACTGCTTCTTAATGTTCGTCCCGATTTCCGCTAAGATTTGTTCTGCCATTCGAGTGGCTATACCAGGGATTGAATCTAAACGTTCAACATCTTCATGAAACGATTCTACCCGCATAGCAACTTCCTGATCGAGTACTTCAACTTGTTCACTTAAAAAATCAATGTGAGTTAAGATGGTTTTAATCATCAGACGCTGGTGAGGGTTTACATAGCCTTGAAGAGCCAATTCAAGTTCGTCCTTTTTTCGCTTCAGGGTGCGTCTAGCGAAGCTCACTAGTTTTTCGGGATCATCTTCACCATCTGCAATGGCACGCAGCATATCACGAGAAGAAACGCCCATAATATCTGACACAACAGAGCCGAGCTTAATATTTGCTCCTTCTAGCACTTTTTGAATTCGATTGTGTTGTCTTGCTCTTTCTTCAATGATACTACGACGATACCGAACCAGCTCTCGAAGCTCCCGTTGATTGCGATCCGGAATAAAACTTGCTTTGAGTAACCCATGACGAAGAAGCTTTGCAATCCATTCTGAATCCTTAACATCTGTTTTACGTCCAGGCAGTGCTTTCATATGCTGAGCATTGACCACTAAAAATTCAATTCCTTCAGCTTCTAATAGATTGACAATAGGCTTCCAAAATACCCCTGTGCTTTCCATAGCAACGTGAGTACATTCATGTTGTTTAATCCAATCGATTAGTTGTAACAGAAACACAGTTTTAGTTGAAAACGTTTGAATCTCCTTTCCCTTCGACGTAAGAATACATGCTGTAATGTTGTCCTTATGAATATCCATACCGCATGCTCGTTCAATGACAACTTCCATCTTAAAAACATCCTCTCTATGGCTCAATCAGAGTAGAGGCTGGTGCAAAAATCAGAGTAGGATTAGTCTCCCATGAGTGCTTCCCGAAAGGGAGCGACAATCTGTGATGCACCGTGATCGTTGGAGTCAGACTAACGGATGGGCTCTAACGCACCATAGCTCATCGACCTTCCTCTCCCAGCCATAGTAGCAGTATTGACGGATTCTTCGACCCATTTTCATCATCTGTGGTGCAGCGCTTGCGCTGCATGTATGACTAACGGGAGATTACTTTAACATGAATACGGAATGTTTCAGGGTTTGAGTTAAATATAATTAATCTTTCCCTTTATTGTGGGTGAACTTTATGTTATGATTCTGTTGCTGTAATAATAAATCGTAACGAGGTGAGGACAATGAAAACAAAAACAACATATACGTCCTATCCTCATATTGTTTTTTAGCTACTTTTTACGAATTCATTAGGCTCTGAGGGTAGGATTCCCCTCAGGGCTTTTATATTTAGACAGAAGGAAAGTTTAGGTTTTCTTTCCTGTTTATGACAGCCACTCAGGGAGTGGCTGTTATTTTTTTTAGTCAATAAGATTGGTCAAGGCAACAATAGTGGTTTTATTTTGAAATTGCTCGGGATTTAATCGTTTGGGGGAATAAGTAATTGAACTTGAATTACCTAGGCTGGAATTCATTTTTCGTGGAAAATTTCAAACAGTGCCGGTTTAAGTTTGAGCAGGTTCATAACTGGAGATTAGTGGGCGATGATACGTTTTGTCGTTGCCTTGTTCCAAAGGATAAGGGTCCCCCTTCTTGAGATATCGTTTTCAACTTCGGCACTTGTTTCCGTTATTCACCTCTTTCCAAATATGAAAGGATGATGTTTTATTAAAAGACTCGCTCAATATTTTCGATCATTACAATCCGATCAGTCAACTTACGGTATGATTTATGAAGGTTCATACTTGGATGATGGTGGTACGATATCTGACCCAACCTATTGGTATAATGATGTTGCTTATTATATTGAACGGACGCATAAACTCACTTTGGATAAACCATGTATCACCATAAAAATACCTTTTGACCGTCTCGGCTTAGACGAAACGAATCCAGTTGTTCTCTCCGATTTTGCATTAAGAGAATGGGTTAATCATATTGAAGCATTAAATAAATTGATTTATAACCGGTCACGTTCTGATAAGGAAAATGGTGCATTTTATTGTTTCCGCCCAACGAATGTGGTGTTAAAACGTAATGCATCGTTTGTCGAAAGCTTTTCAGAAAAATGGTATTTGTGCTTAATGATTACAGTCCAACTCCCATTTAAGAACAACGATAAGGCTATGCGTATGCTCTGCAAAATGCTTCCAAAAAAAGTGGAGGAGTTAATTTCAGGGTTTGATCACATCAAATTAAATGCTGCCGTCGAATTGGAAAATAAACAAAATTTGATTCGCGAATGGCTGAAATCCAGTGATTATTGTGCATTTATTGCCAATGGCAGCATTTTACCAAGAAATAAAGACAATAGCAGTCCACTGGAGGGTGCACTGCCTTTTACATCTCCGGAAGATATTGAAATTGAAATTTTTGGTTTTAGAGGGATGGGAATAAAACGTGGTGTGACCGTCATCACTGGCGGCGGCTATTCGGGTAAAAGCACAATGTTGGATGCGCTAAATTCGGGGATATACAATCACAGCCTAGGCGACGGACGAGAATTAGTGATTACAGACCAAACCGCAATGGAAATATCGGCTGAGGAAGGTCGTTCAATAAAAAATATCAATATCACGCCTTTCATAAAATGGATACCTAATGGTTCGGCTGAACAGTTTTCAACTGACTACGCCTCAGGTTCCACATCGCAAGCAGCGAATATTATGGAGGCAATCGACTACGGGTGTAAGCTTCTTCTTATTGATGAAGACAGAAGTGCCACGAATTTTATGATACAAGACATCAAGATGCGTTCATTAATCAAACGTGAACCTATTACACCTTTTACGGAACGTGTTAGGGAGCTTTATGAATCTGTCGGCGTTTCTTCCGTCTTGGTCATTGGAGGAAGCGGTGAATTTTTATCCGTTGCCGATCAAATTATCCTGTTGGACAATTTCGTGCCAAAAAACGTTACGCAGGAAGCAAAAAGTTTATGCGAACACGACAAACCATGCGAACGTATTCCCTTTACAAATTGGGAGATAGAAAGAAAAATTAGCGCAGATCGCTTTTCGAGCTATCCACAGGGAAGTGGTACAGAAAAGCTGATGGTTTCAACCATGGAATATATCGTGATAGGTGATGAACAAATTGATATCAGAGGGCTTTACAATATCACATCAAACGCCCAACTTGTAGCTATTGCCTTTTTGATTCGAAAACTCGCTATAAGTAATCAGGATAGCGTAATCTTTATTCAAGAAAAGATTAATAAAGCTCTTAAAGATATGGAAAGGGAAGGCTTAGATACTGTATTTTCTTCCTTTTTTCCTGGATTCGAAAGATGGCTTGAATTACCAAGAATTAATGAAGTATTATCTGTCTTTAACAGAATGAAACATTTGAATTTTATTCAGCTTTAGCCTTCAGTACACCTCTAATTAAGACATATTAATGGTTTGCATGTTACGCTAACGAGAGAACGTTAGTTTAACAAACAGGCTGCAATTGGTACATTTCTTACTCATAAAAAGAACTCTCCAGACGCGGAGGGTTCTTACATTTTTATCCATGTGTTTGCGGGTGGTGTCAGCTACGCTGGCATTACCCCTGGTATTGCGTCTAGTCTGAGTAATACCTTACGGCATTTTCATTGTTCTCCATGGTGAGCCAGATTTATACTCTGTTATAAGCCAAATTGTTTCCTTTTTTTCTATAATAACTTTATCATAGTAGGTTTGTTCATAGCCGTATCCATTCAGTGTTATTACGGCAACTGTGGCAATTCTTTTGTTTATTCCTGTCCACATAATACTTTTTATATCGTATCTCTTAATTTCTCCATACCAATGTCTATCATTATTTAATAAACCATGTGCCAAACTCGCTTTCTCTTCATTTGTTAAAATAGGGTTTTGAGAATAACCACTGAAATCTGTGTATTTATACATATTTGAATAGTCTTTTGCAATAAAAACATTGTAGAAGGCATTAATTAATGGTCCGATAGATTTGTTATCCATATTTCTTGTAAAAAAAATCCACCCTACCGATACCATTACTAGTACAATCAGTGATGAGTAGAAAATTTTTCTCATCTCTTACCCCCTAATTATAAATGGATGTCCTACATAGCCGAAATCAGCTTGTAGTCATTCCACCTATGGGTTTCCCCATATTACGTTCTGCATCATACCTTCTTTTCGCAAGCACTAAGTCTTGCAAAAGAGTAAGTGCATCCAATAAATTTTGCGGGAATAATATCTTTTCCTCTAGGTGCACTTTTGTCAGTCGTTAGAGTAATAGCCAAAATCGTCACCAACACGCTTATGATACCAACCAGTTCTCCGATCGCTATCTTTGTTCGTAACGTGTAGGAATCCCGTTCTTTTACACTATTTTACCAGTCCCCGAATTAACCCTAAAAATCATCTAGAGAATTTGGGTGTGTGTTTTTAATCCGAATTTCTTACGTTCAGCATGAATACTCCCGTCCGCTTTCTTGTGGAATCGCTTGGCTCCAGGGTCCAGTGGGTACCGGCTTCAGAGACAATCAACATCATGAGTAAATAAGCAGGCTAAGGAACCCTACCCCGTGAGTTATGGAGGAGGCCACTGCCGCTATTTACAGAAAGTTAATCTAAATAGTCTTCTACCAATGGTACAATAATTGGGTAGATTTACGAATGCTTTGATGAGTAGATTTACGAAGGCAATAAACCAAACGAAGAATACAGGAGGGAATTTATGTTGAAGAAAACGGGAGCAATGAAGTCAATACTGGTCAAAACTGTACTCACTCTATCACTGATACTCCCTTTACCGGCGGGGCTTAGCGGCGGATTTACCCCTGTCTATGCTGAAGGGCCAAGCGATCCGGCACCTTTTATTGCAGCTAAAGTGGTGAACGAGAATGCAGGCAAAAAAATACTATTCGACAACACTCACGGTCAAACGGCGGGTGCGGCGGATTGGGTGATTGACGGGGGGTTCTCCGATTTTGCAAATGGACTTGCAAGCAGTGGCTACGACGTGAAAGAGCTTCGTAAATCGACCCCTATTACCTTTGACGATCTAAAGGATTATCATGTTTTAGTTATTGGAGAAGCTAATATTCCTTATAAAATAAGTGAGCAAAATGCCTTGCTGCAGTATGTGAATAGTGGGGGCAGCATTTTCTTCATCGCCGACCACTATAATGCGGACCGTAATAAAAACCGGTGGGACGCTTCCGAGGTTTTTAATGGCTACCGTCGCGGCGCTTGGGAAGATCCCGCGAAAGGTATGAGCAGTGAAGAGCGCAGCTCGTCTCTTATGCAGGAGATTGCGAGCTCAGACTGGCTGGCAACGAACTTCGGTGTGCGCTTCCGTTATAATGCCCTGGGGGATATTATTACGGATCAGATTGTAGCGCCGGAGCAAGCGTTCGGAATTACAAGTGGCGTATCAACGGTGGCTATGCACGCCGGCTCGACTCTTGCCATCATCGATCCGACAAAGGCCAAGGGCATCGTATATTTGCCTCAGACGAATGAAGCTTGGCCTAATGCCGTGGATCAGGGCGTATACAATGGCGGAGGCATAGCTGAAGGGCCGTATGCTGCGGTGGCCAAAGTCGGGGCGGGCAAAGCGGCGTTCATCGGGGATTCATCCCCGGTTGAGGATGCAACGCCCAAATACCTCCGCGAAGAAACGGGCCAATCCAAAACCACGTATGACGGCTTTAAGGAACAGAACGATGCAGCACTGCTTGTGAATACGGTGAATTGGCTTGCCAAGAAGGAAAGCTATACTTCCTTATCGCAAGTAAACGGGCTGCAGCTTGACCAGCCGACGGTACTATCCGCAGCTGAGTTGCCGGTAAATTCCACAGAGCCGCAGGCAGAACCGTGGGCCGCACCCGCCGCCGGATATAAATGGTGGGATGCTTCTACGTTTAAACCAGGTTCGTATGGTGGTCCCACGGCTGCAGCAAATCCGGCATACGGCTTCGTTAAACAAGCCCAACTGCCGAATGCACAGGAATTTCAAATTAGAGTAACCGCTGATAACTTGGCTCCAGGCGCCACACTTTCAGGGTTTTCTCTGGGTATTTATTTAACGGGAGGCACACAGGTCGCCATAGTGCAGAATTCGGATGGCACTTGGCCGACAAGCTATGGATACAGCAGCGCTTTTACTTTAACTGCCAATAGCACGGGTCATGCCTATAAAGATGTAACTCTTCGAGTAAAGCCGGGTTCGGAGGGAGCGGCTAATCTTCGTTTCAGGCAAGGCAGTACGAACCTGAAAACCGAATCCGTTACGCTTGCCAATGTTGCGGCTGAACCACTTCCGCCAGACGGTCCGGTCATACCGGCTAAAATTTCCGTAGCGGAAGCACGATCGAAGACGGCGGGCACTACGGTTACCGTAGAAGGAGTAGTCACCACGGAGCCTGGCTCCTTCGGCGGACAAGCATTTTACCTGCAGGATGCAAGTGGAGGCATCTACGTGTTTCAGAGCCAAGCAGGGTTTCATCAAGGAGATCTTCTCTCGGTCTCCGCACCGACAGCGTTATTTAACGGTGAACTGGAATTGACCAGCCCAATTGCAATTAAAAAGACGGGAACCGCGGCTCTGCCCGCTAAACAAGTTGTAACCTCCCTATCGGAAACGAATCAAGGCCAATTGGTCGAATTACCAAATGTAATCATTAAAAATATGGTCAGCGCAGCACCGACGGGATCTTTTGAATTTGATGCCGTTTCCGGTCCAACTACGATCCATGTACGCGTAGATGGACGTACCGGACTTAACCAAACTGCATTTCCCTACCACGAGGGACAGGTGGTAACCATTGGCGGCATTTCTTCGATCTTTAAAGGAATCTATCAGCTGAAGCCAAGAGGATTAAGTGATTTCTCAGCCGATACAGTCGCACCAGTTACTACCTATCAGTTGTCTGAAACTGCAAATCCGAATGGCTGGTTTTCGAGGGATGTTACCGTTACGTTATCAGCTTATGACACTAAAATCGGAGCTTCCGTGACACATTTAAATCTTAACAATAGTGGGTGGACGACGTATACAACTCCGGTTACCATTCATACGGAGGGCATCAATACGCTTAAGTTCTATTCCATAGATGCAGCAGGCAACACGGAAGCGGAGCAGTCAGTGGCAGTTTCCATCGATAAATCGGCACCCGTTGTTACGCTAACGGAATCAGGACAGCCCATTCATGATGTAAAGTCAGGTACCAATCTAAGCTTCGAGCTTAAGGCAAGTGACGGATTATCAGGCATAGATCAAATTAAGCTTTTTCTGGACGGAAAGAAAATAGGGTTGACCGAAACCATTCCCACCTCTCAAATTGCTATCGGTTCGCATACGGTGAGCTACCGTGTAACCGATCAAGCCAGCAATAAAACCGAGCAAAGCTTCAGCTTCCAGATTGGCACAAGCTTCGAGACGATCCGTACGATAATTGGACAGTTTGTCCGTGACGGGCAAATCAAGAATGGCGGGATAGGCCAATCCCTTATGGCGAAGCTGGAGCAAGCCGAATCCCAGCTTTCCAAGGGCCATGACAAACAAGCATTTAAGCATGTGAACGATCTGCTGCAATTCGTGAAAAATCAGCAGGAGAACGGTAATCTGTCTGCAAAGGCTGCTGATGTATTGATTCAGCACATCAATTACATGCTACCGCAGTAAAAGATGGGAGCGTAAGAAACAGGAGAAGAGCAAATGAAACCCAATATTGATCAACAAGCAAAGAGAGTGTCCCAAACTAACATGGCCTGACGGCCACCACCATGAATGAAAATGTCTTGGCTTGTGAATCTGTATGTTCCATAATGGAACTGCAGGTCACAGGCCGAGACTTTTTTGGTAGGAAAACTCTGAGTCCCAAACCGGCCGACTGTATCCCGCAAGCACCGCCAATTGTTGCTGAGAGCACGTGTATAAAAACTCTTTTACTCTGAGGGTACATGACCTGCATCACTTAAACTATTTCAGGAGTGATATGTGGGATGGAAGCAATCTTAGAAAGATGTGCTGGGCTTGATGTCCACCAAGAAACAGTAGTCGCCTGTGTTCTGTATGGGGAATTAGATCGCAAACCTAAGCAAGAAATTCGTACCTTTTCCACGACGACCAAGGGACTGCTGGCCCTCTACAATTGGTTGAATAACTGGGAGTGTACGCACGTTGCCATGGAGAGCACGGGGGTGTATTGGAAACCAGTTTGGAACATTTTTGAGGAGCAATTTACGCTTATTCTAGCGAATGCTCGACGTATCAAAAACGTACCCGGGCGTAAAACGGATGTCGCCGATGCAGCCTGGATTGCACAACTGCTTCTATAAAACCATCTAAAGTAACTCTCTTGCTGATATTCAGCAAAGGGCTTCATAATATTACTGTCCTCAAACAATATTCTGGTATGCTGCAGACATAACTTACCCGAGTGTATGACTAAAAGACTCATGATAATATTGATTTCTCAAGCACCCTTTTCAAAGTGTCTTTTCAAACTGCATGTAAAGCGTACCGCTGATGTCTGATACGAAAGCCATCTTTTTCTCAATGATCTCTGACTTATTAAGCAGATAAGCGTGGACTTCATCAAAATACGGCTGGCTTTTGCCTGACGACGTTGTTTTGAATACGAGCACGGCATTGTCGATCTTACAAGTTGTTTTCGCTGTCTCTACTAACTCATCAATTCTGACTCGGCTTCGAACGTTCATGATACCGATAATGTTGATTGGGGTGTACTCTCGGTCACAGAACAGCTTGTCCAAGGTTTCCATATCTTTCTTGAAAAAGTTCTCCCGCTCCATGTGGAGGATAAAGTCGTGCCAATACTCTCCATCGTAGCTGCCCCACCATGACAAGTCCATCGGTCGGACGGCTCCGCTACATGTGTCCTCCGTGAAGGGATGATACCCCCAACATAGAGCCGAGCCTTGAGAAATATTCTATCTCCCTCATTGTGAATGAGTGCTTACCGTGATGGATCGTCAGGTTAAATGTGTGGTAGTTTCTGACGTAGCCGTTGAAAAGTTTCATAAGGTCTAGGTGTATTATCAATTAGCTCCTAATTATTGATTGGTCATGTAGTATTGTCTGAGCCAGTTAAAGGATCTAGTTGGTGCATTGCTTCTTTTTCCAAACTCACTATCCTGATCTAGATAATCTTTAATGTACTGGTCAATTTCTTTTGGAATTTTCTTAGCAGCCAAAACCTCCTTAATTCGCTCTTTAAGTAAATCCAATTTTTCTTGGCTGTATGAATCTTCATAATGATAGAGATCGTAATTTTCCCATGTACCTAATTGTGCTCCTATAGTAAACAACTTTATCTCTTCAGGTCCTAACCAACGATTTAAATTACGTATAGTCACTTCAAGCTTTTCTGCAAACTCGTTAGCATTTTTCCAACTCTTCACCCTTCCTTCACATACTTTATCTATTTCATTCTTGAATTTACTTAATGTATCTAATCTTTTAGGTAATTGTTCTACACTCGCAATAACGGTAATGGCCTCCTCTAGCAAATCAAGCATAGAACTGAACTCCCTGATATCTTTTTCTGAACTCCCCCAATCCCCAAAGGAAATCCCCATGATTCGTCTTATATTCAAACCATAAAATCCAAGATCAAGTGCACTAATATTTCGATTCCCACTTACAGAAGGTTGTGTTGGCAAGTTCGTAATAAATTGACTATAGTATTTTTGGAAAAGTAGCTTGCTTTTTGCTATTTCAGATTGAATATCCTCCCAAAAAAGAAGGTGAATCCTAAATTTACCTTCTGCTTTTCGCTTTTTACTTTCAATACGTACAGATTTTTGGAGTTTACTATTTCTTTTTCCTGTGGTAGCTATATAAAATACCTTGATTGAAGGTTCAAATGCTTCAGCTTTTGCAACTTCATCAACTACAGTTTGAAGGTTTAAATTGTCAGTATTTTTACATTGGACTCCAACAAATATATTTTTATGATTTGCTCCATATATGTCAACTCCAGCTTGTTCTTGACCTTGTCTTCCATTCATTTCAAGATTAGGGGAAGACCATCTCTCACTCAAAACATCGCGTGTCATACTTTCAAATTCCTGCCAGTCTTCTGGTGGTGGTAGCTTTGAAGTCGCTATTAATGGCATAAGTCTCCTCTGCTTCTCGTTTATTTATTATTATCAAAAAGGTATATATTCCAAGTGTGAAATTATCTAATAATTTTATTGAGGATCTCTTGGTTCAGAACAACCATTAAGAATATAACTAACTTCGATGTCTGAATTGTGTTCTATCGGCTTACATAATGGCATCAACACCGGCTTGTTCGCATGCTTTTCCAATTTTTGAATACATTTAAGTATTCGATAAACAGGAGGACACAAGTCATGTCACAACACGGGCAATCGTTCATGAGAGGTACGCTGGTCTTGTCTGTCGCTGCATTCATCAACCGTATTCTCGGTTTTATTAGCGGCATGTATATCGCTCGCGTCCTGGGCGCAGAGGGAATCGGCATCTTGATGATGGCGCATCCGCTCGTCCCGCTCGTCATTACGATTACGGAGCTTGGATTGCCGGTGGCAATTTCAAAGTTGGTCGCAGAGGCCGACGCTCGCGGTGAACGGACGAAAGTGAGGCGCATTCTGCATGTCTCGCTAGCTGTCACGAGCGTCTTGAGTGTAGCGCTCACGACCATATCGTTACTTGGATCTGAGTGGATCGCATCCATACTGCTAAGCGACCAACGCGCTTATTACGCGATGCTGGCGATTACGCCGATCGCGCCGATCGTAGCTGTCTCCGCCGTATTAAAGGGATATTTCCGCGGCATGCAGCAGATGAAGACCATTGCAGCTTCCGATGTGTTGGAGCATACGGTGCAAATCGCCTGTGTTCTTGCGCTGGTAAACCTCTTGCTGCCTTACGGTGTCGCTTATGCGGCAGCCGGAGCAATGGCTGCCTCTGTTGTTAGCGAAGCGATCAGCCTTCTATACCTTGTGACAAGCTACAAGTTATACGGTGAACCTAAGATGCCGGGCGAGACTTGGGAAAACCACCTGAAACAAGGAAGAAGCATACTCGGCGAGCTGCTGCAGATCGGACTGCCGACAACTGGGCACGGTGTCATTCATTCGTTATACAGCACCTTCCAGCCGCTTCTTGTTACAACCAGCTTAGCGCTCGCCGGCACTGGCACGGCGTTAGCCACGAAGCAATTCGGACAACTGGCCGGCTATGCGTTTCCGCTGCTTTTCATGCCAAGCTTTATCACGCAATCTTTGTCCACCGCTCTCATTCCTGCGATTGGCGAGGCAGCGGCGAACAAGAACAGTCTGCTCATACATGAGAGGATGAATCAGGCTATGATCTTGGGACTCCTGATCGGCGCACCGGCAACCGTTATCTTGTACGAGTGGGCAACTCCACTAACGACACTTGTCTATAATGCCCCTGAAGCAGGACTGCTTCTAAAAATACTGGCGCCGATGTTTTTCCTGCATTATTTCGACGCCCCGCTTCATGCGATTCTGCTTGGCCTTGGCCACGCGAAAGTTACGCTGTGGAATTACGTAATAGCTACAGTATTCAAGGGTGTCTCGATCTTCGTGTTCGGCAGCCAATTTGGTATTATTGGCGTTGCGTACGGCATCGGTATCGGCATTGTGATGCAAACACTACTGAACTTCTTTTCCATCTCAAGCTCGATTGGATTTTATTGGAGTATTCGCCCTTATGTCAAGGTTGGGATATGCATGATGCTGATGATGATATGCGGACACTGGACCTATATCTATGTTTCCAGCCATGGTATGCCACAGTTATGGTGTGTAATCATTTCAATCGTCTGTTCCTTGTTTCTCTATTTGGCCGCACTCGTATTGACGGGTACGTTGAATTGGAAAAGTACGCGCTACAGATTCTCGATCCTATGGTAAGTTTCAATCAGGATCACATTCTTAATCTGAATATGGTCCTTCAAACATATCCTTAGGATTATTTGAAAATAGCATTCATTTTTGCAGCTTTGATTACACTGACATCAAGATGTGGACATTCTTCTCCTTCAAAAACCAAGGAACCCGTGAATTATGAGGATACTACAACACCACGCTCTGCATTAGTTACTTCTGTACCTGCAGCCTTTCAATCGGCAGCTTCATAGTCCACGTCCCCTCTGCAGACAAAAAGCTGGTCGATGCGAATGAACACAAGGTTGAACGAATAATATTTAGTCCATCTGTGGTTAAATCAGAAAAATATATCCCATTCTCCTACCCCCTCAAATAACTAGAATAGTTTGCCATCACGCTCTACTGCCAATTAGCACAACGCGGCCGCTGATCCATGCCGGCATCTGCGTGTAGGGTGATTAAGGTGTGATATCCAATTTCACAAGCGATACGCGGCGTACAGCTTGCTGAAGCAATCACTATTTCACATATATTACTAGTGATAACTCCTTTTGAAAGTGATATTTTTACGTATTTGATATCTCCAGCTTCAAACAGACGATATGGTTATGTTTGTTATCCTTCGAAACAACTCACTTCTGGATCAAGTTCAAATAATAATACTACAAATAGTGTCACAAACCGATTCTGCTAAGGTTGTCGGGAATCGGACAATGTTCTTGTCACCAATCGGGAATCGGATCAAGTTCTTGTCATCGCTAATTGACAAGAACTTGATCCGATTACTAAAAAAGCCCACGGTTTCCGTGGACTTCATTCGGATAATGTTCTTGTCACCCGACAGTTGGTTGATTGTTTGTTGATGGCTGTTATCGATACCACAATAACCATAGCTGCGGATACCATACCCGCGTCAACTGCAGCCGTCCCAATAACCAATGTTCCAACAATAGACACTGCCTGCCCGATAGCGCGAGGCATTCGAATCCCAGCCTCGCGCAAAATTTCGAAGCTGACTTCCATGATAATTGCCTCTATAAAGGCTGGAAATGGAACGCTCTCCCGCTGTGCTACCAAGCTGATAAGCAGGTCGGTGGGGACCATTTCCTGGTGAAAAGTTGTAATGGCAATATATAGGGAAGGAGCCGATAAAGCAATGAAGAAACAAAAAAAACGCAATATACGAAGAAGGCTGGCAATATCCAACCGATGATAATAATCTTCTGCGGCCTGAAACATGAATTGCCACTAGGCTGCTCTTTTTGTTGAGGCTCGTATTAAGGGAAAATATACTGCTGACTATAAGCAGTATTAAAGAACTCCAAATCCGGTGTGTCATTTCGCTCTTGTGATGTGATACCAAAATCAGGAAACCCGGATCTCGTCAAACGTGAAATTGCAGAAGGACACGAGGTGGCAAACCATACGGACAATCACGTTTATTTTAAGGGTAATATTAGACAGAAAACGATTGCGGCTGAGATTGAAAACGTTCAGAAAAAAATAAAAGCCGTAACCGGGCAAGATTGTCCATGGTTTCGGCCCCCAGGTGGCTTTTATAATGATACGGTTATTCAAATAGCAAAACAATACGGATATACGGTGGTATTATGGTCTTGGCACCAGGATACAAAGGATTGGAGCGCCACCCGGGTAGACAAAATTGCGAATAAAGTACTGAACAATGCACGTAATGGGGACATCGTTTTGCTGCACGATCATATTAACGGATCGACACAAACGGTTGAGGCTTTGAAAATAATACTTCCGGAATTAAAAAAGAGGGGCTATCGGGTAGTTACCGTCTCAGAATTGATGGCACATAAAAAGAAATAAACGATGGTTGTAAAAGACAGCAGTCCCCTATTGAATTGAATATTGGTGGGGGTATTAGGTTGCTTATCTAAATATGGCAGTAAAGAGCGACATTTATTTTGTCGCTCTTTACATGTACTTATTTCTCCTTCGATCTTAATGGCACCCCAAGTAGCCCATACACGCCTCCTACATATTTGTGGTTGTTTCGGTTAATATCTTAGCAATAGAAACACGGGGTTACTTTGTATAGGCATACCTTTCCATCGGCATAATATCCCACAGAGGAGGTGTTTATTGTGCAGTGTGTTTATTGCGAAAACGTAAGGCAGGCTAAGGGAAAAAACTATAGATGCTTCGTTTGCGGAATTATAAAGCCCCGATAAGGGGCTTTTATCATGTGTGAAGACCTGTATCTTAGAGTAAGAAACTTGGTTGTTAAACTATAATGCCCGATCCCCTCCCTCTCTCTCGGCTACTTGTCATAATGAACTATACCTCAAACTGACGTCAGAATATCTCAAGAAAAACGTCAGAATTGGGTTGTTATGAATATTAATTGACACTTTCGAAAAAGGGTTATAGATTTATTCCTGACACTTTTGGGATGAGGAGCTTTTTTTATGAAGGGACAACGTATTGGCTATGTCCGTGTAAGCAGCTTCGAGCAGGATACAGAACGAAAACAACCGGTTGAAAAACTGATTCTGGTATCATACCTTTTCCAGAACGGTATGGTTGTTTATGCTAGGGTGCATTTCCCGCGGGGATCACAAAAGAAACCGAGGTGCCTTCACCTTCCTTGCTTTCAATCAAAAGGCCGCTCCCGTACATTTGCTCCAGCCTCCGATTCGTATTGAACAACCCGATGCCGCCCCACCCTTTCTTGGCCGGATGTTCCAGCACGTACTGAATATCTTCCTCCTTCATCCCTTTGCCGTCGTCTTTCACCTCAATCATCGTGCAATCATCCATGCGAATCGTGCGGATGCGTACCGTCCCTCTACCCGCTTGGCTTAGGACGCCGTGCTTGACTGCGTTTTCCACCAGCGGCTGGATACTAAGCGGCGGAAGAAGCAGCTCGAAGTCCGCATCTCCCTCCCATACGACGGTGAGCTTGTCTTCGAAACGCTCTTTTTCGATATACAGATACGCCTTTACAAGCTCCATCTCATGGGAGAGCGCAACCAGTTTGCCTGAATTTAGAAAATGAAAGCTAATTCGCAGGTAATCGATAAAAGCGTCACCAAGCTTGCGCATTCTCTCCGTGTCCAGATCGCTGAGTGCCATAATGGAGTTCAGTGTATTAAAAAGAAAATGGGGCTGGATCTGAGCCTGAAGATATGCTGCTTCCAAACGCAGCCGTTCATGAACCGATTGCTTCAACGCAGTCAACGACCTGATACGGTACCTCAACTCAAGGGCGTCGACCGGTTTGGCGACATAGTCGTTCGCGCCAGCCTTAAATCCCGCATAGATGTCCGCAGGTGCACTGCGCGCGGTCAGCAGCAAAATCGGGAGCTCTGAAACAGAGAAGCGCTCCCTTACCTTTCGCGTCAAATCATAGCCGGACATTTCAGGCATCATCACATCGGCTACAAGCAAATCCCACTGCTGCGTTCCGAGTAGCGACAATGCTTCTTCCGCCGAAGCGACCAATTTGACGTTGTAAGGCTCCGATCTCAGGATACCTGCAAGGACCTTCAGGTTCACAGGGTCATCGTCCACGGCAAGGATATTGGCCAGCCCTTCCTCGAATGGCAGCGATTCAAGCTGCAGGACAGGGAGTTCGCTGGCGGGTTCTTCCGAAAGGAATTGCGCGGCTGCTATTTCCCCGTAGACCTCAAGCCCCCTCTCAGGAATTGTCTGCGAATCCGCGAGAGGGAGTGAGAAACGAAATACGGAGCCTTTCCCGGGGTCGGAGCGAAGCGTAATTTCTCCGCCGTGAAGCTCTACGAGCTCCTTACAAATACTTAAGCCGAGCCCCATCCCCCGATCGTCATTTTGGCCGTGAAAGCCCTGCTCGTAGCGCAGAAATACGCGTGATTGCGTGTCCTCATCCATACCGGACCCTGTATCGGATACTTCAATCTGTGCCTGCCCGTTTTCGATTTTGGCAGAAACGGCCACCGTTCCTTGCGTCGTATACTTTAGCGCGTTATGCACGAGATTAAATAAGATTTGTACCAGTCTTTTTTCATCCGCAAAAACCGGCGGCATCGGCTCCGGGATATTCATTTTCAGTCTGATGGGCTTGCCCTCCGTCATAAAGGCAAGCATGCCGAATACGCCGGAAACGATGGACCGCACCTCTAAAGGTTTTTTCTTCAACACGATGCGCTTCTCCTGAAGACGTACCACGTCGAGCAAATCGTCGATCATGTGCGACATGCGGCTGCTGATCGTGATGAGTAGATGCATATCCTCCAGGCTTTTACTGTCCAGCACGTGCCGCTGATTGGTCATGATGTTCTGAGCGATATTCATTATGCCGTGCAGCGGCGTTCTTAGCTCATGCGACGTATTGGCGAGAAATTGATCTTTTAGCCTGTCGGACTCTCTGAGTTGCTCGTTCAGCCTGGCGTTTTCTTCGGAATTGCGGAAATATCGTTTAAACCAATAAGCCGAGAAAACGACAATAGCCGCAATCAGATCGACCGGATAGAAGACGCCGCTTACCTTTTCGCTGAAATTATAAGCCCCCCAAAGGATGCTCGACGCAACGCTGATGACCGCAAGCAGCAGATAAATGGAGTCATGCTGCTTTCTCATCACCATTTTAACGGCCAAATAAACAAACCAAGCCATTGGAAAAAAATACAGAAAAGCGTAAAGCATGGCTTTCCTTGAATAATAAATGAGCGGAGGCGGTGCGAACAGCGTGAACACCGAATAGATGATGAGCAGGACGACATAAGCCCGATACAACCTACGGCCTTCCTCTTTAGCGTATAGGGTCCTGGTCAGGTATAAAATAAAATAGGAAGCTCCCATGTATGAAAGCAGTCTGATTTTTTGCTCGTACATATAGCTCATCGGGAACCAAATCTGCATTATTTTATCGTTATCGGAAACGACGGTGACGCTGGCGGCCAGCAGTAGCAGGAAAAAAACGAACAGCGCCTTCTGCCGCGGGTTGAACAGGTACAGGATGCAGGCATATAATGCGTGCAGCAGAAGAACAACGCACAAGATAAGCTGAAAGCCGATGGAATACGAGTGCTCGAAGTCGATCGCCACCTGCGAGCCGAAGCGGATCGATTTTGAAATGCCACCGACAAAAGGGTGTTCAAAATTGGCGACGCGCACAAGCAGCTCGATTTCCTTCGCGCCATTTGCTTCGTAGGAGACGGTATACGGAACGTTGCCAGGCGTATACGATTGCGGCTGTTCCGCAGGATTTGCAAGCGACTTATGCATTTGACCGTTGATTTCAACAGCGGAAGAAGCCTGAACGTCCCTGATCCAGAAGGCGTAGGGTTGGTCCACCGAAGAATCGACCAATATGCGAAGCCGGTATGTCCCGTAACCGTACGACGATTTCGTGCCTTCCGGAAAAGCGCTGTGCCAGTTTCCCGGAACCTGAACATAACGCGGAGCGGCGGCCGAAAGCTGCGCAGCGTCTTCGTGCGAGATAAAGGCCGACGGATAAAACTCCCACTCGCCATTAAGACTGATAGCGCGGGATTTCTCGAAATCCCAACCGCGCATGTCGAGCACGCCTTGAATAGCCTGAGGATACTCCGGGGCTGGAAACACTTCGGACCAAAGCCACCGAAAGCTTAGAAGAACAGCGAGAAACAAAGTGATAACGACTATATATTTTACTCTATACATGTGACACCACAATTCTTGTTATTATGAAGCGTTCTCAGGCGTTTCGATGGCCCTCCACTCTGGAATACGGATACCGCGCCTTGCGCGGCGTCCCGCTAGTCATAGAACACCTGCAATGACCGTAAATGGATGTGTGCAGAACCCGGCTCTGAAAGTCGGACAGTATCATACCTAAAATACGCTGAAATGATACGAACTGTTTCTCGCATATTTATCCAGTTGGTCAAGGCCCGTTCTGCATGTCTGGAACGAGCTCAAATTTTACTAGCTGCGGCAAGGCGAAATCCCTCTTGCTTCAAAATTTTCGTCCTTACTTATGATACGGTTCTCCGTAACGGGGGAAACTGCGAAAAATGCGAAAGGAGAATGCCGCGGCAGCCCCATTCTTGATGTCGGATGAACGAACAAATCAGTTCAGCAACGGCCACGTAACCCGTCACATACAACTGACAGGATGCGCTCCGATAATCCGGAATCATCATTGTATTCAAGAGTCCGCATAACACTGAATAGAATAGCTGTTATATCGGTTACCTGAATGTCATTGCGAACGGAACCCGCTTGCTGCGCACAATTCAGTAGTTCCCCTATTGCATTTTGAAAATCCAGAGAGATGCCAGAGAGCGGACGATGGATGTCCGCGCCAGAACGGGCCAGAGCGGCGATGAGCGCTTTGTTTCCCATACCCTCTCTCACAATTAGCGACAAAAAGTTAAAAAAAGCCTGACCTGGATCGTCTTGATCGAGCATCCCCCTTGCTTTCTCGATGAGACGTTGCTTAAAACTGAAAACCACAGCTTCAATTAATTCTTCTTTCGTCGGAAAGTGACGATATACCGTTCCAATCCCCATCCCTGCACGATTGGCAACTTCATCTATTGGAATCTCCAATCCCTCGGTGGCAAAGACTTTCGTTGCAACGTCGAGTATTCGTTCTCTGTTTCTTCTGCCATCCGCTCGCAGTGATTTTCCTGCAGGACCTGCATCGATTGAATTTGAACCCTTATTATCTTGAGCGCGCGAAGGCTCCTTTTTTGGCATATAAATGACCCCCCTCTCCCAATTTATTATACACCAAATTGACAAACGGAGTATTGACTCCGCATACTGATATAAACGGAATCAAAACTCCGTTTTAGGTATATCACTTTATAATGGAGGTATGAAAGATGTCATTGCAAAATCATCGAGCCGTCATTGTGGGCGGTACTTCGGGCATTGGTCTGGCCACCGCGAAATTATTTCTTTCTCGAGGTGCTCAGGTCATCGTTGCCAGCCGTTCACAGGAGAAAGTAGACGCGGCAGTGAAGGATCTCGGGTCAGCACAAGGATATGCCCTGGATTTCCAAGATGAAAGCCAGATGAATCCGTTCTTCGAAAAGATTGGTGACTTCGATCACCTCGTCGTTACTGCTACCGGCGGCGGGTCTGTCAATGGTCCCTTTGGTTCTTTGGGAATCGATGTTGCGAGAGCTGAGTTTGACGGAAAGTTCTGGGGGCAATACACAACAGTGAAAGCCGCTTTACCTTATATCAAGGAGTCCGGGTCTATCACCCTGACTTCCGGTGTACTTGCCGCACGGCCGACAAGGGGCGCCTCGACGCTGGTTGCGCTAAACTCAGCCATTGAGGGCTTTGCCCGCGTATTGGCTATGGACTTGGCTCCAATACGAGTCAACGTTGTTTCGCCAGGGATGGTGGATACGCCTGTTTACAGTGGAATGGGAATGGACACTGAAAGTTTGGCATTGATGTTCCAAACGGTTGCCCAGTCACTCTTAATACAACACGTTGCAAACCCGAAGAGATCGCTGCGGCTTACGTGTACTTGGCGACAAACACATACACGACCGGGTCTGTGCTTCAAGTCGAAGGTGGTGCAATATTGGCTGGTATCTAAACAATTGAGGGTCATACCACAGCAGCACCTATGCTTAGGAGCAGCGGCCGATCGATGACTGCTTACGGGTTGAGCAGGAGATAAGTACATGGATATCATAAACCTACCCAAGATCAACATATTGAGCAACGCCGAGAACAAATTCGACTATCAAATATGGGTGGAGACGAACTCTCCACCTTCTGCTTGTCCTCATTGTCGACATTTTAGAGCATCCAAATGGACACCCCATTTGCATGTATTCTCGCAGTCAAACCTTATTCATGAGAAATCGACTCTTTCAGGATTTCTCTAAAGCTTTTCGAAGGCCGGGCGATCAAATTCGCTTGAGCAAGATCGACTTGCGCGAAGTCTCTCCCTGACGGCTCGCTAGATACATCCCCATCCGCATATTTATGCTCGTTTCCGGCACGTCTCGATACAACGCGGACCCAAAACTCTTCGTCCGACGATCCTGCGGATGGTCTGCCCCAAGACTTCGGAAGCGATTGTCGCAATCCCTTCCATGTCAACGGACTCGGATCCCGTAAGATTGGGGGGCATGCCATGCAGATTTTGCTCGCTTATGATCGTCGCCGCAGCCTCGGCCAGATCGAAGTGGGCTGTCCAGGCAACCGGACCTTCCTCAGGAGTGATAGATTTCCCTGTTTTTATTGCATCGCCGATCATCATGAGTGCCGATGCCGTGTAGTAGCCACTACGGAGCGACGTGAAGGCTATACCTGAAGTCCTGCGCAATTTCGGGAATCGGCATTGCCTTTCTTCCTGAAATCGTGGTGGAAGCGGAAGTTGAACGGAGCGAACTTGTTGCTCTTCCATGGCAAATTCCAGACCTTCACGTGTATACACAGATGTCATGGCATAAAGACAAGTGGCTTTCGCCCATCATGTTATCTTTCATAGAAGTAGCAAGGGGGGTTCTCCCAAGATGAGAGCGCGTCCAAGATCGGTCGATGCGAATTCCAAGCCCGTAAGGATTGACAGCTCAAAATTTCTCCCTACTCATGATAAGGTTCACCGTGCTGTCGGAACGGCAAGCTTTAGGGCCATCCTTTGCGGGAGGCCCTGAAGTTGATACTTTACAATTATCGTACCCATGAACACCCTAATTGCCATTTATAGAGATATAGACTCCTTAAAAAAATCCCTTAGCTTCATCGGAGGTCGACCGATTAAATCAGCTAGATCCTTGGTCGCTTGTGCGAAGTCCCCATTGCGGCTGTTGAAAAATGTCTCTAAACTTTCACCTTTTGCTAAATTCAAATCATATCCCGCATTTTCAATATCCCAAGAATTTAAAACTTTGACTCCATCTCTATTATAAACTACAATAAAGGACCCGTGCTTACCGGAGTCTATTACACCTATCATTTTTTCTAGCGATTTTCCGATTTCCTTCTTTGAATCATTGTAAGGGAACTTTGATTGTATTAATGCTGATTTTACTTTTTCATATGTTTTCAAATTGTTATCTGTATTAACACGAATCGTAAGGCCCAAGTCTGCTCCATATAGAGATTCTTCCGAACAACCTGACCGATCACTAATATCTTTGTAAGTGACCTCAATATTTAGTCCCATTTTATTAAAACGTCATTATATCTAATTTTGATACTTCCAGCTAGTGCCGATGTTATTTTAGGCTCTTGTAGTCATAACCACCGGCTTAGCCGGTGGCTTCCTTCAGCCCTATAAGGGCATGGTACCAGCACGCGCCTCAAAGGCGCATCGAAGTTCTGCCAACCGCGTGACTATCACAGGCTGGCCCCTAAAGGGGCTACGTTATCTGCCCTTTTTGGCCGACTCGCCCGTAAACGGGTCGATCAGTTCTTTCATGGTGAGTTGTTCGTAGTTCTTATCTTCTGTCAGTTGATTGCGAATGTACTCTTCGATCGCTTTCTTGTTTCGACCTACCGTATCTACGTAATACCCTCTGCACCAGAATTGCCTGCTCCCATACCGATACTTTAGATTAGCAAATTGATCGAAAATCATCAGTGAACTTTTTCCCTTCAGATATCCCATGAATTCCGATACACTGAGTTTTGGCGGGATACTCACTAGCATGTGGATATGATCAGGGCATGCTTCCGCTTCTATTATCTCTACACCTTTTCGCTCACAAAGACGCTCCGGTTTGGGATGTTGGATTTCAGCAACAGATGAATCTGCTGCTTAATGTCCGGGCGAAGCTTCTTCGTTATGCGTTCCCTTCCTGCCTCTGTGTAAGTCGTGAGTTCTTGGCTGAAACTCAATGCATTAACTGTTTTCACATTGGCAAGCGGGAATAGATACACATTCGCCACCTTAAACGTTCTGAAACCCGTGCTGTAGAATTTCTTGTATGTAGGCGGAGGATTTGCAGGATGTTTATGTTTCCCGACCAGTTTTAGACGATTGTACATGAAAGCTCTGAGATCGTAGGCAAGACGTGAGAAGGCGACATTAACATGTGTAGCCCGACTGAAATAGTTATGGATTCCTAACACAAAGCTGTTGAAAAGTATTGCAGTTTGGGCGGTTGGAGAAGCTCTTAATATTTGTATGCGTCTTTTGGCTTCAGCCCTAATTTTCTGCATTTTACTGGCTTTAATGCCCGTATGCGCTACTCTTTTATTACCCTTTTTGCTAGCACGGATGGTGAATCCAAGAAATTCGGACTCTCGTTTTCGTAGATTAACGATCTGCGATTTCTCCGGGGATATGTCCAATTTCAGACGGTCTTTCAAGTAGAGTTTGACGGCGTGATACCATTTTTGGGCAGTTCTCCAGTCCCTGCAGAGTACTTTAAAATCATCTGCATATCGCACAATGTAACCTTCTTTAAGATTACTGAGGTGTTTAAGCGACTGGTATTTGGAGCCTTGTTGTCCGAATGCCGTTTCGAAATTCTCCCATTGGCCGGCAATCCATTGATCGAGGTCATTAAGGACGACGTTCGAAAGTTTTTGACAAGAACTTTATCCCATAAAACACAAAGGCCGCGATTTACGCGGCTCTTAATGAGATAATGTTCTTGTCACCCGACACTAGCCATTCATCAAAAATAAGTTCTGTTTTAAAAAGTTCGTGGGAATACTTTCCTTAAGCGAATCATAGTTTCATGGAAGAACGAATCTCTCGCCTGAACCGTTACCTCATGGGATGGATAGGCTATTTCCGCCTAGCCTCAGCGAAGACGCACTGCCAGAGCCTTGACCAGTGGATTCGCAGGAGACTCCGCATTGTCTTTGGACACAGTGGAAACGGGTGAGAACCCGCATCCGCGAGCCCCGGGCGCTCGGAGTCCCCAACTGGGCGAGCTTCATGATGGCCAACTCACGCCGCGGCGCATGGGAAATGTCCCGGAACACAAATAATGCCCTTCCGACCTCCTTCTAGGAGACGAAAGGGCTGAAAAGTCTGCTTTCACGTTACTTGGAGCTGTGTTAATCTTTTGGAACAGCCGTATGCGGACCCGCATGTACGGTGGCGTGAGAATACGGGGGCTAGCCACCCCCTCTTACTCGATTGTTTCCCTCGGGCCTCCTTGACTCATAGGTCCAGAACCGCCCGCTTGTAATCCGTCACAACAGGCTGCATAGGAGCCAGCAGTCGGTCTGCCACCTTCTGCATCCGTTCGTTGCCGGGCAAAATCTGGATAACAAGATGCGAGGCATTCGTCCTCAGCATCCTTTGCGCGGACTGCGCGGCCAGGCTCAGCCCCAGCCCATGATCGCGATACGCCTCGCGGATATATAACGTCCGGTACAGCAGCGTCTCCGCCAGCTGGCGATCGACGATCGACCAGCCGACGATTTCCTCGTCCAGCTTCAGCACCAGGCTGCAGTCGCGCTCGATCACGCCCTCTGCGCGCAGCGGCATGAAGTAGGCGTTGTAATCCTTTTCCTGAAGTTGGTTCATCAGGGACAGCTCACCTCTCCTCAGCTCGTTCCAAGGAATTACGGTGCAGCGGGACGACAGCTTGAACCGGCTGATCCACTTACTGTCCCGGCCGGCGGCGATGTCGCATCGGTA
This sequence comes from Paenibacillus periandrae, assembly GCF_022458865.1. Taxonomy (GTDB): domain Bacteria; phylum Bacillota; class Bacilli; order Paenibacillales; family NBRC-103111; genus Paenibacillus_S; species Paenibacillus_S periandrae. The sequence continues at coordinate 919 of NZ_JAJNMU010000034.1, read as the reverse complement.
GAAACTGCTGTACACCGAGGGAGGCTGCCAGCCTGACTTGGCCAGCACCCGCTCCAGTGCTTCATAGCTGTGCAGCGCGTAATATTCTACGCACGCTTGCTCAAGGTCCATTCTGCTCAAGGATGCCTTCAGCTCCTGCATAAGCGCCGTAGCGATGCCGAGCCCCCGGTACGGCTTGTCAACAAATACGGACAGCACCCTTGCGGGTTCATCGTCCACGGGAGGATGGGCCAATAGCAGGCCGACCGGCCGACCCATGAAGGAGGCGCCGAGAATGATATTCTGCGCGTCAGCCTCCTCTTCAGTGCCGGCAGCCGGTTTGACCAGCCAGCCGCGGTAAGAGCGATACGTAAAAGACTGGTAAGACGCCGCCCTCCCCTGGGCAAGCCGAACAATTTCGAACATTACTTTTTCTTTGTGCGCTCCGGATAAGGAGGACCGTACAAGATAAACGCCGAGAACGACGTGCCGCCTGCTACCTGCTCCAATTCCGCTTCATCCAGCTCGCGCTCTGCGTCAGAGGACGGAGCCCCGAACAAGGTTTTCGCCTGGATTTCTCCGTGCTCGTCCTCCGTGATTACAACCTCGACGCCTTCCGGCAGCTCCAGCCCCGTCAGCTCGCGAATCGCCCGTTTCGGGTCGCTCAGCGCCAATGCCCGGAACTCGGCGTCCTCCGAAGCCCGCTGCTTAAATACCTCAAATAGCTCATTGGCTTTCTCCATCGTCCAGCTCATGCTTTCGCCTCCTGCGTTATAGTGAACAGCTACGCCTCATTATAGCGGGAAAAAAGGCAAAAATCCGTACCCCAAACGGGGTATCTTTGGTCCGATCACACTACCTGGCGCGCAGCGAGCCTAGCGAACAGCCCTTCCTGCCGAAGCAGTTCCTCGTAGCTGCCCTGCTGGACGATCCGCCCATT
>NZ_JAJNMU010000033.1 GCF_022458865.1 Paenibacillus periandrae | reverse complement strand
CGAATCATCCGCTCTCACCCACGCTTTTTTAAGATGACTCAATTATACGGCAAAAAAGGTACAGGCTCTTCAACTTTCTTGAAGAACTGTACCTTTTTCTTAAAGATGGACTTTTTCAGTGGCCTCTACATTCTGCTGGGCTGCTGCTGTCATCTCAAGGTTAAGAGGCAGTATTTTGTACCGATGGTTAATTCATTTTGAAAAGCTGGCTTTGAAGTACAGTATTTCCTTGCTGACTGGTATAAGGAGGAAGACTTCTTCCAAAACAGTTGGCGATAATTTTTTTGTGTTTGTGAGAAGTAATCCGGATTTCGTAGAGATCGACAGATTCATCCAGATCAACATACATCACAGCCAAATTATTGCCTGCCAGACGATAGGGAAATACAACAGGTACGTTATCGCCTATAAGCACTGGAAGCCGTACAGGATCAGAATAAGAGGACCAATCCAGTACTTCGACAGTAATACGGTGTGAATTGTTCTTGTCCACATTTGCAAGATTGATGACGGCAGTAATGGTATCAGGCTCTCTGGTCAGCACACCGGTTGATAGAGTCACTTTGTCAGACATATGAATGCACTCCTTTCATAAGTAGATTTAAGTGCACTATACTCTATGATTTAAATTGATAGAAGGGTACTGACAGTTTTACTAACTTTCAATAAATGAGGCCGACATGGTGGAAGATCAAGCTCAGAGCGTCTACAGCTTCTTGATCGTTTTCTCCAGGGTCTGCTTGCTTTCTCCGTCCCATACAGCATGGATTTCAAAGGTCCCTTCTTCGAAGAACAAAGGAAATCGCTCCTTGAACCACGGCTGCATCGGGAGATTCAAAGCCTCATTGATCGGTACCCAGAGGAGCTCGCCTTCGGGCGGGTTGTGCAGCAGGGTACCCTCATAAGCCGTAGCCACATAGTTGAATACCATGTAACGGTAATTGGTTTTGGGCTCGACATGCTCAGCCATTCCTTTGTAGACCAGCTTCGTAACAGTTAGCCCTGTTTCCTCAAGCACCTCGCGAACAGCTCCCTCAGTAGGGCTTTCAGGAAAATCGATTTTGCCGCCAGGACCGATATAACCTGGAAATCCTTTTTCGCTTGGGCGATTTACCAGTAATACACGGTTTCCGTCTTGAACAAGACACATCGTGTACATTCCATAAGTATAGGGCAGCGGTTGTATGTTGCTCATCAGATTGTTTCATCTCCATCTACAGCAGCTAAAAGCTCATGATACGAATAAGAAAGCTCATCATGGAAGCCCCAACCGATGTCTGAAGTGTCATTTACTATTTGCTCCAAACGATCACTGAAACGAATGTAGAGCTTGTCATTTTCGATGATCTTTGAGATTACATTGGCATACATGGATGCCATGCTGTAATAAAACGTTTCATTAATATCTCCATACGTATTTGTAAACTTAACACCTGACTCCACATAATAAATCATCAAGTCTATAGTTCGGGTTTCATCATTGCTTAGTTTTTTAAAATCCGTAATCGCTTTTTTGGCTTGTGCTAGCCGAAGCTTGCCGTACCCCTTCTGCGGGAAAAACTCGTTCATAATAAGCTTCCTTGCTTTGGTGTAAAGTTCGTCCACCGCTTCATCAGGATTGATCAGAACATGAATATAATTTTTAACATCATTGCTTTGTTTGTAGCAATCCATAAGGATCGATAACAGCGTATCTTTGTCATAATCTTTGAGAGCCTTTTTAACCTGTGTAACTGTAATTTTTCGCGATTCTGTCATGTTAATCTAACCTTCTTTCATTATTCAGGAGCTATCATGTGAAAATCAAACGGTTCATCCCGGTCGCAAACCAGCCTGTCGTCCTTAACCGTAAGTTTCGCCACTTGAATCGAGCTTCGGCGTTCCTGATAAGTACGCTCTGGCTGGCCGGGTTTGCGTTCCGGATGAGTAAAATAAAAGATAAAGGCATGCTCGCCCTGCACCACGACATCGGCATGAAGGCCAATCGTCTGATCATCCTCGCGCTGACCAGGCTGATCAAGGATAAGCCCCTGGTTAACCCAGTCTACGCCATTCTCTGATTGGTACACACCTTGTCCCCGCCATTCATCGACTAGCATCCAATAGCTGCCGCCAAGGATAAATACGTTGGGCCCTTCATGACCGCGACCTGTAATCACGGGTCCCACTACCGTCCAATTGTACAAATCATCACTATCTGCAGCATAGGTGTGCGAATGATGGTCTTCATCCTTATACCACATCCGAAACTTGCCGTCTGGAAGCTTGTGCACACAGGCATCGATCACACGCTCCGAGCTTAATTGTAAGCGGGATTGGTAAGTCCACTTCAGTAAATCAGGGCTTGTATAATGGATAATATGGCGCGAATGGCCTGCCCATTGCTGCGGGATTCCTTGAATATAGCTCACATACATATGGTACTGATCTTCATGCCAGATGATTTCAGGAGCCCAGAATGTATTACGACCCCATTCCAGCTCAAGTCCGGTAAGTGTTCCCCGATACAGCCAGTTTTGTCCGCCATCGGCAGAGGAAGCCACCCCCAGATCGGTCCCGTGCACCCACTGAACTCCAAGGCCTTCGGCTGTAGCTCTGCGGTTCGTATAAATCATCCACCATTCGGCAGCCTGACGGTTCCAAATCACGACTGGATCAGCCGCACCATCATAGATCGGATCTCTGAATAAAGGTGCTTTGGGAGCAAATTCATTTATTGTCATAGCAGATTTCGCCTCCGTTTTATAGGAATGAGCTGTTCTTTCAATAACTCTGATTTTATTGCGGTGAATCGTGGTATTTCTAGAAGCCCGGTGAATAAGTCTCACTGCGCGGCCAAATATCCCTCCGGGATAGTGCTTACGAAGCCAGTTTGCTTTAGCAAACTCTCAGCTGTTTAAATCGTGAAATTGTATGAGATTAAGCGGTTTATTCACGATTTCAAAGGCGAACGCTCACGCTTCTCCAGGATCATTTGGCCGCTGCGCTCGTTTTTCACCAGAATTCTAGGAATATTTGATATACTAAACCTTTGATAACGTGAAAAGAAAGTTACCTCATATCAAGGTGGTGTTTGTATGCAGGATTGGAATCGGCTTCACCCTTATATAGATGCAATCCAGCGGCTTCCTGCCGATAAGCCTTTAACGAAGCAGGATCTGCTTATTCCCGACTTTCTTCTTCACAGGGAAGGTGGGCTGGAGATGTATTATGCTCCACATAACGAATATATCAATCAAACTGCGAAGCTGGTCATACTTGGTATCACACCGGGATGGACACAAATGGAGCTGGCATTCAGACAAGCCAAGCAGGATGTGGATGCAGGGCTGTCGCTCGAACAAATAGCCTACAGATCTAAACAAGCTGCGAGATTCGCCGGTACGATGAGGAAAAACCTGTGCAGCATGCTCGATCAGACTGAGCTGAACACAGCGCTCGGGCTTTCATCCTGTTCGCGATTGTTTGAAGATCAGGATGAATGGCTCCATACGTCGTCGGTTATTAAATATCCTGTTTTTTCACACGGACTTAATTATACAGGACACAATCCACAGCTGGTAAAATCACAATTTTTATCGGCATATATGTGCAGCACCCTGAACAATGAACTGAAACAGCTCCCAAATCCACTCCTTATACCGCTCGGGAAAATGGTGGAGGATGCTTTGAATTTCCTCGTCTTACAAGGAGTCATTGAGCGTCAGAGCTGCTTGTCCGGTTTTCCTCACCCATCTGGAGCCAACGGACACCGGCTTCAACATTTGGAGACCAACTTGCCGTTATTGAAAAAGCAGGTTATCCAGTTCTTTAGTTAGCTGCACCTCGTAGTTGGAGAGTAATCTGCTCAATGGCTTCCTCAGCGGTGAGTACAAGTACTTCTGCCGTGCCACGTTCCTTCCATTCGATCAATCCTTCGCCAGCCTTTTTCCCAACAACGATACGTATGGGAATGCCGATCAGGTCGGCATCCTTGAGCTTGACGCCGGGTCTTTCCTCGCGGTCATCCAGCAGTACATCGGCTCCAAGCTGGCCAAGCTGCGCATACAGGCTCTCGGCCAGCTGCATCTGGGTCGTATCCTGCACCGAAACGGGCACGATATGGACATGAAAGGGAGCGATCGAGAAAGGCCATACAATACCAAACGCATCATGAGACTGCTCCACCACAGCTGACAGCAGCCTTGAGATACCGATTCCATAGCAGCCCATCAGCATGGGCTGTTCCTTACCTTCAGCATCAACGAAGCTTGCCTTCAGCGGCTCGCTGTATTTGGTACCGAGCTTAAAGATATGACCAATCTCAATGCCGCGAGTCAGCTTTAAGGAGCTTCCGCAATGCAAACAGAGGTCGCCTTCCTCTACGTTGCGCAGATCCGCTGTATGCTCCAGAGTGAAATCCCGCCCTGGTCGCACATGACGTAGATGGAAGCCCGTGAGATTAGCTCCGGTAATCGCCGATTCCATGCGGGCAGCCTCCTGATCCACATATAGGGCAATGGACAGCTGCATGGGTCCAATATAACCAGAGGGCGCCCCGGTGGCGCGGGCAATTGTATCGGCGTCGGCAAGCTCCAGGTCAACGGCATTCAGGTAGTTTTTGAGCTTCGTTTCGTTCACCTCATGATCACCGCGGACACACACAGCTACTGGTTGGCCATCGGCAATATAAATCAAGGTTTTGATCAGTTGATCAGCCGACACGTTCAGAAAACGTTCAAGCTGTTCGATCGTCTTCACACTGGGAGTTGCGATCCTTTCGACGTCCAAATGATCGGAACGATGTAATGGATCTAAACCATTTAAACCCTCAGCAAGTATCCGTGATACGGCTCGCTCCATATTAGCGGCATACCCGCAGCTCTCACAGGTTACGATCGTGTCCTCGCCAATATCCGTTAACGCCATAAATTCGTGGGTGCCGCCCTCGCCCCCGATGGCTCCGGCATCCGCTTCAACTGCACGGAATTTCAGACCACACCGGTCAAATATGCGGTGGTAGGCGCTGTACATAGCCTGATAAGCTTGATCGACACCTTCCCAGCTAGTATCAAACGAGTAGGCATCCTTCATCACAAATTCCCTACCCCGCAGCAGTCCGAACCGTGGACGCCGTTCATCCCGGAATTTACTTTGAATTTGATACACGATCACGGGAAGCTTACGGTAGGAATTAATTTCATCACGAATCAACGAGGTGACAACTTCCTCGTGAGTCGGTCCAAGGGTGAACTCCCGGGAATTGCGGTCTTGAAAACGGATCAGCTCGGGTCCATACACCGAGTGTCGTCCTGATTCGTGCCATAGCTCCGCAGGCTGCATAGCAGGCATTAAGATTTCCTGGGCTTGGGTATAATCCATTTCTTCCCGAACAATCGCTTCGAGCTTGCGCAAAACCTTTCGGCCTAAAGGCAGGTAAGTATAGATACCGGCAGCCAGTTGGCGGATAAAGCCTGCCCGCAGCAGCAATTGGTGACTGGCGGCCTCTGCATCGGATGGGATTTCCCTTAGTGTAGGCATTAATGCGTGTCGTTGTCTCATGATCAAGCTCCTCCTCCAAATCAAATAACCGCATTCGTTAGGGACGAATGCGGTTTCGTGGTACCACCCTATAGTTAACCACCGTTTGACAACGGCGGTCCTTAAACGGAATAACGGGTTTCCCCGGCGACGGATTTCCCCATCGCGGCTGCAAGGTGGGAGGGTTGAACGATGATTGGGGCGCCTTACAGCCGAGTGCACCCTCTCTGAGCAATCATACCGTTAACCGTATGTCCTTGGTTAAAGCCTGTAGCTTAATGAATATACTATCAATTTACCGTACACGAACGCATTTGGCAATAGCGGCTTCAGGCTGTTTATTTCCCTTTCGGAAAGTCCTGAAGCCTTGGCAATGACGGATACATCCACTCCAAGAGTAAGGAGCTCACGTGCCATTTCTTCTTTCCCCTTAGCCTCACCTATCGCGACACCTTCAGCTTTTGCCCCTTCCACTCGGGATGCTTCATCACGAAGAAACTTCAGTCGTGCATCGTATTCCATCCGTGTTTGTGTGTCTTGGCTCAAGAATTCCAACGTATCCATAGCTTTCTTCAGCATCGGTTCGTTCACTGTCAACGCCTCCCAATTGGTCTGCTCTACGCCTCTTAAAAACAATAGCCAGTTTACCAAGCCACCGCCCATCGGAACCTCGTATTCTTCCAGCTTGGACAATTCCATCACATGGACTTCAATATCATCAATTAATGGGATTAGTGTATGATCTTCACGCAGATGAAAAACATTATGGTAGCGGTCATTTGGCAGGAACGAATAGTTCAGAATGTTGATCGTCACACATTTCTTCAGTTCGCTATAATTGCCGCCTTCTTTAATTTGATGGAAGTACATCCCACTCCAGTAAAAAAGCGTTCGCTTCTCCATGTTGTATGGGTTGAACAACTGCATCTCAATATTGATCAGCTTGCCTTCCGCTGTCTTGGCTTTAATGTCGAGAATGGACTGCTTATCCTTTGGGTCGTTTTTGTCGGTATAGGGATTCATCAACGTAATCTCCGTCAGCGGCGGCTCACCAGCCTCCATAAAGGTACTGTTGAGAAACGCGAGCAACACATCCTTGTTGCTGTCGCTTCCGAATATTTTTTTGAAAATAAAATCGTTCCGTGCATCGAGTAACTCCAACTTCATCACTCCATTCTTGTATGTTTATTATATCATACTGCTGTTGTGGGAGCATTACAGTGGTCACAATTTTGGCCACAGACTCTAAATAATTATCGGAAATCAAGGGTCACACAAAGAAAGGTAAAGCTGCGAACCTTTGATGCGAGGGGGTTCACGCTTATGCATGGACATATAGGGAAACACCCTTATCTATCCGGGCGGGATGGGATCCTCGAATTCGAATTCGAGAGTTTGAACAAATTTACCCTTGCCTTTGACTCGCAGCAGCATAGCTTAGGATCGATCCCGTCCGGCATCCATCTGGCGGTCGCTTTGTATCGGCCAATCGGTGGCGTCACCTGGGATCCAGACTGCGTTAGGGTTATCGTTTGACCTGTGCTGCTATCAAGCAACGGACCGACAGGTACGAATGTCAATTCCAGATCGCTCATTTGGAACTCAGGCATGTTGTCATCAAACTAATAAATATCAGGATATATTAAGATGGCCCCATCGAATTTCGTCCAGTTCAAATCCCGAACAGCTCCCGTCCCCCTGCTGATTATCCTTGCCTTAATCATCCGTTGAACGTAGAATTACGGCATTAATGATTGCCTTCTGCTTCAGGCTCAGCAACAGCTTAAAGTGACCATCCTTGTTACCCTCCGGCGTGAAATCTGCCGCGCCGACAACATCAGACGCCGTGTCCAGCAAACTGAACTCCTTGATATGAACGTCGGCAGGGGAGGGCTCACCAAAAGCGGATGCGATGCTGCCAAACGATAGACAGCCCGCCAGCACAAGGTACATAGCTGATTTCGAGATTATTTTTGCAAAGCGTAAACATCATAATCTCCTTTTTCTATTATTGATATTAGTCGAACGGATTTAAATCCGATTCGCCACAGCAGGTGATATACTACATTTCTCGGCTGAGAAGACCGTGTATGTTCATTAAATCGACAATGCTGCAGTATGTGCACCGTTCCTTCAGTAATCTCCACTAAAAAATCCTCCCACATTTGTAGGAGGATTGCAGTATGGTTGGTACAAGGGAACTCTCTTGTCCCATTTAGCTTGGCGAATGCCGAGAGGCTGTAGATTATTTTATAATTCCAGCAAGCTTTGAATAAGCAGAACGGGCAGGGCAGCAATGGCGATAAAGCTATAGAAAAAACCAATCAGAAAATGTTTAACGTGACTCATGGCGATCCCTCCATTTGTTGGTATGAGCTTCATTATACGCCGCCTGCCGGAGAGAAAGCTTAAGCTAAGCTTAGAATCTCATTAAGTTTTCAGAAAATTTCGCCAATAGTCTGTCCAGTTTAAAGCTAAGGGAAAAATCTTTTTCAAAGGGTGACAATACTTGCTGTTTCGGCGTTTTTTGAAAGACAGTTCAAGAACTGTCACTTACATGCAGTCGAAGATCGCAATACAATAAAGCTGCAAACGACCTATGTGAGCCTAATTGGCTTGGCAATCGGGATCGTCACGAAAAGATATTGAGTAGATATAGGGAGGTTTATGAACATGAAGATTTTATCTTGTAAAGCAGTCAGCTCGTCCCTGCTAATGGCACTATCATTAGGTATGGTCGCAGGGTGCGGCGGCGACAATCCACAGCCACAAGCAGCGGGAAGCGAACCTAAGGCTCCTACTGATCTTAAGGTTCAATTCATGGTCCCATCGTACGCCGATGTTCCGAACCTGAATGATGAGTACTGGTCTAAGTTTCAAAAGGAAAGCAAATCTCAGCTGGAGGTGGAATGGATTCCATCCGGTGACTATGATACCAAGTTCGATCTGGTGCTTGCTTCCGGCAACATCCCAGAAGTTATTGTGGCTGGTAACATTACCCGTCCGACTTTGCAAAACGCAGTTAAGCAAGGAGCATTCTGGGACTTGGCGCCGTTTCTTGGGGACTTCAGCAAGTATCCAAATTTGAAGAGTAACAGCTACAAGGAAGTATGGAACTATATGAAGTCTGAAGGCGGCATTTATGGTGTGCCGAGAAATCGTCCGCAAATCGATATTAGCATAAAAATGCGGAAGGACTGGCTTGATAAATTCAAATTACCAGTGCCAACTACATTGGATGAATACACTGCTGCATTAAAAACGATTGTCAACGGCGACCCTGACGGCAACGGGAAAAAGGATACAATCGGTCTCGTCGGGCAAGGCTTTTTGCTTGCTGACGGTGATGGCAGCTTCCTGTCTGCCTTTGGCGGCCTGGACCCGGTATATGACAAGGAAGGCGGTCTCATTAATAAAAATTTAACTTCGAACTATACGGATATGGTCGCCTACTTCCGTCAATTGTATACAGATGGCATTTTGGCTAAGGATTTCTCGGCTATCAAGCAAACGCAAGCTGAAGAAATGTACACGACCGGACGCGCCGCTTCATATGCCCGGAACGTTTGGCGGGACTACACCTTTGAGCAGGGGATCAAGAAAGTCCAGCCGGAAGGGGAAGTCATTTCATTGCCGCCGATGAAAGGTCCGGGAGGAGTCAGTGTTCAGTTATCCGTACCTTTCTCCGGTGCCTTCTATATTTCCAAAAAAGTGCCTGAGGAGAAAGTAAAGCAAATTCTCGATTTCTTTGAGAGAACAACTACGATGGAGCAAACAGACTATAACTACTACGGTATTGAGGGCGTACATTATACGATGGTCGAAGGCCAGCAGCAGCTCACCGATCTTGGGAAGAAGCAGGTAACGGCTAACGGGACAGGCGCAATTTTCCCGCTTGCTTACAACAACAAGATGAAAGTTATTAATCCGGCAGCCCCGAAAGTGTACAACGACGCCAAATCGGCATCCGTGGAATCGTACAGCAAGGTCGGCAAAATTGATTTCTTCTCGATTATCAATTCCAATACGTGGATATCGATCTGGCCGAAATACAACAGCGAATGGCAATCGATGGTTGTGAAAGCTATTGTCGGACAAATCTCCATGGACGAGTACAAAGCCTATGTCGAGAAGCTGAACAGCAGTGCGGAGTTCAAGAAGGCGTATCAGGAATTTGCCAAGGAATACAAGGAAAAGATCGGTAGCTAGAACAGCATCTATGGAAATATTCTGCTGGCACTTGATGTAATGTGCTTCACTCCCTATCATTAAAGCCAGCACACGGCTCATACTTAAGAGGTTGAGCTCTAGAAATGGGAGGACTTATGGCGAACTGGAGCAAGTTTTTATTAAAATACCTGAGAATCGAGCGACTGACTAACCCCAATAAATATTTATACAAGCTGATCTGGCTCGGCTGCATATCCGTATGTGTTCCGGTGATTTTGGCAAGCACGGTCTATTATCAGCTTTCGATGAATCGGATGGAGACCTTTATTCAGACCGAAAGTGACTCGTCTCTGACTATTCTGAAGGACCGTGCTGAGAGGGTGTTACAAGAAATCGAGCAGGATTCGCTCCAGCTAGCCAAGGATCCCATGTTACAGGAAGTCCACACAGGCTCATCTGGTGATAGTACCATCTGGAATATCGAAATTTTGAAAAAAATTGCTTTGGTTAAAAACTCGAACAGCTTTATTAACGAAATCTTTTTATATAACAGCCCGGGCAGCGTGATTTTATCCAACGAATATGGCCCTGTCCCGAAGGAAGAGTATAAATACAAGGAAGATATCGACCGACTGCTGGCAAGCAAGTATTTAACCCAATGGTCCCCACTCAGCAAAAGGGAAGGATATATTACCTTTGCCAGACTCCTCCCATTAATCGGTAATGGTGGGCCCGAGGGATTACTCGGCTTTGAGATCGAGACGTCGGCGCTCAGCAAGTTTTTGGAGACCGATACGGTCATTGTGACCAGCGCTCAAGAGCTGATCATCGTCAAATTGCACGATCCCTTTGGAATGGACAGGAAAACCGATGCTGAGCTGTTGCAGCAGACCGGCAGCTTAAAGGGTATACAAATGATTCAAGCCTCGGACAAAAACTCCGGCCGGTTTGAGGCCGAAGGTATTGACGGTAAGCCGGCGCAGTACAGGTATGTGAAAAACGTGTTTGCCAGAACGTATGTATCCGTCATACCGGAGCAAGCGATTACGGATCAATTGGACTGGATTCGCAGGATCATGGTGCTCATTCTTGTGCTTTTTGTGGGGGTTGGGGTTCTGCTGACCTACTTCACCTCCAAACGGGCATATAACCCTATAGAGCAATTGATTAATCACAGCCGTTCGCTCCGTGTAGACGGAATTCAGGATAAGGAAAATGAGCTGGATATCATTAAGGAATCTCTGGATTATTTGAGCAAGGAAACGAAAAAGCTTGGTGCCTATATGGACAAAATGGAGCCTTCTTTACGGGAAAAGTTTCTTTTTCAACTATTGAGCGGCGATTATACGAGAAATGAAACGTTGATTCAGGATTGCGCAACGTATGGGATTGAAGTGACCTCGACGAATGTCGTGCTGATTGTTGAAGCCGAAAACATATACAAAGAGAAGCGGTTTTTACCTGAGGAAAAAGGGATCGTAGCCTTTTCGCTGGCAAATGTGATGCAGGAAATACTGCGCAGCCATGCGCTGCAAGGCTATGTGATTCCTTATCAGGGGAGAGGGGCGGCGATTCTGCAATTCAAGCCCGATATGGTGCAGCAAGCAATGCTGGATCTCACAAGGGAATATGCCGCTGCCATTTCGGCAGCCTTCCACAACTATTTATCGTTTGAGGTGACCGTCGGTATTGGACGATTGTATGCGCATGTGGCTGACGTTCCGGTGTCCTACAAGGAAGCAGAAACTGCACTGCAATATCGGATATTCCGGGACTCGGAAACGATTTTATTTATTGAAGATGTGGAGCCTGTGAAGAAGCAAGCCTTGATCAAATACCCTCGTGAGCAGGAGGCAGCTGTTGTGGCTGCACTCGAACAGGAGGATATTCCATTCGCCACTCAAAATTTTAAACGGTTTACGGAGATTCTGCAAAGCTCCCAATCCTATGTATTTATATATCAGAGCTACCATGTACTGCTCTCTTCATTGATCGTCTCTTTGGAAAAGCGGGGTGCCAATGCTGTAGACGTCATGGAGCACAATTTGTTTGGACAGCTGGGCGACAAACAGACCTCACAGGAAATTTGTGAATGGTTTGAGGATACGCTGTTTCCACTGTACCTATGGTTGACGCGGAACGATCGGGAGTCAGCTGGTGAGTCGATTATTCAAACGATTTGCACCTATATCAGTGAAAACTGCGGGAATGACCTCTCGCTGGTACAGTGTGCGGAAATTGTCGGTGTGAGTCCGTCCTACCTGAGTCGTCTGTTTAAGAAAAGCATGGGCAAAAACTTTCTGGAATATGTCGTGGAAAGCAAAATCGATGAGGCCAAACGGCTTCTAAGGGATACCGATCAGGGACTCGGCGAAATTGCCACAGCGATTGGATATTCGGAACGCAACTTTATCCGGATTTTTCAGCGGCATGTGCAGATCACGCCAGGCGGCTACAGATCAAACCACCGATAGATTCAAATCAAGATGGAGGCCAAGTGATGAAGATTACAAGTATAGAAACCTTTACGACCCGAAATTTATCCTTTGTTCGTGTCACATCCGAGGATGGCTTGCAGGGATATGGACAAATTGCCCCCTACCATGCCAATATATCTGCGCTCGTGCTGCATCAGCAAATTGCCCCTCATGCGCTTGGAGCCGACTGTGATGCCATCGAGGCTTTGTCTGCGGCCTGCATCAGGGAAGAGCACAAATTTCCTGGCTCTTATATATGCAGGGCGGTCGGCGGGCTGGATACGGCATTATGGGATTTGAAGGGGAAACGATTAGGGAAAAGCGTATGTGAGCTGGTGGGCGGAAAACCGCGTCAAGTGGAGGTTTACGGCTCCAGCATGAAACGCGACATTTCCCCGGAAGTCGAGGCCGAGCGGATCAAGCGCCTTCAGGATACGTATGGGTACGGTGCTTTTAAAATCCGCATCGCCAGCAATTTCGGTAACGACGTGGATGTTTATCCGGGCCGTTCGGAGCAGGTGGTGAAGGCGGTTAGAAAAGCCATTGGCGATAACACGCCATTGTATGTTGATGCCAACAGCGGTTTAACGCCGCGCAAAGCGATTGAAACCGGACGTATGCTGGCGCAATATGGCGTCTGTCATTTTGAAGAGCCTTGTCCGTACACGGAGCTGGAATGGACCAAGCAGGTGGCAGACGCTCTCGATATTCCCGTTACTGGTGGTGAGCAGGATACCGATCTGGCACAGTTCAGGCGCATGATCAACATGCGTGCTGTTGATATCGTCCAGCCGGATATATGCTATGTGGGCGGCTTCAGCCGTGCGCTGGAGGTAGCCAAAATGGCCGAGGCCGTGGGGATGACCTGCACGCCACATGCTGCCAACCTGTCGATGCTTACGATATTTACCCTTCACATGGTCGCGGCCATTCCGAATGCGGGGACACATATGGAATATACGATCGAGCAGGACGTTTGGACGAACAACCTTTTTATGGAGCCCTTGGAAGTACGTGACGGCAAAGTGCAGGTTCCCGAAGGAGCAGGCTGGGGTGTGACGATTCGACCGGAGTGGCTCGCTAATGCGGAATATCAGATCAGTGAATAAGGCGATATGAGTATCAGCTATAACACGAAAATATCTTCTTCAGTGGCATCATTCAGAGGCTTTTAAAATAATGAGGTGACTTTATGCAAACGGCTGTTATCAAGAAGCAAACCAAACAACAATCACGGCGTAGTTTGTGGTCAACGATGGTACAGCAAAAATGGATGTATGTACTGGCAATGCCGGGAATCCTGTACTTTATCTTGTTTAAATTCGCGCCCCTGTGGGGCTTGTTGATCGCCTTTAAGGAATACAACCCGTATAAGGGGCTATGGGGCAGCTCATGGATCGGCTTGACCAATTTTACAGAAATGTTTGCCAGTCAAACCTTTTATATCATGCTGCGAAATACGTTTGCGATTAATATTTTTGGAATTATATTTATGTTCCCCGTACCTATTTTGCTCGCATTGATGCTTAATGAGGTCCGACATGAGGTATTTAAGCGCATTAATCAATCGATCGTATATTTGCCGCATTTTCTGTCCTGGGTCGTTGTAGCGAGTATGACCTTTTTCATGCTCTCCACAGATGTGGGGATTGTCAACAAAATGATATCCGGTATGGGTTTTGAGACGGTATCCTTTTTATCGACCCCGAACTACTATTGGGGACTGATTACCCTGCAAAGCATGTGGAAGGAGGTCGGCTGGGGAACGATTATCTTTTTGGCCGCGATGGCTGGCGTTGATCCTCAGCAGTACGAGGCTGCAGTTATAGATGGGGCGTCACGCTTCAAGCAAATCTGGCATGTCACCTTGCCGGCGATTCGTCCGACCATTATTATTTTATTGATTTTGCGGCTCGGCCATATGGCGGATGTCGGTTTTGAACAGCTGCTACTCATGAACAACCCGCTGGTTACTTCGGTTTCCCAGGTATTTGATACGTATGCTTACACGATCGGAATTCTCGGAGGTAAAATCAGCGTAGGTGTGACCGTAGGCATGTTCAAGGGCGTTGTAGGCTTGGTTCTCGTCATGCTGTCCAACTATGTTGTCAAGAAAATGGGACAAGAGGGCATCTACTAGAGGTTGTTTAACACGCACAAAAAAGGAGGTACACCCCGTGAGTTTCGTAGCGACTAAAAAATTGACGCTTTTTGACTATATAAATTACTCGCTGCTGAGCGTGATTTCTCTAGCCTGCATCTTTCCGTTTATTTATGTGTTCAGCGTATCCTTCACAGACCCTGAGGTCTATGTGCCGCTGCAATTTTATTTATTACCGGAAAAGTGGTCATTGTCGGCGTACAAGTATATTTTATCGACCAACAGCTTTATCAACGCTTTAAAAAGCACGGTATTTGTGACGGGCATCGGAACGGTGCTCAGTGTCATCATTTCGTTTACGTTTGCCTATGTGCTGACCAAGAAAGTTGTTCCTGGACGGAGATTTATGCTCAGCGCGGTTATTTTTACACTGGTATTCAATGCCGGCATTTTGCCTAATTACCTGCTGATCAAGGAGCTTGGGCTTTTGAATTCCTATTGGTCGCTGATCCTGTCCGGTTTAACCAATGCATGGAGCCTGATCGTTATCAAAAGCTTTCTCGAATCGCTGCCTCCGGAGCTTGAGGATGCAGCCCATATTGACGGATGCTCCGATATCGGTGTGTTTTGGAGAATTGTTATTCCTTTGTCCATGCCGGCTATCGCTGCCTTTACGTTGTTTTTTGCGGTATCGTACTGGAATACGTATTTTAATGCGTTGATCTATTTGACGGATGCCAAGAAATGGACACTTCAGGTGCTGGTCAAATCACTTGTTATCGATTCCGATTCGAATGGGGTAGGCGCAGCAGGCGGGGGTGGAGACGATCGGGTTATTCCTCAGGAAACGATACGAATGGCCTCGATTGTACTCGCCATTGTGCCGATTCTCATCGTATACCCGTTTTTGCAGAAGCATTTTGCCAAGGGTGTCATGCTCGGATCGGTTAAAGGGTAGCCATGTAACACTTGACTTGTTCCACAAGGTTTAGCTATGATAAACATGGTTTACCTTGAGGACAGGAGAATGAACATATGGATCTTGGGAACAAAATTATGAAAATCCGAAAAGAGCAGAACCGCAATTTGACCGAGATTGCCAACATATGCGGCTTTTCCAAAAGTCTCTTGTCGAAGATTGAAAACGGGAAAACGGTTCCTCCTATTGCCACTTTAATCAAAATAGCCGATGCTTTGGGAACCAAGGTTTCTTTTTTACTTGATGATCAAGTGCAGTCCGGTACGATTTATACAACATTGGAAACGAGCGAATCGAAGCTTGTGAAGACAGAGAAGGGCTACTCCTTTTTTGCCTTTGCTGTTGAACGTGGTGAAAAGCTGATGCAGCCTTTTCTTTTTGTTTCACGTAAGGACGAGCATGACATTAAAAATGTGTACAGCCACAATGGCGAGGAATTTATTTTTATTCTGGAAGGCGAAATGCGCTACAAGGTTGGCAATGTCGAGTATACGTTAAAGCCTGGCGACAGTCTGTACTTCGATTCGGTTGAGAAGCATATGCTGTGCCCGATCACAGATGAAGTGAAGTATATCGGCATATTCACACAGTCCAAAGCGAACAGTGGACTACCTGACGCACCGTCGTAGAAGCTTATCCAACTTAACCAATCAAGAGCCTGAGGTACAAACCCAGGCTTTTTTGTCGTGTTATCGATGATTTCCATCTCTAGAAGTCTGGTGAAGAACGAGCGAAGCGGCCAAATGATCATGGAGAAGCGTAAGCGTTCGCCTTTGAAATCGTGAATAAACCCCTTAATCTCATCCATTTTCACGATTTCAACAGCGATCGGAAGGATATTTGGCCGCGCAGCGAGACTTATTCACCGGACTTCTAGAATTTATAGACAAGGCGACGGATAACTATTTGTCATTTTCTTGAAAGAAAGCGATTGCATTATTCGTGATGATGGTGTAAAATAAATCTTGTTCAACATAGTTGAATTAAATACAACTTGGTTAATCTTCAATAAACTTTGTTGAAAGTTATCTAGTCGTGCATCTCGTTGTCGAATCAGTATGCTGGGTCAACCAATAATTTTAAGGGGTGGAGTGGGACGATGAAAAAGTACAAAGTAGGTATTGTGGGTGCTGGCGGTGTCACGGAATTGCATTTTGTAGGGTATAAGGAACATCCCGAGCGAATTGAGATCGTAGCTTTATGCGATCCGAATCCCGAAGCCTTGCATGCCAAAGCGGATAAATATGGAGTGCCTCAACGGTTTACCGATCTGCACGATTTTATCCAAAATAGCGGTATCGATGTGGCAGTCGTGTGTACACCTACCTCCATCCGGAAGCAAATTGTACTGCCGTTGATTGAGGCTGGTCTTCCTGTATTTGTTGAAAAGCCGTTCTCCGATACGTTGGAGGAAGCGACCGAGATTACCGAGCAAGCGAGACAGAAGGGCGTACCGATCTCGATCAATCAGAACTTCAGACGCCATTATCCGTTTGAGCTCGTCAAGAACAAGGTGGCGGACGGTGTAATTGGTCAAATCACTTCCATAGTGTTCACCAATATTTTCTTTAGACAGGACGTAGGCTGGCGTCAGGAATGTGAACGCAATGCGATGTCTGTCATGGGTATCCATTGGTTTGACGGATTCCGGCAAGTATTGGGCTGCGATGCCGTATCGGTCGTATGCCAGAATCGTTCCTCCTCCGCCATTGAATGTGCAGGTGAGACTGATGCAACCGTTCAGGTCGTGTTTGAGAACAACGTCGTGGCTACTTATGTCCAAAGCTTCTCCTCCACCTTTAACAGAACCGAGATGATCGTAATTGGTGAGACGGGAACGATCGTAACCGGCTATAACCGTGCCGATCTTTACCGTAAAGGCGAGAAGACGCCTGCTGAGACCTGGGAAAATAATCTCTCCAGAGAAGTCGCTACCTACGAGGGCCTGAATCATCTGCTGACCTCACTGGAAACGGGTGTTGAAGCGCCTAACAGCTCGAAGGACAATCTCAAAACGATTTCCATCTTGGATGCAGCCTACGTATCGGCCGATGAGCAGCGCATCGTTCAATTAAAACAAGGGATTCTGGTGTAAACGTGCAGCCTGTCTGATATCTTGACCATATTGATGGAAGTGGAAGGTAGTGAATATGGAAACACAATCATCTGCGATGCAATCGTCCATCACCCGAGTGAAAAGAAAGGTGCGGCGGCCGCTTTTGTCCGATATCCGACGTGATAAATATTTGTATATGTTAATTTTACCCGGCGTTATCTTTTTCTTAATATTCAAGTACTTTCCGATGTGGGGAATCGTGATTGCCTTTCAGGAATACTCCCCATACGCCGGCGTTTGGAATAGCGATTGGGTTGGGCTTGAGCACTTTATTCGTTTTTTTTCTAATCCTGATTTTATACTGCTGTTTCGTAATACGATGGTCATCAGTTTGTTAAACCTGGTGTTTTTCTTCCCACTGCCTATTGTCTTATCATTATTGCTGAACGAAGTAAATAACAAATTTTTCAAAAGTGTCATTCAGTCGATTGTTTACCTTCCACATTTTCTGTCATGGGTCATTATCGTGGGGATCTCGTTTTTACTTTTGTCCCAGTCTTCAGGCATTGTCAATATGATGATGAGCTCAATTGGACTGCCCAAGTATGATTTTCTGACGAATACCGACACCTTCTGGGGAATGCTCGTGCTGCAAAACATCTGGAAGGAAACCGGTTGGGGTACGATTATCATTTTGGCGGCGATTACTGCCGTGGACCCGCAATTATACGAAGCCGCAAAAATAGACGGGGCGAATCGCTGGCTGCAGGCTTGGCATGTAACGCTGCCCGGAATCCGAAGTGTTGTTCTGGTCCTGCTCATACTGAGGCTTGGGCACATTATGGATGTCGGGTTCGAGCAAGTATTTCTGATGAGTAATGGTGCTGTCGCCCAATATGCAGATGTTTTTGAAACGTATGTGTACCGGAATGGTATCCAAAGTGGACAATTCAGCTACAGTACAGCGGTAGGCTTGTTCAAATCCTTGGTAGGTCTTGTTCTTGTGATCGTGGCCAACAAGCTGGCCAAGAAAATTGGCGAGGATGGCGTCTATTAAGTACAAGCGACAAAGGTGGTCAGGACAATGAAGGGAAGCTTCGGAGGACGTATATTCAACATTGTGAATGCGGTTACATTAGTAGTGATCGGAATCATTACGGTTTTTCCCTTATATTATGTGTTCATTATTTCCTTTACCGATCCTTATGAATATCTTCAAAAAAGCGGCTTCGTCTTGTTCCCGCAGAGCTGGTCGCTCGGTTCTTACCGATATTTGTTAGATACGGATACGTTTAAAAATGCAACATTAGTCAGTACCTTTCTGGCCACGGTCGGCACCGGATTAAGTCTGATCTTCACCTCAGCCATGGCGTTCGGCATATCCCGCAAGCGGCTCAGAGGCAGACGCATCCTGATGCTGATGATTTTACTCACAATCTTGTTCAACCCGGGGATTATTCCCAATTATATCGTCGTTCGTGACTTGGGCATGATCAACAGCGTATGGTCGCTTATTATTCCTGTACTGATCAGCGGATGGAATGCCATTCTGATGAAAAGCTTTTTTGACAGCATCCCGGTTGAGCTTGAGGATGCGGCTATGATCGATGGCTGCAACGATATCGGCACGTTCTTTCGTATTGTGCTTCCGTTGTCGGCTCCGGCCTTGGCGGCGTTTGGCTTGTTCTATGCGGTAGGCTACTGGAACACCTTCTTTAACGCTATTCTGTTTATTAATGATTATACGAAGGTGCCCTTGCAGGTTCTGCTCAGGACGATGCTGATCGATTCTGAAACCTCTACAGGCGGGGCATCGGCAGCCGAGATGGTGTCAGAGAATCAGCTTCCGAAGCAAACGATCAAGATGGCGGCAGTGGTCATTGCGACAGTCCCGATTTTGGCTGTATATCCGTTTCTGCAAAAGCATTTTGCCAAAGGAGTTATGCTCGGTTCGGTTAAAGGTTAACCGCAGTTTCATTTTAATGGGGGGGTTCGGCTATGAAAAAACGCTCAAGGAAACATGCACTGATCGCGATGTTGTCGGTTGCTGCCGTCTTAACTGCAGCTTGCTCCGGCAGCAATCCGGCAGCGACAGCACCAAAGGGAGAGGAAGGTAAGAAGGAAGCACCGGTCACCCTGAATATTTTCAGTAACTTTTCCATTGCCCAGCCGCCATCACCGGATAATCCGGTCACCAAGGAATTTGAAAAAAGGACAAATACCAAGCTCAATATTACCTGGGTTTCGGATACGGTTTTCAATGATAAATTAAATGTACTGCTGGCCTCGGGCGACCTACCGGATGCGATTAAACTGCCGGATACGACCGTTCCCCAGTTTCTAACGATGGTGAAGCAGGGTGCTTTCTGGGATCTTACCCCCTATTTAAAGGATTACAAAAACCTGATGGATTCACCCAAGAGCATGTGGGAAAATTCGAAGATTAACGGTAAAAACTACGTCGTTCCCATTGTCCGTCCGCTTGAAGGTGGAACTACATTTTTTATTCGCAAGGATTGGCTCGATAAGCTGGGGTTAAAGATGCCGACAACACTTGATGAGCTGTATCAGGTCATGAAGGTTTTTAAGGAAAAGGAACCCGATGGGAAGAAGGATACCTACGGTTATACGATGCGCACCAACGATCAAATCGAATTCATTTATACAGGTGCTGCAAACAAATGGAAGGTTAAGGATGGCGGGCTTATCGATATTACACTTGAGCCTGCAATGCGTGAATCGTTGCTGTATAAGAAAAAGCTGTTCGATGAAAAGTTGATTCCACCAGACTACTCGGTGATGAAAAATGATGATTGGGTTGATTTGGCGACAAGCGGCAGAGTGGGAGTTACGACTGAAACCATTGAAGCAATGTGGCGCTGGACCTATGATCAGTGGAAGCGTGATCCGAAGGTAAATTGGGAGCCGATCGTTTCCTTATCCGGCCCAGGGACAGGACCGTTCCAGCAGCAAAACAGCGGATTTATTGGCGTCACTGCAATTCCGAAGAGCGTCCCGGAAGCCAAGATGCGCAAAATCCTGGCCCTGCTCGATTACGGCGCTTCGGAGGAAGGCAGCACCCTGTCGCAATATGGTATTGAAGGTGTGCATTACAAGAAAGAAGACGGTTTCTATATTACCAACGAGCAAGCGGTTAAAGACAACCTGGGTACCGGATCGTTTGGCAAGCTCTTTATGAAGCATGATCCGTATATGTATGCTTTTGCCCCGGGCATGCCGAAGGAAATTTTTGAAAAGAACAAAAAAATCATTGATGCCAAAGCCAAAATCAGCACACCGATACCCGTGATCGGGCTGGTATCCGAAACCAACAATAAACTAGGGGCCGATTACACCAAGAAAATCAACGATATGAAAACCCAGGTTACGATGGGCAAGGTCGGTATTGACGCATGGGATAAATTGGTTGCCGATCTAAAGGCAGATGCCAATTACCAAAAAATTATTCAGGAAATGAATGCCGCATATAAAGAGCGATTAGCAGCTAAGTAAACATATAAAGGAGACTGAGAGTATATGGCTACCATTACTGACTTGAGAAAGCAGGAAGCAACACGCATTTTAAACGAAAACTGGGGTAAAATTCAATGGCTGTGCGGTCAGGATATTGATCCAGCCAGCGAAATGACATTCGGAATGGTCTATATTAATGCAGGTCAGGCGAATCCAAGGCATGTACACCCGAATTGCGAGGAAGTCATCTTTATTTTGTCAGGGGAATGCGACCATACTTTAGGTGACGAAATCTACCATCTGGAGCCGGGCATGATGCTGCGGATACCGCGCAATGTGCCGCATAATGCAACAACCACAAGCTGGGAGCCTTGCCGGATGATCATTGCTTACTCAGCTCCGGACCGTCAGACGATCGGCGAATAAAGGATAGGCAGCATAGCCGGGGGAATGAACAACTTCTCCCGGTTAACTGCTTCACGAATAAATAAAGACAAGGGAGCAATCGAGATGAGCAATAAGCTGGCTTTTTCAAGACTGACAGCAACCGCTGAAGAGCAGGAACAGCTTTTTCAACAATTTGTTGCTGTTGGCTATGACGGACTTCAATTAAAGGCCGTGCAATATTTACCTTATCTGCATGAACCAAACCGATTTAAAGAAGCCTTCGGACATTTGCCGGGTGTTGGTTCGGCCCTGATTGCAGGCGGTAATCTGGATGCGAGCAGTATCGAGAAGCTGCAAAGCACAATTCAATTTGCTTCAGCGATTGGCACGGAGCTGATTGTTTATTGTCATGGTATTCCAAGAGCTGATGTGACGGCTGCCGACATTCGGAAGTATGCAGACCTGTTATCGAATCTGGGTATAGAAGCACAGCAGCAAGGGGTTAAGCTGTCGCTGCATCATCATCATAATAATCCGGTCATGTACCGTGATGATTTTGACATCTTCTTTAACCAAATCAAGGAAGGCTCGGTAGGGCTTACGATTGATACGGCCCATTTGGTTAAGTCCGGTATTGACGATGTGGCGGAGGTTATCCGCAGCTTTGGTCGCGTGATTGATAACTTCCATATGAAGGATTATGAGCAGGGCGAGTGGAGGGTGCTGGGTCAAGGGGCTATTGATTTTGGCCCGATCTTCGCCAGTATTCGAGATATTGGCTATACCGGATGGATTTCGGCTGATGAGGAAAGCGGCGGCGATATTCTTCAAGGCATGAAGGATTGTTATACGTATTTGCACAACGGATTGTTATAATCTCTCAATTTGCTGGCAATTCATGAAGCTTTCCTGCAGGTTATGAGCTAAAGGAGCGGATGCATGCGATGAAAAAGGTGGTTGTGCTCGGGGCTTTGGATACGAAAGGTTTAGAGTTCCAGTTTGTCAGAGATCAGCTGGAGGCTTGTGGTGCAGCAGCGTTTGTCATCGATACCGGTGTATTGGGTGATCCCCTGTTCCCCCCGGATATAACGGCAGATGAAGTGGCAAGGGCAGGGGGCTCCAGCATTGAGCAATTGAGACAGCTGAATGATCGGGGTACAGCCATTGCAGTGATGACTCGTGGCGCTGCCGAGATCATGATCGGATTGGAGCGGCAGGGGATAGTTGGTGGTGTGTTCGGCATGGGGGGCACAGCGGGTACGACAGTCGCCGCTTCTGCACTGCAGGCACTGCCGATAGGCATTCCGAAGCTGCTCGTATCAACGGTAGCATCCGGAAATACACGGCCGTACGTCGGTGTTAAGGACATTACGATGATGTATTCGGTTGTCGATATTGCTGGTTTGAATCGTCTGTCTAGACGTATATTGAGTAATGCCGCCCATGCCTTGGCGGGTATGGTGCTGAACATGGAGGACGAAATCGAGGATGATAAAGTAACATTGGGCATAACGATGTTCGGTGTCACGACTCCTTGCGCTACCCGCGTTCGTGAAATTTTGGAGGAGCAGGGCTACGATCTGCTTGTCTTTCATGCGACCGGTACAGGCGGCTTGGCTATGGAGGAATTAATCAAGGCAGGTTATATCAAGGGTGTTGCCGATATTACGACCACCGAGCTTGCTGATGAGTTGGTAGGGGGCATATTCAGCGCCGGACCGAACCGTCTGGAGGCAGCGGGTGCGGCAGGTATTCCACAGGTAGTTTCGGTAGGAGCACTTGATATGGTTAACTTTGGTGCTCCCGATACGGTTCCGACACAGTTCAAGGAACGCACCTTTTATCAGCATAATCCGACAACCACGCTGATGCGTACAACGGTTGATGAGAATCGGGAATTAGGGCGCAGACTGGCTCTCAAGCTGAGTGCCGCCACCGGCCCGACTATCGTTGTGTTTCCGAAGCAGGGGGTTTCACTGCTTGATATGGATGACAAGCCTTTTGCAGGAACAGAAGAGCGTCAAGCCTTGTACGAGGGTATGAAGCAGCATTTGCGGTCGGATATTCGATTGATTGAATTAGAGACACATATCAATGATGCAGTGGTAGCGGAGTCGATTGCTGGCTATTTAGTGGAGCTCTTAACACAGAAGAAGGAAGGGTAAAGCAGAGATGGCAATTTCCAGAGTAGACATAATGAGCCGACTGCGGGGGCAATTGGAGCAGGGGCATTTTATTGTAGGAGCAGGAGCGGGAACCGGGCTATCGGCGAAATGCGCTGAAGAGGGCGGTGTCGATATGATTATTATTTATAATTCAGGTCGCTATCGGATGGCTGGGCGAGGCTCCCTTGCGGGCCTGATGCCATACGGTGATGCGAATCAGATCGTTGTGGACATGGCGAGTGAGGTACTTCCTATTGTTAAGGATACTCCCGTGTTGGCGGGTGTATGTGGTACCGATCCGTTTCGTTTGATGGACGTATATCTCCAACAGCTGAAGGATATGGGCTTCTCCGGTGTGCAGAATTTTCCAACAGTCGGCTTGATTGATGGTGTCTTCAGACAAAATCTGGAGGAAACCGGCATGGGCTATTATTTGGAAGTGGAGATGATCCGCAAAGCACATAAGCTCGACCTGTTTACGACTCCCTATGTGTTCAATGAAGAGGATGCCATTCAAATGGCTGAGGCTGGGGCAGATGTACTTGTTGCTCATGTGGGGCTGACGACCAAAGGAAGTATCGGGGCCAAAACGGCTTTGACGCTAGATGAATCGGCCGACCTGGTGCAGCGTATTTATGATGCCGGGAAAAGTGTAAATCCAGACATTATCGTCATCTGCCACGGCGGACCGATTTCCGAGCCGGAGGATGTTGATTATGTACTAGGTCAAACACACGGAATTGCCGGCTTCTTCGGCGCCTCCAGTGTAGAACGGCTGCCTACAGAGATTGCGATTACCGAGCAGGTGAGAAAGTTTAAAAGCCTGACGAATAAATGAACAGACATCTCGTCTTTCAATTGATGAGCAGTCAGCCAATCGTGAGTCCGAATGAGGCTTCGGTACAGGCGGACTGTTCTTTTTTGCATATAAGGATAAGGATCATGGACAAGTTCCGAATTGTTAACAAATTGTTATGAAATTTAACCTGCGTACAACAAGTGTCTAAAACTCCCCTAACTCCGATTTGCTAAAGTAACATTATCAAGTAGGAACATATGGAGATGGGGCGTTACAGCATGGCAAGAGTGATGATAGTAGACGATGCGGCTTTTATGAGAATGATGCTGAAAACAATGCTGGTTGAGGGTGGGCATGAGGTTGTGGGAGAAGCGGCCAATGGCCTGGAAGCCGTGCAGGCTTATATGAAAATAAAACCGGATATCATAACGATGGACATTACGATGCCGGAGATGGATGGAGTCGAGGCGGTGAGGGAAATACGCAAGCTCGATGCAGCAGCCAAAATCATTATGTGCTCCGCGATGGGACAAAAGGCTATGGTTGTTGAAGCAATCACCGCTGGCGCGAAGGATTTTGTCGTCAAGCCTTTCCAGAAGGATCGTGTCATAGATTCCGTCAATAAAGTACTGGGTATTCCTGCAAGCTAACTAGGCTGCCTGCTGCCTGAAGATTGACCTCCTATTGCATAAGACAATAGGAGGTTTTTTGTTTACACCTAAACATTAATAAAGTGTTTTGAATATTCATAAATAAAAGATCCTTTCCTGAAAATTACCTAATATTTACTTGCTATACTAAGGCTATGAATTTAAAAGATAATTATTGGAGGCGCTTATGGCAAAGGTCATGGTCGTTGATGACGCTGTTTTTATGAGGATGATGCTAAAGATGCTGCTGGTTGAGGCTGGGCATGAAGTGGTTGCTGAAGCTACGAACGGTATGGAGGCCGTTCATACATATGTGAAATACAAGCCTGATCTGGTCACAATGGATGTGACGATGCCGGAATTGGATGGAATCGGGGCTGTCCGACAAATTCGTAATCTCGATCCATTAGCCAAAATCATTATATGCTCCGCTATGGGACAGAATGCCTTGATCGTGGATGCGATCAGCTCGGGTGCCAAGGATTATATCGTGAAGCCTTTTGATAAGAAAGAAATTATTAATGCTGTTAATAAAGTGCTGGATGAATCATCGCTATCCTTTGAAGACCTTCGTCACCGCTTCCAGTGATGAAGGTTTTTTGCTGTTACAGACATTTATGAACAATTCTGACGAAAAAAAGTATATGTACAATGCGTAGGAAGTGTATGTTCCAGCTATACGGATCGGTGTACGCTGTTAATAATACGAAGCTGCAAGCCTGAAATGAGTCGCTCTTCATGGAATGAGCTGGAGGGAAGGGAGAGGTCCAACTGGGAGGCTGCAATTGACGAAGTGGGATAAATCTTTTACGATGCAGAGAGTGGAAGCGCTTAAAAGGGAGTGACTCCAGTTGTATACGATGATGATTGTAGAGGATGAAACGATTATTCGCGAAGGGCTGAAGAATTGTCTGGATTGGCACTCGCTCGACATTGAAATTATCGGGGAAGCGGCAGATGGGGCGGCTGCTCTCCAACTCGCTAAAGCGATGCTTCCGGATATCGTGTTGACCGATGTGGTGATGTACGGGATGGACGGTATTGAATTCGTAAGCAGACTGCGCGAGGAGCTTAGCGACAAGCAGGTGCAGGTGATTTTGATCAGCGGGCATGAAAATTGGTCCTATATCAAATCGGCACTGCAGCTGCAGGTGACGGACTACTTGCTAAAGCCGTTTGATACGGCAGAGCTGGAGCAGGTGATTCACAAAGCTCGGAAGGCTTGCGATGCCGAACGGGAGCGCAGACTGAGGGATCAGGGGCTCCCCTCTCAACTGCAGGCAGAGCAGGACTATTTTCTGGAGCGTAAGGCCGCATTGGAGACGGCGATCATCGTGGAGCTTGAGCAGAATGATCGAATGAACCGGATCTATTCGGTCCGATTATATTTTGATTGGTTTCGTAAGTTCGAGCGGAATGCCGTACCTTATTTGCAGGCATTTTGCGGAATCCTGTTGATGCAGATCAAGCAGCGTTTCACACTATTCGCCGAATCAGGCTCCACTGATTTTGTGGCCGAAGGGATAGAAGCGATGAAAGGCTGTACCACCGATGAAGAGCTGGAGGAATTTATGATCAATTTGCTTGACCATTTGGCTGAATGGATTCACAGCAAGCCGGACCAACGTAGAACCATACGCAGTATTATGGAGCTTATTCAATCGTTCTATATGGAGGAACTAACGATTTCGTATATTGCAGCCCAGGTTCACTTGTCCCCCAATTATTTGGCCACACTGTTCAAGAAGGAAGTGGGAACGACGCTCAACGATTATGTCACTGCCGTCCGTATTTCACATGCCAAGCGTCTGCTCTCGGAGGGCAATCTGCTCATTCAGGAAATTGCCGAGAAGGTCGGCTACAAGGATGTCAAATATTTCACGAAGCTGTTCAAAAAAGAGGTCGGACACAGTCCGAGAGCGTACCGCGAGCAATGATCAGGCCTACACTTCTGCGCCGATTGCTGCTGCTTGACGCCCGCATTAAACTAAGGCATAAGCTGTTGATCGCCTTCATTCTGATCGTGCTGATTCCAACGCTCAGCATTGGTTTTTTTTCGTACAAAAAATCATCCTCCATCATACAGGAACAGACGAGCCATGCCTATCTGGAGGCGCTTCGCCAAACAACGATCAATATTTCATACCGGCTCAGAGAAGTCGAAAATATTTCAGAGCTTATTTATACGAACGAAAAGCTGCAAAAAATTGTTCGCAAGGCTGCTGTACAGGAGCTTTCCATTTCTGAAGTGTATGAGGATTATAAAAGCCTGACAGAAATCATCACGAATTTGGAAAAAAACCGCAATATATTTCGAATCCGCCTGTTCGTTCCAGACAATCCGTTATATGCAACAGAAAACCGTAATATTTTTCCTGTTAATGCTGTAGATGCACAAAAGCTGAATGAGGAGCTGCTCAGCCAGCCGGGATTTATGAAATGGAGCTTTGTGGGTCAACAGGCGTACTTGTCGAACGGCATCAAATCAGTGCTGTCGCTCAATCGGCTGATGAAGGATTTTGAACAGGTGAATAATGTACTGGGTGCTGTTGCGATTGATGTTGACGAGAATACGTTGAACGAGGTACTGCGCGATATGAGCTTGTCCCTTCCTTACCAAGCGCTGCTGGTCAATAAAGATACGGTGATTACGACCTATACGAACAACAAGTCGGATCAGTTATCGATCAGCTGGGACATGCTGAGGAACAAGCTGCAGAGCCACCCGCTTCCTTACAAAGGTTATGAGAAACTCGTAATCGACGGCAAATCGTATCTGTACCTGGTCCATCCTGTCGATCAGCTGGATTGGAGGCTGGTAGTACTTATACCTACGATAAATATTACGGATCAAAGTACACTGCTCGGTTTTTTTATTTCGATTTTGACTTTAATTCTGGTAGTGGCTGCCATTTTATTATCGATCGTGCTGTCGGACAGAATTACGCGTCCCATCCATATTTTGGCTGATAAAATGAAAGGCATTGAGCAAGGGAACTTTGGAGAAATGGTGGAGGTCACCGGCCATGATGAAATATCACTGCTGCAAAGGCGATTTAACCGGATGTCAACCGAAATTAACAGCCTCATTGAGGAGGTTTACAAAATCACGATCAGCAAGCAGCAGGAGGAAATGAAGGTGCTGGAAAGCCGCATTAACAGCCACTTTCTATACAATACCTTAGATACGGTCAAGTGGATGGCCTTTCGCAATAAGGAGCCGGATATCGTTCAGATCGTGACAAGCCTGTCCAAGTTTTTCCGAATCAGTCTGAATAAAGGGAATGATGTGCTGACAGTGGATAAGGAGCTGGAGCATGTGGCCGCCTACATGGATATCCAGAACGTCCGGTTTAACGGTCAGTTAGGGTATTACCCTGCTATTGATGCCGAGCTATTGGGCTTGGAAATCATCAAGCTGATCCTGCAGCCTATAGTTGAGAATGGCATCATACATGGTGTGAACAGAAAAGTCGACAAGAAGGGGAGTATCGTCATTCGTGGGGTTATTGTCGGGGATTTCATCGAATTTATGGTGATTGATGATGGGGTAGGCATGGATGCGGCTGCAAGGGATCGTCTATTTACTTCTTCCACTACCGGGTATGGCCTACGCAATGTTCATCAGAGATTAGTGCTTACCTATGGTCCGGATTGCGGGGTCAGGGTCTGGAGCAAGCCCGGTATGGGCACGGCTGTCAAGCTGATTTTGCGCAAGGAAAGAAAGGCACTTCCAATGGAAAGAGCGTAAGATAAGACACCTATTCGTAGGTTTGCCCCGTTACGGGGGCTTTTCTTTTTGTGTATGATAATTGATGTAAGCGGTACCAACGCATGTACAGCTGCAAGATAGAGAGGAGGGTTACCGTATATGGAAGGTGTGAACGCCAATAGGCAGCAGGAAGAAACAAGGAAGGGAACAAAGGTCCGACCCAGAACGTGGTGGAAGGATTTGCGGCAGGATTACGATCTGTACTTGCTGCTGCTGCCGGGCTTGATCGTATTGCTGCTTTTCAAATACACACCGATGTTCGGTGTTGTGATTGCGTTCAAGGATTACAATTTGTTCGATGGCATATGGGGCAGCCCCTGGGCGGGATTCACGTATTTCGAAGAGCTTTTTGCTAACCCCAAATTTTACACCGTGCTGGTCAATACGTTACTGATCAATCTATACAAGCTGGTGTTTCAATTCCCGCTGCCGATAATCCTTGCACTGATGATTAATGAAGTGCGTCATTTGCCCTTCAAGCGGGTTACCCAGACGATTACGTATTTACCGCATTTCTTGTCATGGGTTATTATCAGTGCGATATTCATCAACCTGCTTTCACCGGAGACAGGAATATTAAGAGAAATATTCGCCTTGTTCGGCATGCAGCATGTATTAATTATCGCAGACGAGCGGTTTTTCCGCAGCTTGCTGGTGGTATCGGCAGCCTGGAAGGAGACGGGTTGGTCCTCGATTATTTATTTGTCAGCGATCGTATCGATAGACCCGCAGCAGTATGAAGCAGCCAAGATGGATGGGGCAGGCAAGCTGCGGCAAATCTGGCATGTAACCCTGCCTGGTATTCGCAGCGTTATCGTATTCATCATTATGCTGCGGATCGGCCACGCTTTATCGAATGATCTGGAGCAAGTGCTGATGTTTTACAGTCCGCTTGTCTACAATGTTGGTGATGTTATCGGAACCTTTGTGTACCGTGTCGGGCTTGGAGAGATGAAGTACAGCTTCACAACGGCCATTGGGTTGTTCCAGTCGTTGATCGCCATGATCCTCATTATAACCGCCAACGCAGTAAGCAAAAAATTTGGCGAGCGCAGCTTATGGTAAGGAAAGGAGGCGGTTAACCGTGCGCTTGAAAACCAGAAACGAAGTCATGTTCGAACTGTTGAATTATATCCTGCTAACCTGCATCATCCTCACTTGCCTGATCCCGGTGCTGAATATTGTGGCCAAGTCGTTCAGTGGCGAAGCCCATGTACTTGCGGGAGACGTGTTTATTTGGCCGATTGGGTTCCAGCTTGATGCTTATAGCGTAGTACTCGGCAGCCAGAAGTTTGTAAGCTCCTTTTCGAACTCGGTATTTATTACCGTGGTTGGCTCTTTGATTAATGTCACACTGACCGTGTTCACAGGCTACGCGTTGTCGCGCAGCAGGTTAAGAGGGCAGAAGGTGATCATGATGCTGTATGTGTTCACCATGCTGTTTGGAGCGGGACTCATTCCCACTTATTTGGTCATCAAAAGCCTGGGGCTGCTGGACACCTTGTGGTCATTAATTATTCCGACCCTCGTAAGTCCATTTAATATGATTATCGTCCGTTTGTTCTTTTTCAATATACCTGACAGCCTGGAGGAATCGGGGAAAATGGATGGAGCGGGCAACCTGCGAATTTTGTTCTCCATTATGCTTCCGCTCGCAATGCCTGTGGTCGCAACGATAGGACTATTCTGCGCGGTAGAATACTGGAACAGCTATTTTGATGCTTTGATGTACATTAATAATAGTAAGCTGCTGCCGCTTCAGGTGTTTTTACGGGAGATGCTATTGAGTGCTTCGGATGCAAGCAACAATATCGATATGCTGTCGCAGGTTCATGTATCCCAGGAATCGATTCGTGGAGCTACGGTGGTTACGGCAACACTGCCGATTGTGCTTGTGTATCCTTTTTTGCAAAGATATTTTGTTAAAGGCATCGCGCTTGGAGCCGTAAAAGGCTAATATAAGCAATCATAAATGCGACTTGAAAAAATGAAATGGGGGGGCATAAACATGAAGTTGATGAATCAAAAGAGAGTTGGCGGTGTTGTATCCACCGTGATGCTCTGCACGGCCTTGGCAGCCTGCAGCGGAGGAAATACAGCACCGAGTGCAGGTGGGACAGCAGCAGCCGGTGGAGGCAAGGATAAGCCGGTAATCAAGGTGCTCGGTCCCAACAATATGGAGGAGTTTCCGACGGGGAGCGATGTGAACAACAATGAGATGATCAGCGCGATTCGTGATAAAACCGGCTTTAACGTTCAGTGGGAGCTCCAGCCCAAGGATGCTGAGGCAGCCAAGCAGAAGCTTAACGTCATGATGGCTTCGGGGGAGACCCCTGACATTATTATTCTTAACGATAAGGCGACATTCGGCAGCTTTTTGCAGCAGGGACTGTTAACACCGCTCGATCCACTGCTTGATGAAGTCGGTAAAGATGTCAAAGCTACACTGACACCCGATCAATGGAAATCAGCTTCCTACAAAGGGAAGATTTACGCAGTTCGGACTGTTAATTTCGGTGTGGGCACTAAAGGATTGCTTGCCCGAAAAGATTGGCTTGAACCATTAGGCATCAAGGAACCGAAGACATTAGACGAGTTCTACAACATGCTGAAGACAGTTAAGGAGAAAAAGCCGGATGCAGTTCCTTATGCAGTTCCTTATGCAGGTGCGTTGGCGCAGGGTGGAGGGGATTTGTCCAGTCTCGAGGTTATAGCTGGCGCTTTCGGTCAGGCTGTCGATTACACGGCGAAGGATGGCAAGGTCGTGTACAATGCGGTAGAGCCAGAAGCCAGGGAATTTCTCGCTTACACTAACAAGCTGTACAACGAAGGATTGCTGGATAAAGAAGCATTGGTTAACAAAAATGATAATGTGAAGGAAAAGCTGGTCAGCGGAAAGGCGGCTATGTCAACCATCGGTTGGGCTGATGCCAAGGTTATTGGCGATGCGATAAAAACGAAGGACCCAAGCTCCAACTTAATGTATATCGATCCACCTACGGGCAAGAACGGAATATCCGGTGTGGCCAAAGGGCAGACGACTGTCAAATATTTCATCATTCCCAAGTTCAGTAAAAATGCTAAAGCCGCTGTTGAATTCCTGAATAAAATGACCAACAAGGATCTGATTGATTATATTTCCTTCGGTGTGGAAGGCAAGCACTACACGAAAAAGGATGGCAAATTTATCGCCACACCAGAAGCTGAAAAAATCCGCTATCGCGTCTATTACAACATGTTCGATACGATAGAGCTTGGTTTGCAGCGGATGGAGCAAAAGGGCTTTGCACCTTATTTTGAACCGGTTGTCAAATATTCAAAGCAGGAAAATGTGATCGATCTGGTTCCACCAATTGAAATTGTCGACAAAAAATCAAAGGAGCTTGCCGATCTCAAAAAGGAGTATTTCCTGAAAATCATTTCGGGTGCACTGCCGCTTAGCGCTTATGACGAGTATGTAGCGAATTGGAAAAAAGCCGGTGGTGAAGAGGTACTGAAGGCATTGAGCGATGCCTACTTACAAAAATAACTCAGGGCACGTGAAATAATATGAAATCATTCATCAGCAAATAAGCTGAACCCGTGGAGGTAGGACTATGAAAAAGCGACTAAATTTTCTTTCCCATGAGCAGTTGGAAAGCTACAATGCAGCAGGTTATCTCGTACTTAAACATGTATTTACCGAAAAAGAGGCACAAGTACTTCAAGCGGAATGCGATCATCTGCTCGAGCTGAAGCAGTATACCACGCACGGAAACATTCGTGTTGCACACCGTAATTACCCGGACGGCAAGGTTATGATTGAAAAGATGGACCCCGTGCACGATCTTTCACCTGTCTTTGCCTCCTTGGTAAGGGATGAGCGCATTCTGGACCCGATTCGTGATATTTATCTGGATGAGCCGCTGCTGTTCAAGGATAAATTGATTTTTAAACTCCCTGGGGCAAACGGATACACCATGCATCAGGATGCTGCCTATTGGCAGGGCTTTCAACCCGATGGCTTGATTTCGGTTATGGTAGCAATCGACGGAGCGAGCACAATAAATGGTGGTCTGGAGCTTTTCCCTGGCTACCATGACCGATTACGTTCAACGCCGGGCGAGCTGCGGAATATGAATCAGGAGGAGATCGATGAGATTGATCCGTCGACCGGTCAGATTGTCGAAACCGAGCCTGGTGATATCATTATATTCCACTCCTATACTCCGCATCAGAGCGGCGCTAACAACTCTGAAATTAGCCGCAAACAGCTTTACTTGACCTACTCACCAGCGAAAAATGGTCAGCTTTATAAGGCGCATTATCAGCACTACCAGCGCTATGTTTTAAAAGGTAAAGATCCGAGTGTGTATCACTTCTTATAATGAATAGCATGAAATTGAATGATAAAAAAGCTTGGCCAAGTATGCCCCGTCGCATACGGCCAAGCTTTTTATCATATGTAACACGAACCTTACGGGCATTATGGGTTACCAATTAAGCATTAACGTATTTGCTTTGAAATTCTTCATCAGTCTTAGTCAGGTAAAGGATACCTTCGATCAAACCGATGAGTCCAGGAATACCAGTCCAGCAGAACAAGAGGTAGACAATACCTAAACCAATTTTACCTAAGTAAAATTTGTGAACACCAAGGCTTCCCAGTAGAATCGCGAGAATACCAGCAGTTGTTTTCGATTTCATGTTAAATTTCGCTCCCTTATCGTTCTTTTTCTTGCCCTTGCAAGTTATTTTCATCTTATCGTACTAGTTCTAAAAGCACATCTAACTAAAGTTATAGACGCATAAATTTATCAAAAATAATCGAAATTTTTTTGAAATTTGTTTGTTTTTACGGGTTTTAGTACTTTGGTTACATTCCTTTTGCATGTTTAGACATTATACTAGCTTTTGTGCCGCATATTGTGCGAATTGTGGCGTATTATACAAAAGGGGATGGATAGGATGTTGAAGAAATCATTACTACAATTCATGGTTCTAGCTTTGTTGGTTGCTATGGCAACGGCTTGTGGAACGACAGTATCCAGCAATGATGTTAATGAGTGTGTGAAAAGCGGTGTCTCCAAATCGGATTGTGAAAAAGCAATGAAAGAGATCCAGGACCTGCAAAAAGCGAAATAAATATCGGAACAGCAAAAAACCGTAACTCTACTTAGGCAGAGAGCTGCGGTTTTTTTGCTGTTCCAATCAGCTATGACTTTGAGTAAATCAGCTATAAAGGATGTTATATATCAGCAAAGGGTCATTTTATTATAAATTCTATGATAGAAATAGTCACATTGACTATAACTTTAGTTACAGCGAGCATCAAAAGGTGGTAAAATAAATAAAAAACAGGTTGGATTTAAATTGGACTCGAAAGGGTTTAAGTTATGTGAGGACTACAAAGGGAGGCTCCATGACGAATATTAAGAATACGACATTGCGCAATAGGTTGGATGGAATCGTATGGGATGTCCAGCCTTTTATATATACAGCTGTAGCCTTGGTCGAGATGGTTGAACGGATACATAGGAAGCGATGGGTTATCCGCGATTTGAGTCCAGATGCGATTATGCTGCTCGACCTCAATAAGGCATCGCTTATAGAGGAGCGCAAGCTAAAGTATGCGTACCTGTCACCTGAGCAAACCGGCAGGATGAATCGAACGCCAGATGCACGCAGTGACTTGTATGCATTAGGTGTTATTTATTATGAGATGCTTGCTGGCTGCTTGCCTCTGCAAGCAGATCGAGCGGATGATTGGCTGCATGCCCATCTGGCCATCGTACCTAAACCGCTTGGTGAGGTGCGTCCCGATCTTCAGGGGCCGCTTGCAGACATCGTGATGAAGCTGCTGTCCAAAACACCGGATGAACGTTATCAGAGTGCATCGGGACTACTGGCAGACTTGAAGCACTGTGTCTCTCTATTGGAGGAGACCGGTGAAATTATGCCGTTTAGAATTGGCATAACAGATGATGCAGCCCGCTTTCAGCTGCCAAGGGTACTTTTCGGCCGTGAGGCGGAAGAGGCGGAGCTGTGGAATGCTTACGAGCAGACTCATGTCGGCGGGCCGGCATTTGTCTGGGTTACAGGCCGCTCAGGCAGTGGCAAGACTACACTGGTTCGACAACTGCAGCTCCCTGTTATGCGAAGGGGAGGACGGTTTATTGCCGGCAAATGCGATTTAATGAATCGGGATATACCCTACGAGCCCATTCTTCAGGCACTGCGAAGTCTGGTTCGACAAATTTGGCAGGAATCTCCCGGGCAAATTACCGCATGGAAAAGCCGGCTGGCCACAGAGCTGGGCTTGTCGGCCAGCATTATTGCCGAATTGATCCCGGAGGCGACACCTCTTCTGGGAGAGCTTTCTTCTGTAGAGGTTTTGCAGCCTGCTGAAGCCGTTGTCCGTTTCCGCTGGTTATTTTCCGCGTTTCTCCAAATATTTGCAGACACCGAGCAACCTCTCGTAATGTTTCTCGATGACCTGCAATGGGCTGATCCGGCTACACTGGACATACTGCGGGAATGGGTACAGGAATCCACTCTTCAAGGCTTTATGCTTATTGGTACGCATCGGATCGAATCAGATTCAAGCCATAGTGGGGATGGAGAAGAACATGCAGCCGCATGGTTGAACAAGTTCTTGTTACAGCCTATGGAAGATGGCAAACGATTGAAATTGATCACGATGGGATCTCTGCCCTTCACACAGGTCAACCTATGGGTAGCCTCTGTACTGGGTGGGGAACTATCACGCTCGCGTCGGCTGGCTAAGCTTTTGTATCAAAAAACAGGGGGAAACCCTTTATATCTGCATCGTTTGTTAGACAGCCTGTATCGTGAGAAGAAGCTGACTTTTGATGCCGAGCAGGCCTTTTGGACATGGAATGAAGAGACTATTAAGGAGCTGCCTGATGATCAGGATGTGCTTCAGCTTATTGGTGCCCGTATCCGTACCTTGCCCTCAGAAACGATTGAGCTGCTTGGTATTGCAGGGGCGATGGGACAGAGGTTTCGGTTGTCGACAGTTGCTTTGGTTAGTGGCAAGCCGCTAACGGAGCTGCAAAAGATTGTACAGCCGTTACTGGAGGAAGGCTTGTTGTTTATGGAATCGGATACGCTGCTGGATCAGGCTGAGGACCGTTTGTACAGCTTTATGCACGACCGGATTCAGCAAGCGGCATATGCGGTAGTCCCGGAAGAGGACAGGGCTGGTCTGCATAGGAATATCGGCTATATGCTGCAGTTGCAGGCTGAGCCCGGTCACGAGGAGCAAGTGCTTTTTGAACTTATTCATCATCTTAATTTAGGGATTCGTGAAATTAAGGATCAAGCAGAACGGAGAAAGCTGGCCGAATATAATCTTCAGGCTGCTCTGAAATCAAAGGCGACAACGGCTTATGTGGTGGCGCAGCATTTTTTGGAAACCGGTCTGCTGCTGCTGGGTGAGGATGAGTCAGGAACAGATCCATTGTTTTACAGGCTGCTGTTGGAGCTATCGGAATGTGAATACGTAGGTGGTCGTCCTGATCGAGCGGAGGAGCTGCTGCAGCGTTTGATGGAGCGTACTGTGGACCCACTGCAGCGCTCTGGCATATATTTGATTCGGGTGGCTATGTACGCTTATCTGAAACAAGAAGATAAAGCTGTGGCTGTCGGACTGCAAGGACTTGGGGAGCTCGGCTGGAGTATTTCCGCGAAGCCGTCCAAAGCCGTTATTGGACATGAAATGATCAGAACGTTCTGGGCCTTGAAGCGTAAAGGTGCAGAGCTGCAGGAGCTGCCTATCAGTACGGATCCGATGCATCGTGCCTTGTCCGATTTGGTCATGGCTATTGCAGCCTCCGCATTTATTTCCAATCCTGAGGTTGCTGCTTTGCTGTATGCCAAATTCGTTCGTTATGGACTGCAGCATGGGAATAACGAAGCTTTTACGTTTATGCTCGTTGCTTTCGCGATGATCCAGGGCATAGCGCTTAATCGCTACAGCTTTGCTTATCAACTGCTGGATGTCGCTTTTCAGTTATCGGCTCAATTTGAGAACACGAGCTTTAAATGCCGGCTGCATTTTGCAGCTGGTCTCATTGAGCAATACCGCGATCCGATTAAAGCCGCAGAGCATTTTGAAAAATCTGCTCGCTATGGTCTGGAATCCGGGGATTTGACCTTTGCCGGATTTTCAGTATCTCTGCGTATTCTCAATCACACTGGTGACTTGCGCGATTTGTCTGCATGCGTTTCTGTTTATGAAGCCACCTCTTGGCCGCTGCTGGATGAGGTTACACGGAACCTGCTGCGAATTACTCGCAGCTATATAGATGAATTGGAAGGTAAGCCTGGTGTCCATATGGAGCTGGATGAGCTGATGAACGGGGATCTTTCCAATGTGACACAGAAAAATCAGGCTTTTTATGCTTGCACCTCGAAAATCCAGATCGCCTACTTAAATGGAGCTTACCGAGAAGCATTGAGCTGGGTAGAGCGTACGAAGTTCAACTCCCATCAATTAACCTTGTTTCAACTCCGCAAGCAGCATTTTTATCAGTCCCTTTCATTAGCATCCTTGTATGAAGAGGCGCCCCTGGACGAACAACGAAGTATTCGAACGGAATTGGGCAAGCAGCTCCGCTCGATGAAAAAATGGACTGAGGGAGACGTTCAGCGGTCTGCGTCTTACCTGCTGATCCTGACGGAAACCATGCGGGTCAAAGGTGATAAGCTGGCTGTGACGAGTGGTTATGAGCATGCACTGACAGCTGCACGTGAGGAAAGAAACGTGATGATTGAGGCTTTGGTATGCGAACGGATGTCCAGCTGGTATCGGATGTCCGGGATATTGACAGCAGCCGATGCTATTCTAGCCGAGGCTTGCTCTGCTTACTCACGGTGGGGGGCGATTGCCAAGGCCAAGCAGCTTCGTGAGCATTACTCAGGACTGTCTGCCTATGCGGATGGTTCAGCAGCCCAAGAAAAGGAAATTTCTTCCCGACCACTGGAGCTGTCGATGACTCATTACGAACATAGATCGGATGAATACAGTGTTGATGATGTGGATGAGGATGAACGGGAGTATTTACTGTTCAGAGACATCGACAAATCGGTGATGAAGCAGGCTGCCGGCTGGCCAGGCGGTGTTGGAGAGGGCAGCCTTATGGAGCGTTTTCTGGAGTCGGCGATCCGTTATGCAGGTGCGGGTAAAGGATATGTGCTGAGTATGAGCAATGCCGAGGGGGCGTTGTTTACCATAGAGGCAGCAATAGGAATTCAACCAGTCGTTGAAGCGGAGCGAGCTGACTATGCGGCTACGGTTGTTCGTTATGTGGTGCGTACAGCCGAGCGAGTCGTTCTGGCAAATGCCTCATTGAGTCCATATATGACAGATCCCTACATTCGTGGCAGTCAGCCGCGATCCATATTGTGCATGACACTTCCGCATCCGGGAAAGCGACATCCTTATATTCTTTATCTGGAAAATAATTTGGTATCAGGCATATTCAGAGAGGATAGGCTGGATGTACTCGATATACTGTTCTCAAGAATGGTATATCTGGAATCACTAGGTATGCCTCTCAGGGACACTTCAGCCGAGGAGGATCCGGAGGATAACTATAATGAAGCGACACACTCAGCCATACAGCCTTTGCTCGATTCACTGACAAACCGTGAAGCCGAGATTTTACGTGTGTTGTCTTCAGGGTTATCGAACAAGGAAATCGCAGTTCATTTTGGTTTAACAGAAGGAACAGTTAAGAATCATGTGTTTAACATCTACAGCAAGCTGGGTATCAAACGAAGAGCTCAAGCGATTGCAAGGGCGAGAGAACTGCGTATTCTGGACTAGCCGGGCATGTCTAACAGAGGCTGGGTTACTTGAGGTGGAGTAGCAAAGCGGCAAAATTGACAAGTTGTACAGGAGCATAGTGTGAGCAGCAGTAACCAGAGCCTTCAGGTTCTGGTTATTTGTGCTGCCTGCTGAAAGTCCGAATCAATTTAGGAGGTCATTCACTCGTCGGTGTGATGTCAGCACGTTATGCGGTCAAGCATGCCCAATTTGGCAGCTATTGGCCCTAGAAAGGCGATGGGATTGCTGGGATAACGGCCGCAGAGCAATGGGGTTTTACGAGCCAGAAGCTTGTACTGTGGCTGCAAGCGCAAATTGTAGACGAATAAAAAACGATTGCGCCGCTCGTGAATAGGGAGGGCAATCGTTTTGAAATTCAGGATAGCTCTAATTTATGTTTGAAGGCAGGCTCCGTATCTTCATCAGCTTGACGGTGTGCTATAGGCTCACCATTTTTATAATAAACATAGGGACTCAACAAAATAAAGAAGATATGAACATGCTCATAGCCGGACTCCCGCAGGATTTGATTAAACTTGGCTGCTACAGCGTCATGAACCTCTTGTTTTCTGGGGAATAACAAAATCTCCAGACTAAGCGGCACCTGTGAGATAGCTTCCGTGAGCAGGGTTTCGATCTTGACCATACTTTTGTCGATTTGAACAAGCTGAGCAAATTCTTCTATTAGACGAGGTGCGACGGAGTGTAAATATTCGTTGGAAAATCCTTTGAAGCGCAAATAAGGCATGCTGTCGGTCTCCCTTATTTTTAAGAAAATGCAGGTAAGGTCTACCTGTGACTTTGGTTAGTCCAAATCGTACTATGGTTTGAGG
This sequence comes from Paenibacillus periandrae, assembly GCF_022458865.1. GTDB lineage: Bacteria > Bacillota > Bacilli > Paenibacillales > NBRC-103111 > Paenibacillus_S > Paenibacillus_S periandrae. The sequence goes on along the minus strand of NZ_JAJNMU010000033.1, from coordinate 60,924 downwards.
CGGTTGTCAATGTGGTCACTGCTCATCTTGTGGAGGATTTATGAACAACAAGCAATGAGGAATGTCTTATACCTTTGGTAACATTTTGTGCTATGATTATATAAATGAAAGGTTCTTAAGACCTAATTCAATTAAGGGGAAAAGTAATATAGGAGGGTGCATCGGTATGTTTACATTGAGACCCAAAAAAATAGTTTGCTATGGAGAGCTATTGACGGGATATAGCCTCACGGATCAGGAACAATCGGATGGGGTTGATTCCGCTATTCAGACCGCTAGTGGAGGAACACCTGCCTATGTAGCGGCGGCTATAGCGAAGCTTGGCGGTGATTCGCGTTATATAGGAAAGATCGGGAACGATGCGTCCGGATTGTATTTGCACAGCGAGCTTAAGGCTGCCGGGGTGGAGGCTGCACTCGTCGGGACGGATGCGGCGAGGGATAGTGTGGCAAGGACGGAGTGGAGTGGAGCTCAAGACGATAATTTTGGAATTCGACTGGAGTCTGATCAAGAGACAAGTGTGAACGATAAGACCTCGAAGCTGGCAGAATTCGATGAAGCCTGGCTGGATGACGTTGCTGTGTATCATTATGGATCTGCGCCTCTTAATGAAGGATTGTCACAGACCTCGGCTCTGGCAGTGGCACGCCGTATTAAAGCGGCTGGAGGTCTGACCTGCTGCTGTCCCAATTCGAGTGCCTTTCTATGGCCCGATAAGGAAACGATGCGGCAGGACCTGCGAAATCATATCGGGACAGCCCATATCGTGAAGATTAATGAGGAAGATGCTGCGGCTCTTACTGGCCTGGAACCTGCGGAAGCCGTCCAGCTGCTGCTGGATATGGGGGCCAAGGTGATTGTCGTCACTTTAGGTGAATATGGCTGCTGTGTTGTTACCCGCCAGGCCATGACCTCGATCCCGGGCATTCGTGTCAAATCGGTTGATCCGTCTGGAGCCGGTGACAGCTTTGTCGGTGCGATGCTGCTCAAGCTTGCGGAGCATGGAGCGACTGGAGAAAAGATCGAAACCATATTGAACGATGAAGAGCAGGTGCGTTCGATCTTTTCTTTTGCCAATAAAGCAGGTGCCATGACAACGACGCGTCATGGTGTGTTCGCTGCGCTGCCGACGATGGAGGAATTGGAAGGTATGGAGGAGTAGCGAACGATTGCACACAAAGATTACACTGTTTCGATATGAACGTATAAGCGCTTCCATTTTATCGGGTAAAATCGACAAAAAGTTCCCGGTATTTATAGAAATCATTTGTCAAAGTGCTGTAAGAATGTTACTATTTAGTCATATAATTATCGGTTTCTTGGTACTTCCGAATTATACTTAGCCTTAGGCTACAGGCATTTAGTTCTAAATGAAAAAAAGCTATATTCTTACATTTTTTGCAACGATCACTCACATACGATAAAGGCAAACTTGCTGAAAGGCAAGGACGCAAAGCAATGGACCTAAAGATATTTCTATGGTCGCCATGCCACCGAAAATGGGAGAATACGGATGAGCTTAGTGAGATGAGGCATCTTTCCCGTTAATTGGGGAAGGTGTCTTTTTTTGTGAATCCGGATAGTGGAAAGGAAGACGAAAATGACCATTCCAATCAAACAAACTGAGAGCATGAAATTGTCACAACCGCTGTCAGCAGCCCCTAAAGTCGATAAATCCTCCTCCAAGCCAATAAAGGTGCCAGGTAGTGGTAACGACGAACAGAATTGGATTTGGGTCCACAACGATCATATTCATGTTCAGGTGGGCACAACGAGGGGGGCGCTGCCTGTTATCGAAGCCAGACACCCAATAAGCTTGATTATGGACGGCGAATTGGTTGAGGGCCCCTACACCGTTAAGGGTAATGAACGAATAGAGTGGAAAGTTGAAGAGGAGCCCTTGTTCCAGATTCTTGTATCCGAGGATCAGATGAAAGCATTTTTGATTGTACGCCATACCCAGCTTGTTCAACCCAGGTTGAAAAACACAGAGCCAGCCTCTAAAGTGACACTTGAGCTGGATCGGGAAGCAGGTGAGCTGATTCGCAAATTGGAGCTGGCTGAGGTTACTCGGGAGCTGGCCGAGTTATCCATCTCGCACAATCTGGATATCGGGAGTATTTTTCAAGAGCTGCAGGAGCCTACCTATAAGCCTGTTCTCGTTGCACAGGGGAGCTATCCCGTACCAGGTAAAGATGCGCGCATGGAGCTGTTTTTTACTGAAGCGGTGGAAAGGAGTTTTATGGAGGTCGATGGCGGAATCGATTATCGAAACTCCCTGAAGATTCCATCCGTCCATAAAGGTCAGGCGATTGCCAAAAAAATCAAGGCCGTCGACGGTATCACAGGCTATAATGTACACCGTCAATTGGTGATTCCCCCCAAGCCGCAGGATGTAGTCGTTATAGCCAGAGAACACGTGGAGCAGCAAGGTGATACTTTTATCGCAATGAAGGAGGGCAGACCGCGATTAACGGGCACCCATACTTTGTACTTGGATATTTCAACCGCTTACATTGTTTCAGGTGACGTGAATCTGAGTACGGGCAATATTGTATTTTCAGGTGATGTGATGGTGTATGGCGATGTTACGGAAAATATGACGATTGAAGCGCTCGGTACGATTTATGTAGCTGGCTGTGTGTATAATGCTGTATTGACGGCCACAGGAAGCATTATTGTAAAAGGTAACGTTGTGAAAAGCAAGCTGTTCGCGGGTTGCTGCGGTGAAAAGGTCGTTCGTATTCAGGAAGGCTCACGTGCATTGTCCGTGCAGCTGGAGCAGCTGATGGAAGCCGCCAGGCTGTTAACCGATCAGGTCAGGCAGAAGGGTCAAAATGCTGCTTTTGGACAAGTTGTCAAATTGCTGGTGCATAATAAATTTAAGGAAATTCCGAAGCTTCTCCCTAAGCTGCTTATCGATGTCCATAGCATGCCGGAACAGGATCATGAGGCTTGGCAGTATTTGATACAGAAGCTGAAGATGTTCAGCGATGCATCCAGGATTTATTCACAGGAATCTGAGGAGTTATGGATGAGTCTGCTCTACGATCTGAAGCAAACTGTCGATAAGATCGACAATATGAAGGAAACGCATGTAAAAATTGATATCGATCAGTGTCATCTTTCTACCCTGCAGTCGCAAGGAGATATCCTGATCCGTAAGGAGGGTGTGCTGCAAAGCGATCTCCGTTCAACAGACAATATTATTTTTTATCATAATGATGCGGTGTGCAGAGGGTCCCGACTGGAGGCGGACGGCATGATATCGGCATCAATTGTTGGAGGCGTCACAGGCTCCTTGTCACAATTAAAAGCGAAAGATAAAATCATGCTTCGCAAAATGTATGCGGGGCGCGTATGTGTCGATAACTTTTGTGTTGATGTAATCGATGTAATCGAGAATCAGACCATAGACAAGGTCTGGATCATGCGGCAGCTTCGAACTTCTTAAGTGATAGAGAAACAGTGAACGCGGAGCGAACGTTATTCTGACCTATGACGGTTAAAGAGGGGGAAAAGTCATATCTAAGAAGAAATCGAATCCATTCGATGAGTATAAGGGGCGGCGAATTAACAAAAATATTTATACCTCCCAAAGTGCCCTGCTGCTTCCCGCATCGACGCTGCTGAATGAGAAGTCAAGCCGTTTGCTGTCGCAACACTGTATTCATCTCAGCCCGGAGGATTTGGAGCCGGCATTGGATGAGATGGAGCAGATCATGGATCAGTCGGTCATGGAAGTGAAGCAGATATTTTCAGAAATTGAGCACAGTGGGTACATTCCATTTGAGAAAATCAAGCAAACCATACTGCCCACGCTTTGTGACCTGTCCAAGGATTTTGGAATTATCGGATTTATGCTTACGCTACAGCGAGTAGACGATTATACGTACCGACACAGTGCGGGCGTAGCGATGATGGCGGCGATGATTGGACGCTGGATGAAGCTGCCCGAGGAAGAAATCCCCCGCCTGGCGATGGCAGGGATGCTGCATGATGTGGGCAAGCTGTTTATTTCACAGGCAATTTTGCAAAAGCCTGGCCGCCTGCTGAGTGAGGAATATGAACAAATGAAGCTTCATCCGGAGCTTGGTTACGCGTGCTTGATGCGTCAGCCGGAAGTGGATGGACGAGCTGCTCTGGTCGCTTTACAGCATCATGAACGGGAAGATGGCAGTGGCTATCCGCTCGGTATCAAGGGCTCAGAGATGGATCCGTGGAGCAAAATTGTAGCTGTTGCGGACGTCTTTCATGCGATGACCTCGAAGAGGGCCTACAGGGAAGAGCTGCCTTTGTACGAGGTATTAAGAAACATGTGGGTACATGCCTATGGGGCCATGGATCCCCTTGTTGTGCACAGCTTTATGGAAAAGCTGATGATTTATTTAATAGGTTGCGAGGTTGTGCTATCGGATGGACAGCTCGGTAAAATCGTGATGTTAAATGATAAAAATCCGGTAAACCCGTTAGTTGAAGTGGAGGGAGGCTTTATTGATCTCAGTCAGGAGCCAACCTTATATATTGAGAAGCTTTTTAAGGTGGAAACAGAGAGCGAGGAGTAAGAGAAAGGATATGGTCAGGAACCAAACTGTGATTTAGACTAATGGTTGCTGATCTATGTATTGAAGAAAAGACTGTCCCCCGGCATTATTTGCAGGGAGGACAGCCTTTTGTGTGTACGGGCCTACTTGATGACTAAGTTGCTATTTGAACCCTCCACATCAGCGGTTACAATTCGCTGATTGCGCCACCGCTACGACTCTGTGGTTACCCGTAGACGCGTATTTCAATTACTTCTGCGTGGAGGCTTCCGTTCGTTGCTTCGATCACCAGGCGCAGCTGATCGGTGTTGACTGCTGCAGGCAGCCGGTGGATTTGCTTGCGTTTGTGATTGGCAGTTTCCTCATGAACCTTGACCCATTGTCCTTGCACATAGGCTTCCAGACGGTAGTCCCGAATCAGCTCTGGGATAACCGGAAACGGAGTATAGTGATGGTGAAGATTGATCAGATCTTCATTCACATCGTCATTGAAGGTCAGATGGATTTCACTAATTTGCACAGTCTCCTGCCACTGCAGCTCAAGGGAAGCGGGCTTAGACACAGCCGGGTCCCGAGCTTCCGACAGCCACATGTGCGGCTCGCCATAGGTTCGGACAAAGCCATCCGTGACATGCCCGACCTCGAAGGCGGTCGTTTCCGGGTACATGCGGAAGCAGAAGGGCTTACGCACCAGCTTCTTCATACTCCACAATATGACCGGTTGATCCGGGTCCTGATTGCTAAAATCAGCAGATACGGTCGCTGATGTGTTTTTCACGAATGAGAGCACACCGGTTTGCGGCTGATGGGATACATACAGCGTCACATGCTCATTGGCTTTGACAATAATAAAGCCATGCTGTGCCGTCGGCGGCTTCCAGGCTAGCGGAATGCTGACCCACTGGCGTTCGCCGGGTGCGAGAGCGGCCAGGCCGCTCACTTCCAGTCGATGCGGGATATAATTTTCCGCGCGGCCGGTGCTCCATACCTCCACCTCAAGCGTTGTTGCCGCCGCGGCGTCGAGCAGCAGCTCAATCCGCTGCAGCTCTGGCGCCACCGGCACCAGCAGGGCGACGTCCCCGCCCTGCAGAGCCACCGGCTCCGCGGCGTCTTCGACCGCCAGCCGTCGCAGTGTGCTCGACGCCGTGAGCTTCGCACGGCGTGCGAGATCCTCGTCATCGCTGCTGCGCAGGCCGATGACCGAGGCATCCTGACGCAGCAGCGTTTGCTGCAGCTGCGTCAGGTGCCGCTCATACACGGCGCGTGGCGTCACGCCGTGCTGCACAGCCAGGGCCGCGCCGGTACCCGCGGCCTCGCCAATGACCGCGCATGTCGCCATCACGCGCGTCGTGCCAAAGGCTACGTGCGAGGCGCTGATATTGCGCCCGGCGAACATCAGGTTCGATACATTAACCGAGTATAACGATCGGAAAGGGATGTGATAGATGCCGTCAGGATGCAGGTGCTTCGAGCCGCTCTCCGTTGCGTACATGCCTCCGGGAGGATGCAAATCAATGGACCATCCGCCGAAGGCGATTCGGTCCTCGAACTCCCGCTGCGCGAGAATATCGTTCTGGTTCAGCACGTAATCGCCGATAAAACGGCGGTATTCGCGTTTGCCGGGAATCGAGCCGACCCATTCCAGTGTCATCGTCTCGGCCTCGAATTTACCGGAGTTTTTGATATAATCCCAAATACCGTATACGACCGACCACAGCTCATCACGAATACGTTCGTTCTCATGCACGGTATCCAGCTCGCCGCCCCATTCGATCCACCAATAGCTGCAGCCGTTGTCGCCGCTACGGATCACCCTTTTAAGCGGGATCGTTGTGGCCGCAATATCCTTGGCAAAGCTGGGCGGTACATATCGAACCGGATGTCCGACATCCTTGGTATAAAATAATAGCGTGCTGCCCAGCGTGATGTTGTCAGCGGCCTCAGGCGCCCAATCCTCATTATATTCATCCTTGGCTTCACGACCGATCCGGTGCTGCGCTCCGGCAAGGAACCCTACCAGTCCATCGCCTGTGCAGTCCACAAACAGCTCACTTTCAAAACGAATCCGCCGCTCGGAGCCCATCATCCAGCCTGTAACTGAAGCAATCCGCCGATCGTCCTCCTCTCCATACGCTTCGACCTCATGCACATCCGTATTCAAAAACAATTGGATATTGGGCTCGGCCAGCACGGATTCCAGCACAACCATATCCCATAAATACGGATTGCCGTCGGGATTGCGGTATTGGTTCTCAACGAACATTTCACCCATAATGCCCGTTTCGCGCGCATAGCGGTTAACGCCATGCGAGGTGGCTCCACATACCCAGACACGGACCTCGCTGCTGGAATTGCCGCCTAGCATAGGGCGGTTCTGAATCAGAGCTACCTTTTGCCCCAAGCGGGCTGCCGCGATCGCCGCATTCACACCCGACAGGCCGCCGCCAACGACGGTAATATCGGTTTGCACAGTTTCATTTTTCATTAGGATCACCTCAGTAGTATAATAGTTGATATCTGTAATTTCATTATAAAATTGGTCATCTGCGATGAACATACACGGATGATACATCAGACATATCCTTTATTTCATTATTCGGGAATCAGGCCGCTGCTGCCTGATCAGACGGGAACAAGTGAATCCAGAGGAGGAGCCGTATGCACGCACCGTTATGGGAATGGAAGCCTTATTTTATTAGCTATGCTTATTGGTACAAGAAGGACAAATTCCAGTTCGTGCAGGACAGCTATGCGGAATGGGTGATGTTTGCTGTCGAGAATGGCTCCTTTCGCTACCGAATCGGAGAGGCGGCTGGAACTGCGATATTTGGCGATGCCATCCTGTGCCCGCCAGGTGTTGTGTTTGAACGGGAGGTGCTGGAGCCGGTTTCGTTCCATTTTATTAGGCTCGGCTGGCTGGCGGACACCTTCCCATCCATGCTGCCAAATGCAGCAACGTTTCGAAACGAGGGGACATCAACATCTGACTTCGCCCCGCCCGTTCACCTTACCTATATGGACCATAATCGGCTGTCTTCCACCTACTACTACATCCACCAATTAACACGTTTGCCGGATGAGCAGCGGCTGCTGCTGTGGGACCATTATTTGAATGATCTGTGGCAGCAGCATGTGGTCGAGAGCGGCTTTTCCCAACAGACGAACGAGCAGCAGGACAAGGACCCCAAAATTGTAGAAGCAACCAGATGGCTGCAGCAGCATGCTTTTGAGCCGGTCAGTCTGAAAGAGCTGAGTGCCAGTCAGGATTTAAGCCCAGTGCAATTTACGAGGAAGTTTTACGCGGCTCACGGGACAACGCCAATCGATTATTTGACGACCCTTCGCATGCAGAAAGCACAGACGCTGCTGCTTGAAACCGAAATGACTCTGGAGCAAATCGCCGAACGCTGCGGGTATGAGAGCGGTTTTTATTTGAGCCGCGTGTTTACGAGGAGGATGAAGGCAAGTCCCTCTCAATATCGTAAAATGCATCGGGTGTAGTCGCAATGTTGAAGCAGTATGTCATCTTTTCGCAGTAGGAAGCCTACCCGGAACATGATAGAATTTGGCTAATCATACAAGCTTGGTTACAAGTACAGGAGGCGACAAGGGTGGCACAGACAATAAAGATTGGTATTATCGGCAGTGGCAACATTGCAGGCGCGCATTTGAAGGCTTATCGACTTATGAATGATGTGGAAATTGTCGGGGTAGCCGATATTATTCCAGGTAAAGCTGAAGAATTTATCGCAAGGCATGAGTTGGAGAATGTGAAGGCGTTTGACGACCATAACAAGCTGCTGGAACTGGAGCTGGATGGAGTCAGTATTTGCACGCCCAACGTCTCGCACCACTCGATCAGCGTGGACTCTTTGCGTGCAGGTAAGCACGTCCTTGTGGAAAAACCGATGGCAGTCACGATGGAGCAGGCTGTAGAAATGGTGCAAACGTCCAAACAAACCGACAAAATGTTATCCATCGCCTTTCAGCCCCGCTACGATCCGAACATGCAAATGATCCGCGATATCGTTCGGTCCGGACAGCTTGGCAACGTATACTATGTACAAACAGGTGGCGGAAGGCGCAGAGGCATGCCGAAGGGCACCTTTATTTCCAAGCAGCTGGCTGGCGCCGGAGCATTGGCCGACATTGGCTGTTATTCACTCGATATGGTGCTTAATGCTCTTGGGTATCCGAAGCCGCTGACGGTTTCAGCGATGACGAGTAACCATTTTGGCACGAATCCTCACTATCATCCGCAGGCCAGCGCGTTCGAGGTCGAAGACTTCGGGATGGCGATGATCCGCTTTGAAGGAGATCTTGTCGTCAATTTCAAAATCGGCTGGGCTATGCATATGGATACGCTTGGACCTACTCTGTTCCTTGGCACTGACGCTGGCTTGAAGGTCACACCTTCCGGTAACGGGGCCTGGGATGGCGGCATTACTTCGGTATCGCTGTTTCATGATATTTTGGGTCACAACACGGAGAGCGCTTTTCCTGTCAAGCAGCACCAGATCAACATTTTTTATGAGAAGATCCGCGATTTTGTCACTGCGATCCAGGAGGGCCGTCCTGCTCCTATTCCAGGATCAGAAATTATTCGTAATCAGGCAATTATTGACGGTATATTGCGCTCGAGCGAGCTGAAGCGGGAAGTCGATATTTTTATTCCTGAACTGTAAGCTGCTTATTAATTTGGTTAACGTTACATCTATCGAGCCTTTCGCGTTATGCGAAAGGTTTTTTGCTGCGGCTGGATCAGGAAATATTGTATAATAAACATACAATTCTGCGGGCGCATGACCCGCATCGTGGAAAGCGAAGTGAGTAATATGAGTGGGAACACACCTGATGATCAGGCCGTTCAACAGCCTCAGGAAGTATCTGTGACCGCTGAGATGGATGTGAGCGATACAGAATCAGAAGCAGTTGGCTGTACAATCCATGGGACACGTCAAAGTCACCATTCCGATCAGGTCAAGAGCAGTCTGACAACGAGGCTGAACCGGATTGAGGGCCAGATTCGTGGCGTTAAGGGAATGATTGAGCGCGACACTTATTGTGATGATGTGCTCAACCAGATCGCAGCGATTCAATCCGCACTTAATGGCGTCGGCAAAATTTTGCTGGAGGGCCATATGAAAAGCTGTCTGGTCGAGCGGCTGGAGCAGGGAGATACGGATGTCATTGATGAGCTGTTGAAAACTATGGGCAAGCTGATGAAATAAGCTATCGATATCCGGTTATTGAACGCTATTAACTTTTAACGCTGTTAAACTATTAAGGGAACGCAAGGAGGAGCCGTCATTAAAGGCGGTTTTCTTTATCGGCCCATGTAGGGATATCGGTTTTGTGATATATTGGAAGTATTCATGATTCCACTTCATGTAAACGCTTTAAATGCGATAATGTTAAGTCTTTTCTGCTGCCTATAGACGTATGTGTTTGTACGGATTAGCAGGTAATAACCTAAGGGGGTGTTCCGTGTTTAATATACGAGCCAAGATAAATACAGTTTATTCACGGATCCTCATCTTCAACATCTTGCTCGTGATCATTATTTCCTTGGTTCCCCAGGTGCTGTATATTCATTACTTTTCAACGGCTTATAATGAGGAGATCATGAGACAAAGCACGCAAGATGTCAACAAGCTCAAGTACGCAGTGGATGAAACCATTCTCGATCGCGTCATCAGATTGGTCAATATTTATTTCTCCGATATACCAAGCAATGAAATTCTAGCCTACCCGCTTACACACGATATTAGTGGCAATGGCTTTAAGATTGCCGAGGTCAGCAACTATTTGACGGATATCCCGTATAAGCTGAACTTCCTGCAGTCCGTTGAAGTCTGGTATACAGCAGGAAATGTATATATTAATGATAAGTACAACTCCTACCTGGATTCCGCAAGCTCCAGAAAAAGTCTGGATGATGCATGGATCGACGTATTAAGGAACCAGGAAACGCCCAATCGTTGGTTGGCTCCACGAATATCGATGCCCTTGAATATGCCGGTTATTACATATTTGTCCAATATCCCGTTAATCGATAATATTTCCAATAGACAAGCAGTCGTTGCCATTAATATTAAAGAAAGTGCGATCCATAATTTGATTCAATCCTCACCTACAGACGGTGAAGTTTTATTTATTCTCGATGAAGCAGGCAATGTGCTCGTTCATAGCGATAAGCAGTGGATCGGCCATAATTTCAATCAAAAGGATTATATTCAAACTCTGCTGCAAACGGACGATGGTACCTTCGAGTCTTCAGTTGAAGGCGTCCAAAGCGTTGTATCCTATTCAAAATCCAAATACAATAATTGGAAATATGTTTCCGTTATTTCGATTGATAAGCTATATCAGAAGTCAAAGCAGCTGACTCATTATTTAATTATTACTACGATCATTCTGCTCACGGTAAGCCTGCTGCTGTCTGTCTACATAACGCATCGGGCGAATAAACCACTGCGCAGAGTCATTCAGACCATTCTCAATCTGGGAAATGCTGAAGGCCAGCTGGAGAAAGGGACGAAAAGCGAATACACGCTACTTCACAATGTAATCGATCGTGTGTCCAAAACCATACATGATTTGCATCATCAAATGGAAGCTAACAAGCCCATTATCCGTGATAAATTTATTATGAGGCTCCTGCAGGGGGATATGGATCAGAATGATCCACAGGTCGAACACATGGAGCAGATGCTAGACATCCAGTTCTGTCATAACAAAACAGCCTGCATGGCCTTAAAGATTTTCGATGTGGAGGGAACAGGTCTTGGGAATGAAATGATTGTTCCTTATAGTATGCTGCACAATTTCGAGGCTCAGGAGGATTACTGGCTCTGCTCAACCATTGATAATGCGGGCAACATAGTGGCCATGCTGAATTACTCCAAAGCTATCGATAAGGAGGAGATTTGCAGCAGTATCGGTGCTCAGATCAAAGGGAAGTTTGTGCTTGGCTTCGGTCAGGAATATGAGCATAGTTATGCCAATATTGCCCGGTCCTATGCGGAAGCCTGCGATTGCTTGAATTATGCCTTCATTATGCCTGACCAATCATTAATCGTATATGAAGAGCTGGCAATAACCAGCCGCAAGGAATACGGCAGTGGCTTGCAGATTATGGAGCAGCTGTCTGCAGCGGTTCGCAGCCGGAATAAAGAAATGGTTGGTTCCATTCTCGATATTTTGCTGAAGGGACTCATCTCCGGCAGGTATCATATTGACTTTTGCCGCAACACGGTGTTTGATGCTATTTCGGTTATACGCACAACGGCGATCGCCATGGACATTGATCTGGAGCGTTTTCTCGGCTACGACATCCGGGATTATGGCAGAAAATTGGATAATGTCGCAAGCTTAACGGATTGGCTGTCTGAAGTAGCGGTGCAAATCATGGACTATCACACAACGGATGTCAATAATGATCCCGGAACTGCGCTGGAACGGCAGATTATGGCCTATATCGAACAAAATATTTACAATGAAATATCGCTTTCCTCCTTAAGCGAGGGCATACATATGAATTCCAGCTATGTGAGCCGGATTTATAAATCCGTAATGGGGTCGAATTTTTCGGAGCACTTGGCTGGGATCAAGATGAAGCATGCGGAAAGTCTGCTCAGGGAATCGGATTTATCGATCAAAGACATTGCCGAGAAGCTTGGTTATACGAGCCCGAGATATTTTGCCAAGCTATTCAAAGAAAAGTTTGGTTTTACACCCAAAAGCTACCGGGATAGCCTGAGTGGTTAATCTTTTAGAACAATCACTATAAAGCTGTGGTGAGCAAGTCGCCGCGGCTTTTTGTTGTTTCAGCTAAGAAACCAGGAATATCAGGCGCTGGAGGTAGGGAGCGAGTGAAAAGTAAAAATAGCAGCACAGGTAAAAAAATTGACAGCTGCACGACTGGAGCAGGGAACAATGCGCTCTTGCAATCAAAGACGTAAAAAAAACAGCACCGGTGTAAAGTTATTGACGCTTGTCGATGGCAGACCCCAGAACGTACGATAAAGGCATCAGGCACAGACAACAGATTGGAACAGGAGGAATGGGCATGGAGAGCAATTCGGTCGCTCCCGCAGCAGAACTGAACAATCGCTTGCAGCGTCAGGCGAAGAGAGAAGGCTTCATCAAGCTGTATTGGAAACAAAAATATTTTTTCTTTATGCTGATTCCGGTCATCGCATATTACCTTATTTTCCACTATGCACCCTTATATGGAATCGTGATCGCTTTTCAAAATTATTACCCGCTCAAGGGGGTTGCGGAAAGCGAATGGGTCGGGCTGGATCATTTCAGGGAGCTGTTCACAGGGCTGTATTTCCTGCCTGTACTGAAGAATACGCTCATCATCAGCACTTATAAATTGATTTTTGGATTCCCCGCACCGATCATCCTGTGTTTGATTTTGAATGAGGTACGGATTGCTGTGTTCAAGAAAGCGGTGCAGACGATCACCTACCTGCCGCACTTCATTTCGTGGGTTATTCTCGGCGGCATTGTCATTGAATTCCTCTCCCCGACCCGAGGGTTGATCAATGCGATCATCATGTCACTCGGCTACAAATCGATTTTTTTCGTGACGAGCGAAGCCTGGTTTCGAACTATTCTCGTGCTCTCCTCGATTTGGAAGGAGGTCGGCTGGTCCACGATCATCTATTTGGCTGCTATTACAAGTGTCGATCCGGAGCTGTACGATGCAGCTGATATGGATGGGGCGGGCAGGCTGCGGAAAATCTGGAATATTACGATGCCATCGATCATGCCTGTGGTTACGATCATGTTTATTTTTGCGGTCGGCGGTATCATCAATGATGATTTTGACCAGGTATACAATTTGTTGAACGCTTCGGTTCTTTCGGTTGGGGACGTCATATCGACGTATACGTATCAGATTGGTTTGGTTAAGGGCGATTACAGCTTTGCGACGACTGTGGGACTATTTAAAAACATCATCGCCTTCCTGTTAATATTGCTAACGAATTATGTAGCCAAGAAAACCAACGACTATTCTCTATGGTAGGTGACGGAAGTAATGGACACAGTGCGTAAGAAAAGAAAACGAACAGTTGAAGATTTTATCGTGGATACGATTGTGTATGTCACGTTGATCCTGCTCAGTATAATGACGATCATCCCCTTCATGCAGGTGGTAACAGTTTCAATGAGTCCGCCGCATGTGGTCAGCAGCTATGGGGTTCATTTAATTCCGTTGGAATTTGACTTTGATGGCTACCGCAAGGTACTCGCCTATCAGCAAATCTGGACGGGATATATGAATACGATCCTGCGGGTGATCATTGGGATTATCATATCCATGACCTTGATGATCCTGGCGGCCTATCCTTTATCGAAGAAAACTCTGGTGCATCGCAAGTTCTGGACGATCTTCATGGTATTCACGATGTTTTTTAGTGGAGGATTAATCCCGACTTATTTGATTGTCAAAGGCATTGGGCTGTACAACAGCATCTGGGCGCTGGTATTGCCTGTAGCGATCAACACGTTTACGATGCTGATCATCCGCAACTACTTTATGTCGCTCCCTGAGGAAATTCAGGAATCAGCCAGAATTGACGGTGCCAACGAGTTCATCATTTTGACGCGGATCATCCTGCCGATTTCGATTCCGATTCTTGCCACAGTCGGCTTATGGACAATGGTCTACCACTGGAACGAATGGTTTAATGCGATGATTTATCTTAAGGATTCCAATAAGGCCGTGCTGCAGCTCGTGCTGCGCAAGATTTTATTCGAGGGCTCCGAGCCGCAGGCGGTTGAGGCTGCCAATACGATCTATGCCAACACCGACACAATGAAAATGGCTGCGCTCATGGTATCTCTGCTGCCCTTGCTGGTCGTGTACCCGTTCCTGCAAAAGTATTTCGTTAAGGGCGTTATGATCGGCTCATTAAAAGGTTAACCCCGTTCCTGTAGAAGTAGATAACTTTTATATCTGGACGGCTTATCATATCCATTATAGGAGGGTCTTAAATGAATCCAAAAATAGTTCGTCATGTAGGCAGTTGGGTGAGCGCTGCCTTGTTAGCAGGAACGATGGCTGCATGCAGCAGTGGTGGCAGCACATCAGCCCCGGCAGCGTCTCCAGCAGCAGCCCCCCCTGCGGCTGCAGATAAAGGAGCGACGGCACAGCCGAAGAATGAGGCACCTGTCACGATCGAATGGGCAGGCTATAACATCAATGACGTAGCTCCCGATCCCAATTCGGAAGTGCTGCAAGAAATCTCCAAACGGTTTAATGCCAAGCTTAATGTATGGACTGCGGATTCCCAGAAATATAGTGAAGTGTTCAATGTGCGAATGGCCTCTGGCGAAATACCGGACATTCTCAGACTGAAGGGCTTTGAGCTTTCCAAACTGGTAGATAGCGGAGTAGCGGCAGAGCTACCGGTTGATATGATCAAACAGAAGGCACCGAATTATTACAAGCTGATATTGGATAACGATACTTCAGGCTCAGCCTTCCGCTCCAGTATGTATAAAGGCAAAAACTACGGCTTATCGGCATTCCAGCTGGATGGCACTTATCCGACCAGTCTTGTATGGCGAATGGATTGGCTGAACAACGTAGGCATTACCAAAGTGCCGGAAACACTGGCCGAGTTTGAGGATGCGATTTACAAGTTCACGAACAATGACCCGGATAAAAATGGCAAAAAGGACACCTACGGTCTTTCAAGCACTGCGATGCAAACCGTTTTAGGTGCCTTCGGCCCAATCCCTACAGATGTGATCAAAGGGACCACACCTTATTCGGCTCTTTGGTATACCGTCAAGGATAACAAAGTGCTGATGGATGCCATTCAGCCGGAGATGAAGGAAGGCTTGAAGCTGCTGGCCAAATGGTATAAGGACGGTGTGATCGATCCTGAATTCGTCACGGGCGAGAATAAAGGCGGCTATTGGGCAACCTCTCATGCTTTTATTAACAACCGGATTGGCGTAACAGGCAATGTGATGTACTACCACTGGACGCCACCTCTTACGGAAGGAGACCTGGGTGGACCCGTCTATCAGGAATTTATGAAAGTCAAACCGGATGCCAAATATGGGGAAACGTGGGCGCTTGGCAAAGCGGTCAAGGGGCCGGACGGAAAAGCATTTGGGGCCAATATTTGGGGTTATAACAACGAAACGCTGGTAATTACCAAAAATGCAGCCAAAGATCCGAAAAAGCTGGATACGATTCTGAAAATGCTTGATACGCTGGTGACCGACAAAGACTACTATATGCTGGTCAATTATGGAGTCAAGGATAAGGATTATACGGTTAACAAGGATGGCTCCATTGCCTCCAAGCTGAAGAATCCGACTGAAACGGCCCAACGCGGCGTTAGTACCTTCGGCATGTACACGAACAACCCTCTGGTTGTTAAGGATATCTTCAAAGCCAAATATGAGCTTGCCGACAAAGTAAAGGGCACAGGTACGCCACCTTCTTACCTGCCAAGCGTAGAAGCCTCAGGGAAATACACGGCCGATATGCAGAAGCTGACCACCGAAAACTATATCAAGATCATTACAGGTGATCAGCCGATCGATTCCTTTGATGAATATGTGAAAAAAGCAAGGGCAGCGGGTGCCAACGAAATCGAGAAGCAATATACAGATGTCATCAAATAAATTCATTGTCCAACCAGGGGCTGTCACAATCGTAGATCAACTACCGATGGGGCAGTCTTTTGGTTCTGTGCCAACAACTATAGGAGGGAGCTCATGAGACCAGCAGGTGGCAGAATTTTGATTTGTGCAATTGCTATCCTTGTATCGGCAATTGCTTGCACTGGCTATATCTCCTGGCACCACACGGAGCTTGGAAATTCAGGCCATTCATCTAATTTATCTAGCCCAACGGTTGCTTATATCAATGGAGCAGTCATAGAGGAACGTGAATTCAATCTGTTTTTGTCCCAGGTAAAGGCCCAGGTTACCAGTTATTTTAAACAAAAATTCGATGCAGACGACTCTTCTACATTTTGGACTACGAGCTTTCAGGGGGAGGTACCTATCATAAAGGCCAAGCAGCTGGCCATGGAGCAAATTAAACAGGTAAAGGTGCAGCAGTTGTTGGCACAGCAATTCGGGCTGCTGGAGGATACCAGCTATTCTTCGTTTCTTGATAAATGGGCAAAGGAGAACCAAAGGAGACAGGAGGCTGTAGCTAACAATCGTGTGATTTATGGTCCACGGCAATACGAGGAATGGGGTTACTATACTTACGTGCAATCAACGATGGTCATCCAATTAAAGGCTGTTATGAGTGAGCGAGAAGAGGCCGTATCTGAACAAGAGCTGATCAATCTTTATGAGCAGCTGAAGGGCAAGCTTTATCAGCAGCCCGGAGAACGAAAAGCTGGTAGTTACATGCTGTACAGTGAGGTCAAGGATAGTGTAAAGCAGCGTCTGATTGACGCCAATTACGATGCTAAAGTGAAGCAGGAGCTAGAGGCAGCAAAGGTGGTGGTGATGGAATCAATTTATGAGCAAATCCAGATGCAATAAGAGAAGTTGTTGCAGCAGATGATTGTTGTAAGCGCTTATATTTTAATTGACGAGGAGAATGATTAATGAAGTTAACCAAGGCAATTCGTCTCTGTGGGTCGCTCGGCTTGATGTTCTTACTCATGTTGGCCTTTGTTGTGTCCATACCCGCCTGGACGACTACCACCTATGCCAACAATACAACCTATTATGTAGATTCTGCTGGCGGCAATGACAGCAACAATGGACTAAGCATGGGGGCACCCTGGAAAACTTTGACCCAAGTCAACGGCACAACCTTTCAGCCGGGTGATAAAATTCTTTTTAAGTCAGGCTCCACATGGTCCGGGCAATTGCATCCGCTGGGGTCTGGTTCTGCTGGCTCTCCGATTATCATAGACAAGTACGGTACGGGGAATAAGCCGATTTTTAACGGGAATGGTTTGACAGGGGCGACCGTCTACTTCTACAACCAGCAATATTGGGAAATTAACAATCTGGAGGTAACCAATACTGCAGCAGCGGAAGGGGACCGATACGGGGTTAAGGTCGAAGCGCACGATGTTGGAACCTATAATCATTTTTATATCAAAAACCTGTACATTCACGATATTAAGGGTACCAATACAGATGAGCTCAAGGTTACCGGAGGTATCTTTGTTACGGTGTCAGGGACTGCTGTGCGCACGAAATGGAACGATGTGCTGATCGACGGCAATACGGTGGAAAGGGCTGACCGTACCGGTATAAGCAATGGCAGCTCATGGGGCAACAATGACGGCAGCGGAAATTTCGAGCCTTATACCAATCTCGTCATCAGCAATAATACACTGAATGATATTGGCGGGGACGGCATTGTGATGCGTGCATCCATTAACGGCCTGATCCAATATAATGTCGTGAACACCGCACATGCGCGGGACACCCATTATAATGTTGCGATATGGGCTATTAACAGCACCAATCCGGTGATGCAATTTAATGAAGCCTATAATACGAAAACAACGAATGACGGCCAAGGCTTCGATTGCGACTATAATCTAACTGGATGCACAGTCCAATACAATTACAGCCATGACAATGAAGGCGGGTTTCTCCTGGTCATGGGTAACGGATCGATCCGCAACGATAATATAGTCGTTCGCTATAATATAAGCCAAAATGACCGCGCACGAATTTTTCAGTTTAACAGCGGCTACACACCGTTGAACGCGAACATTTATAACAACACCTTTTATATTCGCTCAGGATTGGGCACGAGTATTATGACTGGATTAAGCGGCAGCAATCCAATCTATTTCAAAAACAACATCGTATATAATTTGGGCAGTGGCGGGTATACGGTAAAAGCCAATGATGTTTATGATTATAACCTTTTTTACGGCAATCATCCTGCGAGTGAACCTGCCGATGCTCACAAGCTTACCACCGATCCTCTCTTGGCGGGCGCAGGCAGCGGAGGCACAGGCCTCAGCTCGGTTGATGGCTATAAGCTGGGATCGGGTTCACCTGCTATGGGGTCGGGTCTGCTTATAAGCAACAATGGTGGCAAGGACTACTGGGGGAACACCGTGTCTGCTTCGACTGCCCCTAATCGGGGTGCTTACAATGGAGCTGGCGTGACCCTTCCGAATGTATGGACTGCAGTGGATGATGCCACGGTTCGTGATGGAACCTATGCAGGAACCAATCAGGCGGGAACTACTGCAGTTACCATAGATACCAAAAATGATTTGACCAGCTATAAGCGTGACGGATATTTTAAATTTGATTTTGGCAGCTATAGCGGAACCGTATCGGCGGCATCGATTACACTCACTCCTACAGTTACGGCCTCAACCGGCATCCAGAACGAGGTGGCCTTGGTTAGCGACAACACCTGGACAGAAGGGGGCATTACATGGAACACCAAGCCAGCCTCCAGCACAGTTCTTGGTACGTATACCATTACTAGCGGGACACCGATCACGATTAATGTGACCTCTCAGGTGCAAGCGGCTATGACGAGCGGCAAAAAGCTTTCAATTCGGGTTTATAGTACATCACCTGTGAATTCCAACGGGAATGTTTCCTATGCTTCAAAAGAAAGCACCGATATCGGAGGACGGCCGCACCTGAATATCACACCTTAAAAGCGTTGAATAATCAGCCTCGCCATACTATGCAGTCAATGTGACTTGCTTTGTATTGTGGGGCTGTTGTTTTTTTGTTAAGATTTGAGAAGTATAAATTAAAGGAGAGATAGTGACATGCAGGCAGCGGTATTGCAAGGCAAGCATCAAATTGAAGTAGTGGCATGGGAGCCTGCCAAGCTTATGCCCGGAGAGGTCAGAATTCGTGTTCAGGGCTGTGGCATTTGCGGCACGGACCAGCATATTTATCATGGAAATCCGGGTTCGGCAGCCGTTACACCTCCAATCGTGCTGGGACATGAGCTTGCTGGTGAAGTTACGGAATGCGGGGAAGGTGTCACCCAGCTTAAAGTGGGGGATCGGGTATCAGTTGATCCGAATATTTACTGCGGCAGCTGCCGATATTGCCGCAATGGTCAGCTGAACCTGTGTGACCGTCTTCAGGCTGTTGGGGTCACGCGAGATGGTGGGATGGGTGAATATTGTGTAGCGCCTGCAGCCAATTGCTACCTGCTTCCCGATTCAATGAGCTTTGTGGAAGGAGCTATGGTTGAGCCTCTCGGTTGTGTGCTTCATGGTTTTAAGAAGCTCGACATTCGTCCGATTCATACCGTGCTCTTGATCGGTGGCGGATTTATCGGTCAGCTGTTTCTACAGTTGGTCAAGAAGCAGGGAGCAGCCCGAATCATCGTCAGTGACCCAGCAGCTGAGAAGCATGCCGCGCTGCTCGCGTTAGGAGCGGATGAGGTCGTAAGCCCGACAGCGGACGTTGTAGAGCAGTTGAAGAGCCAGGCTGATGTCGTCATTGAATGTGTAGGACGTCCGGAATCGATGGAGCTGGCTTTTGAGGCTGCGGGAAAAGGCGGTCAGGTGCTGCTGTTTGGCGTTGCTTCACCTGCTACTCAAATCAAGGTGTCGCCGTTCGCGATTTTTGCCAAGGAGCTGCGTGTATTAGGTTCATTTATTAATCCGCACACGCACGAGGAAGCCATTGCCCTTATTGAACAGGGAATCGTGAGCATAGAGCCGTTAATCAGCCACAAATTCAAGCTTGCAGATATTCCACAGGTGATGGGCGATTATCTTAAAATGAATGTGAACAAAGGTGTTATTGTATATTAAGAATTAATTCAATCGCTATTGATGAAGGAGACCTACGATTATGATTTTGGGAGCAATAGAAGCAGGAGGCACTAAATTTGTTTGCGGGTTTGGCAACGAGCACGGTGAAATCATGGATCGGATCAGCTTTCCGACAACCACACCGGAAGAGACCTTGGGTCAAGTGATTCGTTATTATGCAGACAAGCAGGTTGAAGCGATAGGAATCGGATCATTTGGTCCGATTGATCTGAACAAAGAAAGTGCTACCTACGGCAGCGTTACAACCACACCAAAGCCATATTGGAGTCAGTATCCGATCCTGAGTGAGCTTCGCAAGCATATTCATGTACCGATGGGGTTCGACACTGATGTGAATGCCGCAGCGCTTGGGGAAGCGGAGTGGGGAGCAGCCAAAGGTCTGGACAGCTGCGTATATGTGACCATTGGTACCGGAATCGGCGCAGGAGCCGTGGTAGAGGGCAAGCTGCTGCATGGCCTAATTCATCCGGAGATGGGACACATTCTGGTAAAACGTCATCCGGAGGATACGTTTGCAGGATCTTGTCCCTACCATAGTGATTGTCTGGAAGGTATGGCTGCAGGACCTGCCATCGAGAAGCGTTGGGGCCGCAAAGGGATTGATCTGGTGGAGAACCAGCAAGTATGGGAATTCGAAGCTTATTATTTAGCGCAGGCTGTAACGAACTTCATTTATATTCTTTCTCCTAAGAAAATCATCCTTGGCGGCGGTGTTATGAAGCAAAAGCAATTATTTCCGTTAATCCACCGTCATGTTATTAGCATATTGAACGGCTATGTCCAGAAGGAAGAGTTGACACCTGAGAAAATCGGCGAATATATTGTACCGCCCGCTTTGGGGGACAATGCCGGTTTGAGTGGTTCTTTAGTTCTGGCAAGGCAGGAGCTGGAGCGGAGCCGAGTTACAGTCTAGTGTTGTGGCTTTCATTCAGCTGGTGTTAAGCCGCTGAGCGTTTGCTCAACTTTGCGCAGATGGGAGGCCATACGGTTTTTGGCGAGTGTGGCAGAGCCTTGTTCTATCGCTTCAACCAGATGAAAATGCTCGTCGGATAGTCTGGACGCTTCGCTCTGCTCGGCGAACAGCCAGAGACGTCGGCTTTCACGCATAATGGGTCCCATGGAGGAAAACAAGGATTCCAGCGTTCCCGCAAGCAGCGGATTTCCTGAGGCTTGAGCAATTGCAACATGAAAGCGGATGTCAGCTTGATCGAGCTGGCTTTCCTCTTGGAGCGTCATCATCTCAAGGATGATTTGTTTGAGCTGGACGAGCTGCTCAGCTGAGCGGCGCCTGGCTGCCAGGCTTGCGCTTTCCGTTTCAAGTATATAACGCAGCTCAAGCCAGGCTTTGAGCTGTTTGATATCCTGAATTTCAGGAGCCTGCCAAATTCCAAGGGCAGGCTCTTTATCTTTGAGCACGAAGGTACCTCCGCCGTGGCGTACGTCCACCCAGCCTTGGGCTTTCAGCGAAGCCAATGCCTCGCGGATCGTAGAGCGGCCAACCTGAAAGAGCTCAGCCAGCTTTTCAACGGAAGGAAGCCGTGAGCCAACGGGCCAATCACCCTTCATCATTTGCTCGCGTAGAGCTTCTGAGACTACAGCAGAAGCTTTTGGAATCAGCATAGAATCGATCCTCTCATTCATAGGTTAATTCGATATTGACACAGGTAAAAGCAACCTCTTATAATTAAAGTCATCAGATGACCTGACTAATTATCACTAACTATTTATGATTGTAAATCAGAACGATTCAATATGCAACGGGGAGGCTTTATATCGATGATATCACCATCCGTACATGAAGAGCTGAAGGCTGCTGTAGGCCCAGGCTGGTACAAATACGATAATGAAACGCTCGTTTCCTACAGCTACGATGCAACCCCGCTTTACCAGGCGATGCCCGATGGCGTCGTATTTCCGGCTTCAACTGCAGAGGTATCGGCTGTGATGAAGATATGCGCCGCCAATCGGATTCCCGTGATTGGACGTGGTGCAGGCAGCAATCTGTGTGCAGGCACCGTTCCGATGCAGGGAGGCCTTGTGATAGTAATGACGCGGATGAACAAGCTGATTGAGATCGATCAGAACAATTTGACCGCTACCTTCCAAACCGGCTTGAATACGAAAAAATTCCATTTGGCGGTCGAAGAAACGGGCTTATTTTATCCACCAGACCCGAGCAGCATGATTATTTGCACGATGGGCGGCAATATTGCGCTGGGAGCAGGGGGCTTGCGCGGACTGAAATATGGAACGACCAAGGATTATGTAATCGGTCTGGAGGCTGTGCTGGCCAATGGCGAGATTTTACGTACGGGTGGCAAGCTGGTCAAGGATGTGGCGGGCTACGATCTGACGAGGCTGCTAGTTGGCTCTGGTGGTACGCTGGCCATCTTGACCGAGGCTACCGTGAAGCTTGTTCCGCGGCCGAACTTCCGACGTTCCATGATTGCAATCTTCAGTGATCTTCAATCGGCAGCCCGAACCGTATCACAGATTGTTGCCAGCCGGATTACACCCTGTACACTGGAATTTATGGATAAAGCGACAATTCGCGTCGTTGAAGACTTTTCCAAGATCGGCTTGCCGGTGGATGCCGAAGCGATTCTGGCCATTGAGCAGGATGGGGACGAAGCCATGGTCGAGCGCGATTTGCTAAAAATCGCCGACATTTGCAAGCAGCAGGGAGCGATCCAGGTTAAGGTTGCAGCTACTCCTGAGGAAGGTGCTAAGGTTATGGAGGCCCGCAGGACGGCGCTTGCCGCGTTGTCCCGCTTGCGTCCGACAACAATTCTCGAGGATGCGACCGTACCGCGTTCAAGGCTTGCCGATATGGTGCTGGAAATACAGCGGATCGCCAGCAAGCATAATGTTCAAATTTGTACCTTCGGGCACGCAGGCGATGGCAATTTGCATCCGACGGCGATGACGGACGCACGAGACGAGGAGGAGCTTCACAGGGTCGAGCTTGCCTTTGAGGAAATTTTTGAAGCGGCTATCGGTATGGGCGGGACGATTACTGGTGAGCATGGTGTTGGTATGGTCAAGGCACCCTTTTTGGAATGGAAGGTAGGTGCTTCCGGTGTTGATATTATGAAACGCCTGAAGGCGGCATTTGATCCGGACAATATCCTCAACCCCGGCAAGCTGTTCGCCGAGACGCGTAAGCGGATTGTATATAAGAATGAAGCAGACGATGCAGCGCCACATGAGCCCCACTCAGAGACCAAGCAGGCCGTCGATCCAATCCATAACGAGCATAATGGTCAAATGAACCATAGGGAGGGGTAAAAGGTGGAAACTACACAACAAGCGCTCAAGGATAAATTGATTGCCACCCTGGATTATGATCAGCTGACGAATTGTATGCGCTGCGGCTTCTGTCAGACTGCCTGTCCGACCTTTAATGAAACCGGACTTGAAGCGGCCTCGCCCCGGGGGAGAATCGCATTGATGAAGGCGGTCGCCGATGGGTTCATGGAGCCTGGTCAGCAGTTCAAGGAGCAGATGGATCTATGCCTCGGCTGTCGTGCTTGCGAGCCGGCCTGTCCATCCGATGTGAAATATGGCCAATTGATTGAGCAGGCCAGAGAATCGATAGCTGCGGAAACCGAGTTCCCTTGGCATGTCAAAGCGGTTCGTACCTTATTCATGGAGCGATTGTTTCCGAATCATGGCCGCATGCGGATGGTGGGCGGATTGCTTAAGCTGTACCAGCGTTCCGGTATGCAGACCCTAACGCAAAAAAGCGGTGTGATGAAGCTGTTCCCCCGGCATATGCGGGAGATGGAGCAGATCCTGCCGCCGGCTTCCTCCGATGGTGTTATTGCAGCGTGGGAGAAGCTGGGACTTCCGGCAGCCTGGGAAACTGCAGCCAATGGCCAGCGGATTCTGGTCATTCCGCAGGTTGGTGACAAGCGAGCTCGCGTCGGCATGTTCCGCGGCTGTATCATGGACGTATTGTTCACTTCTACGAATATTAATACCGTCAAGCTGCTTTGCGAAGCGGGCTTCGAGGTTGCGATTCCTGAGGCCCAAACCTGCTGCGGTGCATTGCATGCCCATGCCGGAGAAGCGGAGAGCGCCCGTCGTCTTGCCCGCACCAATATTGATGTATTTGCTCATGCCCAGGTAGACTATATCGCCAGCAATGCGGGAGGCTGTGGTGCCAGCTTGAAGGAATATGACCATCTGCTGCATGGGGAGGCGTCACTTGTTCCTGCAGCCAAGGATTTTGTGGACCGATTGAAGGATGTATCAGAGCTGTTGATCGACTATGGCCGACCACTGGTATTGAAGCCGACTGCACCTGATGCTCCCGTGAAGCTGGTTACGTATCAGGACTCCTGTCACCTGCGGAATGTGATGCGGGTCAATCGGCAGCCGCGTGACTTATTGAAGTCGATTCCTGGTGTACAGCTTAACGAGCTTCAGGGTGCAGATACGTGCTGTGGATCAGCGGGCATTTATAATCTCACACAGCCGCAAATGTCGACACAGGTGCTTGATCATAAAATGGAGCTGGTCGATCAAACCCAGGCTCAAACGATTGTTACCGCCAATCCGGGCTGCTTACTGCAAATGCAGTGGGGAATTCTGCGTTCCGAGCAAGGCCAGCATAGAAAAGCCGTGCATGTGATCGACTTCTTGGCTGAATCTGTCGAATACGAGGCAAATAAAAGCAATATTTAACAATTTATTTCATTATTACCCCTATAAAATCAGCTTGATCACCGAAATGGTCTATTATAAGTTTATGTTCAAAGAGACTACAACAGTTTTTGTTTCTTATGTCGAATAACAGGGTAATGATTGATGATTATTCGATTACAAGGAAGCTGTTTAGGGTTGATTAAGCTGACATAGGATGTGAGATGTGATGATTCTATCCAATTGCAGCAGCTGTGGGAAGCTGCAGCTCCAACAGGCAGATGCGTTATGTCTGGAATGCTTCAAGCAATTTATCGAGGATACACACACAGTAAAAAACTTTCTGAGTCAAAATCCGTATGCCAATATGATGGACGTGGTTCATCAAACAGGTTTTTCCTTAAAAAAGGTCAAGGAACTGGTCAACAGATAAGCTCTGCTCATGCAGGCGCCTGTAGACCGGTTTTTTTGTTCAAAAAAGAGGACCAGGCAGGTCGAACGCTCCGACTGCCTCATCCCCTTGTGTGGACATCCCTGCTACAGCTTATGAGCTGCCTTACGTTTTGATGCATAGCATTTACGGCACACTGGCAAGTAGCTTTCATTACCGCCAATTTGAATCTGTTCTCCTTCGAACAGGGCAACCCCATCCTTGCAGCGCATATTCATAATCGCTTTTTTATCGCAAAACCAGCAGACGGTTTTGATTTCCTCAATTTTATCGGCGATGGCCAGCAGATGATAGCTGCCTTCGAACAACACACCCATAAAGTCGGCACGCAGGCCGTAGGCAATAACAGGGATGTCCAGCGTATCCACAATGTCCGCCAATTGCTGGACCTGAGCCTTTGTTAAAAACTGTGCCTCATCCAACAAAATACAGTTTGGCTTTTCCTGGGAGGCCAGCTCCACCATATTAATGCGATCATCAATGATAATCGCCTTTTTTTGCATTCCGATTCTTGACGTTACCGTGCCGACCCCATGGCGATCATCGACCGAAGGTGTGAAGAGCAGCACCTTCTTGCCCTGTTCTTCATAGTTATGGACGGTTCTTAGTACTTCTATAGATTTGCCGCTGTTCATGGTGCCGTATCGAAAATAAAGTTTGGCCACTTGAGATAGACAGTCCTCTCCGCTGAAATATGTCCATAATCATAGCACAGGATGCCCTATAAATGTATAGGTCCATGCCTTCATGGGAGCTTTCGTCAATCATTTGGAATTTAATAGGTGTTTGCAGAGAAAAAAAGAAGCGGTTTGATGCATAATTTATGAAAGGGAATTTTTTACTCGCTTGATCGCGGTTTTAAGCATTTTATCTAGCTTTTAGAGGGTCCCATGTTAGCTTTTAGCGGTTTAAGCGCAGCAAAAACCGAATATTAAGTGAAATCGTTGCGAAAAAAGATAGCTTTTTATCGAAAAAATGATATTTTTTAAATTGATATGTTAGGTCTCAGGTGTTAATATAAAACATATTATCATTTATAACGTTCGTAGAATCGGCATGATTTTGCAAGCATGGAAGTTAATCTTACAGGAAGAAAGGTTGTACAACATGAGCAGAAAAGGATTACCAGTTAAACAAGGCCTTTATGATCCACAGTTTGAGCATGATGCGTGCGGCATCGGTTTTGTAGCTAATATTAAAGGGAAGCCATCCCATGAAATTGTGGGTCAGGCGTTGAACGTGCTTTGTAATCTGGATCACCGCGGTGGCCAGGGAAGTGAAAGCAATACGGGGGATGGAGCAGGTATTTTGCTGCAAATTCCACATAGCTTTTTTAAAGCGGAGCTTGCTCTTGAACATATTGAATTACCGGAGCCGGGCCAATATGGTGTCGGCATGGTATTTCTACCTCAGGATGCAGCTCAGCGTGCAGCCTGTGAGCAGGTGCTTGAGGCGCAAATCAAGGAAACCGGCCAGCGTCTGATCGGATGGAGAACGGTTCCTACTGACAACTCGTCCTTGGGCGTTTCCGCCGTATCAGCAGAGCCGTTCGTTCGTCAGGTTTTCATTGGATCGACAGTTGAGGCGTCACAGGAACTGGCATTTGAGCGCAAGCTTTTTGTCATTCGCAAGCTGACGGAAAATGCGGTTCGTGAGCTTGATCAGGAGCAAGTCTTTTATTTTGCAAGCTTGTCCAATCGTACCATCGTATACAAAGGTATGCTTACACCTGAACAGGTCGACAATTATTACCTTGAATTGAAAAATCCGAAGTTTGAGACGGCGCTTGCGCTTGTCCATTCCCGTTTCAGCACGAACACCTTCCCGAGTTGGGAACGCGCCCATCCCTATCGCTATGTGATCCATAACGGCGAAATCAACACACTTCGCGGTAACGTGAACTGGATGCATGCGCGCCAGGCGATGTGCGATACGGATCTGTTCGGTGATGATTTTAAAAAAATTCTGCCGATTATCGATACAGATGGCTCCGACTCCCAAATGTTTGATAACACGCTGGAGTTTTTGATGCTCTCCGGGCGTTCCTTGCCACATGCAGCAATGATGATGATTCCTGAGCCATGGTCCAAGCATGCGACGATGAGCGATGAGAAGAAAGCTTTTTACGAATACCATAGCTGCCTTATGGAGCCATGGGATGGGCCAGCAGCCATTTCCTTTACGGATGGCCGCATGATCGGTGCTGTTCTGGACCGTAACGGCTTGCGACCAGGCCGCTATTATATAACCAAAGATGATTTGATCGTACTTGCTTCCGAGGTAGGGGTACTGAACATTGCACCCGAACGGATTGCCAGCAAAGAACGTCTGCAGCCGGGCAAGATGCTGTTGATCGATACGGTCGCCGGACGTATTATACCGGATGAAGAGGTTAAAGCCGGTATTGTTGCCGAGCAGCCTTACCGTGCTTGGCTGGATGAGCACCTCATTTCATTGGAGGAGCTGCCACAAGCCGAAGATGTCCCTCAGACGGACCATGCTACCGTGCTGCAGCGTCAGCAAGCGTTTGGTTATACCTTTGAGAACATTCGTAAAGTGATTGAGCCCATGGCCAAGACAGGTGTTGATCCACTTGGATCGATGGGCTATGATGCTCCGCTTGCCGTTCTTTCCGACAGACCGCAGCTGCTGTACAGCTACTTCAAACAGCTGTTTGCCCAGGTAACCAACCCGCCGATCGATTCCAACTTTGAGGAGATCATTACGGCACAAGGTACAACGGTAGGTCCTGAACGCAATCTGATTCAGCCAGAACCGGAGAGCTGTCGCCAGATCCGTTTGGCTACACCGATTTTGACCAATGCGGAGCTTGCTCAATTGCGCGAGATCAAGCGTGATGGTTTTAAAACCGTAACGCTGCCGATCTTATTCAATCCAGCTTCCGGAACACAAGCGCTGGAAGAAGCCATGGAAGCTTTGTATACAGCTGCCGACGAGGCTATTGCTGATGGAGCTAACCTGATCATTTTATCCGACCGTGGCGTGGATGCGAATAATGCGGCAATTCCTGCTTTGCTGGCTGTATCGGGTCTGCATCATCACCTGATCCGCGTAGGCACGCGCACCAAGGTGGGCTTGCTGCTGGAATCCGGCGAACCGCGTGAGGTGCATCATTTTGCTCTGCTGCTTGGTTATGGTGTGAGCGCAATTAATCCTTATCTGGCGATGGAAACTCTGATTGATTTGTCCAGCCAGAACAAATTGAAAGATCTCACTATCGAAAAAGCATTGTACAACTATGTGAAGGCTTCAACAAAAGGTGTCGTTAAGGTATTAGCCAAAATGGGGATTTCCACCATTCAAAGCTACCGCGGTGCACAAATTTTTGAAGCTGTCGGCTTGGATCAATCCGTGGTTGATAAATATTTTACATGGACGTATACACCAGTAAGCGGTATTCAGATTGATACGATTGCCCAGGAAGCGATTCTACGCCATGAACGGGCTTACTCCGAGCAGGAGGGTCGTGACCGTGGACTGGATACAGGCGGAGAGCTGCAATGGCGTAAGAATGCCGAGGAGCATCTGTACAATCCGGAAACGATTCATGCGCTGCAAGCGGCAGTAAGAACGAACAATTATGAAATGTACAAAAAATTCGCAGGTTTGGTACAAGGCCAAGATGAGAAGTTTATGTCGCTTCGTGCTTTGTTCTCGTTCAAATCGCACCGTGAACCGATTTCTATTGATGAAGTTGAATCGGTAGAATCCTTGTTCAAGCGTTTTAAAACCGGTGCGATGTCCTATGGTTCGATTTCCAAAGAGACGCATGAGGATATGGCGATTGCGATGAACCGCATCGGCGGCAGATCGAACACGGGTGAAGGCGGAGAGCATTATGATCGCTTCACACCGGACGAGAATGGCGATTCACGCCGCAGTTCGATCAAGCAGGTTGCATCGGGCCGTTTTGGCGTAACGAGCAACTACCTGGTGAATGCGGATGAAATTCAGATCAAAATGGCACAAGGCGCCAAGCCGGGTGAAGGTGGCCAGCTTCCGGGCACGAAGGTTTATCCATGGGTGGCCGAGGTTCGCGGTGTGACACCAGGCGTAGGTCTGATTTCGCCGCCGCCGCATCATGATATTTATTCGATTGAGGATTTGGCTGAGCTTATTCATGACCTGAAAAATGCCAATCCGCGTGCAAGAATCAGCGTCAAGCTCGTATCCGAGGTAGGCGTTGGCACGATTGCTGCCGGTGTAGCCAAAGGTAAAGCTGATGTTGTATTGATCAGCGGTTATGACGGAGGAACGGGTGCTTCACCGCAAACAAGTATTCGTCACGCAGGACTTCCATGGGAGCTTGGTCTGGCCGAAACGCATCAAACGCTGATGCTGAACAACCTGAGAAGTCGGATTGTGGTTGAAACTGACGGTAAGCTGATGACAGGCCGCGATGTTGTGGTTGCTGCTCTGCTCGGTGCCGAGGAGTTTGGATTTGCAACGACACCTTTGATTGCGCTTGGTTGTATCATGATGAGAGTGTGCCATCTGGATACGTGTCCGGTCGGTGTCGCAACCCAGAACCCGCGGCTTCGTGCCAAGTACACGGGGGACCCTGAGCATGTGGTGAATTTCATGAACTTTGTTGCCCAGGATGCTCGTGAGCTGATGGCTGAGCTTGGATTCCGTACCATTGAAGAAATGGTGGGTCACACGGAATATCTGGAAACGAAGCAAGCCATCGACCATTGGAAAGCCAAAGGTGTTGACTTGGCACCACTTCTTCACAAGCCGGAGGTTGGCGAAGATGTGGGCAGCTTCTGCTCTATGGCTCAGGATCATGGACTTGAGAATTCTTTGGATATGAAAGAGCTGCTGAGCATTTGTGAGCCTGCTCTGGAAGAGAAAAAGAACGTGCATGCGATCCTTCCGATTCATAACGTAAACCGTGTTGTCGGAACCATTCTTGGTAGTGAGGTAACGCGCCGCTATGGACGTGAGGGATTACCGAACGATACGATCCGCATTCATTTTAACGGCTCTGCAGGTCAAAGCTTTGGTGCCTTTGTACCTAAGGGCATTACGCTCTCGCTGGAAGGCGATGCTAACGACTACGTGGGCAAAGGCTTATCCGGCGGTAAAGTTATCGTATTCCCATCCGAGCAATCGAGCTTTACAGCGGAAGAGAACATTATTATCGGGAATGTTGCCTTTTACGGAGCAACCGATGGTGATGCTTATATTCGCGGTATGGCAGGGGAGCGCTTCTGTGTACGGAACTCTGGCGTTCGTGCAGTCGTTGAAGGTGTAGGAGACCATGGCTGCGAGTACATGACGGGTGGACGTGTAGTCGTATTGGGACCAACAGGACGTAACTTCGCAGCAGGAATGTCGGGTGGTACGGCTTATGTGCTTGATGAGCATGGCACCTTCAAGGACCAATGTAACCAGGAGATGGTTTACCTGGAGCAGGTTGAAGAGACGTTCGAAGCCGAGGAGCTGCGCAATATGATTCAGCGTCATGCAACCTTTACTGGAAGCTCGATGGCAGAACGTGTCCTGAAAAACTGGGAAGAATACGTATGGAAATTCGTCAAGGTCATTCCGAAGGACTACAAACGGATGTTTGAAGCGATTGAACGCGTCAAACGGTCCGGCTTAAGCCAACAGGAAGCTATGCTAGTGGCGTTTGAAGAAAATATGAAGGACGTATCCCGTGTAGGCGGTAATTAATCCTTTACAATAGTAAGCTTAATAGGGTTCATGTCGTAATTTGCAAATAAAGTTTGCTTGGAGTCAGTTCCACGATCTGTACCTTTAACGCACCTGTGCGGATAAGGGTATAGATGGTGGGCAGCTCTTGGCCTCTCTATTGAAATGACATGAACTCTTAATCATATTAATATTTAAAGCGCTTTCACAATCCAGTATGGAGGTATGGGAATGGGTAAACCAACCGGATTTATTGAATATGAGCGCCAAACACCAAGCGAGATATCACCATTGCTGCGCATTAGTCATTGGAACGAATTTAGTGTTCCGTTGTCAGAAGACAAGCTGCAACAACAAGGTGCACGCTGTATGGATTGCGGAATCCCATTTTGTCACACAGGCACCTTGATTAGTGGTATGGCAGCAGGCTGCCCGGTCAACAACCTGATCCCCGAATGGAATGATCTCGTCTATCAAGGTGAATGGCGTGAAGCGTTGGAGCGTTTGCATAAAACGAACAATTTTCCTGAGTTTACCGGTCGTGTTTGCCCGGCTCCCTGTGAAGGCTCCTGTACCGTGGGCTTGAGCGGATCACCCGTCACCATTAAAAACATTGAAAAGTCGATTATCGATAAAGGCTACGCAGAGGGCTGGGTTGTTCCCGAGCCTCCGACTATTCGAACAGGCAAGAAGGTGGCAGTAATAGGCTCAGGCCCTTCCGGACTGGCATGTGCAGCACAACTTAATAAAGCGGGTCATACCGTAACCGTCTACGAAAGAGCGGATCGGGTTGGTGGCCTCCTGATGTACGGTATTCCGAATATGAAGCTGGATAAAAAGTATGTGCAGCGCAGGGTTGACCTGCTTACGGCAGAAGGCGTTACCTTTATAACCAATACCGAGATCGGCAAGGATATTCCGGCAGCGCAGCTCAAGGAGGAATTTGACGCAATAGTATTGTGCGGCGGTGCGACCAAAGGCCGTGATCTGAACATTGAAGGCCGTGAGCTGAAGGGTGTTCATCTTGCGATGGAATTTCTCTCCAAAAACACGAAAAGCCTGCTCGACTCCAAGCATCAGGATGGACAATTTATATCTGCAGCAGGCAAGGATGTGATTGTGATCGGTGGTGGCGATACAGGTACAGACTGTGTAGGCACCTCAACCCGCCATAAATGCCGCAGCGTTACGCAATTCGAGATCATGCCGCGATCACCGGACAAACGTCCCGCTAACAATCCGTGGCCAGAATGGCCGAAGGTGCTCAAGGTCGATTATGGGCAGGAAGAAGCCACACAGCTTCAGGGACAGGACCCGCGTCATTATTTAATCAATACGAAGAAATTTGTTGGTGATGAGAACGGCCATGTGAAGGAGCTGCATACCGTTCTGATCGAGTGGCAGTTGGATACGCAAGGTCGGTTTGTACCGGTAGAAGTGCCAGGCAGTGAAAAGGTATATCCGGCGCAACTGGTTATGCTTGCGATGGGCTTTATGGGTCCGGAGTCCACGGTGCTTGATCAGCTGGGAGTTGAGAAAGACGCACGCTCCAATGCCAAAACCGATTACGGCAAGTATGCGACCAATGTAGAAGGTGTATTTGCGGCGGGAGACATGCGGCGCGGCCAAAGTCTGGTCGTGTGGGCGATTAATGAAGGACGCGAGGCTGCCCGCGAATGCGATCGGTTCCTGATGGGATCATCGAATTTGCCGTAATGACCATGTTTGATCGAACAGGAACGTTTATCGGTAACGATGAACGTTTCTTTTTTTCATGTCAGCGTAATAGACTAGTTAAAGGACCAGGGCCGGTTTAGTTCCAATGACTCTAGTCCGGAATAAAATAAATGTGCTAAGGTGGATTCAATAAAACATGCAGGAGGTGGATTTGTGTTAACGGATGATGAGAAAACATTTGCGCTGCTATCGCACGTGTTAAGTCTGGTTGTAGGTTTTCTTGCACCGCTGATCATTTGGCTGCTGAAAAAGGATCAATCGGCCTACATAGCCGAGCATGCACAGGAGTCGCTTAATTTTCAAATATCGGTCTTGATTTATTCTGCTGTAGCCGGAGTCTTATGCTTTATTCTTATCGGTCTGGTGCTGCTGCCCTTGATCGGTATTGCCGCTCTGGTTCTTATTATTGTGGCAACGGTTAAAGCTTATAAAGGGGAAATGTACCGTTACCCTTTTACGATTCGTTTGATTAAGTAACTGAGCACGAGAGGCCTGATCCCTTTTATACCCCCTCTAATCGAAGGCTGGCGGCGAATACTATTTTATGCCAAGTTAAGTTTAAGGAATCTGGAGGGATCAGGCAAATGTCTTTTTCACCAACACCTGCACTCAAGAAAAGCCTCGACGAAAACTGGGTCCAACTCATGATCGCGGCTCGCAGCATGGGGATTTCCAAGCAAGAAGTGTTACTTTGCATCCGACAATTACAGAAACAAAATAAACGTAAAGCCAGATGAACACTAGAAAAGCCAAGTCATACCTACCTAGTTAACACGAAGCGTTTATCGCTTGCTGTGTTATTTTTTTTGTCCACACAGCTACAGAGTCGGGGAAATATGGTAAAATAATTAAAAGTGTATCAGTCAGTAGATAGGGGAGTAGCTGCGATGTTAGGCAAAAGAGTCAAGCAATTGCGTCTGGAAAAAGGCTACTCGTTAACCGAGTTAGCTGATAGGGCAGGTGTTGCCAAGTCCTACCTGAGTTCAATTGAAAGGGATATCCAATCTAACCCCTCCATTCAATTTCTTGAGAAAATTTGCGCTGTACTTGAGGTTCCCATGGAAACATTCTTGCATAATAAAACCACTCCCCAGGAAGAACTTGATGAGGAGTGGCTGAAGCTCGTGCGAGAAGCTATGGAATCGGGTATTAGTAAAGAGCAGTTTCTGGAGTTTTTACAATACAATAAATGGCGCAAGGATCAGCAGCAATAAGGATAGGGTGCAGCAGTTACTTTTGACCTAACGATTGATAGGCTTGCTGCATCAGCTTATAGCTTTGCTTGACACGTTCAACATAATTCACTTGATCCCATGGTTTCCAGCTGTAAATCGGCAGTTGGGAAACCGGATAGCGGCCAGCGCCTTCCAAACCGATAATCTTGCCTGTAGCGCGATTGACCAGCCAGGGAACAAGACGAATACCTTCTGTAGGCTGTGCGAACAACCTTTTCTCCTTATCCCCGTAGCTGATGACCTGCAGTGAGCTAGGATCCGTGAAGCCAAGCAGCATCCAGGGAATTCTGACCTCAATCGTATCTCCTTGTGCTTGCCACATGGACAGTGAATTATATTGCGGCGAATCTGGATTCGTTGTGCCGCGTCGCAATGCTCCAACAGCAACCTCTTCAAAAGGACCGTATTTCTTGGAATCGGGTGGACTGAACTCCAGTCCAACAGCCAGCTTCCAAGTATTAAATACCCCCGAATCGTCAACGAATTCCTCTGGTGTCCAAGCCTTCATCCCATATTGCTTTCCATATACCCGAGTATGCATATCATAATTGGAGGCGATCCGCACCTCGGACTCGCCGTCTTTACCTAACACAATCAATGCCTCCAAGCCTTCATCGAGCGTTTTATCGCCTAGCTCCTTGGCATGTTTGTTTCCACCAGGCAGCGTATCTACGCCGAGGTATAATAGCTCGCGCTGCGGATCAAACGGCTGCTCCAATTTGGCATTGATATAGACATACGCTTCGTCATGTGTCATCGTGATTTCTTTCAAGCCGGGATAGGACATATCCAGCTTCTGCTTGTCTGATGCTTTCAAAGCATCCCAGTCACGGGTGGCGCCATCGATAATAAGCGGACCGTCCTTGGAGGATAGCATGGCGAGCAGTCCAAAATGCTGCTCATTAGTCAATACATTGTGCCATAGCTTACGCCGAGCCGCCGGAATTTCAAAATGCATCGTGTTCCAGGTGCGTTTAAACCATTCATCCTGCCAGGAAAAGACCGCTGCTCCCGCCATGCCTTCACTATAAATATCCTGCAGCAAAGAGGCGTCAATTCGGCCTTGCTCCTGTTCGTCATGACCGCCTTGGTCACGCCCCATTGTTCCAAGATGGGCAACGCCCATGGAAGAAGGGACACCAAATTCGCTAATGATCACGGGCATGCCTGCATGATAGGCTTTCAGCTTGCGGAGATAGCTTTTGTAGGGATTAGCCGTACCATCTGCTTCATGAACATCCTGCAGCGTTTCATCCAATCGAAAAAAATCGGGATAATACGGATAGGCGTGAAAAGTGGCAAAGTATCCTGCCGCCCAGTCCTTGACTTGAAGATGTGTCGCATCCACACTGACCATATCCTCTTCGATCAGAACCTCACCGGGGTGGGTCAGCGGATCGGTCGTTACCCAATTCGTAAAAGCAAGCGGGTGCTTCCAACCGAATGGAGCTTCCGTATGGGCAAGATGATCCAGCATTTCTGCCAGCCAGTTCTCGAATGGAGTTGCTTGAGGCTTGGCCGACATGTAAGTACCGATAAAATCTTTTTTATCCTTATGTTGTTCATTCGTATTTTTTACCATCGCCGGGTCCCACTCGGTCCCGATATGCCAGCCCAGCAGGTAAGGACCCGCATTGGACCGATAAATGCCGCTGGCTTGTCCAAATTGCTCAGGGATATCAATGCTTCCATATACCGCCCCAACAGCATCAGTGATCTCACTTTTAAAACGATTGTAGATTTGTTCGATATAGGCATCCTTCTTTTCAATCAGCTCTTCTTCCGGAGTCCATATTCCTTGTATGAAATAGAGTGGTTTCTCGGCATGCTGTTGATTGTACTCGACCAGTGCATCGTAGAAGACAGGCTTCAGAATCGTATACACCCGGATTGTATTAGCACCCATGTCCTGAATCTGAGCGAACCATCGCAGATAGTGATCCTTCGTGATTGGAAGATCCCCGGGGTCATATCCTGGGAGGGCGGCACCCAGATTAACTCCTTTGACAAAGAAGGGGGTCCAGGCTTGCTGATCATACAGTTCGATATGATCCTGCTGTGTACGGAATTTCAAGTGAGTGCCGTCGGCGGCCAGAACAGTCTCCACTTTTTTGGCGGGCCAATAATGCCAGATGAGGTAACCCGCAACAAGTCCTATGAGTATACGGATCAGCCATTTGGCGTATACGGTTGTTTTCGCATCCATATCAGGTGTGCTCCTTTAACTCATTATGCTAGCAGCCGATGAATTCGGGCCTCCAGCTCGATGGGGGAAAATGGCTTTGTAAGGATATCGGAGACACCCAGGTCAAAGCATTTGCCGAACTCCTGCTCGAGTCCGAGATCGGTAAGCACCATGATTTTGCATTGATTTTTTAATGTACGAGATTGGCGAATTGTGTGAATTAACTGATAACCGTCAAGTGCGGGTAGATGGAGCTCTGTGATCACCAGGTCCGGTGGTGTTTCAGTAATTAATTGGAGACCTTCCATACCGTCTTGAGCTGGGCGAACAGCGTAGCCTCGGTGACTAAGTCGTGCTGACAGGAAATCAAGCAGATCGGTATTTTGATCAATCATAACAATAGAGGATGCGGTCTCGACTTGAATATGACGATGAAATACGCGGATTTCGCGATCTACTGTATCCTGATTATTGGTCATAGCGATCATTTCTGACATCGCAGGCGCATTCAGTACTGCACTTTCAGGAAAGCTGGCTGTGGTGATAGGTCCGGTCAAGAGGCCTGACTGCTGCAGGAAATCCTTGATGGACAAGGAAAGGAAGTGTGTATGAGCGAGAGGCTGGCCGGGTAATACAACAACCAGAAGCGACTCTCTGGGTTCATAGCTCATAAGGATGTTAAGCGTCGTATCCTCCATACTGAGGCGTGTCTCCAAATCCTGCAGCTCGATCAATCCTGGATTACTGATATGTGCCAGGATGAGACCGCATTTGCCCTGCCCGGAGGCTGGCAGCTGCTCGGTGACTTGCTCATATAGATGGTAAGATAAATCGTTATGGATGATAGCGGACATATTCATAATGGAAACACTCCTTTTGATTATGATTGGGCATATAGGTTACATAACCGTCGCTTTGGACGATTGTCCTGCTGATAGCTGCGTTGGAGACAGGGGCTGCTCGGTGACATCCTCTTTCCAGCTGCGTCGTACCATGGTGCCCCAGCTGTTGTTACGGCGCAGGAAGTCTGCATGACCGTGCAGCTTCCACAGTGCATTCATTTGGTCATAACCGATGGTCATCAGCATTGAATACCCAATGATTTTCCAAATGTCAGCAGTTTGTGTGCTGCGTTTAAAAGCAATTTCCTCGATAATGAGCGACCCGGTCGTGAACAACAGACTGATAAGCAGATTGATTAATATAAAAGCTAACAAAATGGGCCATTGGGTCATATTCATTACCACATAAGCAAGTAGTGCGACCAAGCCAGAGAGCTTAATGAAAGGACTTAACGTTTCGTACAGGATCGTGTAGGGCAAGGCCAGCCATCCGATGATTTTATATTTGGGAACGAACAGCATCGCTCTAAAATGAATAACATTCCACAAATTACCTCGAATCCAGCGCTTTCGCTGTGATCCAAGTATGCTTAACGTATCAGGCGCCTGTGTCCAGCACACCGCATCAGGGCAAAAAAGTATCCGGTAAGGCAGCCCTTGCTGAAGCATATAACGATGCAGCTTCATGACGATGTTCATGTCTTCACCCGGACAATCCGCCTCATACCCGCCTACTTCTATTAAATAATCTTTACGAAACAAACCAAAAGCTCCAGATACGATCAACAGACCGTTTAAGGCACTCCAGCCGATGCGTCCTCCCAGGAAAGCTCTCATATATTCTACATATTGCATGGCCGGCAATGATTTACGGGACAGTCGGTGCTTGGTCACACGCCCGCCCTGTATGGTACTGCCGTTCGCAATTCTCACATTTCCTCCAATAGCGATGTGCTGCTCCGGATTTTCCATATAGAGCTGGACCAAACGAATCAGCGCATCCTTCTCCAGCATCGAATCCGCGTCAATGGTAGCAACCAATGGATATTGGGCTGCATTGATACCGGCATTAAGCGCGTCAGCCTTGCCACCGTTCTTTTTATTGATGACGACCAGCTTGGGGTACTGCGGATTGTGATAAATCTCTTCTATAGACTTCGATTGCACAAGACTGCGGATGGAGCTTGGACGAATCCTGGTGAGCTGAAATTCATCGACCAGTACCTGCAGGGTGCTATCCTGAGAGCCGTCGTTAATAACGACGACTTCATACTGGGGGAATTCCAGTGCCATCAAGGAACGGACATTATCAATAATGGTTAGTTCCTCATTGTAGGAAGGAACGAGAATAGAAACAGGTGGTACATGCTCCGAGCCGGATAACTCACGAAATCGTGAATACATCGTGCTTTTGATCTGTGTCCGCATCCGTTGTGAGGAAAGTGCCATAATCAAAAAGTACAATAAGCTGGAGCCTGTGATCAGGAGGGTGGCGAACAACCCATATTCTAATAAAAAAGCTCTCATCTCGTTCTCCTTTCTACGAACTGATTCGCAGTTGTGTCACATTGCGGTCAACATAAGATTCATTGAACATTTTTTCGTACAGGTGGGAGCATTCATTGAAATATAAAAGCTGCCTGATGTCTTGGGAAGCTAAAGACTCCGCCGTTTCCATATGTTCATGTAAGGCAGCTTTGGCCATATCACGATGCTGCTCTTCCTCGGCAGCCAGGGCAGCTTCACACATGGCTTGGAAACCTTTGATGCCCAGCTTGGACAAGCTTGCTGTAGCGTAATGACGTACCCACCACTCGGAATCCAACATGGCGTGTTTCAACCTATCGGTGAAATCGTCAACAGGCTGCTGGCCTGCAGCTTTTACTGCTGCGACCCGGATTTCCCAATCCGAATGCTGCATAAAAGCAAGAAGCTGATCGGGTAGCAGCAAATGCGTGTACTGGAGCAGCAGCTTGCAGGCTTTAATGCGTACCTCTTTGTGCTCCGAATGGACAAGGCTATCCAGAAACGGAATGGCCTCGGGAGCATGGCGCCCGGAAAGTCCGACCAAGGCAATGATAATCAGGTCTTCCTCCTGAGTCAGCAGCATTTCCAGAAAGACAGGGGTTGGATCCAAGGTGGATGAACCTATGATGTCCATGATCAAATGATGGCTTTGCGGGTGATGCTTGACTAGTCGCAATATGAGCTTGCGCAGCTCACCTGGCTGTTGTGCGCATTTGGCAGCCGCGCGGCCGATCACAAAAGCAGTGGATTCATCGGTTTCGCGTTCCAGCAGGGTAAGCAATTCGCTCGTGCATGTTTTGGCTCGCATAACACCAAGATGATATACGGCATCTATGCGTTCCCAGTGGATGTGGCTATGCAGGCGTTTGCGATTCAGCTCGACAAGCCCCATTTGCTCGCATAATTCACTTAGCTTATCGCGATGAGAACCTTCAAGCACCTCGATCCATTCCAATAGTTTTTGTTGGATGGCCTTAAGTTCCTTGATGGTAAGTTTACCCGGTGGAGGTAATAATGGCTCAGGGCTGTCCATATTGATGCTGAGATAGTGGAAATATTCCTGATGCTGGAGTAAGCATGCAGCGGTTTGCTGATCTAAGGAAAGGCTCCTTGCACGTAATGTGAACAAAATAGCAAGCATGACCATAATAAGGAATACGAGTATCGATGTTATTACAATCATGGGTTGCAATGAATTCGTGAGCATCCACGCAGCTCCTTTCGCTAGTTAATCATTCAGCTTTATCACATCACCTATTCAACGGTAATACGTATGGCCAAATTTCTCGTTTTATCGACACCATGGTCCCGATCCAAAACTGCCAAGTTCCTTTTGGGCCGCTTTACCTTGTGGTGACAACAAGTACCATTACCCATTATTCTTAATAACGAACAATAAAATGGATTATAACGCAAATTTATCGAAAATAAAAATGTTTGAACTTGGATTGGTTCGGTTTAAAGAACAATATCCTACTTATTTCGCCGATATACTCCACAAATCTCTACACTTTTGTTCTTTATAACAGTATATTCGTTCGTTATAATGAATTTTGGGGCGAATGCGATTGTATTCACTTATCTTGAACGAACAAAGGAGAATTCAGTTATGGCGCCTACCAAAGCAGATATTAAGCTTAAGGAAGAGGTGAACAAACCGTTTCTCGGTATGTTCTTTACGTTAATGAGGCCCAAACAGTGGACCAAAAATGTGCTCGTATTTGCGGCTTTGATCTTTTCGATTAGAATCGCCAATGTAGATATGCTGGGAAAAGCTTTCACTGGATTCATTTTGTTCTGCCTCGTTTCCAGCTGTGTGTATGTACTGAATGACTATGTCGATCGTGACCGGGATCGCATGCATCCCGAGAAGAAGAACCGACCACTGGCTTCAGGTGCTTTGAATCCGCAGATGGCCTTGGTATTTGGACTTGTTTTGTTGGCGGCCAGTTTTTTTGCTGCTTTTCGTTTTCACCCACCTTTCGGATTTGTGCTGCTGCTTTATTTTGTCCTGAATGTCCTGTACTCGTATCGTCTTAAGCATGTCGTTATCCTCGATCTATTGATCGTGGCTTCCGGATTTGTGCTGAGGGCTGTTGGTGGGGGGCTCATCATTGGGGTTCCATTAACACCCTGGTTTCTCATTTGCACGCTTTTGCTCGCGCTTTTCTTGGCGATTAGTAAGCGGAGGCATGAATTGGTTTTGCTGAAATCGGATAAAGGCGACCACCGTCATGTACTGGAGTATTATTCGATGGATTTACTGAATCAGATGAACGCTATCGTTACGA
This sequence comes from Paenibacillus periandrae, assembly GCF_022458865.1. Lineage (GTDB taxonomy): Bacteria > Bacillota > Bacilli > Paenibacillales > NBRC-103111 > Paenibacillus_S > Paenibacillus_S periandrae. The sequence continues at coordinate 19,992 of NZ_JAJNMU010000033.1, read as the reverse complement.
CAGCGACAATTATGAGCTATGCCCTTTTTACCTTCAATTCCGGACATACGATCCATCTGATGTGGACGTTGATATTGGTGCTGTATGGAATATTTCGATATTTGTATCTGATTCATGTGGAAGGCAGAGGAGGGAAGCCGGATAAGCTCCTTTTGGAAGATAAGCATATTTTAGTGACGGTTGTGCTGTATGCGATATCGGTGATGTTCATTCTGATGGTTTTCGATAAATAAACGGCAATGGGGGAGCAGGTATGAAGTACATAGAGTTGATAGCCTCCATTGTGCTGGGCGCTGTGGGACAAGTGCTGATGAAGTGGGGGATAGAATCGTTGAAGGCGGGTGATATGACTGCGGTATCGGGGTTCGGCTTGCTTCGTGCTTGGCCTGTGGCAGCGGGCTTGGCTAGTTATGGCCTCAGCTCGATATGCTGGCTGCTTGCGTTAAGAAAGTTTCCGTTAAGTACGGCGTATCCGATGGTTAGCTTGGGTTATATACTCGTGATGCTGATGAGCATCTGGTTGTTTCATGAAACGATATCGATGCAAAAATGGCTTGGGGCAGCCGTTATTTTGGCTGGTGTTGTATTGATTGCCCGTTCAGGAGGGTGATATTGATGAGCTTAGATGCAGGGTACCTGTATCCGGTTTTGCCATTTGCTGCCTGGCTGTGCTCAGGTACACTTAAATATGTGATTAATCGGCTGCGTTATGGTGTTGATGCCAGACAGCATATCGGTAATGGAGGATTTCCAAGTACCCATACCTCGGTGATTTCCTCGATCACGATATTCATCGGCTTTGAGCATGGCTGGGGTACACCGTTATTCGGTTTGGCTGCAGCCATAACCTATATTGTGATGATGGATGCCGTTGGCCTTCGCCGTGCTGTTGGCGAGAATGCACGCTGGATTAATACCTTAGCGGATGGAAAGGTACATTTGCGCGAAAAGCAGGGCCATACACGTATGGAAGTAGCGGGAGGCTTGGCCGTCGGACTGCTGCTGGCATGGGCCGCTTCGAGCATGCTGTAATTCATGTTGAAAGGTGGAAAGTATATGAAAAATCGGTTGGTAGCAATAAGCATGGTTAGCGGATTGACGCTATTGACAGTAACCGTTGGTTCCTTGATCGTACCTTCGCTATTGTTCATGCTCGGTATTTCTATAACGGGTCTACACATTTGGCCTGTTGTGGCACTGTCTGTCGGTATGGCGTGGATGGCAGCGAAGATGCTTCAGGTGGAAAAACCAGGTCGTCTGTTAGGAGAAGCCTTGGCTCTTTCTATTTTATTATTCGCTGTATGCTTTTGGATTAGCGGCAGCTTTTACGATCTATCCTATGATGGTCAAGCCTATCATCAAGAATCGGTAATTTATTTGGCGAACGGCTGGAATCCTGTGTATGACGAAGCATTGAATGTATCAACCGGACATTCCCTATGGATCAATCACTACGGGCGGGCATCGGAGATCGCTTCGGCAGTCATGTATGCAGCAACTGGCTTGATTGAGCATAGCAAGGTATTCAATCTGCTGATGATCGTGACATCCTTTCTGCTCAGTATGTCAGCGCTGCTTGCACTGAGACCGGATCAAGCGAAACGTGCTGTTATCGTTGCCGTATTGCTTGCGTTAAATCCTGTGAGTGTGTATCAAGTATTCAGTTATTATGTGGACGGCTTGTTAGCTTCGGTTTTATTATGTTTAGTGGCTTTGGCTTGCCTGATCTTTGCCAGACCTGGATGGCTGCTGCTCAGCGCTTATTCAGCTCTGATGATTTTTGCAATGAATATTAAATTCACAGGGATAGCCTATGCAGGTGTGCTGACACTCGGTCTGCTGGTAGTATTATACATGAGTGAGCAATTCGTGCGTTTGAAGCAGATGTTTATGATAGCCGCGGTTGGCGGACTGATGGGCATGTTTCTCATTGGGTATAATCCTTATGTCACCAATACCATTGCGCAAGGGAATCCGTTCTATCCGTTGGCGGGTGCAGGGGCTGTCGATGTAATTCAAGACTTTATTCCGCGCAATTTGGAGTCGATGAATCGATTTGAGCAGGCTGTGAATTCTAATTTTTCCGTCATGGCGGGGAATACCTCGGAGAAGACCCCTACGCAGATCAAACTGCCATTTACATTCACAGAACGCGAGTTGGTTGCCTTGAGTGCGCCGGACGCGGCGGTTTCTGGCTTTGGACCGCTATTCAGTGGGGTGCTGCTGCTCGCACTGCTGCTGCTGGCTCTTGGTTTTCACTATCGTAAAGGGGCTGCTATGGCTGCTATTGGGTTGATCAGCATACTGGCCATCTCGGCCTTTGTTAATCCGGTTGCCTGGTGGGCACGCTACGTACCGCAGTTTTGGATCATTCCGCTCATCTGTGTGTGGCTTGGCTTTAGTATTAAAGGGAATCGAGTTGTAACGGGGGCAAGCTGGCTCTTAATAGCGGTTATTTCGATCAATACGGTAATCGTAGGAGGTACCTATACGTATTATCAATATACGTGGAATCAGACGCTGCGCGAGCAGCTCTCAGAAATCCAAGCGGCTCAGCTGCCCGTTAGGGCCGATTTCACGTACAGCTGGTCCAATCGGGAAAGGCTCGCCAAGCTCGGTATCGCGTTCATCGAGGAACGCCCTCTGAAATGCGAGGATAAGCTGACCTTGACTCATTCAGGAACATCGATTTGCATGCATCCGTAATTGACATGTAACGGTACATTATGGATCAAACAGCTAAGGCTTCAGGTTTTTCCAGCCCGTGTAATCATGTACGGCGATACCGGCGTAAGATGCATGGCCCTTCAATGCATCATCGATCAAAGTTAATTGTGTATTCATTGCTGTTCGGCCCTCTTCGTAAAAGGAAACAAAAGCGCCCTCGTAAGAGGGATTGGTTTCGACACCGACAAAAATCTTTTTACCAAGTCGGTCAGCTAAAGCCAGATCGTCAGCAGTAATTTCTATAAGAGCTTCCGCCTTGTCTCGGTAGGACATCAGCGTGACTTCATCTAGCATACTGATGAATTTCGCATTCAACCTGACACTGCTGTCATCAGGAATCGTTATTTGATGAAGCCAGAAGGGCAGGGCGGCACTGACGGTTAATGTGGAATCCTGCCTGGCTTCATTCGTAAACAAAGTCATTGCAGTGATCCAACTGCTCACCGTCACATCCCGCTCATTATGCCATTCGGGAAGCACGTATGGTTCAATATCGACCTGGATCCCGGTAAATCGTTCATTCTCCAGAACGCTGGCATTATAGTCCTTCACCCATTTAACCAAGCTGACGATTTGCTGCTGCTGATCGGAGCGAATCCAGTTCGGCGCACCGTCCAAGGCGTGAATTTGAATTCCTGCTTGTGCAGCTTCCTGGATAAAAGCGCGATAGGTGCTCTTGTCGACGTCTGGATTCACTTGTACATAAATGCGGCCGATCGACTGCTCCTTTGCAAACTGGAGTACAGTCTGCCGATTCTCCACGGTGCTAATTAGCGACGTATCCCACAGCCAGGTTGCTTTCATGGGATTGGGACGCGGCGGTGCAGCCTCACACGCTGTGGAGACCACGCTCAATAGCAATACCGTAACGATTATATAAGTGATCAGAATACGGGAACTGCTTCGGTTGATGAATTTCAAGCTCATTCTCCTTCGATTCATTGTTGTCCATTTTAATCTGTCAGTCGTATCGAAGCTGCTACATGACTCTCATTTTCCTATTTCTTACAATGTTCTCTTATTATAGTTGACTCTCGGGTTGGCTTAAATAGTTCTTATTGCGCAACTTTCGACAAAATTTTCATGAATCATAAGTCCTGTAACCCATGCTTGTCGTTTTGTGGCTTGAACCAAATGTTCTTGAACTGTACCCAATCGAGAGAGTCGAGCGTGATCCCTTTTACGGAGGAATGAAAGGCAGTTTTAAGTCTTTTAAAATAAAGCAGTTGCAGCACATGCTCATCATGCAGGCGCCGCTCGATGCTGTGCAGTAAGCCTGCCCGTCCGTCACGCTGCGGCTCGCGAAGCGTGGCTTGTATGAATTGCTCGACGGCAGCCTTGCAGCTGGGCTCCAAATGATGCTGCATGCTCTTGTACAAGTCGATCAGGCGCAGCTCGGCATCATTGTCGAGCATAATGGAGAACAGTAATAGGTCAGCCTGCAGGCGGCGTTCTCCCTTGAATTCCTCAACAGGAAGCAGAACCACTTCGATATTCAAGCCGGCCTCACGCAGCAGAGTTTGCACAAGCAAGGCATCCCGCTCGTAATGAGGAATCGTGCACAGCACAATACGTTCCCCCACATATCCCGACATTTTGATAGTTCCCCGTACCTGCTCAAGCTCCGTTTCGGCAAGGTGTACAGGTGTATGGCGGATGAAGCTGTCAGCCGCATAGATCGCATCACCGTCAATCAGCTTCAGCAGCTTGGCTTGATCGAAGGCATCGTACACCGCCTCCCGAATCGCGGGGTCCTTCAGAGGACCCTGCTTCAATAAATTGAAGGTAACGAATTTGCAGGTTGTACCCTGCTGCTGTACCTGCATATAATCGCTTTCCTTCGTATCCGGCATTCGGTAATTATGAATAATTTGAAAGCTCTCCAATGTACGGAGCTGATCCTTCTGCTGCTCCTGCATATCCGGCACATGCCACAGCTCAACCCGATCCAAGTGCGCTCTACCCTGAAAATAATCGGGGAAGGCATCGAGAATAGACATCGAAGCATCATGAAAGGTGAGCTTGAATGGCCCTGTACCAATCGGAGCGGACGCAAATGCGGATTCTCCTTCGCGATAAGCATCGGATGGAATAATGGCAGCCCGGTTCGTACTCATAAACTGCGGAAACAGCTCGTTAGGCTCAGTCAAATGAATCGTAATCGTCAACGGATCGACAATCTCAATCCGTTCCATTTGTTGAAATACCCAGCGGTATAACGAACGTGCAGAAGAATGCTTTAAACGCTCCAGCGTAAATCGGATATCCTCGGCAGCCAGCTCCTTGCCATGATGAAAGCGAACACCTTTACGCACATAAAAAGTCCATGCCGTTCTCGCTTTGTTGGCTTCCCAGGCATGAGCCAAATGAGGCTCAATCGTTTGCGTCAGTCGATTGTAGCTTACCAGGCTGTCGAACAGCTGGTTGACCAAATGAGACTCAGCAGAAAAGTTTGTAAAAGCAGGGTCCAGCGTCTGGATTGGTTGAGTCAATGGAAACCGCAGCGTATCAAACCTTTTACTGTCTCGCAGTTCACTGCTGTAACCGAAGTAGCCGTTTAGCCAGCTATGGAAGTTCGCCTTTAGCGAATCGGGTATCGAGGAAATGTTCATTTGCTCCAAAGCGCCACGAAGGTCCTTGCGCTCGACCAGCTCTTTGGCCAAGAGCAGCACGACCTCCTCCACAGGCGTCAGAAACTGTAACAAGGAGCGGTTACCCCGGCCTTTTCTTGGCTTCCATTGGAGCCAGCCCTGCTTGTCCATCTTTTGCATAATCATCGTTACATTCCGATGCGTACAATCCAGAATGGCGGCGATTTCATCTAACATAATCTCCTGCTCCTGATGCTCTTGCGCATAGGGCAGCTTTTCCCGCAGACGTACATAATGACTGGCCAGTTTCATGCTATCACCTCAATCTGTGAATACGGAGTGTTATCCGCCTTGTAAGGGCAATTCTGGGTAGGACTTAAGCATAACCGAACCTGAGTCGGAAAAACAGGAAATTTACAATTGGAAAGTTGCCCTTTTTATTCCTGTTTTAATGCCTACAATAGAATTAGGCTCACGGACTGGGCTATTAATGGAGGGATGACATTCATGAAAAGCATGCGGACCACAGAAGGCTTTACTTTGCACATGCAGTGGATTGAGCAATTTGTGAGGGAGGCGGAGCAAGCTTTGGAATTGGAAAATACGAAGACGACCGCGCAGACTGTTCTCTTCTATGCAGGTATGCACGTACAAATAGAAAAACAACAAGCTGCGGCTTCACAAGTTCATCAGCTGAAAGGTGATCCTCAAGCGTGTCCGGGACAGACGGAAACGATTAGTGATTGGCTGCTGGCTCCAGAGGAAGAGGTCGTGAGGGCAGCTCTTGAGATTACTGTGGAAGCATTTCATCCACTGCTCAAGCTGTCTCTTCAAACAGTAATAGAAGATGAAGAGAGTCTGCTCTCCATCGAAGAACGCACCTATATCCATTCCTATGCAAGCAGGTACATTAGTCAAATTAAAGAAAAGGTTAACCGGTTTGGAACCTATTGGCTGCATTAAAATAGATAGCGGAGGTATAAAGTCATGCAGGTACTCGACGAACAACAAAGCAAGCAGCAAACGATGCTGCTCATAGGTGCTCTGATATGCGGTTGTATTCATCATCTCTTGTTCTATGATCAAGCATGGGGTATTTCCTATCCATTGTTTATCGCTGTTTTTTATATGTATTTTTATTGGGCTTTGAAGGAGCGGATCGTGGTGCGTCTGGATGCTTCCTTTATGCTGCTCATCCCGATAGCCTTACTTTCCTTAACGTATGCGGTTTTTTCAAATACACTGTTCATGGTGCTGAATGCATTTGCGATTCCATGCCTGATCTTTGTGCACACCATATGGACACTGAGACGACCCACAATTCGTTGGTACGATGCTAGTATGGTGCTCGCTGTTCTGGAGCAGCTGTTCGGACATACGATGCGTCATGTCCCGCGGCCTGCTGTCATAGTGATCCAAAGCATCAAAAAAAGAATTCAAACAGGGCGTTCTCAGCGAATGTGGAAAATACTGATCGGCATCGTCATTTCACTGCCAATTGTTTTGCTTGTCGGATCGCTGCTTGCTTCCGCGGATACGATGTTCGATCGTCTGCTTTCTCAGCTTCCCGAGCTTGTGGGTAAGATGCATCCAGGTGAAACGATAGTCAGGTTAATCTGGATTGGTTTCATAACTACCGGGATGTTCGCTTATGTGTGGGGTATGCTGTACCCTTTGAAGAGGAGGCACAGACCGGAGGAGGAGATGTGGGGTAATCAGGCTCAAGCATCACTTGACCATGCAGATCCCTCTGAATTTGGGCCGTCTTATGCTGAAGCGCCTGCTATTCCTAGGCAAAAAGTTGGTCTGGACGCAACAGTAACCATAACCATCCTGCTGATTTTGAACATGATGTATGTGTTATTTGCAGTCGTGCAGTTTTCTTATTTTTTTGGAGGGGGCATGGCTGCGCTGCCTTCGGAAATGACTTACGCTGACTACGCTCATCGCGGTTTTGCTGAGCTGATTGTAGTCACGGTTATTAATTTTACGCTGCTGATGATCACGCTGCACGGGACAGATCGTGCTGTACGATCGAATGACATATTCCTTCGAGTGCTCTTGGCTGTATTGATCGGCTGCACGGGTGTTATGCTTTGCTCGGCATTTTTGCGGATGCTGATGTATGAGGAAGCATATGGTTTTTCGGAGACACGTTTGCTGGTCGATGTATTTATCATCTTCCTGTCAGTGCTGTTCACGATTGCTTTGGTAAAGCTGTGGAAGGATCGCCTCCAACTGATGAAGCCTTATGCAATTCTGGCGTTAGCTGCGTATTTGATCGTTAACTATATGCAGGTGGATGCCATTGTAGCTTCCAACAATATCAAACGTTATGAAGCCTTCGGCAGTATCGATACGGAATATTTGGGTTCTCTAAGCTTTGAGGTCGTGCCCTATCTTTTGGAATTGAAGCAGAAGCATCCGGAGCTGGAAGGAACGGATAAAGCGATCCAGCTCATGAAAAGACGCCTTCCGCTTCCCGGAGAGACGTCGTGGTTTTCCTTCAATTTATCGATGTGGAAGGCTGACAAAGCACTGCAGGCTATCCCGTTGGAACCGTTAGAATCGCTGGAGTACTATTCGAGATAGTCCAATTAAGCTTACATATCGGATGAAGTCGAGGATAGGTAGCTGCGGATTGCTTCCGGAATTTCATATAGTGAGGCTAGTGTTAAGAAAGCACCTTGCGGCTCCGTGTCAATATCAACATGATTATAGATCCATTCCTGAAGTGCTGGCATGAAGATTGTGTTAAGGCCTGCTTTCAGAGCGGGCGTAACATCAGTGCGAAGCGAGTTGCCAATCATCCAGGTTGATTTACGGTCAAACTGCTGCTCAGTAATCAGCTGCTCCAAATATTCGTCTGTTTTGTGGCGGGTGACATGAATATTGCTGCCAAAAAAACGCTCCAAATCGGCTTCCGTTACTTTGCGCATCTGAATCATTCTGTCCCCGCCCGTATAGAGATGAAGCTCGTGTCCTTCAGTTTCCAGCTGGGTTAACGTCTCTTTCATCCCTGGATAAGGCTCGATACTATGCCCATATACGGTTTTGCCGATTTCCGTCAAGCGGGCAATTTCATCGGAATTTTTTGGCCGACCGGTTAGATCGGAGAAATAGTCATAGGTTTCAACAAATGACTCGGGAAAATGGTTAGGGTCAAAGCCAAGCCTCATCACACGATCCAGATCAGCCTCGGCTTGCTTTTTTTTGATTTCCTCGGTAGGGACATGGTAGGTATGAAAATACATCTCCATTAAATCCGCAAACTGCTCAATCACCAGATCAAAATATTTGTTGCAGTGAATTAATGTATCGTCCAGATCAAATAAAATCGTTTGCTTTATCATAGGTTGTCTCCGTTATTTTTTAAGCAGATTATATCACGGCAGTAGGGAAAATCCTATCCTCAGTATGCCCCCTCCCGGTTGCAGCGCCGCTGTAGAGGGCTGGTTATCTTTTGTTGAGTGAATGGATCTCCATGTAAGAGGTGAATATGAGCAGGATGGAGCAGAGTGCATACATACTTCCACAGATAAAGCCAACACTTGCCGAACTGTTGCTTTTCCAGAGACCGATTATTAATGCACCCAGGCTGATGGCCAGCAAAATATAGGTCCATCGTTCCCAGCTCTTCTGGGGTGATCGCTGCAGCGGAGAAGCAGGTTTGGGAGGCGCGGCAGGCTTTGTTGTGCTATTATCCTTGGTGTTGTCGTTCTGCCCTTTTTTGTGATTCTGATCTATCGGATGGCGCAGAGAGAGCAATCCCAGCAATATAAACAAAAGAGGCTGGTAGCTTAGCGTAATCACAGTTGAGCTGTAATTAACAAAGCTGAATACTTCAGTGGTACTCTTAAAAGCGAGCACGGTCGTCAGTAGGAGAAGCAAGGCGACAGGTGTATTCAATTTGCTGTAATCACGCTGATTCACCAGGCTCGCCATTCCCATTTGAAAGGCCAGATAGACGAGGAGCACGCCACAAGCGGTAACCGGGAAACAGATAACCAGAACAAGCAGGTCCAGCCGATCCAGAAAGTCGGTAATATGAATCTGCTGGATCAAGGAATAGTTGGGGTAAACCATATTTCCTGGAATTGTCGGACCCAGTACCAGTATCTCTAGCACGATAAAGTCGAAGAGCATGCAGGCTGCCATCAGGACGCCGTGCCGTATGGCAGAGCCAACCTGACGTGGCCCCCATAACGTATGTAAAAAGGCGCCCATTACAAAAATATCGCCAAACCAGCCCAGGCTCAGTACATTAATTGAGAAAATGGAGCTCCACGGTCTGGTCAGTACGGGCTGCATTAACCGGATGTCCATTTCGTTGGCCAAGGCAAGCGGTGTCAGCACGATAATCAATACAAATAAAGGAAATAACAGGTCATTGACTCGTGCCAATACCTCCACACTCGTTTTGCCATATACGATAAGCAGCACGACAAAAAGCAAGAGGATCATTTCTCCCGGGGTGTTGGGCAGCAAGGTAATCCCGATAAATTTACCGAATGTGGATAAATCGCGTGTAAGAATCAGCCATAAGTGGAACAGCAGTATCAGATTAATGATAGTTCCGATCACAGAGCCGAATACGATTTTATTAATCTCAAAAAGATGCTTGTTGGGAAAACGTTTCACCAGCATAGTGAACAGGGCTGCAACTCCGATCACATACAGAACGGGAAGCATATAAGCGGACCAGGCATCCGAGTAGCCAATGCGTACTAATACCTGTTGGATACTGATTAGACTGCCGCCTGAAAGCAGAGCAGCGGTCAGCCAGGCGAATTGTCGGTAATTAATGATTTGTTTAGAGTCCATCTGCTCATCTGCCTTTGCAAGGTTCTATTCAAGTGTACTATTCGAAGACTTAAGGAGAGAGAACACCCAAGGTGAGACATGGTTGACAAAAAAACGGGTAGGCATCGGGATGTTAATATGAAACACGATGCATAAAAACAGGGTGAACGAGCATGCATATACGATCCGGCAAAGCAACCTGAGCGACAAAGGCTGCTTGCGCATTTTTTTCAGGTTCAACAGGAGATTCAGTACAAGTACAAAAAAAACAACAGTCAGAAATATGAGATTCATTTGCTGATCCGCTCCTTCGTAACATTATCAAAGATGAGCCCCGTATCCGTCAGATGGCTTTGTACCTGTATATTAAATTTGGCGTCCTTCAAACTTTCTGGCCAGTTTTTCTCAAACTGAGATTTCCATTCGCCAGGATATGCTCGCCATAGAAAGTTTCCAAACTCGCAGGAGTCGACATTATTTTTAAGAGATTGATTAATAACATCCTGAACGGCACTTTTGACCTTTTTGGATATGCCATCCTCGACCAATAAGATGTTTTTAGTTTGACTCAAATCATAGTGGGACGTGTCCTCCACTAACGTAGCTTTTATGTTCAATGCTATATCATATTCCAGCTTTTGATTTATCAGCTTTGTGTTAATATTTGTTAATGCTTCGTAGATCCGCGCAGACATAGTTTGGCCGTCTCCCATCGGAAGCGTGATGGAGTGGCTGATCAATTTTTGCCCTTTGATGATACCGAGACCCATTGCTGCATCATTCTCCAACGTTCCCACCATCTTGTCATCGCGAAATTGTGCATAGCCTTTAAGTTCTACTTCCTTGGAGGATTCAACACCCTTTTCCGAATTCTTCACATCCATATACACGGCAACCGGATCAGCTCCAGGTATGCTAAGTGAAATCCCGAAATCCTTGAAGTTGATGTCCATAACTGATTTGGACTTGATTAATTCACGTATGGCTTCAGATGGGAAGTGCTCGAATTTGGGCGTGGAATTCATCATATCGTAAGCTTTTCCATTAGTGACAACAAGAAAGGTGGTCATTCGGCTTTCAGGGCTGCGCGGTACGGTATCGAAAAGCTCGCGAATTCCTTGTCGAGCCATATCCTCTCCGACCAGAATGGTTCTGCGATGAGCCAAAAACATACGCCGTGACATTCGTCTTTGAAGCTTCATGTGGCATTCACGGTACGTTTCCCCGACTTCGGAATCTATATAGTAGCTCTTACCTCCACCTGAACCTCCACCGCCGCCGCCGCCAGTTGCTCCACCCATTTGTCCTGGCAGCGGCAGCATGACCGTGTAACGAATTTTTCCGTCCTTTTCCAAATCTATAGCGGAGGTCAGAATAAAGGCCATATCATTAATTTCTGTACGGTCCCAGCAGCCTGATAGCAGCGTTGAAACCAGCAATAGCAGGAGCAAGCCGATGCTTCGCATGCTCATAGTGTGCCCTCCTCCTTATCATGGCGGATCGTTTCTCCCTTCTGCCCGCCTTGCTCTTTGATTTCAGCAGGTAGATCGTCTCCCAAGCGGGTTGAATCCTGAACGGACATAAAGTAAGACCGGTGCTTGTTGAGCCATAAAGGCGGACGGACCGCGGTATCCATCAAATCACCGACGGATAGAGGACCCAGTGGAGACAGATAGGGAATACCAAATGAACGTAAATTGGCCATATGTCCAATAATGATTAATAGCGAAATCAGGATGCCATACATACCAAAGATCGAAGCGGCGATGATGATCGGAAAACGCAGCATCCGAATTGCGATCGCTCCGTTAAAGCGGGGGATCGTGAAAGAAGCGATTCCCGTTAGCGAAACAACAATGACCATCGGTGCGGAAACAATCCCCGCCTGCACAGCGGCTTGCCCTACGACCAACGCTCCCAGAATACTGACCGCAGAGCCTATGGTTTTGGGAAGCCGAATACCTGCTTCACGCAGACCCTCGAACGTGATCTCCATGATTAATGCTTCTACAACAGCGGGAAAAGGGATCGCTTCTCGGGCTGCAGCTATGGATAGCAGCAAGGAAGTGGGAATCAAATCCTGATGAAAGGTTGTTATCGCTACATATAATCCAGGTGTCAACAAGGAAAGAACCAAAAAAACGTAACGTAATATTCGGATCAAAGACGAAATCTGAAAACGCTCGTAATAATCTTCATTGGATTGCAGGATATCAGTAAAAACGAATGGTACGAGCAGTACGAACGGAGTACCATCGACGATAATGCCAACCTTACCCTGTAATAGAGCTGCAGCAACCGTATCAGGGCGTTCCGTATATTGAAGCTGTGGAAAAGGCGAATAAGCTGAATCCTGAATAAATTCTTCGATATACCCGGATTCGAGCACCGCATCAATGTCAATCTTCTCCAGTCTGCGGAGCACTTCTTTGACAATCTCCGGATCGGCAATATCATCCATATAAGTGATAACAATACTGGTGTTGCTTTCCCGCCCGATGGTCATAGGCTTCATTTTCAAATGCGGAGTTTTCAGCTTACGGCGGATCATCGATGTGTTGGTACGAATATTTTCCACAAAGCCTTCACGAGGACCACGAATGACGGATTCCGTTTCCGGTTCATTAATAGAGCGTTTCTCCATTCCTCGAATACCCATAAGCAGTGCCTGATTGTTGCCCTCAACGATGAGTCCGGCATCACCACTGAGTATAGAAAGGAGCATATCTGAATAGTTGTCGGTTTTCTGCGTTTGACTGATGGGCAGTGTTGCCTCGACAATGGCATCGATCAGCTGCTCATGCCCCTCAAGAATCATCAGCGATTTCATTGCCTCGTTCGCGAATTGCGTATTGACCATACCATCCACGAAAAAAAGGACCGCGGAAATGCCGCCTTCAATGGTGAAATCACGGATGACAAAATCCGAGCAGTCTGCGAATAAACGCATCAAATAATCTTTATTTTCCTCCAGCGTTACGAAGATCGGTACGGATTTTAATTCATCAATAAATTGATAATCAAAATGGTACATTTCTTCTAACGGTTGCTTGTTGGACTTCCGAATACGAAACATGGTGACGGCCTCCTCTAGTTTCCTTTGCTGCCAGCTAATGGCGGAGCGTCTCTCATGTAGGTTGCCTTAAATTGAAAATTTTATGTCTGGTCACAACGAAAAGTTCGAACGATTTCTTTGCAGCGCTGCTTCCCCTTGTATAGCTCCTACGTGATAAGTCAAAGCTAGAGGACGAAAGACCGAAGCATGAATCATGTGAGAAAGGGGCTGCGTTCATTGTTATGGTTGGTGGTTATACTGCTGATCTTTATTTTTCAAATATTAACAATATTGTTGATTGAGTATCGCAAACCCGCCAAAACCCTCGCATGGCTGTTTATTTTATTTGTTTTTCCCATTATTGGATTTGTCATGTATTATTTTTTGGCTACGGAATATTCACGCAGGCAAAAGGTTCGGCGGCATGAGTACAACTACGAATCCTTGCAGCATTCTGCGGGTGACGAACAGGCTTCACCTGATGTTCCTTCTCGGAGTAGGGAGCGCGAGCATGCTCCACAGTTAGAGCCAGATGCCCGGTTTACGAGGGGATGTTTGGATGAGCTGCTGGACCAAATATCAGACGGGCCGCGTTCAAGCAATAATGAAGTCAGGGTACTGACTGACGCAGACGAAGCTTACCCTGCCATGCTGGCGGCCATGGAGGCTGCCCAAAATCATATTCATTTAGAAATCTACACCTTTCGGGGTGACGCTATAGGTCTGACTTTTCTGGAGCTGTTGATTCGAAAAGCGAGGCAAGGTGTTCGTGTCCGCTGCATATTTGACGGCGTGGGCAGCTATCAGCTGAAGCAGCGCTTTCTTGATCAACTCCGGGAGGGAGGGGTGGAGGTGTATTTGTTTCTGCGTCCCTTCATTGCTTTCTTCGATAAGAGGATGAACTACCGTAATCATCGCAGAATACTGGTCATTGATGGGTATAAGGGTTATGTGGGAGGACTCAACATTGGCGCGGAATATATGGGTGCTAACCCCAAGCTCGGTTTTTGGAGAGATACGCATTTGGAGCTTGTGGGCTCAGTTGTACATACCTTGCAAGCTGTTTTTTTGAAGGAATGGATGTTCGTGAGCAATGAGCATGTGACCGGTGATGGCTTATATCCCAATCTCCAAAAGTACGGAAACAAGTCTGCTCAGATCATTAGCAGCGGTCCGGATACGAAGCAGCATAAGATTTTACAACTGTATTTTGGAGCGATTACCAGTGCACGGCAGCAGATTATTTTGATTACTCCATATTTTATACCGGATCCCAGTCTGCGCATGGCTTTGAAAACAGCTGCAATCAGCGGTCTGGATGTGAAGATTGTATATCCGCTTAAATCCGATTCACCAGCTGTAAATTATGCGGCCAGCTCATACTTTGAGGAATTGATGGAGGCTGGAGTTCGCATATATGAATATCAAAAAGGTTTTATGCACGCCAAAGTTTTGATCATTGACGATCATTTCGCTACTGTTGGCAGCGCCAATGCAGATCTTCGCAGCTTTTACAGCAATTTTGAATTAAATGCTGTTTTATTTGACAACAAAACGATCAGCCGTCTTAAAGCTGATTGCGCCATAGACTTACGAAATAGCACAGAATTACAGCTGGAGCAATTCCGTCGTCGTTCTCGCTGGCATAGGACCAAAGAAATTGCAGCACGGTTGCTTTCACCGCTTTTTTAAAAGCATAGGCCAGTTGTGAGAGGTAATGTGAATGATAGCAGATGGTGAATGGACATGCTAAAAGAGCGTGTTCAAACAGCAGGTCGATGCTTGCATGCAGCATGGCAAGGTAAAGCTTCGACGAGCAATCGTTTGAAGTAGACGAATGACGAATCCAACAGAAATGCAAAACTCCAGGGAGGTAATCCAATGAGCAAGTCTTACTCAGAAACGAACAAATCAGAAGAAAAGAAACCGGTCAACGAAATAACAAAAGCGCGCACCGAAGAAGACGCAGCCGCAATGAGCTCGGCCTCACCGGGTACAGGTGTAGATGTTCAAGGGCGAGAGGATTATTTCATGGACATCGATCGTATGGTCAATGAGGGCTTAGGCGGTGGCAATGTCACATTGAGCAACGGCCACATAGGAGAATCCACTACGGATACGATGACGTATCCAGAATCTGTCCTTGATCATAAAGAAGAGGAAAGCTAAGAACATGTAGGCTTTCGTAAAAACCTGTCAAACAAAACCTCCTCTCATATTCGGGCGTATCCGCGCCAGCGCCCGTCCCGTCCGGGACGAAATCGTCCAGAGCTCAACACAGCCTCTCTCATTCCAGCAATCTAGTAAGTATACTCTCCGTATTTCTTATTTTATTCAATCCAACGAAGTTCGGATGACCAAGCTATCGGGGCCCTCCCATTTAGGGAGAGGTCCACCTCTTTGTTGCCACCTTTGATGGAGAGGGATATAATAGGGGGAAACCAATTCGGAGGCGGCTAAACGTTGAGTTCTTTGGACGAATTTGCACTTATACGACGTTTGACAGAAGGAAAACAATCGGCTGCCTTTCAGCAGGCTAGCGGGGTTGACGTAGGTATCGGGGATGACGCGGCAGTTGCCTATTTGGCACCTGGCTGTCAGCTGGTGATGACCTGTGATACGATGACGGAGTCGGTTCATTTCCAATCGCACACGATGCGTGACAGCGATGTGGGCTATAAGGCCATGGCAGCCGCGATCAGTGATATTGCGGCGATGGGGGCGATTCCGCGTTATGCGCTGGTTGCGCTCAGCATTCCACAGGAAACGCCACAGCACACTTTGGAAGCCGTTTATCAAGGGCTGTATGAATGTGCCAATCGTTGGAGTGTCGTCATTGTTGGTGGTGACACCACCTCCTGTATTGGTGGTCTGACTTTGAACGTTACTGTGATCGGCGAAGTTCCTGAAGGTCAGGCATTGCTGCGTTCAACCGCCAAAACAGGTGATGTTGTATTCGCGACGGGTGAGCTTGGCTGCTCTGCTGCGGGACTGGAATACCTGCTGCAGCAAGCACTTCCAAGTGAGCAGTGGCCTCAAGTTGGCCAGGATTCGGCGGAAGCACGATTAATAGCAGCCCATTGCCGTCCTGAGCCTCAGATTGAAATCGGGCAGCTTTTGCAGCAATCCAAGGTTTGTGGGGCTTTAAACGATGTAAGCGATGGACTTGCCAGTGAGGCATGGGAAATTGCCCAGGCATCGGGTGTAGGGATCGACTTGATCGAGGATCGCATTCCCATTGCCGATGAACTTATGGCGTATGCCGAGAAAGCCGAAAAAGATCCGCTCCATTATATTCTTTACGGCGGCGAGGACTACAAGCTTATCGGTACGATGCAGGCCGAGCATGCGATTGAGATGCAGATCAAATTCAGGGAAGCCGGGCATGCGTTATCTATTATTGGCTATGTGAATGCGGAAGATAGCGGTGTGCGTCTTGTGCAAAGCAGCGGATATGTCGTTCCGATTCATAAAAAAGGCTACAATCATTTTCGAAAGGATTGAGTTTGTATGCCGACAGTGCACACTTATACATACGAGGCAGCGGGTCTTGAGCAAACCGCAAGTCTAGCAGCTGCTCTTGCATCCTGCTTTCAACCCGGCACCGTAGTTACACTCGATGGTGATCTGGGGGCGGGCAAAACCGCATTCGCCCAAGCAGTCGCCAAAGCTCTTGGTGTGCGTGGTATTGTGAACAGTCCTACCTTTACTATTATTAAAGAATATGAAGGGGAAAAGCTCCCTTTTTATCATATGGATGTATACCGTCTTTCTTTGGAGGAGGCGGATGATCTTGGACTGGACGATTATTTATATGGATCCGGTGTTACTTTAATTGAATGGTCTTCCTTGATTGAGGAGCTATTGCCTGCAGATCGTTTGTCCGTAACCATCGAGAATTGTGGTGAACAGACCCGCTTATTCAGACTGAGCCCACACGGGAATTCCTATGAACAATGGTGCGAACAGCTTAAGGAGAACGGAGTTTTAATATGAGTAACGATCAAACAGACATACTGGGCACGCTTCTGGCCATAGATACCTCCACGAGCTCCATGTCAGTCGCATTAACGCGCGACGGTGAACTGCTGGGTGAGTTGAATTCAAATGCAGAACGCAATCATTCGATACATTTACTTCCCCATATTCAGCAGGTTCTTGCATCTGCAGGGCTTCATTCACGGGATGTGGATGCATTCGCGGTTGGAATCGGTCCCGGTTCCTACACAGGTGTACGCATAGGCGTTACCGTTGCCAAAACCTTGGCTTGGACGCATAAAAAGGTATTGCTTGCAGTATCGAGTCTGGAAGCACTTGCTCTTGGCGGTGTCCATACAATGAGAGTGTCGCAATCCAGCGCAGGTAAGGCCCCTATAAATGAACTTCAGGAAAAAGTCTGGGTAGTTCCGATGTTCGAGGCTCGGAGAGGTCAGGCTTTTACTGCTCTTTATGCAGCAGCGAATCAGCAATGGACTTGCATGGCGACTGATGGCATTCGTCTTATGTCCAGCTGGTCGGACGAGCTGTTGAAGCTTGCAATGGATGAGAATAGGGCTGCTGAGCGGCCGGATCGTATTATCTTTACAGGCGAGACTGGACTGCATGAAGCGACAATTGAGCAATTTTGTAAAAGCTGGACAGGCAGTGCAGAAATCGTCCATCATGAAATGAGGGCCCGCTATACGGCTGATTTGGGGCGCCAACAATGGAAAAACGGAAATACTCAGGAGCCGCACGGCTTAGTTCCCAATTACACGCAGCTGACAGAGGCAGAGGTCAAATGGAAAGCTCAAGCACAGGAGGCGAAATAACCAGTGAATCCTAATGAACCCATGGATGTCCCTCAAGCTTTGGAGTTTCGCTCTATGTGCCTTGAGGATATTCCGATCATTTGCGAAATTGAGCAGGAAGCATTCACGACACCTTGGACTTCTGCGGCCTTTTATAATGAATTAACGAACAATCAATTTGCCCGTTATATGGTGATGGATTCGGAAGAAGGTGTGCTTGGCTATGGCGGGATGTGGATCATTGTCGACGAAGCGCACATTACCAACATTGCAGTCGGCAAGAAGCATAGAGGCAAAAAGCTGGGCGAAAGACTGCTGAGAGAGATGCAAAAAACAGCTGTTTTTTTGGGAGCCAAGCGGATGACGCTGGAAGTGAGGCCCTCTAACCGGATCGCCCAGGCTTTGTACGAAAAGCTTGGATTTTATGGAGTCGGTGTACGGCGAGGCTACTATACAGACAATCAGGAAGATGCCATCATCATGTGGGCGGATTTGCCTGATTCCAAGCACATGCCAAATAACATACAGGGGTATTACAATGAATAGCAACGATATGCAAGTAAATCAGTCTGCATCCGATCCCAATAAGCCCTTATATATTTTGGCTATAGAGACGAGCTGCGATGAAACCTCGGTAGCCATTGTCGAGAACGGTACGATTATTAAGGCTAATATCGTTTCCAGTCAAATCGAAACCCATGAACGCTTTGGTGGAGTCGTGCCTGAGCTGGCTTCGCGCAAGCATGTGGAAAGCATAACCTGGATCATTGAAGAAGCATTGGAAAAGTCGGGCGTCGCACCAAGCGAGCTTTCGGCCATTGCAGTAACGCAGGGACCCGGGCTTATTGGAGCTTTACTGGTTGGTGTCGTGGCTGCCAAAGCATTGGCTTACGCCTTAGAGCTTCCTTTAATTGCCGTTCATCATATTGCAGGTCATATATATGCTAATCAGCTTGTGCATGAGCTGCAGTATCCCTTGGTCTCGCTCGTTGTATCGGGTGGACATACGGAGCTGGTTTATATTGAATCTGAGGGTAACTTCAAAATTATTGGTCAAACCCGCGATGATGCTGCTGGCGAAGCTTATGATAAAGTGGCGCGTGCTTTAAAGCTTCCATACCCTGGAGGTCCATATATTGACCGTCTGGCTCAGGAAGCGGGTGAGGCGCTGCCTCTTCCTCGTGCGTGGCTGGAGTCGGATTCTTATGATTTTAGTTTTAGCGGACTCAAATCAGCGGTTTTATCTGCATTGAATCAAGCTAATATGAAGGGGCAGCCGCTTGATCCCGGATCTGTAGCCAAAGGCTTTCAAGCATCTGTTGTTGAGGTTCTGGTAGAAAAAGCACTGCGAGCCGTAAAAGCTTACGGAGCGAAGCAGCTGCTGCTGGCAGGAGGAGTAGCTGCGAATCAAGGATTGCGACAGCAATTGGCTGTACGTTGTGCGGAAGCAAATGTGCCTTTGCTTACACCGCCATTTGGATTATGCACGGATAATGCTGCTATGATCGGAGCCGCTGCCTATTTGAAGTTTCAGCGTGGACAGTTTACATCTTTGGATTTTAAGGCTGAGCCTCTTTTGAGTTTGGAAGAGTGGTCCGTATAATCTGCTTCCTGGAGCCGTTCTGCTTATGTGCAGGACGGTTTTTTAGTGGGGTAAACCCGGTATTCATGAACTTCAAAATAAAAATGCAAATAGTGCTTGCATTCTGTATCGGGATTTGTTATATTATTTCTTGTCGCTTCTGAGGCAGTCGAAATTTGAAGGCTTTGAAGAGGACAAGAATATTCAAAAAATCAAAAGCGTTAAAAAATAATGCTTGCAATTGAATGAATGAATGTGGTATATTAATCTGGTCGCTTTTGACGGAATGTCGAAAATGATCGAAATAAATAGTTAAGAATTGTCCTTTGAAAACTGAATCAACGAGTGAGTAAATAGCAGTACAAGAGAATGTAAATTCTCGTCAGCAAGGAATGAGTACAAATCAAAGTTCTACCTTCATGGAGAGTTTGATCCTGGCTCAGG
>NZ_JAJNMU010000032.1 GCF_022458865.1 Paenibacillus periandrae | reverse complement strand
GTATTCATTACAAGCCCCTTCGTTCATCGGCAGGAAGGCAAAGCAAACGTTGCTGATCCCTTCATCGATCCCCTAAATCTATAAATTACATAATATACCAAATGTACAGGCTACCTCTAAGTGGAGACCAACTTTTTGGCAAACTGAGCCCGAACATTGTTCAGAATATTCCAACTGTTGAGATGGATCAGTTTAATGCAACGCTAGTGATTTAAAGTACTATTTAATAAAAAAGATGAAGTTGCATATATGAAGGAATTCTACACAAAATTGGAATAATTCCCGGAGCATTAGAGACTGGGAATTTGTAAAGAAGGGAACAAGAGAAATTATTGATTTTATATAAAGGAGTTATATTTAAAATGACTATAAAAATAAAAAAGTGCAGCCTTGAAGATTTAGAGATACTTCAACAATTAAGTATTGAAACATTTAATGATACATTTAAAGATCAGAATTCACCTGAAAATATGAAAGCCTACCTGGTTAGAGCATTTAACTCTGAACAGTTGGAAAAGGAATTGTCCAATATTTCTTCAGAATTCTTTCTCATCTGTTTCAATGAAGAACTTGCTGGATATTTAAAGCTCAATATTAATGATGCCCAATCCGAAAAGATGGGTGATGAGTCACTCGAAATTGAGAGGATTTATATTAGATACAAATTTCAAGGAAAAGGGCTTGGAAAATACCTGCTAAACAAAGCGATGGAAATAGCCAATAGACAAAACAAAAAGATGATCTGGCTGGGCGTTTGGCAAAAGAATGAGAACGCAATTGTTTTTTATAAAAAAATGGGTTTTGTTCAAACTGGAGCTCACTCTTTTTATATGGGTGATGAAAAACAAATTGATTTTATAATGACCAAAACATTGATATAACATGACAGAGTGGTAAATTGGTATAGTAATAATAATTAAAATTGGATCTTTTACTAGTCCGGTCTTTTGCCTATTATTGGTTTACAATTAAAAACACATTATTAGAGAAAATAGCTTTGCTACATTGTTTTCTCAACATGATGGAACACCCTATGCTACTCATTTGCCATTAATTCTCGATAAAAATCATATGTATCTATACGGGTATTTTGCTCGTCCAAATCCTCAATGGAAAGACATTAGGAATCAAATTGTGTTAGCAGTATTTCATGGTCCTCATTGTTATATCTCCCCTTCTTGGTATGAGACGAATAAGTCAGTTCCAACATGGAACTATGTGACCGTGCATGTATACGGAGAAGTCGTACTTATTGATAACGAAAATGAGTTAATGGTTTCCTTAAATGATATGGTATTGAAGTACGAGACCCCTAATAGTTCCTACAGGCTGCAGGATATAGACCCCGACTTTCTAAGTGGTTTGAACAAAGGAGTTCAAGGCTTTAAAATGAAAATAAACAGAATAGAAGGGAAAGCAAAGTTAAGCCAAAACCATTCAATACAACGACAGGAATTGGTTATTCAAGAGCTAGAGAAGATCGAAAATGCAGACGAGCAAAAAATTTCTTCTCTTATGAAACAAAATCTTAGGTGATTCAGCTAAGGGGGACATGCTAGCTCAATTAGCCGTATATATTTTTACTTTATAATAAATCTCAAGAAAACCTGGGTCTATTGACGCCGGGTTCGCTGTCACATAAGTAATTACCATTAGCCAGCCACTTGTTTTTTTGTAGCAGACAATCATATCGAATTTCTCCAAGTGGACTAACTGTGTCGTACGAAAAGACTGGCTGAATAAGTTACATCTGGAGGTGCCGAAAATTTCCAGGCAAATTCGTTGACTATTCAAAGGGATTTTCTCAAAACTGTTGAACTATTGATTATAAGTAAATGTTGGAATAATATCTGGAGGTTCGTATGAAATTTCTAATCATCCAACCAAAACTTGAGAAGAACGTTTTTCAACTTGAGAGGGAACTGCGAAATACTTCTTCCGCTGATGTTGTAATTTTTCCAGAAGGTTATCTAAATGAAAATGTGGAACAAGCATGTATGCTAGCAAAGAATTATAACAAGATTTTAATTGGAGGGCATAGAAGGCTAAACGACAGTCCAAAGGATAGAGCCATAATTATTAACCGTTCCGGTGATATCGTTTTGGACAGGATTAAGTACAGTCAGACGACTTTTAAGTCGGTAGAGGGTTTAAAGATAGGACACATACTTTGTGATGAATTGGTCAAACAAGGAGTGAAGAGTGATGATACTCCTGACATTGACTTAATTGTACATCCAATCGGTGTAGGAATGTTCAGTGAGGAACAGTTCGACGAATGGATAAATGAAGCAAAAAAGATTGCTGTAGCATATAAATCAATGATTATTGGTACGAGTCACGCCGATGGCTCATTCAGAGGTAGTGATGTATCGATACCTATTGCATACTGTATTGATAAAAATGGAGATGCTATTTTTGTTTCTAAAAACGATGTACGAGCTCGGCTGTTGGATATTCAAACAAAAACCGTTTCTTTTCCTTAATTCCTCAAAGGACTAATCTGAAGCATTTTATTGGAAAAATTGTTTGTATTTAGTTCATTATTTGTGATAAAGTTTCACAGAGAAATAGATTTACATAGTTGAATGAGGAGTGGAGTCTGGATGGTAAAGGCTGTTTTCTTTGATTTGTTTGAGACACTCATAACAGAAAGGGAAAATGGGAGGACAATAGAGTTTGGCACTCCAGACAGCGTTTCTCCTGGACCGTCTCTAGGGATTAGTGAAGAATTATTTGAACGGGAATGGGTTGCCAGAAGACCAGGAAGGTTAAAAGGATATTTTGAAGATTACTTCATGGTATTGAAAGATATTTGCCATACGCTGAGTATTGATGTTGATGATGCAATCCTTCATTCACTAAATGAAAAACGAGTATCCACGAAGCTGCTGCTCTATCGTCAAATTGAACCCAATATTCTTAAGCTGCTTGAAGAATTAAAGCGAAGAGATATCAAAATTGGATTAGTTAGTAACTGCTCCTCAGAAGAAGTTCATGGTCTTTTTAATAGTGCTTTGGTAAGTTATATTGATGAGCTTGTACTTTCTTGCCAAGTCAAATGTTCGAAGCCACACAAAGAAATTTACATGTTGGCTTGCGATCAACTCAAAGTAGAGCCCTCTGAATCCATATTTATTGGTGATGGAGGTGCAAACGAACTGGTGGGTGCAACAAACGCAGGTATTAAGGCTTATCGTGCTACTTGGTTTATCAATAGAGGAACTAAAGCTGATGAATTTCAGCAAATTGCAGAACCCATGCATGTTCTAGACCTAATCTAAAACCTTGTAATCGACTAAATCCTGCTTATTTCATTGAAGTAACGAGAAACGTTAGAGTTGAATAATAGAAAAAAGCAGACCAAGTGTATTTCCAGTCTTGGTCTGTTTTTTGTTGATGCTCCCACGAAGAATACATTGAATACAGGTAAACAATGTGCTGACTTTTATGTATTACCCTATCTATGAAGACTTCGCATGATTAATAGCGGTCTCGATGTAGGCTTTCAAAGTCTTGATGAACGTGCGCATGGCGTATCCGACATATCTGTCGCTGCGGTAGATCAGACAAATGTCCTGAGAAGGCGTAGGATTCCTCAGGTGCACGACTTTGATGTCTGTATGGTGAAGATTATCCAGTAGCAATCGCGGCAGAACACTGGTACCAACTCCGCTCTGTACCATCTGGAGGAGGGAGGATAACGTTGTCGTCACTATATGCGGCTGCAGCGTAAATCCGTTATCCATGCAAAAGCGGTCGATCACCTTGCGGCATTGATGGTCGGGTGGGAACATGACCATCTTCAAGGCATGCAGCCTGTTCAAGGAGACGAAGTTCTCCGCAGCAAGGGGATCCTTCATACTTACCGCCAATGAGAACTCCTCATGAAACAGGGGAATTGATGTGAGGCGTTCATCGATAACAGGTCCAATGGTTACGCCGACATCGATGCTTCGGTCCAGAACTTGTTCTGTTACTTTCATGGTTTCCAGAAGGGACAGCGAGATGGTCGGATAGGTCTGGTGGAAATTCAATAGCAAGGCATTAAACATGAGATCCGCGTCACCGGGCAAGACACCGATGGATAGCGATCCGCCTTGCATCTGCTTCAGGTCAGCAATGGCGTCGCTCGCTTGCTGCAGATGTCCGAACACGGCAGCTCCATGTTGATGGAGAATCGCTCCGGCATCTGTAAGGACAATTGTTTTTCCCACACGATCGAACAACAGAACCCCTAATTCTTCTTCTAATCTCCTGATCTGCTGGCTGATGTTGGGTGCGCTGACTCCCATTTTTTCGGCTGCTCTCGTGAAGTGAAGCTCTTCACAAATTGCCATAAAATACTGTAGTTGTTTTAGCTCCATAGCTCACACCTGCTTTCAATCGCATCGCTGAATGCATGTTCAATGATTATTGTCACTCCATGTTCTTTATCTGTCAATAATAATCGTTAACTTATACTTAACGTTCCGGTAATGTCTACTGCATTGATGGAAAGTTCCATAAGACCTATACTTGGAACATATCAAGCGCTTCTCATTACAAAGGAGGAAATCAACATGTCTGAAATGATTATCAACACAGCAAAAATTGTGCGTCAAGTGGTACTGCAGCAGGTGCAAGCTATCCAAGAGGAATTGTTCGACATTCAAACGGCAGGCTTCAACAATACCATTCGTTGGAATGTCGGCCATATGATTTATTGGATGGATAAGTATTCTAGCCTAAGCTTCAGCTCTCCATCGGCTATACCGGGTTCGTATGATAAGCTGTATAACTCTGGAACAAAGCCTTTGGACTGGACGTTTGCCCCACCATCGAAGGAAGAGTTGGTCGAGATATTAACGGCACAGCTTTCACGCCTATCTGAGCTGACACCTGAGATGTTGGGCGAGAAGCTTTCAACTCCGTTTGCTATGGGACCGTTGCAATTCAACACCGCCGGAGAGTTGTTCAACTTCGCTCTGATTCACGAAGCTATTCACCTTGGAACGATATCGAGCCAGCTAAAGGTCCTGTCGCGCTAACCATAGAAAACCAAGAGTCCTTTTGCATGGCATCTCAACAATCAGATATTGATTCTTTAGGAGGTTTTTTCATGGAAAAATCCGTTAGCGCAGTCTCATCCCGAACTCTCGAAGTGTTTGATGCTTTTAGGCAGGCTTTCGAAACAGGGCATACAGTCGATTTCCTTAAGAAGGTTACGGAAGACTTTCATTTCTTCGTTCCGCTCCCGCTAGAGGGGTGGAATCACGAGCAGCAGGGTAAAGAGCGGTTCGAGGAATTGATCAGATTCGAGCGTTCAGTATTGCAGGTGCAGCTGACTCCGCTCATCGTGCTTGAAAATGAGGACAGCGGAATGGTGGTATTTCGCGCGGAAGGTTCGTTGAATGGACGGCCTTATCGCAATGAGCTTACGGTTGTTTTCGAGTTCGAGGCAGAGCGGATCCGCTCCTTCCGCGAATATGTAGGTATGCCGTTAAAAAACTATGAGACCCCATAATAGATATATAGATACTATCATGAACGGCAATCTTATGCCTTTAAAAAGCCGTGGAAAAGATATATCTTGCCCTCATCCACGATTTAAAGCTGTCGATAGCTTTCGACAGCTTTTGGTCATTCCAAATTTCTCATTACGTAAGATTTGCAGATCACGCTTTGAATGTTCAATTTGTTTTTTTAGCATAGCGAGTGTATGAATTTCCATCTTATGATAGCTTGTCAAAAACTAGATTCTTGAATTCGATTTTTCCGCAGAAGGCAAAGTGCGTAATGCTTCTACGTTCTTCCTCGCTGAGCTTCCCGAGATCGCTACCTTCAGCGGCTCCAGCAAATCGTCGGTCCATAATGCTGCGTACGATTTCGTCTAAGCTTTGTTCATTTTCATGTCGATGTTTGTAAAGCAAGGGCGTCCACTTTTTACCGAACTTTACATGTGTTCGTTCGTCGACGATATCGATCTCGGCAGTCATGCCGGAGATAATATCGGATTTAGCGTAAAAGCTGTCCATGGATTTCTTTTTGCGGCTAAACGAACACGATTCGCCAAACATCGTCAATTCCGCATAGAAATGCTCCAGCTCTTGGATTGCATCTTCGACAAAAGGAATAGGAAACTGTTTGATGTCGTAGCCCATTTGTTCTAGTCTACGAACGCCCATCTGATGGTGACGACACTCGTCCCAGATATGGCGGCTGAAATCGACGTAAAATTCAAAGGGCATGTCGTCCAGCCCATAGAAAACATAGCACATTGGATCGACTACCTGAATTTCCGTCATATAATGCCACATGAATATTTTCAGGTTGTCACGCACAGCTTCCGGTGGATTTGCGAAGTCTCCCTTAATCAACCAGTCGGGCATCGTTCTTTTTTTGGGTGCGGGTCCATAGGATTCCACATTCGGCTTGGCTGGTTTTGAAAAAGCGCCCAAATCTGCACGTCCATCTATGCCGTTCAGATGTCTGACGTATTCGCGTGCGTATTTGCGCCATCTTGTTACGCTTTCAAGAATGGCAGGCTCTTTCACAGAATCATGGATAAGGCGTTTGGCCCATTCGATCTGATCGCGTTTTTTTGGCAACAGCTCGATGATAAGCTCTAATGTCGGTGCGTCAAAGATCGGGTCGAGTGATTCGGTAAGTCGTTCCAATGCGTAGATGATTTCAGTTTTAACCTCAAGATACCAGCCTGCGAGGAACGCGTAGAAGTCGTCCGCTGCTGATACATCCTGTAGAAACTTCTGGATTTGAGGCGTAGGAATATGGATCTTGGCGTTTGCGGCAAGCTCTTCCTTGCGACCAAGAAGACGATTGGCACAGGTCATATCTATCCACATGTGTCGGCTAAGCTCGGACTTCCATCCAAGTTCCTTCGCTGCGGGAACCCAGCCGGCAATGAGTCGGGCTGAAGCCCAATCCAGAAAAATAAAACGATTCAAAAGTGAGATTTGTTCCGGCACACGCATCCAGTAATCCCCAAGTTTATTGCGCAATTCTTGCGATTCGAATCTCTCGATTTCAAATTGGACAGTCATTTGAACGCCATCCTTTCATCGTGATTTTGTTTAACTTAACTGATACAATTGTATAATAAAGGTAGGAAACGAGACTTGGTGGATTTAACGAACGAATTGGCGAATCCGACAGATTAGGGAGTGAGCGAGAAATCGTGGCAGACTTATACAAAAACGATAAGTTTTTAGAAAGCAAGGATTTTCTCTTTCATGCCGCTCCTTATCAAATTGAGAGCAACAAGACGATTCCTCCGCACACGCACGAGTTCGTGGAACTCGCCTTCATTACTCAGGGTGAGGGAGAGCATGAATACGAAGGGGAGTTGTTCCCGATATCGCAAGGAGACGTTTTCATCATCGAGCCGGGGAAGGAACATGCCTACCGCGTTGGAGAGAACGAGCAATTAAAGGTAGTCAATGTTTTATTCGTGCCTTCGCTTTTGATAGGGGAGCTCAAGGCATTGTCGAATGTGACTTCATTTATCGACTTCTACTACATGGAGCCATTCCTGCGGTCTAACGTATCCTTTCAATGCAAATTGACATTGAACTTGAGGCAGCAGTTCGAGCTTCGTGAGTTGATGGACCGGCTCATTCATGAATACAAATCCAAAGAAAGCGGTTATCGTTTCCTCATTAAGACCAAATTAATTGAGATTTTCATAACTCTAAGCCGAATATACGAGAAAAACAAGCAAAAGCCGCTTTCCTCCATCACAAGCGACAATGAAATGATTGAGCGGGTCTGTCAATTCATTGAGTTACGCCACGCCAGTCCGTTGACGCTTGAGCAAGTGAGCTCGATGGCAGGCATGAGCCAAAGTAAATTCACCGCGTTGTTCCGTGGGGTAGTAGGCAAGACGTTTTTGGAATATCGTAACGATATTCGCATTCGATTCGCTAAGTGTCTACTGGAGACGACCGACGACAAAATCATTCATGTCGCCAAAGAAATCGGCTTCGATGATCTTAGTCATTTTAACCGATTGTTCAAGCAAATGGTCGGTGTGTCGCCTGGAACATATCGTCGGAAGGCGGTCACGGGACAGGTTACAAACAGCTGACGGCTATGACAAAAAAGATAAAATGACAGATATTCAAGTTCTAAGCTACTTTTGAGCCATAGGGATGCCCATTCGGAAGATGCAGCAGTTGAAAATGAAGCAGACCGCTACGGCAGTCTGCTTTTTCGTTGATGAGTGAAATTATATAAGGCAATTTTCTGTGTAATTGATTCTTTCGTTCACCACTTCTATGAGATGCGAAATCCTGAATGAACAAGTCATCAAACTATAAAAGCGTCTTTAAATATGGTAATCTTTTCATATAAACAATCGATACGAAATTACATTGCATCGAACGAGAAACAAATGTGATACAAAACATTATAACTATTTTTGTAGGAGGATACTGATGTCTACATTGAAGAAAGGCCAGAAGTCGGATATTACCAAAAACAATCCTGCGATCGGCGATATTGTCGTCGGAATGGGCTGGAAGGTAGGCGCCGACATCGATGTCGATTTCTCAGCATTCCTGCTTTGTCCAGACGGGAAGGTGGTTGGTGATGCTGACCTGATTTTCTATGGCAATCCGAGGTCTGTGGATGGTTCGGTCATCATCGCTGGCGACGCCAAGTCAAGCTTTGGTGGCACTATCGATCGCGAGCAGGTGCTCGTTAAACTAAAGCACGTACCTGCTGAGTTGGATCGCATTTCTTTTACACTGACCATTTACGAGGGAGACGCAAGAAAACAAAACTTTTCTCGGGTGGACGATGCTTATATACGTGTTATAAACATTTCGTCTGGAACTGAATTGCTTCGCTATGATATCGGTAAAGATTTTTCCGTAGAAACTGCTATCGTCATCGGAGATTTGTATAGATACCACGGAGAATGGAAGTTTAACGCCGTCGGTTCCGGCTACTCGGGCGGCCTCGGCGCACTCTGCGGTAGATTCGGCATCAAGCTGCAGGATGAAACACCTTCGGCACAGCCGAAGCCTGAGTCGGCGGGTATTCAGTCAGCCCCACAGCCTCAGGTTACCAAACCGTCCGAACCAGCATCGCAGTTGTCCAAGCCAGCTCCAGCTGCTCCGCCGATCCGCCAGAGCAAAATTTCACTGACCAAGCGGAACGGAGCAATCAACCTGCAGAGAGGTACCGACTCGCTTGGTGAAATTGTTGTCAACCTGAACTGGAACCGTCAGAAGAGCTCTGGCGGCGGGTTCTTTAAGCGGCGGAGCGTTAGCGATGTCGACCTCGATCTGGCCTGCTTGTTCGAGATGAAGAACGGCAGAAAGGGCGTCGTCCAGGCGCTCGGTAGACAATTCGGCAGTTATGCTTACTCACCCTACATATCGCTGGATGGCGATGATCGAACAGGCGTCAAAGCCAACGGTGAGAATCTGCGTATCAACGGCAACAAGGTCGGCCAGATCAAGCGGATTCTCGTGTTCGCTTTCATCTATGAGGGTGTAAATAACTGGTCTCAAGCTGATGGCGTCGTGACGATTAAGCAGGCGGGCGGTCCAGATATCGAAGTGCGGCTTGACCAGCATGACAACCGCAAGGGTACTTGTGCAATCGCCATGATTGAGAATGTAGACGGCCAGACTTTTAGTATCAAACGGCTTGTCAAATATTACAGCGGCCATATCGAACTAGATAAGGCTTATAATTGGGGAATACAATGGGGAGCACCCAGCGAAAAATAAGGGATTGTTGCTTCTGTCTGATCACGAGGGTATCTTTTGTACATGCAGGGGGATAAAATGAAAATTGTTGTTGCAACTGATTCAGACTATGGATACATACGAGACCGTGACCATCATATTGTAGAGAGCTTAATATTGCCCAAGATAAAAGAAAATCAAATATATATACTGCGCAACCAAGATGAAAATAATATCGGATGGATGAGGTATGGATATTTCTGGGATAACACACCCTTTTTGAATATGATTTGGATCGACGAACAATATCGAGGTAAGGGTGTAGGCAAGCAAGTCGTTCACTTTTGGGAAGATGAAATGAAACAAAAAGGTTTCAAATTGGTCATGACGTCAACTCTGGCTAATGAAGAGGCACAGCACTTCTACAGAAAGTTAGGATACCGGGATGCAGGATGTTTATTACTGGAAAATGAGCCATTGGAAATCATGCTAACTAAAATAATAAATTAAATAGAAATTTAAGTACGGACACAAGAGGTGATTTCAATGCTCAACCCAAACGACAATAACGGCAAAACCGTTAGCACGGACATGAATAGCACCCGTACCAAAACGCTAGGCGTTTATCTGAAATCACGCCGGGCTCAGCTGCAGCCAGAACAGGCGGGGCTGACAAGGTCGCACGGACAGCGCCGAACACCGGGCTTGCGGCGGGAGGAGGTCGCGATTTTGGCAGGAGTTAGTGCGACCTACTATACGTGGCTGGAGCAGGGACGGGAAGTTGCAGTGTCCCGGGATGTGATCGAAAGCATTGGCAGGGCGCTGCAGCTGAGCTCGGACGAACACGTGCATTTGCTCGGGCTCTGGAACGCCAACGAGCCTGAAACGGTGACGCCGATTACGACGGAAGTAAAGCCGCAGTGGCAAGAGATCGTTAATCAGATGGCTTTTCCTTGTTTTATCAGCAATGATCGGGCCGAACTGTTGGCGTGGAACCGCGCGGTCGATGAACGGATCGCGGATTTTTCCTCGCGACCTCCGGAGCAGCGGAATATGATGGTTATGCTGTTCACTGATCCGGAGATGCGCAGCCGCCTGGTCAACTGGGAAGAGATGGCGGCGCATTCGGTGGCCATTTTTCGCACTTCATTCGATAAATACTCGCATGACCCGTGGTTCGCGCAGTTTGTTGCCGAGCTCTCCAGGGAAAGTTCTGAATTTGCCGCCTTGTGGAAGCTGCATCGCGTGGAAATTAAAAAGGTAACCCGGGTTTTCTACAGCATGCCCGGCGATAATCAAGTTCTTGCCTATGACATCAATTCGTTGGCATTTACGGTGGATCATCCCGATCTTCATTTGTGCATTTATTCTCCGGCGGTGGACTAGCGTCATACAGGAACTGTGAACTGTCGCCCTGACTGAGTTGTACATTCTCTTTGCTCCGGGAGTTAATAAGCTGCGATCCTGGTAGTCCTGTTACTAGTAAAAGCGTACTGTGGCTGCTCTCGGAAATGCGGTTTAAAATAAGATCATGCTTTAGCTGAGCATATTCGAACTTGCGGAAAAGAGGCTTACTAAGATGGAGAAAGAGATAACACAGCGAAAATTGGGCAGTCTTGGGCTTGAAGTATCAGCCCTTGGTCTTGGCACGATGATGATGCCAGACAACGAAGAGTCGGTACACACTATTCACGGTGCGCTTGATCTTGGCGTCACGCTGTTCGATACGGCGGATATTTACGGTGATGGATTTATGGAAGGAAAGTTCGGCGGTAACGAGCGGATGGTCGGCCGTGCCTTGAAAGGGCGTCGGGACAAAGCGGTGATTGCGACTAAATTTGGTATCGTTTCGCCGGATCTGAAAGCGCACGGACACCCGGCTTATGTCAAAAAATCAGTCGACGCCAGCCTTCTTCAGCTTGGCATCGATTATATCGACCTGTACTATCAGCATCGCATCGATCCGAATACGCCGATCGAGGAGACGGTAGGCGCCATGGCGGAGCTCGTCCAGGAAGGCAAAGTTCGCTATATCGGCCTGTCGGAAGCTACAGCCGATCAGATTCGCCGTGCGCATGCGGTTCATCCGATTACTGCGGTGGAAACCGAATATTCACTGTGGAGCCGCGAAGTGGAAAACGAGGTGCTGCCGGTTTTGAATGAGCTTGGCATCGGCTTTGTACCGTACAGTCCGCTCGGACGCGGTTTCCTGACTGGACAAATCCGGACCTTCGACGATCTGCCCGAAAACGACTATCGCCGCTACTTCCCACGCTTCCAGGGTGATAACTTCACCAAAAATCTGGAGGTCGTAGCCCTGATCGAGCAGTTTGCTGCCCGCAAAGGCTGCACACCGTCCCAACTGGCTCTTGCTTGGCTGCTCGCGCAGGGCGAGCAGATTGTTCCGATTCCCGGTACAAAGCGGCTGGACCGTGTGCGGGAAAATATCCGCTCGCTGTATGTGACGATCTCTGCAGAGGAGCAGGAGGAGATCGAGCGCATTTCCCCGAAAGGCATTGCTGCGGGAGAGCGCTATCCGACCTTTTTACAAGCTTGATCCCGGTCAAATGAAAGATTAATTGAACTCTTCTAACAAATACGGATGATTTAGGGTTAATCGTAAAGAGTTTGAAAAAAATGTATTTTTATTCATATAAATGAATAAAGACAGACGGGCGATAGTGTTTATCGCCCGTCTGTTTTTATAATAGTCGCTAAAGTTTGCTATTCTAACAGATCTTCGATATTCAGTGTGATCCCGGCCAAGAGTCAGGACGTTCGCGCCCATGGGCTTGGGCGGCGGATTGTGCTTTCGCAATATTTGACCGCCGTGCAGTCTGCCGCTAGCACCGTAGCGGCAGTTTTTTGGCGTCTTGCATCAGCTTTTTATAATTTGCTCTGAGCCTCTTTTACAGCGCGTCGCAGCGTTAATAAATCATGCTCTGCTTCCAGATATTCATTGTTGCCGCCCCGGAACTCCAAGGACCAGCATCCTTTGTAGCCGGCTTGGCGAAACAGCTGTATCTTTTGCAGCAGCTCCTGTCCCGCAAAATCTACAAAAGCCCGGTCGAACTGAACGTGAGCCGTGAAGGGGGCAACCAATTCGTCTCCAATTTCCTGATCTGTCAACCAACGGCTCACATTGAGTACAATGCCAAATCCGGGAGAGGAAATTTCTGCACATAGCCGTTTAAGATTTTGTGGGACTTGAGACCCCTTCTGGTGAGTCTGCGGACCAACCCGAAAGCCATGTTCATGGGCATACTGCGCGTATTCCCGGTAACGTTGGACACAAAGCTCAAATTGCTCATTTGTCAGCTCTAGTGCATTTACGCCCATATCAATCCGCAGCGTTTGAACACCCCACCTGCGAGCAATGTCAAGGTATAGGAGCGCCTTGTGATAGCGCTGTTCACGAATGTCAGGATCGTCATGCCAAATGTCGGCGCCATCTACAGCAAGGCTCGCAACGGTCAATCCTTCTTCGTCCAAGGTTTCCTTGATGCTCTGTATGTAACCATCCTCCGTAGATAGCAGCATGCCGCTCCAAATATCTGCATGATGAAGCCGATAGCGGTATTTGATGCTTTCCAAATAGCCGAATAGATTGATTTTCCCTGCTTTGAACAAAGCGTGGAATGACCATGAACCGATCGAAAACGCTTCCATGCGAACCACTTCCCTATTAGTTATTAGTCCTTCAGTCTGTAACTCACAAAAGCCAGCTGTCTGCTGTCAGGTGCCCAGGAGTTGACGTTGATAGTGCCCTGCCCACCGAACAGCCTGACCAGTGTACGGAATTCGCCTCCAGAGCTGGACATTAAGCGGATTTCTACATCTTTGTTTGCTGGATGGTCGCCAGGGGCAACGTCGCCCTTGCGGTAAGCGATAAAGGCAACCGATTGTCCGTCGGGTGAGACATGGGGGAACCAATTGTTGCTCTCGTCGAATGTCATCTGTTCTTGCTCGCTCCCGTCTGCCTTCATGCGCCACACCTGCATGAGACCCGTCCGTACCGAATTGAACCAAATGTAGGTGCCGTCCGGCGAATATTCCGGGCCATCATTAAGTCCGGGAGAATCGGTCAATCGTGTCTCCGTGCCGCCGTATGTTGGAATGGTGTAGATATCATACTCACCGTTGCGCTCTGCACAATAAGCTAACGTGCTTCCGTCAGGAGACCAGCCGTGCAAATAACTGGGAGCGAGTGGCGTGACAAGAATTGGATGACCTCCCTGCAGGGGGAACGTGTAGATGCGGGACTGACCGTCTTCATAAGTGTGATGGCTTACCGCGACGTTCGAGTTATCCGGAGACAGCACATGGTCGTTGTTGCATTGAATGGCGTATCCGGAATCGATCACGGTACTTTCCCTCGTTGCCATGTCAAAGGAGTAGAGGCGGCCCAAGCTGTTATATATGAGTCGTTTCCCGTCGTTAGTCCAGTTAGGAGCCTCAATCAAGAAATCGAATTCGGCTAATACGCTGCGTTCGCCGCTTTGCACATCTACGGTTTCCAGAATGCTGTATACATTTCTGCCTGTAATTTTGCGAGGTTCTTTTAAAGTATTCATCGTTTGTCCTCCCTTTGGTCCATAGTTATCATTATTTGGTTTTCGTGCTTGCTGAAGCGGCTCTTATTTGTTCAAGGAAATTACGAATTTGTTCAAAAGGCGGCTTGGCGAGCTGGCTCGGATGATTAGGATCGCTATTCACCCAAAGCGTCTCAAGCGGAATATGTCCACGATAGTTGCTGTAGCGGATGCGAGTAAACAGCTCTTCAAGATCTACCTGAACATCCGTATCGGGAGAGGTTGGTTTTTTCTTGACCTGAAAGTTTACGGTATAGGGAAGCACGGCTTCGATATCGTCATACCAGCTATAGCCAATTCCGGTACGATCCCCGAATCTTTTGTAGCAGCCTGTATCATTCACCACGCCGATATTGGGATGATCCGCCCACTTGAGAATTCGGATCACCTGGTCAGCTGTTGAAGTCATGTCTCCATGATTTTGCATACCGATCTTGACACCTTGTAGAGCGCCGTAATCGGCACATGCTTGTAGGGCGGGCACAATTCTTTCTTTTGCAAGCGTTTCCCAGTCTGTGCTTAAAATGTCCTTGGAGATTTCTCCTGTGAACACACGGATGACAGGTGCTCCCATGACGGCAGCGACATCAATCCAATACTTGACACGTTGTATATCCAAAGCCCGTCTTGCTTCGCTAGGGTCAGCAAAATCGTTCTTTACACCCGTTCCACTGATGGCGATCCCAAGCTCTCC
The DNA here is from genome assembly GCF_022458865.1 of Paenibacillus periandrae. Lineage (GTDB taxonomy): Bacteria > Bacillota > Bacilli > Paenibacillales > NBRC-103111 > Paenibacillus_S > Paenibacillus_S periandrae. The sequence goes on along the minus strand of NZ_JAJNMU010000032.1, from coordinate 85,887 downwards.
ACATAGCTGCTTAATATTTCGGGCATAGGCAAAAATCTCTTCGTCGGATTTGGTGGGCATTGTGAGATTATCATACCCGGGTATGTAATACGAGGTAATATCCACGGAATCAAACCCGGCTTCTTTGGCGAATCGGATAGCTTGCATAGTATCGATGGGAGGTGCGCCTTCTGTACTGCCATTCAACCATGAGCTCAAATTATGACTGAAGCTGTAAAAGTTAAGGCCGAGCTTATAATCACCTGTGTAATATGATTCTCTGCGGCTGTCAACCAGATAATGGCTGGTAGGAATTTGTTCATAAACGTTAGCGAACTGATCTTCTGTAGTTGGCATCGGACTCATGTTATTGCTCCTCTCCATGCTTTCCCATATTAACAATGCTAGTATACTCTATTTTGATAGTGAAGCCTGAATCAATCTTTTGATTTCTAATTCAATAGTATGATGAAGGGCTCAATTTCTTATCATTTGTAATATGAATTCATTAATTGATGATGTTCTATTGGTTTATATAGATTTTATCTATTACATTAATCAAAATAACAAATAAAATTGATATTCATCTGACATTTCTTCGTTACAGTTATGAATAGGAAACCAAGCTTGTGATGGAGGAGATTTATGTATGAGGATCAGAGAATTACGATTATATCGGGGTTGGTTGGACAGGGGACGGGCGGCTATTCAAACTTCGACTCTCACACTCACTGTAAGAAAAAAACTGTTGGGATCCTTTTTAGTATTGATTGTACTACTGGGTGTACTTGGATGGATCAGTATGAGCCGAATAGCGTCGATGCAGCAGGAAAACGAGAAAATCACGAGCTCCTGGTTATTTAGTATAGAAACGATTAACAGGATCAATTTGCTGGCTGAACAAATGCTGGCTCTGCAGGCAACGATGATTATGGAGCCAAATGAGGATAATAAAAAGCAGTTTATGCCTGAGGCTGGAAAGCTGTTCACGGCGGTTGAAGGCAATATGGAGCAGTATGCAACCAAGATCAGAAGCCAAGAGGAGCAGGCTTATTTCGATGCTTTAACTAAAGCGTGGAGGAATTACAAGGATTATTATTCGGATGCTTTTGTTTTGTCAACGAGAGTGAACTTCGTAGAAGGCTCCGGCACGTATGCAGGTCAAATTACGAAGATGCTTACCAGCTCGCAGGGTGCTTATCAGACGATGCAAAATCAGATTAATCTGTTAGTCAAACTGAATCATGATGGCGCAATGGCCTCCACGGAGGAGAGCAAGCGACTATATCAAAATGCGCTGCGGGATACGATTATCACACTTCTTATTGCTGTAGCGGCAGCCTTCGGCTTATCGATGCTGATATCCAACCATTTTGCCAATCCGGTCAGGCAGGTATCGTTAGCGCTGCAGCGAATAGCGGAGGGTGATCTGACGCTGAACAATCTGCAAGTGAACAATCGTGATGAAATCGGTCAGTTGGTGAATTCCCTGAACAAGATGTCTTTGAATCTGCGGAAACTTTTGCTGCAAATACAAGGCGCATCTATCCATGTAGCTGCTTCCTCTGAACAGCTTCTGGCAAGCTCGGAGAAAAATGCCAAGGCGGCTGAGCACGTCACCCAGTCTGTTCAAATCGTAGCTGCGGGATCAGAGAACCAGATGCAAAGTGCAACGGAAACCAGCATGGCGATGGAAGAAATGACCATGGGTGCGCTGCGGATTGCTCAGTCTACGGCTGAAGTCTCAGAGCTGGCTATCGAAACGTCTCGCCAAGCCGAGGCAGGAAACAACACGATGCAAGCTTTTGTTGGTATTATGAACAACATTAGTGAGTCGGTCAGACGCTCTGGAGAAGAGATGCAGCGTTTGGAAGGTCATTCTCATGAAATTGGATCGATCACGAAGCTGATCGGCGATATAGCCAAGCAAACGGTCATGCTGGCGCTGAATGCAGCCATTGAATCGGCAAGAGCGGGGGAGCACGGACGCGGGTTCGCAGTCGTTTCCCAAGAAGTTCGTAAGCTGGCAGAGCAATCCAATGCAGCTGTTAAACAAATTACGGACATTATTAATAAAATTCAAAACGATACCCAGTATGCGGCAGGCACGATGAGACAAGGCTTGCACGCTGTAGAGCAAGGAATCACAGCTATCGAAAACGTAAGCAGCTCGTTTTCAATCATTGTACAGTCCACAGAGAATGTAACCGATAAAATTCAGGATGCAGCCTCCGCTGCTCAGCAAATGGCAGCCAGCTCTCAGCATGTGTCAGCATCTATCCTTGAAATGAGCAGTATCGCCAGAACCTCCTCCTCTTCTGCCAAAACCGTGGCGGCCACAACAGACGGACAGCTCGTTTCCGTTAACGAGATTACGGCATCTGCCTACTCTTTAAGCCATGTAGCTCAGGATTTGAGTGATCTGGTTGGCAGCTTTAAGGTAACTGCGGAATAGTCACTCGACTGCGCTTACCGAATAGTGATATACGAACAGAGCAAGCCTGTGAAATCAGGCTCTTTCTGTTTTTTTCTTCTTCATGTATAATATGGAAAAACCTCTGGGATACAGGAGAAAGCAATGAGCAGAAGGTCGTATGAAAAATAAATGGTTTTATCGTCTATTATTTTCTTATTTTCCGATTTTTTTCAGCCTGACGTCCGTGCTGATTATTATGACTTTCCTCCTGTTGAGTGAGCTTTCCCAAAGGGAAACGGTGAATTCAAATCAGCAGTTTGTTCGTCATATCATACAATTATTCGATCATTCCCTGCAGGAAATTGACAGTGCTCTGATCAAGGAGATTGAGACTGACGAGCGGTTGAGGGCTTTTTTCCATGGGGATAATGGGCAATCCTATTTTGATAAATATGAAATATCCAAAAAATTTACGCAGATGAGCACATTTGATAGTTTTGTCGACTCAGTTTATTTATATCGTTATTCCGATCAAATGGTGTTAAGCATGAATACCTTTGTACCGCTGGATCGATTCGGAGATCGTGAATTTGTGGAAAGCCGTGTTGCTGCCCAAACGCTGTATACGCTTTCCAACAGACGCTCCTATAAGGAATTTCATGATCAGGAGCGGTTTCCCGCAGCAGTGGTGTCTATTGTACGCAAGTACCCGCTGCTGCAGGGAGGCGAAGGATTGATCGTGGTCAATATCGGATTGTCCAAGGTGGACAAGCTGGTAGCCGAGATGTCCGGGTCGAGCAGCTACGTAGTCATCAAGGATGGCAGCGGGCAGCTGATTTCGACACCTTCTCGAAGAAATAATAGTCCAGGCTCCCAACTGTCACAGGTCGTATCGGATTATACCGGTTGGCAATTTACCGGAGGCTTTTATGATGATCATACGTTCCGTGTTGCAACCGTATTTTCATACATTTGGGTCGGTGTCGGTTTGATTGTGGTCATCGCCGGCACGATATGGATGACCTACACGACCCGGCGCAATTACAAGCCAATCCAAGAAATTATGAACCGCATTCAATTGTACTCCAAGCATCGAAGCAAGCTTTCCAAGAAGGGACAGGATGAGTTCAAATTCATCGAGCAGGCGTTGGATGATTTAATTGAGCAGTCCAACACCTATGAGAAAATGCATGTGGAGGATTCCGTATATCGGCGGAAGCATTTTTTCTTCGAGCTGCTGGAGGGCTACCGCCTGATCGATAACCATGAATGGGAGAAAGAGCTGGAGCGGCTAAAGCTACCTGCGTCCTTTCATTCGCTTGGAGTAGCGGTATATGAAATTGATAAGTACTACGAGGTGTCGGCAAAATACTCTCAGCGTGATTTATATTTGCTTAAATTTGTATTGAATAGCGTGGTTAAAGAGGTGGCGGAATCCTGCGGTGTGACCGTATGGACGGAGTGGACTGCGCAGCATCAGCTTACGGGTTTGTACCAAAGCATGGAGGAAACGGCGGCAGCCGAAGCACAGATTAAGGAAATGGCGGAGCGGGTACGGGCGTGGGTGCAGGCTAATCTGGATTATACAGTGACCGTAGGTGTTGGTGGCTGTGTAGAGCAGATTGCTGATATCCCGGTTACTGACAGCGATGCCATAGCAGCTTTGGCCTACAAAGCCAGTATGGGGCTAAATCGAGTAATCTTGTACCAGGACGCTCGAGTTGGAGAAGGAAAATCGTATCGGGATTTACAGCTAATTCGCGATTTTGCCCGTGTATTCCGAACAGGCAGCGAGGACTGGAAGCTGATTTATGAGCAGATTTTTCAGCAAACGCGTGCAAACCGGCAGTCACGGGAGGAGCTTGTACAGCTGCTGAACTTATTTATTGATCATTTATATCGGGAAATGATGGAGCTGTCAGCAGATATTCAGGACGTATGGAAAACAGATACCATGATGCAAATCAACCGGCTGCGGGATACGTTTGATCTTGTGGAGGAAACTGAGGTCCAGCTTGCCAGCATTCTGGCAGCATTCGCGGACCAAATTCGTGACATGCAGCAGCAGCGAAGTCACTACACGTTAATCTGTCAAGTAAGAGCTTATATCGATAAAGAGTATGCCAATTCCGACCTGTCTTTAACCCACCTGTGTGATTTATTCGGTCTCAACGGCAAATATGTAAGTCGTCTGTTCAAGGAAACGTTTGGCGAGAAGATGGTCGATTATATGATGCGCGTACGAATCGAACGAAGCCAGCGACTACTGGAGGAAACGTCACTATCGCTGCAGCAAATTGCTAACCAGGTTGGCTATATTCATGATATTTCCTATATTCGCGCATTCAAAAAGCTTATCGGCACAACGCCTGGAGATTATCGCAAGCAGTATGAGAAAAGCCTGTCATGACGGGCTTTTTTCTTTTCGATTTATTGCGGATGTTTGGCTAGTCGTGCGATTTTGACCATTCGGTTAGTCGTCGGAAACATGTAAATTGCGCTGTCGGCCGTTAGGAAGCTATAGTGCAATCAGGAACGAGGCTGTAAAAAATTTAGACGACAAGGGGAGTACCAGACATGGCACAGCAAGGTTGGAAAACAAGGGTCAGGAAAGGAACGTTGTTATTAGCAGCGACCGGTGTATTAGCAGCGGGTTGCAGCACGAATTCAGGACCTGCCACCGGAACTGGCAGCCCGGCAGCTGCCACAGCTTCTGAGAAACGGGGAAACATCACCGTATCGATTTATGATCGCAACAACATCCCGCCAGAGGAAGGCAACTGGGAGAAGAATCGCTGGGTGGAATGGGTGAATAAGAACGGGCCGGTGGATGTCAAATATGTGCCGGTGCCGCGCTGGGAATCACTTCAGAAATTTAATGCGCTATTTGCTACGGGCACCGCACCTGATCTTGTTCTGGAATACGACGCGGGTTACCGGAATCAATGGTACAGTCAGAAGCTGCTGATGCCGCTGGATAATGTAATCGAGAAGCATAGCACGAGCTACAAGGAGTTAATGAAGCAGTTCCCTCAACTGAAGAAGCTGGGTACAAAGGATGATGGCAAAATCTATGAAATCGGCAAGGTTACGCCCTTAACGGCACTTCACCGCATTTATATCCGTGAAGATTGGCTGCAAAAGCTTGGGATAACCGCACCCAAGACGACCGAGGAGTTTATGGCTGTGGCCAAGGCGTTCGCAACACAGGACCCGGACGGCAACGGGAAAGCAGATACGTTCGGGCTTAATCTGAGTGGTAACGCGATGTCTATCATTTCGCATATGTTCGGTTTTGGCGAGGTACAATGGCGTTTTGAAGGGGATAAGTTCATTCATGAGTGGGATCGGATTAAGGCTTCGGTTGCCTTCCAGAAGGAGCTGTTTAACGCAGGAACTGCCGATAAGGACTTTCTGGCGGATAAAAACGGTGAAAAGGCTAAGCAGGATTTCCTGTCAGGCAAGCTGGGCATGTATCTGCATCAGGACATCAACGATAAGGATCTGGACGCGTTTCGGAAAAATAACCCTGGCGGTAAGCTCGCGATACTGACACTGCCAAAATCACAATTCGGGCAGTACAGCCCGGTCGTTAGCAGCCCGATTCAAATGGTCGGTGCGATCAATGTGGGAGCCAAGGACCCGAGAGCGGTCATGCAATATGTGGATTTCATGATCAAGCCGGACCATGCAAGAACGATTCAAAGCGGTGTTGAGGGTACGCACTGGAGCAAGGACGCTGTCGGATGTCCGAAGCCGATCGATGCTGAGAAGAATAAAAAAGAAATCACGTATACAGGTGATCTTGGGATGATGGCATCCACATTGTTGTTTGGCAAATGCTCGTTCAGTGCACAGAAGCCACAGGACACGGAAGCACTCAAGCAGCTGCGAGAGCTGGCTTTGCAAGCAGACAGCGCATATGTATCAAAGGACCGTCCTATACCGACGTTGAAGCCTGAGTATTTACCGGTATTGCCGCAGGAGCTATCCCTTGTTGTCAAAAATTCAGAACAGCAAATTAAAGACATTTGGCTGAAGGCGATTGTTGGCGGAGGAGGTTATTCCGCGGAGCAGGCACTTGCTGATGCCAAAGGAATTTGGGACAAATCAGGCGGCCTCAAGGTGGATGATTTTTACGCTAAATGGTACGAGACGAACAAATCGAAAGCATTTTTGCTTGAAGACTTATACAAATTCGGCGAAGACGCAGTGAAGCTGTACTCAGATAAGTAAGCTCGAAGGGAGTGAAAGCCCGATGGGCGCACCTAATCGTACGGAATCCAACCAGGTGATTGGCTCGTTGCAGCCGCAGGCTGGTAATCGCACTGCAGCAAAAGCTTTTTCCAGTAAAAGGTTTAATCGTAATTTGCCATTGTTAATCATGTTCATTCCGGTTATCGCTTTTTTTCTTACCTTTCGTTATATCCCGATGCTGGGCGGCATTATCGCCTTCAAGCAGTATAATCTAATGCAGGGTATTTGGGGTAGCCCTTGGGCGGGTCTCGATAATTTTTGGATGATCTTTCAAAACCCCCAAACGCTGCAAATCATCCGCAATACCTTCATACTCAGCTTTATCAATATCGTGATCGGTTTTCCGTTTCCGATACTGGTAGCGATCATGCTGAACGAAGTGCGGCGTGTATGGTTTAAGAAATCCGTGCAGACGCTGCTGTATCTTCCGCACTTCTTCTCCTGGGTCATTGTAGGGGGAATCGTCGTGACCTTGTTTGGGGCGCAGGCAGGTATTGTGAACACGGTAATACTTTCGCTTGGGGGCGAACCCATTCAATTCCTGTACCGGGTAGATACCTGGATGACGATTTTCTTCGGTTCGTCGATCTGGAAGGAAGCAGGCTTCTCGGCGATCATTTATTTAGCGGCGATCAGCTCCATTGACCCGCACTTATACGAAGCAGCCAGTATAGACGGAGCGAACAAAGCGAAGCAAATCTGGCATGTCACCCTGCCTGGTATATTACCAATCATGACCTTAATGCTCATTATTGCGATGGGCAATGTGATGGAGGTAGGCTTTGACCGCGTGTACAACCTGCAGAATGCCTCCGTATCCGACGTGTCCAGTGTAATCAGCACCTATATTTATACCGTAGGTATTCAAGGCGGGATGTACAGTCTGACAACGGCAATGGGATTGTTCGAATCGGTGATCGGGCTTGTTCTTGTCGTGCTGGCTAATGCTGCTGCCAAGAAATTCAATCAATCGCTATGGTAACGGGGAAAGGAGTATGACGTCATGAGATTGTCCTTAGGCGAAAAGGTGCTTTATGTGGTCAATTATTCGCTGCTGTTATTGGCGGGGCTTAGCTGTCTGATTCCGCTGCTGCATCTGGTTGCCCTGTCTTTAAGTGAATACGATGCAGTGGCTTCAGGGTTTGTCGGCATCTGGCCGGTCGGGGTTAACCTCGACGCCTACCGATCTTTGATGGATGGCACACCGATTGTGAAGTGCTTTCAAAACAGCGTGGTCATAACAGGCTTTGGCGTATTGTTCAGTATGGTATTCACGATACTTGCGGCCTACCCGCTGTCCAAGCCATATTTTTACTCGCGCAAGTTTTTTACTTTGGCTATCGTGTTTACGATGTTGTTTGGCATTCAGGTAATTCCGGCTTTTCTCGTTAACAGAGCGCTCGAAATTGTCAATACCTACTGGTCGCTTTGGCTGCCGGGCTTGATCAGTGCCTATAATCTGCTTGTGCTTAAATCATTCTTTGAGCAATTACCTGAGGAGATGAGCGAAGCGGCGCAGATGGATGGCTGCAATGAATGGAGGCTGCTATGGCAAATCGTATTGCCGCTGTCCATGCCGGTGCTGGCAACATTGATGCTATTCTATGGTGTTGGGTACTGGAACGCTTTCCAGAGTGTGTTAATCAATATTAACGATTCCAACAAGTTCAACCTGGCGGTGCTCGTGCAAAATATGATTGCTAATCAATCCTTACTGCAGAGCATGAACAATCTGCAGCCGCAGGATATCCAGGAGCTGTTAACACCGCAATCGATTCGGTCTGCAGGCATTATTGTGATGATCGTTCCACTGCTGGTTGTGTATCCTTTCCTGCAAAAATATTTCGTTAAGGGCGTCCTGATTGGGGCCGTAAAAGGATAGCCTTCATTCGATTCAGCTTTAACACGGTATTACTATTGACAGCTTATAATTTCGAGAGTACCATTCATTATAAAGGACAGGTCCTCGTTAGGTGAGGCGAAACAGCAAGCTCTCTCTGATCCAAGGGAGAGTTTTTTTGTGGTTAGAGTTCTGTTCGTAATGTTTACGGTCAGATGTTATGCTAGATGCATAGAGCAGAGCGTTTGCGTTTTTTGAGGGGGATTGAGATGGATACTTTAGACCGCAATAAAGTTCTCATCGTTGAGGACGATGATCATATTAGACGTTTTGTAGCGATCAATTTGGATAGAAACCATTTTAGCGTCAGTGAAGCCGCTCTGGGTGAGCTAGCTTTGAGCATGCTTGCTGCAAATCGTCCTGATGTGGTTGTACTGGACATTATGCTCCCCGATATGGATGGTTTTGAATTGTGCAGAAGGCTGAGAGAGACAGACCCAGACATCGTCATCATTCTATTAACAGCGCTCGGACAAGATCAGGATAAAATTAAAGGACTTGAGCTTGGCGCTGACGACTATATGGTAAAACCGTTTAATCCACTGGAGCTTGTTGCCAGAATCAAAACGGTATTACGCCGTACCCAAAAAGTTGCTGGTTTCGATAGAAAGCTGCTTCAGTCAGGCGCGATTATACTTGATCTGGATTCCAATAAGTTATTTAAACAGGATTGCTTAATCGAAGTTACACCCAAGGAATATCAGATGGTAAAAGTATTTCTGGAAAACCCGGATAAGGCGTTATCCAGAGATAAGCTTTTGAATCTTGTTTGGGGAGAGGACTATGTGGGTGATCCCAAAACGGTGGATGTCCATGTTCGCAGACTTCGCGAAAAGCTGGAGGACGATTGCTCCAAACCCCAGTTAATCCAAACCGTATGGGGGCTTGGCTATCGTTGGAGAAAGGACGGTTGACTAATTGGGTATTCAAAAAAGATTAGTAGGAAGCTACCTGATCGTTATTTTGATTACAGTAGCCATACTGGAAATGTTCCTTATGATATCGGTGAAGTATTATTATTATCACAATATGGAACGGACTCTGGTGAATCAAGCGGAATTATCCGCTTCTTTTTTTCATCAATATTTCGCTGATGAAGATTTGCAAAAACAATCGGAACGGTTATTGAAAGGATTTGCCCAAAATTCCGCTGCACAAGTGCAAATCATTAGTTCAACCGGGCAGCTTCTTCAGGACTCTACGGGAACTTTGGCCGGAAAAAGCTTGATCGAATATCAGGATGTGCAAGAGGCGGTCAGCGGACAGGTCGGAATATGGCGAGGGAATGAGTTGTCCACACATGAAGAAATATTGGCGGTGTCCTATCCGTTACAGGCTAAGGATATCACGGTAGGGGCCGTCAGATTTGTAACTTCGCTAACCGACATGACAGTAACGATCAACCATATTTTTACGCTTTTTATTACAGTTGGCTTATTTGTGGTAGCCATAGTCACCGTTCTCGGCATCTTTTTGTCCAGGACCATTACCACATCAATTACCGAGCTTAAGCTGGCCGCGGATCAAATGGCGGAAGGAGACTTTTCCGTTACCGCCAAGAAGCGATATCGGGATGAGCTGGGTTCGTTGGCAGATACGTTAAATACGATGGCAGCTACCATTCAGCAAAACGATCAGCTCAAAAATGATTTTATTTCATCGGTTTCTCATGAGCTGCGTACGCCCTTAACATCAATAAAGGGATGGGCCGTAACCTTAAGAACGAATGATGAGGACAGCGGTTCTCTACTCAAGGATGGTCTTGAAATCATCGAAACGGAAACAGACAGATTAACCGAGCTGGTCGATGAGCTGCTCGATTTTTCCAAATTGGACAATGGCCGTATGGTTTTAAGCTGCAATTCACTGCATATGAAGGAATTCATTCAGCATATTGGCAAGCAGCTGGCTCCAAGGGCTGCACGACTCCATATTTCGCTAAACGTACACGTTGACGATAAGCTTCCTGTGATTCAAGCCGACGAAAACAGGCTGAAGCAGGTGCTGATTAACCTTTTAGATAATTCACTGAAATTTACTGATCCCCATGGCAGTATTAAGCTGGCTGCTGGCTCGGATCATCAACATATCATAATTTCTGTAGAAGATACGGGGCACGGAATTGCTGAGGGCGATCTCGCTCATGTTCTACAAAAATTTTACAAGGGAGACAGTCACGCTGCTGGAAGCGGTCTCGGTTTATCGATTTCGGAGCAAATCATCAGGCTGCACGGAGGACGGCTCCTTATCGATAGTCAAGAGGGAGTAGGAACGAAGGTCAAGATTTATCTTCCCAAGTAGACAATAAATCAATTTTAACTTTTTCATAACCTTTTGTTTACAAAAAAAATATAAAATAAAATTTGAACAGTCATTAATGAGGAGTAGGGGGACAAATGGTAAATAGGCTGATTTCGACATGTCTCATCGTGACGAGTATATTATGGCTTGGCGGGTGTGGAATGCCTGCTTCTCCCATCGATTTAATAAAACCTCCGGTCTCTGAAGGGACTTCCCCAAAGGATAAATGGAGCACAACCCTTCGAACCTTACTGCCTGAGGGTGCAAGGCTATTAGCATCTGTTCATGGAAATAAGGGTAATGGAACTGTATTCGGAGATATGGATGGGGACGGCATCAATGAGGCCATAGTGGTATACGAAGAGGACGTTCTTAATGAAAAGAAGCTCAAAGCTGCCTTATTAAAGCAATATAAAGAGGATTGGCGAATCGTTTGGGATACTTTGGGAGCTGGTTACGGCCTGGATAATGTGGGATTTGCAGATGTTAATAAGGACGGACGGCCCGAGGTCGTACTGGGATGGTCGCTAGGTGACGGAGGAAATGGACTTGATGTATATGAATGGAGCAACAATACATTAAAGCTATCCATGAAGAAAGGCTACCACGGACATCTGGATTTGGATCAAATTCCATAACGATCACATGGTATATTTATTTATTGATGAAAGTGGGATTTATAATTGAGAAAAAGAAAAGCCCGTTCTACACGTTCTAACCGTACTATGATGTTTTTTAGTTTTTTATTGATTATAGGCTTTGGTGTATTGGCATTTATAGCCAACCAATATCCGCTAAATTTCTTTGACCTGAAGCTGGCTGCTTTTGTACAAAGCTTTGAGCATCCAACTCTTACCAAATTCATGGAATTGTTCACTACCATAGGCTCAACCAAGGTTTGCATCATTCTGGCTGTATTGGTGATGATTTTTTTATACTTTGTGCTTGGGCACCGTATCGAATTGATTTTCTTTATTGGAGCATTAGGTGGATCAGCTGTTGCCAATCAAATCCTCAAAGCGATCTTTCATCGCGAACGTCCGAGTGTATATCGTATGATAGAAGAAACCGGGTACAGCTTTCCGAGTGGACATTCGATGGGGGCTCTTGCATTATATGGGGCTTTGGCGTTCCTATTGTGGCGTCATACTTCTACAAAGTTAGGAAGAGGTTTGCTGATTGTACTGAGCAGCTTCATGATCGTCATGATCTGTGTAAGCCGCGTATATCTGGGTGTGCATTATCCAACTGACATTATTGGCGCACTGATGGTCAGCGGGTTCTGGTTGACGCTTATGATCTGGATTTTTCAATGGTATATGGAAATCCGGGAACCAAGATCCTCTTCGAAGCTCAAAGCGAATATGAACAAAAAACTTAATATATAATCCTTAGGTTCTACCTTTATCATTAGAGGCTGCTATTTGGCAGTCTTTTTTTGCTTGTGAAAGACAGCTGATTTTAACCTTTTCATAACCTTTTATTTTCCTTGGGAATATAGAATAAAGAACAGATGTAGAATACAGAGGAGCCATGAGGTACAACCTGATAATGAATTCATCATGAAGGAGCTTCCCTATGATCCAACTGGAAGAAATGAAAAATTTACTGTCGCAACATGATGAAAATTCGGTGCTGGCTTTCGCAGAAAATTACAGACCGTTTGACTTGGCTGCTTGTGTTGAAAAGCTGGATAGAGATGAACAGCTCCAATTGCTGAAAATGCTTCCCCCTGATCTGTCAGCTGAAATTATAGAATATTTGGAGCCCGTACTCCAGTATCAAATTCTTAATCATTTAGAGGAAAGTGAAACTTCTCAGGTATTGAACAGGATGTCAGGTGACGTAGTAGCTGATATGATGCTAGCTATTCATCGGCATCAGTCCATCAAGCTGTTGAATCTGCTTCCAGAAGATTATCGGAATAAGGTCCAAACGTTAATGACATTTCCGGAGCAAACCGCGGGAAGTTTGGCTACGATTGATTATATGGCTGCCCGCAGCTCATGGACCATTGAAGAAACGCTGCAGCATATTCGGAAAATTGGTCATGATGCGGAAATTACTTCATATGTTTATGTGACAGGAAATAAAGGCGAACTACTAGACGTCATATCCTTGATGAAAATTGTTTTATCAGAACCTCAAACCCGACTGTCAGATATTGTTACGGGAGAAGTTATATCTGTACCGGCCACTATGAAGCAAGAGGAAGCGGCTGAGCTATTATCACGATATGATTTGGTAGCCCTTCCCGTTGTTGATGTGCAAAATCGACTTATTGGAGTTATTACAGTTGATGATTTGATTGATGTCATGCAGGAGGAAGCTACAGAGGATATTCAAAAACTGGGTGGAAGTCAGCCGTTAGCCGACGCGTATTTCAAAACATCTGTGTTTCATTTATACAGAAAACGGATCGTATGGCTGTTGATTTTATTTGTGGCCGAGGCTTATACCGGAACTGTACTGAGGCACTATGAGGAAACACTTTCCGAAGTGATTGCACTGGCATTTTTTGTTCCACTGCTTATAGGCACGGGAGGAAATACAGGAACGCAAACCGTATCTACGCTAGTGCGGGCACTTGCCGTAGGAGATGTGAAGTTTCGAGATATTTTTAAAGTGATCAGAAAGGAAGTCACCACCGGCCTTATGACGGGCGCCACCATTTCGTTGATCGCTTATGCAAGAGCCTGGTTTCTTGGGGTTGAAACGAATGTTGGACTGGTCGTGGCTATTACGGCTATGTCTATCGTGATTTGGGCATCATTTGTTGCAGCGATCCTGCCACTAATCTTGCATAAACTGAAAGCTGATCCCGCTGTGGTCTCAGGGCCTTTTATAACGACCTTGGTTGATGGGACGGGGTTAATTATATATTTCACTATTGCCAAAATTTTGCTCAATCTATAACACTTCTATCATACAGATGAAAGCTAAAAAGGGGATTATTCAGCTTGAGTAAACCAACAAGAGGAAAACCGGACTTCTTACTGTTATTTTTAACGATTTCTCTTGTGGGATTCGGATTAATCATGGTGTTCAGCGCGAGCTCCGCGCTTGCTTTATATAAATATGATACGCTGTGGTATTTCACGAAAAAACAAATCATTTTCTCGTTTACCGGTTTTGTGTTAATGGTTGTACTTATGAATATTCCTTTTCATATCTTTAGGCGGGTGTCACGGACGCTGATGTTGATTTCGATTATACTATTGATTCTCGTGCTTGTTATGGGTGTTCAAATTAATGGTGCCAAACGCTGGATCGGTGTTGGTGGTTTTGGCATACAGCCTACTGAATTTGTCAAATTATCCGTAGTCCTGTTCTTGGCTGCATTAATAAGTAAAAAGCGGGAAAAGATACGTGATTTCAAAAAAGGGTTATTACCTTTGCTGTTCGTAACCGGACTCGTTGCATTTTTGATTTTATTGCAGCCGGACTTTGGCTCCAGCCTGATTCTTGTTATGATTTCGGGTATTCTTATTATTATGGGTGGGGCCAATTTATGGCATTTATTGAAGCTCGCGCTGTTCATTATGCCTCTTTGTGTATATTTAGCTGTATCAAAGAGTTATCGCCTCGCAAGGATCACTTCATTCATGAACCCCTGGGAAGATGGCTCCGGGACAGGATATCAGCTGATTCAATCTCTGTTTGCTTTGGCCCACGGTGGATTGACAGGAGCAGGTATAGGTCGAAGCATTCAAAAGCTGCATTATTTGCCCGAAGCGCACACCGACTTTATATTTGCGATTATGGGCGAGGAATTAGGGTTTCTGGGAGTTTCATTATTTATTTTGATCTATGCTCTGTTTCTTGCCAGAGGTTTTATTATTGCGGTTCAAAGCTCAGACCCGTTTGGCTTATTATTAGGTACAGGTATTGTCAGTATGATCGGAGTCCAATTTTTGTTCAATATTGGAGCAGTCACAGGGTGTTTGCCGATAACTGGGGTACCGCTCCCATTGATAAGCTACGGAGGCTCTTCTTTACTGGTGTGTATGGCGGGTATTGGCATCCTGTTGAGTATTTCCCGAGAAAGAAATCGATTGCGTGATGTGAAGTTAACTTAGGATTCCTCATTATCTACCTCCTCCGATAAACGGCGGGGGTTTTACCTGTTATCTTTTTAAATATTCGGTGAAAATGGGGCATGCTCTGGAAACCGCATTGCTCAGCCAGCACTTCAATGGGGAGGTTGGTATCCTTTAGCAGGTGCTTGGCTTTCAGCACGCGTTTCGTATGCATATAATCAGTCAAAGGCATTCCGGTCATTTGTTTGAAAACCCGACTGAAATGCTCAGGACTTACGTGTGCTCTCTGGCTTAAAAACGAGAGAGACAGGCTGCTATGATAATTTTGCTCTATATAGGATACAATCTCTTTCATCCAGGGAGAGCCGGTCGTCGTAAGCGAGCTTGGTTCTCTATAGGTGGAGCTTTGTATGCGTGATAGGGCTACAATAATTCTATGCAGCGTTAGGATGGAGGCATAACGTGAGCCATGCTGTACATCCTCTAATTCTTGCCTGATGTCTTCGATTAACATTTGAATGTGCTCTTGATCAGTGCCTTCTAATGATAGCCTGCACTGCTTGGAGCTGCGGAGCTGCTTGAATATCGCTGTCAACGAAAAAGATTCCCCCAGAGGAATATCAGGCAGTAGAGCCGAGCTGAAATAAAGAATGGATGAAGTAACAGGCTCGCTTCTTTGCGGCATGGCACGATGAATCGTATTACGCGGAATGAGAAACACATCTCCCGGCATCATCTCATAAAAGGAACTGTCAATGAAGAATATCCCTTTGCCACTATACACATAGACGATTTCGTACCAATCATGCAGATGATCAGGAAGCTCGGATTGTGGACTTTTGGTATCCTTAAAAACAAGCTGAAAAGGAAATTGCTCCGACATAGGAAATTTTTTGCGTATGGCTTTAATCAGAATCACCTCTTTTACATCCTACATCAAAATCGGGTATAAATATATCAAAAAACGCGATTTATTATTCAATTATACCTGTTATAATAAGAGCAGATTACATATTACATTATTTGCAAGCGCAATCATAATCATGAGATTTCGACTAAACCCAAATAGGGTAGGACTAAGGGGAGAAAGAAGATGAAAAGTATTGTATGCGTTCAGCCCAATGAACTGAAAATGATTGAGGTCCAGCCGCCCGTTATGGGGCACGGGGAAGCTTTGGTACAAATTCGCAGAATCGGTATTTGCGGAACAGATCTTCATGCTTATAGAGGAAATCAGCCGTTTTTTACGTATCCCAGAGTACTTGGACATGAGCTGTCAGGGACTATTCTGCAATCAGACTCCAGTGATTTTCAAATTGGAGATCAGGTATCGGTCATCCCCTATTTGGAGTGTCGAAGCTGTATCGCGTGCCGGAATGGTAAAACCAACTGTTGTACACAAATGCAAGTGCTTGGCGTACATACCGATGGGGGTATGCGAGAGATCATAGCTGTACCCGCCTCGCATCTAATTAAAACGGATGGCATTAGCCTTGATCAAGCGGCTTTGTTGGAGCCGTTAAGCATTGGCGCTCACGCGGTGAGAAGGTCGGATTTGCAGCAGGGTGAATTTGCACTTGTCATCGGAGCAGGTCCGATCGGATTAGGTGTAATGGTGCTGGCCAAGCAGCGGGGTGCCAAAGTCATTGCTATGGATATAAACGAAGAGCGCTTGAAATTTTGCCAGGAATGGGCGCAGGTGGATTACACGGTAAATGTGTTGAATCATCCCTTGGAAGCTTTGGCGGAAATAACAGATGGAGATTTGCCGACAGTTGTATTCGATGCTACTGGTAATGCGAAGTCGATGATGGATGCGTTCAACTATGTGTCCCATGGCGGCAGGCTTGTATATGTAGGCTTGGTCAAAGCCGATATTGCCTTCAATGACCCGGATTTTCATAAAAAAGAGCTTACGCTTATGAGCAGCCGTAATGCTACCCGGGAGGATTTCGATACTGTTATTCAAGCCGTTCGGCATGGAGCTGTTGACATCGATAGATACATTACCCATCGTGTCAGCTTTGATCATATGATTGATGAGTTTGAAAAGTGGTATGATCCCGCTAATGGTGTTATTAAGGCGATTGTAGAGTTGTAACCGTGAAAAAAATAAAGCTGTAAAACCACGAGCTGGAGGAAGGTGGGGCCGGCTGCTTCGCTTTTAGCCAATTGGCTCAAGGTATGCTGACGAATCGCTATTTGACCGGTATTTCGGGTGATTCCCGTGCTGCAAGCTCCAACAGTCCGTTTCTTAAGGATGGTAAATTTACAATATTTTACAGTGATAAAACGATAAAATAATAAAGGGATGAACATGCGGTTTCACTAGTGAAAATAGGGCTTGCCAATAGTCGTCTTCTGTATAATAATAAGAAGTCTAGAAATTAATGCAGGGAGATCTGATTGGAAATGGCAACTACGACATTAGAGGAACAAAAGCAAGAATTGGAACACATAGAAATATGGAAATGCAAACAACCTGAATGCAAAGCATGGACACGGAAGGAATTTGTTACAGAAGAATTGCCTGACTGTCCTTTGTGTAAAAGCCCGATGGTACGGAGCTATAAACACTTACCGGTAATGGACAAAAAAACGAAGAAAAAGTTTTTGGTAGGTAAGGGACGCTCCAAATAGGATGAGATGGAACAAAAAGGCTGCCGCCGTGCAGTCTTTTTTACTGTCCGGAGACTCTAAGCATTCAAGCTGAGAGAGTAGACATTGCATGATCCCTGCGTTGTATGCTACAGTTACAATATTAAAAACAAGGAGGTGAGGTAGGTGAATCACGAAATGGTGAACAACCGTATTAGCCAGCTGCCGATTGCTATGGCTGGCATCGTTCATACTTTTCCGAACAACGGGAGAAGTCTGTCTGTTTATTCAAATACGGTTGTACCATTCGCGAGAAGACGCCTACCTTAACCGATACGGATTGCTGTACCATCCGAAGGGTCGCGGGCTTGCTGCTGCGGCTCTTTTTTGCTGTTGAGTTAGGGTCTTCATCTCTAGGAGGATCCTTTATTATGATTATTATTAACGGCCAAAATATTAAAAAATACCACGGTGCCCATCTTGTGCTGGACGGGGTTACTTTTGAAGTGCATGAAGGAGAAAAGGTAGGTCTTATCGGGCGAAACGGATGCGGAAAATCGACACTGCTGCAGCTCATATCCAGACAATTGCATGTGGATGAAGGCATGCTGACGCTGAAGAAGGATATTCAGGTGGGATATTTGCTGCAAATCCCTGTTGAATTTGAAAGCATGAAGGTGCATGAAGTGCTCGCCTACGGTTACCTGGAGCTGACAAAATGCCAGAAGGAATTAACCGAATTGGAGCACGAAATGTCCAACTCAGAGGCAGCATCGAGACCCGAACGGCTTGAACAGCTTCTGAAAGCTTACGCCGCTGTACAAGAGCGCTTTGAACGGGGCGGTGGTTATGAAATGGATGCCAGCATTGACCAAGTGGCCCAAGGCTTGCAGATTCCGAAGAGTGCGTACATGCGAGGCTTCAGCTCGTTGTCCGGAGGTGAAAAGACAAGAGTAGCGCTAGCCTCGCAGCTGATTGTTCGACCCGAGCTGCTGCTGCTCGACGAGCCAACAAATCATCTCGATCTGAAGGGTATTGAATGGCTTGAGCAGTTTTTGCGGAGTTATACGGGTGCATGTATGGTTGTGTCGCATGACCGTTATTTTCTTGATCGTGTAGCTTCCAAAATGATTGAGCTGGAGGATGGAGAGGCTCATACGTATACGACCAATTACAGCGGGTATATGAAGGAAAAGGAAGAACGGCTGCTGCAGCAGTTCGCTCAATATCAGGAGCAGCAGAAGGTGATCAAGAAGATGAAGGAGACGATTCGTCAGCTGGAGGAGTGGGGACGGGTCGGCGGAAATGAGAAGTTTTTTAAGCGGGCAGCTTCGATTCGCAAAGCGTTGGATCGTATGCAGAGGGTGAAGCGTCCGGTGCTGGAGCAGAAAACGGCTGATTTTGGGCTGATTCCGCTGGATCGTTCCGGTAATAGAGTGGTATCCTTCGAGGAAGTATCCAAGTCTTATGGTAGTCGTGATGTGCTATCCGGAGTGGAAGGAAGTCTGCAGTACGGGGAAAAAGTAATGCTGATAGGTGACAATGGAACCGGCAAAACGACTTTGTTCAAGCTCCTCTTGGGCGAAGAAATGCCCGATGGTGGAGAAATCAGGCTGGGCGCGCGCGTGGAGATTGGATACTTGGCACAGCAAAATGCAGTACTGAACCACAAGCAGACGGTGTTGGACTATTTCCGTACGGAAGCTGGCTTAGAGGAAGGCGAAGCAAGGGGTATTCTTGCGAGGTATCTGTTTTACGGAGCGGATGTATTCCGTCCGGTAAGCCTGCTGTCTGGGGGTGAGTGGTCACGGCTGCGACTTGCGCTGCTCGTTCTCTCGAAGCCTAATCTGCTCCTGCTCGATGAGCCGACGAACCATCTGGATATCGCTTCACGCGAGGCGTTGGAGGAAGCTTTGGAGGAATTCCCGGGAACTGTGCTTGCAATTTCACATGACCGCTATTTTATTAATCGGCTGGCGCAGCGGGTATGGCTGTTAGAGCACGGTAAGGTGGCCCAATATCTCGGGAATTTTGACGAGTTCAGGGCGAAGAGGCGGCAGCAGGAAGAGGAGGTTTCCGAGCGCGGAGGAAACGGTTATGTCAGCGGCGCACGCCGGAACGTCACGCGTGTCGAGGTCAAGCCGGACTTCCATGGTGCAGCGGGAGTCCTGTCACCGGCAGCGGAAAGCAGCGACAACGGGGGAGCGAGAGCACACGCATCGACGAGAAGTCGGAGCTCTGCTGGTGCGAAGGCTCAGGCTGCGAGCAGTCATGCAGCTGCCGCTGCAACGCAAAGCGCAGCAGTTACCGCGCCGCCAGCATCAGCAGCTGGAAGCGCCCGCGCGTCCGAGCGGCGGCGTCTGGAGCTCGAGCGACAGATTGCAGCACTCGAAGCGGACATGGCCGCAGCAGACGCAGAGCTGCTGGAGCTGGGTGCTGGTATCGATGGCGACACAGCACAGCTGGAGGCCCGATGGCGCGAACGCGGGCTGCTGCAGGAACGGCACGATAAGCTGCTTGAGGCGTGGATGGAGCTGGCGTGACGTCATTACTCTGAGGTATTGATTTTACCTATGTTCAATACCCCTTGACAAACTAATCTCCATTCGTTATTCTAATTAACAAATAAAAGCAAGGCAATAACCAAGGACATGAGCACTTAGGGAAACTGAACAGAAAGAGGGGTCACCGGCTGAAAGCCCCTTCTGTGGAGATAAGTGATTTACCCCCTTGCAGCTGCGATATGGAAATCATGTATGCACATGAGAGTAAACTTCGCCGGGAATTCCCGTTACAGAAACCAATGAGGACCTGCTATTATAAGCAGGTTATAATCAGGGTGGAACCACGAGCACATTCGTCCCTTTTCGGAGACGAGTGTGCTCTTTTTGTTTTTTTTAATAACCAAATAACCTTTAAAAGCAATAACCAAGGACATGAACACTTATGGAAGCTGAACAGAAAGAGGGGTCACCGGCTGAAAGCCCCTTCTGTGGAAATAAGTGATTTACCCCCTTGCAGCTGCGATATGGAAATCATGCTTGCTCATGAGAGTAAATATCGCCGGGAATTCCCGTTACAGAAGCCAATGAGGATCTGCTATTATCAGCAGGTTATAATCAGGGTGGAACCACGAGCACATTCGTCCCTTTGCGGAGACGGGTGTGCTCTTTGTGTTTACAAAAATGATCATAATGGAGGAGTTAACATGGCAAATCAAGTGAAAGTGAAGCTGTCCGACGGAGCTGTAAGGGAGTATGGGTACGGTACAACAATAGAGCAGATAGCAGGGTCCATTAGCCCGGGGCTAAGGAAACTTGCGGTGGCTGGTACAATCAATGGTGAAATGGTCGATTTGAATCGGTCTATTGAGCAGGACTGCGATATAGAAATCATCACACTCGATAGCGAGGAAGGATTGAAGGTATACCGCCACAGCACGGCGCATGTGATGGCGCAAGCGCTTAAGCGCATATATGGCGAAAAGGCAGTTAAGCTCGGTATCGGGCCGGTCATTGAGGATGGCTTTTATTACGATATCGATATTGAAAAACCTTTATCCAGTGAGGATCTTGCCGCAATTGAGCAGGTGATGGGGAACATTACAGCGGAGAACCTGCCGATTGTCAGACGAGAGGTAGACCGTGATGAGGCCATTCGGATATTTGAGCGGCAGGAGGAGCCACTTAAGCTGGAGCTTATTCATGGCTTGCCGGAAGCTTCGGTCATCAGCATTTATGATCAGGGTGAATTTTACGATCTATGTCGTGGCCCCCACCTCCCGTCTACAGGCCGTATTCAGGCATTCAAGCTGCTGAGTGTAGCAGGCGCCTATTGGCGAGGTGATTCCAACAATAAAATGCTGCAGCGTATTTACGGAACTGCCTTCCCCAAAAAACAGCAGCTAGAGGAGCATTTGTTCATCTTGGAGGAAGCGAAGAAACGCGATCACCGTAAGCTTGGCAAGGAACTGGGATTGTTTATGTTCTCAGAGGAAGCGCCGGGAATGCCATTTTACTTGCCTAAAGGAATGTCGATTCGTACAGAGCTGGAGAACTTTTCGCGCGAGGTACAGGTGCAGCAGGATTACCAGGAGGTCCGCACTCCACTCATGATGAACCGACGGATGTGGGAGCAGTCCGGGCATTGGGATCATTACAAGGATAATATGTATTTTACTGAAGTTGACGATACGCATTATGCGCTCAAGCCGATGAATTGTCCAGGACACATGCTCATCTTTAAAAATACACTGCATTCCTATCGCGAGCTTCCGATACGACTTGCCGAATTCGGCCAGGTTCACCGCCATGAATTTTCGGGTGCCTTGAACGGGATGATGCGTGTACGTACGTTTTGCCAGGATGATGCGCATATTTTTGTAAGACCGGATCAGGTCGAAGAAGAAATCGCACGGGTCATTGCTTTTATCGATCAAATTTATCAGGTATTTGGCTTTGAATATACAATCGAGCTTTCTACACGTCCCGAGGATTCGATGGGATCGGCGGAGCTGTGGGATCTGGCAGAAGCATCCCTTCAGCACGTATTGGATCAGAGTGGTATTGCCTATCGAATGAATGAAGGCGACGGGGCCTTTTATGGACCGAAAATTGACTTCCACATTCTGGACGCGCTTAAACGAAGCTGGCAGTGTGCGTCGATCCAGCTTGATTTTCAAATGCCTGAGAAATTTGATCTTTCCTACATCGGCGAAGATAATCAGAAGCACCGTCCTGTTGTCATTCACCGTGCAGCCTACGGGTCCATAGACCGCTTCATCGGTATTTTAACAGAGCATTACAGCGGTGCATTCCCGGTTTGGCTCGCTCCGATTCAAGCGCGAATATTGCCAGTGTCCGATGCTTTCATCGATTATGCACTGCAGGTGAAGCAAGCACTGGAAGCTGCAGGTATTCGTGTAGAAGTAGATATACGAAGTGAAAAGCTTGGCTACAAGATCCGTGAAGCACAGCTTGAAAAGGTTCCTTACATGCTTGTAGTCGGCAAGAATGAGCGGTCAATGGATAAAGTGGCGGTCCGCAAGCGTGAAAAGGGTGATATCGGATCGATGGGAATAGCCGAGATTAAGGAACAAATTATAAGTGAAATTCGAGCGAAATCGTGATCATGATCACCGATTGCAAGCAGTCTTTTCTTTCACGAAATGGATGATTCATTTCATCCTGAGCAATACTACCTTTAGGCAGCTATGAGAGATGAAGGATGTCAATTCAGAAAAGAGGGTGCATGAATGAGACGTGCCATACAGGCCGTGGTGTTGTTAATGGTAGTGGTTAGCGTTGTACAGCTCTCTGGTCAGGCTTGGGCTCAGGACGATAATCGACCTTATCATTTTGGCTTTAAAAAAAGCAAGGACGGCAAGCTTCCTTCCATCGCCGAAGAGGGCTTTATGAGTATTCTGCAAAAGCATGGAGCTATTTTTTTGGGGGATACCGAGAAAAAGGAGCTTTACTTAACCTTTGATAACGGGTATGAAAACGGATATACAGCCCAATTGCTGAACGTATTAAAGGATAAGAAAGTACCCGCGGCCTTCTTTGTGACTGGTCATTATGTGAAGGACCAACCGGAGCTGGTCAAGCGAATGGCTGAAGAGGGTCACATCATTGGCAACCATTCCTGGAGTCATCCTGATATGAGCAGTATATCTGCAGGCCGTATGAAGGATGAGCTGGACAAAGTCAAAGTGGAAATAGCCCAACTGACCCCACAACGCGAAGTGCGGTATTTGCGGCCGCCAAGGGGAATATTTAGTGATCAGATGCTCGGTGTCAGTCAAAATTTGGGCTATACGAGTGTCTTCTGGTCCGTGGCTTACAGGGATTGGGATACAAAAAAACAGCACGGCTGGAACTATGCGTATCAACAAGTGATGGCACAGCTTCATCCTGGTGCTGTCATTCTTCTTCATTCCGTATCGCAAGATAATGCAGAGGCTATGGGCAAAATTATTGACGATGCCCGCGGTCAGGGATATGAATTCAAAAGTCTTGATCAAATGCAGTTAAAGCAGTACCGCTAAACACATGTTTTGTGAATGAATTGTACATTCAATCAGGTTAACCGGAAACTCCGGTTAGCCTTTTTTCTCGGTAAATTAGCAAATACGGGCACAACCGAATGATTTGTTGAATACAGCGATTATATCCGAATCACCCTCTGCCAAGGAAATCAGGTAATTAACCATACCCTTGATAATGATATCGTTGGGCTCTTCTTTATTGGCCTCCTGAACGATTACATCCAGCGACTGAAGCATCGTGCACATAACCATAGGGGCTTCGACATGCGATTCAATCCATCCCTTCGTTGTAAGCGCTCTCTCAATCAAGCTTTCGCGAGTTGTTTCTGAACTGCGGTCAGACAAAATAACAGCTTTGGAAAGAATGGGAACGGTGGGTTTACTCAGAATCCCATAAATAATATCGTCCAGACGGTTCATTAAATATTCGGCTAGCTGCCCGCCTTCAATAGGATGTCCGAAAACGATATGGCAGAAAAAAAACTCCTTGATCATCCCGTTAAATAAGTTGGCGCAATCAAATGAATGCGGTCTGATTTCGGATCCATAGAGCTCAATGATGCGCTGGTCAAACCATACAACGTTTTGGTTGCTGTGATCAATCATTAAATCCTGTAAAGCTTTATTTAAAAAGGTGATCCCTTTTAGCTGCATTGCAATAAAGTCTTTATCTTTGATGAAGGCTTCGCATTGATATTCAATCGATTTAAATAGTCTTTCCCGAGCGCTTAATGTGGGTTCCTGAAGAATTTCATCCAGGTAAGAGCGGTACGATTCCATATAATGATTGAAAATATGAATGAGCAATTCCTCTTTGGAATGAAAATGTAAATAAAAAGCTCCCTTGGATACTCCGGCAAGACTGACAATATCTTGAACGGATGTTGTATGGTAGTCACGTTCTCCGAACAGCTTGATTGCAGCCTGAACAATTTGTGTTTTTTTGTCATTCATTCTGTTCGACACTCCTTGTTTCCAAACTTGGTACATCACATGCATACAGCCATTGTATACGTCGAACATATGCATGTCAATATTATGACTGACTGGTCACAAATTCGGTTTAAGTGACGAATAAAAATAAAAAAAGGTTGATTTAAAGCTGTATATCCATTATTATACTTCCATAATGACCAGTCAGTCATAATATGCTTATACCTTTAATATCATTCTTAAAGTTACGAATGAGCTTACATGTACTTGAAGGAAGGGGCTACCAGCCATACGATGTTACAGACTCTCGACGAAATGAAGTTAAGCACGAGCCATTTTATGTCCATGCATCTGGAAAAAGAAGGCTTCAGTCCGCTTGTTGGCAGGCTTTTTACACTGCTTCTTTTTTCAGCAGAGCCCTTAAGCCTACAGCAGATGGCTGATGCTTTATCCGTGTCCAAGGCCGCGATCAGCGTTCAAATCCGGAATATGGTATCGCGGCATTTGTGCAATAAGGTTCCGGTTCAGAATGACAGAAAGGATTACTATTACATAACGGATGATTTTGAAATCCATGTTTTCGAAACGTACAAAGAGAAGATCAAATCCGTTCAACAAACGCTGAACCGGAATTTGCTCGCTTTACCGGAACAAGAGGGTCTGAATTATGCGGATCAGGAGACCTGTCGCGTTGTCGAACAAAGATTCAGCGAAATCTCATTGTTTTGTGATATCTACATGTCCAGA
The DNA here is from genome assembly GCF_022458865.1 of Paenibacillus periandrae. GTDB lineage: Bacteria > Bacillota > Bacilli > Paenibacillales > NBRC-103111 > Paenibacillus_S > Paenibacillus_S periandrae. The sequence continues at coordinate 60,670 of NZ_JAJNMU010000032.1, read as the reverse complement.
ATGAAAGGCTTGAATGAGGAATGGCTGCTCAAAAAGCAATTATTGTAATTTGATAAAGGAGTAAAATGATGAACAAATTTACTGATTTTTCTTTGAAAAATGCGGCAGCGATTATTATTATCAGCTTTATATTGCTCCTTGCAGGCCTATTCTCCGCATCCACGCTGAAACAGGAAAGCATGCCGGACATCTCCTTGCCGATCGTATTTATAAGCACGGTGTATCCGGCCCCTCCTAAGGATGTTATGGATAATGTAACGAAGGTTATCGAGAAGCGGGTTGTGGGTGTGGAGGGCGTAAAAAAAGTTTCCTCCAGCTCAAATGACAACTTTTCGTCGATCACGGTTGAGCTGGTAAATGGCAGAAAACCTGATGATGCGAAGCGGGATATCGAAAGCTCAATCAAGGACATTGTGCTGCCAAAAGGAGCAAGTGAACCGAAGGTTTCCAAGTTTGGAAGCAGTGATTTCCCGGTATACTTTGCTGCGATCAATGGTAACGAGAATATGAACCATGATGAGCTGAACCGGATTTATAAGGATGTGATCGAGCCTACCTTAAGCGCCATGGATGGGATTGATCATGTAGATTCCATTGGTCAGCAGGAAGCAACCTTGAAGCTGAAGCTGAACATTAGCGCGATCAATAATTACGGCATGACGCCAGCACTAGTTTCACAAAGTATACAAACTGCGCTCATGACGAGCCCGGCAGGTAAAGTCGATTTTAACGGAAGCTCCCAATCGGTTCGGATCGAAAGTGATTTGAACACGATATACAATTTGGAAAATATGAAAATTACGTCCCCCAAGGGCGACACGGTCATGCTTAAAAATATTTCCAAGGTTGAAGCCATTTCGGAATCCAAATATATTGCCCGGTTGGACAGCACTCCGGCTATCGGTCTCACGCTCTTCAAAGGAAAAGATGCCAATACGGTCAAATTTGCCGATGATGTTGACAAATTGTTCGCCAACTGGAAAAAGGAATATCCGAATTTGCAATTTTCACCTGTTTACAATGCAGCAAACGATGTCAAAAAATCGATCAACGGGATGCTGAAGGAAGGGATTATGGGGGCGGTTCTGGCTTCCGTTATGATCTTATTGTTCCTGAGAAATGTGCGCATGACCGTGATTGTACTCGTTTCGATTCCCTTGTCCATCTTAACTACATTATGCGCAATGGCATCACTGGATATTACGCTCAATATTATGACGCTCGGTGGTTTAACGATTGCCGTTGGCCGGGTTGTCGATGATTCCATTGTTGTTATTGAGAACATATACAGTGAGCTTCAGCGGGTCAGCGACCGGAATGAATCCGTTATTAAGCTGGCAACTGCACGGGTAGCCTCGGCGATTACCTCATCCACGATTACCACCGCAGGTGTATTTTTACCGATAACCTTTGTTGGCGGGGTATTGGGGGATATTTTCAGGCCCTTTGCCATTACCTTGATCGTGGCGTTAATGTCCTCATTGATCATCGCATTGACAGTCATTCCGATGCTTGCCAAGTTGATGGTGCTCAGAAGTAATAAGATCAAGCACCACGATGAAGAGCAGGTCGGTAAGCTGGGTGGCAGCTATAAGAAAGTATTAAATTGGTCGCTCGATAATCCGAAGAAAACGGTTGTGGCGGCAGTACTGGCGCTTATCATTTCGATAGGAGGAACGGTTCCTTTTCTGCCGATGGCCTTTATGCCGGATAGCGAAACCAATAAGCAGGTTCAGTATACGTTGAAGCTGCCGCAGGATACGTCCTTTGAATCGATGGATTTGAAGGTTAAAGAAATCGAAGCGATGCTTCGGGAATCCAAGGATGCTGCCGGACAACCGGCGTTTGACTATTTTGAATCGATGGTTGGTTATGATCAGCAGAATACAAGCGGTGAACGTACGCCATACAAGGCGAGTATTATTGGTTCGGTATCAGCGGCTTCCAATGCCAAGGAAATGGCCGAAACGTTTAAGCTTAAAATGATAGAGATGGCCCCTAAAGGATCGGAAATTGAAGGTGCGCTGTTAGCGCCAAGCATGGGCTCTGGAGATGATTTTGCCTACCTGCTGAAAGGTGAAGACCTGAATCAGCTGATAGCCGGTGCCGAGCTGGTCAAAGCGAAGATGCGGGAATTCCCGGAGCTGACAACGATTAAAGACAGCCTGAGTGAAAAGAAGACGCAGGTCGTAGTCAGTGTAGACCAAAATAAGGCGCGTGTGTACGGTTTATCCTCGGCACAGCTTACAGACACGGTACGTTTGTGGCTTGCAGAGGCACCACTGGGCGATATCAAATTCGACAATGTAACCTTTGAAACCAAAGTTATGGTAGATGACGATTTCAAAAATTCGATGGAAAAGCTGGGACGCATCCAGCTGACAACCTCAACCGGTGCAGTCGTCGCTCTTAACGATGTAGCCAAAATCAAGCAGGTAGATGCGCCGGCTGCAATCACTCGGGAAATGCAGGAGCAATATGTGAAAATCACTGCCAAAATCGAGAGTAAGGACAAAGGTGGCGTGAGCACCAAAGTTACAGAAGCTTTGAAAACAGTAGAACTCCCTGGAAGTGTTCGTACACAGGCACAAGGGGTGAATGACGATATTCAGGAAAGCTTTGGTCAAATGGCGGTTGCCATGGGTGCTGCGATTTGTCTCGTTTATCTCGTCATGGTTATTGCTTTTGGGAACGCAAGTGCGCCGTTTGTTATTCTCTTTTCGGTACCACTGGCTGCGATCGGCGGACTTATCGCGCTGTTGATTTCAGGCGAGTCGATCAATATTACATCACTGATTGGATTTTTGATGTTGATCGGGGTTGTTGTTACCAATGCCATCGTACTGATCGACCGGGTGCAGCAGCTCCGCGCTGATGGATTAACGGTACGTGTCGCTTTGGTTAGAGCGGGCTTAACAAGACTTCGTCCCATTATTATGACCGCGGGTGCCACAGTAATGACCTTGCTGCCCTTGGCGCTGGGTGTTTCGGATGGATCACTGATTTCCAAAGGCTTGGCCGTTGTTGTTATCGGCGGTTTGATTACTTCGACCGTACTGACCTTGATTGTTGTACCCGTGATTTATGAACTTATCGATAAAATGAATGTCGGCATCTCGCGGTTTATGAACAGAAAAGAAAACCGAGTCGCCAAAACCCCGACAGTAGAAGGCATTTAGGTACGAGTAGCTGATAGATATATATCGAAAAGGAGCAACATTCCATGAAACCATTTAGGGTCAATCCAGTTCATACAGGTGTAAAAGCTATGGGATTAATGTTAGTTGGAGCGGTCATGCTTGCAGGCTGCTCCGAAACGCCCAAAGCCCAACCGGCACAGGCTACGGAAGTACAGCTCAAGCAGGTTAAGGTAAGCAAAGTGGCGAAGCAGAAAATAAGTGAGCCTTTGGAGCAGGTGGCTGATATAGCCTCCTCCATACAGCTCGATGTGTCCGTCAAGGTAGGCGGCGATGTCAAGGAAATATTGAAGAAGCGCGGAGATAACGTCGAAAAAGGTGAAGTGATTTTCAGACTTGATCCTACCGATGTGCTGATATCCAAAGAAAAAGCGACTGTGACGATATCCTCAACAAAAGAGCAGCTGGTAAAAGCGCGGGAGGATTTGGCTAACAGCAAGCAGGATTTGCAGAACGGCATCGTGAAGCTGGAAGCGGCAATTAAGGAAACGGATAAGAATTATAATAAAATGCGCAACGATTTTGATTTGGGGCTTGCTACGAAATTCCAGCTGGAGCAGGTAGAAACGCAATTAAACAATCTCAAGCTTGATTTGCAGAGCAGCCTGCAGAAACAAAAAACGCTGGAAACGACCAATTCCTTATCACAGCTGGAACAGGGCTTACTTATATCGGATGTGTCCATTCGAGAGGCCGACCGGACCTTAGAGCATATGGAAGTAAGAGCGAGCGTTAGCGGAGTGCTGACGGATCTGCCAATTGAAGTCGGTATGACTCTTGCACCGGGCTTCCGTGCTGCACAGATTCAGCAGCTGGATCCTATCAAGATCAAAGCTGAGCTTACCGAAGAGGCGGCTGCGCTAGTCCGCGGGAAGCAAGAGCTATCCTTTTACATATCGGGTTCAGCTGAAAAATATAAGGCCAAAGTGAGCTATCTGGCTGATGTTGTCAGCACCCAATCCAAAGCTTACTCGTTGGAACTTGAATTGCCCAATCAGGATCGCAAGTTCAAGCCGGGAATGAAGGCTCAGGTTCTGCTGACAGAGGATCAGGATCAAATCGTAGTCACCGTGCCTACCTTAAGTATTGTTCGTGAAAGTGGAGAGAGCTTCGTATTTGTTATGGCGGGAGATACCGTGGAGAAGCGTAAGGTCACGCTGGGTCGTTTAAGTGATACGTATCAAGAGGTCATAAGCGGTGTCAAGGAAGGTGAGCCGCTTATAACCTCCGGGCAGAATCAACTGAAGGATAAAGAAAAAGTACAGCTAGCTCAATAAACCATGCTTGTCACAGGAGGAGAACGAAACGAATGAATAGAAGGTTAACCGTCATCGTAGCATCAGCCGTGTTATCGGCATCGATCACTGGCTTCATGAGCCCTGCTTTTGCAGAGGTAGCCGTAACCACGAGCTTGGGAACGAATAGTTCTGTACCCATCAGCCAACAAACAGCTTCAAGGCTCAGTCCTGCACAAACCGTTCAACCCATTGCTGCCGTATATCCCTTGACGGATGTATTGAATGTACAGATCAAAAGTGTTTTGACAGAGGAAATTCTTGGAGGTACCCGGATCGGTATTGTGATCAAAATGGAAAATACAAGCACCTCGATCACCAAGGTTCCCGATTATGAGGTCCGTGCACGCACCAGCAAAGGGATAACCTATACGCTGCAGTCAAGCACAGCAAATCCGAGAGTCATACAGCCCCAGACCACAACCGATATTAGCTACATGGTCGTATTGGATCGTGCTGAGAAAATAACCATTAGTGAAGTCAATTGGACGGATGTAGATTACTATGTATATCCCAAGAAAGAAACACTCATGACCTCAGTCCCGATTACAATCCAGCCTTGGCATGGTGTAGATACGTCCATGACTGATTCAGCTGCGATCCGCAAGTGGTCTGACGCTTTCCGGATTCCTGCATTGGATTCCCCAATCGAATACACACCCGTAGATATCCATAAGGAATCTACCAAGACGGGTAATGTATACGTCGTTCAATTACTGGCTTATAACCCGTCGAGTCAACGGGAAACCGTACCCGATTTTGCCATAGATGGGAAAAACGATAAAAAGGTGTTTACAGGCAGCCGATTAGAGAAAGATACGATTCAATTGGATGCCAAAGAAGAAAAGTATTTGCATTACGCAATTCCAACCGATCAGGATACAGAGCTGCTAAGCTTGAATCTGTTGACTGCTGAAAGCTTTACATCAGGAGCTTCCAGCGTGGTTAGTTATCAAGTGGGCAGACTGAATATATTGCTCCCGGGCGATACTGCTCCACAAAATTATGAAGCTTATGCATTAGGTACCTCCATGAAATTCGATATGCGAAGTGAACTTATCCATCCAGATTTACAGGTTTCATTGGTTGAGCTTCATATGAACGAAAACCAGGATGAAGGCAGCAAGCAAGTAACAGCTAAATTCCGTTTGTATAACCAAAGTGCCCGACCGCTCGCTATCCCTATGTTTCAAACGGAATTGATCGGCAGCGGAGGTTACCAATACAGTGGCAGACGGCAAGTGCTGGCGGCAACGTCTGTGCTGCCCAACACAGGAACGACCATCAATTACACGTATGTGGTACCAGCGACCGAGACTGGAACGGGGCTTGCCTTAAAGCTTCAGGATACAACGGCACAAGCACCGTACAAATCAACAATTGCCGCCTACAGCGTTAATTTACAGGCACCGGACAAAGAAGACAAATTTAGTCTATATCCATTTAATGTAGCGATCGAACGGTGGGACATTTCCTTCTTGTTCAATTCAGCGACTCATCAATATACGTATAAAGGCAAGTTTTTCTTCGATATTGAACGTATCAAAGAGACCCAGGTAGATGAAAGCTTCCCGCAGCTTCAATTTGAACTGCATGATTCATTGGGAAGGCTCGTGGGCACCTCTGTGAAATCGTTGATTGGGCAGGAACGCCTGGTTACTGGAGAGAACAATATTGCCTTTGCCGGAAATTCTGAACAGTTTGACACGCCGCTGACTTTAAAAGTATACGAAATCTTCAAAACAGAAAATGGAGATGCCAAACGTCTATTGACTGAATTAAGCAGACCTTAATCTGATCCTATTCAAAAGGAAAAATAAGATCGTGACTGTTCGATTAGCCTGGAACGTTCCAGAATGATGCCATTGGCATCAGATGGCTGCTTGGTATTCTGATTATGGATTTGAGTGACAAGGTCATGTAAAGCGGCTTTGACCAACTCACACCGCTCAGTTCCCCATGCCTGCTGTTTGGTATTTACAAAAGCAAATGCATCGGTAATGGAAAGTCCCTTTAATTTGATTAAAACCGAAGCCCATTGGATCAGGTCGAATTTATTGCCGCAGCAGGGAAGATTCCATTCTGCCCAACCATTCCATCCGCGGCTGGATATTTTCAATAATCCGCAGGAGCCATCGGAAGTGATTTGCGGGATTCGGTTTTTCAAAAGAAAACAATCAAATTGGTAAATCTCCATAGAACCGATTTTGTAGGGTACCAAGGAAAATTCAGTGGGTACGGTCAATGGGTCGGCGAGCTTTAGCATGATACTTGCACTCCTCTATATTTCTTGAATTTGGACAAAACAAAGGGAAGCCCGAGAGCAGAGAAACTCTACTCTCGGGCTTCCTTTGCATGATTAAATAAGGTCAGGGAGACACGAGTGTGCTTCTCTCTCAAATCGCTTACGAGGTTAGCTGTCGGATTCGGGCTTGAGAGTGCCCTACCCCCGGGCATCGAAGATGCCAAGAGGATTCACCCCTATAAGCTGTCTATTATAAGTAACATAGCTTAAACTGGGTCCCCCGTTTCCCTGAAGTGGTCGTTCAAAAAGTCGCCTTTTGATCACGAAGTCTCATATGAGGCGTATTCGGCATCGAATCTAGCAGTCAGGCTTGAAGTGCAGTGCTCATTTAGCTCCGCTCCTCCTTCTTCACCTTCCTGCAACCTTCTCGGTACTGAAAAGTCGACTTTTTGAACACATATCTTATGGGAATTAAGCGTTGATAATGGATGATATGGAGTTGTTAAGTTAATGAAATGTATCATACGCTGGCCGTTAAATAATGTAAAACCCCAATCCGCATCATAATTAAGCCTTTTTTGCTTAAAAGGTCGATGAAAGCGGAATCAAGCCTGATTTCCCTTTATTATCTATATGTATGCTAGCTCATGCTGGGTATTTGAATTTATCTTCGTAAAATGGAGATATCGAGAGATGGATGCAGATATCGAGAGCATGAAAAGGATTTGGATGTCATGCAAGTCAATTATAGCCTTGTATGCCATGCGGTATTTATTTACAGTGTTAAGCGGCTGGCGTATGATACAACTCATGATTCGAAACAAAGTTTTCCAAGTAACGGCTGAACATCCTCAGCCCTATGAACCGGTTCATAGGGGGTCGAGAGCGTCGTTTTTATGAGAGAGGATAATGAAAGCTTGTGATCGTGTTCAACGACCATGAGGTATATATGAAATGCAGATTTGTAGGGATCGTCTGTAATTGAAAATGAAACATGCACTTGATCGCTGAGTCCTTGAATTTAAAAGGAACGGGGGAACCAAAGAAGCGCGTAATACCTGATTCGTTAATTCGTAGTCAGATACACGAGCTTCATGGGGTGAATCCTTAAGGCATGCTAACGCATACCCATAGGTAGGGCTACTCTCTAGCCCGAATCCGACAGCTAACCTCGTAAGCGTATAGGGAGAGGCAACAATTGTCGTGCGTAAGACACGGTTTGTATAACTGTGTTTTCAGAAGCCACGAGAAGAGTTCCGCTCTTTTCGTAGGCTTCTTTTTGTTGTCTCCTTGTTGACATCATAGGAGGAAGATTGAAATGGAACAACAGGAAGTCATATTGGTTTCGGCACCCAATAAAACGGGAGAAGGCTTCATCCTTCAATTGCTGAAGCAAGGCTTGCGTTGTGCAGCTATTGCCAACAACCAGGGAGAAAAGCAAAGACTGGTCAATATTGGTGTAAAAAATATTGTAATGGTAGATACTACAGAACAAATCAACTGGACTCTTCCAGAGTTTACTATCGGGAAGGTGTTTATTTTTGAGCGAAGCCTGAATCTGTGCTGCCGTTATATCCAAATGTGTCGCAGATGGACCTCCAAGCCTATTTATGTCATCACCCATACGAGTAACCCACGTCTGGTTTATAAAGGACTCGGTGCTGCCTATGTGATTCATACGACGAGCGAGGATGTTTCCTTTTTAATTCAAACACATGTGAAATAAGTGCCAGCTTCCATTCGGAAGCTAGGAATATGCTTACGATGCAGGCTTCCTAAAGGAAGCTCAGATTATGCTTACGATGCAAGCTTCCTAAAGGAAGCTCAGATAATGCTTACGATGTAAGCTTCCATTCGGAAGCTATTAGGAGGGGTAACCATGTTGGATCTATATATGGTACTGATGCTAGCCATTGCTTACGCGCTGTTCAGTGGATTTTTGTTGTGGTGCGGACGTGTTACTGAAGACTCAGGAGGCGAGCGTTTATGATCGTTGTCATTATTTTTACAATATTTATTTTTATTTACCTGGCCTACGCCTTGGTTAATCCAGAAAAATTTTAATAAATGAGTGGTCTAATTGTCTTACACAATCAAGAAATCTGGCGACAACAGCGATCGGAAGAATGATCTGACCGTGCAGCGGACCCTTTTACCAATGCTTACGAAGTCAGTTTTGCTAAAGCAAAACTCAGCACATGCTTACGAAGTCAGTTTTGCTAAAGCAAAACTCAGCACATGCTTACGAAGAAAGTTTTCTTACGAAAACTCTGAGGAGGAAACAAACAAATGGGCATTTTGCAAATTGCCGTCGTGATTGTCATTTTGGTGCTGCTGGTAAAACCAGTAGGTACCTATCTCTATAACGTGTTCTCTAATGAAGCGAATCGGACTGACAAGTGGTTCGGATTCATCGAAAGACCGATTTTTGCGATGATTGGTTTAAAGGAACGAAGGGGTATGACCTGGAAAACCTACGCGCTCAGCTTTATCGTTACGAATATCGTACTCGTGGTCATAAGCTATTTGATTTTGAGACTGCAAAAGTATTTGCCGCTCAATCCGAACGGGATTGACAATATGGAAGAAACGTTGACCTTCAATACGGTCATCAGCTTTATGACCAACACGAACCTGCAGCATTACAGCGGGGAGTCCGGCTTGTCTTATTTTTCGCAGATGGCTGTCATTATGATGATGATGTTCACCTCGGCAGCGACCGGGTTTTCTGTAGCCATTGCCTTTGTCAGAGGAATTACGAGTAAAGGGGAAACGATAGGCAACTTTTTTGAGGATTTTGTCAAAGCGCATATTCGTGTATTTTTCCCGTTTGCTTTTGTAGTGACTCTTTTGCTTGTGGCTCTTCAGGTTCCGCTGACACTGCAGCCTGCAATAACCGCAACGACGCTGGAGGGTGCTGAGCAGCAAATTGCTATCGGACCGGTGGCAGCGCTGGAATCGATCAAGCATATCGGTACGAACGGCGGCGGATTTTTTGGAGTGAACTCGGCTCATCCGTTTGAAAATCCGAATCCGCTGACCAATGTGATTGAAATTTTATCGATGTGGGTTTTAGCTGCTGCGCTTCCTTACACGTACGGCTTGTTTGCCAAAAACCGCAAGCAGGGCTGGGTTATTTTTTCCTCGATGATGATCCTGTTCGTCGTGTTTCTGTCGCTTATTTATGCTGCGGAGTCGAGCGGTAATCCAGTGTTGAATAGGCTGGGCATCGATGCAGCACAGGGCAGCATGGAAGGGAAAGAGGTCCGTTTTGGCATCCCGCAATCGGCACTGTTCGCTACGGTAACGACAGCGGCGACAACCGGCAGTGTCAATACGATGCACGATACACTGACACCGCTTGGCGGCATCACGCCAATGGCTCTCATGATGCTGAACTGTGTGTTTGGCGGTAAGGGCGTTGGGTTGGTTAATATGCTGATGTATGCGATATTGGCGGTATTCCTGGCGGGGTTAATGGTCGGTCGGACACCGGAGTTTCTCGGTCGAAAAATAGAAGCACGCGAAATCAAGCTGATTGCTATTGCGATTCTGGCGCATCCGCTCATTATTTTGGCATCAACGGCAATTGCGCTGGCTACTGATTTAGGAAAAGCGGGAATAACGAATCCGGGCTTTCATGGCATTTCACAAGTTTTGTATGAATATACATCGTCCGCGGCTAACAATGGTTCGGGGTTCGAAGGATTGGGCGATAATACGCCATTCTGGAATATATCTACGGGAGTTGTGATGCTGTTCGGCCGCTATATTTCGATGGTAGCGATGCTGGCGGTAGCAGGATCGATGCTGCGCAAGCAGTGGGTTCCCGAAACCATCGGAACTTTTCGCACAGATAACCGTTTGTTCGCTGGTATTCTAATAGGAACTGTTTTAATTATAGGCGCTCTGACGTTCTTGCCTAGTATTGTATTGGGCCCGATAGCCGAGCATTTGACGATTCGTTAATGGAAGGAGTGGACATGAATCATGCAAACCAATAGAAAAAAAAGCTTATCTGGTGACATCCTTCGCAATGCCGTCAAAGACAGCTTTGTGAAGCTGAATCCGATGACGATGATGAAAAATCCGGTCATGTTTGTTGTTGAGGTTGGCACCTTGATCGTGCTGCTGATGACGATTTTTCCAGGATATTTTGGTACGGGTCAAAGTATGGGTTTTAACGTAACTGTATTTGCGATTCTGCTCTTCACTCTGCTGTTTGCGAATTTTGCAGAAGCACTTGCTGAAGGCCGCGGGAAAGCACAAGCTGATTCACTGAAACAATCAAAAAAAGAGATCAGCGCCAATAAAGTGGTGAACGGTGGATTGAAGCTGATTCCGTCCACCGAGCTGCGTAAAGGAGATATCGTCGTTGTTTCTCAAGGAGAAATGATACCGGGCGATGGAGAAGTGATTGAAGGATTGGCTTCTGTAGACGAATCCGCCATTACAGGGGAATCGGCTCCGGTAATTAAGGAAGCAGGAGGCGACTTCAATTCGGTAACAGGCGGTACCCGTGTTGTCAGCGACAAAATCAAGGTGAGAATTACGAATGATCCTGGAGAATCGTTTATCGACCGGATGATTGCTTTGGTTGAGGGCGCCAAGCGGCAAAAAACACCGAATGAAATTGCACTGAACACGCTGCTCACCAGCTTGACGTTGATTTTCCTTATTGTTGTCGTCACCTTGGCTCCGATCGCCAAATATCTGGACATTCAATTGGATATACCGGTATTGATTTCTTTGCTGGTATGCCTGATCCCCACGACAATTGGCGGTTTACTGTCAGCTATCGGGATTGCAGGGATGGACCGCGTGACTCAGTTTAATGTTCTCGCAATGTCAGGTAAAGCGGTCGAAGCCGCTGGGGATATTAATACGATGATTTTGGATAAAACAGGAACGATTACATTCGGTAACCGGATGGCCAGCGAATTTACTCCTGTAGATTCCGAGAATGTGGCGGTTTTGGGTGAATGGGCTGCGATTAGCTCCCTCAAGGATGAAACTCCGGAAGGACGTTCTGTGCTTGAATTAATGAAAAAGCAAGGAATAGCCTATGACAGCTCGATTGCCAAGGACGGGATATTTATCGAGTTTAAAGCGGAAACACGGATGAGCGGGATCGATTTGTCAGATGGACGTAAGGTACGCAAGGGAGCTGTGGATTCGGTAAGAAAATGGGTGGAATCTCAAGGGGGAGCCGTTCCTATTGATCTGGAGCTCAAAGGCAACGCGATTGCCTCAGAGGGCGGTACACCGCTCGCTGTAGCAGTCGATAACCATATTCTTGGGCTGATTTATTTGAAGGACACCGTGAAGCCGGGGATGAAGGAGCGGTTTGAGCAGCTCCGCCGGATGGGTATCAAAACGATCATGTGTACGGGTGACAATCCGCTTACTGCAGCTACCATTGCCCGCGAGGCTGGTGTGGATGAGTTTATAGCCGAGAGCAAGCCCGAGGATAAAATTGCCGTTATCCGTAAAGAGCAAGCGGAAGGAAAGCTCGTTGCAATGACTGGAGACGGCACAAATGATGCCCCGGCACTTGCCCAAGCAGATGTAGGGCTTGCGATGAACAGCGGTACGACAGCCGCCAAAGAAGCAGCCAACATGGTTGATCTGGATTCGGACCCATCCAAAATTATCGAGGTCGTGGCCATTGGCAAGCAGCTGCTGATGACGCGTGGTGCTTTGACAACCTTTAGTATCGCTAACGATGTGGCCAAATATTTCGCTATCATTCCGGCTATGTTTACGCTCGCGATTCCACAGATGGAGGCACTCAATGTTATGAGGCTCGGCTCCCCATTGTCAGCGATTTTGTCCGCTTTGGTCTTCAATGCTATTATTATTCCGCTCTTGATCCCGCTTGCTATGCGAGGGGTTGGCTATAAACCGATGAGCTCAAATAAGCTCCTGCAGCGCAATCTGTTTATTTATGGATTTGGCGGGATCGTAGTGCCGTTCTTAGGCATCAAGCTTATTGATCTGATGGTGCATTTATGGATTTAGAAGTACGGTGAATCTTGAGCGTAGCGGGACTTATTCACCGGACTTTTGGTGCTATTGTATCAACATCTATCAGAAAAGAGGGTATAAAAGAATGGATAAATCGGCACATGCTGCGTCAAACACAGCAAGCTTTTCTTTGGGAATCGTGATTCGGGTTAGTCTAGTATTTCTTGTATGTTGTGGAATCATTTATCCTCTGGTATGCACCGGGGTCGCACAGGTGCTGATGCCCGCAAATGCGAACGGCAGTATGATTTACAACAGTAAGGGACAGATCGTGGGCTCGGAATTGATCGGACAAAAGTTTGCTGATCCCAAATACTTTCAAGGCCGAGTATCTAGTATTGATTACAAGGCAGAGGCCTCAGGGTCCAATAACTATGCGGCATCCAATCCTGACATGCTGAAGCGAACACAGGAATCGATTGAGGACTGGAAGACCAACAATCCCGCTGTTCCCGTAAGTCAACTGCCGATTGATCTGATTACCAACTCGGGCTCGGGACTTGATCCGCATATCAGCCCGCAATCGGCTCTCGTTCAGATTCCAAGAATCAGCAAGCTGAACGGAATTCCCGAAGCCAAGCTGCAGCAGCTTGTAGAGCAAACGACCGAAGGAAGGGACTTGGGATTGTTCGGTGAACCCCGGGTCAATGTGTTAAAATTAAACTTGGCATTGAGCGCCTTGCTGAAGTAGCTCTTTATTGAAGGAAAAGTTCTGGTAAAGCTATGGCTTTATCAGGCTTTTCCTTTTCCTCATCCTATGAGTGGATACATATAAAGGATCGAATCAATGTGCATGGAGGCGTTCATGGAAAATTTTAAACGCAAAACACCAGAGGAGATTTTATTATCGATTTCCAAGCTGCATAGAGGTCGATTAAAGGTATATATTGGTGCGGTCAGCGGTTCGGGGAAAACGTATCATATGCTGCGTGAAGGTCAGCATTTGAAAAATCAGGGCATCGACGTGGTGATATGTGCCGTGTCCACCATGCAGCGTCCCGAAACGGTCGAGCAAATCGGAGATTTGGAGAGGGTTCCAAGCATACATTGGATGAAAGAAAATGTTGAGAAAAAAGACTTGAACCTGGATGCACTCATTAAACGTAATCCCGAAGTTGTATTGGTAGATGGTTTGGCTCATCGCAATCGCAAGGATGCCCAGTACGCCACACGTATGGAAGATATTCGATTCTTAATCAATCACGGGATTAGCGTGATCTCAACAGTCAACGTATACGAGCTGGAAGGGGTTACGGAATTAGCCAGGAAATTAACGGGAGTGGAAGCCCAGGAAACCGTACCTGCAGATACACTGGAAATTGCCGATGAAGTTGTACTGATCGATGCCACGCCGGAAACCTTGTTAAATCGGGCAGCAGAGGGCCACCTGCATTTTGGCAAAGGATCTGCTTTATTCAAGAGAGGTAATTTGGCTGTACTGCGGGAATTGTCTTTACGCTTAATGGCTGAGGGTGTTAATGAATCTCTGGATAAGCATAGAGATGAGTTAGGTTTGATCGGTCCATCCGGTGCAACAGAGCGTATTCTCGTATCAGCGCAGTATCATTGGAATGGATCGATCTACGTACGAAGAGGCCAGCAAATTGCCAAACGTCTGAATGGCGACTTGCGAGTGGTTACTTTTGTCAATCCTCAAAAAGAGCTGTCCAAGGTGGAAGCAACCTTCAAGCGATCCATCGTCAAATTGGTTAAAAAAGTAGGCGGAGAATTCGATGAGCTCCCGCTTTGTGCCCTCCGTTCCCTGCCCAAGGTCCTTGTTAAGTACGCTCTGGATCATAACGTAACCCGAATTGTTCTGGGTCATTCCAAGCAATCCCGCTGGGTGGAGTTCTGGCAAGGCTCTATTGTCCACGACATGCTGAAGCAAACGAGAAATATCGACATCTTCATGGTAGCAGACCGCGCGGAGCATGAGGGGGAGCGAATTCTGCCTGCCAGGCTATCGAAACCTAAGGAAGAGGAAGAGTGGTTCCGCCGTTTGAGCTCTCAGGAGGTTGAACGCAAAATTATGCAGATCAAACGCGGAACATTCAAAGTGTATATAGGCGCTGCACCGGGCGTGGGCAAAACGTACACCATGCTGCGTGATGGCAACGATCTCGATAAAAAAGGAATTCAGGTGCTGATTGGTCTGCTGGAAACACACGGTCGCAAGGAAACGGCAGCACAGATCGGCGTATTGGAGCTGATTCCACGTAAGGTTATGGATTATCGGGGAACTCGTCTGGAGGAAATGGATGCAGAGGAAGTGATCCGGCGTAATCCGGATGTGGTTCTTGTCGATGAATTGGCACATACGAATGTACCGGGAAGTAAAAATAAGAAAAGGTACGAGGATGTGCTTGATATTTTGGCGGCAGGGATCTCCGTCATTTCAACGGTCAACGTGCAGCATCTGGAAAGCCTGAATGATGCTATAGAGCAAATTACGGGAGTCCGTGTCAGGGAGACGGTTCCGGATCATATTCTGAGACTTGCTGACGAGGTACAGCTGATCGATGTGACGCCGCAATCGCTGCAGCAGCGGATGAGAGAAGGCAAAATCTATGCGATGGATAAGGTGGATCAAGCCATTAGCAATTTTTTTAAAACCGTGAACCTGATTGCCTTGAGGGAGCTGGCCCTGCGAGAGATTGCGGACGATGTGGATGAACGTCTGGAATCGTGGGAGAGAAGCAATTCTCTGCGTGGTCCTTGGCGGAGGCAGGAGGTTATTTATGTATGTATTGATGCTACCCCACAGGCAGAGCGCTTGATACGTCGAGGCTTTCGAATTGCCCATAGATTAAAGGCGGCCTGGTATGTCACCTATGTGCAAATCTCGTCCACAGACGAATTAATGGAGCGGGTTGAGGCGCTAAGGAAGCTGACAAGCCGCTTGGGTGGAACCTTTGAAACGCTGAAGGCTGAGCATCGCAAGCAAATACCCGAGGCTTTGGTAAGCAAGGCAAATGTGTACAAAACCACACAGATTATTATGGGACAGTCCAGGCTATCGATCTGGAAGGAGCTGTGGCAAGGCTCGATAGTGAAAAATTTGCTGCGCCGCGCAAGGCATATGGATGTGCTGGTAGTCGCGGATTGCGAGATCGATACCAGAATTCCTAACAAAGCATAGAGCTGCAGTCCATAGGTAAAGCTTCGTTTATCGGGATGTTCAAGAAATGTTGTTATACAGGGCTCGCCACTAATGGTATAATTTTAAAAAATCGATAATGAGGTGACCTTGTTTGGCTTACAATTTTGATCAATTAAACGATAGACGGAATACTCGCTCATATAAATGGGATCAAGGCGGCAAGCTGTTCGGGGAACCGGATATTCTCCCGCTATGGGTAGCTGATATGGACTTTTTGGCTCCTCCTGCCATTCAGGAGGTACTGAAGCAGCGTGCCGAGCTGGGTATTTATGGATATGCAATCCGCACGGACAGTTATTTGGAATCGATTGTAAACTGGTTTAAACGCCGTCATTATTGGGATATTGAGACCAACTGGATAACGGATTCACCAAGTATCGTGACCTCGCTAAGTCTGGCAGTGGATTTGTTCAGCGAGCCAGGCGGACAGGTTGTCATCCAATCCCCTGTGTATTACCCTTTCTATGATGTGATTCAAAGCAATGGACGTGTTGTTGCCAAAAACTCGCTGCTTCTGCAAAATGGGCGCTTCGAGATGGATTATGAGCATTTGGAGTCATTGTTCAAGGGTGGCGCCAAACTGCTGCTGCTGTGCAGCCCTCACAATCCGGGAGGACGTGTGTGGGAGCGTGAAGAGCTGCTCAAGCTGGGTGAGCTCTGCCTGCAGTATGGGGTAATCGTCATATCCGATGAAATTCATTGTGACCTGACATTCCCGGGACACCCGCACATACCGTTCGCTTCGTTGTCTCCCGAGCTAGCCGACATCACGATTACATGCCTGGCTGCTACCAAAACGTTCAATTTGCCAGGGCTGCACACTTCCTTTATTGTGACCTCTAATGCCAGCCTCAAACGGACAATCGATCAGCGTCTCAAAACGCTTAGCCTACATATGGCGCAGCATTTTGCACAGGATGCCGTTGAGGTGGCCTATAATGAAGGTGAGGCTTGGCTCGATGAAATGATGGTTTATGTCAAAGGTAACCTGGATTACACACTTGCTTATTTGGCTGAGCATTTACCGGAAGTAAAGCCGCTATATCCGGAGAGTACCTACCTATTGTGGATGGATTGCCGGGAGCTTGGACTGGACATCAAAGGGCTTAAGGACTTGATGTTCCGTCAGGCTAAAGTGGCATTTAGCGAAGGATCCGTATTTGGGACCGAAGGAGAAGGCTGGCTGCGTATCAATCTGGCTTGCCCAAGATCGATTGTGGAGCAGGCGCTTAGGCAGTTCTGCGATGCTGCAAACAGCAGTAAGCGCGGATAAGCAAGTTGAAGCAGAGTTCAACAAGCGGAAAGACACAAATAATCGTAGAGCAGCCTCAAGTGGGCTGCTCTTTTTAAAAGGTGGTCACAAATTATGGTCGAGTGCCCTCACTGCTCTCAACAAACGGAGTTTAAGCGACTTTGCTCTCATTGTGGTGGAATTGTCATCCACACAACAGAAGAAAAATTTAATCTGATGGCTGATGCGGTTCAGAAGGTGCTACATGTTGAGGCCGATAAAAGGAAAAACAACAGGTCGGTAAGGAAGCTCATATATATTGTGATTATCTTGGCCGTATTAACGTTGATTATGGGCTATATGGCTTTACGGATGTAACGTTATTCAAGATATATCATTGGCTAGCCCTTAACACTTCCGGCTGTCATGCCTTCAATAAGGAATCTCTGGATCAAAGCAAAGATCAGGATGATCGGCAATATCACGATGACGCCGCTTGCCATGAGTCCGCCCCAATTTGTGGAGCCCATGCTTTCCATCAGCTCAGCGATCCCGACCTGAACCGTCTTGGCTGAAATCGAGTTGGTCAAAATCAACGCGTACTGGTAATCGTTCCAGCCAAGAATGAACGCATACAGGCTGATGGCTACAAGTCCTGGCAGTGCGAGAGGAATAATCACGGTGAATAGTGTTCGCAGCTTTCCGGCCCCGTCCATGTAGGCAGCTTCCTCCAGCTCGATAGGGATCGTTTTGAAAAAGCCGCTCATGATCCAAACCCCGACCGGGATCGTCAATGTACCATAGATGAGCACCAGAATCGATTTCGTGTTTAATAGGGAAAAGGCGGAAGCCATCTTATACCATGGAATCATGATAAGCGGACCCTGGATCATTTGTGCCAGTACGATTAGAATAACGACGAGTCCGATACCGGGGACCTTATACCTCGCCAGTCCATAACCGCTGATGCAGGCAATAAATCCGGTAATGAAGGCAGTAATTGCACAGACAATAATGGAATTCATAAGCAGTCTGGTTAGCTGCAGGCCCTTATCGTTCAGCGCCCACAGGTAATGCTGCCACGTAGGCTCCTGTATCCACCATGTGGGGATGGTCGCGAACATTTCGGTATCTTTTTTGAACGTCGTATCGATCAGCCAGAAGAAGGGTAGCAGAGTAAAAGCCATCAATAGCAGCAGCCAGATGTATTTGGATATGTGGTGTACAGTGGATACTTTCAGTTTCAGCCCCTCCTAGTCCATATTTCGGCCGAACAGCCGAGAATAGAGCATAACAATGATGATGACGAGCAGCATGGACAAGGATGCAATGGCTGAGCCTTTACCCAAATCAAAATATACAAAAGAGTTCGTATACAGGTAGGTCGGCAGTATGCTGGTGGCATAGCCAGGTCCGCCGCCGGTCAGCGCCCAAATCATCTCGAATTTCGTCCAAGAGGACACAAGGCTGACCAGTCCGGTGACATACATGATCGGCTTGAGCAGTGGCAGTGTAATGCGGGTGA
This sequence comes from Paenibacillus periandrae, assembly GCF_022458865.1. Classification (GTDB taxonomy): domain Bacteria; phylum Bacillota; class Bacilli; order Paenibacillales; family NBRC-103111; genus Paenibacillus_S; species Paenibacillus_S periandrae. The sequence continues at coordinate 41,990 of NZ_JAJNMU010000032.1, read as the reverse complement.
ACCGCTGCCAGGCTGTTGCTCCATCGACATGGGCGGCCTCCAACATTTCTTTGGAAATTCCTGTAAGTCCTGAAATAAGCATCAGTGCGATGTATGGGAATCCCTTCCAGGCAGAGGTGAGCAGAAGAGCGGGCCAAACCAGCGTATCGTGGCCGAGCCAGATGACATCGTCCTGGATCAGATGCAGACTTTTTAAATAATAATTGAATAACCCATAATGACCATCATAAATCCATTTCCATACGATGCCGATAATGACCACAGGGGACACCCAAGGAACCATCATCAGCCCCCTCCATAAACCGCGCCCACGGATTTTGGAGAACAGAATCAAAGAAGCCGGGATGGCAATCAGAAATTGCAGTGCCGTAGAGCCGATTACCCATACAAGACTGTTAATGAAAATTCGCCAAAATGCTTTGTCATGGGTCAGTAATTCCTTGTAATTTCCGAAGCCTGCAAAAGTCATCGATTTGCCCGAAATCAGCGAGTAATCGTAGAAGCTCAGTCGGATCGTTTCAAACAACGGATAAAACTGAAAAGCGATCAGATACAAGACGACAGGCGCCAGCAATACATAACCGAAGCCATGTGAGCGAACAAAAGATTTCCATCGGCCCCTACGGAAAATTTCCTGTGGAGCCGCTTCTCTAAATTCCAGTATTTTCGACATTTCTCCTCACATCCATTCCGTCCAAGCTCTATTTAAATTTATCCTTGATTTTGTCAATGCCTTCCTTGATCCCTTTATAGGCTTCCTCTGTTGTGCTTTTACCGGTCAGCATCTTGACGATCTGCTCCTGAACGACGGTTTCCATCTCGCTTTGTCCGGGGATTTTATCCATCGGTACGCCGGACGCTGCCAGTAATTCGTTAAAATCCTTAAGCAGCACTTTGTGGCCCTCGATTGCTTTCGGGTAAGCCTTCTCTGCTTTTTTGACGATTTCGTCGAGGTTTGTGCTTTTTAAAGCGGTTACGTTAACGACAGCAGCCTGCGTACTGTTATATTCCTGTGAGGACCATTCCTCCATCAGCTTCCAGGCCACATCTTTATTTTTACTGCCCTTGAACATCGCGACACCTACATTGGATACCGGAGCTTTGGCTTTCGTGCCGGAAGGACCCTTCGGATAAGCGATTGCCCGTGAAACCTTGACAATATCAGGATTGATGCTGTATACATTTGCCGTAAAATACGTTCCCGCTGCGATCATCCCGACCTCTCCATTACTGAAGGCGCGGAACATTTCCGGATAGCCCCAGGTGATATGTGATTTAGGCTGGTAAGCTTCGAGATTTTTGAAATGCTCCAGCGTCTCCAGATACTTTTTCTTACTCGCCTCGGTCGTATCGTTAAGCACCAGATCGTTGCTGTAAGCGGCCGTGAACGGAACACGGAATGCAAAACGGGGCACACCGAGCGGGTAGCCAAAGCCGTATTTGCCATCCTTGGTCATCTGCTTGGCTGCTTTTTCCACATCTGCCCATGTTTTCAGCTCATCGAGCTTCATGCCAGCCTCGTTCAGCATCTTCTCATTGACAACCAAAGTGAAGGAGTTCGCCAGATTCGGAACTGCATACAGCTTGCCATCCTGCTGGGCATATTCCATCGTCCCCGGAAGAAAATCCTCCTTCTTCAGCTGTACGCCTTGTTTTTGAAAGTAAGGTGTGAGATCCTCCAAGCCGCCAAGCTGCACGAGGTTCGTTACATCCTGGGTTTGTGTAATATCGGGACTATCTCCAGAGCTGATCATAACCGCCAGCTTTTTCTCCATATCTGTCCAGGACAAATACATGTACTCGATGTTGACGTTCGGGTATTTCTCCTTCATTTTGGTCTTGAATTGCTCGGCCAGCTCTTTTTCCGCCTCTGAAGTACCCGGGAACACAAAGCGAATATCCGCTTTTACCATTTTCCAATCGATTTCACTAGCCTGCGGTTTTGCTGTTTTATCGGTTGCAGCAGCAGGAGCCTTGCTGTCCCCGCACCCCGTAAGTGCTAGTGTAAGCGCCAATGCGGCTGCACCTGTCCGGATCGATCCCCGGTTCCATTTGTTCAACTTCTGATTCATGGTTTAACCCTCCCTGGTGGTCATTCTCAATTTCTACACTGTCTATCTTATCTGCCTGACCGATCTGCAACAATGTGACAAAATAAAGGTTTGGTGGACTTTATAAAGGGAAAATCCACAATCTACGAATAATCCTTGAACACTAAAAGCACCTTCTGTTAGATTGAATGGAGAGAGACATCCGCCTGCTCAGCAGTAAGCTGCCATTGGGTGTACATTCTTACTATTTATAGTAAGTCGGCTTTGGGAGGCATCCGGTATGTTCATTTTCAAACGACTTCAGTTGAAGCTGTTTGTTTACTTTTTATTATTAGTGTTGATTCCTTTAATTACATTGGGGTACTTTTCCTATACAATGGCGACTCGTTTTCTGGAGGAGGAGTCCGTCCGCAATCAGTCACAAACGATGAAGCTGATCGGCAACAATATTAAACTGATGCTGGATGATGCGGGGGATATCACTTCCTACATTACGAATAACGAAAGCCTGCAGTATGTCCTCGGAGACAAAGCGTCCCAATCGCTGACAGCAAAGGAAGGAGCCAGCTTTGATTATCTGGAAAACATCAAAATCGCCAAAAAATATGTGACCTTTCTTGTGATTTATGGTGAGAACGGTTTTCTGTACCGGGATTTCAGTGAATATTTTCGACAGGTTATTCCTTATACCGAAGTGATGGATCAGCCCTTGTATGTCGCAACAGCGGCCAGAGATGGGCGTGCCTACTGGACCTTTTCCGGTACTTCGCTGTTTACCTTTGGGCATAGCTACAATGAAATTATGGTAGGCCGCAAAATTGTCGATTCCTATGATCATGATAAAAGCCTGGGGATGCTGTTCATGGGCGTCAATCGTGATTCCATCGGAGAGATCATTAAAGATATTGAAATCGTCAATTCCGCGAACATTTTTATTTTTGACAACAATTATAACCTGGTTACAAGCAAGCATGAGGATGCGGCTCTGAAAAAAAGGCTGACTGAAGACCTGAAGCTCAAGGAAAAGGTATTTCAAAAGGACCACTCCGAAAGCTACACGATCGGGGGCAAGGATTATTTTGTTTCCAGCACCATCATCGAGCCGTATGAGTGGAATATTGTGAGCTTTATACCGCTAGAGGTGATTCATAAGCAGCACGGCATCCTGTTAAAGGTGACCTTGTTGTTATCACTAACCTTACTGGTAGTCGTCGGCCTGATTTCGGTCGTATTGTCCAAGAGTATCACGTCTCCTATCAAAATACTGTTGAAATCGATGAATAATTTTAAAAGAGGAGACTTCAAGCAGCAGGTTGCCGTCACCTCACAGGATGAGATTGGTATGCTGAGCCACAAATATAACGAGATGGTGATGGAAACGAATGAATTGATTCAAAAGGTGTATGTGAGTCAGACGCATCAAAAGATCATCGAGCTGAAAACGCTGCAAACCCAGATTGAGCCTCATTTTTTATATAACACCCTTGATTTTATTTTTCTTAATCCCAAAATCAATGGCGATGAGCAGACCGCAAGAGTCGTGCATTCACTTAGCGAGCTGTTCCGGCTGTCGTTGAACAAGGGGAATGATTATTATGCGTTGGATCAGGAGATTAACCAGATCAAAGCCTACATCAGCATCCAGCATGCGCGATTTCCAAAACGGTTTACACCTAAATATGACATAGATCCTGAGGTAGGCTCATATTTGACGATGAAATTGCTGCTGCAGCCTATTGTGGAAAATGCGATTCTACATGCCTTCAACGAACGGAAAAACGAGCCGGGTGTACTCATCATTTCAGGTCGCATTGTGGACCACCAGATTGTGATGGTTATCGAGGATAACGGCTGCGGTCTGAGTCCTGACAAGAAGGAGCAGCTGTTAAACGATTCCGCCTCAGGCAAGCAGGGCTTTGGAATTCGGAATGTGAACGAGCGGCTGCGGATGATGTTTGGTCCGGAGCATGAGCTTATGATTGATAGCAAGCTGCTCGTCGGAACGAAAGTGACACTGCGTCTGCCGATGATCGAGAGCGAGGAGCAATGGAGGTTATTATATGAAAATCATGGTCATTGATGACGAAGAAATTGTGCCCCGTGCGCTTAGAGCGCTTATTAATTGGGAGGAGCATGGATTTGTCTGGCTTCCAGCAGCGGAGAATGGCATAGAAGGCTTGGCATTTATACATAAGAACGAACCTGATTTGATACTGGTGGACTGTCAGATGCCGGGAATGGATGGTTTGCAGCTGCTGGAGGAAGTGGGTAAAAGAAATCTGCCGATCAAAGCCGTCATATTGAGCGGGCACGATGAATTTGCTTATGCACAAAAGGCGATCAAGCTCGGTGCGTCCGATTATTTGTTGAAGCCGCCGGATATTGACCAGCTGTTAAAGGTTTTACTGCAAATTAAACGGGAGTGGGAAGAAGAAAAGAAGCTCAAAAACCAGCTCAAGGAAAACTTGCCGCTCATCGTTTACCGGTTTATGCTTTCGCTTCTGGAGGGAGCCAAAATTAACGCACAATCTTTTGTGGAAAAATCGTCCTTTTTACAGATCGGGCTGAAGGAGGGGGCATATGTATTGGCCGTGCTGGAGGTGGAGGAGGACCCCGATCATCCCAAGCCCTACAGCTATGAGGACCAGCAGCTGATGAATTTTGCTATTATCAATATTGCTGAAGAAACGTTAGCCTGCTGGAAGCACAAATTTATTTTTCATGAAGCCCATCAACGATTTGTTATTGTGATTAATGGCTCCACGAGCGATAAAGAACAGCTGCGAACAGATCTGCTTTTATTAGTCGGCAACCTGCGAAGGACGCTTCATTATTATGCTACCTTAGGCGTTTCCAGAATCGGTGCCAGCCTCAACATTGATGCCAAGGCCAGCTTTGAATCGGCCAAAACGGCATTGGAGTATAAATATTATACAGGCCCTAATGAAGTTATTTGGCTCGATGATCTGGAGTGGGAGCATGCTGATGCTGTGGAGAAGTCGATTGCTTTTTACCCGATAGATGAGGACTTGCGCCTGGCTTTTAAGGTTGGCAACCCTGCGCAGCTGAGGGACTGGACGACTTCCTTTGTCACCCATCTGAAGGAACGCGATTATCCGGTTCAAGTGACCAAATCGATGACCTTGCAAAATATGAGCTCGGCGGCTCACGTGCTGGTTGAAATGCATCCGAGATTGACGGCAGAAGAATTGCTGACCACCGATCAAATCTCACGGTTTATTGAAGTAGCCTCCCTGGAGCAGCTGGAGGATGAAATCTGGCTGTATTTGGAGCGATTGTTCATCATCACTGTGGACCTGCGAAAAGCGGGGAAAAATGCGGTTGTGGAGAAAACGAAACATTTTATAAGGGATAATTATCATTTAAGCATTACGCTGGAATCGATTGCGAAGGAAGTATACCTGTCACCCGTTTACTTAAGCTTTCTGTTTAAACAGGTCGAGGGAGTGAATATGTCGGATTATATTATGGAGGTACGGCTGGAGCAGGCCAAACAGCTGCTGAAAGGCTCCAATTTAAAAACCTATGAGATTGCCATGAAAACCGGATATACCGATGAGAAATATTTTAGCCGTCTGTTCAAAAAACGTCTGGGTCTTACGCCAAGTGATTTTAGAAAGCAATCGGCAGCTCCTTGAGCAAGTCCACCAAATCTTGAGATCGTCTCATGTTGCCGCTTTTCCTCTCATGTTAATATAGAGTTGAAATTATGGGAGATGCCAGTGGCATCTCTCTTTCAGGCTCTTGGAAAGGAGGATATATACTTAAAAAGGTGAGAAGGAGGGATAGAGGACGATCATTTGTAAGCGCTTAATAAATTGTTAAAAGGAGACTATATGATGTCTATTCGCGAGAAAATACAAGACCAGCACTTGGTACGCCTCCTCATACTCACACTTCTTGCTGGAGGCTTGCTGCTTGGCTTTGCCTCCGTCAGTGCTGCTGCCAGCTTTACCATTGAAGAGAAAACGATCTATACAAACAACGGACAAAACAACTTCTGGTGGACGCATCTGCGCTGCACACCTATACCGAATGGAGCTTCACCTGATATTCTTTGTACGGTATCCAAGGATCCGAATGAAAGTCCGAATTTAAGTGATGTGTTCTACGATATTGCCTACACCAAGAGCAGCGATCTGGGGGAAACGTGGAGTTCGTTCACGACCATTCCGCAGTACCAGTGGAAAGTGCTCCCGGACGGCTATTCCGGTATGCTGATTGATCCGGTTCCTGTTTACCATGCGCAGTCTGGTAAGGTTATTGTCTTCGGTATGGCCCAGTCGTACGATGTCGTCCATGGCTATGCCAAGAAGCACAATTATCCGGCTTATGCCATCTATGATCCGGCGACTTCAACCTGGAGCAGCGACTGGTATTTATTCAGTTGGCCTCGGGTATACGGGCATGCTGGCAGCGTTTATCCCTATATGACAGAGGATGGTTCCATATTGTGGCCGTTGAATTCGCTGGATGGGCTCGGGACGCTGCAGGTTGTCAAAGCTTCGTTTGACGGAAGCACGCTTCAATACGTGAGTCAAAGCGGCGCGGTGGCCAATGTCGGAAGCAATGGCAACCGATCCGGTATCGAGCCTTCACTTACCCGGTTCAACAACGAATACTTTATGACCATCCGCGATGATACCCAGAATCGGCTGGCGAAAAGCAGCGATGGTTTGACCTGGCAGTCTGCCGTTACACTGAAGTGGGATGACGGAACGACAGTGACGGGAAGCAATAATACCCAGATGCATTGGCTCACACAGTCGGGTGCACTGTATCTGGTGTATACGCGGCAGGACGCGTCCAATGCTGATATATTTCGTTATCGTGCGCCATTATGGATGGCCGAGGTCGATCCAATCACGCTTCGCCTTAAGAAAAGCACAGAACGCATTGCGATGGGGATCACAAGCAATCGAGCCCAGCTTGGCAATTTCGGAACCACTGCTATCACCCCCAAACTAAGCCTGGTTACGAGCAATGAATGGAACACAATCGTTCCGAATCGTGCGATAATTTCATTTATTCGCTGGGATCGTTCTTTACTGGGCAGCTGGCCGCTGGACGAGACCTCCGGGTCAATTGCTGGAGATGCCACAGGAAATGGGAACAACGGTACGATAGTTAATGCCGTATATAACACCAACGGCAAATTCGGTGGATCGCTTGCCTTTGCTGGCAATGGTGATTATGTGAATCTGGGCGACCCTTCGAGTGGCGCCTTCGATTTTGGAACCACACAAAATTTCAGTGTCTCCGCATGGGTGAAAACCAGCAGCAGCGGTGGGATCAAATATATCGTGAACAAGGGCGATACCAACGCTTCCTACTGGCTCAGGTTTGAGGCTAATAATACGATTAGGTTTCTGCTCGATTATGGCAGCACCTATGATGCTGCCCAGTCGACGGCAACCTATACGGATGGGAAATGGCATCATGTTGTCGGTACGGCGGATCGAATTGCCGGGCTTAAGCTGTATGTGGACGGGGTACTGGTTGGACAGGACAGCAGCCTGACTGGAGGTAATATTTCCAATGCGCTGCCGCTAACTATCGGAACGAATTCGACGAACACCATGAACGGCCAGATTGATGAAGTGAAGCTGTTCGGATATGCTTTGACGAGCAAGGAGATACAGGCCGAATATGGTTTGACAGCCCATTGGAAGCTGGATGAAGCTTCTGGAACGGCTGCCCTTGATGCGACAGGAAATGGAAATGACGGGAGCATCGTCAATGCAATCCGTTCCGCTAACGGTAAGTTCGGAGGTGCGCTAAGCTTTGCCGGCAGTGGCGACCATGTCACGGTGAATGATCCGGCCGATGGTAATCTCGACTTTGGAGCTACCCAGGATTTTTCTATTTCCGCTTGGGTCAAGACAAGTACAGTGGGCACGACAAAATATATCATCAACAAGGGCGATACGAATCATGGCTACTGGTTAAGGTTCGAGGCCAATAACACGCTGCGGTTTTTGCTTGACTATGGCAGCACCGCTGATGCCGTGCAGACTACAGCAGCATATACGGATGGACAATGGCATCACGTCGTGGGTGTAGCCAATCGCAGCACTGGGCTTAAGCTGTATGTCGATGGTGTGTTGGCTGGAACGAACAACAGTCTGACGGGTGGAGACATCTCAAGCTCGCTTCCATTAACACTCGGGCATGCTGCAGCCAGTACGATGAATGGTTTACTTGACGATGTGCGTATTTACAACTACGCGTTAAGTGCAGCCGATATTCAGGCTTTGTATATACCTTAGTCTCATATAATTAAAGAAGCCGCCTCCGGTTAGCCGTGGGGCTACTTTAATACGTGAAAAAAGAACCCGACTCCTTATGTGAAGGAGAAGGGTTCTGCCAATGCAGTGTGGCCACACACAGTACATCCAGTTGTAAGCTATTGCGGGTTCGTTGTCCAGATTCCAGCGGTCTTAATGAAGACGCGATCTGGCAATTTTAACGTAACCAATACCAGCTCGGCGACATCCTCCGGCTGCATCATGCGGTCCTCATCACCTATTTTCAATCCTGTATTGACAGCCAATTCTGTATTTACAGTGCTTGGAGTGAGAGCAGTTACACGAATATTGGATTTGCGAACCTCCTGCATCAAGGCTTCAGTCATTCCGAGAACGGCGAATTTGGAAGCACAGTAAGCGGAGCCCGTAGCAAAGCCTCTTTCTCCTGCAGTTGAGGCGATATTGATAATGCTGCCGCTGCTTTGGCTGAGTAGTGCCGGCAGTACGGCACGGGTCATGTAATAGGTGCCCATCAGATTCGTTTGTATAATGCGCTCCCAGTGTGCAGGCTCCATATCAACCAGGGTACCGAATTGTGCGGTTCCCGCATTATTGATGAGGATATCTATGGAACCAAGCCTTGAGCTCAAGGCGGCAACCGCTTCATCGACCTCTGTCTGAATTGCAATATCGGCGGCTGCAATGAACACATCCACTCCATAGGTTGTGGTCAATTCTTCCTGAAGGGTTTCTAGATCGGCACTGCTTCTGGCGATAATCCCCAGATGAACGCCTTCTTTGGCTAATGCGATCGCTATCGCTTTTCCGATACCTTTTCCCGCCCCGGTAATCAGTGCTTTTTTATTGCGCAATTCCATATGGATCGCTCCTTATTTAATTAGTCATCATATTGCCGACATTAACATGGTATACCAAGGCCAAAACAAGGTCAACCTTCTGCCATTCGTGGAGTGTCGGAATCGGCGACTGGTGTCCGGATCGGTTATAATAGTGAAGTAACCTATTCCTGAAAGGAGCATTTACGTTGAGCAAATTCGAGAATCAAGTGGTTGTGATTACGGGAGCGGGAGGCGGTATCGGAAGGGTGCTTGCTGTGAGCTACGCAGCTGAGAACGCCCAGGTTGTACTTATAGATAAGGATGAGCATAAGCTGGCGGAAACCAGTGAACTGTTGCGGCAATCGGGGTTCGAGCCTTTTGTGATACAACTGGAGCTTAGTGACGGTAAGGCGATTGCACCTGCTTTTCAGCAAATTGAAGCCAGGTTTGAACGCATTGATATTTTGATTAATAATGCAGGTCTTGGCATAACCAAATCACCCTATGAGCTGGACATGGATGAATGGGATTATGTGATGAATACGAATTTAAGAGGATGCTTTTTGTGTTCGAGAGAAGCGGCCAAGGTAATGAAGAAGCAGGGGAGAGGTTCGATCGTTCATATTTCCTCAACAAGGTCGACGATGTCGGAAGCGAATACTGAGGCTTATGCCGCATCCAAAGGTGGGATTGATGCATTAACGCATGCGCTTGCGGTTTCGTTGGGCCCTGACGGGATTCAGGTGAATGCGATTAATCCCGGATGGATCGAAACGGGTGACTACAGCAGTCTTCGCACGGAGGATCATGAACAGCATCCAGCGCAGCGTGTTGGAAAACCGCAGGATATTGCACGTGCCTGCCTGTACTTGACTGACCCTGAGAATGACTTTGTCACAGGCACGAACCTGACGGTAGACGGTGGTATGACCAAAAAGATGATTTACGTTCATTAACCGCTGATTTTCGCTCAGCACCCGTCATTTTTGTCGGAAATGCTGCGGGGAAATACCTTCGACTCGCTTGAATATTCGACTGAAATAAAACGGGTCGGCATAACCTACCGATTGTCCGATTTCCTGAACGCTTTGAGCCGTATGAAGGAGCAGATGTTTCGCTTGCTGGATTTTTAATTGATGCATGTAATGGACCATTGTGGTGCCTGTATATCGCTTGAAAATCTGGCATAAATATTCATACTTCCTGTCGGTCATCTGCTCGAGAGCCTCTTTGGTAATATCGGTTTCGTAGTTGTTATTGATATGACTTAACAGCTTTCGGAAGGTCGTATAGGAAGATGGGAACGCACTGTCGGTATGGCTTTGCTCGAGAAATTCGCTTGTTAATATGAATAAGATTTCTCCTAGCAGCAGCGTTGCCTGGAAGCGGAAATAGCCTTTGGGCTTTATTAGCAGCTGGACAAGCTCTTCGAAGCAGCTGAGCAGCTTGTACCTGTTGCGGGTTTGAAACCGTCTTGGCAGGACCAATGCTTCTTCAAAATGCTGCTGAGAGGTTGATGCCTGGCCTGGAGGCGCATGGACGATTTTAAGCTGGGGTGCTCGGTTATAGTCCAGCTCGGTAATATCGGGAGTGGAGGCAAACTGAACCCAAAAAAACTGCCCCTGCCTTTCATTTGATTGCCAGCCGCGATGCTGCTCCCATGGCATTAGCAGCAGGGAATCACCGGCATGAAGCGTTAGCTTCTCTTCACCTGCCTGCAAATAAACCGTTCCATCGGCAACCAGAATCAATTCGTAATAGGGATTGTGATGGAATTCCTGAAAGGATTCCTGATTGGCATCAAACAAATCGGCCCACTTCACATCAAGTGCCGACAGTCTGGAAAGTGAATAATACATGGCTTCCTCCAAGGTTTTACTGCTTGTAAATCGTAATTACCTGCATGGCTATCTTCCGGGGTCTGACCTTATACTCAACAGTATACCAAAGATCAGAAGGAGCTGCTGTGATGACTATAAGCATTTTGAATGAACAGGATTACTATCGAATCGTTTATGGAGGCTGGCTGGGTAAAAATATCGGGGGCACGCTGGGTGCACCGGTAGAGGGTGTGAAGGAGCTGCTGAATCTGGACTTTTATCCTGAGCTTCCGGATGGTCCCTTGGAGAATGACGATCTGGATCTGCAGCTCGTATGGCTGCATGCGCTGGAGCAGTATGGGCCATTCTTGACTAACAAGGAACTGGGGCAGGAATGGGTCGATCATATCTTTTTCCCCTTCGATGAATATGGCTATGCGCTGACGAATCTGAGACGAGGTCTGACAGCTCCGGTTGCTGGATGGTTCAACAATCCGTTTAACAACTGCATGGGCTCCCCAATCCGCTCGGAAATTTGGGCGATGGTAGCACCGGGTGCACCGGAAACGGCAGCCCGCTATGCCTATGAGGATGCAACGGTTGACCATGCAGGGGGAGAAGGCGTATATGGCGAAATGCTGTTTGCTGCGATTGAGAGCGCTATCTTCTTCGAGAAGGACCGTGATCGTTTGATAGAAATCGGGCTTCGTTACATACCGGCTGATTGCCGCACCGCGCTTGCTGTCAGGGATTTGCTGCGGTGGCATCAGGAAGGCAAAGACTGGATCGAGGCAAGAGCTCTGATTCTGGACCATCACGGACGGGAGAACTTTACGGACGCTCCACAAAATATCGCCTTTACGATTCTCGGCTGGCTTTATGGAAAAGACTTCGAGGATGCGATTCTGAAAGCGACAAACTGTGGCTACGACACGGATTGTACGGCGGCTACCTTGGGTGCCATATTGGGGATGATCCTCGGTCCAGAGGGCCTGCCTGCAAAATGGGTGCAGCCCGTCGGTGATCGTGTCGTGATCAGTCCCCCGATCAAAGGCTTTCCGGCTCCGCAAAATCTGGATCAGCTTACACGGCGCACGATAGCTGTAGGGAAACAGGTTCTGACTGCATGGCATACAGGAATTATCGTTCATCCAGAGCTTCCCACTACCTTGCAGGATAGAGTGGAGGAACGTGACCGTATAGAGGCCATGTGGAATCGACCTGTAACGGAAAACCGTTATCTGCTGCCGCAAGGTACGTCCAGCCAGCCGCATCTGGAGCTTGTTCTGAATTATGGAGACGAAGGCCCGGCGATTGGAATTGATCAGTCCAAGACCCTGACTATCACCATGACGAATCGCTCACTGGTTTTGTTGGAAGGCAGCTTGTCACTGGAAGTACCAGCGGGCTGGAGTGGACCTGCTGCACAGGAGACTCGTTTAAATCCTGGTGAATCAACGAGCTGGAAGGTAATTGTCAAATCTTCTTCACAGCCTGAATCATCCTATCGCTTGGCATTGAATTGGACGCGTTATCATGATGGACACGTTTGGTCTGAGGAACGTATTTCCTTTGCACTGGTAGGTGCTGCACATTGGACGATATGGGGACCTGCTAAGGCGGAGAATGGTATCGAAGTCGTGTGTGCGGGAAATAAAATCAATTGGCAAGCGGTCTCTGAAGGCAATACCATGGGCACGTACCATGCGAGAACAAATCTGTATAATCCTTCTACTCGCAAGCTGCGTCTGATCGCAGCCGCTAACGCTCCAATTTCTGTTAAGCTGAATGGTGAAACCGTGATCGATTGTCAGAAAATCGTCGAATTCATCCCGGCCTACCACCGTCCCGCGACAGAACAGCTGTATGAAGTTACGCTTGCAGCAGGAACACATGTGGTTGAGGTGGAAGTGACAGGACAGGGGGAAGATCTTGAAGTGTATGTCCTCCCGGTAGCTACGCTGGATAACACGTCGCCAGGCAAGTATTACTATTACACGGATATGATGTTTGTCAAATAAATAAGGGTTATGATAACACTTTGTCCTTTGCGATAGAGTGTTATTTTTTGTAATTTTGACTCTATGAACTTTATAAATATGCATTAAAATGGATAATAGCTATGATATAATGGTAGGGGATTATTAAATCGTAAAGTCATATTTTGACTTTTTTAGGGGAGGAAATTTGTGAGATTAGCTAAATTTTTAATCATTAGTTTTGCGGCATTCATATTTATGATTGCATCCCCATGGAATGCACAAGCCGTGGTTAGTGATGCGAATGCCGATTTATCGAGCATTCATGAAGGTGCGGGTTTATTGTCACCTGCTTTTTCTCCATCGATAACGGAATATTGGGTGAAAATGCGCAGCTCTGAAACAGGCTTCTACACAGCAGCAACAACTGCGAACTCCGATGCAACCATGGAGTATTCGATGAACGGGGGCAGTTGGGTTGGGGTAGCGTATTATGCGTCAACCGGATACCTCGGTACGAATCGGGGAGATAACACATTTCAATTAAGAGTCACGGCAACAAATACTACGACGACCAAGACGTACACGATTCACGTATATTTTCCAGACACAAATGATGCCGACCTGACAGATTTGCGCTCAAGTGAAACAACGTTAAATCCGAATTTTCAATCCAATATAACGAATTATACGGCTGACGTGTCTTATGCGACGAGCAGCATATCGATTACCGGGGTGTTGAATGACGCTGCAGCCTCCGTCAAAATCAACGAATCGAATGCAGCTAATGGAGCTACGTCGAGTTCCATACCTTTAAATGTAGGAAGCAATATCATTACTGTTCAGACAAAATCTTATAATACAAACGTGAATAAGACGTATACCGTTACGGTCACGCGGGCCGCCAACACCAATGCAGATTTAAGTGCTTTAACCGTCTCAGGGAGCACGTTAAGCCCGGTTTTTCAGTCAAATCAGACGGCTTATACGTTGCCTGACGTGAGTAATGCAACGGATACATTGATGGTGACACCCACATTGTCGGACCCAACGGGTGCTTTTGTTCATATGAAAGTGAATGGCGGCAGCTACACGCCGGTAACGAGTGGCTACGGATTGAGTATGCCGCTGGCAGTAGGAAGTAATACGATCACACTGGAAGTGTTAGCCCAGGATACGAGCATCTCAAAGCAGTATACGATCGAAGTGATTCGAAAAAATAATGATGCGACTTTAAGCGGTTTAACTGTGACGCCAGGAAATCTGAACGAACCCTTTGCGAGCAGCACGTTGGACTACACAATGGCGAATGTACCCTATTCCACGTCCAGCTTGGCTATAACGCCGACATTATCGGACCCAACTGGTGCAGCTGTATATGTCCGTATAAATGGAGGCAACGATACACAAGTTTCGAGTGGGAATCCTGTATCTGTTCCTCTGATAGTAGGCAGCAATACAGTGGAAGTCAAAGTGTTAGCCCAAGATACGGCAGTTGCAAAAATTTACACGCTATCCGTAGAGAGACTGAAGAATAGCGACGCAGGCTTATCCAGCTTATCGGTTTCCACAGGAAATCTTGCTTTTTCACCCCAGGTTACAGACTATTCATTAACGGTAAGTCAATCTATCTATGAACTCACCGTAAAGCCAGTCTTGTCGGCAGGTAATAGTGCTGCAACGATCCAGGTGCGAATCAACGGAGGCGGTTATGTAACTGTTCAAAGCGGTATGGATAGCCCTATTCTACCCTTGGCATCAGGCTTGCCAAATGTGATAGATATATATGTAACCGCGCAGGATGGGACAAGCCGGCAATATACGATTAAAGTGATTCTATCGGGAAGGCCAGCTCTTAATGATCTCCTGCTTGAAGACATGCAGGCGAAGCTGACCTTTTCCGAACCTTTGCTGCGGGCGAGTATCGATCACACGTACTATACGATCAAAAATGTAACTCGTAACTCGGATTTGTCGGTAACACAAGTCGTCTATACACCAGGGACGTCGGTGGTGAAATTGATTGTAAGCGGCCAACTGCTGCCCGGAGATGAAGTGAAATTTGATATTAAAGCTGGAGCTGTGGTCAGCTTGATCGGAGAAGGGAACGACGCTGCCGGCCGAACGTTTGTCTATGGCAGCCCCCTTCAGCAGTTGAAGCAAAGGCTGACTGATTTGGATGTCGAACATGATGGGATTCATATTAATGAGATTATTGCTTATATGACGGCAGCTTTTGGGCACAATGATTTGAACGGAGATGGACAATTCAACCGTGAAGACGTCGTTATTATTATGAGCCAGATTGGAACCAAGGTTATACCGTAGTATCGACCCCCATGAAAAAGAAGTTAAATTGCAACAAGGAGCACTCCACAGGGGTGCTCCTTGTTGTGCATCAGCAGACTGTATCGATTATTCTTCCAACTCCAACTCCAGCTCTCGTGAAGCAGCCATAGCTTGGGTACGTGAGGATACTTGAAGCTTCTCATATAGACGCGAGAGATATACCTTAACCGTCCCTTCGGAAAGCGTAAGCGCTGCTGCCATTTGTTTATTTGTGAGACCTTGGCGGATCAAGCGCAACAGATTGACTTCCGTCCGATTCAGCGGTTCAGCAGGAAGGGAGGTACGCTCGGCTGATGGTGTGCTGGACTCATGAAATAACTGTAGCAGCATCGCTGGATAAGCTTCTGAGACACCTGTCCATTTCGCTTCGCAAGCTTGTCCTTCTCGATGGTTGCGGTACATTGTCAGTAGTTTCCGCATCGCTGTGCCCTCATCAAGAAAGCTCCTTATGTAGCCATTCCTCTCTCCAATAGCAAGCGCTTCGTGAATGTATATCAGGGCCGTATTCCTCTGTCCGCGCTGAGCCTCCAATAGAGCTTGCAAGCATGAAATTTCAACGAGGCTGGAGAGCAGCTGCTCTCTTTCCGATTGGGGCTTCAACTGCTCCAACAGACGTAGAGCCTCAGGTTCCTTTCGTTGTTGGCCGAGCACTCTGGCTAACGTCAGGTAGGCATACTCTTGATTGAAGGTGGGTCTGACCTTATGTGACATTCCCAACCGAGCGATGAGTTTCTTGGCCTCTGAGATCCGGTTCTCCTGCAGATATATTCGGATTCTGAACAGTTGAAGAGTTTCGACCCAGACAACCTTATAGGAAAACTTCGTTGCCAGTTCCAACGCCTCCTCAACTCGATCATGAGCCGATTGGTAGTGCCCCTCAGCAAGATGAATACGCGCTTGTGTAAGTACGACAGGGATATGCAGTCCAGGTATCTGCTTGCTCAAAGCAGCTCTTGTGAGCGGTGGAAGCAGTCGATGGCAGTCGTCCAATCGGTTCCATTCGTAATATCCCTCACATAAAGATTGCTTTACGTATAAATTGATTAGTGAATCCTGCCAGCCATGTGCGTCGAGCACACCCGTGAACAAGGTGCCAATCGTTTCCGTATCCGGAGTAAGCATTCCTTTTAGCCCTAAGGCCGTTCTTCTAACCAATGGTTCGTTCGGATTGTAATTAAAATTATAATAGATCGGGTCCTTGGGTAAATTGTGTTCAAAAATTCTTTGCGTATAGGTAAACCATTTGCCAAAATCCCCGTTAGCAAACACAAGATTGGATCTTACGAACAAAATTCCACTCTGCAGCTGTTTACGGCGCTCCTTTTGCTCCATACTTTCGCATAATTGTTCGATACGGGTCAAATGGAGCTCTGCTTGCGGGAGCTGGCCGGTCACGACAAGTATAAAGGCATATAAAAGCGACAGCTCAGGAGAAAGCGTAAACGACTGGGGGACGCTGTGAAACCAGTTCAATAAGGTGGTCATTTCCCCACGCTGCAGCATAGCTGGAATGTGCTGCTCCAAACAGGTTTCCATCAAAGGATAGTCCCCAGCTGCTATAGCATGATCGATTGCATCATCCATCAAGCCAAGCTCCGAATAGGCAGCACTTGCCATTCGGTTGGATCTCAGCCATTGTTCAGGATCGGTTTTCTTCAGCAGTCCTTGCAAAAATTGAGAAAATAAATGGTGATATCGGAACCAGTCATTATGATCATCGAGCGGGATCAGAAACAGATTCAGGCTTTTGATAGTCTCCAGCATGAGAGCACTATTCGTAATTCCGGTGACCGCATTACAAATCGAAGCTTCCAGCTTGCCAAGAACCGATGTTT
Source organism: Paenibacillus periandrae (assembly GCF_022458865.1). Lineage (GTDB taxonomy): Bacteria > Bacillota > Bacilli > Paenibacillales > NBRC-103111 > Paenibacillus_S > Paenibacillus_S periandrae. The sequence goes on along the minus strand of NZ_JAJNMU010000032.1, from coordinate 24,848 downwards.
GAACAAGAAATTGGTAAATATCGATTGGAAGCTTGTTCATGACCTCGTGGAACAAATAATCCGATACATCCCGGTTATTACCTTGAAAGGCTTCTATAAAACGGTCGTAATTGACTTCAGCTCGCAGGGAAAGCGCTACTAATTGCAGCGCCGTAATCCAGCCCTCTGTCTGCTGCACCAACTGCTCAATGTGCCGATGCGTTAGCTCTGCCCCCGATAACTCCCGATAAAATTGTTGGGTTTCCATCGCTGTGAATTGCAGCTGCAGCGTATCAATCGCATTGCGTTGCTCCTTGGCCATCCATTTTATCGTCGAAAATGGCAGCTCGGAGCGGCTGGAGATGATCAAATGAGTCGTTTCGGGCAAATAATCGATCATATAAGATAGGCTGTCATGGATATCCGGGTCCTGAATGGTGTGATAGTCATCCATAATGACAGCAATATCCTGCGTAAGAGCAAACAGCTCGTTAAGCAGAGCATCCAGAAAGGAAGTCGTCGATAAAGTAGGCAGCGCATCAGCCAACTGCAACATTTGCTTACCGTTGTCTGGTGGTACAGACCTGGCTAGCGCATGGGTCATATACCGCCAAAAACGAATAATATCATTATCCCGTTCATCGAGAGATAACCAGGCACAGGGCAGCTGCCGGGTGTATGCCCATTGGGACAGCAGGGTGGTTTTGCCGAAACCGGCGGGGGCGCAGACTAAGGTAAGACGGCCCTTCAGGCCGTAGGTTATAGAATCGACTAAACGTTCTCTTGGAATCAGGCGTTCTCTGGGAATAGGCAGTGTGATTTTACTTTGTAACAGGATTGAATCCATGGTTTTCATCAGAATGCCTCCGTAACTTGCGACTACCTATCGCTTCCGTATCGTACAAGCTTACGATTAATTATACGAAAATCCTAGCGAAAAGTTAACTTTATTAAGCAGTTATAGTGTTGTTATCCTATATATCCTGTACAATAGACGGGGAGGAGGGATAGCCATTAATTATTTTGTTACATTTTTAATTAGCTTGAGTGTCCTGATTACGTCTGCTTACTTATTCAATTTATGTTACAAATACATATTTCAACATGCAACCTGGAAAGTAAAACAGGCTGGTCTAGTCGGCATTTTCATTTTTGCGGGCTGGCTAGCCATGTTTTTTGGTGTACAGGGCCAAGGGTCGACATTGTTCGATTTGCGTGCGCTGCCGATCGTGTTTGGCACGCTTTTTTTTCGCGATCCCCGGCTCGTACTGATCATCAGTGTCGGAATTGCAATCTCGAGGTATACCCTTGCGGGGTTCACGGCACAGGCGTTTACCGGTTCCATTAATATATTATTACTCGGTTGTCTGGCCGCATTTCTGGTTGCCTTGTATCGAAAAAAAGCATGGAGCTACAATAGGAAAGCTATCATCTCCATCCTCTCGATGAATACGCTTCAGGTGATCGGCATCGCTACTTTTGCTTCTATACCGAGGCTCAATTACTTGCAGCATATTGCCCCTTATACGTACCCGGCTGCACTTTTGTTGAATGCCTTCTTCGTATTCATTTTGAAGGATTTCTATGAGGAACAGCTGCGTGCGCAGAAGAATAAAACGATGAATTTGGTCCTGCGCAAGCAAAAAAGGGAGCTGGAGGAGAAAGCACAGCAGCTGCAGCTGGCCTCCCAATACAAATCCGAGTTTATTGCCAATATGTCGCACGAGCTGAAAACACCACTGAACAGCATCATTGCGTTATCCCAGCTGCTTCAGGAGGAGGACAGGTCCCGCTACTCAGAGGAAGAGATCAGCTATGGCAAGATTATACATACCTCGGGCGATGAGCTTCTGAAGATGATCAATGATATGCTGGATATATCCAAAATGGAAACTGGTAAAATGGAAATCGTATGGGAAATGGTGTCTGTACAGGAATTGGTCCAGCTTGTCCAGCATCAATTTGTTCCGATTACGAACCAGAAAAGCTTGCAATTCAAGGTGGATCTTCAGGAGGATGTCCCTGTGTTCATTGTGTCCGATGCTCAGAGGCTGGTTCAAATTTTACGTAATTTGCTCACGAATGCGATCAAATTTACAGCTCAGGGCAGCATCACCATGCAGATCTATATGGATAAAGACTCTCGGTCTGGACACAATAGGCTTGAAAAGTCGGAGGATTGGATCGTATTCCGTATACAGGATACTGGCATCGGGATTGAACAGGATAAGCAGCATCTAATATTCGAGGCTTTTCAACAGGAAAATGGTACGTTTACCCGCCGTTATGGTGGAGCAGGGCTTGGTTTATCGATCAGCTTGAAGCTGGCCGGACTTCTCGGTGGCAAATTAGATTTACAAAGCACCAAAGGAGAAGGCAGCAGCTTTTTCCTGCGTCTGCCTGTGCAGCCAACAGACCTCCCCATTGACAATCATCCGAAAATGTTGTAAAAGTAGATTAAGTTCAACATCATTCAAATTCGTTAACGAGAAAGAGTATACTAATCACTTGTTCCCCAGAGAGTTGGCGTTTTGCTGAAAGCCAATGTTCATGTGTTAGTAGAAAATCCTCTCCGAGAAGTAAAGCTGAAGTTACAGTAAGCTTTAACGGGATCCCGCCGTTACAAGGGCCGCGCATGTTGGTGCGTAGTTTGAGGTGCTGTGAAGGCTAGCAAGTTAGCTTAACACAGAATTAGGGTGGTATCGCGAGTTCAATCTCGTCCCTTACAGGGGCGGGATTTTTTTGTTTTTTCATAAATATTTTGATTAGCAAAAAGGAGTCGATCGTATGCGTACAGTTGATGTGAAAGAGCAGGCAGCCAAGAGGGAGAGGCGGGTGTATGAGCAGTGGGTACAGGAGCAAACATTCTCCAGATCCATCAATCAGCGGTTAGGCAAGCCGAGGTTTGTATTCTACGAAGGGCCGCCTACTGCCAATGGAGCACCCCATATCGGGCATATGCTGGGAAGAGTGATCAAGGATTTTATATGCCGCTACAAGACCATGTCTGGCTACCAGGTGTTGCGTAAAGCGGGTTGGGATACCCATGGTTTACCCGTAGAGCTGGGCGTGGAGAAGGAGCTTGGAATCTCGGGTAAACAGGAGATTGAAGCCTATGGCGTCGAAAAATTTATTGAAAAATGCAAAGCAAGTGTCTTTCGTTATGAAAAGCAATGGCGCGAGCTGACGGAATCCATCGGCTATTGGACTGATCTGGATTCGCCGTATATGACGTTATCCAACGATTATATCGAAAGTGTGTGGCATATCTTGTCCCACACCCACAAGGAAGGCTTACTGAATAAGGGTCATCGCGTCAGCCCGTATTGCCCAAGCTGTCAAACGACGTTAAGCTCACATGAATTGGCGCAGGGCTACGAGGATGTGAAGGATCTTAGCGCGACCGTTAAATTCAGGACCTCTGCAGGTGAGAGCTTCCTTGCCTGGACGACAACACCCTGGACCTTGCCGGCCAATACGGCGCTTGCTGTTCATCCAGATCTGGATTATGTCAAAGTCAAGCACAACGACGAAGTGCTTATTCTGGCCAAAAGTCTGCTCGCTCAGGTGATTCAAGGCACCTATGAGATCGTGTCCGAGCATAAAGGCCGTGAATTTGTGGGTACTGCCTATGAAGCTCCTTATCCAAGTGAAAGTGACGAGCCTGGGCGTACAGTGAGTCAAACAAATTCGAATGCAGCGGATTCTCCAACCCGATATGTTGTCATCGGTGCAGACTTTGTCAGCGACTCCAGCGGCACAGGAATCGTGCATATCGCTCCGGCTCACGGGGAGGATGATTACCGCGCGGCGCAGAAGCAGGGGATCGGCATGCTAAGCGTGGTCGGTTTGGATGGCTGCTATACCGAAGCAGTTCCGCAATTCGTCGGTCGGTTTGTTAAAGACTGCGACGTGGATATTGTCAAGGATCTGTCCAAGCGGGGTTTACTGTTTGCCAAGGAGAGATACGAGCATAGCTACCCTTTCTGCTGGCGCTGCCATACACCGCTTTTGTACTATGCGATGGAAAGCTGGTTTATCCGGACAACCGCGATCAAGGAGCAAATGATTGCCAATAACCGTTCCGTGAAATGGTATCCAGGTCATATTCGGGAAGGGCGTTTTGGCAAATTTCTCGATGAGCTGGTTGATTGGAACATAAGCCGTAACCGTTACTGGGGTACTCCGCTGAATGTTTGGATCTGTCAGGATTGCGGATGCGAGCATGCACCAGCAAGCGTAGCTGATTTACGTGCCCGGTCCGTGCAGCCTTTGCCGGATAATCTGGAGCTTCATAAGCCTTTTATCGATGACGTGAAGCTGAATTGCTCTGAGTGCACGGGTGAAATGGTTCGAACGTCTGAAGTGATCGATGTATGGTTTGACAGCGGTTCGATGCCTTTTGCCCAGCACCATTATCCGTTTGAGGATCAGGAGGCCTTTGCCGACCAGTTCCCCGCGGACATTCTCTGTGAGGGAATCGATCAAACCCGCGGATGGTTTTATAGCTTGCTGGCCGTATCCACGCTGTTCACAGGTAAAGCTCCCTATAAAGCAGTAATGGCAACAGGTCATATCCTGGATGAGAATGGTCAGAAAATGTCGAAAAGTAAAGGCAATGTCATCGACCCCTGGGAAATCATTGAGGAATTTGGTGCGGACGCATTCCGTTGGGCGCTCCTGGCAGACAGCGCACCTTGGTTAAGCAAACGTTTTTCACGAAATATTGTAGCTTCAGCCAAATCCAAAGTCATCGACACGCTGGTGAATGCCCATTCTTTTTATGTGATGTATGCGACTATCGATCATTATGAACATGCATTGGACCACAAGGCAGGTTCTGATCATTTGCTGGATCGCTGGATCATTTCCCGGCTTAACCATACGATATCTGTGGTGAGCGAGAGCTTGGAAGGCTTTGATTTTATGACCGCGGCTCAAGCTATTGAAGGTCTTGTCGACGAATTCAGCAACTGGTATATCCGCCGCTCGCGGGAGCGCTTTTGGGGTCATGGTCTGACAGAGGACAAATGTGCTGCTTACCGGACCATGAGACAGGTGCTTCTGGATATCAGTAAGATGATAGCTCCGTTCACGCCATTTCTCGCTGATGAAATTTATATGAACCTGTCGGATGGAGGCAGCGTTCACTTGGCTGATTATCCTGCTCTGGATTCGACAGCCATCGATGCAGCCTTGGAGGATAACATGGCTCGTACCCGGCAGATTGTGGAGCTGGCCCGCAACATTCGTAATGATACGGCGATCAAAAACCGTCAGCCGCTATCAGAACTGATCGTAATTACGGATCAAACAATCCAGGTTGCTGATTTTGAGGAAATCATTAAGGATGAAATGAATGTAAAATCCATTCGAGTCGAGCAGCATGATGATAATTTAACTGACTATGCACTGAAAATGAATCTGAAGGTCGCGGGGCCCAAGTATGGGAAGCTCGTATCAGGGCTGCAGTCCTGCTTGCGAAATATGGAGCAGTCGGAAATCAAGATGGCACTGCAAGAGGGATATGTGGATTACCGTCCAGCAGACGGAGAGCTCGTCCGTGTTCCTACGGAGGAAATGTTAATCGAACGTCAGGCCAAGATTGGCTACGCATCGGCTACTGGGTATCAAATGACCGTATCACTGAACACAACCATCACACCGGAGCTCGAAAAAGAGGGGATGATCCGTGAGCTGATCCGTGCCGTTCAGGATCTTCGCAAGAAATATGATCTTCCGATTGATCAACGAGTGGAGCTTATCATTGAAGCAGATGACGAAACCCGAAGCAGTATCATGGAATTTGAGTCATTAATTCAGGAAAATGTGCTGCTGCGTTCTCTGAAATTTGGCAGCATCAATGAAATGGAGCAGGTTCAGATTTCGGCAGCGACGGTAAAAATAGGGTTAAATGCTTCGGTGTAACTACCAGAATTAAAGCCCAAGCTGTCGCACCAGGATTCCATAACATTTGAATTCCACTTGACTAAAGCTTTAAAATGATCAGGAGCATCCTATGCTATACTGATCGTATTAACTTATGTCTTGAGGTGAGCTAGTTTGGCAGCCAGTCGAAGAAAAGAACCACTCCGATATCAATTTGCCGAGAATATCGAATCTCCGTTTACGATTATTGAAATCAATGGTATGGAAATGAATAGCAAAGATGTGGTAGCAAGACTTGTTGACTTGAGTCAGAACGGATGTCAGATTGAGTCTTTCTTAAATCTCAAAGCAGCAGATAACGATATTAATATTACCGTGAAATTTACCCTTCTGAACCATCATATAGAAATTACAGGCCATATCAATTGGCAGCGTTCAACAACCTATTGCCACTATTACGGTGTTGAATTTGTCAAATCCAGCGTCGGCGATTATGCCTTCATTATGCAGTACCTTAAGTCGTATTCCAGAAGCAGAAGTCAAAGCATAGCAACTTAGGATCGGTTCATAAAAGTAATCAGAAATAGCCGTTAAATCCCCTCTACGGGGCTTTAACGGTTTTTGTTGTTGGAAAAGTTTCCTCTATAACTTACTACAAAGTTACTAAAGGAACAATTTTTCAGTAATTACCTTGGAACGAACTTTAACATAAAATCAATAGGTAACTTAAGCTCAATCCATAGAGGTATAACTTAATGAAATATCGTAGACTTGCTATGACCTCGGCATCAATTTTTTCGATACAGCCAATGCCTATGAACGAGGCGAAGCAGAAAAGGTTGTAGGCCAAATATTAAATGCTTATCCTCGTGGTTCTTATGTACTGGCAACCAAAGTATTTTGGCCGATGGGGGATGGCCCGAACCACCGCGGTTTGTCACGTAAGCATTTGATGGAGCAGTGCCATGCGAGCTTGAAGCGTTTGGTTGTGGACTATGTTGATATTTATTATTGCCATCGGTATGACCCACAAACTCCAGTTGAAGAAACGCTGCGGGCGATCGATGATCTGATAACGCAAGGTAAAGTACTGTATGCGGGCATCAGTGAATGGACTGCAGCCCAAATGCAGGAAGCGTTAGCAATTGCAGATAAATATTTGTTGGACCGGATCATTGTCAACCAACCGGTCTATAACATGTTTAACCGTTACATTGAGAAAGAAATCATTCGACTCGGTACAACTGAAGAAAATCTCCGACGAATTGGGTATTAAACTTTCGCAGTTAGCCTTGGCGTGGATTTTAAGACAGGAAAATGTCACCAGTACTTTGGTCGGTGCTAGCCGCCCGGAACAGGTATTTGAAAACTGTGCCGCTTCTGGCATTACTTCAGTGTGATTAGGGGCAGACAAATTGTGAATTTGATCTGCCCTTTTTTATTTTAAAGTGGAGAAATGACTTATAATCAGGTAGAATTGCGGAAAGCAGCCTTTTGGAATAAAGAAGGGAGTTTTTTATGATATGAGATATGTAAACAGAATTTCGTTCAAGTCGATCAGATTTAAGCTAATATTGGGTTTCTTCCTTTTAATTGTTCCTCTGATTGTGCTGCTGATTTATAATAACTACTACGCCATTCAAGTAGTTCGTAATCAGGTCGCACATTCAAACAAAAGTCTGACAACCTTATATATGGACCAGATCGATCGAAATTTGGGAGAAGTCGATAAATATTTGTATAACCTGGCAGCTCTTGAAAGCGATTTACTTAGCTTGGATCTCTCAGAAAAGGAATTCTATGATCCCTACTATTTTGCGAAAATTCGATTGGCCAACAAGCTGGAGACGGATATTAATAATTATAAATCAATGGATACGCTGTTTGTTTACTCTTCTGTTAATGATGAGGTAATTTCCACAAAAATACTTAAAGAAACCTATATAGAGCGAAGAGAAATAAAAGCGGCTATCGTTCAATTAATTAAGGATAAGCAAACATTGAATAAGTATGATGATGATCGATGGTATGTTCAAAAGATAAATAACGATTATTATTTATTTCACCTTATAAAGACCGGAAATGTTTATATAGGTGGATGGGTGCAGTCGACGAAATTAATGGCTCCACTTAATTTAATGGAATTAGGCCAGGCTGGGAAATCGATTCTCGTCACAGATCAATTCGAAGCTATGAGCAATGCCGAGTTTATTGCAGATAACAGCATTAATCTCAAGCTTAAACCAAACGCCTACAACCTGGTAGGCAAGAAAAACGAATATTTGCAGGTGAACGAAAAATCGAAAGTGGGTAATTTTTCACTACTTGTTTTGGTTCCGGATAATATCATTTTGGAACGCCTTCCTATTTTCCAGCGGATCTCCTCATTAATTTTAATGGGTGCACTCATTGTGCTGCCCGTTTTTTACACCTACTTAAGGAAAGTTATCTTGCTGCCTATTAATCGTATTGTTGTAGTTATGAAAAGAATCAGAGACGGCTATCTGGAAGATCGAATCCCTGTTTATCCTACTTCCTATGAATTTGAACTAATGAATGATACGTTTAACAGCATGGTTTCGCAAATCAATGATTTGAAAATCACCGTGTATGAGGAGCAGTTGATTAATCAAAAGGCAGAGCTTAAGCATTTGCAGCTTCAGATTAATCCACACTTTTTTTTAAACTCATTGAATATTATTTACAGCCTCGCGCAATTGAAAAACTATGATTTGATTCAGGAAATGTCACTTTGCTTGGTTCAATACATGCGTTTTATGTTTCAAAGTAACTTGAAATTTGTTTCGCTGAGTGATGAGTTGGCTCATACAAGTAACTATTTGCGGATTCAGGTGATGAGGTTTCCAGACAATTTCACCTATCAAATCCATACCACAGAGTCACTTAAGAAAGCTTTGGTTCCGCCATTAATTATACAAACGTTCGTCGAAAATACGATTAAATACGCAGTTACGATGGACGAACCCATTCATCTTGACATTCATATAGATCATTTGAAACCAGATTTGGGGGTTATGAAAATCATAATATTAGATTCAGGGAAAGGTTTTCCACAAGACCTATTTGATGGTTGGCAGACCCAAAAAAGCAGGATCGATGAGGATCGGGAACATATTGGTATTTGGAATATCAGACACAGATTACGATTATTATATCAGGAGCAAGCGAAATTAATTATTTCTAACCATCATGTGGATAGGGGCGCAAGGATTGAGATTCATCTGCCGGTAAATTTTGAAGAATAGGTCCGAAGGGGAATTGGGATGTACCAAATATTAATTGTTGATGACGAAATTCATGCCGTTAGTGCTATTAAATCAGGAGTTGACTGGGCAAAGCTTTCTGTGTCCAAGGTTCATGCAGCTTATAATATTAGACAGGCCAAAGAGGTATTTACCAAACATGTGATTGATATAATGCTGTGTGATATTGAAATGCCTCAAGGAAATGGAATCGAGCTATTAACATGGGTAAGGGAACACTACACATCAACCGAATCAATTTTTTTGACCTGCCACTCCGACTTCACCTATGCCAAGAAAGCGCTTCAATTAGGAAGCCTTGATTATATGTTAAAGCCTGTTAGATACAACGAGCTGGAATCGGTACTTCAAAAAGCAATTGAAAAAGTTGAAGAAAAAAGGGAGCGGCATGCTTTTAACGAGACGTATAAACATTATTTTAGGCTATGGTCCATGCATCAGCCGATCTTAATGGAACGATTTTGGCAGGACCTGCTGCATCAAGTGATCCCTTCCAATCGTGCTCAAATAAGAGAAGCCTTATTGACGCAGAACATTCCTTATCAGGAGGACAGAGAACAATTTCTTCCTGTTTTGATCAGTGTTCAGCGTTGGTACAAGGAACTGACTTCAAGAGATGAGAAAATTATGGAGTATGCCTTGCGTAACGCTGCGGAGGATATGATAGTGAAACGTGATAAGCATGCTCAGCTTGTCCAGATGCGAAATGGCACTTTGCTTGTCCTGCTGCCTGTAAACGTTCAAGACGTCTATGACAAAGAGCTGCTAAGGCAGGATTGCGATCTGTATATCGCTTCCTGCAACCGGTACTTTTACTGCGATCTTTCGTGCTATGTTGGGAAATCTGGATTCATTTATGAAATGGTAAACAAGGTCGAAGCCTTGAACAAGCTGGAGACGAACAACGTCACTCAGAACAATAAAGTGTTTTTCTTGGATGAGTATAGCAAAAAAATCGGGTCGATTGATTTGATACCCATGATCGGTTGGCTGGAAATGTTGAAGCAAGGAGCCGAGGAAGCCATTTATATCGAAACGGTACAATATTTAAACTCATGGAAGTCAATCGAAGGTTTGGATGCTGGAAGTCTGCAAAGATTTTGCCAAAGTTTTTTGCAAATTCTTTATCATTTTATACAGCTTAAAGGATTGCAGGCGCATCAGATTCTTGCCGAACACACATCACCGGAGCGGATGTCTCTGGCTATCCGGTCGGTAACAGATCTTCAAAATTGGGTTAAAGAATCGTTGCAGCAGGCAATCAAATATTGTCGTACCGTAGAAGATTCACAAACGGATATTGATAAGATCAAGCGCTTCATTACTCAGAATCTGGATCAAAGTGTCTCAAGGATGGATATTGCCCAGCATGTACATTTACACCCCGATTATCTATCAAGAATGTTTAAGAAGGAAATGGGGGTATCCCTTGTTGAGTATATATCCGAGGAAAGAATGCAGTTAGCTAAAGAACTGCTTATTAAAACGAATATGTCGGTTAGCGGAATAGCAGTTAGTGTGGGGTATTCGAACTTCTCCTATTTTGCTAAAATGTTTAAAAAATCAACACAATTGAATCCGCTGGAGTTCCGCGAAGCTAAAGCATCACTTCTCTCATCGAAATGAGACGCTAGAAATAAAACAAATTGATGGCTGCCGAGAAACTATCGGCAGTCTTCTTTTGTTGCTACCAAACATGATAAGCCAGGTTACAACAATAACACTCGAAAAAGTCAGATTTGTATTAGGAAGAGGTCAGATTCATAGTGGGGATAACTATGGAAATGAACTATAATTTAGCTATACTACAGCATTGAACTGGAGGGGAGAACAACATGTATTCACGGGCAGTCGAAACAGGGTTTCAAAAATTCAAAAAATATAAAGTGCTATACCTTATGGTATTACCTGGAATTGTTTATCTGCTGATCAATAATTACTTGCCCATGTTTGGCATGATTATTGCATTTAAAGATATCAATTTCTCCAAAGGGATTATCGACAGCGATTGGATCGGCTTAAAAAATTTCGAATATCTCTTTAAAACGACAGATGCTTATATCATCACGAGAAACACCATTTTGTATAATATTGTATTTATTACGCTGAATTTAATTATTGCTGTATCGCTAGCTATTCTATTAAATGAACTAAAGAATCGATTGTTTTCCCGCTTTTATCAAAGTGTGATTTTACTTCCATATCTCATTTCCTCGGTTATTATTGGTTATCTGGTGTTTTCACTGCTCAGTATGGAACATGGCTTCGTCAACAAAAGTGTTCTGCCGTTGCTCGGTTTGGATGAAATGCTGTGGTATAACGAGCCGAAGTATTGGCCGTACATTTTGACGATTGTTCAGGTATGGAAGAGTGCAGGGTATTTGTGTGTGATTTACCTGGCTGCTGTTCTGGGCATCGATCATGAATATTATGAAGCCGCTACCATAGACGGGGCCAATCGATTGCAGCAGATTCTGCACATTACGATTCCATTAATTACACCCGTTATTATCATTATGACACTCCTGCAAATTGGCAAGATTTTTCATTCCGACTTTGGTTTGTTTTATCAAGTACCATTGGATGCGGGGATGCTGCAGCCTACAACCAACGTGATTGATACTTATGTATATCGCGCTTTACTGAAAAATGGCGATATCGGCATGTCATCCGCTGCTGGGTTATATCAATCCATCGTTGGTTTTGTACTGGTGCTTATTTCTAACATAGTGGTTAGAAAAATAAATCGCGAAAACGCTTTGTTCTAAGAGGGAGAGAGAACACATGAAAACCAATAGCTTGGCACAGTGGGTCATCAACATTCTTTTCGTTCTCATTTCCGGTTTATGTTTGGTTCCGTTTCTGCTGCTGTTTTCGTCTTCCATAACAGATGAGCAATCGATCATTCAGCATGGATATTCCTTAATTCCGAGCCAACTCAGCTTTGAAAGCTATAGATTTTTGTTCAGAGATTCTATGATGATTGTACATGCATATGGAATTTCTATCTTGGTTACAGTCGCAGGAACGCTTGTAAGTCTGATCGTGATCTCTTTGTTGGCGTATCCCATTTCAAGAAAAGATATGCCCTTGCGCAATATCCTGTCGTTCTTTGTATTCTTTACTATGCTGTTCAATGGAGGTTTAGTTCCTACGTATTTGGTGTATACCCATATTTTCGATATCAAAAATACAATATGGGCACTGATTATACCTGGATTATTGTTAAACGCTTTTTATGTCATTTTAATGCGAACGTTTTTCACTATATCGGTACCTACTCCGGTAATTGAGTCTGCTTATATGGACGGTGCAGGAGAGTTCAGGATTTTTTATCAAATTGTGCTGCCGCTTTCGCTTCCCGTCCTGGCGACGGTTGGTTTATTTCAAACCATTCACTATTGGAATGATTGGTTTAATGGATTGATTTATATCACAGACAGCAAATTATACAGCATTCAAAATTTGTTAAACCGGATTTTGTTGGATATCCAATATTTAAAAAATAACGCACAGGATTCGAATCAACTGGAGCAGATGGCTGCTATTCCAAGCGAAGGGGTGCGAATGGCCATAGCGGTGATGGGAGTGATCCCGATCCTGGTGGCGTATCCGTTCTTCCAGAAGTACTTTGTAAAGGGTCTTACGGTTGGTGCAGTTAAAGGGTAAAGCAAGCTATGCTCTGTTCTATACTGATTAGCATAAAAAATACAGGAGGTCCTTTCATGAAAAGAAGCTATAAAACCGTGCTGGCTGTTACAATGGCAGCAAGTATGCTCCTTGCGGGCTGCGCAAAGTCACCAGACAATAATAATGCGGCTGCCAATCAAAGTCCCAAAGCTGGAGACAGCAGCAGTTTACCACCATATGAAATTTCATGGGTTTTCAGAGGGGCTACTCAAAAGGATTTGAATTTGGTAGCAGAAGAAATGAGTAAGATCACGAAAGAAAAAATTAATGCAACCGTCAAACTGACTTCCATTGACTCAGCGGCGTGGGATCAACAAGCTACACTTATGCTTTCTGGTAACGAAAAAGTGGATTTAATCTATTCAAAGTCAGCAACTTATAGCTCACAGGTCGCGAAGGGACAACTGATTCCCCTCGATGATTTACTGAAAAAATTCGGAGCGGAAATCATCAAGTCTATCGAACCGGATATCCTTGCGGCTTCTAAAATTAAAGGACAAACGTATGGTGTACCAACGGTCAGGGATTTTGCCTCTTTTGCCGGTATCGTCATGCGTACGGATCTTATTGAGAAATACAAAATTGACACAAGCAAGATCAAATCCTTAAATGATATGGACCCAGTGTTCAAAATAATTAAGGAAAACGAACCGAATCTTACCCTTGTCGGTCCGCAGGTTGGAGGCACTTCAACCCTGGATCTTCAGGTGAGTGCATCTGTAGATACGTTAGGCGAGGGCTTAGGTGTGCTTAGCAACCTGGATGAACTCAAGGTAGTCAATTTATATGAAACCCCCGTGTATGCTGATCTTTTGAAAACGGTAAGAAGATGGTATCTGGCAGGCTATATTTCCAAGGATGCGGCAACAAGCAAGGAAAGCGGATATGATTATATCAAGGCCAATAAAGGTTTTGCTGCCATGATCAAGGGTAAGCCGGGCAACGATGTGGTAATCAGTCAACTGACAGGTAAACCGATGACTATGCTGCAATTTACACCAACATTATCTACAACATACAGTATTACGAATTCGATGTTTTCCATTCCGAAAAACTCGAAAAATCCGGAAAGGGCTATGATGCTGTTGAACTTGCTGTATTCCGACAAGCAACTGATCAATCTGATAGACTGGGGAATTGAAGGCAAGCATTACGTGAAGAAATCAGACAATGCTATCGATTTTCCGCCCGGGGTTGATGCTACAAACAGTGGATTCAACCTACGCCAAGGCTGGATGCTGGGCAACCAGTCCTTATCTTATCTGTGGGTAACGGAAGACCCTGAAACCTGGCCTAAAATGACTAAATTTAATAAAGAGGCCAAGAAGTCAAAGGCATTAGGCTTCACCTTCAACGCAGATCCTGTAAAAACAGAAATTGCAGCTCTAACGAATGTAGTTAACCAGTATAAAATGGGCCTGGAAACGGGCACAATTGATCCGGAAGTGAATTTGCCTAAATTTATAGCAGCACTGAAGTCTGCAGGAATCGATAAGATTGTTATCGAAAAGCAAAAGCAGCTAGATGAGTGGGCAAAAGAAGCAAAATAATAGTGCAGGGAAAGTGCGTCTCGCATCACTTGCATAAGAAACAAGGGTAAATCCACGATTCCGGGGATTTACCCTTGTTTTGCATGTTCAAAGCCAGAACGCGTAATTGACGAATGATTACAATATATTTAAATCTCTTTTTTTGTATTGTAAACCGCTATGTTATTTGATAATATGGAATCAACATCAGTAGTGATTACTATAATAGTAACTAGTGTTTGGCGTAGAAATGGGGATTGCTAATGGAAGAATTGCTGCACAATATTCAAGCTATGGGGTTAACCCAATATGAAGCCAAGGTATACCTTTCCCTGGTTCCGCTCGGACTCTCTAATGCGTATCAGATCAGTAAAGTATCAGGTGTTCCAAGGGCGCGAGTATATGATGTGCTCGATGGCCTGGTGCAGCATGGTTTGGTCATGAAGCAGGAAAGCGAGGGTGGAGCCCATTACTCTTCCTTACCGGTAGATGTCTTTCTGGAGTCGATGAGAACAAAATGGGAAGAAACGTACAGCAGTCTGGAAAATGAATTGAAAGCGCTTGAAAAGCAGGAGCGTGAGCCTGAAATCTACGTTTCTACAGTAAAAGGGGAGGACAACATCCTATCCTTTTGCCGGGTTCTTATTCGACGTGCCCGCAAGCGGATCGTGCTTTCCATGTGGGAGCCGATGTATCGCAGACTTATGGAGGATCTGAAGAAACGGCAGGATGACTGCCTGCTGAGAGGCATATTATTCCAAGTGAATGATCCGCTGCCGGGTCTGGAGCTTCACCGAAAAACCCATTACGTCGGGCATGTTGACCACCCTTGGTTCATTGTATCCATAGACGGTCAAGAGCTGTTCTACGGTAATCCCATAGAACAAGGCGGCAATGCGTTTTATACGGATGATCCGGCTCATATTTATTTGCTGGAGGATTATATTTGGCATGATGTGCTTGTAAACCGTTTGGTAGGCGAAGAAAAGCGGGAAGAAATGGACCAGTGGATTGCGCCCGCAAGAAAAAGCTTTTTCGGGGAATTTCGAGAATCATAGAGAGGATGACTGAATCATGAGGACCATTCATGTTGATCAAATTCGTGATACTGTAGCTATTTTATGCATGGAGGCTTGCTATTACTTGCCAGAGGATGTGGTTGAGGGCTTTCGTAAAGCAAGTGCTACCGAAAAATCTCCTTTGGGCAAAAGCATTCTGGATCAATTGCTCGAAAATGCACAATTGGCTGCCGAAGAGGATCGTCCGTACTGCCATGATACCGGACTTACTGTCGTCTATGCCAAGGTAGGGCAGGATGTACATATAGAAGGCGGGAGCTTCAATGATGCGATTCACGATGGAATCAGGAAGGGCTATAAGGATGGCTACCTGCGCAATTCAATTGTAGGCGATCCTTTATTGCGTAAGAATACGAACGATAATACACCAGGCGTCATTCATACCGAAATTGTTCCAGGAGACCAAATTAAGCTCACAGTGCTGCCGAAGGGCGGCGGAAGCGAAAATATGAGCGCAATGAAGTTTCTGCTCCCAGGAGATGGTGCTGCCGGAGTGAAGCAATTTGTTATGGATACGATACTGGCAGCAGGCGGCAGGGCATGTCCACCTTTGGTTGTAGGTGTAGGCATCGGCGGAAGCTTTGATAAAGTCACCGAGATTGCCAAGGAAGCGATACTGCGGAATGTAGGCGAATATCACCACGAACCGCATATTGCGGAGTTGGAGAAGGAATTGTTGGAGGAAATCAATAAAACGGGAATTGGACCGCAAGGTCTGGGCGGAACGAGTACAGCCCTATGGGTGGCGGTGGAAACGTACGGCTGCCATATTACCGCGCTGCCAGTCGCCGTCAATTTACAATGTCATGCTGCGCGCAAGAAATCCTGTGTAATCTAAATTATAAAAGGCGGTGCTGAATCATGGCCAAAATTGTTCTGAAGACACCTCTAACGAGAGAACAGGTTTTGCAGTTTCGAGCAGGCGATGAGGTATTTCTGAATGGAACTATCTATGTCGCGCGCGATGCGGCGCATAAGCGGCTGCTGGAGCTGATTGAACGCGGCGAGGAATTTCCCGTGAATTTGAAAAATGAAGTGGTCTTTTACGCAGGGCCGACACCACCGAAGCCAGGTCAAATTATCGGCTCGATCGCACCAACAACCGCTTCACGGATGGACCCATACACACCCGCTATGTACAAGTATGGTGTCAAAGCTACCATTGGCAAAGGACCGCGGAGCCAGCAGGTAAGAGAGGCCTGTATGCAATATGAAGCCGTATGCTTTGCTGCCATAGGAGGTTTATCTGCTCTGCTGGCTCAGAAGGTCAAAGCGGCTGAAGTTGTTGCTTATGAGGACCTGGGGCCGGAAGCCATCAGAAAGCTGACAGTGGAACAATTCCCGGTGATGGTTGTATATGATTCTCATGGTGGGGATATGTATGAACAGGAAATTGCCAAGTACAGAACGTTAAAAAATAATTGAAAAGTGTATTGTAAAACAGGTTTGGAAGCGTTACAATAACTATTAAGACACACTAAATCATTTTTAATGAAGTTATATTGTGCATCATTGCTTTTATTCCTTAACCGAGAAGGGATTTGATTAACATGACTCCATTAAATGCTTATCCAAACCTTGCTGACAAGATTTACGAAATGCAGGAAATATCTACCGATTGTTATCGTACGGATCCTGAATTGTTTAGTGTTATTGACAGTCTCGTCAGGGCCTGTAGCATGATGAGTGACTCGGCGTCGGAAATGCATATTAACAGTCAGCTGGAGATGGCCTATAATGGATTGAAAAAATACAAAATGGAACGGATGAATCGAGAACGAACTCTGTGACCAGCACAGCATTTCGCTTGCGGATGTTTTCAGTGCTTACACTGGCAATGGTGGTCTGCATGGCTGTCTTTCAGTGATTACCGTAACTTTTTTGATTCTTCACTTGCCTCAGCACACCAATATTGTAACAAATGATACACTGTGAACTTTCGAACTGTATCCACGTAACCGACGGCTTGAACGACGAGTGCAACTTCTTCAGGTGTGAGTAAGGATTGAAGGATGGATGGAATCGTGATAGACTTTTTCATGGAGTCGTCACCTTTCGGTTGGTGTCAGTAACCAATAAAGTATTAGACCGGATGACTCGATTCCACGTGCCTATTCGAATTGTCATACCGTCAGACTCCTCTAAAAGTTTTAGACTGAGCCTAGAAAATGAAACAGCGACAGCCAAGGACAAGAAAATAAAGTCCGAGACTGGCGCTATTTTAATTAACTACGGTTCCTGTTAGTTAATTAACTTTTCCGTTACCTATGATGCGCTTCGCCGCATTGGCAGGAGCGGCATGTTTAGGGCCATCCTTTGAAGGGAGGCCCTTTTTTTATACGGGCGCTACGGATGTATGAATAGCTTCATTCCCGTCACGTAAATCGGGATGACCATGAGTCCTGTCGGGCATATGGAATATCTCTTGCCAGTGTCCAATCGCCGGATTCGTTACCTCCTCGATCAGTTCAAAGTCGATTACTTCGCTATTCTCTTGTATCCTTAACTACACTATGGATTGCCCTCCATCCACATGTAAAACGCTGCCCGTGCTAAATCCGTTACGGATGAGATAGAGCACACTTTCGGCGACATCCTCAGCGGTCCCGATCCGTTTTATAGGGAGACCAGAGGCCACATGATGGAAAAACTGATTGCGTGTAGTAGCGTCCATACTGCTGTGAGCTGGTGTGTCGATAATGCCTGGAGAAACGACGTTGACCCGAATAGGAGAGAGCTCGAGTGCCAGAGCTTGACCAAAAAAGGTAACCGCCGCATTCACCGAGCCGAGAACCACCGTTTCTTTGGCCGGCTTGAATGCTGCCGCTCCCGAAAACAGCGTAACTGAGCCTTCATTCGATAGCCAAGGCGCTGCATGTTTAACCAACTGGTAGGGACCGAAAAATTTGCTGGCGAATAATTCCTTCACGGTTTGCATCTCGGACTCTTTAAAATCGACCAAGGATGTTTCTGAAGCGCTAATCACGAGATGATCGAACTGCTTGATCCGCTGTTTGAAAAATTGTTTTACCTGCAGTTCATCCATCATATCCAGAACATAATCCTCTACATTCTCACCATAATGAGCGAAGCGTTCTCGCGCAAGGTCTAGCTTTGTCTGAGATCGTCCAGCAATAACAACCCTAGCCCCTGCTTCAAGTAAGTGACCGGCAGTTGCTAATCCAATACCTGAACTACCTCCAACAATCACGACTTTTTTTTCATGTAGTGTATCCATTTATTATTCCTCCATAGTGTTTGGTCGACCAACCAATAATTATAAAAAATGAAGCATTAAGTGAGCGAAAGATACATTTCACTTAATGTTTCATACGCCGCATCCAAATCGAAGCTCTCGTCAGTCAGTTTGCGCAGAGCCAGCCCATCAAACGCGGCGGTCAAAGTGGCTGCGATAGCTTCGTGATTGACGCCTTCTTTTCTGACAAGATGAGTGGAGAGTTCGGCGATTTTTCGTTGTTCTTCCTGTAATAGTGCATTTACATGCGACTTGAGGTTCGAATTATTTAGACCGTTGGAATAAAGCTCGAACCGTAGCCGGTAAAGCTCTAAATCCGCAAATAACCGTTCCTTACCCAACTTTAAAACGTGTTCGATTTGCCGGTTGCCCTTCGCTTGCTGGAGAATTTCATCCCAATCCTGAAGGCATTGGCCCTTAGCTTCCTCCAGCACAGCCAAAATAAGCTCTTCCTTGCTTTTGAAATAATAATGAATCAAGCCTGGTGCGACACCAGCAGCTTGTGCAACCCGTTTCATCGAAGTATTTTTAATACCACACTCAATCAACAGATCATGCGTCTTGGCGATAATGAGATCCCGATTATTTAACGGCTCTGTAATCATACTTCCTCCCTTCTAACATATTTGGTTGACCAACCAAGTATAAAATATCCCTCTAGCCTAGTCAAGTCATTATGGCGAGGGCAAAGAAGCGCTTATGGATGACGCTGAAAAAAATCCGAATATGGAAATTGTCGGAGAGCTGCAAAAAATGCAGTTTGATGAATGTGGTGATTTTATTATACTTAACGGAACACGACCGATAAAGTTTTTTTAATCCAAGGAGCTTCTCTTTGGATTTTTTTTATGAGGGTTACATTTTCTAATGGCCGGTAGCTGGCAATGAAATAAGGTTGACTAATGAATCCTGCCGTATTTTATGCCTGATTTATTCAGATATCTGAATAAATCCTACGTATCTAAGGATCAGTGGGGACTGCAGATGTGCTGTATGAACGGAACCGTTATCCTATGTCCCAAGATGGATTAACCAGTCAAGATCTTATCCTTCCGAAAGTGAAGCGAAATTGTTTTCGTGCTGGGAAAGATATTGAAGACCTGGGCGTTACTTCGAAGCAGATTCGAGCGGTAACGGAGTTAGTAGTCCCTGCACTGGAAATATTGAGTGATGAGGAAAGGAGGAGTGGTTGGCAGATAACAAATAGGCCACAGCAAATAGAAAGCGTTTACTTCCTACATGAACGAGACTTCCAGCGATTTGCCGCGGCGTTTTTTGAGTGACAGTGATGCACACCGCACGCGGAAAATTACGCGGATGCCAATGAAGTATGGAGCTTAGACCACCTTTAACTTACTTGAAAAGACCCGTTTGAGCGAAATGGAAAAGTAATGACGGCGTAGAAGTCGGTCGGCCATACGTTTAAAGAATTAGATTGACAGGTTAAATTTACATGTGTAATAATAACGTTGTCAGATAAATTTACAGACGTAATAGTTTATTTCGGAAAGGAGGATAAGCATGCACAATGTTCCCAAAATATCGGAATCGGAATGGGAAATTATGAAGGTTATCTGGAAGCATAGTCCTATGACCGCAGAGCAAATCATGCTCCAGCTACCTGATGGGATTGAGTGGAGCGATCAGACCGTGCGAACGTTTATTAACAGGCTTTTGAATAAAAAGGCAGTCGGCTTCGAAAGATCGGGAAGAAGTTATCTTTATTTTCCGTTAGTATCTGAGAAAGATTGCATTCGGGCGGCGAGCGAATCATTTCTCAAAAGAGTATTTAACGGGGCGGCTAACATGATGGTGTCGAATTTTTTGGAAGAAACCGATTTAACAGAACAGGATATCGATCATCTTCAAAAGATTTTGATAGAAAAGAAAAAGGAAAAAGATAACGGAACACAAGGATAATGCATAGAGATCAAATGGAGAGGTAAGCTCATGGATCATTTATATAGTCTCTTTGTATGGTTGTGTTACTCGACGTTGGCGGCGAGCGTCGTTGCCCTGTTGGTCATGGCGATTCAAGCCTTGTTTCATCGTCATATGAGCCCTCGTATGCGGCATGCGCTCTGGCTGATTGTACTGATTCGACTGCTCCTGCCCGATTTCCCTAATAGTCCTTTAAGTTTATTTAATGCCTTGCAATGGACTTCGGGTGCAGATAGAGCGGTTTCGGATATCCTGACTTTTGAAACTAATAAACCAGCGGAAGTATTACCCAATGAAAGACAGGTGCAACAACCACTTCTTCAGAATCAGAACAACATACCTCCTCAGAACCAGCACCCGATTCTGGAAGCCGTATCACCACATGAAACGGAGAACCAGACACCTTCTTTTACAGCAGTATACCCATTCGTCTTAAAAATTGTTTCGGTAGTATGGCTTACAGGAGCGGTCGCAATCATGGTCTACTTATTCGTGTATATGTGGAGGATCCGAAGAACACTCAATTCATTTGAAGTCGTTACAGACCCTCGGATTGTCTCCATAATGAATGATTGCAGAAGCAAATTCGGTATTAAGAAGCCGATTGCCTTGTATACGGGACACGACATGAAAAGCCCGCATATATCCGGGGTGATACATCCGTGGATTTATTTACCCAAAGAGATAGGAGACCAACTGAATGATGTTCAGCTGTATCATATCATCTCCCACGAGCTGGCTCATTATAAAAGAAATGATATCGTATGGAATTGGATCGGAGCCTTGGTTCTCGCGATCCACTGGATCAATCCTATAATTTGGATATATATGAAAAAGATGAAAGTAGATATGGAGCTGGCCTGCGATGCCTATGTATTGGAGGTTCTCGGAGAAGCCGAGGCGATACCGTACGGGATGACGATTGTTCAATTTCTGAAGCTTTATACTGTAAACCGCCGCAAGCAGCCGAGCCTGTTGTATTTCTTTGATGCAAGCAAGCGAAATCAGGTGGTAAGGAGAATTAAGATGATTACATCGTTCAAGAAAGGTACGTATAAGCTCTCATCGATCGCTGTCCTTTGCGTTGCCGTCATGGGCTTAACGACGCTAACAAATGCGGCAGAGCCGATAACGGGAGACGCTCCAAAGGAATATGCTGAAGGCTCGGCAATAACTGACAAAAGTGAAAATGATACCTCATCCCCCGATCAGACCAAGCACGAATTGGAGGAAGTAGTAAAGGCTAAGGCTAATGATACTAAGTTTAATATCCCGAGTTCTTTACCTGAGGAGTACCGCTTTGAAAAGGGCAATCTTCATACGAAGGGAATGGATGAAGGCAAGCAAACTGAAGTAGAGATACGCAATGTTGAACGCAAGGATGAGACTATATCCGGTAATGTAGATCACTTCGCCATTCATGATGTAGCAGGATTGGAAGCTTCTTATCAATCTACGAAGGAATATGCTGCCCAAGCGGTAGCTGAGAAGAATGGAAAGGGTGCATTCTCCCCCGATCAGGCCAAGAACGAATTGGAGAAAGTAGTAAAGGCTGCTGATTTTGAGTTTAAAATCCCGAAATCTTTACCTGATGGGTATCGCTTTGAAGGGGTTAAGCTGACTACGAAGGGAACGGATGAAAGCAAGCAAACCGAAGTAGAGACACACTATGTTGAGCGCAAAGCTGAGGTTATATCCGGTAATGTAGATTTCTACGCCACACATGGAGGAGCAGGATTGGAAGCTGTGTATAAATCGATTGAACAAGCCATGGATACCAAAATAAGCGGATGGGCGATAAGTCGAACATCTCTGAGAATGAAGGAACTGGGGCTGTTCGCCATGAAGGTGACGGTAAGTTATACAGGGCAAAGCGATAAGCGCTACTATGTATGGGAGGATAGAGGAGTTCAGTACCAATTCCAAGTAACGGGAAAACTTTCGGATCAAGAGCTCATCACTATCGTATCCTCCATGAAATACCCGAATGAAGAGATGAATAAGAGATAATCATGCACGACGAGGGCCGTGCCCTCCATAACCAAATTGAATAAGGAAGGATTGTTGAAGATGATTCCTGCTTTAAAGACAACGAAGAATAGAATTCGCCGCTTGATTGCAATCCCTGTAGCCGCTCTAATAGCTATGACCGCAATGGGGGCTTCCTTCACTGCACCCGTAGCCGTGGCAGCGCAGGCTGACGAGCAAGCTACCTCTGTAGATTCCCCATCTATGCTTATCGATGACATTTGGCACTGGGGGCTAACTCAAGCTGTTAAGAGAGGACTAGCGTCCAAGGTTAATCAAAGCGTTACCCGCAATGGGGTTACGATTACAGTGAAGGAGATATTGTTTAACGAAGCGGAATTGAGCATTGGCTATACAGTGCATGTTGCAGAAGGGCAGCAACGACCTCGCTCTAGCGGTACCATTATGATTTGGATCGGCGGGGAGAATTATATTGAAAACTCTATCAGCTCTAAAGAAATCGATAGTCAAACGACTGCGCATATTGTGAGTTTGCCCAATATGGGGCAGTTTCCCAATGAGTTTGAGCTGAAACTCCAGGAGTTCCGTTCCTTTGAGCAAACTTCGCAAAGTCTTCCTGATCAGTGGGAGTTGACGATTCCGATAAAGAAAGATACGAGGGAAACCACTGTGCTCAAACCGCTGAGGACCATGTCTTCTGGCGACACGACGTATACGGTCAAGGAGATAGCTATAACACCTAGCGGGACTGCAGTCAAGTTTGAACTCGAAATGGCAAAATCTATGAGGGATGGCCTTCACGGTCCTCTTATGGAACTGGAAGACGAAGAAGGAATGAAACATAGCTCTTTAAATTTAAAAGAAATTGGTAGAGCTAAGCCTACGGAAAAAGGATATTTAATTGAGTGTGTTTATCACTTCAGCACTCTGCTGACAGTTCCTGAGTCGATCAAAATCAAGTTTGTTAATGCAAAGTTTTTATTTGAATATCAATTGAAAGTAGAGACTTATAAGACGACAGTGGATTACAAGCCGACCGCAGAGAATCCAATTATGCTGAATACAAGTAAGTCGAAGGCGAAAATTACGAATATCAGCTATGGCAAGGATAAGACCGAGGTTCATTACCAAGGGGATAGTCCCTATACGTTCGATTTGAGTCTGGAAGATGGATCGGGCGAGGAATTCTTATCAAGAAAAATGAGGTTGGTTGACCCGAAAACCTATGCGTTTGTTGCCGAGTTCCCTGCCCTTCCTCCTGACGCCAAGGTAACGATCGTTAATACCGAACGCCACGGGGGATCGAGCTATGTACCGGAGTTGGAAATGACAATTCCAGTCAACCTTAAAAAATACGATGGTTCCAACGAGTCGGCTGATAAAAAAGGGGAAAGTAGTTCCTCCTCCAAGAAGGAGGAGCCTCACGGACATGCAGGAACTACTGATAATCGGACTGTGTAGTAGCTGCTCTGCTTATCGTGGGCGTTAACCGCTTGAGGTGTGTATCTTAAGGTCATATGATCTAGTTGGATGTCCCCAAAATGTAAAAGAACAATCTCTCGTCCCTGACTTAGCTGTCAGGGGCGAGGGATTTTTTTATAGTGCCAGAAAGTTTAAGTTCATTAAAGTGCAAAAGAGCCAGGGATACCCTACCCAGCACGATGGAAGTCGTAAAGAGCGGACCGACCGAACGCTAAGAACCGGAAAGTTGGTACGAGCGGATCTCGCGCAGCAGCTCGTAGCCAGCGCCTGTGGTGTGCACCAGGACGCGCCCGATCGTCAGCAGTTCCTTCCGGAAGACGTGCAGAGTGAATCTCGCGCAGCAGCTCGTATCTTCTCCTGTTGAATTCGGCTTAATTCAGTACTTTTATCTAAACGATGGGGGAATTATAGCAGCCCCAAGATCACTCAGCAATTAAAGAAGGATGTATCGATCTCCGAGCGTACGGTTACTCGGATTATGAAAGCCAATGGGATCCGCTCTAAAACGGTGAGGAAATACAAAGCGACAACCAACTCCAAGGATTCAGGAAGAATAAAGAAAACCGCGACAATACACGCTCTAAAAGCGACAAAAAGATGCTTTATATAGATTGAACTCATAAAATTGAGAACCGCCTAATCGGGTAAAAGATAGTAATGAACCGAAAAGGGCGGGGATCGAAGTGACAAATGAAGAAGAGATTGAAAAGCTGACAACGGCCATGAAAGA
>NZ_JAJNMU010000031.1 GCF_022458865.1 Paenibacillus periandrae | reverse complement strand
TGCATAACTCTCAGAATTGCTTAAATAACGTTGAACAGCTGATAATTTTTCGTCTGAAGTATACTTAGCCATTAAAAAACTGCACCTCCAACTGTTAGATGATGTCTAACAATTGGGGTGCAGTTCAGGAGCGGTCGGTTTTGTTCATTTATCCGTAACCAGCGTGCGTGTATGCTTATGTATACTGATTGTAATTAACTTTATTTTTTGCCAGCTTCAAGTATCCGTTAACGTTCAACAGCTCACTTTCATCTACGAAGCGCAATTTAATCGGGCCGGCGGCTTCAACAATATAAGAACGCAATGCTGCCGCACCGCCGCCGATCACATAAAAGCATTGAATATCAGGGTGCTTTTTCCAGCGCTTTTTGATCAGGTCCACGATTTTGTTGGCGGCTCGACTGAAGTACAGATCGACCACCTGCTTCATGCTGGATTGTCCTTCACCAATGCGACGAATCGTAAAATCATTTTTTTTGATCCGTTGGACCAGCTTGGCGCGGCTTGGAAACCGATAACCGTATTGATCCTCGACATCGCGAATAATGCTGTCCAAATAGGTAGCCATCCCAATCTGCTCTCCTGTGCTGAACTGATTGTCGATGCTCATTTTATTAATGACAGGAAAGTCAGTAGTCAAGGCGCCAATCTCGCATATACCGATGCAGCCCTGATGGAGTTCATCATCCCGAACCTGCAGGTTGTCATGGGTAGCCATGTGAAATAACGCCGCTGCACCTTCAATAGAAATGACCGCGCGGCGGATCGACACTTTAACTTTTCGATTACGCAGGGTAGGTGTGGTCAGGAAGGTCACTTCATGCTCGCCGACAAGCCGATCCTCGAACATTTTATTGTAATAGGAATAGCTGCGTACAGGAAGGCCGGTGCCCAGCGTATATTCGACTTCCTCAATGTTGCCGTAGCCGCTGTTGGTCACGGATTGACTGACAATACCGGCATACGCAAGTGCAGTTAAGGCTACGACCAGAGACTGATCAGAAACTGCTTTATTGTCGGTCTCCTCAAGCTCCATGCTGTCCTCGTTCTCCATAGCAAGCAAGCCAACAAAATAACGCTGGCTGTTCTTGGACAGCCGAGGACTGTGAACCACGACATCAAGCGCCTTTAACGGTGAATCCTCCTCCTGTAAAATGTGTCGTTCATAGCCTGGAGCAACAATGTTTTGAATCACCAGTGGCTCGCGTACTCCGTCTAATACTACCTTGATACTGTCATTGCCGATATCTATACCAGCCAACTTCATTGATCTGACTCCTCCAATCGTTTCCCAACGAATTACTTTAGTACTAGAATTCGATTTGTTTCCACAAAATCCCTTCGTACTTTAGAACCATTTTGCAGGGAAGGCTGCAAGCAGGCAGGGTTATGAAGCAGATTTGACGAATAAGAACGTAGATTTAATCGAAATTTGTTGGTGAATATTACTTGATGAGTGTGAATCCTGCAGAAGGAGCCAATATGAAACTGGGATGGGGAAGTAAAAAGTTTACATTAGTCATAATTCCGGATGCGAACCGTTCCGTTCGCCAGTTTGAGATGCTGAATTCGATACCTTACATTGCTGTGTCCGCTGTTTTTGTCCTGATTCTCATTACTTTAGTACTATTTTTCTTTCAGGGACGAACAGCCGTTATCGCAGACCAGTTAAAGGTTAAGATCGATAGTCAGGAGCTGGTGTATAACCATACGGTGGAGGATAAGAATGAAACGATTGAGCAGCTTCAGAATGAAGTGATCAAGCTATCCCAGCAAACCTCGGAAATGAAGGCCAGAATTGATGATATTCGCAAAATGGAGGACGAGGTTCGATCGATCACAGGCTCCACCAAAATAGTAGCAGCGGCTGAAGGTACAGCCCCTCTTGATAGCGCAATGGGAGGAATCAGCCATCCGGCTACCAATAACGAAGTGAACGAGCTGCTAAGTCAAACAAAAATACAATTAAGCGATATGGACCTTGAATTGGCCGCGCTGCAGCAAAGTATTACCGATACGAAGCATAAAGCATTGGCAATTAAGGAGCAGCTTCGCGTGACACCCAATATTTGGCCTGTAGACAGTCATCGAATCACATCAACCTTTGGATTGCGGCAGGATCCCTTTACACGTCGTCCGAGCTTTCACAGCGGCTACGATATTAGCGCACCTGTCAATTCGGAGGTTTCAGTTACAGCAGATGGCATTGTGCGGGTCACTGGCAGTGATCCAGAGCGAGGCAATCATATTGTGGTTGACCACTCGAATGGCTTGCAAACCATGTATATGCATCTCAACAAAATCCTCGTGCAAAAAAATGATTCGGTTCAAAAAGGACAGCTGATTGGGCTTGTCGGATCAACAGGCAGAAGCACAGGCTACCATTTGCATTATGAGGTATTGCAGAATGGTGTCAGTGTCGATCCACTGCCCTATCTCAAATAATCCAGCCTGAAAGGGGAACGATGATGTTTAAAGGTAAGAAGCATATGAACGGTGTACATGCGACAGATACATTAATCGGTGAGGGGACCTTGTTTGAAGGCAGGATCAAGTCGGAGGCAAGCATCCGTATTGAAGGTCAGGTAACGGGCGATGTGGATTGTGCTGGCGATGTGACCATTGGCGAGAAGGGCATCGTGAAATCCAACGTGATTGCACGCAACGTCATTCTGGCTGGCACCGTCAATGGAAATGTTCTGTGCAAAGGCAAGCTGACGATCCACGCCACCGGCAAGCTGTACGGGAACACGACAGCCCAATCACTCGTTATAGCGGAAGGCGGATTGTTCCAGGGAATGAGCAAAATGGAGAGTGCCGAATCGAATTCCTTGGAGATGTCTGCTCCTTCGAAACAGACGGAATCAGTGACAACCGCGCCTACCGTTATCACATGGCAGTAGCTTACATACCCAAAGGATATGTGTACAGGGGACAAACCTGAATGCATGTCTTTTTTTTGTTAAAAGTCGCGTGATGCCAGAGTTTGCAGTATAATGTAGGCTAATGGTGAAATCGGAAAGAGGCATGCGCAAGAGGTATGTTTCAATTGATTACAAGGAGAGATTCGATGCTGGGTAAGTTTCAAATCAATAGGCGCAGTGTGCTCCTAACTTGGCTCCTATCTTATTTGGCGGTTTTATTGCTGCCTGTTTTGATGAGTGTAATCGTATACACGCAGTCAAGTAAGACGCTGGAGAATGAAATCAACCAGGCGAATCAATCGCTGCTGAAGCAGGTTCGCGAGGTCATGGACAATCAATTCGAGTCGATGGAGCGGCTGAATTTTGAATTAACCTGGAATGTCAGACTTCTACAGTTCCTGTATTCGGATAAATACCAAATCTACCCGAATGAATACTTATATGACCTGCATCAAATCACACAGGATTTGCTGTTGTACAGAACCTCCTATTCTCTGATCGATCTGTTTTATATTTATATAGCGAACAGCAATCAGGTACTCATGCCCGATGTTTACAGAGATGCTCCCTTCGCTTACAATTTGATCCATAAAAATGGTGTTTATAACTATGAGCAGTGGTTACAAATTGTTAATCAAAAAGAATTTAAAGGCTTTATACCGATGTCCCGCATTGACGAAAGCGGCAACCTCCGTAATACAGTTGCCTACATCAGCACGTATCGCAAGGAATCGGACAAGCCTGGAGCTACTAATGTAATCATGGTTGACCAATCGCGTATTCTGCGTGCTATTGAAAACATAGAGCTGTTTAACAAGGGACATGTGTTAATCCTCAATGAAGCCAACCAGGTATTGGTAACCAGCTCGCAGGAAAGCGTAAATTTGCTCAAGGATTTTCCTTTTGATAAGGAAATGCCGGAATCGAATATGTTTTTATGGAAAAAGGATGGCCTTAATTACGAGGTCACCTATATCAAATCAGATCGTTCCAAGCTTAGATACTTATCGATTATCCCGAGCCAATTGTTTTGGGAAAAAGCTGAGCGGGTGCGGAATCTGACCTACATGAGTATTTTTATTAGCTTGCTTGGAGGAATTTCCTTAACATATGTATTTTTACGCAAAAATTATAATCCGGTACGACGTCTTGTAACCGCTCTTTCCGGCAAAACCGAGCTGACTGGTGGTCAAGGTTACAATGAGTTTCGATTTATCGAGCAAGCCGTTGACCATACGTTGGTAGAAATGGCCAAAATTATGTCTGAACGTAAAAAACAATACCATATTTTACGATCCAATTTTGTTGGACGGATGTTAAAAGGAAAGCTTAATGAACAAATTCCTGTTGATGAATCGTTGGCCACCTTTAATATGCGGTTTGCTACGGACGATTTTGCCGTTATTGTGCTTTATGTACAGGAGAGCGGGACTTTCCATGAGCGTATTCAGGAAATAGGCTCGACCGACCCGCAGCAGCTGATGCAATTTATTATTACCAATGTGATGGAGGAGCTGGCAGCCCAGAACCATCAAGGCTATGTAACCGAAATGGAAGACTCGCTCGTCTGTCTTATTAATTTCTCTGCCAAGGATCCTGAAGGACGGATGGAAGAGCTGGTCCGCATCTCCAAGGACGCACAAGTGTTCATTATGTCCAAATATCATATTAGCTTGACCCTGTCGATAAGTGGTATTCATAGCGGGATTAACGGAATTTCCCAAGCTTATTTGGAAGCGCTCGATGCTATGGAGTACAAGCTGGTTATGGGCAGCAAGGAAATTTTGTCCTATGAGGATATTCACCAGAATGAGGCTATGGAAGAAGCGGACACCGTTTATTATTACCCGCTTCAGGTAGAGCTGCAGCTGATTAATTATGTCAAAATCGGCGATTTTCCGATGGCTCGACAAACACTCGATGAGATCATCGAACGCAATTTTAAACGATCATTCATGTCGGTTCCGCTAGGCCGATGTTTGATGTTCAATTTGGTCAGCACGATGATCAAAACGATCAGTGAGCTTGGTTATATCGAGGACAGCCTCTTAATACGTAACCCAAGACGGATTGAAAAAAGGATCGAGCGGCTGGCGACCTGTGAAACGATTCAGGAAATGCAGGTTCAAATGACGGAATTTCTGGAAAAGGTTTGTGAATATACATCCAACAAGCGGCAGCAAAATATTCAACAGTCCAAACAACGGGTTATGGATGAACGTATTCAGCAAATTGTTAATTACATTAACGAAAACTACACGGACCCGAATCTTAATATCTCGATGATCGGCAACCATTTTGACATGAAGCCTGCTTACTTGTCCAAGCTGTTCAAGGACCACACCAATGAAGGACTGCTGGATTCGATTAACAAGACCCGGGTGGCGCGTGCCAAGTTGATTATAGATGAAAGTGGCCGAAATGTAAGTGATGTAGCAACCTCGGTAGGCTTTAATGATGTGAATGCCTTTATTCGAACCTTCAAGAAATATGAAGGCATCACCCCCGGAAAATATAAGGAAATGAAGGAGGAATAAGCCGCTGCTATGCGGTTTTTTTCTTGTATATTGATTATTTTGTATATTCAATTGTACTTTTTGTTGATCCGAATTCGTGTTTTTGCCGATAAAATTGGCACAATTTACGATTTCATTTTATGTAAGCGTCATCATATAATACGAGTATGGGAAACAGGTTATATACACAATCTCATGTTGAAGTTATTATTCGGTTCAGCCGAAATATTAGGGAGGTCTTCATACTATGAAGAGCAAAAAGAAAATCGTCTCCACTCTAGTAGTTACAGCCATGATGAGTACTGCAGCGATCGCTTGTTCGACACCCGCAGCCACACCTGCACCTGCACCTGCTGACACGAAAGCACCTGCCGCTGGAACACCTGCACCTGCTGCGACCGCAACAACGTATCCGATGAAGACGGACAAAACACTTTCTTATTGGATGGAGATGACGGGTAACCTAGTCGGCGTAAAAGCGACTCACCAGGATGTTCCTTTCTTTGCAGAATGGCAAAAAAGAACTGGTGTTCCATTAAAATTTATTGCACCTCCTGTTAACCAGGCCAAAGAAGCACTTAACGTTATGCTGGCTTCCGGAGATTTGCCGGACATGATTGAGTTCAACTTCTTTAAGGACTTCCCAGGCGGTCCGGAAAAAGCGATTAAAGACGGATACATTCTGAAGCTGAATGATCTGATCGATAAAAATGCACCGAACCTGAAAAAATATTTGAAAGAACATCCAGACATCGACAAAATGGTTAAAACGGATAACGGAAGCTATTATTCATTCCCGTTCATCCGCGGTGATGCTTCACTGATGGTGTATCAAGGCCCGATTGTTCGTCAGGATTGGCTTGATGAGCTAGGAATTCCATTGCCGCAAACAATCGATGACTGGACTGCGATGCTGAAGGCCTTCAAAGAAAAGAAAGGCGCAGCAGCTCCTTTCACTGCAAGCAGCAAGCCTCGCGTATTTAATGAGTTCAACAGCGGACATTTCATGGGTGCGTATGGGGTAACACGTGATTTCTATATTGAAGGCGGTCAGATTAAGTTCGGTCCTGCGGAAAAGGGTTATAAAGATTGGCTGGCACTATTCCGCGGTTGGTACGAGCAAGGATTGCTGGATAAGAACATCGCAACCGTCGATTCCAAAGCTTTTGACGCGAACATCTCTTCAGGCGCATCCGGTGCTACAGTAGCGAATACAGGTGGCGGTATTGGGAAATGGCAGCCGCTTGTTGAAGCAACTAATCCTAAGGCGAAGCTGGTACCCGCACCACAGCCGGTTCTGAAAAAAGGCGATACACCGAAATTTGGTCAAAGAGATTTGCCGTTCTCCGTAAATGGCGGTATGGTAGCGATCTCAGCAACCTCCAAGAATGCAGAGCTTGCTGTTAAGCTGCTGGACTACGGCTATAGCGAAGAAGGCAATAAATACTTCAACTTTGGTCAAGAAGGCGTAAGCTACAATATGGTGAATGGCGTTCCGACCTATACGGATCTTTTAATGAAAAACCCGGATAAATTGGCTCCAGCCCAGGCGCTTTCGTTATATACTCGTGCAAATTACAGCGGTCCTTTCGTACAGGATAAAAATTATATTCAACAGTATCTAGCACTTCCACAGCAAAAAGACGCTCTGTCAGTTTGGGCAAAAACCGATGTAGCTAAATATCAATTGCCGCCAATCACACCGACACCAGAAGAAAGTACGGAAATGGCGAAAATTATGACCGATGTTAACACATTAGTCGATGAAATGACTTTGAAAATTATTTTGGGCGCTGAGCCGCTTGATGCGTATGAAAAATATGTTGAAAAGCTGAAATCCGTTAAGCTGGATCGTGCTATCGAGATTCAAAAAGCAGCTTTGGATCGCTTCAACAAACGTTAATTTGCAAGATGGGAGGGCCTACAAGCCCTCCCACCCATTAAGCTATGAGCGAGAGACAAATAGGTGAGGAAGGAGGGGTATGAGATGGCCAAAACGATGCAGCTTGAAAAGTCACAATCGGTAAGAAAGTCAAATCCTACCTTTATGACTCGGTTTATCCGCGATTTTGTGTTGAACAAATATTTATATCTGATGATGGTTCCCGTCATCGCTTATTATGCCATTTTTCACTACACTCCTATGTACGGAGCTATAATCGCCTTTAAAGACTATACCCCGATGAAAGGTATTGTGGACAGTCCTTGGGTGGGTTTGGCAAATTTTAAAGACTTTTTTGGTAGTTATTACTTTTGGCGTATTTTGAAAAATACCGTTGTGATCAGTCTCTATTCTTTAATATTTGAATTTCCTGCTCCGATTATTCTTGCGGTTTTGATTAATGAGGTCCGCAATCAAATATTTAAACGAGTCGTTCAGTCCATTACTTACATGCCTTATTTTATTTCGATGATTGTCATCTGTGGTATGATTAGTGATTTTACGAATTCGGATGGTGTTATTAATACGCTTTTGACGTACTTTGGCTATGATGGAAAAGCCATGCTGCAAAAGCCGGAGCTATTCCGAAGCATCTACATTCTTTCTGAAATTTGGCAAAAAATCGGCTGGGAGTCGATTATCTATATTGCAGCGCTGATGGGTATTGATCAGGAGCAATATGAGGCAGCCCGTATGGATGGTGCAAGCCGTTGGAAGCAGATCCTTCATATTACGTTGCCTGGTATTATGCCGACAATCGCCATCATGTTCATTTTACGGATGGGGAACCTCCTCAACGTAGGTTTTGAGAAGATCATCCTGCTCTACAATCCGGTTACTTACGATACCGCTGATGTCATATCCTCCTTCGTGTACCGTAAAGGTTTGTTGGAGTTCGGATGGAGCTACAGCGCCGCGGTGGGCATATTTAATTCGGTGTTGAATCTGATACTATTGATTACAGCGAATTACATTAGTCGCAAAGTGAACAATAGCAGCCTATGGTAAGGAAAGGAGAGATAGGATTATGCCAAAGGATCAAGGGTTAATGGATAAGGCATTGGATATTGGTATCCATGTGGGACTTTTTCTTTTAATGATTATTGCGCTCTATCCGATGCTGTATGTTGCTTTTGCATCCATCAGTGACGCAGGGCAGCTGATAGCACACAAAGGATTGTTGTTTAAACCGTTGGGATTCAGTATTGAAGCTTATAAGAACGTTTTTAAAAATCCAGGCATATTGATCGGATACCGGAACACCTTGTTTATTTTGGTGATGGGTGTCATTCTGAATCTGCTTATGACGGCTATGGGTGCGTATGTGCTTTCTCGTAAAAATGTAATGTGGAACAAGGTATTTATTATTATTATCGTATTTACCATGTTTTTTAATGGCGGCTTGATTCCTTTGTACCTGACTGTTAAAAATGTTGGATTAATCAATTCACTTTGGGCGACGATTATCCCATTTGCAATTAGCACCTTTAATCTGATCATCATGCGTACGGCCTTTATGTCCGTGCCAGACAGTCTGGAAGAATCAGCCAAGATTGACGGAGCCAATCACTTTACGATCCTGTTCAAAATCATTATTCCATTGTCCATGCCAGTTATTGCCGTTATGATCCTCTATTATGCGGTTGAGAAGTGGAATGGCTGGTTCTATGCATCTGTATTCCTGAAGGACCGTGAGCTGTTCCCGCTGCAGCTGACGCTGCGTGAAATATTGCTGGCCAATCAGACAGACAGCATGTCGGCAGGAGCGAGTGCCGGGGATCAGTTCCAGATTGGGGAAACGATCAAATATGCGACCATCATGGTAGCTACGATTCCAATTCTGTGCGTATATCCATTCGTACAAAAATATTTTGTTAAAGGTGTTATGGTAGGCGCATTAAAAGGCTAATCGACCATAATGGCCAAGAGCTGATACTGAAAAGTCGTTCATACTCCTATTCGGAATAGGTGTAGGAACGACTTTTTGTTAATTCCAGTTCGGTAATAGTGAATATGATTTGAAATATAATCTTCTTTCTTCCCGATTTTTAAAAATGTGTGAGAGCTGGTTAGGTGTCTATCTTAAAGCAAATGTCCGCCAGACACTTCAATGTCCTGGGCTGTAACCCAGCCGAAATCATCGGACAATAAGTTCACAATGACCTTCGCAAGATCTTCGGGCTGGCCGATTCTGCCGAATACCGATTGCTCAGCCAGCGGCTTGATGAATTCAGGATGCTTATCGAATACTCCATCGCCAAAATTGCTGTGCGTAGGACCGGGAGAAACTGCGTTGACCCGAATTTTGCGAGGTGCAAGTTCTTTGGCGATATAGCGAGTCCAAGTTGAGAATGCTGCTTTTAACGAGCCGTAGGCGGAGTATCCTGGGAATGATTGGTTCTTGGAGGAACTCGTGGTATTCACGATGGCTCCAGCATCCTCCATGAATTGGACGAGGTGTTGTGTTAAAAAAACCGGTCCTTTAAAGTTCGTATTCAGAATTTTGTCGAAGTACTCTTCGCTCATCTCAGTGAGCATCATGGGTCCACCAACACCGCCATTATTAACTAAGTAATCAAAGGTTGTTCTGTCCCAAATTTCTTTGAGGCTCTTTTTTACTTCTAGAACGAAACCTTCGAATGTTGATATTTGAGTTAGATCCAACTTCAGTGCTACAGCCCGAACTCCTTTATTCTCCTCAATTTCCTTAACGACAGCTTCTGCCCGGTCCTTATAGGAATTGTATGTGAGAATGACGCTAATTCCTCGCTTGCCAAACTCAAGAGCTGTTGCTTTCCCAATTCCATTGCTTCCACCTGTTACGATTGCGATTTTCATAAAATCCTCTCCTTTTTGTGTTCGATCTGGTTTTTATTTTAGTCGCTTCTGCTAAAATAATATAGATTTAATAATGCCTTTTAATTGCCTAAAACCACCATGTGTGATTTCGGAAAACTCGAATTATCCCCTTTTTTTAATATAAGAGGAGCCTAAAAATGCCGATCTATTGCAAAGCTGTGTTGAGGAATAAGAAGTCATGTGATAGAATAAGTGTATGAAAAAAGTTATAGATGAAATTATTGATCTAATGAAAAGTGCAGGCACTCGACCCATTGAAACCGGAGTACCGGGGCTAAGCATGATTAAGGGAGACATTCCCGCACATCAACTCGCAGCGCTCTACGAGCCAATGATTGGTTTTACGGTTCAAGGAACAAAGATTCTTTCAATCGGGGAGCGTAGCGCCACCCTGGAAGGGCCGTCGTATTACGTGGTACCGGTACATGTTCCCGCAACGGCGAGTGTACATCCAGACCGTGATGGCCGTCCTTACATGTCCCTAGGTCTTGCGTTGAATCAGAATGTTCTTCAGAGTTTATTAAGAGATCTTCCTGAAAATCTAATACCAACTGCTTCTGGGCATTTCGCAGCCTGTGAAATAGACATTGAATTTATGGAGGCATGGCTGCGCTTATTACGATTAATGAATACATCAAGAGATATCCCAGCTCTTGCACCGGCTTATGAACGCGAAATCCTTTATCGCGTTCTGATAGGACCACAAGGATGGTACCTGAGGCAACTTGGTCTGCGGGAAAGTAATTTCTCTAGGATTTCTCAAATTGTAAAATGGTTTCGCGATAATTTTATGAGGCCATTAGACATCGGTGAGATGGCATCAAAATCTGGTATGGCTATAAACACCTTTCACCGTCAGTTTAAACGTGCAACTGGTTTAAGTCCTATTCAATTTCAAAAGCAATTAAGGCTTTTGGAGGCTAGAAACCTCATTGCATTTGAGGGCTATGCAGTAGCCAGTGCCGCATATCAAGTTGGCTATCAGAGTCCCTCACAGTTTAATCGAGAGTACTCCCGCTTCTTTGGTTCGTCTCCAGCTCGGGATACTGAGAATCTAAGACGAATCGAAAGCGCGAGGGATTAGATAGCTGGCATCTTTTTGGCACGCTCAAGGTATGTGGAGTACGCGGTAGGGATATATCGGGAGGACAGAATTTAATAGTTTCTTTATTGAGCTGAGTCTATCGATCAGAATTTAAGGCTGAGAACTTCCTAAAGGAGGTTCTTTTTAGCATTTTTTGACTCATTCATATACTAATTATTTTTTTGCTCGATTCTTATCTAATAAGACAGGCAATGTAATGGTTGCAAACAATGAAAAATACCGATATACGAATGCAACTGCAGCCGATTTTTGGGCTGATTTGGGCTAAATAGTCAAGCACTCATTTTGGGGTTGATCCTAAATTTTTTCATTTATTTCTCTTGTATATGGATAATAAATCCATTAATATAATCTTATTTAACGGAATAAGGAAAATAAATTCAAAAATAAAACTATTGCAATATGCTGTATTTCGAGGTATTATACAGACATTAATAAAACGCTTTCATTGCCAATAAAGTTATTTTAAACCGGTTTAATCAAGGTGGTGATAATTACATATTGGTCAACATAATATGATGCTAAATAGTATTATTAATTTTATTAAACCGGTTTAATTTCCACTATATAGAGCATACCTGAATTTATTAGCAAATAACCGCTTTTATTAAACCGGTTTAAGTTATCAGGGAGGTGAAGAACAGGAATTAACCCGTTTCACCGCATTTTCAAAACAAGGGTTGAATTATAAGCTCATTATGGAGGGGAAATTTTTGAAAAAAATCGGGTTACTAATGGTTATGATATTAATGCTTGCGGTTGCGCTGGCTGCATGTGAAAGTGATCCCAATGCCAAGACATCAGTCGTTGTGACACCTGTGACTCCTGATAAAGCACCACCCGCAGCTCCTGCCAAGATAGAGGGTTACAAAGAGGCACCGATGCTCGCCAAGCTTACTGCTGCCTCAACTTTGAAAGCGGTTACTGAACGATTGCCGGCCAAGGAAGATATCATGGTGGAAAAGGTATTGGAGGAAACGGGTAAGTACGGCGGCGATTGGAAGCTGCCTTGGACAGGAGTCAATGATCGCTGGACGGTCGGTCAGCCTACAGAGGAAGCGCTTTTCCGTTTTAACAAGGATGGAAGCGCGG
Organism: Paenibacillus periandrae; assembly: GCF_022458865.1. GTDB lineage: Bacteria > Bacillota > Bacilli > Paenibacillales > NBRC-103111 > Paenibacillus_S > Paenibacillus_S periandrae. Next base: position 90,851 of record NZ_JAJNMU010000031.1, on the reverse strand, counting down.
TCGAACCTAACATCGCCAAAGGCTACGACGTCAATAAAGATTCAACGGAGTTCACCATTTACTTAAGAAAAGGGATGAAGTGGTCGGACGGAATGCCTTTTACAGCTGATGATGTCCTGTTCTATTGGGAGCATATGTTGACCAAAGAGACGTTCGGTAAAAAAATCTATGATGCTTATTACTCGGTTGATCCTGTAACGGGTGATAAGGCTTTAGCGACAGTGACCAAAATTGATGATTACAGCTTCAAGGTCGTTCATAAATATCCAAGTGTGCAGTTCCTGGAGCGTGTGGCGATTGACAACAAATGGTTTCAGGCACCGGCACATTTTCAGAAGACTATTTTACCTGAATTCATAGGTCAGGAGAAGGCGCTAGAGATCGCCAAAAAATGGGGCTTCGAGGACGTCAAATCGTTCCTGGTCGCAACCGGTTATTATTACTGGGTCTACCCGCAAATTCCAACCTTAAGAGCTTGGGTAGCGAAAAATGATCCCAATAGTGATCAATTTATTATGGAACGCAATCCGTATTTCTGGAAGGTTGATGGTGAAGGCAACCAGCTGCCGTATATGGACCGTATTGTAGCTACCAAGGTTCAGGACCCGGCACAAAGAATTCTCGGCACCTTGGCAGGCGATTATAATATTATCGATTTTGACTTTAAGGATTTCACGGTATTAAAAGAAAATGAGAAAAAAGCAGGCTTCAGAGTTATGAATTGGTCAACGCCAACCTGGTCAAGTGCGGGTATTCAGCTCAATCAGACGATCGCAGATCCGAATCTGCGCAAGCTGTTCCAGGATATCAAATTCAGAGAAGCGTTATCGGTTGCGGTAGACCGTAAAGAAATTTCCGAGATCGTTACGAATGGGTTAGGCGCTCCAATTCAGGCATCGGTTCCCGAAGGCTTGGTCGGCTATCAAAAGGGTTGGGCGGATCAATGGAGCAAATTCGATCCGAAGCGTGCGAATGAGCTCTTGGATGGGCTTGGATTGACAAAACGTGATAAAAACAACTTCCGTCTCAATGAGGATGGATCGGATTTAACCATCACCATTATTGAAGGCAGTACGAGCACCGCAGGTTTTCTGGAATTGGTCAAAAAATATTATGAAGCTGTAGGCATCAAGGTAGACCTTAAGGTTGTGGATACCGGCACCCATCAAGAGCTCAAGTACTCGAATAAAATCCCCGCCACTACTGAAAATATTTCGATGGTTAATGTATCCTTCCGGCCTGATACGCTTGTACCTCTAAGAGTCCTCACTCCATGGTACGGACAATATGGATTGTACAGCTCCTCGAATGGCAAGGAAGGAGTTAAGCCTGAGGGTGATGTTGCCTTGATTCTTGACTACTGGAGTAAAGTGAAAGCATCGGCAACCAAAGAGGAAATTAATAAATGGAGTAATGAGATCATCAAGCTTCATCAAAAAAATCAGTGGGTTATTGGTTACGCAGGTCCGACACCTCGTCTGATTGTCGCATCCAATAAAGTCGGAAATGTGCCTAAGGATTTGGTGTACTCGGATGAATTCCGCAGCATCGGCCATGGTCATCCTTCACAGTTTTTTATCAAACAATAAGTCGAATGGTTAATCAACCCGCGGGGAAGTGAGCTTCCCCCTTGTTGGTTTCAATGGCATCTTCGAATTAAGCGGAGAGGATAGGATCAGAGATGCTCCAATATATTTTAAGAAGAATCATCTTAGTCATACCCGTAGTGATTTTCATTTCTATTATCGTGTTCTACATCATTCAGCTTCCTGCCGGTGATTATGTATCTAATTATGCCGCCAAAATGGCTGTAGCCGGCGATGTAATGACACAGCAGGATATGGATGAAATGAGAGTAAGTCTGAAGCTGGATCAGCCCTGGTATATACAGTATCTTGTATGGATGAAAAACATTATCCTGCATTTCGACTTTGGCTATTCCTTTAGCTATAACAAACCGGTTATGGCGGTTATCCAGCAATACATGGCGCTCACGATCATCGTTTCTCTGGTGACCATGGCGTTCACGTACGCAGTTGCGATTCCAATCGGTATTTATTGTGCAGTGAGGCAATATTCGATAGGCGATTATTTATATTCAGCTATAGGCTTTCTCGGGATGGCAACTCCGCATTTCCTGTTAGCGATTCTTCTTATGTATCTGTCTTACGTGTATTTTGGAGATCCGCTGCTGGGGCTTTTTTCAAGCGATTATGTGAATGCCGGGTGGTCCATGGGTAAGGTTCTTGATTTACTGAAGCATATGGTTATTCCTGTTATTGTTATTGGTTTGGCTAATACCGCCGAGCTGATTCGTGTCATGAGAGGTCAAATGCTGGATGAGCTGAATAAGCCGAATGTAGTGACTGCCAGATCCAAAGGCTTATCGGAAACCAAAATCCTGCTTAAATACCCGACGCGTGCCGCTATGAATCCTATCGTCAGTACGATTGGCTGGTCACTCACTTCGATTTTCACAGGCTCCACCATAACGGCTATTGTACTGAATTTACCGATTCAGGGTCCTGTCATGTATAACGCTTTATTAGGTCAGGATATGTATTTGGCGGGAACCTGGCTATTGTTTATGGCTATACTGACGGTCATTGGGACCTTGATTTCCGATATTTTATTGGCATGGCTGGATCCAAAAATTCGCACAGAGTTCAGAGGTATGTAATATGAAAACAATCCCGATATTTGGAAGACAGAAATTAACGCCGATCAAACCCGCCATCACTAACGACGTCTACTACAGCTCACAATGGCGACTTATGTATCTAAGGCTCAAGAAGCATAAGTTAGCTCGAATCAGCTTATTTATTTTATCGATGTTTTATTTGGCCGCCATCTTCGCACAGTTCATAGCACCGTACGGCTTGCAGAGCTATGACAGCAAATATGTGAATGCGCCTCCTGTCAAAGTGAGCTTCTTAGATGCAGATGGCAAGTTTCAATTTCAACCCTTTGTCAGCGAGTTGAAGTCAGCGAGGGATCCGGTTACACTGCGCAAAATGTTTGTGCAGGATGACAAGGTGCGTCATGCAGTCCGGTTTTTTGTGCAGGGTGAAACTTATCAATTTCTGGGTCTGTTCTCAACCAATATTCACTTGTTTGGCGTAGATGAGCCGGGACGTTTATTTCTATTTGGTACAGACGGGATGGGGCGCGATCTGCTGTCGCGAATCGTTCTGGGGAGTCAAATTTCATTAAGCATTCCTCTTATTGGAGTAGCGATTAGTTTTGTGCTCGGATTGCTAATCGGCGGAGTGTCGGGCTATTTCGGTGGCTGGATCGATTCAGTCATTCAACGGATCATCGAAATTATTCGCTCCTTTCCAACCTTGCCACTGTGGATGGCGCTATCGGCGGCCATTCCGCCACGCATACCGGTCGTCACGATGTATATCTATATCGTGATCATCTTTGCTTTTATCGGATGGACGGAGCTGGCGAGAGTTGCCAGAGGCAAGTTCATCTCCTTGAAAAATGAAGAGTATGTATTAGCAGCCAAAATAGCTGGCGTCAGTGATGCCAAAATCATTCTTAAGCATCTGCTGCCCGGTTTTATCAGTTATTTGGTTGTCGCAACGACCTTGGCCATACCGAGCATGATCCTGGGTGAGACCGCGATGAGCTTTCTTGGACTTGGTATCCGGTCACCCGCAACGAGCTGGGGAGTACTGCTTCAGGAAGCGCAGCAGATTGAAAATATCGCTTTATATCCGTGGAAGTTAATACCTTTGGGCTTTGTTATCATCACCGTATTAACCTTTAATTTTCTGGGAGATGGATTACGTGATGCGGCAGACCCTTATAAGAGATAAGCGTGAAGAGCTCGAACCGGTACCTATTTCAATATAGTGAGGGGATATTATGGCATCACAAGCTTCTCAGGCTTCAATAGCTCCACAGGCTGAATCTGAACAACCCCTTCTTTCCGTTCAAGATCTCAAAATCCGCATTCAAATGGATAACGGGGAAATGAAAGCCGTAGATGGAGTTGACTTCGAAATAAAAAAAGGAAAAACGCTCGGTCTTGTGGGCGAATCCGGCTGTGGCAAAAGCTTGACCAGCAGAGCCATCATCAGCATCAATCCGAAAGAGTGTGAAACCACAGGCCAGATTGTTTATCACTCTACTGCCGAGAAGACGTTAAACAATTTGAATCTGTTATCGTTAGACCCGCGTGGCAAACAGATCCGTTCCATTCGCGGCAGAAAAATTGCGATGATTTTCCAAGAGCCGATGACAGCCTTCTCACCGATGTACACGATTGGCAATCAGATCATGGAATCGATATTGATCCACCGCACAAAGAATAAAAAAGAAGCCAAGAAAATAGCGCTCGAAATGTTAAGCAAAGTTGGAATTTCAGATCAGGAAAAACGATTTGATCAATATCCGCATGAATTTTCCGGCGGCATGCGCCAGCGAGCCATGATCTCGATGGCCTTGTCCTGTAATCCGGAGCTGCTGATCGCCGATGAGCCGACAACCGCATTGGATGTTACGATTCAAGCACAGGTGCTGGAGCTTATGAAAGGACTGCAGAAGGAATTTGGGATGGCGATTTTGCTGGTGACCCATGATCTGGGCATCATTGCAGAAATGTGCGACGAGGTAGCGGTCATGTATTTGGGGAAAATCGTGGAGCAGTCGACGGTCGATGAAATATTTTACAATCCGAAGCACCCTTATACGAAGGGTCTGCTCAAATCGATGCCCAAATTAGGCACAGACCGCAATAAACGCTTGGATTCCATCGAAGGCACGGTTCCAATGGCTATTAATTTGCCTCCTATGTGCGGTTTTTACGATCGCTGCACGGACCGGATTGAAGGTGTATGCAATGTGCAGGCGGTACCCAAAACCAGGCTATCCGACAATCATATGGTTAGATGCTTTCTGTACAAGGACAAGAATGAAGGAGAATAAATATGTCTAAACGTATCTTGGATGTAAATAATCTAAATAAGGATTTTCAAGTGAAATCCAAAACCAAGTTATTTAGTAAACCTTCTTACATTCGTGTGTTAAACAATGTTTCTTTTGAGCTGATGGAGGGAGAGACCTTAAGTATTGTGGGTGAATCCGGCTGTGGTAAAACGACCTTGGGCCGATGCATCGTAAGAGGAATGAATGCAAGCTCCGGCGAGGTGCTTTATCATACTGAGGGCGGAGAGCAGGTTAATTTTTTAGGGCTGCAGGGTAAGGAGTTCAAGAAGTACCGAAAAGATATCCAAATGATTTTTCAGGACCCGTACTCCTCGCTCAGTCCAAGAATGAGTGTGTATGACATTATTTCCGAGCCGCTGATTGCCAACTTCAAGCTGAGCAAAGCCGAGGTTGATGACAAGGTCACGGAAATCGCTCAAAAGACCGGATTAAATGTCAGCTATCTCAAGCGTTATCCGCATGCGTTTTCCGGTGGGCAAAGACAGCGTATTGCGATTGCCAGGGCACTTGTTTCCAAGCCCAGACTCATTGTATGTGATGAGGCGGTGTCGGCTTTGGACGTTTCGATTAAAGCGCAAATTATTAATCTATTGAAGGATCTTCAGCAGCAGCTGCAGATCACGTATATTTTTATCTCACACGATTTGTCTATCGTTCAAAACATATCCGACAGGGTAGCTGTGATGCATTTGGGTAAAATCGTGGAGCTAGCGCCAGTGGATTCATTATTTGATCATCCCAAACATCCTTATACCGAGGCGCTTCTATCGGCAGTGCCCGAGCCAGATCCACATCTGAAAAAAGATCGCATTATTCTCGAAGGCGAAGTTCCGAATCCAGCTAACCCTCCAAGTGGATGTCACTTTCATCCAAGGTGTGCTTATAAGACTGACAAGTGTATGAAGCAAGAGCCGGAGCTGCAGCTAGTCGGTGATCATCATTATGCTGCATGTCACTATGCTAACGAATTTACATTAAGGGGCGTAAACCATGAGTCACAAGACAAGTAATATTTCCGAGCACAAGAAATTAATTGTATTTCTGGATTGCGGAGATACGATCATTGATGAAGGCACCGAAATTCGGGACGATCACGATATCGTCATCCAGGCCAATGTCATTCCCGGAGCGGATGTGATGGTCAAGACGTTGGCCGAACGCGGCTACACGCTGGCTATCGTGGCTGACGGTTACGCACAATCGTTCAAAAATATATTGACGGACAATGGATTATACGACTATTTTGCCACAATGGTATATTCGGAAACAGTTAAGGCGTATAAACCAAGCCCACGCATGTTTAAAGCCGCGATCGGAGCCTTGGATCTTACGGAGCAGGACTGCTCGCGCATTGTCATGGTAGGCAACAATCTGAGCCGCGATATTAAGGGGGCCAATGAAATGGGCATTACGAGCATCTTTCTGAGCTGGACACCGAGATACCCCAAATTACATACGGATGAAAGCGAGATTCCCGATTATACGATCAGTGAGCCGCTGGAATTGATTGACCTAGTGGAAAAGCTTAATCAACAATTAGGCTGAATTGATTTCTGAGGAGATGTTGATCAGATATGGCCAAAATTGATGATGTTGCAAGATTAGCGAAGGTGTCCAAGGGGACGGTATCGAATGTTTTTAGCCAAAAAAGACCTACAAGCAAGGAAGTCACAGAGCGGGTCATGAGTATTTCCAGGAAATTAAATTACGTGCCTAATCATATTGCGCGCAGCTTGGTTACCAAAAAAACAATGGCTATCGGGTTGACGATACCGCATGGCAGCTTCTTTTTCAGCGCCTTTCATTCGCAGTTTATCAACGCGGTAATATTGGAAGCTTCCTATTATGGATATAGAGTGCTGCTCGATATGATCCCTTTGCAGAAGGTGAAGACGCCTTTCTTGTCGAGTTATCCGATTGATGGCGCTGTGGTTATGAGTCCTACGACAGATGATGAGCGGATCGATCTGATGCATCACGGTCAAATTCCCTTTGTTACTGTCGGGAAAGTGATGAATACCAATATGGATCATGCTGCAAGTGTAGATAACGATAATATGAAAATTATTACTAGCATATGCAACTATTTAATAGATAAGGGTCATCGCAATCTGATGTTCTTGAATGCAAACGAGCTGATGACCGTATCGATTGTAAGAAAAGCGGGATTTATCCAGGCCATGCATGATCACCAGATCGAAGTGGAACCGCACATGATTCACCATAAGCCAGCGATATTGTCCAATGAATATATGGATTATGGATACGCCGAAACGATCCGTGTATTGGGAAAGCTCAAGAAACAAGTAACGGCCATTATTGCCGATGATGACCGAACGGCGTTTAGCGTGCTGAATGCTATTAAGGATCTGGGTCTAAGGGTACCTGAGGATATTTCTCTATTCGTCATATGCGGAGATCTTTCGATGATGGTGCAATCCAACCCCTCCTTGACGAGTATGGATTTGCAGCCCTCGGAGCTTGGGGTTCAATCGGTCAGACTGTTAATGCATAAATTGGACGTGTTAAAAGGCGATTTCCCTGAAAATAAAATTATCGAAAGCAAGATTATCGAAAGAGACTCTTGTTCGACGATTTAACGCTTACTATTTAAGCTTCCTGCGGAAGCTCTAAAAGCCGGTGAACAACGAGCGGAGCGGCCAAATGATCCTGGAGAAGCGTAAGCGCTCGCCTTTGAAATCGTGAAAAAACCTCTTAACCTATTCAAATTTCACGATTTCAACAGCTGAGAGTTTGCTTAAGCAAACTGGCTTCGTAAGCATTATCCCGGAAGGATATTTGGCTGTGTAGCGCCACTTTTTCACCGTACTTATAAGGAGGATACCATGAACGATAAAAAGTGGAATGTCGGTATTATTGGGCTTGGCAGCATTGGTGATTATCATATGAACAATCTCTCCAAAATCGCTAATACAAGAGTTGCAGCTATTTGTGATGTGAATGTACAGGCTGTAGAACAGGTCGGCAGCCGATTGGGACTGTCTGCAAGCAAAAGATACATCCAGTACGAGGATATCATTGCGGATCCGGAAATTGATTTTGTTATATCCGGGGTATCCAATAAATTCCATTATGATATTTTAAAATGTGCGATTGCCTATAACAAACCGATATTTTCCGAGAAACCCTTCACACGCACGATGGAAGAGGCAGACGAGCTATTGGAATTGTATGATCACAATCCGATTCCTTGCATGGTTGGGTTTTCATACCGATACAGACCCTGCTTCCAATACGTGAAGCAGCTGGTCGAGCAAGGTGCTTTAGGTCGGATTCGGCATATTGCCGCCCACTACCTGCAAGAAGAAAATGCGCCTATGTTTAACAAGGAGTATACATGGCGGTTTAATCAAGCGATGGCCGGGTCGGGTATATTGGCGGATATTGGCTCTCATATGGTGGATGCGGCGCGTTTTTTTGTTGGGGAATTTACACAGGTGTCCGGGCTGATGAGCACATTTATTGACCAACGGATAGATTTGCGTACAGGGCAGCCAACTGCGGTCGACGTAGATGATTTTACCGGCTTCCAGGGTGTGCTTGAAGGTGGAGTCATGGGCACATTTTATACCCATAAGAATGCGCTTGGAACCGGCAACCAGTTTAATGTGACCTTGTTTGGTGATTTGGGCACGATCAGATTCTCAGTCGAACAACCCAATGAGGTTCATTTGACGGTTAGAGAAGGAGAAAGCCTGGAGCTGATAGAAAAAAGGATTTTCTTAAACGAGAAGTCAATGAAACCGATGCTTCAGGATTTTGTGGATTATCTGGATCAGGCGCATTCTCCTTTATTCCCGACATTCATGGATGGATACCGTAATCAGCAGGTGCTGCAAGCGATCATAGATTCAGCTAAAGATGGAGTAACCAGAAGCTTAAATCGACCATAACCGAATGAAAAGGAGTCAATTCGATGATTAAAGTAACCATATGGAATGAATTTCTCCAAGAGCAGCGTAAGCCAGAGGTAGCTCACATCTATCCCAAAGGTATGCATGGAGCTATTGCCGATGGGATCAAGCAGGATGGATTTGAGCTTTCCTATGCAACCTTTGATGAGCCTGAGCATGGACTTACCCAGGATAAGCTCGACAATACGGATGTACTGATCTATTGGGGTCATGTGGATCATAAAGGCTTTCAGGATCAAGTTGTTGACCGTATTTGCGCTCGTGTTCATAAGGGGATGGGGCTGATCGTCCTGCATTCAGGGCATCATTCCAAGCTATTCCGCAAGCTCATGGGCACATCCTGCGACCTCTTATGGAGAGAAGCCGATGAGAAGGAGCGGCTGTGGGTCATTGATCCGTCTCACCCTATTGTAGAAGGCATTGGCCCTTATATCGATTTGGATGAGGAGGAAATGTACGGAGAGCATTTTGACATCCCTGTACCTGATGAGCTCATTTTTGTAAGCTGGTTTGCCGGAGGAGAAGTGTTCCGCAGCGGCTGCACCTACCGACGTGGTCAAGGCCGAATCTTTTATTTCCGACCTGGACACGAAACCTATCCGACCTATCATAATAAGGACGTTCATCGCGTAATCGCCAATGCTGTAAAATGGACGGCCCCTATTCAAAGAGAGCAGACGTTCTACGGACATCATGATCCGCTTGAGGAAATTGGGAAATAATTGAAATAACATTATGTTCATAGCTGAGATGAGACAAAAGCGAGCTTCTATCACCATTGGGTGAGGGAAGCTTTTTTTAATGCGAATATATTCGGAGCTTTCTGTGTTAACTACGCGAAAAATGGTAGAAACGAGGTCATGTATATTGATCGAAAAAAAGTATATTGTCGCTCAAATACCGTGTGGAAGCCTGCATGTTAATTCGGCGAAATGATGTATATTGAATCATGAGTTGGTGTGCTATACGATTGAGCTCAAACCACAATACGAGGAAGTGACATCCATGAGACCACCGGCTCCGTCAACACCACCAAGCATCGGAGATCCAGTCATAACCAAACCAAGCTGGTTGGAGAGGAAGTATTCAAGACGGATTCTTAGGCAGAACATTCCATTGTACATAATGTTTGTGCCTATAATCATTTTCTTCCTGTTATTTAAATATTCTCCAATGGCGGGCTTAGTCATCGCATTCAAGAAGTACAGCTTTATAAAGGGGATTTGGGGCAGCCCTTGGGCCGGATTCAGTTCATTCGAGCTTATTTTCAATAACGACCAAATGCTGGGTATCGTATGGAACACGCTGCTGCTTAGTGGATTAAATATTGTTGTCGGCTTTCCGATGCCGATTATTCTGGCCCTGATGCTTAATGAGATGCGCAGGGCATGGTTCAAACGGACAATTCAAACCTTTGTTTATTTACCGCACTTTCTAAACTGGGTCATTGTCGGAGGGATCATCGTTACGGTATTCTCACAAAGCACGGGAACCATTAATCATCTGGTGGAGCAGCTGTTCGGATCGACCTATCCTTTCTTATACAATGAAGCTTCCTGGGTTTCCATTTATGTCTCCTCTGGTGTATGGAAAGATGCGGGTTGGGGGGCGATCATTTATTTAGCGGCACTCACCTCTATCGACCAAAGCCTTTATGAGGCGGCGAGCATAGACGGAGCGAACAAGTGGCAGCAGATGCGCAATGTGACGATACCCGGAATTGTGCCAACCGTTTTCATAATGTTGATTTTGAAAATTGGCCAGCTGATGGAAGTTGGCTTCGATCATGTGTATGTGCTTCAGAATAATGCTGTTGCCAATATATCGGAGGTCATAAGTACATTTATGTACAAGATCGGGATTCAGCAAGCGCAATTTAGTCTGGCTACTGCGATGGGGTTGTTTGAATCACTTGTTGGACTTGTGCTTGTGCTAACGGCTAATGCAATCGCGCGGCGATTTAATCAAGGCTTGTGGTGAGGAGGGGATTTCATGAAAAGCACAACAGGAGAAAAAATATTTTATTCGATCAATTACCTTGTGATGTTCCTGATCGGAATGAGCTGCGTGCTGCCGCTTGTACATATATGGGCGCTATCGCTTAGTGACAAGCATGCCCTGGCATCCGGAACTATAAGCTTTTGGCCTGTCAATCTGGATTTCAGTGGATACAACACTTTATTTACGGAAACCCCAATCCTCAAAGCATTCCGAAATAGTCTGATCATTACGATAGTCGGAACTGCGCTAAATATGCTGTTTACTGTGCTGGCCGCTTATCCGTTATCCAAAAGATATTTTATCGGACGCAAATTGTACTCGTTCGCCATTATTTTTACGATGCTGTTCGGAGCAGGGATGATCCCTACCTACCTGCTGCTCAAAAGCCTGGGGCTGCTCAATACATACGGAGCGATCTGGTTTCCGGGTCTGGTCAGTGTGTGGAATCTGATGGTGCTCAGAAGCTTTTTTGAAGGTATTCCTGAGGAACTGGAGGAGGCCTCGCGTATAGACGGATGTTCAGAGTGGAGGTTGATTATACAAATCGTATTACCGTTATCCGTACCGGTTTTAGCTGCTTTATCGTTATTTTATGGTGTCAGTCACTGGAATGCGTTCATGAATGTACTGATCTACATCAATGATTCGAGCAAGCACAATTTGTCTGTTCTGGTGCAGCAAATGATTCAGAGCCAGAGTCTGATGCAGGAAATGACGAATGTTCAGCCTGATATGGCGGCAAGCCTGACTCCGGAAGGGCTGAAGGCAGCAGGGGTTATGGTTCTGACACTTCCGATGCTGCTTGTATACCCGTTTTTGCAAAAATATTTTGTCAAAGGCGTTATGATTGGAGCCGTAAAAGGTTAGTTTGCCATTATGATGTAGTTAAGGGGAGAATGTTACTATGAAAAAACAGAACAGTAAAAAAGCGGTATCCGTTACCTTGGCGTTATTAGTAAGCAGTACTGCCGTTTTGGCGGCTTGCAGTACTCCGGCCAGCAAGCAGGCTGCTCCCAATGCAGACGCCGATTCCGGCAAGGAGGCTGCTCAGGCTAAAGGGCCTAAACCGAAAATAACCGTCTCGGTGTACGACCGTAACAATGTGCCTGAAGGCGAAGGGACGATCACCAATAATCGTTGGACCAAATGGATTAATGAAAAAGCTCCGGTTCAGGTTGAATTTATTCCCATTCCAAGAACGAGTTCAACAGAGAAGTTTAATGTGATGTTTGCCTCCGGTGAAGCGCCTGATCTGATCATGGAATTCACCAACAGCTACACAAAGGATTTGGCATCAAAAGGGCAAATCATCCCGCTTGATGAACCGATTGAGAAATATTCAACGACATATAAGAAGTTTTTGAAGGAAAATCCGGTTATTCAGAAATCGACCTTATATAACGGTAAAACTTATTTTTTTGGCAGATTGCTTCCGTTCACACCGAACCATTATCTGATGATCCGCAAGGATTGGCTGGATAAGTTAAAGCTCCCGGTACCGAAGACTACCGAAGAATATCTGCAAACAGCCAAGGCGTTCACGGATCAGGATCCAGATGGAAATGGGAAAAAGGATACACTCGGAACTACGTTCCACGATATCGAATTTTTCTACCAGTTTGATCCTGCTACTTTAAGTGCGTACTTATTGCAAAATGATCAGTATGTCCGTTCATGGGATCGCGCTAAAGCGGTTATTGATATGAAGAAAAAGCTGTATGATGCTGGAACCGTTGATAAGGATATATTTGCAGACAAGACTGGCGCCAAGGCTCAGCAGGATTGGGTTAATGGAAAGCTCGGTATTTATGGCTCAGATAATCTGGAAGGTACTAAAGGCTATGGCGTGTATGATACCTTTAAGAAAAACAATCCGGATGGTGAGGTTATGATACTCCCTATGCCGAAGTCCGAATTCGGCCAGTTCGCTCCGGCGACGTCCACACCGGTTCAATTCAATGCCGCCATTAATGCGACAGCCAAGAATGTAGAAGCGGTTATCAAGTATGTGGATTGGCTAGTAAGCGAAGAGACACAGAAAACCTTGATGTTCGGGTTTGAAGGTGAGCATTACAAGATGGAGAATGGTTGTCCGAAGCCTATTGATGCAGCCAAGAACAAAAAGGAGCTTAGCTGGAATGGTGATTACCAAATGCTGAGCAATACAGCGCTCTTTGGCAAGTGCGCAGATTTCTCCAACCAGCTGGACCCGAATAAGCCTTTGGATCAACAATATATGAAGCTTATGGAGCAAGGAAGAGCAGCTTATGTATCACCGGACCGTCCGCTTCACGTTGAGGTGCTTATTCCTCAAACATTGCCGGATGACCTGCTTGTCATTAACAATACAGTTAAAAATACGATTACCAATATTTATACCAAGGCGGTTGTTGGCGGCAGCAGCTATACCGTGGATCAAGCGATGAAGGATGCAATGGATGCCTGGGACAAGGCCGGTGGCAAGAAAATCGATAGCTTCTATGCACAAGCTTATACGGATAATAAGAAAGACGTTGTTTATACGAAGGATTTCTACAAGTATATGCAGAAATAAGGCAAGGAGCAAGGCGAGCTGACCCCTCGCCTTCTCTTTGTTGTCCAAGGGAGATTGGCAATATGTTAAGATAATCGTATCATCAATGCGAAGGAGAGAATACTTCATGAGAAGAAATTGGTTTTATCGTTTGCTTCTTTCCTATTTGCCTGTTCTTCTTTTGATCGTCTGTTTATTTATCTTCATAGGCATTGTACAACTGAACGATTTGTCGAGGAAGGAAGCGATAAAATCAAGCCACGTTTATGTTCAGAATCTACAGAGCAGCATGGACATGTCTCTGAGATCGATAGAAATGATTATGATTGAGACGATTACAAGGAACAATAAGCTCACTTCTTTTGCCGGTATGGAAAGTGACTCGCCATTCATTATTGAATTGTCTCAGCTGCTTCAAAGCATGACAACGACGAATCCGCTGATCGATTCCGTTTATATATATCGAGCGGGAGATGGAACGATTGTCAGTGATAAGACGAAGCTTACCATTGAGCAATTTGGAGATCGCTCCTACATCGAACAAAATTTAAATAACTCTGGGAAAGGCAGTTGGAGTGCTCCCCGGGTGTTTCGCATACTCAAGGATGTGGATGATGAGAGTAAGGTCATTTCTATGGCTAAAGGTGTCCCGATTAACGCTAAAGGTATTTCACTGCTTGTAGTGAATGTCAGGGTGAGTGCGATTCAAGAGTTTTTGGAGAAATACGGGAGCTCAGAAGTTAATCAAATTGCAGTTTTGGATAGTGCGGGTAATTATTTATTCGAGCAAACACACAGAGATCGAAAGTCTGACGATGTGGAACTCCTATCGAGTTATACGGGATGGACCTATTACAGCGGTTTACGGACGGCTGGACTTGGTCATCTATACAGCTATGTAACCAGCGGTTGGTTTTTATTCGGATTCCTCGGTTTACTTATTGGGATCGGGTGGATCGTCTATATTACACGTAAGAATTACAAACCGATTGAAACGATGATGTCCCGAATTCAGAAATACAATCAACAGCATAAAGAGCATTCCATCCAGGAGCCTACTGTGGATGAGCTCAAATATATTGATTATACGCTTAACAGCATGATGGAGTTCACTCGGGATTATGAGAACCAAAATAAAGAAAATCATCAATATCGGCGTTTGCGGCTGTTTCAGGAATTGGTTGAAGGTAGCCGAGTTATCGATCAGGCTGAATGGGATGCGGAGCTTCGCGAGATGGGTTTGGAGGTGTTAGGGAGTGCCTCTGTTAGCATTATTGAGATTGATAAGTATATGGAGTTTATTAGCGGGCATTCCCGCAAGGATCAAGGTCTATTTAAATATATATTAAAAAAAGTGGTTGATGAGACGGCGGAAGCCAAGGGACTGCATATATGGCAGGAATGGGTCACCAATCACAGACTGTGCGTCATGTGTCTCGATGAGCAGCAGTTTCAGACAGAAAATCATATGCTGGCCCTCTCTGACCAGGTCCGTCTATGGATGCAGCATAATTTGAAGCTTACTGTGACGTTTGGATTAGGATGTACCGTATCCGAGGTGTTTGCCATATCCCGTTCCTATGAGTCGGCTGCTAGAGCACTAGATTATAAATCGGCACTTGGCAGCAACCGTGTTATCGGTCATTGGGAGATCGAATTGCTGTCACATGATGATCTTTTTATTTATTTGCAGTATGTACGAACCATCGCTCAAGCCTTTCGTGTAGGCAACGAAGGCTGGGAGGAGCAATTAAAGCTTTTGTTTGACGGATTAAGAAGGCTGATGCTGCCTAAGGAAGAAATCAGCGGTATCCTTATTTATATGAACTATTATTTTTACCGCGAAATGATGGAGCTGCCGCCGGAATATCAGGAGCTGTGGAACCGGGAGTTCCGGGCGCCGTGGGATGAGAGTATGGATACGCTGGAAACCTTGGACGAGCTGGAATCCTTCTATTCCAAGAATTTGTCTGCCTGCGCGAGGAAAATGGCAGCGATTCGCGAAAGCAAGGGTAATCATGCCGTAGTCCAGAAGGTTAGAGACTATATTGAAGACAATTTCAGCAATCAGGACCTGTCCTTATCTGGACTCAGTGAACAATTTCATATGAATACATCCAGCCTGAGCACTCTGTTTAAGGAGGAGTTCGGGGAAAAGTTTGTCGTCTATCTATGTCAGGTCCGGATGGAGCATGCGAAGGAACTGCTGCGAGGAACGACGCTTCCGATCCAGGAAATTTCCGAGCAGGTAGGATATCTTCATCAAATGTCGTTCATTCGGGCTTTCAAGAAGATGGTGGTAACGACTCCAGGGGACTATCGTAAAGTACACCAGTAACGACTTTTGTAGGTGATATGGTTAATTCACTACTATGAATGGGCAGGCTAAGTTTAACTTTTTAACTCCAGCTGCAACCTTTTGAACAAGAGTCCCGTCTGTAGGTATAACTTCGAAGTTGAACTTATACTCTTACATCAAGGAAGGATGAATATAATGAAAAAGTTCGTAACTTTGGTTTCTACAGCTGCATTATTGTGTACGGTATCGGCCAGCTCAGTGTTTGCTTTCTCGGATTTGAACGCAGCAGAGAAGGAGCCGATTATGATGCTTAAGGATAAAGGATTCGTAACGGGTGTGGACAGTGAGCATTTTGCACCACGGAGCACGATGAGCTATGCACAGAGTATCAGCCTGATTGTAAAGGCACTCGATATTAATTTGAACGCAGTTTCTTTTGTGAAGCAGCCGCAGGCAAGCGACTTCTTTACGAACATTCCGAATGATGCCTGGTATGCAGAGGCTTTTATTAATGCCAAGATCAATGGGTTGGATATTCCCAACGATGTTGATCCCAATGCCGCCATCACCCGTGAAAAATATGCGAATCTGCTCGTTACCGCTCTGGAATTAAAAGGTACCTTCCCGATGGTCAAGATGATGGTTCTGTTTGATGATAATGATCAAATTGACCCTAAATACCAAGGAACACTGCAGCGCCTGTACTTGTATCGTATCGCCAAGGCGGATGAAAGCCGGATGGCTTATCCGAAGCGCGAAATGACGCGTGGTGAAGCGGCGGTATGGGTGGGCAACACGGTGAAATTTTTGGAAAGCCAGCCTGACTACATGCAGCCTGTTAAGCCAGCTCCCGATCAACAGGACGATGTCAAAGTGACGGTTGAGCAAGTCAATGCGGATGTCAGCAAAGTCACATTAACCCGCAGCTTGCCGAGTCCAGGGTATGGCTTCACAATTAGCGGCATTCGTTTCCAGCCAGATGGTACGGCAGTCATCCAATATCAGGTAAGTGACCCTAAGCCAGGCATGATGTATCCTCAGGTCATCACTGAGGGCAAAGCCGAAACCTATATTTCGTCCAAATATAAACCGGTCACAGAGCGGGAAACAGCACCAACAATTGCCATTGATCCTCCAGCACCTGCTGACGTCAACCCGAACCCAAGTTAATGAAGGAAGCTCTCAACCTCCAGCTGCACGATTCTCGTGGGCCTGGAGGTTTTTTTACAAGCTAAACTTTATTTTTATAAAAATGTAAAAGGCTGCTGCGGCGGCCTTTTGCTGCTTTTACCGTTCTTTGTTCATTCACCATCCTTGTTTAATGAACAGGAAAGTAGGGTATCGTTATATAGATAATATTCAGAAGAGTGCCGTATAATATAACGTATAGCTGGGGAAGGGGAAATAAGAATGGAAAACAAATTTGTTGCAGTGGAAGGTGGAGGCAAGCTCTCCTATAAGGAACAAGGCACAGGTAAAAAGACGGTTGTGCTGCTGCATGGTTTTTGCGGAAGCTCTGCCTATTGGGATGAGCTGCTTCCGCTGCTGCCTAATAGTTATCGCTGGATTTTGCCGGATTTGCGAGGACACGGGCAATCGGGAGCGCCGGCAGGTGAATATTCAATGGAAGCCTTCGCAGGCGATCTGGCGCAGCTGCTTAAGGGACTTGTCTCAGGATCGGCAATTGTACTTGGACATTCGTTGGGAGGCTATATCGCGCTTGCTTTTGCCGAACGATACCCTGAACTGCTGTCCGGGTTCGGGTTGATTCATTCCACAGGCTTCCCGGATACGGATGCAGGTAAAGAAGGGCGATTGAAAGGCATCACTACGATTGAGGAGCAAGGACTGCCAGCTTTTATTGAGGGATTGGTTCCGAAGCTGTTTGCTCCGAATCATCTTCAATCGATGCCGGAGGCAGTGGTCAGAACGATCGAGATCGGCAATAGCACGGATTCACAGGCTGCGATCCGTACACTTCAAGGAATGAGATCACGCCCTGATCGCAACGGTGTACTATCCAGCACGAAGGTTCCTGTACTGCTGGTTGCAGGTGCGCATGATCAAATTATTCCGGTTGAACGGACGTTTACGGTAAGTGGAAGTCAAATTACACAGCGCCTAATCGAAACGTCAGGTCATATGAGTATGCTGGAGGCGCCGGAAGCATTGAAGGAAGCTATCGAATCGTTTCTAGCTACGGTTTACTAGGTTGCATGTTATAGCCTTATTACTCGTATTGCTCTCAGGGATGCTGCATGCTGTCTGGAACCTGTTTGCCAAGAAAAGCGTTAATAAGTCTGTCTTTTTATGGATAGCGCATTGGGTAGGAACTTTAGTCTTTCTACCCGGAGCCTGGTATGAGTGGGGGAGCTTTACTTTTACTTTCAAAAGCCTGGGACTGTTGGCAGGCTCCATGTTCATTCATGGACTGTATTTATTTTTGCTTGCCCGAACGTATCAGATTGGTGATCTGTCCCAGGCTTATCCAATCATGAGAGGGATCAGTCCCATTATCGTCCCGCTTGTCGCTGTGCTTCTGCTCGGTGAATCGATGTCCGGCCTCGGTTGGATCTGTATTCTGGGTATTATAGCTGGTATTGTTTGGGTGAGTGGGGGCAGGGCGTTGCTTCGTCAGCCCGCTCATACCCATCATACCCTGCTGCTGGCGGGTGCAGTCGGGATCTGTGTCAGTGGTTATATCGTTGTGGATAAAATCGCCATCGAGTCGTCAATTCCGCCTATTGTATTAAATGAAGCTA
Source organism: Paenibacillus periandrae (assembly GCF_022458865.1). Lineage (GTDB taxonomy): Bacteria > Bacillota > Bacilli > Paenibacillales > NBRC-103111 > Paenibacillus_S > Paenibacillus_S periandrae. The sequence continues at coordinate 72,362 of NZ_JAJNMU010000031.1, read as the reverse complement.
CCAATATCGCCAACTTACTGGCATTAACGATAGCGGTCATCCGTTCAAAAGGGATTGCTGCTGAATGGAAGCTGAACTATCGTACAATTATTATCGGTGGAATTTTGGCGCCTGGCGGCTACATGCTATTTCTGTATGCGTTAACATTGGCACCAGCGTCGCAATTGGCGCCAATGCGGGAAATTGGCACCGTATTTGGCACCTTGTTCGGTCTGCTGCTGCTGAATGAGCCGCAAGGCCGCAGTCGTATTATCGGTTCTGCACTTATAACGGCAGGCGTTATTGGTCTGGGATTCTTATAATGGAACAGGCTCTCCCTGGAGCCTGTTTCCTGTTGGATCAAACTGAATATTCGGCGTAAGGTGGGAATATCAGGAAGGAGCTGCCAGCCTTATTTGAAGCTTTTTCCACCTGCATGCATCGGTGATGAATGCCTGCTGATCTTCGAGCCCAGATACAACAGAATGAGCAGCATAATCGCACCTTGAATAACAATAGCCATCGAAATCGACGCCCCTTGTTCAATGACCAAATAGTACAGCCCCGATCCGATCACCATCAATATATTTTCAACAAAATTTTGCACAGCTATCGTTTTTCCAGCCCCTACCATTCTCGTGCCTTCTTCCTGAAGCACCGTGTTCATCGGTACAATGAAGATCCCGCCCATACAGCCTACCGCCAATAAAAATACGATGGTGATTGAGGTCGAATGCAGCCATGGGAAAATAAAGATGAGCACTACCATCAAAAAGCCATAAATAATCGATTTGTAATACTGCTGAAGCTGAACAAATTTGGGGGCAAGGAATGCACCGATCACGATCCCGATCGACGTGGTAGCGAGAATCAGGGAAACACTGAAATCCTCAGGACTAAACCCCAGAGCAAGTGGTATCCAGGCTAACACTGCTGTACGGAGTACGGCTGAGCTCATCCAGAAGGCTCCTGTACCGATCAGGGAAAAGTTGGTTTTGGAATGGCTCAGCAGTGTCGAGACACTTTTGAAAAACTGTAGAGCTTCCCGCGTATAGCGTATGGACTGATCTCCCGGCATACGTGGAATCAAGAAAGTCACACCGAGCGATAAAGCATACAGCAATACACAGATGAGAGACGATTGCACCGTACTGGTTGCGGAGACAATAGCACCGCCTCCACCGATCCCTGTCAGGATGGCGAGGATCGTGTACGCTTCAATTCTGGAATTAGCCTTAAACAGCTGCTGGTCGGTTTCGATGAGCTCCGGTAATATTCCATACTTGGCTGGCGAATACACAACGGCTCCAACGCCTACGGTAAAATAACTGAGCATTAATAAAATAATATTGGATTGATCAATAAAGATAAGTGCAGAGATACCCAGCAGCTTGATCAGATTGCCTATAATGAGCACGACGGATTTTGGCATTTTATCTGCAAATGGACCGACAATAGGGGCTAACAAAATATAGGGAAGGAAAAATGCCATCGTCACCAAGGCTAACGATTCGGGCGAAAATCCATTTTTTGTTAACAGACTGGCAATGACTAATAGGGACATGTTGTCTGAGAAAGCTGACAAAAATTGAGTGATATATAAGGCATTCAGGGCTCGCTCTTTCATACATATCAATCCCTTCTAATGGCAATGGGCAAGACATTTGTCAAAGCGTCGGTAGAAGCATACACGGTTGCAACAATTTCAGGCTCTTTATTCGAGCCCAGCTTCAACGTGTTTCTTCAGTGTTACGTAATCGGTTTTGCCACTGCCAAGCAGCGGCAGCTTATCGATGACTTGTAATCTGGAGGGCAGCAGCATCGGTGTATATCCTTTTTCGTTAAGCTTGGCCTTAAATTCCTGTACATTCAGACCTTCCTTGGTGGTGAACAGCAGAATTCGCTCTCCTTTGCGGCCGTCGGCTACACTGATTGCAGCAAGCGGAATATCGCCATAGCAGGCCGCGGCAAGCTCTTCAACCAACTGAAGGGAAATCATTTCACCGCCGATTTTGGCAAAACGCTTCAGCCGCGACTTGATGCTCAGAAATCCTTGTGCATCCACTTCTACAATATCTCCGCAATCATACCATTCAGGGCAAGGAACAAAGCCTTTGCCATGAATCAGGTAACCCTTCATAATATTAGGACCTTGAATGAGCAGGTTGCCGCCATGCTCAATACCCGGTATCGGTTCAAGCTTGTAGCGAATGCTCGGCAGCAGCTTGCCGACGGTACCTCTTTTGTAGTTGAGCGGTGAATTGATCGAGACGACTGGCGAAGCTTCGGTTGCGCCGTAGCCTTCGAATATACGGATACCAAACTTTTGGCTCCACAGCTCGCGCACCTCATCCTTCAGCTTTTCGGCTCCTGCTACAACAATTCGCAGCGAATGAAAGTCATATGGGTGTGCAGCCCGTCCGTATCCAGCGAGAAAGGTAGAGGTTCCGAATAAAATCGTCGCATTGCGATCATAGACGACCTCGGGAATGGCACGATAATGCAAGGGACTTGGATAGAGCATCACCGGCACTCCGGTAAGGATAGGCAGCAGGGTACCCGCAGTCAGACCGAAGCTGTGAAACATCGGCAGTGCATTGAACATTTTGTCAGCCGCAGTAAAATCGAATACAGCCTTGCACTGCTGAATATTCGCATACAATTGATCATGACCGAGAACGACACCCTTGGGCTTGCTTTCACTGCCGGAGGTGAACAGGATGATATCGCGAAACCCTTGCTCGGCTTGCGCGCCCATCCAATAATCAAGCAGACCTCCCAGCTTGTCAGACAGCTTGACTTCGTCCTTAACATCCTCCAAATAAATGATCGTGTGTTCCTGTGCCAAGGCCTGAATGGTGGCTTCCAGCTTGGCCTTCTCAATGAATTGGCGGGAGGTGATTATGGTCCGCAGCACCGCTGTTTCACAAGCATCCAGCAGGCTTTGCTGTCCAGCCGAGAAATTCAGCATGGCAGGTGTTTTCCCAAGACGCAGCAGCGCGAACAAAGTGATCACATGAGCAATCGAATTAGGCAGCAGCAACCCGATAGCGGCTTGATTGTTAAGCTTGGGCCGCAGCTTACGCCCGAATACGTAAGAGGAGACGATCAGCTTCTTGTAGGTAAGGCTCTGTGTCAAATCCTCGCAAATTTTATTCGACTGTCCATGAAGGGAAGCTTGCAGCAGCAGTTCGTTGAACAGATTTACTTCCGTTTTCAAGCGGCTTTTCAACAAATGCTCCTGCATGGTAGTCAGAATCGTATCCGCAGCCTGCTGCTTTTGCAGCTTCATGGATACTCCCGGCTGCTGCTCGATCCGGAAATGGTCGCCAATCTGGATACGGATTGCCGGAAACAAGACCGTCCTGATTTTATGACCGATATAGGAAAGCTTGGAGCGTTCGGCTCCGTTGATGGCGATGGGAATAAGCTTAGCCCCTGTTTTTAAGGCAATGTAAGCAATACCGCTATATATTTTCATCAATCCACCTGTAGTTGTGATACGCCCCTCCGGGAATAGAACGAGTGGAACACCGCTTTGTACCGTCTTGACCATCTTGCGAACCGAATACGGATTAAGCGGATCTACGGTAATATGCCGGACCAGCTTCAGAGGTAATCGCAATCGACGGGCAATTGATGTATTCACCACGAAGGTCGCTTCCTGGGGCAGATAGAGTGCTAACAGCAGCGCATCCAGCAGTGACACGTGATTAGGCATCAGAATGGTCGGCTGGCTGAAATCGAGCTTCTCCAAGCCGGATAGCTTGAGCCGGAATATGATCCGGAATAATCCTTTTAAGAACGTGATAAGCACGGACATGGCAATCGACTCCTTTAGATGGAACGCATAAATGGGAAATTGAGTATGGCTGATATTTGTATTGTACATGGAAGGCAGCAAAAAGAAGAGTACTAACTTTATGTAGTACCCTTCTGATAACATAAGAATTTATCAGTTTTCAGCGGAGCTGAAGGATTCTTATGTTTCAAGAAAATTACCTCTGAACCGCGGTCGCTCATCTTTGAAAGGCCTCGACAGGTTTTCTTATTAAGGCGAAACAAGCTGCATATCCAAGCCAATCATACAGCAATTGTCTGCCTCCAGCAGCCTTAGTTGGTAAATCCGATCTGCTTGCGATACTGCCCTGGCGGCATACCGACGATACGTTTGAACATCCGGATAAAATTGGAGTAATCATTAAAGCCGGACATTTGGCAGGCTTCGGTGACATTGTGTCCATCATGCAGCAGCTTCTTGGCGCGGGAAATTCGTTTCATAAGAATGTAGGAGTGAATGGTGCTTCCGGTGCTCTGCCTAAATAGACGGCTCAGGTAGTAGCGGTTCATGTACACCTGCCGCTCCAGCATTTCCAGAGTCAGATCCTGATCGAGGTGATGATCGATATAATCGAGCACGGGTGCCAGCTTCTCTGATACAGTAGACGATTCCGACAGAGCGGTATTGTTGCGGAAGGAACGATTCAGCAGCACCAGCAGCTCAATGAATTGAATCGTCAACAGCAGATTGGTTTCTTCGGATGGAAGCAGCAGCAGGGTATCGATCCTTTTGTACAAGGCCATGATCTCCTCCAGCTGTTGGGGTTGAAGATGGATTTTATTGTGCTCCCCGGACTCACGCTCTGTAAAGCAATCGAGCAGACCATATTGAAAAATGGATTCAAACGGCTGAACGATTTCCGGGTCGAAGTGAATAACAATATTTTCATACGGTGCATCGGATTTGAAGGTCGACTTGTGCAGCTCGCGGTTGTTAATAACGAGCAAGTCGCCGGATTTCATCGGATATACCTTTTTCTCTATTATAAAATTGACGTCGCCTGCAATAAAAAAATAAACTTCAAAACGCTCATGCAAATGAAAATCCATCTTGGGCGGAGGCGACAATCGTCTATGGTTATATTGAAGTTGGGAAGTATTAGTATGGATATTAAAGTTCACAGAGGACACACCTTCCAAATAAACAAGATCACATCAGCAAAAAGTCAAAAAAAGCAAGAAACACGGCAATTGACGCAATGTATTTGTTTTTATTATACTGCATTATAAAGCTAACTTTAATCTTATGTTCAAGAATAAGCTTTTGGACATAACCAATCTGAAGAAATTAGGTGAATCCATTGACAACATTGGGTACAGCAATAATCGGGCTCGGAGCCATTTCAGGGGTCCATTTAAAGGCAATAGCAGATTTGGAACTGACAGAGTTGAAAGCGGTTGTAGATATTGATGAAAACCGGGCACGTCAGATAGCAGAGGAATATGGCTGCGATTATTACACCGACTATAAGGAAATGCTCAAACGTGATGATATTCAAGTTGTTCACCTGTGCACGGCACATTACTTGCATTCACCAATGGCAATTGATGTGTTGAGAGCAGGCAAGCATGTGCTGACTGAGAAGCCGATGGCAGAAAATATTGCCTCCGCTCAAAAAATGCTGCAGGCAGCTGTCGAGAATCCGAATGTGCAGCTGGGCGTTATTTTTCAAAACCGTTACAATGCCCCATCCAAAAGAATGAAGCAGTATGTTGAATCCGGTGAGCTGGGCAAGCTGATCTGCATGAAGGGAATCGTTACCTGGAATCGGACAGCGGCTTATTATGAAACCGAGTGGAAAGGCAAGTGGGCAACTGAAGGTGGCGGCGTACTGATTAATCAGTCGATTCATACGGTCGATTTACTGCAATGGCTGGGTGGCGAAATTTCTTCCATTAAGGGCTCGATTTCTACCGATTCCTTGGAGGGCGTCATCGAAGTGGAAGATACTGCACATGCCTACATTGAATTTAAAAATGGCGCTACTGCGATCTTCTACGCAACCAATGCATATGGACGCAATTCACCGGTTGAGGTGGAGCTCGTATTCGAGCAAGGAACCTTGCTGCAGCGCGGCGATTCGCTGTACCTTGATCAGGACGGCAAGCTTACCACGCTGGAGGAGCCGGTGGTCAACACTCTGGGCGAGAAATCATATTGGGGAATGAGCCACGAGCTGCAAATTCGTGATTACTACGAGCATCTGCTGGCAGGTAAACCGTTCTGGATCGATGGACCAGAAGGCTTCAATGGTTTCCGTGTGGTGATGGACATATATGAATCCTCACGTACTGGCCAAAAGATTGTTTACAATGGCGCAGAAATAGCTTTGTAAGAAATCAACAAATTTTGCTGCTCGATTGCAATTTAATGATATATGATCCAACAGAGTGCTTCTAGAACGAATAGAGGCACTCTGTTTTTTATTTTTACCAAGTACTCTTTCTTGAATTTGAAGCCCGAAGAAGTCCTCGCAATCTACGGGGGCTTAGGATTGATCTACTGCAGCTGCTTATAGAACGCAATAACCTTTTCCTCATATTCCTTCGCAAATTTGGCATGGGACTTGACGTGCTCTTTACCGGTCGTCTGCCAAATTTGAAAACGGTCCTTATGCTTTGCCCACATCGATTCACTGTTCACATAGGGAACCGATTGGTCCTCAATGCTGTGAATAAACAAGACAGGACGTGGATAGATATGATCTACGGCGCTCAACGCATCGACTTGATCCGGGTCCATATTTGTCAAACGAGGTAAAATCCCCAAAATCAGCGGTGTATAGGGAAAGCTCGGCAGGTGTGACCAAACCGGAAGGTTGTCCTCCAAATAGCGAGTTAAATGATTAAAAGGACTGTCTGCGACGACTCCGGCTACAGCAGGCTCCTCAGCAGCGGCGAGCAGCGAGGTCGCAGCACCCATGGAAAAGCCGTGTAGCGCTATTCGTCCAGGATGATGAGTTCGAACCCAATCGATGGCTCCGAGCACATCTGCTTTTTCCAAATAGCCGACGGTCGTCAGGCTGCCGCCAGATTCACCTGAATTACGAAAATCGAACATCACAACATCAAAGCCTTGAGCGGATAACGCCTTGGTCAATTTGATCGCCTCCGCACCACTCTGCAGCCGGTTTTCCCGATAGCCATGGGCCATGATGATTGTCAGCTTGTCCGTTGTTGGCTCCGCTGCTGCAGGAATGTGCCAGCCTTCCAGTGTTACATCCTGAGTACGGCTTGGAAATTGGATAGGGGTAAAGGCTAATCCATAACGATCGGGGCTATCGGTAAGCGCTTTGCGTGCCGGATGAGTCAGCTGCCAGCCTACGTAGGTAGAAACTCCGACGCTGACCAGCGATAGGATGGCAACCAACAGAATCAAGGCTAACAGCACGATTTTATAAGGCTTGCGCCGGGGGCGCGCTGCTCTTGAAATCATCAAGGTCGGTCGCATTGGAATCGTTCCTTTCTTTATTAGCTTACTTAAAACGATGGTAGATGATAGACCCGCAAGCTGCAATAACGAGCATGGCTGCTGCCCATAGTGGTGCAGACAGCGTCCAGAATGCAGGTACAATGATCAGCACGAGCATACACAGATGCAGGATCAAGCGGACTCTCCGCAGCGATTGCTTCCGTAGATGTGGTGAGAGCGGGTAAATGTGCTGCCAGAGATGCTCGCGATAATAACGCAGCAGATCGGCCAGTTGAACAGCGCTAAAAAGGGCCAGAATGGCATACAATACGGCTGCCAATACTTTATTGTCAAAAGCGACCATCAGCAGTATACCAATGACAGTGAAACGGCAGGTCATGCCGAACAATTCGGAGCGCAGCCAGACGAGCGTAAATAAATAGTTATAGGTGAATTTACGTTGAAACGGGATGATGCTCACGATTCGATTTAGCCAACGAATGTTTCTTGCTTTGCCGCGCAGCTCGGGCACATCGATAAACAGGTTCAGAATCCGATAAATACTCGCCTTATGCCGCAGCTCCCAATCAATGAGCAAATTCCAATGTACTTTGTACTGCCGTGGAAGCCGAAGAATACCCAGGTAAGCCAGAGATCCAGCTGCTAATATCCCCGCACCATAGCCAGGCCCTAGCTTGAAAACAGCATAGGTCAGTCCGGCGCACAGCAGCCATCGCAGCAGGATGAATAAGTTACGTGTCCGCTGCTCCAGAAGCTGCTGCTCTGTCCATTTGCCGAACAGCAGCACCTGTTTAAATACAAGCCAGACGAGCAGCAGAAGCAAGAATAACCAGCCGCTTGAAGGCGCAAGCTTATGATACATTGGCCAGACGATCAACCAGCCAATGGCAGCCAGAATAGACCCAATAATTCGGGCTCTGCGCATGGCCGTTTGCAAATAGATGGCCATCGCAGGCTCTTGAGGCAGCAGGAACAAAGTATCTGCTTGCTGTAAATAGGTACGAATACGGCCGCCGACAAGCACTAGCATCATACAAACCGTCGCTGTCAGCTGCCAAGGAAATTCCGGTGTTACCCACTGCAGGAACTGTCGATACCCGATCATAAAAACAAGAAAGGCGATCCCCGCAGCGATGGACAAGCTTTGCAACGCATAGTGCAAATAGGGACGAATTTCTTTGAGAAATTCAGCCTCACGGCGACGGTATAAAGCTTGTATATCCATCATCGAGGATCGCCCCTTGTTACCAGCTCGCAGAACAGATCGTCCAAGGACGCAGAGGGCATGCCTGCAGCAGCCTGCAGTGCATCCACAGGACCAGAAGCTATCAGCTTGCCTTGATGCAGGACGAGAAAACGGTCGCAATAACGTTCAATGGTAGCCAGAATATGAGAGCTGATGAGAATCGAGGCACCGCTTTGTTTAACACTGACCAATAGCTCCAGCAGAGATCGCATGCTGAGGGGATCCAATCCAAGAAAGGGCTCATCAATAATATACAGCTCCGGCTGTACGAGGAATGCGCACAGAATCATCACTTTTTGGCGCATGCCTTTGGACAGGTGGGAGGATAGTCGCTCCTGATAAGCATCCATCTGAAATTGCTTGAGCAGCACGCCAGCGCGTTCCTCATAGGTAGCTTTATCCAGTCCATAGGCCATAGCGGTTAGCTCCATATGCTCCCGAACATTCAATTCTTCGTATAATAAAGGGCTTTCTGGCACATAGGCAAACGTTTGCCGGTACTTTTCCTGAGATGCGGCCAAGGTCTGACCATTCAGACGAATCTCCCCTTGATGGGGCATCATTAATCCGAGGATATGCTTGATAGTCGTGCTTTTTCCTGCTCCGTTCAGCCCGATCAAGCCGATCATTTCCCCTGGCTGCACATGAAAGCTGAGGTTATGCAGTACAGGCTGAAGGCGGCTGTAACCGCCGGTAATGCCGTCCACTTCGAGAATCGGCTTCATGATAAATAGGTCCTCCCTTGAAATCCGTATCTACTAAGAGTAGCGGAAATAGCAGCAGATTTCCAGTAAGACCTCGGATATCGGTGTGGTTGAGACGTCAAGGCTGCGAAGGAAGCAGGAGCTTTACTTTACTTCCCTTTATCCTTGGAAGTGTCTTTAGAAGATTGATTGGTTGAACTCTTTTGTTCCTTCGAAGCATCCTTTGAAGCGCCTTTCTGCTTTTGCGACGAACCACTTGACTGGGATTTCGATCCTGACTGATCCTTCTGCAGTTTTTTTAGCTGCTCCTTATTGGATTTGCGAACCTTTTCGGATTCCTGAAATTCATATTGCTTAATATCCTTATACATGTTCATTTGTTCCTTGAGTGCAGAGTCGATTGGTTTACCTGATTGCTGCTGTCCCTGGGCCTTTTGCTGGTTTCCGCTTTGTTGTTCTGATTTTTTTCCGCAGCCTGCCACAGACATGATTAAGGAAACGCCAACGAATACAGCAGTAATCGATATCATCAACCGGATAGGTAAGCCCTTCATAAAACGGTCAGCCCCTTTTTAGAGAATTAAAGATAGGTTGCCCGATCTGCCAGAAGAACATGACATGAGAAAAAAATTGATTTTTTGTATACATTTGAATACAATATATATATTAAACAATGGAATTACGGGAGGGTTTAAGCATGGCGGAAACTTATCGTAAATCCAAGATTGAGCACTACCTGGAACGACTGCAGGTACGCAAGGAGGCTTTAACGGCACAACTTGAGATGCAGGGCTTGGAAATATCCAAAGAATTTATCTGCGGTCAGCTATCGGCTACCGATTTGATTATTCGAGAGATATCGATGGAATTTGGTTTGAATGAAAATCATACTGAAGGAGGCGATGACCATGTCAGCAAAACTTGTTCCAAGCTCGGATCTTCCAAACCCTCAACATTCGAGGGCAACAAGGATCCAGGTCGCTAAGCGTTTTATATTCCTCTTGATCGGGGCAGGCTTAGTTTCTGTTGGTCTGGAAATTTTTCTTGTCCCGAACAATATTATCGACGGTGGGGTTGTCGGTATATCCATTATTTTGTCCCATTTGACTTCACTTCCTCTGGGTGTCTTCCTCTTTATTCTTAACCTTCCTTTCTTTTTTCTGGGCTACAAGCAAATTGGTAAAACGTTTGCGTTATCGACCCTCATTGGTGTTCTGATCATGTCTGTAGGTACCACATTGCTGCATCCGGTGCCGGCATTTACGATTGATCCGCTTCTAGCGGCAGTTTTTGGAGGTATCATACTGGGTGTTGGTGTCGGGATGGTTATCCGTTATGGAGGTTCACTGGATGGAACGGAAATTGTAGCTATCCTGCTGAATAAAAAATCGCCATTTTCTGTAGGCGAGATCGTGATGTTCTTCAATTTATTTATTCTTGCCAGCGCGGGCTTCGTATTTGGCTGGGATCATGCGATGTATTCATTAATTGCTTATTACATAGCTTTCAAAATGATTGATATTACAATCGAAGGCTTCGATGAATCGAAGGCTGTATGGATTATCAGTGACAATTACCGCGATATTGGCGATGCGATATTAAGTCGTTTGGGACGTGGAGTTACCTATTTGGATGGAGAAGGAGGCTTCACAGGCGGGGAAAAACGTGTGATCTTTTGCGTCATTACCCGATTGGAAGAAGCCAAGATGAAATCAATCGTAGAAAACTATGATCCGACAGCCTTTCTGGCTGTAGGCAATATACATGATGTCAAAGGCGGACGCTTTAAGAAAAAAGACATCCACTAAGCTATTTATCGGAGGCACACCATTATGCGCAGACTGGAAGGCAAAAGAATTGCTATCACTGGGCCGCGCAAGGCTTCAGAGTTAAGCATTATTGTAGAAAAGATGGGTGGTATTCCATTGGTTCGCCCGGCTCAAGGGACGGTTGCAGTTGAGGACCATAAAGTTGAGGCGGAAGTAAGAAGGCTGATCGAAGAAGGCGTGGACTGGATCATACTGACCACGGGCGTAGGCACGGAGATGCTGTACCAGGCTGCTGAACGGATGTCTCTTGCTGATGCCTTTGTTGAAAGACTTCAACAGACACAGATCGCAGCCAGAGGCTATAAGACGGTAAAGTACTTGAAAACCCTCGGGCTTGTGCCTACCGTTCGCGATGATGATGGTACAACCGTTGGCATCCTTCGTGCACTCCAACCCTATGACCTCCAGAATCGGCGGGTGGCGCTGCAGCTTTATGGCGATCACGCGCCGAGGCTTGTGGAATGGCTGAGGCAGCAGCAGGCTGATTATTATGAAATTCTTCCTTATATTCATGTTCCGCCGGATTTGGCTGTGCTGGATCAATTGATGTCGGAAATGATTACAGGCTCCGTGGACGCTGTGACCTTCACAAGTACACCGCAGGTACGGTTTATGATGGCATATGCCCGCGAACAAGGGCAGGCTGAAGGCTTGCTGGCAGCATTTCGCGAGAAGACCGTTGCAGTTGCGGTAGGCAAGGTAACGGCGGAGGCGCTTAGAGATGAAGGTGTGGAACGCGTGATTGCTCCCGTTGAAGAACGGATGGGCAGCATGATAGTAACTTTGGCTCAATACTACGAGAATGCATAGTATCTGAATACATAGGTTGGTATAGAATAAAGGGTATGGTATACTTTTCCTGAAAAGTTACCCTATCCTTATTTAATTTGGAGGACTCATGGAATCAAATAGTATCGTACAGCTTCGTAATGTGACCAAGCGGATCGGCTCCAAAACTATTATCGATCGCTTGTCATTTGATGTGCACCCTGGTGAGGTGTTCGGTTTCCTGGGACCTAATGGAGCAGGCAAAACAACAACCATTCGGATGATTGTTGGACTGATGTCCATGACCGAGGGTGAAATACTTGTTAGCAGCCACAATATTAAAAACCAATTTGAGCAAGCGATGCGGCATGTTGGAGCTATTGTTGAAAACCCCGAATTTTATAAGTTTTTGAGCGGATATCAAAATTTACAGCATTATGCCCGAATGATTCCAGGGATTACCGAGGAACGCATGAACGAAGTGATTGCTCTGGTAAAGCTGGATCACCGGATTCATGATAAAGTAAAAACTTACTCGCTTGGTATGCGTCAGCGGCTTGGTGTGGCACAGGCTATATTGCATCGGCCCTCCGTATTAATACTGGACGAGCCTACGAATGGTCTTGACCCGGAGGGAATTCGCGAGCTGCGTGATTATTTGCGGAAGCTTTCCAGAGAAGAAGGCCTCGCTGTTATCGTATCCAGCCACTTACTCTCCGAAATGGAGCTGATGTGTGATCGGGTGGCGATCATTCAGAATGGCAAGCTGCTGGATGTGCGGTCCTTCAAGGAAATGCAAGCTGAGGCCGGACGTCTTGAGGTTCAATTCGATGTGGATCATCTTCAAGCAGCGGCCAGAGCGGCAGCAGAGTTTGTCGGTGAACAAGCGGTTGTGCAGCAGGCGGATGGCATCTTGACTGTGAGCCTGACCAGTGAACGAGAAGAGATTGCCGAGCTGAATGCCCGGTTAGTTAGCGCGGGCGTGCGCGTATACGGAATCCGAACACAAAACAAATCGCTGGAAGATCAATTCCTTGAAATTACTAGGGGGAATCAAATTGTCTAACTTTCTCAGCCTCATCCAAAATGAGCAAATGAAAATATACAGCAGGGCACGTACATGGATTATGCTTGCGATCTTGGTATTGGTTGTCGTATTATGGGCCGTCATGCTCAAATACGTGGTAGAAACGGGTCTTAACAGCATGATCTCATTCGTATCAATGAGTACAGGACTATCCACACTGGTATTCATTTTTGCGGTCATTGTAGCTGGTGACATCGTAGCCTCGGAGTTTACCTGGGGTACCATTAAACTGCTGCTGATCCGGCCTGCTACTAGATCCAAGGTGTTAGCGTCCAAATATATATCTGTTGTGCTTTTTTTAATCACATTGCTGCTGGTTCTATTGATCGCCTCCTATTTTGTCGGATTGATATTTTTTGGTCTCGGAGGGATGATACCTGAGCAGGAGACGTTTACAGATATATTGAAAACTTATGGATTCAAAGGTATTGATCTGCTGATGTCGATTACTTTGGCCTTTATGATATCAGCCGCTTTTCGCAGCAGCTCGCTTGCTATCGGATTATCTTTTTTGTTGATGTTCGTGACTTCTTCCGGATTGATTTTTATTCTGGCGCAATTCAAATATACCTGGGTTAAATATTTGCTGTTTGCCAACACGGACTTATCCATCTACCAATCCGGCGGGAAGCCGTTGGTGGAAGGCATGTCGCTTGGCTTTTCAATTTCCATGCTTGTTGCTTATTGGGTTGTGTTCTATGGGGTTTCCTGGTTATTTTTCACCAAGCGTGATATTGCCAGCTAACGAATTCCAGGCAGCTGCCGGCCTTCATCTTCATGCTTCAAAGAAATATCTATAGCCGAGCGCGTCAGCGAAATTAATATTTTCGCTGACGCGCTCGGCTGTATGTATGAAGAAGGACATGCATATATAAGTACTAGAGCGTGTCTCCCAATAGCTCAATTACCCGTTCCTCCAACAGAAGCGGATCTATAGGCTTGGACATATAATCATGCGCACCCAGCTTGATACCGCGTACAACGGTGTCACGACGCGCGTCGCCAGTCAGTAAGAGAATCGGGATAGCTGCCGTTTCCGGTGTAGATTTTAATTTTGTCAAAGCCTCAAGGCCATTCATACCGGGGAGATTAATATCAAGCAGAATGAGATCATAATGCGTGATACGAGAAATCAGCACAAGGAAATCGTTGGCCGTGGAAAAGGTGTCTATATCATATCGATGTTCGAAAATTTGTCTGACTAGCAAGCAAAAAGGGGAGCTGTCGTCAATGAGAGCAATTTGTTTGTTCATGCTTTGGGTCACTTCCTTATTAGATGAAGGGATGATTCGACATGGCTGATAGTAGCAGAGAACAGCGTATGCAGGCAATTATAGTCAAAGCACGCAGGATATTTGTAACAGATGCCTTGGAGCGTGAGGCCGCACTTAGAGCAGACATGGAGCTGTGGAATCAGCAGCAGCTGTCAAACCAGCAGATCGGTGAGCATATATACCTGTTTGTGCATACACTCAAAGGGGTTGCTCAGACCGTTGGCTGCGATCAGGTGCATCAGCTCAGTGAAGCAGCCGACTCTTACAGTATACTGCATCAGAATGAGTGGACGGAAGAGGTAATTCAAGTGCTGTGCCAATATTTGGATCAGCTCCACATCGAGCTGCAGCGCGAGCATGGTCAAGCGGAGGCTTTATGATTGAAAAAGTGTTGATCATATCGATCCTGACTTTTATCATTCATGCTGTGGAAACCTTGTCTTACGGCATACGTCTGGCCGGGGTTAGAACAGGAAAGCTGGCCGTTGCGCTATCGCTAACCGGGATGATTGTGCTTGTATCGAGAACCTCGAATTTGGCCCAGGCCCCCATGATGGGTAAAATCGTGGATTATGCCAAGCTTCATGCGGAATACTCTTTGGAGGCTCAACTTCATATTTTCATTGCCGCTGCTTCGCTCGGAACTTTGTTTGCGATTGTATTCATACCGACAGCGATCCGGCTGTCTGTCAGTCTGATCAGCCGTCTGGAGGAAACGGGTTCGCTCCCGAGGCTGCTTCGCGAATCGGTTTCGATTCGCAAGCTTAAGGTCGTTCGAAGACATGTGCAAATGCCCAGCTGGGCGATGCTGTCGAGACTGCGAATCGGCGGTGTACCGAAACGGCTGCTTATTCTGAACATGCTGGTAACCGGAATCTACACGGTTGGCGTCCTGGCAGCATTGTATGCTTCCTTTTTATTACCTGAATACAGCGTGACGGCGTCACAATCGTCCGGCTTGATCAATGGGGTTGCTACCATTCTGATGACGATACTGGTCGACCCGCAAGTCGCACTGATGACGGACAGGGCTATGAGCGGCAACGAAAGCTTGGCGCAAATTAACAAAATGTATGGACTGCTGATGTTCTCGCGTTTTTTTGGTACGGTGCTTGCCCAGGTTTTATTGGTGCCTGGCACGTATTTGATAACGGCGGTAGTCCCTTTTTGGTAATACAATCGGTTCTATTAGGGGATCGTATGGGAATAAAAGGAGCTTGATTAATGGGGTTGATTCTGATAAGTAATGAGTAGTGAAACTTCTTAGGAAAGGGGATAAGGAGTTTACGAATTGCTGGAGATACTAAAGTTCGTACAATTTGCGTTGTTCGTAAAATTTCGACAAAAAATGATACTGAATTTTGGTATAGTCACTAGTAGTATAGTTAATTATATCCAAAATAACAATATCATTTTTATTAAGAAGCAGGAATATATACCTAAATATGGTCTTTTAAGCTGTCCTCGACATAATCGGGGGCAGCTTTTTTAATTTGCTGAACGGTGTGCAAGTAACGTTGTGTCGTATTGATATGGGTATGACCAAGTGATTCCTGAACCTGCTGGAGTGAAGCGCCGCGAAGAAGCGCCAGGGTGGCGTTGGTGTGTCTAAGCCAATGGGGAGTTACCTTTTTGTCCAATCCCCACTGTTCACGTGCTTTTTGGATCATTTTTTCAACAGCTCTTACGGTTATCGGGAAAATTCGTTGATCCTGTTCATCTTCATTTTGCTTTAAATTTTGAATATAGGGTTCGAGAAGTCTCCACAGCATCGGCGGGACCTTGACTTCTCGCTCCTTGCCTCCCTTACCGTAAACCGTCAGCCACATGGATGACTCCTCTGGATCGGAATGAAAATGCCCACTTTCGATAGCAATTAATTCAGACACACGCAAACCGAGGAATACAAGTGTTAATCCAATCATGTAGTTGCGTAATCCTTGCCGCTGCAGCTGCTGGATCAGGCAAACGACTTCATTTTTCGTCAAATAATGATTTCTGCTGGTAACGGATACTTTTGGGATACGGACAGAGGTGGTCGGATTTTTTGTGAAAATATTGATGTTCGGATCACTGCCCCATTTATATAGAGAGCGCACAGGAGCTATATAAACTGCAACTGTTGCGGGAGCTTGGGGACTATTGTTTTTACTAAAATAGCCTTGAATTAACCCAAGTTTATACACCTCGATTTCTCTCCAGGTTACATCTCGCAGTGACTTGTTGCCGATGAAGGCCCGAAATTTGTTAATAGCAATCCGGTAATTTCTAATGGTGTAGGTGGAACGATGACATGCTGCTATAAACATATTAAGGATTTGATCATCAGTGTAGGTTTCATTGTGTTCCCCGAGAGTTGCAAGTACCGGTGAAACCGTTTGTGGGCGCATATTGTGCCTCCTTATTATGCGAACAACGCAAATTGTACGAACTTTAGTTTAGCATGTTGAACCGAAAGGAGAAATGCAAATAAATGATTTATTTGTAAATTTAGGATATCTGTAGATGGAATTTCCTTTTCCTATGGAGGGTTCTATCTTTTTTTGCTAATACGAAAGGAGGAGCATCGCGTGCAGGCGCATTTCATGATGAAATCATTAATGCAACTGAAGGAAAAGGATGTGGATACCTACGAGCACAGTGTACGTGTGGGAAAGTTGGCTGAGTACGTAGCTTCTCGTTTTGGTTTTGATAAACGCATGACGGATCATCTGGTTATAGGCTGCTATTTGCATGATATCGGCAAGATCGGGATACCGCAGAACGTGTTGATCAAATCGACAAGTCTTGAATCGGATGAATGGGAAACGATGAAGCGTCATCCCTCTCTGGGCAAGGAGATGCTGCAGGCGTATGCTGCCATAGATCAGGAAATTATCGAGATCATCGCTTATCATCATGAACGCTGGAACGGAACCGGTTATCCCTACGGGCTTAGCGGCGAACAAATTCCACTGCTGGCCAGGTGGTGCTCGATTATCGACTCCTTGGATTGTATGCTGTCCGACCGTCCTTATCGCAAACGGCTGTCCCTTAAAGAGGCCAAAGATGAGCTTTTATTACAAAGTGATCGACAATTCGACAAGCATTTGGTACATAAACTGTTAAGCCTGCCTGACGTCGCATTAAAGAACGAACAGACAATACATAGATAACAACTCGGGGAGAGTGACTGTACGATGAAAATGACAGTTTCTAAAAAGCTTTACAGTGGTTTCTTTGCAATTTTGCTCCTTTTGGCTGGAATCGCCAGCATCAGTTATTATCAAATGAGTACAATTGATGAATCCTATGGGGATCTGATCGATAACCGTGCCTACAAAGTAAGTTTGACCAAAGACATGCTGATAGCCGTAAGAGATGAACAAATCATGATTCGCAGTTATTTATTAATAGGCGATGACAAGTATATTCAGAATTGGGAAACGGCTAAGGAGCAATTCAAAAAAAACAGTGCCAAACTTAATAAAATAGTGGTTTCGGCTGAGGGTGTACAATATTTGTCTCAGCTGGATCAGCTGGAATCACAATATAACCAGATCGGCAGTCAGTCAATTCAGTTAAAGAAACAAAACAACTTGGACGAGGCTTTGAAAATTTCCGAGACACAGGCAGGTCCTGTCGTTGATAAAATAACCCAAGCTGCTAAAAATTTAATTCAGCTGCAGCAGGATACGCTGGATAAAGGTAATGAGGATAATTCCAAAAAGGTCAACTCCACACTGTTCTGGTTGTTGACACTAAGTATCTTAGCCGTTATCGCCGGAATCGGTGTTGCTTTTTACATCAGCCGTCAAATATCGCTGCCTATTATGGAAGTGGCGAAATCCGCGGAAAGAATTGCGAATGGAGATCTGACTGGCGACTCGCTTTCCATCAAAAACCGGGATGAAATTGGTGATATGGCAATTGCATTTAACAAAATGTCGGCCAGCATAACTGCAATTATTAGTACCGTACTCATATCCTCACAAAATCTTTCAGCAGCTGCGCAGCAGATTTCGGCCAGCACCGAGGAAATAGCCAGCGGCAGCGCCAATCAGGCTAGCTCCGCGCAAACGATCAATGAACTGTTCAGAGAGCTGTCCATGGCGATTACGTCTGTAGCCAAAGGAGCCGAGCAGGCAGCTGAGTTATCAAACAATACGATGGAGCTTGCCCAGGAGGGCGGCAAAGTGCTGCGTTCATCTATTGAAGGAATGAACTCGGCTAACGAGCAGATGGCGCGGCTGGAGGAAGATTCGAATAAAATTGGTGAAATCATTGAAGTCATTGACGATATTGCCGATCAGACGAATTTGCTTGCCTTGAATGCAGCGATCGAAGCGGCTAGGGCAGGGGATCAGGGCAGAGGTTTTGCCGTCGTAGCAGACGAAGTGCGCAAGCTTGCAGAGCGCAGCAGTGAAGCAACCAAGCAAATAACAGCGATTATTAAAGGCATGCAAAAAAATACCTTGCTAAGCATCTCGGCAGTTAATCAAGGTGTAGTGTCCTCGCAAAAAACCGGAGAGTCCTTCGAAAGTATCGTGTACATGGTCAACGATTCCGCGAATAAAGTGTCGGAAATTGCCGCTGCCAGCGAGCAGCAGGCTGCTCAAACCTCCGAGGTTTTGCTTTCCATAGAAAGTATTTCCGCGGCTACTGAGGAGGCGGCAGCCAGCAGTGAGGAAACCGCCTCGGCAGCTCAATCATTAGCCATGCTGGCAGAGGAACTCAATATTGCAGTCGAAATGTTTAAAATCAAGTAGGTAAGAAGGTGAACGAATTGAAAACAACCCACCAGGATCAATATATCGAGGTTGGGATCGGAAATGAAAAATACGCATTAAAAATTGATGATATTCATGAGATCATTAAGATGCAGACCATTACTTGTATTCCTAATACGAGTTCGTATATTAAAGGTGTTATTAATTTGAGAGGCAAGATCATTTCTATTATCAGCCTGAGAGCCCGCTTTGGCCTCCCGGAGGAGGATAACACCAAGCTGACCCGAATCGTCGTTGTCAATTTTATGGGTGAAATGGTCGGAATTATCGTAGATAGGGTCAATCAGGTAACATCCTTCTCCGCCATTCAAGATCCTCCTGATCATTCAAATGATCAACAAACGGTTTATTTTTCCGGGATCGGTCAAGCGGAATCCGGGTTGGTGTTTATTTTAAAGCTTATGAATATTTTACAGGAGTAATCCGATATCGCCAGTCCATGTCTCCCGATGCACCTTTCCGCGCTGCTATTCCTTTCGTGCGGAGAGGTGATTCGTATTGGCAGTGAGGGCTTGTGGCAACGATCTGATACAGCTTCCAAGACGTCGTGATTTGCGTCACGATTTCATTTCAGTTATACTCAAATTGCTATTGATTAATCACTAACATTTTGAAGGGTGGGATTGCTATGGTCAAAAATGATACGACCTCTGTTAATCGCAGGACAGAAATTATATCAGCTGCAATCGAAGTATTTGCCGAAATCGGGTATTACCGGGCGACTACAGCGCAGGTTGCACAGCGGGCGAATATATCTCAGCCTTATATTTTTCGCTTTTTTGCGACCAAGGAAGCTTTGCTGCTAGCCGCGCTGGAGGTATCGTGGACGAGGATTATCGATTCCTTCCGACTTGTGGTGGATTCTTCATCACCAGAACGGCTGGAAACCAATCTGAGCGGAGCATATGAGGATATATTGAAATCTTATCAGAATGAGACGCTTCTCCAAATGCAGGCGCTGACAATTCAAGAAGAAGCCATTCGGGAGTCAATGCGTAGTGGATTTCGGGAAGTCCGTCATATTGTGCTGGAGGCTTTTCGCAGTGCAGGAATTCATAACCCTGAAAAGCGAACGCTTATTTTTCTCGCGAGAGGAATGCTGTGCAATATTTCAATGGCAGTAGGCTTGCCCGAATTGATGGAGGAGTGAGTTGGTCATACAACTCCTTTAAATTAGTTATTGACTAATCAATAACTAATTGGTATATTATTATCAAGTTAGTGATTGATCAATAACAAAAAAGAAAAGAGGCTGATGAAAATGAAAAAAGCAATCGTGGTAGGTGCAACAGGAGGAACAGGTGCGGTTGTGACGGCAGAGCTGGTCAAACGGGGTATTGATACGATCGCTTTTGGACGGTCCCGGGTCAAGCTGGAGCAATTGGCGGCACGTCTTGGCAATCCGGCTCATTTATCGCTGGCCGTTGGCGATGCTTTCCAGTCCGACGATATTGCAGCCGCGTCAAAAGGAGTGGATGTTTTATTTCACTGCGCGAACGTACCGTACAACGAGATGCACAGCAAATTGATTCCACTTGGTGAAGCGATTATGGAAGCTGCCAATCGGCTTAGCCTTAAAGTCGTCGCCGTAGATGGCATTTATCCATACGGAAAACGGCAGATGGACAAAGTAACCGAGGAACATCCGAAGCAGCCGCACACGAAGAAAGGCAAGGTCCGGCTGGCGTTTGAGCAGATGCTGTTCAGCGATAGATGGAATCATGCGCAGGTGATGATTGTACGGCTTCCCGATTATTACGGGCCAACGGCGAATGAAGCTTCATATCTTGGATCTACACTCGAAGCCATAGCGGCAGGCAAAATGGCGTTTTATATCGGCAACAAGCACATTCCCCGTGAATTCGTATATTTGCCGGACGCGGCGGTCATGATCGTCGAGCTTGCCGGTAAAGATTTTGCTTATGGCCAAAATTGGCATATTCCCGGATCCGGTATCATTTCTGGTCAGGAAATCGTTCGAATAGCCCAGAAGGTGAGCACAACCAACAAGCCTGTCATAACGTTGGGAAGCGTAGGCCTGTCTCTGCTCGGCGTGTTCGTTCCCGTCATGAAGGAGGTAGTGGAGATGCTGTATTTGACCGAGGAACCACTGCTTCTCAGCGGAGAGAAATATGAGCGGCTGATCGGTCCGATTCCGGCGACTACATTCGAGGAAGGCATTGCTGCGACCATTCATTCCTTACAACAGCCTAAAAAAGGAATAAATATTTAAAGTTTTGTTATTGATTAATCAATAAAAAACAAGGAATGCGCGAACGCAGGAATTGATTAGGAATCCTAGGCTGGCTTCGGGTATAAATAGCCCCGACATCCATAAATGGGTGCCGGGGTTTTAAAAAATCGTTTTGTAGTTTAGCTATCCATCAATTCCTGAAAGCACCTCTGAACTGATCTGACCCAGCTGCTTCAACTCATCGGCCGTCAGGGTAACGTCGATAGCACGCGTGTTTTCGGCCAAATGTTTTTCATTTTGTGTACCGACGATAGCAGAAGTTAATGCTGGCTGGTGCAGCAGCCAGCTGATGGCAATTTCCGATAACGTCACTTGCTTTGTCTCAGCGATTTGCTTCAACAGATCAATCAAAGGCTGTTCCTTTTCCAGATGCTCCGGCAGGAACAATCTTCTGTTGTTACGGAAATCGGTTTCCTTGACAGTGGCCTTGCCATTGTGAAAAGCACCGGTCAGGATGCCTTTGGCAATCGAGCTGTAGCT
This sequence comes from Paenibacillus periandrae, assembly GCF_022458865.1. Classification (GTDB taxonomy): domain Bacteria; phylum Bacillota; class Bacilli; order Paenibacillales; family NBRC-103111; genus Paenibacillus_S; species Paenibacillus_S periandrae. The sequence goes on along the minus strand of NZ_JAJNMU010000031.1, from coordinate 50,699 downwards.
CATGATACCAATATGATGTTCCTGACAATAAGGGATAATCTCAGGTTCAATTCCGCGGTGAAGCAAGCTGTATTCAGGCTGAATGACATCAATACGCGCGTAGTTGCTCGCTTCTTTGAGCAGGTCGATGGAGAAGTTGGACGCACCAATCGCACGAATCAGACCCTCATCCTTAAGCTTGTTCAATTCGGATAACGTATCAGCCAGAGGGATTTCCTTATTTGGCCAGTGAATGTAATAGATATCCACATAGTCGACACGTAAGCGCTTCAGGCTGGTTTCTGCCGAAGAACGCACATCAGCAGGCTTCAGATGACTTGGTGATACCTTGGTAGCAATAATGCAGTCTTTACGTTTACCTTCAAGAGCCAGTCCGACGATTTCCTCGGAATGCCCTTGTCCGTAGCCTTCGGCTGTATCAAACGTATGGATGCCCAGCTCAAAAGCTTTTTGAATCGCACTAATATTGGTTTCATCGCTCTGCTTATCCCATTGTCCTCCGCCCAGCTCCCAGCATCCGAATGTCACTTCGGAAACCTGAATATCGGTATTTCCTAATTGTCTGTATTTCATGAGAAATTCCTCCTTAAAGTTTTCGTAGAAAACTGACATCGTAAGCATAAACATTAAGTTTTCGTAGAAAATTCACTTCGTAAGCATTATTCGGCCGCAATGGCGCGTATTTCTGCCAAGGTTGCTTCGTCCAAGGCCACATCAACCGCCGGCAGAACGCTTAATATATGACTTGGCTTGCGTACTCCTACAATCGCACTGGTAAGTGCCGGATGAGCCAATACATAAGCGATGGCTAGTTGTGGAAGGGTAAGATCATAGCGGGAAGCGACCAGCTTCAATTTGTCTGCTCGGTCAACGTTTTTCCTCAGATTCTCGCCTGTATGGGCGGCATTGCGTGAACGCCAGTCATTTGCTTCAAATTTGGTATCATACGTATAATTGCCTGACAGAAGTCCAGAGGTGAGCGAGCTGTATCCAACAACGCCAATCCCCTTTTCCTGACAATAAGGCAGCAGCTCCTGCTCAGCCTTGGGTCTCAAAATTGAATATGGAGGCTGCAATGAGTCCACATGACGGACAGCCAGCGATTGCTCCAACAATGGCACATCATAGTTGCTCACTCCGGCATAACGAACCTTGCCGTCTTGAATAAGCTTGTCCATGGCCCGCATCGTTTCCTCGGCTGGAGCTTTGGTATCTGTATCCGGCCAATGCATTTGGTATAAGTCGATATAGTCGGTACCGAGCCTTTGGAGAGAAGCTTCTGCTTCACGAATGACAGAATCGTAGGTGCCATTTTTGGAAACATTTTTTTGTTCATCCCAAACCAGACCGCACTTTGTTGCGAGAATGACCTTATCCCGATCTCCTTTAAGCGCTTTACCGATAATTTCTTCAGAGTATCCGAGACCGTACACAGCAGCTGTATCATAAAAGGTAACGCCTGCATCGAGTGCCGCGCGAACGCTGTCGTGAGAGAGCTGATCATCCTGATCGCCCCATCCGCTAGCCCAGCCAGCCCCTCCAATTGCCCAGGAGCCAAAGCCGATAACCGATATCTCCGGACCGTTTTTTCCAAGCTTGCGATATTTCATAGTTAAATCTCTCCTTCGATTAGGCTTGTATTCATTATAAAGAAAGCAATTTGATTTAGGAAGAACTGTGCTTGACATCAGCTAGTTACCTTAAGGTTATCTGGGGCTCTTTCTGGCTGCTTGTGTTATAGGCATTTGGTACAAATTAGCATATCGGAAATGGCCAAAATCTGATAAAATTATGGGTTGTATAAAGGTTTTGTATAGATCATGCTTGGAGAAGAGGAAAAGTGTATTTGATGTCGAATCATTACGAATTAGCTTGTTTGATCTTGAGAGGAGAAACGGAGAGCCCATGATTCAATTTCAAAATGTTTCCAAAGTGTATAACAATGGCACCGTCGGCTTGAATAACATTAACTTAACCATTCATCCGGGAGAATTCGTTGTTATAGTAGGCTTGTCGGGGGCAGGCAAGTCAACGCTCCTGCGTTCCGTGAATCGCCTTCATGAAATAACCGATGGTCAGATATTGATTGATGGAAATTCGATTACGGCAGCACGTGGTGTACAGCTTCGACGTATGCGTCGAAACATCGGAATGATCTTTCAAAGCTTTAATTTGGTGAAACGTGTCTCTGTATTACGGAACGTGCTGTCCGGTCGTGTAGGCTATCATTCTACGCTGCGGACGTTGCTGGGGTTGTTCCCGCAGGAGGATATTGAACTGTCTTTAACGGCACTGGAACGGGTGAATATTCGCGAAAAAGCTTACGCACGTGCCGATGAGCTGTCCGGTGGCCAGCAGCAGCGTGTTTCGATTGCCCGCGCCCTGGCGCAGGAAGCCAAGATTATTTTGGCGGATGAGCCTGTGGCTTCCTTGGACCCATTAACAACACGACAGGTTATGGATGATTTGAAACGAATCAATCAGGATTTGGGGATCACGACGATTGTCAACCTTCACTTTATTGATCTTGCCCGTGAATATGCGACGCGAATCATAGGCTTGCGTGCAGGCTCTGTCGTTTTTGATGGTCCGGTTTCGGAAGCGACCGACGAACGTTTTTCAGAAATTTATGGTCGCGAAATTAAGAAGGATGAGCTGCTGGGGGGAGACGCCTGATGTCGCCATCCAAGGGTAAAAACGCTGCTTTACAGAAGTCTTCATCATTAAAAAGGAATCTTTCCATTATTATGCTACTTATACTCCTGGGTGCCAGTGCGTACAAGACCAATGTTTCGATACCCGAGCTTATAGAAGGTATTCCGGAAATGGGCAAGCTGTTCGTCGAAATGTACCCGCCCAATTGGAGTTACTTTAGCACGGGCTGGGGGCCGATGCTGGAAACGATTCGCATGGCGATTGTCGGTACGGTTGTCGGTTCATTAATTGCGATTCCGATTTCGTTCCTGGCCGCTCGCAATGTAACCCGTGTACCGGTTTTAAGCGCTGCTGCCCGCTTTATTTTGAACTTTGTCCGCACGATTCCTGACCTGATGTATGCAGGTGTCTTCGCGGCTATCGTCGGATATGGCGCATTGGCGGGAACAATAGCGCTTGCCTTTTTCTCATTTGGACTGGTATCCAAGCTTACTTATGAGTCTATTGAGTCTATTGATCCGGGGCCTCCGGAAGCTATGACAGCGGTTGGCGCGAATAAGCTGCAGTGGATTCGATTCGGTGTGCTGCCTCAGGTTACCGCACAGTTCGCTGGATTTGTGCTTTATACATTTGAAGTTAATGTGCGTGCTGCTACCATTCTCGGGTTTGTAGGGGCCGGTGGTATTGGATTGCTGCTGCAGCGCGCTTTGGATCGTCTGAGATATGATCAGGCATCAACGATCATATTACTAATATTTGTGGTCGTGTTGATCATTGATTATGTGAGTACGAAGTTACGGGAGAAGCTGTTATGAAGCCAGAGACGATGAAAGCAAGTGTTGGCCGTCGCATTCGCTACTGGGCAATATGGTTAGTGACGATTATTTTAATTGTATGGGGATTTTCCGGACTGGAGTTCAGTGGAATTAAAGCGACAGCAGGCCAGGTGTCCATGGCCATACTGCGGGGGCTGCTGCATCCGGATTGGAATTTCGTTTATTTACCTGAGGGCGAGGATCTGCTTCGTGGTCTGCTGGAAACTGCCGCGATAGCCGTGCTGGGTACCGTGATTTCGGCAGTGCTCTGTATACCGTTTGCTTTCTGGGCTGCTAGTGCGAAGGGGAAGGCAAAATGGGCTACGAGCAGCGGCAAGTTTATGCTGAGCGCGATCCGTACATTCCCCGAGGTTGTGATGGCTATTATATTTATTAAAGCTGTAGGCCCCGGCTCTTACGCAGGTTCATTAGCACTCGGCGTACACTCGATCGGGATGCTTGGTAAACTGTACTCGGAAGCGATTGAAAATTTGGATCATGGTCCAACAGAAGCGTTGACCGCATGTGGTGCCAACAAGCTGCAGACGTTATGGTTTGCCGTGATTCCGCAGGTTATGCCAGACTTCCTCTCTTTCGCTTTATATCGCTTTGAAATCAATATCCGTTCTGCAGCGATCCTTGGTGTAATTGGGGCTGGTGGTATCGGGACTCCGCTTATATTTGCACTGGAGGCTCGAAGTTGGCCTCGTGTCGGCATTATTTTATTGGGTGTTATCGTGATGGTGACGATCATTGATCTGATTTCAGGCTATATTCGTAAACGTATTATTTAATGGAGGACGAGGCGCGGTAATTACTTCTTACCGCGCTGCTGTTCTGTTAGGATACTCCTTAATAATGGAGCAACAAAAAGACCGTATCTCACAGGAAATTCCTGCGGATACGGTCTTTTTGTTGCTTGATGATCGAAATGCTTATTTGCCGCCCATTTGCTTGTTAGCATCACGAACAACATTGAATTTGCTGTCATCCGATGTTGTATACCCGCGGTGGGAATACACTTCATAGATGATTTGTTGGCCTTGTGGGTCTTGACCGATAGCAATGAAAGCATCGGAAATTTTCTTGCGCCATTCATCGCTCATGTCCGTACGAACAGCGATGGTATCATTAGGGATCGGAGTTGTGAAGAACAGCACGCGAGTTTTTTCGAATACGTCCGGAACATCCTTAACAACGTTCAAGCGAGCATCCTGGAACACAGCCGCTGCGTCAACTTCATCATTCAATACAGCTAGAACGCCTTTATCGTGGCCCTTTACGACAATACCTTTAACGTCTTTATCAGGGTCGATGTTTTTCTTCTTCAATTCAAGACCTGGATAAATATAACCAGCGGATGATGTTACATCCTGCCATGCGATTTTTTTGCCTTTCAGATCTTCAATCGTTTTGATTGGGGAATCTTTTTTGACGATAATCATGGATTTGTAGGAATCAACAAGCTTGGATTTGTCTTCTTGTCCAGTTTCGTCGTTAACACCATAACGTTGGGCTTGAAGCAGCAGATCAGCAGCTTTTTTATCGTCATGAGCCAACACGTAGCCCGTAGGAGGCAAGAAGCCGATATCTACTTTTTTGGAAGCCATAGCTTCGATGATCGTGTTATAGTTAGTGGAGATTGTTACCTTTACTGGAATACCGAGCTTGTCGCCAAGCAGCTTTTCAAGCGGCTTTGCTTTGGCTTCCAACGTTTCAGCGCTTTGGGAAGGTACGAATTGTACATTTAATTCTTTAGGTGCATACCCTTTGGCTGTCGGTGCTGGAGTAGGAGCAGGTGTTGCTGCTGGAGCTGGAGTCGCAGGAGCAGGTGCTGCTGGCGTCGGTGCTGCTGTCTGTCCACAAGCTGCTGCGATTCCCGCGGTAAGAACCAGCGTCAGGCTTAAGGATGCAAATTTTTTAAACATGTCTTTTTGACCTCCTGTTAATTGTAAAATACAAGCTGCCTCTACTATAGCATAATATATCCAACAGGACAGTAAATAATTTATAAATTTATGATTAACACGTTACATTCACGTTAGTTATTGTGTTTTAAAATGTATGTATATTACATATGATGACAGGGATGAAATTAGCTCCAAGCAGGGTACTGCAATTGCCTTGAAGCATCTTGGAATTGTTTGATATAGTAGGTAGAAGAATCAATAACAACAACATTCCATAATTGACAGGAGCCATCCCATTGATAAATACATCGGTAAAGCAGACGATTACCATTCTGCAAACAAGCGATCTTCATGGCTTTATGCTGCCCATTCAATATGCAAATAATGAGTCTGCTGACATTGGTTTTGCCCGAATCGCCACATTAATTGAAAGAGAAAGGGCCTTGCAGGAGGCTGTCCTTGTGATCGATAACGGAGATTTGATTCAAGGCACGCCCCTCGCTTACCACCATGCCCGTCTGGATGCCGCTGCTCCTAACCCGATGATCAGCTGTTTAAACAAGCTGCATTACGATGCTGCTGTCATGGGCAATCACGAGTTCAACTATGGTCTGCCTTTATTACATAAAGCGGTAAAGGAATCGGCATTCCCATGGTTAAGTGCGAATATTGTTGATAACGAGAGTGGGGAGCCGTATTTCGGACAGCCCTATATACTCAAAGCGTTCGACAATGGCCCAACAATAGCTGTACTTGGCTTGACGACCCCTTACATCCCGAACTGGGAAAAAGCCGAGCATATTGCGGGTCTGCGGTTCGACGATGCTGTCGAGGCTGCACAGAAATGGGTAGCTTATTTACGAAATGAGCAAAAGGCGGACGTCGTTGTCGTGTCCTATCATGGCGGATTTGAGCGTGATCTGGATACGGGAGAACCGACAGAGCCGTTAACGGGAGAAAATCAGGGATACAGGCTGTGCCAGGAGGTAAAGGGGATTGATGTGCTGCTTACCGGACATCAGCATCGATCGATCGCTGGTAAACGTCTGGGTGGAGTTACGATTATGCAGCCAGGCAGTCAGGGAGCGTTTCTCGGAAAGGTACAGCTTCACATGGAGCATACAGAGAACGGCTGGCATTTGTTGGAATCCAGCTCTGAGCTGCTGTCTCCTTCGGGTGTTCCGCCGCAGGCAGAAATTGTCGAGCTATTGCAACCAAATGAAGCCTTAACGCAAAAGTGGCTGGATCAGCCTATCGGCAAGCTGCTCGGTGATATGCGGGTCACTGACCCCATGGCCCTTCGTTTAAAGGAGCATCCTCTGATCGAGTTCATCAACAGGGTACAGATGGAGCTGTCAGGCGCCTCGATTTCCAATACGGCTCTATTCGATAATATTTCACCGGGATTCCCGTCAGATATTACGATGAGGGATATTGTATCCAACTATATATACCCGAATACTTTGCAGGTGCTTAGAGTGAGCGGACAAGATATTAAGGATGCACTGGAGCATTCTGCAGCATATTTTGCTCCATATACGGGCGGTCCGGTGCAGGTCAGTACAGCCTTTAGCGAGCCTAAGCCGCAGCATTACAATTATGATATGTGGGAAGGAATCACATATAAGCTCAACATATCGCGGCCGGAAGGCGAGCGTGTGCAGAGCTTGGGCTATCAGGGACAGCCCTTGGACATGAACGGTCATTATGATGTAGTGATGAATAATTACAGGGCTGGCGGTGGCGGGAACTATGCGATGTTTCATGGCAAGCCCATAGTGAAAGACATTCCGACAGACATGGCTGAGCTGCTGGCTTCTTACATTATGGAAAAAGGAACAATTGAAGCTGCCTTAAACAGCAATTGGGAAGTTATTTGGGAATAAGCTGGTGGTTTGGGCTCGGTAGAGCAGGAAATTTGTGGGTGTTGATCGAATAAGTACGGTTATTGGATGCTTTAAAGGGAGGTTAACATGCCGACATTTATGAGAAAAAAAGCAAACCGGAATTCGGGAAGAGGTTCTGCCCTTACACAACCGCAGCAGCAGCTTGAGGAGCAGCGGCAGTCAAACAGTTCCATGAGCCATATGCGTGAACCTGAATCGCCTGAAGACTTTATGCAGCTTCAACAAACGATAGGCAATAAGGCGGTTGCCCAGCTGATGCGATCGAGAGCTGCCATTCAACGTGTAGTGGATCCTCCGGAAAAGGAATCCGAGAAGGAGAAGAATGGTATGCCGGATCAGCTTAAGCAAGGTGTGGAAAACCTATCAGGAATGTCTATGGACGATGTAAAGGTTCATTATAATTCCTCGAAGCCGCAGGAGCTGAATGCATTAGCATACGCACAGGGCGCTGATATTCATCTGGGTCCGGGTCAGGAAAAGCATCTGCCGCATGAAGCATGGCATGTCGTACAGCAAAAGCAAGGACGTGTAAATCCGACGATGCAGGCGAAGAGCGGAGTTTCCATTAATGATGATGCCGCACTCGAATCGGAAGCAGACCGTATGGGCCAGCAAGCGATTCAGATGAAAACCGAAGGCGGCGTCATTCAGCTCCAGCAGACCGAAATCTATGTAAAAAATATTACCGGATCTTATACAGACGCAGGTGGCGTCGTGCAGGAGTTTCAATATGATGGCGAGGAGCATGTAGCTACGACCAAATCTCATCCCAGAGGCCAGGTAAACTATGATACGCAGGTCAAAAAGCTGTTGAAGAAGAACAATGTTGTTCCCAAAACGATTACCGATGCCAATATCACGGTTTCATATGAAAGCTTTGGACGCAAGCTGTAAAGCGATCTTGTTGTAATGGTATAAAATTCCGACAAGCCTGTTAATGGCTGCTCAATAGAACCCAGTTCGACTGTATCAAACCCTCTAATACCCTTTGGTTTTAGAGGTTTTTTGTCATCTATGACTAGCGGGCTAGACTAGCTCTGATTCAATGATCCTGTAATTTTGTAATTCTGTAAAAGGAAGTGACCCTCACTTTGCTTCAATCACCGGATTCTATTCATAAGCATTCGTCTTTCACGAAATTTTGGATATCGCGAACTTTATCTTCAACCTCGTTCCAAATGCTCTCCGTTGCGATCGGATGGCAGATGTATGATTTAACTCATGACGCGTTCAGTCTTGGTTTTGTGGGTCTGGCCCAGTTTGTACCCATGGTGCTGTTAACCTTAGTAGTCGGGCATGTTGCAGACCGTTTTGACCGGCGCAAGATCGTTTTCTTTTGTCAGATCGTCGAGGCTGCGATAGCTGTTCTGCTGCTGCTCGGGAATCTAGCAGGCTGGCTTGGCCGTGATCAAATTTTGGTGGCCGCCGCGATTATCGGAGCGTGTCGGGCATTTGAAGGGCCCTCGTCCTCGGCGCTGTTACCACAGCTGGTGCCCAAAGCTATTTTACAGCAAGCTATCGCATGGAGTACCTCAGCTGGTCAAACAGCTCAAATCCTCGGTCCTTCCCTTGGCGGATTGCTTTTTTCTGTGGGTCCTGCCTTTGTTTACATCACAGCTGCGGTTGCGCTGTCAGCTGCCGGAATCCTTACCTTCCTGATCCGCATGGAGCAAAGTATACGAAAACTGGAACCACTGTCCATGAGCTCTATCTTCTCAGGCATGGTGTTTATTTATCGCCGCCCAATCATATTGGGAACGATCTCGCTTGATCTTTTTGCTGTACTGCTTGGCGGAGCAACAGCGCTTATGCCGATATTTGCGCAGGACATTTTGCATGCAGGCCCTTGGGCATTGGGAGTTATGCGCACTGCACCAGCGGTTGGTGCCCTGGTCATGTCGATTGTGTTGGCCTATTTTCCACTTAAAAAAGCCTTTGGCTCCACATTGTTCGGAGCGCTGTTTGTGTTTGGATTGGCGACCATGCTCTTTGCCCTTTCTACGAACTTGTTGATATCGTTAGTGGCTTTGCTCTTCATTGGAGCCTCGGATGTAGTCAGTGTCGTGATTAGGTCATCTCTCGTGCAATTGCAAACGCCAGATGAAATGCGGGGCCGAGTGAACGCTGTGAATTCGCTTTTCGTTGGGACGTCCAATCAGCTTGGCGAGTTCGAGTCAGGTATGATGGCAGGGTTTATGGGGGCTGTTCCCGCTGCATTCATCGGAGGGATTGGTACGATAGCCGTTGCCGGCTTATGGATGTATTTATTCCCGTCGCTCCGACGACTGCGATCATTAACGGAAAAATAAATACTTTACTATAGTAACGCATTAATGTATTATCAGAGTGTAGTGATAAAGTAAAAGGAGCTGACAGGATGTCAATCAAAACACAGGTTAAACCGCGTCAAGCGCTGGAAAGCATCAAGCCTTATACACCAGGTAAACCGATATGGGAGGTTCAACGGGAGCTTGGACTAACGAAGGTAGTGAAGCTTGCTTCCAATGAAAATCCACTGGGAGCTTCACCCAAAGGTATAAAGGCTGTTCAGCAATTCATGGCTGAAATACATCGTTATCCGGACGCCGATGCCAAAGATGTGAATGCTGCCATTGCTGCAAAATTAAATTTGCAATCGAGGCAAATCATAGTCACCAATGGTGGGGATGAACTGATTTCGCTCATTTCAGAAGCCTTTCTGGAGCCGGAGGATGAAATCATCGTACCCAGTCCGTCTTTTACCGAATACGAATTTGGCGCACGTTTGATGAATGCCGAAGTGATCGCTGTGCCGCTCAATCAGGACTATGGGTATAATATCGAGCTGATGCTATCTGCAATAACGGAGCGAACGAAGATCCTCTATATATGTACACCCAACAATCCGACAGGCACCTATTTACCGAAGCGGGATATGGAAAAGCTGCTTGCCGCCCTGCCACCAAGAGTGTTAGTCGTGATTGATGCTGCTTATAGCCATTTTGCAACAGCAGATGACTATACAGACGGCATGGATTATGTGCGTGAGGGCTATCCAGTTGTGGTCCTGCAAACCTTTTCCAAAATTTATGGTTTGGCTGGTCTCCGTATCGGCTTTGGTGCTGCACCGGAGGCTATCATCAGTCACATTCTCAAGGTCAAGGAGCCTTTCAACGTCAATGCATTGGCACAAGCAGCAGCGGCTGCAGCTATCACGGATGATTTGCATGTGCAGGCATCGCAGCAGATCAATAGTGCCGGACGGGAGCAGCTATATGCAGCTTTTTCAGCACTTGGGCTGCCCTTTATCAAAAGTATGAGCAATTTCGTGCTTGTAGAGCTTGGTCTACAGAGCAAACGATATTATGATCTGCTATTAACCAAAGGTGTGGTTGTGCGTCATGGCGGATTATGGGGTCTTCCACAGCATGTGAGAATCACGGTGGGGACGAAAGAGGATAATGAGTTTTTGATTACGGCGCTGCAAGCATCGATGCTGGAAATAAGTAAAAAATAGTGTAAACGTTCTCAGTATTATAGTATGATCAAAGCAAAAGGTTGTTCGCACGGTCCCCTTTGAAACCATCTCTTTGATGAAAAGTGGACTATTGAACACGCACTATAAGGAGGATTTGTTAATGAGTCTTTTGCTTTGGCCACAGGGTACACCGAATGCATTAGGGGATGAGGCTGAGGATTTACCAACACTGGTGCCTTATCTCGTGGAGGGTGGAGCGCCAACGGCTGCGGTCGTTATATGTCCTGGCGGGGGTTATGCACGTAGAGCCGATCATGAGGGAGAGCCGATTGCGCTATGGCTCAATTCATTGGGTATTTCCGCATTTGTTGTACATTATCGTGTAGCTCCTTATCAGCATCCGAACCCGTTATCCGATGCTCAGCGCGCGATTCGAATCGTTCGCAGCAAGGCGAAGGAGTGGAATATTGATCCCGCCCGTGTTGGTATTCTTGGATTTTCGGCGGGTGGCCATCTGGCTTCTGCCAGTGGAACGCATTATGACAGCGGGCAGCCAGATGCCGAGGACCCTATAGATCGGGAAGGCTGCCGCCCTGATCTGCTCGTACTGTGCTATCCGGTAATCAGCTTCATCGCCTATCCGCATGCGGGCTCACGCAATAATCTGTTGGGTGATCCTGCTGATCCGCAGCTTGTGGAGCTATTGTCGAGCGAAAATCAAGTAACAGACCAGACACCTCCGACCTTCTTATGGCATACCGCTGATGATGCTTCTGTTCCAGTAGAAAACAGTCTGATGTTTGCCTCGGCACTCAGCCGCCACAAGGTACCGTTCGAGCTGCATGTGTATGAGAGTGGTCGTCATGGATTAGGGTTGGCTGAAGAGCAGGTCGGTGTACGTGCCTGGACGGATGCCTGCGCGATTTGGCTGGCCAAGCAGGGGTTCTAACAGCAAAGTATCCTTATGATCAATCAGGAACAAATAATTATAATTGTTCTTTAACTTGAGAGAAGCGTGCTGATATGAGTTAATAGATATTGTAGCGGGCCCGCTAACGTACCAAGGAAAGGAGTGATCATGAACAATGATTCTACAACCTGAGGTGATCTCTGCGTAAGCAGGGATGCCATAATGGCGGGGAGGCTTTATAGCCTCCCTTTATATGTTTTGGGTCGATACAGGAGTGGACATTTCAACCGTACATAATGTATAATTTTGTTTGTATATGCAGTTGTTAGATGTGAATATGAGTTTCATGAAAACTAAGACGAAGGGAGTGGCATTCAATGTTTGAGGGCACAGCAATTAAAGAGGTAGGGCTGAACTGAATAAGCATTTTTTCCACCACCGTTACCTGACGTCGTTGACATGGAACATGACATAGTTGGACTCTCAGGCACGATACGGCGATCGTGTTTTTTTTTTCTAATTTTAGGAGGTGTGAAGATGAAAATGCTTATCTCTTTCTCGGCGGCGCTTGCAATGAAAGCACGGAAGGAGGATTTCATCTATGGGTTACAAGAACGGAAGAGATTTTCTTCCCCCTAGCCTGCTTAAGCAACTGCAGGATTACATTCAGGGCGAGATTATCTACATCCCCAAAAAAGAACAGACACGCGCTGGCTGGGGCGAGAATAACGGTACGCGCCAAACGATTCAGCGTCGTAATCATGAGATATACAGACTGTATGAGAACGGTTCAACGGTTCTGGAGCTCATTCAGACTTATCACTTATCTGAAGATAGCATTCGTAAAATTATCGTCAAAACGCGCTGTGCCGCTGCCCGTCAGCACTAGCTGGATTACTGGCTCGGCTGATGCAGCTGCTTCACAGTCGGTCTGCATATAAGCAATTGAAAAGATGACTATGAAAAAAGCCTGAGGGCTTTTTTTCATTTTACAAACGATGCACATGCATGCTGTGTATAAGAAAGGAAGAGTCTAAATGCCAAGTGTGGATTTGAACTGTGATATGGGGGAGAGCTTTGGTTCTTATGTGGTAGATCGTGATGAGCTGCTAATGAAGTATATCACTTCGGCCAATATTGCCTGCGGCTATCATGCGGGCGATCCTGCTATTATGCGTCGGACGGTTCGTCTGTGTCTTGAGCATGGAGTTGCGATTGGCGCTCATCCGGGACTGCCCGATCTTGCAGGCTTTGGAAGACGGAAGCTGCAGATCACTGCAGATGAAGCTTATGAGATGGTGGTATACCAGGTTGGAGCTTTAATGGGGTTCGTGCTCGCGGAAGGTGCTGTGCTGCGGCATGTTAAGCCGCATGGTGCTTTGTACAATATGGCGGCAGTAGACGCTGAGTTATCCATCGCAATAGCTGAAGCGGTTTATCGTATCGATTCTAGATTGATCTTGTTCGGTCTTGCGGGCAGTGAACTGATCCGGGCAGGTCGGAAGATGGGGCTGCGTGTCGCTGAGGAGGCTTTTGTTGATCGTACATATCGTGTTGATGGTACACTGACTCCTCGGTCTGAACCGAATGCAGTGATTGAAGAGGCCGAGCAGGCGATCGTTCAGGCTATCGGGATGATTAAGGAAGGTCGAGTGCTTACTGACAAGGGAAGTATATCCTTGAGGGCGGATACCCTGTGTATCCATGGGGACACACCTCATGCACCGGTCTTCGCTGAGTTGATTTCCAGTCGCCTGGTGCAGGAGGGGGTTACACTCCAAGCCGCTGCTGGATTGCGCGGATGAGTGCAACGGCTCTTGCATGGAAAAGAATGAATGTAGGATTGCTTAACTCCTTCTGGTTTGAGGGCGCCAGTCCTCTCTTTCGGATTTTTTAATAATCTCAGTCATTCTCAGCACGACTGAGTTCGCTTCTTCTTCACCAAAATGCCCCTTGAGCTGTTCAAAAGTAAGGTTGTCATGTAGAAGCTTGCGTGATACACTAGAGTCTTTATACCAAGCTTCCGTGATCGCGAAGAGGCCTTCTTTTTTTAACCAAACCTCATGATAGTAATGTTCCGCTTCATTTATCATTTTCATAGACATATAATAGGCTAAAATAGATATACGGGGGTCTGATAGACGTTGACTCATAACTGATCCTGAGGAGACAGGCTGGCCAAATGTGATACAGGTCGATACTTTTTTTATAACATAGTCAATATTATCCATATGCTCAACTCCTGTAGTAGTACTAACGATCTAACTGAATAATAATTTCAATTATAAAGGTGATATTTCTTACAATAACATAGTTCTTATGACTTAAAAATAAGCCTTATTACCCATAAATTGATTACTTAATTTTTTTACATATAAATGTAAAACAATGCTATAATACTGCTTAATGTCAGTTTAGATAAAACTAATATAGGGAGAATCCAGTTAATGTCCAATTATAACATTTTATTGGCCGATGATGAATTATCGCTGCGATTTTTATTGACCGAAACTCTCGCTGACGAAGGTTACAGCATTACAGAAGCAGAAGACGGTAAGGAAGCCCTGAATTATATAAAGAGCAACAAATATGATCTGATCATCCTCGATTATATGATGCCAGAGATGACGGGCGTAGAGGTTTGTGAATGGCTTCGCAATCATGACAACCCTAATCAGCTGTCACCGGTCATTTTATTAACAGCCAAGGCACTGGAGAAGGATCGGGATCGGGCACGTACTGCCGGGGTAAGCACTTATATTGTCAAGCCCTTCAGCCCGCTGCAGCTGGTGGATACGGTACAGCAATTAATTGAAAGCTAAATTCAATAATATAAATTGTGACTGGATGTGAAAGGTTTTGCGGCAAACGACACCTGAGGAACGTATTCGTAGAGAAGAAAAGCTGTTAAAGGAAGGCCGGAAAAAATATATAGGAGAACTACGCAAGCAGCTGGCTCAACTCAGTGAACTGAGTGTGACTCAGGAAGCGGATATGAACCTGGATATTGCTTTGAAGTTGTATCGGCTTGTCCACACGCTTAAGGGAAGCGCACCGATGTTTGGTTTTATTCGCATTGGAGCTATTGCCGAACAACTCGTTCTTCGTTGGGAGTGGGCCCAGGATTTTGAACTTACAGTCATTCAGGAGCATTTGATAAGGAACGAATTTCAAACATCGCTTGTGGGGAGTGCGGCTTTGATGCAGCAGTTGTCGATGGAGCTCGATATTTATGAGCAGGAGCTTGACCTCGATGAGCATCAGGAGCAAATGAGTAAGCGCATGCCATTGATGGCTTTGGGAAGCCGATTGCTTGTCATCGATGATGACGATGTGCTGCGTTCCTATTTGGTTCGTCGCTTTAAGCTCGAGGGCTATGCGGTTGATGAAGCCAGAGATGTGGCAGAAGCACAAAAATTACTGAGGGAATTCAACTATGATCTGATTTTGCTGGATTTGATGATGCACCCTCAATCCGGCTATGAGCTGTTCGAATTTGTAAAAGAGGATCCAACGCTCAAATGGATTTCATTGGTTGTTCTTTCGGGGCGTAATCATCTTCATGACAAGGTTCGCTGCTTTTATTTGGGTGCGGATGATTTCATTACAAAGCCGTTTCAGTATGAGGAACTAAGCGCCCGTGTGTACAGTCTGCTGAAGCGGACCAAGGATTTTGAACAGATGGCTTTTCGTGATCCATTGACAGGAGTGTATAACCGGCGTTATTTTGACCATCAGGTTAAGGTTGAGCTTCAACGTATCGAGCGTTATCCGTCACCGATGTCTCTCGTATTTATCGATATCGACCGATTCAAATCGATCAATGATACATATGGACATCATATAGGTGATCTCGTGCTACAAGGCTTGGCGCACTTATTGCAAAATCACTTAAGGACAACCGACGTGCTGGCCAGGTTCGGGGGAGAAGAGTTTGTCATTATTTTCCCTGGAATGTCGGGGCCACAAACGTTGAAAGTAGTTGAATCCATATTGGAGCATGCCAGGAGCGGGCCCGTAGCCCAGAATGAAGGGCAAGCCATCCATATTACCTTCTCCGCGGGTATCTGCGAATGGTCAAGTAGGATGACGGTGGAGGAATGGATCAAAAAATCCGATGATGCGATGTATACGGCCAAGCAAAATGGACGCAACGGAGCACTTCTCTATTCCGAAGGTATGTCTGCTGCTGAGATCGCAGGAACGGTTACGGTTCAGGAACGTAAAAAGACGGTATTAATCGCCGATGACGATCGTATTCTCCGTTCTATTCTTGTCTCCAAGCTGAAGCACCTTCCTGTTACCTTTGTTGAGGCGGTCGATGGTGAGGAGGCTTACACCATATTGAAAAGTCAGCAAATCGACTTGTGTATATTGGATGGATTGATGCCAAGGCTGGACGGCTTCGAAATGCTGGAACGAATGAAGGAAGAGTCCAGCAAGCCGGAAGAAGTACGGATACTGATGCTGTCAGGACGCAGCCGCGAGGAGGATTTGACCAGAGGACTTGAGCTGGGCGTTGATACGTATATGCACAAGCCCTTTTCCATGGTAGAGCTGGAGGTCAAGGTCAAGCAGCTCCTGGAGCTTGGGTAGAGTGTGAAGTTCGATCCAAAAAGCTTGATAACTAAACAGAGTACCCTGTTATCAACAAGCCGCGTTAGCCACGCTTCAAGTGTGGTTAACGCGGCTTGTTTTGTTGCGGCTTTACCATGCCAGGATACGAATGATATCGTCGAGGATTCGATTTCTTCCCTGCGGTGTCCAGCTCATTAACCTGTGGATGATGGTTCTGCATCCGTCTGCTGAACGTAAGTGGAGTTAAAGGGGATAGTAGGAGATCGAAAAAAGATTACCAAGAAGACCCGTGACAGCCATCGTTGGCCGCGCGGGTCTTCTTGGTAGGCAAGCCTATTAGGTGGGCTCTTTGCATTTCTTACAAATCATCCCAGTTCAGGCTGGAGGATTTGCTGTAATTGGTTACCTTTTGCTCGAAGAAATCGGTTTTCATGCTGTTCATATTGCTGAAGTTTTCGACCCATTTCATCGGATGCTCGACAACCTCAGGGTAAAGGATTTCCAGACCAAGCATCTTCAGGCGCTCATTGGACAAGTATTTGATATATTGATCAATAATCTCATTGCTCAGACCATTCATCATATCATTAGTAATATATTGACCCCATTCGATTTCGTGCTCAACGGCGGTTTTCATCATTTGACGCAAATCGTCGATCAGCTCGTTCGTGAAAATTTCAGGGTTTTCCTTGCGGATTTCCCGGAAAATGTTTTGGAATAAAGCCAAATGGGTTAGCTCATCACGTTGAATATATTTGATTTCGGATACGGTTCCGAGCATCTTACCTTGACGACCCAGCGAATAGAAGAAGCTGAAGCCGCTGTAAAAGTAAATGCCCTCCAAAATATAGTTAGCCATGATCGCGCGCAGCAGGTTCGTTGTTGAAGAATCCTCGATAAACTTCTCATACAGGTCTGTGATAAAACGATTGCGACGCAATAGATGCTTGTCTTCGCGCCATTGGTTGTAAATATCGTCACGCACCTCTGCAGAGCAAACGCTATCCAGGATATAAGAGTAGCTTTGGCTGTGCACAGCCTCCTGGAAGGTTTGGACGGTCAGACATAAATTAACCTCGGGAGCGGTGATGTACTCATTGATGTTAGGCAAATTGGAGGTTTGCAGGGAGTCCAGGAAAATCAGGAAGCTGATGATTTTATCATATCCTTGGCGCTCATGCGGTGAAAGAAATTTATAGTCCTTGGCATCCTGGGCCAAAGGAATTTCCTCTGGAATCCAAAAGTTATTCATCATGTTGCGGTACATCTTTGTAGCCCAATCGTATTTGACATTGTTAAGCTCGATCAGGTTTGTGGTATTGCCGCCAATCATTCGGCGCTTGCCCCAATCACGGTCGCCATGTTCGTTAAAAAGTTTCTTTTTTTTGAGATCCAAAGTGGATGCCTACCCCCTAAATCCCCCTGGGAGGGGGACCCCAAGGGGCGCTGCCCCCTGGACCCCCTCTGACGGGAGAGTTTCTATTGTGTGTTATACTCGCGTTCGTGACCCGCAGGTGGGGCTTAGGCTCTGTCTTGCGCCAGAGTCCAAGTCCCACCTGCGGGTCACACGCTTAACTGTAGTGCTGTGATGGTTAGAGCGGTAAGGTTGGTGGTATCCTCGCTTTCGTACCCCTTCGGGGATACACGCTCTACGGTTGGTGCAGGTCAAGAGATACGAGATGACAAGCTTAAGGCTTAAGGTCAAGGGCTGAGCAGTTCGCTTCGCTGCTGCGAGATCAAGAGCCAAGAGCAAGCAGTTCGCTTCGCTGCTGCAAGATCAATAGCAAAGGCCAGAGCAACAGCAAGACATACCTATAAGATATTGTTTCCCAATTGCTGCTGATTACTATTTTTTTAAGCGGAGCAGCTTACGCAATCTTCGACTTCCAGGCTTTTGTTGCGGACGTAGTAAACGGTTTTCAGGCCGTTTTCCCATGCGGCGATGTACAGGTCCAGAAATTCCTTTGCGGACAGCTCGGGTGTGATGTACAGGTTGAATGACTGCGCCTGATCGATATGGCGTTGGCGAACGCCTGCGGCTTTGATGCTCCACAGTTGATCGATCAAGTGGGCCTCTTTGTAATACCACATGGTTTCAGGATTCAGGTTAGGTGCCGTTTGCGGGATCACGGCGTTCTTTTTCTCTTCAACGAAAAATTTATTGAAGATCGGGTCGATGCCTGCAGTAGAACCGGCGATCAAAGATGTAGACGCCGTTGGTGCGATAGCGAACATCCAGCCGTTACGCACCCCGTATTGAGCAACCTGCTCCTTCAGCTCCAGCCATTCAGGGCTGTTGTAGCCGCGGGAGTCGAAGTAAGCGCCTGTTTGCCATTCACTGCCCTCGAATGCGTTGAACGCACCTTTTTCCTTGGCGATTTCCATGGAGGCTTTGACGGCATAATAATTCATCCATTCATAAACCTCGTCGGCTTTGGATACGTGGTCATCGGATTCCCACTGGATTTTGAGCTGAGCCAGCATTTGGTGATAACCGCTTGAGCCGAGACCGACAGCACGGTATTTTTTGTTCGTAATTTCAGCTTGCGGGATCGGGTAGTAATTCAAGTCGATAACATTGTCCATCATCCGCATTTGGGTAGTGACGACACGCTCGATATCTTCCTTGGTGTAGGCGCGGCCCAGGTTAAGAGAAGACAGGTTGCATACAACGAAATCGCCGCTTTTGACTTGGTTGGTAATGATGCCATCCTCATGCTGGGTTTGCAGCAATTCGGTCGGGCTCATGTTCTGGCAAATTTCGGTGCACAGATTGGAGCAGTAGATCATGCCGGCATGCTTGTTCGGGTTGGCGCGGTTAACGGTATCGCGGAAGAACAGGAACGGTGTGCCGGTTTCGAATGCGCTGGTCAAAATACGCTTCATGATATCAATCGCCGGAATTTCGTCCTTGGAAATTTTATCATCATTGACGCACTCTTGGTACCGACGCTCCCATTCTTCGCCCCAGCTGTCTTCAATGGAGTAGCCCTTGACCTTGCGAACCTCGTGAGGATCCAGCAAGTACCAGCTGCCGCGTTCCTGAACGGTTTTCATGAACAGATCGGGAATACAAATGCCAGGGAAAATATCGTGGGCTTTCATCCGATCGTCACCGTTGTTGGTTTTCAGGTTCAGGAAGTCCAGTACGTCCTTGTGCCATACGTCGAGATAGACAGCGACAGCACCGGAGCGTACGCCTAGCTGGTCAACCGCAATAGCGGTGTTATTGTAGTTTTTGATCCACGGAATAACGCCGCCAGCGACGCCCTTGTATCCGCGGATATTGGAGCCCTTGCTGCGGACTTTACCCACATAGATACCCATGCCGCCACCATGCTTGGACACCTGCGCGAAGCTTTGATCCACGTTGTAAATTCCCCACAGATTGTCCGGCACCGTGTCAATAAAGCAGCTGGACAGCTGATGCAGCGGTTTACGTGCATTAGCAAGTGTTGGTGTTGCAACCGTCATTTCGAGCTTGCTCAGCACATCGTAGAACTGCTTCGCCCATTTGAGCTTGTCCGTTTCCTTCATGGCCAGATGCATAGCAACTCCCATGAACAGCTCCTGCGGCAGCTCCAGCACTTCCTTGTCAAGACCGCGGATGAGATAACGGTCTGCCAGCGTCTTGAGTCCGATATAATTTAACAAATAATCGCGTTCAGGCTTGATATATGTTCCAAGCTCTTGAATTTCTTCACGGGAGTAATGCTCGAGAATGTATTTTCCATATAAGCCCATATCCGTTAAATATGTAATCAGCGAGTACAAATCTCCATAGCCGAAATGTCCGTACTTGCGGTTCAGGCGAGCTTCTTTATATAAATCATAGGCTAGCAGCTTGGCGGCAACATACTGCCAGGTTGGCTGCTCCACACTTGTTTTTTCCACAGCAACTTGAATCAACAGTCGTTGAATTTCTTTGGTGGTGATTCCATTGCGGAATAGAGGCAGTAAAGCCGTTTCCAGCTCTAGCGGATCACAATCCGGATACGTTTCACTGGCGAAATCGATAACCTTTTTCATTTTGGAAAATACCAGTTCTTCCTTAGTGCCATCTCTTTTGACAATAATCATCGTGCTATCTACTCCTTCATTGAACAAAAATAAGATGAAATCAGATACGGTGTCCGTTTTTAGACAATGAAAAAGCATGTTGTCCTGTTGACAAAACAGGCACATGCCAGTCATCAGCTGCATGCATGGAGGTTAAAAAGTTTGTGCAAAACACATTGACAAAACAAATGACATATGATAGTGGATCACACAAGATCTAGTTGCTTTTGAAGCCGTAAAATGAATTTACCTCAATATATGGTGTCGTGTCAATCTCTTAATTTTCTCGAAAAATAGTCCTGAAAGGTTTGGGCTTTATAATAAATGGCTGTATTTCGCCATAATCGGTCAATTACGGATAAATAAGCGAGATGTTCTAAATCGACACGAAAATCAACTAAATAAAAAATAGTCGGATAGACCTACACATTGTAAGAGTTCAATAGATTAGTTGACTTTTTCGATAATGACTAAATAGGATCCTCATTCAGTAGGTTCAATTCTCTTGCCTGGGAGACTGCCTTCATTCTCAGCAATGACAGGTAAATTCGGTCCCAGTGTCTGAATAAGCTGCTCCTTCCAAATTATAAGCTTGCCGCTATGCTCAGACCGAATCTCTCCAATTAAATCACGAAATGCCTGGATGATCGGTTCATACGGAATATGATGATCTATTTGAACGAATTTGCCGGAAATGAAGTACCCTTTTTGTTCGACGATAGGTTTGTACATTTCTTTGATTAACGATTTTTGCCAATGCCCGCGTGACCTGTAATGAGTACGACTTCTTTATTACCATGATCTACGAACCTCTCGAAGCATTCTACGAGCTGAGCTGTCTCCAGTTCACGCCCATAAACCTTCTGCGGAATTTCAAAATTACCGAACTGACTAGTCTGATCCAGCACAAAGCTGGCAATGCTGCCTGTTTCTGACCATTGCTGGTAGCAGGCTTCAAGGTCAGCCGATAGGCCATACGCACTTTGATACCGCTCTTCCATATTTTTGGGTATCAGCTTCATAATCATTTGGGAAACAAGGGTAGGGATTTCTGTATTGTAGATGTCAACCGCAATGGGTTCTTTAGCGATATGAGCGTGAATCCATTCAATCGGGTCCAAAGCCGCATAGCTTCACTTTAAGTGTATCGGGATCTATCAAGATATGTTCAGGATGAATATCTTTATGAACAAGTTGATGATGATGAAGCCCGCTCAGCGCCTTGCTGAGCTGAATGGCAATCGGAAAAAAACATGAAGGGGTACAGGCTTCGATCGAAGATAGGTTGTGAGGGGGATACTGTCGAAATCCTCCATAGTCAGAGCAAAGACGGAGCCTTGTTTTTCTAAACTAATGGATTTGACAAAACCTTCATGCGAGAGGCCTTTGGAAATTTCGTATTCATGGATCAGCTTCGTAATGTCGTGTATATGAGGAGATGCAGATGTAAGAGCTTTGACGAGGATATATGAACTATTTGTAGGGGCATAGCCTCGATAAATGATATACTTTTCATGCTGAAGCGACTAATTTTGTATTCGTATATCGATCAAAAGTAGACATATTGGAAATCACCTTATTATCCATGTAGTTAGTCATTCTATAGTAGTATACGCGAGTAGACAAGCAAATGAAATCATTGCTTTCTTCCATCTCCTTTCGGTTCATGGACACCTGTAAAATGAGAATTCTCATAACTGACTTCAAGTGTGACATTAACGTGAATAATTTGGTTTGTAGCTCGTGGATGTGCTACATTTAAAGCAATAAGCGAGGTTTGGGGTAATACGACTATGCATCTCTAAGGAGACAAAAATATGAACGATAAGGAAGCGCTCGTCAGATTTGGCATCTCCATGCCGCAATCACTGATCGAACAATTCGATGCCATGCTGGTCAGCCAAGGATATGACAATCGTTCGGAAGCCGTTCGGGATTTGGTTCGCAGAGCCTTGCTGGCTCCGGGTCATATTCAAACTGAACAGATGGCTGCGGGAACGATTGTGCTGGTGTATGACCATCATGTCAGTGATCTGCCTATGGTTTTAACCGATCTTCAGCATCAGTACCATCAAGAAATTAATTCAACCCTTCACATTCATCTGAACCAGCATCAATGCCTGGAGGTCATTGTCGTTAGAGGAATTGTCAGTCGGCTTCGCGATTTGCAGCAGCGCATACAGGTATTAAAGGGTGTAGGCTATGCAGAGCTTTCCGTGACTCATGTAGATGAAACGGACCCGGCTGGACATGGACATCATCATGACCATGACCATGACCATCATCACAATGAACATGAATAGGGGATGAACATGTGACTACTTATTTTACATTAGCAGAAGCTAATGCAATGATTCCTTTAGTGAAATTGGATGTTGAGAAGCTGCAGGGCATTAAACAGCAATATCGCGAGAAACATGATGAGCTGCAGCTGTTGAAGGCCTATTTTCGCAAGCATGTGCCGCCTGCAGGTAGAGATCCATTTTTTACCTTGGAATGTGAAATGGATTTTTTACAGATGGAAGGCAATACAATTGTGAAGAATTTTGAATTAAAGGGCGTGCAATTAAAGGACATTGACACTGGGCTTGTCGATTTCCCGGCCATATGGAACGGACATGAGGTGCTGTTGTGCTGGCGGCAGGGAGAGGACAGCATTACGCATTACCATGGAATGGAAGAAGGCTTTGCGGGCAGAAAAAAGCTTACTGAAGAATAACCGGGGATTGCACGAGGAGGATTTAAGAGTATGTCAAGCGTACGAATGAAGCACCTGGGAAAGCAATCGGCGTATGTTCAAAGGCTGACGGGGCTGCTTCTTATCAGTTTGTTCGTGTTTACCCTGCTGTTGGGAATACCTCAATTTGCAGGAGCACATGCCGGTTTGCTGGAATCCGTACCGCCTGCCAATGCAGAGTTGGATCAACCACCCGCCCAAATTGTTTTGACTTTTAACGAACGTCTCGAAGACGGTGTATTCTGGATTCGAGTAATGGATACGAACAAAAAACAGGTTACTGCCAATAAGGCACAAATCAATCAGGAACGCACAAAGCTGACGCTGGATCTGCCGAATCTGGGGCAAGGCAATTATCTCGTTAGTTATCATGTGATATCGGCGGACGGTCATCCGGTGGACTCGACGTATTTGTTCGCTGTTGGACAAACCCTAAGCAATATACCGACAGGTACGATGGGAAATAGTGAGCATTTGCATCCATCAGGGCTTTCCGGTGGAGTTAAATTTACTGATATTATTCATTTCATCTCAAGAATCGTTTATTATGCTTTTATGCTGGCGTTTACCGGTTGGGTGCTGTGGCTGCGATTTAGCGGAATGCAGAGAGCAACGACGCACACGATGCTTCAAGGCTGGACATTACAGCTGCAAAGGGGCTTTGTGGTCGCTTTTATTTTTATGATGTTCACGCATTTGTTTGCAATGGTAGGGGATGGTGGCTCAGAGGCTCTCGCGATGCTGTTCACGCAAACGAGTATCGGATATGTGTGGGTTGCCTCATTGGTGCTGTCGCTTCTCGGGTTTGTCGTGTTATTCCGCAGTCTATGGATCGATCTATTGTGGGTCGTTCTCATTTGGCTGTTCAAGAGCCTTAACGGCCACGCGGCTGCCTTTGAGCCAGTGAATCAGACTGTCATGCTGGATGTCGTTCATTTGGCTGCTGCATCACTATGGGTAGCAGGGCTGCTGATGCTTCTAGTATTGTGGAAACGAAGCAGGGATGAAGCGATCACCTTATTCCCGCGTGTTTCGGGGGTCGCACTGGCCAGTCTGGCTGTACTTGTCGTATCCGGTGTATTGTCGGTACTTATTATGCTGCCGGATGTTCTTTACGTAATAGAAACACAATGGGGCAAGCTGCTCCTGTTCAAAAGCGCACTGGTACTGCTCGTTATTGTGACCGGCTCGCTGCTTCGCTTCTACCATCAACGCAATGGGGTTTCGAGAATTGGCTCTTTACTTAAAATAGATGCTGTCCTAGCCTTACTAATAGTTGCAATAGTCGGCATATTCACCTATTTAACCCCACTGCCAGCAAACGAGCCGCTGAGCTGGCATGTCATGGGTGATAAAGTTCATATGACTGCACAAATCTCACCGAATAATCCGGGAGTGAACGACTTCACGGTGAAGATCTGGCTTCCGGAAGAGCTGGGCAAGCCTAAACAGGTCATGCTGAAGCTGCAGGATATGCGTTCACCCGAGATAGCGCCGCTTGAGGTCCCATTGAAGCTAACAGACAATAGTAATGGCATGGAAGAAACGTATGGAATGAAGCAGTACACATACAAATCGCGCGGTGCTTATCTGCCTTATGCTGGTTATTGGAAGCTGGAAGTGCGTGCTATGAACAGTAACGATGATGAGACTGTGTATGTCAAAGAAATTCGTGTATTTTAATCGTGAAGCAGTAATATGAAAGGCCTATTATCTTAAAGTTGGATATTAGGCCTTTTGGTCTATCTTCCTATTGTCGAATTTAATCGAAAAAGGTAAAATGAGGATTATAGATGGAAAGAGGATATTCCTTTAAGGAAGCTGAGGCACATCATGAATAATAAAAGGGTTATGTCCAATGAAGTCGGAGAAGGAAATAAGTGGACAAGCGGTAGCATGAATAATGCCTCCTTGCTATGCATTGGGTTGGTTACGTTCTGCTCATATACCGTAATCATCTCATCCAGAATTGTACTTGGAATGGAATTGGATTTGTTGAATTATTTAATGACAGGTTTTGCCCTGCTCGTAATCGTTCCATTCGTATATGTGCTGGCTAGGCGGAGAGCGATGAAAACGGCTTATTTTATTCCTTTGTTGATTCTGCTTTTCGTCATTGCAGAGTTGGTGGAGGTGGGTATCCGAATGTTCACTACGTATGCGGATATTCACAAGGGTATGCTGTATACGTTATACGATATTGCTGGACTGCTTCTATTTATGCCACCTATGCTGTACTTTGCTTTAATGGATAACAGGCATCAGGAAAAGTTGGAGTCGAAGCTGTTTTTCCTGGCGTATCATGATATGCTAACAGGCCTTCCCAATCGAAAAATGTTCGAGGAGCACATGGAAACCGCAATCGTACGCCATAAGCTCAACAATCACTCATTAGCTGTCCTGTTCATTGATCTGGTCCGTTTTAAAAATGTGAATAATACGTTCGGTCATTACTTCGGCGATTTGCTCCTTATTGAAGCAGCAGATCGTCTGCGCAGCAGCTTGCGATCGATTGATCACATTTCCCGACCCGGAGGCGACGAATTTTGTGTGCTCATCGAGCAATTAACAAATGCAGAGGATGCACATAAAGTGGCACAAAAGCTTTTAACCCAGTTAACGCTTCCTTTCAAACTGCAGGGGCATGAGCTGCGTATCGGCTGCAGCATCGGTATCGCCCTATATCCGGATGATGGCGGCGACCCTGTCACACTGATGAAAAATGCGGATACAGCCATGTATCGTGTCAAGGAGCATGGAAAGACAGGATTTCAAAGGTATACTGCGGAGATGAATGATAAGGCCATTCAAACCTTGATCATGGAGGAATGGCTGAACAAGGCGTTGGAGGAAGAACAATTTGTTTTGTTCTACCAGCCCCAGATTAAGATTGAGAATAATCGAATCATCGGAATGGAAGCACTGCTGCGATGGAAGCACCCGAATCTCGGAATGATACCGCCGGGGGAATTCATTCCATTGGCAGAGGAAACCGGACTCATTATTCCAATCGGAGAGTGGGTACTACGGACGGCCTGCAAGCAAAATGTAGCATGGCAGCAGGCAGGCTATGAACCGATGAAAATGGCTGTCAACATTTCTCCCATTCAGTTTCATCAGGGCTGCTTTGTTGAGGTTGTGCTGGATGCCTTGAAGGAAAGTGGCTTGGATCCGCAATACTTGGAGCTTGAGATTACGGAAGG
This sequence comes from Paenibacillus periandrae, assembly GCF_022458865.1. Classification (GTDB taxonomy): domain Bacteria; phylum Bacillota; class Bacilli; order Paenibacillales; family NBRC-103111; genus Paenibacillus_S; species Paenibacillus_S periandrae. The sequence goes on along the minus strand of NZ_JAJNMU010000031.1, from coordinate 24,468 downwards.
CATAGCGATGTTTCAGGTCGATCAAGTCATACACAAGCTGCATACATTGCGCTGTCATGGTGTTCAGATTTCGATAGATGACTTTGGTACAGGATATTCCTCTTTAACGTATTTGAAAAAATTTCCGATCCATAAGCTGAAAATTGCTCAGGAGTTTGTGAGAGGGCTCACTTTTGATCCGGATGATGCGGCTATCGTTCAGGCAATTATTGCGATGGCTCACAGTTTGAAGCTGGATGTTATCGCAGAAGGTGTAGAAACCAATGAGCAGCTTGAATTTCTGACTAGTGTGGAATGCAGAGAAATCCAAGGATACATATACAGCAGGCCCCTGCCTGCTCATGAGCTAATTCAGATGATGCCAACGATTGCACATCATGTCATGTGAGTGAAACCCATTCAAAAAAACACTTCAAACCCACTAATAAAGTGTCGTTGAAGTGTTTTTTAAATTCATTTCTAAGCCTGCGTATTATGGAACTATTCCCTACAGCTTGGCCGATGCGTTCGGTAGTGCAAGCTGCTCTTTGACCTCACTTGCTTGTGAAGAACGATATGTCAGGTAGAAAAGCACCCGTATAATGGCAATGGTAATAAAACAGCCCCAGATCGGCAGAAAGGCGGTTAGCGCACCGGCCAGAAGTGCCCCGATGCCATTGCCCAGGTTCATGACCAATTGAAAGTCAGAGAAGTAAGCCATTTCCTTGTCATGCCGCGCGGCTTCATTCATCATCATGGTCTGTGAAGACACTTCATGGACGGCCAGACATACACCCACCCAGCCTTGAATCACGAGCAGCAGCCAGAACGATTGAATAAATCCATAAGGGATTATCGCTAGAGCCATGCCGATCACAGCAACGCCGTATACTTTGAGAATACCGTAGCGGTCCATTAAACGTCGTGCAACCGGAAGCAGCAGGGTGGAGACGATACCGGCCGTGACGACGAAATAGGCGATTTGTGCGTTGCTAAGCTTGAGTACATTGACATGGTAAATCACGAATAAAGGTGCTACCATCGCAATCCCTGTATTATTGAGACCCATCCACCAGGTTCTTCGGTCACATTCCTGAAAAGGATGAACCTTGGACAATTTGAACTTCATTTTTTCACGAGGAGCGAGCTCGGCAATAAGCGACATTCCGGCAAAAGTGGCAAAACAGCCGATCAGCATCGATATGACATAGTTTTTGGGAAACATCCAGTTGTAAATATCAAGAAAATGACCGACAGTAAAGCTGCCAATCGTGACAATAATAATTCCAATTATTTTATTGTTGCTAAAAATGCGTGGAAACTCGGATGGTTCCACCCATTTACGTAAAATGGCTGGCTGCTGGGCACTGCTGATCATGACCGAAACAGCATTGATCGACCAGAAAATCATCAAATAAGGGATTGGATTGGGGAGCAGTACGGAAAAGGCCATGCATAAAAATGCACCCTGCCGCACATATCCGCTTGTCAAAAAAACGCCTCTGGTTAATGGGAGCTGTCGCGTAAGGAAAGCTAGCGAAAGCGCACAAAACAGAGGCGGAAGCGAATTGGATAAAGAAATTTGGAAATTGGTAGCTCCCAACCGGGCAATTAATACCCCCAGAAAGGTGAAGAAAAACACGCTTTTCATGTTTTGCAATCCGGCATCCAAATAAATACGGGTCGACACTTTCATCTGCTTCAGAACCTTTCGTATGAGGGCGGCAGAGGCAGAAATTGGCCCTTGAAGTATGTTCACGGATTAGCATACCTTGATAAGCGGTCAATTTACATGGACGGTGCTATTCAAAAACATGGATTATCTTACTATACAATTTAATCGCACAATCAGGCTTTCCAGCTTTGTGGGTGATTGTCGGATATGTATTGGGCAGCTGCGGCATTGGAGATTACCTGCTCCGCATTTTTGCAACCAGGTATGACAGCTGTAACGGCAGGATGCTTTAAGCACCAGGCCAAAGCCCAGGTAGCCATATTCATGCCTTCAGGTACCTCGTGCTGCCGGATGCGCTCGGCTTCCTCCAGCTTGCTTATCGTAACATTCCGATCATGAGCATTACGTACGTCATTGTCAGCAAACACCACGCCTGGCTTATATTTTCCGCTCAAATAACCGCTAGCAAGTGGAACCCGTGCCAATACTCCGAGATTTTGCTCTTCACATAACGGGAATACGCGCTCCTCGGGTTTGCGGTCCAGTCGATTATAAATGACCTGAATCACCTCGGAGCCGACCTTGTTCGAACGTTCGGTTTGGTACAAATTATCATTACTGCCGATGGAGGTGCCCAGATGACGGATTTTACCTGCTTCTACCTGCTTGTGGAGCAAGGTCCACAGCTCGTCTTGATCAAACGCTTCATCCGTACCGGAATGAAATTGATATACATCGATATAATCCGTACGCAGTGCTCGAAGCGACGCCTCCAATTGGGAGATAACCTCCTGTGGCGACCAACGCTGGGAGCGGTTCATATGCTCATGAAATTGATGACCGAACTTTGTAGCAATTACCCAGTCCTCGCGGCGTCCACGCTCAATGTAACTGCCGATAAGCGATTCCGAGGTATGATCTCCATAACATTCGGCCGTATCGATCAGATTAATGCCAGATTCTTTAGCCTGATCGAGAATGGCATCGGCTTCCTGCTGCGTGTAGGTTTTACCCCATTCGCCTCCAAGCTGCCAAGTGCCGACCCCAATTACAGATACTTTCAGCTTTGTTGATCCCAATTGACGATATTTCATAGGTATTCCTCCTTGAATAATGGTTATCCTTTTATTTAACGACATTTGCATAACGGATGTCAAAAGCAGATAATAAAGCTAAAAGCATACAAGGAGAAGATTAGAGAAATGCGCAACCGTATATTAGCACCCCTCATTGTCCTATTGCTTGCAGCAGCTGTTCTGACAGCTTGTAACTCAACGGCTACACCAACACCTTCACCAGCACCCAGTGCAGCAATGGAGCCTGCAACCCTGCAGGGGCAATCCGAGCATTGGAAGATAAACGTGAATTACTTGGTCAAAGATAATGCATTGGAAGAAGTACCCACGATTCAGTACTTGTCCACAGTAGATGTTAATGAAGCATCGGTAACGATAACACATAAGGGCCAACAGCCTTTAACATACCAGGTAATTAATCCAGATGCGTTAAAAAGTGGGCAGGCGATCGAACTTAACGGAAGTTCAAAAGTTGTTTCATGGAAAGATATAGATAAAATCACTGTCGATTGGAAGGTGGACACTACGAAGTATGCGGAATACATCACCCCGACCCTGAAGACAGCCGCTGCTACCCCATGAATCGATTATGCATCATTCCCTGCGGGTCCAGGAAAATATGGGACATCCACGCTGCCGCTGGACCTACCGAAGCCAGACAAGCCTATGTTGGAGCCTTTCATAAGGCTTGTCAGCGATATGCAGTGACCTTCTTCACCGATTGGGTCATTCTTTCTGCCAAGCACGGTTTTCTACTGCCCGATGATATCGTACCCTCTAATTACGATCTGGCTTTCAACCACAAAAGCACAGACATTATTAGCATCGATTCACTCCGACAGCAGCTTATAGATAAACGTCTGGATCACATAAAGGAGATCATTATGCTAGGCGGGAAGAAGCATGCTCGCGTCTTGAGTCAGCTCTACGATCCGAGCTGCAGCGTGACTTATCCGTTGAGCGACTGCAAAGGGATTGGTTATATGCTGCAAAAGCTGAACAACGAGCTGTTAGCATACAACAAAATACAATAGGTAAAGAGATGTTTCGTATGCTTGCGGTCATAACTGAGCTAGTTGTATCGTGGGTTGGAAAAAAAGAAATAGGTAAGATGAATATTAACATTTGTAGAGCATCCCAATAATAGAGGTGCTCTTTTTCTTGTTTTATTAGGAGAAGGTGCTGGTTTCTATTAAAAATATTCATTTTGAAAGGGAGCTGTTTCTGTAGATAGTTTGCTAAGCATTCCCTTGGCTTGGTGATGTGAAGTATCTCGAATTTCTTGAAGTATTGCAATGATTTTCGCTAGAGCTATAAAAAAGATACCAAATTGAAAAATGCGGAGTTGGATAGCGGGCTGAAATCACCTGAGAAAAGCCCGTAAGATTGTCGGCTGAAATAGCTGAACATCGAGCTGTCTCAAGTCACACCCTATTGGACAATCGCAATAAAACGCTTTATAATCAATGAGCAGGTAACATGAGATTGACGTGGATACCATACATGCGGGTGTAGTTCAATGGCAGAACGCTAGCTTCCCAAGCTCGAGGCGAGGGTTCGATTCCCTTCACCCGCTTTTTGTTACGCTCGTTGGAATGGGGATAAATGAGTCGAGATGGGTTTGAGCAACAAACATGTAAAGGAGCTTTGCCACTGAAAGTAGGGTGGCAGGCCCTTTTTTTGTTTTAGACGGAAAGCTATTGCAGACTTCTTAAGAGGTGAATGAGTTAAACGTACGTTTGAGTAAGGTTGCTGAATAAGCTTCGTCACTCCGCCGATAAGGCGGTTTTTTTATGTGCTCGGCAGCACATCGTCCCAAGAGTGAAGGCCTCTAGCACGCCGTGAGGTGGCGGTAGTGCATAGGTGACCCGAGTGCTATATCCGCGAGGATGAAGTTGGCTTAAGGATTCTGACTAGTCAGACCCATGGCTTCGTAAGTACCTGATAAAGACAAGCGAGTGAGCTGTAAAGCCATGTATCGCGGTGCGTACATCATTTGCTGGTCAAGCCACTTATAGATAATGCCTATGAGGGAGCAGCTAAGATAATCCAGCAGCAAATCTAGTGGAACGATCAGTTTTTTCTCAAGACTAATGTGCGAAATCCTTACATAGCAACTGTCACGAATCAATTCCTGCAGCTTAGTGGAGAATGACAACCGTGGCATTTTAGTGATCATCATTTTGTAAAAAAATTCGTTCTTCGCTATATGTTCAAACAGTGCGATGAAATAAGGATCAGGAACATCATGGCTTGGATAATATTCGTAATAGGTTATTTTGTCGTGATGGAGGACTTCGCTTAGAGCGGTGATATGCTCGGCTGTTATTTTTTCCAGCAGGTCGAATTTATCCAGGTAGTGGAGATAGAATGTGGAACGGTTAACGTTCGCTTTCTCGGTAATGTCCTTGATGATGATATCAGAAAAATCTTTTTGCTCCAACAATGCGAGAAAAGCTTCCACGATCATTTGGCGTGTCCTTTGAATGCGTCGATCCATATTGGAATGAGTGGATGACAAATAGGTTCAACTCCTTTTAGACAACAAATTTACTAATAATGTCGAATAAACAACAAAATAATAATTTGTAATTTATTCCATAATTGAGCTTGGATTGATAAAATTACCCAATAACGCGTTTATAGCAGACTGCAGATCAAATCTACAATTTAGGGGCACAAGTAGTTTATTGGTTCCTTAGGCAACAGAATGGCGAATAATGTCGTTTATTCGTCAAAAACTGAAATATTGATTGTTGAATAAAATAGAATACTACCTATAATAATGAATTAAACGCACTAAATCAATCGGAATATTTAAGAGTTACCGATCGATTTTACTGCATAGCGAGAGGAGATCAGACGAGTGCGGGGAGATTATTTTCTAAAAAGTTTGCAGGACGGGCGAAATGTTTGGCTTGGAGGTGTTAAAATCGAAGCCTTGCCCCAACATTCCGCATTCAAAGGAACATTGGAGACCATTCGCCATTTATTTAATATGTTGGATGATCCTGATAAAAGAGACATCGTGGGATTCCAGGTGCCGGGTAAAGAAGCTTTTGCGCACAGCTCGTTTCTGGTGCCTTACTCGACAGAGCAGTTGTCCCAGCGGAGCAGGTCCTTCGCGTATTGGTCTCAAGAAACACATGGAATGATGAGTCGCCTATCGGATTACGCTCGTTCCCTAGTTACCGGCTGGTACGCAGCCCGGGAACAAATAGGCAGGCTTGATCCGCATTTTGAATCCAAAATATCTTCCTATTATGAAATGGCAAGGGATAATGACCTATTCCTAACTACTGCGATTATTGATCCGCAAATTGACCGTTCCAGCGGTCTGGAGGACAGCCGTATCGCTGATCGCTTCCTGCATGTCGTGAAGGAAACGAGTGAGGGCATTGTCATAAGGGGAGCTAAAATGATTGCTACCGGAGCCCCCTATACCCACGATTTTGTCGTTTTTTCTTTTTTGAATTTTAAAGCTGATGAAAGTAAGCATGCGCATGTTTTGATAGTTCCGGCGAATTCAGAAGGGCTTCATATCGTTTGTAGGGAGTCCTTTGCCGACAATCGGGAGCAAAGCCATATTCTAAGCTCCAGGTATGAGGAAATGGACGCAGTACTATTCTTCGAAGACGTGTTTGTTCCTTGGGAACGGGTGCTGCTACATGGTGATTCGGAGAAGGTTTTGAAGCTGCGGGCTAATAAAACGGCCAATTCTCTTGCATTTCACCAGAATATTGTCCGCTACGTAGCTAAGCTGGAATTCGTGGCTGGAATCGCGTTCGCAGTGGCGGAAGCGATCGGTGCCAACGGATTCCTACATGTTCAGGAGAAGCTTGGCGAACTGCTGAATCAGATCAATGTGATGAAAGCCTTGGTAATTGCCTCGGAAACGCAAGCAAAGCCGGATGAAACGGGGGTATGGATTCCCGAGCTCTCGTATATTGATACGGCGCGCAGCATCGGGACCAAGTTTTATCCACGAGCGATAGAGATCTTGCAGCAAGTGGGCGGTGGTGGTTTCGTACAGGCCCCGTCGGGAGTGGAGGATTTCTACGGGCCGATTTCCAAGCTGATGCACCTTTATTTCGAAGGCGCATCTGTCAGTGCCGAGAAGAAAGTGCAGCTGTTTAAGCTCGCATGGGATTTGATCGGAAGTCCTCTGGGGGCAAGGCATGAGCTATATGAACGATTCTACGCCGGTGATCCGGTTCGGGCATATGCCAATCAGTATTTGGGGACCCATACAGAGCAATTGACTGACCCTGTATGGAAGCTGCTCAAAGAAGCAAGCAAGCGTGGCGCAAGCTTTGTTTAAGACAGAACCACTAATTGCAAGGGAAGGATGGGTTTACAATGGAAGTGTTTTGGTTTATTCCAACGCACGGGGATGGCCGGTATTTAGGGACGAGGGAGGGCGCTCGCGCTGTCAGTTACGCCTACTGCAAACAGATTGCACAAGCTGCGGATGAATTGGGATACAGCGGTGTGCTGCTGCCGACAGGAAAATCGTGCGAAGACGCTTGGATCGTCGCGTCAACACTCGTAACGGCCACAGAAAAATTGAAATTTTTGGTGGCTGTCCGCCCCGGACTGATGTCTCCAACGCTTGCTGCCAGAATGACGGCTACCCTGGATCGCTTCTCCCAAGGGAGACTGCTAATCAACGTTGTAACGGGCGGTGATCCTGTTGAATTGGCGGGAGACGGCATTTTCCTCAGCCATGATGAACGGTACAAGCTAACTGGCGAGTTTTTGGATGTGTGGCGCAAGGAGCTTGAGGGTGAAGAAGTCAATATTGAAGGAGATCATATCCGAATTGAAGGCGGCAAAACACTTTATCCTCCTATCCAAAAGCCATACCCGCCGCTTTATTTTGGAGGTTCGTCGGAAGCAGCTCAAGAAATAGCTGCAGAGCATGTAGATGTCTACCTTACCTGGGGCGAACCACCCGATCAGGTAGAAGATAAAATCAAGCATATGCGCAAGCTCGCCTCAGCCAAGGGACGCACCCTCCGCTTTGGGATTCGGCTTCATGTAATTGTCCGCCAGACGGATGAGGAGGCTTGGAAGGCAGCTGATGAATTGATTGCGCACTTGGATGAGGAGACGATCCAATCAGCACAGAAGATCTTTGCCCGTATGGACTCTGAAGGGCAGAGACGGATGTCCGTTCTCCATAATGGAGACCGTTCAAAGCTGGAAATCTCCCCTAACCTGTGGGCAGGCATTGGTCTTGTACGCGGAGGAGCGGGAACAGCGCTGGTAGGCAGTCCTGACAGCGTGGCTGCTCGAATGAAGGAGTACGCCGCTTTAGGAATCGAAACGTTCATTCTTTCGGGCTATCCACATTTGGAAGAAGCTTATCGCACGGCAGAGCTGCTATTTCCCAAGCTGCCGCTTAAGAGACCGGAAGGGAACGGCAACCCGTCTTTCATTAGCCCATTCGGGGAAATGATTGCGAACAATGAGATTCCTGACGCGAAGGTAAGAAGCGGGAAATGAAATTGAAAAGCTTATGCTCGTGAAGCTTTAGACCTATGGAGGTATACGCGATGGCAAATCCCCACAATCAATTCCATCTTGCTGTTTTTCTGCTGGCAGGAGGGCATCATGTGTCAGGTTGGAGGCATCCAGAAGCTGATGCATTGGGAGTTCATGACTTTAACTATTACAAACGTCTTGCGCAAACGGCTGAAAGAGGCAAATTTGATGCATTTTTCTTTGCAGATGTGCTGGGCATTGGCCAGAATGATAGGCGGTTCGATCCCAGCAATGTACGCTTGGATCCGATGCTTCCCTTGGCGGCACTGGCTGTCGTGACGGAGCGTATAGGGCTTGTGGCCACAGTAAGCACCTCTTATAACGAACCGTTTAATGTGGCAAGGCGATTTGCAACGCTAGACCATCTCAGCAATGGCCGTGCTTCATGGAACGTAGTAACAAGCTTCAAATCGCAGGAAGCCAATAACTTCAACCAGCATAGCTTGCCTGATCCCAGTGTGAGGTATGAAAGGGCAAGAGAATTCGTACAGGTCGTAAAGGGCTTATGGGACAGCTGGGAGGAAGACGCTTTGGTAGCTGACAAAGAGAGGGGGATTTTTTCATTAGAGGATAAAATTCACGATTTAAACCACGAAGGCAAGCATTTTTCGGTTCGAGGTCCACTTAATATTAGTCGTCCACCCCAAGGGCACCCTGTAATTTTCCAGGCAGGCACATCCGAAGGCGGTAAGGAGCTTGCGGCCGAGACGGCCGAGGCGGTTTTTACCGCTTGGTCTACGCTGGAGAATGCCGTGAAGTACTATCAGGATGTCAAGGGAAGGCTTGCCCGTTATGGAAGAACTCCCGACCAGTTGAAAATTATGCTCGGCCTGATTCCCATTGTCGGAAGAACCGAGGAGGAAGCGGAGCGTAAAGAAAGGGAACTGCAGAATTTGCTCTTGCCTGAGGTTGGCGTTGCAAAGCTGTCTTATATGTTCGGATACGATTTATCCCCATTCCCTATTGACGAGCCGTTACCGAAATCGTTCAATTTAGGCGATTCCCATGGAGCCAGCAGCCGGTTTCAACCGATTAAGGACATCGCCGATCGGGAACAGCTTACCATAAGACAGCTGTACGAACGTTATGCAGGTAATCGTGGGCATCTGCAGGTAAAGGGAACGCCCGAGCAAATAGCGGACATTATGGAGGAGTGGTTTGTTGCCGGAGCAGCGGACGGCTTTAACATTCTGCCACCGTATTTGCCGGGAGGTCTGGACGATTTTGTTGATCTTGTCGTACCGGAGCTGCAAAGGCGTGGTTTATTCCGTACCGAGTATGAAGGAACAACGCTGCGTGAGCATTTTGGATTGTCGCGTCCGGCAAATCGGTTTCATTAAACATCGCAGGTTCTTTCCAAAAACGGAAAGCTCTTGCACTAAAACCTACTAATTCTATTGGAATTGTAATATTATTCACAAACAAGTAAAGGGGAAACAAATATGCATATATTGAAAAGAGACTGGACCAGGTATATCGCAATTATGATGATTCTTATGTTGATTCTATCGGGGTGCAGCAGCGATGTATCGACCAATAAGGTGAGCTCACCTGCGCCTGGTCCAGACACCACCGCAGCGAATGGACCTCAAAAAGGTGGGGAATTAACCTATGCGCTTGCAGGCTCTCCACGAAGTCTTGACCCGCATGGAGATGGATCGGCATTGGGTGCCAGAGTGCAGAGGACCTTGTTCGATAGTCTTGTTATTTTGCTGGATAATCAGGTCAAACCATGGCTTGCCACCGAATGGTCGAACTCGGCAGATGGCATGGTTTATACGTTCAAGCTTCGTAAGGACGTCAAGTTTCATGATGGAACCCCTTTTAACGCTCAAGCTGTGAAGTACAATTTTGACAGACTTATTGATCCGAACACCAAGTCTGGCGTAGGAAGAGAGGCGATTGGGCCTTACTTATCTTCTGAGGTCATCGATGACTATACGCTCAAGGTCAATCTCGAAAAGCCATACGCTCCTTTCCTATCAGGACTTAGCCAGTTTTTTATTGGCAATGTATCCCCTACTGCACTGGAGAAGCTTGGGTCTCAATTAGGTAAAATTCCGGCTGCAGGAACAGGACCGTTCAAATTCGTGAAATGGGTGGAAAATTCAGAGATTGTGGTAGAAAGAAATCCCGATTACAACTGGGGACCGACGGGCTTGTCCAATAACGGTCCAGCCTACCTGGATAAGCTAACCTTCAAGATTGTTCCTGAAGAAGCGACGCGAATTGGAAGTGTATTAAGCAAACAGGTGCTTGCGGGTGAAACGATCCCTCCGCAAAACGTTGTTGCTCTAAAAAACGATCCCAATTTTCAAATCTTTCAAACTCAGACGGGCGGTTTGCCCTACACGCTCTTTATTAACCAAAAACACGCACCATGGAATGAGCTTAAAGCCAGACAAGCCCTTCAATTAACGATTGATGTCGATTTTATTGTGAAGACACTCTATATGGGCACCTATGAACGTGCGTGGTCACCATTATCTCCATCTACTTTCGGTTATTCCAAGTCTGTGGAGAATAAGGTCAAGCCTGATGTCAAGAAAGCGAATCAACTGTTGGACGAATTGGGGTGGGTTCGTGGTGCGGATGGAATACGGGAGAAGGATGGCAAGAAATTGACAATTCTTTATGTAGACAGCTCCCCCAATCGTGAAAAGCGTAATGATATCGCCGCGATTATCCAACAGCAGTTGAAGGAAATTGGAGTTTCCGTAGACGTGCAGATCACAAAGGATGCTTACACAAGCGTAATAACCAAAGGCCAGCCCTATGATGTATTTGGAAACAGCACAGTAAGCCCGGATCCCGACAGAGTTCGTTTCTTCTATCATTCTCAAGTTAACAACGTGCCTGGCGACCAACGGAACATACCGGGATTATCTGATCCGGAGATCGACAAGCTGATTGATCAAGGCGGGCAAGAAACAGACAAAAGCAAGCGTGAGGAGATTTACAAGCAGTTTCAAAAGGCCGTTATAGACAAGGCCGTCATCATTCCGATTTATGTGTTTCCCTATACCGTTGCAGCAGCCAAATCAGTTCACGACTTGAAATTCGATTCGCCTGGATACCCGTTGTTTAATGATGTGTTCATCGCAAAATAAGGTTAAGGTAGAAGGAGTTCATTAACGTGCTCAAAGCGGTAATTGTTCGTTTTCTGACATCCCTGATGGTGATCTTCGGTTCGCTTGTGCTCGTATTCGTTATCGTATATTTGCTCCCGGGTGATCCTACAGATCGTATGCTGGATCCGTCCGCTACTCCAGAGATGGTGGCACAGCTGCGGCATCAGCTCGGAGTGGACAGGCCATTTTACGTGCAGTTTACTGAATACATGGGCCGCATGGTTCGCGGGGATTTTGGCAAATCATTGATGAATGACGAGCCCGTGCTGCCCAAAATTATGCTGAATTTCCCCTCTACCCTGAAGCTGGCGGCAGCGAGCGCTATTGTCGCTGTCGTACTCGGCATCGGATTGGGTGTGCTTTCAGCGGTACATCGCGGTGGCTGGATAGATATGACTGCGCGGATTGTCGGTTTATTCGGTATCTCTATGCCTACCTTTTGGTCCGGTATTCTTCTGATTCTTATCTTTTCCGTTCATTTTAACTGGTTTCCCTCCATTGGCTCGGATGGATGGCGGACGCTTGTTTTACCCGCGTTTGCAAAGGGAATCGTCGGTGCGGGCTTCATTGTACGATTGGTTCGCAACAGTATGCTTGAAGTAATTAATGAGCATTTCATCGTTACACTACGAGCTAAGGGCGTGCCTGAAAAATTGGTGATGTATCGGCACGCATTACGTAATGCATTAATCCCGGCTGTAACGATGATCGGAGTGCTGAGCGGTGAGCTGCTGGCGGGAGCCGTAGTTATCGAAACGGTGTTTTCCAGACAAGGCATAGGCAGAGTCATATCAGAAGCTTTGATGGCCAAGGATTTACCGGTTATACAGGGTGTTATTTTCTTCACGGCGATCATTTATGTTCTGGTAAATTTACTCGTGGACATTTCCTATTCGTTCATTGATCCCCGGGTTAGGCGACAAAATAGGTGAAGGGAGTCGGCAAATAATGAGATTGTCCATGCCCACCAATAAGACCGGGATAAAAAAAAGGTCCATTTCTTCAATTACGGGTGTTGTTAAACGTTTTATTGTTTCCCAATTACTTGTTTATGGCTCCATTCTGTTCATTATATTTATTGTCGCTTGCGCTCTTTTTCCAGAGTGGATTGCACCTTATTCGCCAACTGTGATGATGCCTTCGCATATTTTGCAGCCACCCAACGCTGTCCATCTGTTCGGGACGGATTTTTTAGGGAGAGATGTGTTTAGTGTCGTTGTGCACGGTAGTCGGGACTCCTTATTAATAGGGGTTGCTTCCGTTATTGCGGGAGGGATCATTGGAGGGACAATTGGCGTTCTGGCGGGATATATAGAGGGCTTCTTTGATATCATTGTTATGCGATTGGTTGAGATTATTATGACCATTCCTGGTATCTTACTCGCACTTGCCATTGCAGCAGCATTAAAGCCGAGCTTGTTCAATATTGTACTTGCAGTAGCCATATCGGCTGTTCCTGGATACGCGCGAGTGCTTCGGGGGCAAATATTAAGCATTAAGAGGCGCTCGTTTATTACTGCTGCACGCTCCATCGGAACGAGCAGAATACAAATTTTTGTTCGGCATGTGCTGCCCAATTCGTGGTCGCCTTTGCTGGTTATGGCAACAATCGGGATGGGGACTTCGATATTAGTAGGTTCAAGCCTAAGCTTTCTCGGACTAGGTATTATAAAAGAAATTCCCGATTGGGGCTCGCTTCTGTCACAGGGACGTAGTTATTTGACGGTGGCTTGGTGGATGTCCACATTTCCGGGATTAATCATTACGATGCTGGTGCTCTCTGTTAATTTGTTAGGAGACCATCTACGAGACTATTTAGACCCCAAGAGCAGCCGGATATAGGGAAGGGAGGGTTGTTATTGAAAAACTTGCTCGATATTCGGGATTTGACGGTACAATTTTCCACGAAGAAAGGTAGCCTTACGGCTATTTCTGACGTTTCATTGAATATTAAAGTTGGGGAAACGGTATGTATTGTAGGGGAGTCGGGGAGCGGTAAAACCATAACATCCAAGTCGATCATGAGATTGATTGATTATGAGAACGGTGTGATTACCAAAGGGGAGATGGTGCTGGACGGAATCGATCTGGTTTCGCTCTCCTCTAAACAGCTTCGCAGCTTGCGAGGCAAAAAAATGGCAATGGTCTTTCAGGAGCCCATGTCGGCGTTCGACCCCGTCTTCACAATCGGCAGTCAAATTATTGAGATTATTGTACATCATAAAACGAGCAGCCGGAAAGCAGCTTGGGAGCGGGCGGTGTATTTACTGGAGCGAGTTGGTATTTCCGAGCCTGAGGTGCGGATGAAGCAATATCCGAATGAGCTGTCAGGCGGGATGCTGCAGCGGGCAATGATTGCCATGGCGCTAGCTTGCGAACCGGAGCTGCTCATTGCCGACGAGCCGACAACGGCGTTGGATATGACCATTCAAGCCCAAATTCTTCAACTGCTGCAGGAATTAAAAAAAGAATTTAACATGTCCATCCTGCTGGTTACCCATGATATGGGGATAGCAGCCGAGATGGCAGACCGGATTATTGTCATGTATGCGGGGCAAATTGTTGAGCAAGCAAACGTGCTTCAACTGTTCGAGCAGCCGCATCACCCGTATTCCAAGGGTCTCTTGGCATCCATCACGACTATGGAAAGTGACCGGAGTCTGAGATTGTATTCGATCAAAGGCGCAGTTCCTAATCTGAGTGATTTGCCGACGGGTTGCCGTTTTCATCCTCGTTGTGTGTATGCAAGCGAGAAGTGCAGGCGGGATAATCCCCCGCTTATGGATATTAACGGTCGGCAAGCGGCTTGCTGGCATTCCGCAGAACTGGTGAAATCGCCCGAATGGGGAAGGGGAGCGGTGGAAGTAACCGAGTTGGCTGCCGCACCCGAGCCGATTGTAGAAATCGATGCAGCGAGAAAGGTGGGGCATTCGACTCTCTTTGAAATCAATGGCTTGAGCAAATGGTTCCCGTTGAAAAAAGGATGGGGCCATTCTTCCTTTATTCGTGCTGTGGACGACGTTTCTTTTCATATTCGTGAAGGAGAAACATTCGGTCTGGTGGGTGAGTCCGGCAGCGGTAAAAGTACGCTTGGACGCACTATCCTGCAATTGGAGCAGGCGACAGCTGGCGAGGTTCGGTTTCAAGGCAGGGACTTGGTCCGATTGGACGAGCCGGAGTTGCAGAAGGTTCGCAGAAACATGCAAATGATTTTTCAAGATGCTTACGGCTCCATGAACCCGCGTTGGAAAATAAGTGAAATCATAGGTGAACCACTGAGGGTACACGAAACTTTGAACGCCAAAGACAAACGGGAGCGAATCGAAGAGCTACTGGAAATTGTCGGTCTGGACCGTTCGTGGTATGACCGATACCCGCATGAATTCTCCGGAGGGCAGCGCCAAAGAATTGGTATAGCAAGAGCCATTGCGCTCAATCCATCGTTTGTGCTGGCGGATGAGGCTGTCTCGGCTTTGGATGTATCCGTTCAGGCGCAGATCGTAAACCTGTTGCAGGATTTACAAAGAAACATCGGTTTGACTTATTTATTTGTCGCCCATGGCTTGCATATTGTAAGGCATATTTCCGATCGGATCGGTGTCATGTATCTGGGCAAGCTGGTTGAAATTGCCGACAGCGAAGAACTATTCCGGCATCCGGCACATCATTATACGAAAGCGTTAATTGCTTCAATTCCATGGCCCGATCCAACCCGGAAAAAAGTACTTTCCTCGATAGAAGGGGAAATTCCTTCGTCTGCTAACCCGCCCTCGGGCTGCCGATTTCATACCCGTTGTCCCGCTGCCACAATACGCTGCAAGGAGGAGCCGCCTGAGTGGACCCAAATCAGCAAGGACCATTACACAGCTTGTCATTATCCGGTATAGGCAGTGGAATGGAAGCAGATAGATAAAGGAACTCGGCTGGAAAGGATGGAGAAGATGTCATTTGTATTAAGCATATTGGATAAAAGCCCCATTGCCGAGAACGAGACGGCTGCTCAAGCGCTCCAGCACACACTTGAACTTGTACAGGCAGCAGAACGATTGGGGTATCATCGATTCTGGGTCTCTGAGCATCATGACATGGATAGCTTTGCATGCCCTTCGCCAGAAGTTTTAATCGCTTATTTGCTTGCGCGAACGGAGCATATACGTATTGGTTCGGGGGGCGTAATGCTGCAGCATTACAGTCCCTATAAAGTGGCAGAGAATTTCAATCTTCTCTCCTGCCTGGCGCCAGGCAGAGTTGATCTGGGTATTGGAAGGGCGCCAGGTGGATTCCCCAGATCTACGCGAGCGCTGCAGCCTGTTCCGAGCGAGACTGTGATTCCACTTGTCGATAAGTTGGTACTCTTGGACCAGCTTGTTCACGATGAATATCGAACGGACCAAGCTGATCCGTTGTATGGTCTTAGGGCGAAGCCAAGCCCGCCCCAATCGCCTGAGCTTTATTTGCTGGGAGCAAGCGTCGCCAGCGCGGAGATAGCTGCGAAGCTGGGCATGCCTTATGTATTCTCCCAGTGGATCAGTGGAGATGATGAAGTGCAGACGCAGGCTCTGGCTGCATATCGGAGCATGTTCCAGCCATCAAGACTGCCAGACACGCATGTTATTATGGCGGTATCAGTCATTGTGGCAGATACCGATGAGGAGGCTGAACGGCAAGCCGAGGAATTTAAAGTTATCAAGATTTTTCTGGAAAATGGCAAAAAATTGAGGGTAGGCAGCCTGGAGCTATTAAACGAGTTCACCAGACAAACTTCCGAAAAGTACACCATTGAACAAAAAAATACCATAATTATATATGGTTCCCATCTAACCGTTTTCGAAAAGCTGAAGCAGTTATATTTTAAATATGAATTTGATGAGCTTATGATCAACATCGAACTCAAGACACTGTCCCAGCGGCTTGATGCTCTCAGAGAAATCAGGCTGGGACTGTCGGAGCTTGTTCGTTCTTAACTCGTCTTTATCGTAAGCATTTGATTGCGCTAATATGGTTAATCAATAAACCTAAAGAGAATTTTGCCACTGAAGTAAGTTGGCAAGGTTCTTTTTTACATTATATTACATTTTATTTATCCTGAACAAAATAATAGTTCTTTTTACCTAATATTTTTAATTTATGTTAGATGAAGTACCTATTTAGAGGTATAATGATAGAAAATTAAACTAAAATTGGGTGGATATGGAGTGGGATTTATAATGAAACTGAAGCGCTTGGCGATGATGATCAGCGTTCTTTCGATAGGTGCATCCTTAAGCGCCTGTGGAGAAGTTGGCAAGCTAGAGAAGCTGGGTTACCCCGAAGCAGAGATTACAAAAATTATTGATCAAAATTATGTCAAAAGCATTGTCAACAATAAAATCCAATACAACGATTACAATGATATTAAAAAGCATCGGACATACAAGGAAGATAATCTCGAGGGTTATACAACAGTGCTTAATAAATTGTATACGAAGGATGAATTGGAGCTCGGCATGATCGGAATCAATGCATTGAAGGAGAACGATCCAGATTATGACAAGATACTGAATAAGAAGAACGAAGAGATGGTGAGCGCTATCCAGAAAAGCTTGACTCCAAAAATTAAGCTGAACAATAGCGAACTCAATGCTACACCAACTGATAAAGGCACGGATTATATAAAAACGACATTAAGCGCACAAAGTTATTTCGATGGGGATATTGCTAAAAATGCGGTTATCGAGGGCAGCTTCAACTCCAGTAAGCTCGGAGATTACACGCTTGTTGTAAAAGCGAAGGATTCTAAAGGTTACCAAGTCGAGCAGCCTGTCAAGCTAAAGGTTATCGACAACGAGAAGCCACAAATTAAGTTGCCTGCAGCCAATAGCGTCTTTGTCGGTGATACACTCGACTTAATGAAGGATATTGCTGGCACAGACAATGTGGACGGTGATTTGACGAAGAGCATTACAATGGATAAGGGGAATTTTACGACGGATAAAGAAGGTACTTATACTATTACATACAAACTTAAGGACAGCTCCAATAATGAAGCCAGTGTCAGCCGGGAGGTAAAGGTTGTTCCGATCTACAAAATAAATGATTCATTTGAATTAAACAAGTACAAGCTGACACCCAAATCGTTCGTGTATAATCGGACGGACACAGAGCAAGCCAAATATTTTTACCAGTATTATAACGCGAAAGACGGCAACACATTTTTGATCATGAGCTTGACTATTGAGAACCAGGATAATATTAGGAGAACTCCATTTGATATTTTTGGCAATGATGAGCAGAAGCTTACGGCCATGCTGATCTTTGACGGAAATTACGAATACAAGGAGACGCCTCACTTGTTAGACAATAACTGGTATCATACATTCAGTTCAATTGATCCACTTGTGACCTCAACAAAAAACCTAACGTTTGAACTACCAGAATCTGTTAAGGAATCCGACAAAAGCCTCGTGCTGAAAATCAGCAAGTACAAGGCACCGGATACTGCGGTGTACATTAGAATTCGATAGAGTCACTATTACCAACATGAATAGGAGCCTTGCCACCGAAAGTAGAGTGGTAGGCTCTTTTTTTTCTTGCCACTCTAATAATCTTATCGTTTACACGAGCATCTGCATTCATTCTTTCCATATGCGAAGCATAGGAAAAGCTTGTATAGTCCAACCTAAGGTTAATACGCGTAAACCATTCCAGCTAAGGAGATGTCGATATGGCCAGACGAAGAGGACGCAATCTGATTGTACCCCAGGCTTCACAAGCTGTTGAGCGATTCAAGGGTGAGGTTATGCAACGAAAGGGGTATTCAGTTAATATGAATGAGCCTGGAAATGTGAAGTACGAGGTTGCTCAATCCTTGGGAATCCCGCTCACAGCAGGACGCAATGGACATTTATCAACAGAGCAGGCAGGTAAAATTGGGGGACAAATTGGCGGATCGATGGTTCGTGAAATGATTTTATTGGCACAACAGCAGCTTATGAACAATCATAACAAATAAAACTCAATGCTTAAAATATACAAGAGGACCGGAGCTCGTCGCGATCCTCTTTTTTTAAATCATACGATCATTTACTGATTTTCCTGTTCTTCAGCTTCACAATTTTGTTCTGTGTTCAAGTCAGCGGCTGAACGAAACTCCTCTTCGTTGTGGGAGGATAGCTTATCGCCAAACTGATCCAGCCGACTTGGATTGCTTGCAGATCCGTCATTATCCGGTTTATTGTTTCTGCCTGTCATAAAGTCACCCCCTTACGGTTAGGGTTTCCTAAACAGGATACTCCATCCACAATATGAGCGGATAAATTCAGTCAAAGCTGGTTCATCCTGGCTGGGCAGCAGCGAATAAGCCAATCCGCTTATTTTGCACTCTCGTCCTTCTTGCGAAATGCTATATAACTAACGATAAAAGCAACGGCAAGGGCACAAATAACCGGCGCATAGATATACAAATCATTCATGATAAGACCCCATTTCCTAAGATTATTGGGAATCGTCTGCTACTTATAATTACCCTCATAATCCACATACAACGCAGTACCCCCAAGCGGCGTGGAGATCACGCTGGAATAAACCGTATCTTACGAGAAAATTCCTTATAGGGAATGTCGGATTTAAGCAGGAAGGGCAAGGGAACGTATCGAATGTATGGGTAGCTGATTCCATCATCACGGATTTTACACTCACAACAGGAACAAGCAGCATGCAAATTAGAAGGAGGCTCAATAATGAAGATTAAACAATGGCTCACGGCGACAGCGGTGGCTACCAGCAGTCTGATCTTACTATCGTCCATTGCATTTGCAGCAGATCCGGTGAAATCCGACATGGTGCTCAAGCTAAATGGGAAAGACGCTGAATTTACGGCTCGAACGTATTTGGTGGACAACAGTTTGTATGGACCTGCAGACGAGGTTGCGAGACAGTTGGGCGCTGAGATTACTTGGAATACCGCTGCTAAGACGCTTGCTTTGCGTAAATCCGGCAGCACATTTGAATTTACGGCAAATATGAAAGCGGTTAAAGTAAACGGTGTTGAGCTCGCCTTGGCAGCTCCTTTGCAAGTGGTCGGAGAAAAGCCATATGTTCCAGTTCGCTTCATCTATGAATCTCTCGGTTATTCCATAGGTTATGATTCCAAAACACGTGCCGTCAGTGTGGGCTCGGATAGTAAGCCAAGCTTGTCGGTATTGGGCATTAACCAAGGGCAATATCTTTTGGGCAGTGAATTGAAGATAGCAGTATTGGCGCATAACCTAACATTATCCGATTTTACAGTAAACAAAGCGCCCAAGGCAGGTGAAGGTCATCTGCTGGTGTGGCTCGATACAGATCTCGATCCCAAGCTGGCAATCAACTCATATAAAGGCGAGCCTGTAGCATTCAATCAGATTAAGCCTGGTGAGCATACATTGACCGTGCAGTGGGTAGGCAATGATTCATTGCCGCTTCAGCCTGATTTAAAGCAAACAATTAAATTCAACAGCGCACAAATATCGATTTTAGCTGATTTGGACCCGCAGAAGGCAACTGGGATGCGCACTGAAGGTGTTATTGCCAATACCAAGGGCCATGTATTTACGGTAGACTCAGATTCGAAGAAGCTGTTCCGAATTATGGCCGATAGTGGTAAGGTGGATGTATTAACCGAGCTGCCGCGTGCAGCTACAGGTCTCGGATTAGATGCAGCCGGCAATCTGTATATGGCAAGCGGAGGTCAGGAGGGTGTTATCCTGAGGGTGCTGGCCAAGGATTTGGAAGGCGGAATGTTCGACACTGCTAAGGTAGAAACCTACGTCAGCGGTGTGGCAGGTGCGAACGGATTAGCTTTCGATAAAAAAGGCAATTTGTATGTGACTGGCGGAGCCAATGGAAATATTTATATGGTAACACCGGATAGGCAGTTACATACGTTTAAAAGTGGTCTGCAGGCAGAGCGCACAGACCAGCTTATTGTTGTTAACGGAATCGCCTTTGGTCAGGATGGCAAACTGTACGTATCGAATACGAGCAGCGGGGAAATTAACCGCTTTACGGTCAACGTAGATGGTTCACTCGGAACCACTGAATTAGTGGCGAAAAGTCCTCTGCTCTATGGTGCTGACGGCATTAACTTCGGACCGGACCAGGCCCTGTATGTTTGCGCCAATGAGCGTAATTCGATTGTCAAGGTAACGATAGACGGCAAGGTAACCGAGGTAACGCATAACGATAATAATGGTCCTTTGGAATTCCCTGCAAGTCCTTATTTTATTGGAAATACCTTGTATATAAGCAACTTTGACCAGCCGCGCGGCGATAATAAGCCAAATGAGCCGGGAATAGGCGCTTCTATCGCCCAAATTCAATTAGGACCTGTTAATAAATAATTCAATACCAAAAAAGCTTGCGAGGTGGTCATACCCTGTAAGCTTTTTTGGTATTAGACGTCTTTGCCGCTAAAGCGTCATCTGCATTCCGGCATCCATCCCAGCTCGGTTCCAACCTAACGAGTTGGGTGATAAGCTTGATTCAACCGTCTGCTGGTAAAACCTATGGGAGCTGAGGCGGATAGGGCCGAATAAACCTTTGAGCAAATTTATCCCGTTCCTTGGTAGTGAAAAGCTTCTTGACCAGCTCTTTCCATTGTTTTTGGCCGGGTTCATCATGCATTTTTCTAAAGCTTGCTTTCAGATACATTTCAACGGACCTTTTTTTAGCGTCGATCCCATATAACTGGTTTTTGAATGGCACGTTGAGGGTAATTTTACGAACTGCAGGTATGTCGTGCAGCAGCCGAACGGTTACTTCCATGATCACCTTATGAACAGTGTCGATGGCTGGAAAATAACTGTTGAACTCCTCTTCGGTTATGGGAGTGTTGGGTGTAGCTTCTTTGAGTTCTTTATAACTCGTATAAAATTGAATAAAGGCTTCATTCTGATTGCGAATCTCGGCTATTTGAATAATAGAGGCTGCGCGAATAGAAGGAATGAACTCCTGGAATTTCTTGAGTTCCTCATCGCTTAAATTCGGTTGGGGCACAGGTGCCTCCACAGATTCGGCACGTGGAGGTTCATCTGTTGGAGCAGAAACCGCGAACGTTTGTGGTACACAAGCTCCAAGTGTAACCATAATGACGCCAATGATTCCTATAAGCCCAAGTTGTTTAAACATGCAGTATCCCCCCAGCATCGCTTGTTAATTGCAATTTCTCGGATGTTAACGAAACCTTAGTTAAGGCTTGATGCTAAGGGTGACACTGGCGGTTTTGCCATTCTGTGATTTGGCGCTGATTGCAGCTTTACCAGAGGCAAGAATGTGCACGTTACCGTCTTCATCTACCGTAGCAACCGACGTGTTGCTGCTTGACCAGGTGAGAGTCTTGTTCGTGGCATTGGTTGGTGCGATTGTAGCGTTCAATGTAAAATCAGGGTCGCCAACCTTGAGATTTAATGATGTTTTTCCCAACGAAATGCGGGTTACAGGTTGCAGCACATTAACCTCAGCAGCAGCCGTGAGCTCTCCATCGGTGGTTGTAGCTGTAATAGTGGCGGTTCCTGTCGACTTGCCCGAGACAACACCTTTATTGTTTACAGTAGCGATGGCGCTGTTGGAGGAAGACCATGTAATACCTTTATTAGACACGTTCAAAGGCTGAATGGTTGCAACCAGCGGGGCCGTACCTCCGGCATTTAGTGTGATACTGTTGTCATTTAATGTTATGCCAGCCGCTGCAACCGAATCACCATAAGTTAGATTAACAGTAAGCAATACATCCGTGCTTATAGCTGTACGCATATAATCGGGTGAGCTGTAGCTGTATGACGAAATATTACCAAAGCTGCCAATGGCAGACTTCAGGTCATTGGCAATACTTTTCTTGGCAGTATAACGAGCGGTAAAGGATGGCTGATTGGTAGCCATGGTTTCTTTGATTTTGACAGCAAGCTGTGCCGGGGTGGAGATGGTATACTCATCCTTCATATAATCCAGATCCAGCGATTGCTGGAGCTTTTGATAAAAAGGCGCTCTTGCTGTATCTGTATTCTCTTTACTCAATAATGTTGTGGTAAAATCGACCGTCGCAGCTGGATATTTCTTTTTCCAGGTGTGATTGGACTTGATTTGGGCGTCGGTCAGATTGTAGTAGCCATAGGCAAGTCGCCCTGCTACATCGGGTACAGGATCATCCCAGGTTGTGTCGAGATGATACCAATTTCCTTCCAGCTTGACCAGATTCCATGTGTGCAGCTGACCTCCGGCGGTTCCTTCAATAATCTTATTCTCCAGGCCTGCATCCGACAGCATTCGATAGGCGAGTAGAGCGTAGCCTTGACATACCGTTTTTCGGTTGCCAAAAAGTCCGGCGTATGCAGAGTGCTGTACCATAGTTGTATCATAAGCGAGATTGGACACGATCCAGTCGTGAATCGCTTTTTCTTTTTGAAAATCATTCATGTCGGGTGTAATGATTTCAGATAATATATCGCTTACACGAGCAGCAACATCTTTGGATTGATCTACCGTTTCCCAGTACGTAAAAGTCAGGTTGATTGTCGTAAAATCCTTGTCAGGCGACAGCGTATAGCCGTAGGACTTTGTGCTATAAAGTAAATAATCGTCAGTCTCATATATGGCTGCCAGCAAAGCGTTCATATTGGTCTTGGATAAGGCACCGCCAGTGTAAGTAATACTGAAGGAAGCCGGCTTACTGAATATGGCAGCTTCAAGCTTGTCCTGCAAATCTTTGAGATCGTTCGCTGTTTGGACAGCGGCATAAACAGGAGTTTCCCACCATAGAGTAGTTGTTACACTAGAGCTTAAAAGGAAAGCAGACAGCAGCAGTGTCTGAGGAATACGTAACTTCATATACGACAAGTCTCCTTCTATTCTCTTGGATGATGATATGAATTTGATCTACATACTATTTTATCGACATATGCACCTGAAAAGTAAAGTATTAATCCATAAAATATGCTGAGGAATTTAAGTAGTCAAGCAGTGTGAATGGTCGGATTAGTGTGGTATAATTTGTATAATACAGTACATTGGGGACGCATATAATTTGATTCACTCCGCATCATCCGTTAAATGACCTAGGAAGCTCAAATTGGCATAATCCAGTTACGCTAACCAAGCAAGCTTGGCTATGGACAACCAGGGATACGCTTTATGATGCAAGTTTTGCTATGCAAAACCTAAGGAGGCTGTTTATGACTGTACAATGGGGAGTTCAAATACACTCCGGATATCATTGCCACAAATGCGATCAGCACATGGACATTCTACTGCTGTATAAACCGACCAACACGATATTTTTGTTTAACGGGTATTTTTTTCATACTGAATTAGCTTATGAAAAGTCCGCGGCTATGATTGATCTAGCAAAACAGCACGGCATTATTTTGGAGAACAGATACAGTGCCTTTATCAAATCGGAATATATCATGCATGTTTGTCCCCACTGCGACGCCGGGCAGGGCGATAACTATGTTGTCGTGGACAACCAGCAAATCAACAGAACGCTTATGAAAAAAAGCTTTATTGCTGTCTATGAGGAACAAACTGAGCTCTGGAGCGAGATTCCCCTGGAGCAGTGGAGAAAAAAGCTGAGCGAGAGTCCGGCTATCAGGCCTGTACAACTGGTTGTCCCTATGATGGAAAAGGATAAAGCATTAAAGCTGGGAGCGCAATGGAATTCCAGAAATAAATCCTGGTATATTCCCGGTGATGCTGATCTTAAGCCATTTGAGCAGTGGCTGCCAACCACAAAGGGTTGGATGGAGTAGAAATATGGGCATTTGTAGATCAAGTTGTCATTATAGATAATATAGAATCTGAAGGAGTTGTCACGGAGGTATTTGTTGCTTGAACTATTTCTTTGCCATAATTTGAATAATTTTATAGCCTAAAATCAGACGATTTTAGGCTGTTTTCATTCCAACTAATATTTATTTGAAGTCAGACCTGTTGATTAACCAGATTTTGTAACTCTAACCTCAACAGAGACATACGTTTGAATGAAGCGCTGAATACAAACGATCCATTCAACGGGTAACTTACCAAGAACGAAAAAGCGTGAAAACTG
>NZ_JAJNMU010000030.1 GCF_022458865.1 Paenibacillus periandrae | reverse complement strand
ACCGTATAGGTTTCCCCGTTTTGCGGGCGGGTCACCCAACATCGCCGCCACCTCTGGTTCACTGCATTCCGGGCTGGACTTTGCCTGCAGGCCCTTCGAATTCCCTCTCGCAAGGGACACCCTGCCATTCCTACCCCTCTGGAGTCGGACCTCTACTTCGGCTACGGCACTTTAAAGGGTAAAGTTACCGAGTGGATTTGAACCACTTAGATTGTGCGACTGTGAGGCGCACCGCAAAAAAGACTGCTATTATAAGCAGCCTTTGTACTTAACTGGGATTATCCTGTTCGTTATTTCCTTGCAATTATCATGAAGCGATTCGAATTCGTCCTTATTCCTTGCGCGGTTTGATTGTCAGCTATAAATTTCCGAAGGATGTTGAAATCATCATCACTTGCCCCAAAATCGGGAATAATCGGAGTGTATTTTAAAAGAAATACCAAATCTTCATACGATTCGTAATATTCCGCTGCATCGTATTCATAGAACTGAATTTCCGTAAAGCCAGCCCTTGCTAACTCTGAAAGGTATTTGTCTTTTAAAATCCCTTCATCAGCTCCAAATTGCTGTCCTCTGCCAAACGCTTGTTTTATGTTAAATTTATCGTTATTACATACTTGCTGGGTGAGAAACCAACCCTCTTGTACTAAAACTTTAGCTACCTCCTCTGAACAGAAAGGCGAATGCTGACAAGTTACCATATTAAAAAAGTTAGCAGGGAACTCCAGATTTGCTGCATCCATCTGCAGGAAGCGTACATTGGATTTCCTGGACTTGTACAAATTAGCAGCAGCCGTTTGCACCATACCATTCGAATTGTCGATGCCTACTAGCAGCAGAGCAGATTCGGAGATGGATAACAATCTTTCACCTCCACCAGTCCCGATATCCAGCAGTAAATCAGACTTCTTACATCTTCGGGCAACTTCACTGTAAAAATCCCACTGCTTTCCCTCGGATACCACCCTCAGCTGACTAAAATCCCAACCGTTTAATTTTCCAACCTTATCATAAAAGTTCTTATATTCCAAAGGGTTCATACGTTGTTTCCACCTTTTTAAATGAGATTGAGATAATAAAAGCCAAAGACCGACACCATTCAAAGTTGACGTTTTCATTAGACCAAGAGGGCAAACAATCCCCTTGGCAGCTGGTACGCGTTTTACTCCAGCCCGAAAACTAATTACTTCGAACGATACGGAAGGACATCCATTTCACCTCATATAGAAAGATATCCCAATTATAACGATGAACTTATCGACATTCAAGGGAATCAAATAACTTAAGCAGGGTTGTCCCATCCCAACAGCAAAAAACGCCTTCAATGAACATGAAGGCGGGTGGTTCGAGAATTTAGTAAAGGAACGCGCCGGTAATGATTACCAACAAAATAAACAATACAAGAATCGCACCTGTAGAAGTGCCAAAGCCATAGCCGGCACAACTTCCACCAACTCCGAGTGCACCCATTTCTATCCCTCCTTCCGACTTCCATACTGTAGGTTATGCTAGGCAAACGTCATGTGACTGGACGCTTTAAAAATGTTCAGAAAAACACATCTTATTCAGTCAAGGCTTGTGATTTTTTACGCTTTTCTTTTAATAAAAAGGTTAACGGAATAGCAACTACACAAATGATAGTAGCCGTCATAAAAACATCCTGTACCCCCAAGGTCATCCCCTGCTCTCTCACGAGCTGGGCACCTGCAGACGCTCCTTCACTCAGCTCTTTCTGGTGAGTCAACGATCTGGCCGCGAGCAAGGAACTGAAAACCCCAATGGACAATGCCCCTGTAGCTTGACGCACCCAGTTCGTCACGGACGAAGCGTGTCCTGAATTCTCCTTGCGAATAGCAGACATCCCTGCATTCATAACTGGCATAAATGCCAACGCAATCCCCACATAACGAAGCGTCATCCAGGCAGACACATACACATGAGTAGCCTGGAGCGAGATATGACTTAACTCCCAGGTCGATACGATCAGCAATACAATACCACTTAGAATCAGCCAGAAAGGACCTATCTTAGTATACAGCTTTCCGACAATAGGGGAAAAGAAAGCCATAACCATGGAACCAGGCAGCAGCACCAAAGCCGTGTTCAAAGCTGTCGATTGCTGAATATCCTGCAGAAACACTGGAATTAAAAAGGTGCCTGAATATAACGAAGCCGTAATAATGCAATTAATAATTAAGCTGTACGTAAAGCGGTTGGTATGGAACACGCGCAGGTTGAGCAACGGTTCTTTCAAGGAAAGCTCGCGGCGAATGAAATATACCAAAGTCGCTGCACCAACGATCAGAAACGATAAGGTTTTCCAGGAGGTCCAGCCCCAGCCATTCCCTTCGCTAAAAGCAAGAATAATGAAAGAGCTGCTAACAAGGACGGTAATAAAACCCGGTAAATCGAATGTATTTGACTTGCTTGCTCGTTGAAAAGGAAGGCACTTGAAAGCAACCGTAATCGCGATAAGTCCTATTGGTAAATTCAGTAGAAATAAAGATCTCCAGCCAAAGTATTCAGTTAACCAGCCTCCCAGAGTCGGTCCGAAAGCCGGTGCCAGCATGGAGGATAAGCTCCATAGGCTCATCGCAAATGCCTGTCGGTCTTTTGCAATAAATTGGTAGACCATCGTCATAGTTGTGGGAATTATTAATCCGCTGAATACCCCCTGCACTATGCGAAACAACACCAACGATTCGATATTCCAAGCGATCGTACATAAAACTGAGAATAATGTGAACCCGGTTAAGGCAAATATATATAAACGCTTATAGCTCCACCGATCGCCAAAATAGCCGACAACTGGAGCGACGACCCCTGTAGCCAGCAAAAATCCGGTAATCATCCATTGAACCATGCCGAGCTCAGCGTGAAAATCTTTCATAAATATCGGAAAGGCAACATTGATTGTTGTCGAGCTAAGCATGGACATGAAATTTCCGAAAAAAATAGCTAAAATAATGAACCAAAACGATGCATTGCCAGCTGTCTTGTTGGCCACAATATCCTCCACCTTCTAACCACCATGTTTACATGATACAGAATCGATACAACCCTGTATTCTTCAACATAGTGTTAATATAATCGGCTTTATTTGTAAGTAGTTGTATGATACAATCATCTTATGTACTTGTATTATACAACTACATATCCAAATGTCAATGCCATGTAAAGGAATGATGTATTGATGCTAGAAAAGGATCTCGAATTGATCGATTATGAATTGGTTGTGCTTATCCGCCGCACCTCGCTGGACAAGGAGCTAGGAGGGCTCGATCGATCGACCTATACGCTGCTTACACAGTTGTCCATGAATGGACCCGTAGGTGTTAAGGCGTTAGCTGACGAATTTCGTTTGGACATATCCACGATAAGCAGACAAACGACTCTTTTGGAAGCCAAAGGATATGTGCAGCGGATGCCCGATCCAACGGACGGAAGATCCAGTTACTTTCAAGTTACGGAATCAGGTATGCTGAAAGTTATGGAGGCCAAAAAAGCCCGGCTAGCCCGGCATGCTCAACTATTCAAAAACTGGACTGATGAGGAGCGCCAAAAGTTCGGGGAGCTGCTGGCAAGATTAAATCGGACGTTTGTTGAGTGAGTAATAACGTTGCACCTAACGCCATATCCTATGAATCAGATTTAGAACATGATCATTTACTTACAGAAGCGGTCAGCGGCGAAGACGGGACGGCAGAACTATACCTTGAAAACCCAAGAAAATTGGCTTGTGTCTTAGGTGAAACTTTGAAAATGCTGCTTTCCCTTCCTGCCGAGGGCTGCCCTTGCCCTGCCTCGCGGCAAGCTCCTCTTCAATCATCAGTCACCTCTGGAAAATCGCATTAAACAATCATATTATAATTTAATTGAAGCTCGTCACCCGGATAACCTCTGATCCCCCAATTCAATTTAGGAGTCTCAAAAATTGTGATTTCTAAATCCTGTGCATATACACTTTCAGCATCGTTTATTTTAAAGGGGGAAGGTGTAGAATAAATATAGTTGACAGTTCTTTTTTATGGCAGTATATTATTGTTTACTAATCCTATCGAATAGGTAGGTTATAAAGGGGTGAACGATGTGAAAAACAATTTACTTGATGCTATTCTAACCAATTGGATCAGCCTGCTGGTCTCTGTCATACTGATCGGTCTGCTTTACCTGCTAGCCAGAAAGCGGGTTAATTTCGGATACAGGGTACTGTTAGCACTTGGACTTGGGTTGATTGCTGGAATATTTTTTCATGCATTCAAAATCGATGCTACAAGTGTGGGAACCATCGGGACGATCTATGTCAATTTAGTCAAAATGCTCGTTATTCCCTTAGTATTCGTTCTAGTTATTACAAGTATCACGTCGATTTCCAGTCTTGGACAGCTTCGCAAAATCGGTATTAAAACGATCTCCTTATTTTTAATTACTACCGGTATTGCCGCGGTGATCGGTTTGCTGGTTGCTCTGGCCCTCGATCCAGGTGCAGGCATATCACAATCCATACCGTCCAGCTTTAAGCCACGGGATATTCCGACATTTTCTCAGGTTATTCTGGACCTGATTCCAACCAATCCGATCAGTGATATGGCTGGTGGTAAAGTTGTACCTGTACTCGTGTTTGCTTTTTTTGTAGCCATAGCGATTGTCCAAGTTGGAACAAAAAAGCCGGATGTCGTGAAGCCTGTCAAGCAGGTGATCGAATCGCTAGCTCAAGTTATGCATCAGGTAACCAAGTACATCATTCGCCTGACACCCTATGGCGTATATGCGCTTATAGCGACTATGGCTGCCAAATACGGTCTGGAGACGTTAGCGCCATTAGCTAAAGTGATTGCTGCAACCTATGTGGCGCTGATTATTCATTTTATTCTAACGTTCGGCGGTTTGGTTACTTTTGTCGCCAAGGTGAATCCAATTAAATTTTTCCGCAAGGCTTATCCAACGATTGCGATTGCATTCACAACACGCAGCAGCTATGTGACGCTGCCGGTCAATCTGGAGGTCATTACGAAACGGTTGCGTGTATCCCCTCGAATCGCAAGCTTCGTGGCACCGCTTGGGGCTACGATGAATATGAACGGCTGCGGCGGCGTATGGCCAGCTGTAGTTGCAGTCTTCGTTGCACGGGTGTACGATATTCCAATGGGTATTCCCGAATATGTGCTGTTGGTGTTAGTCAGCATGATTTCCTCAATCGGGGTAGCAGGAGTACCCGGTCCAGCGTCGATTTCGACAACAGTAGTGTTAACAGCGTTAGGACTGCCTATCGAAGGCTTAGGACTTGTGCTCGCCATAGACGCTGTGGTCGATATGGGCCGGACTGCGGTGAATGCAACAGGAACGACTGTTAGCGCTCTGTTAGTGGCTGATTCTGAAGGCGAATTCGACAGAGAGTCATTCAATAGGGATGAAGAGGATCAATTGGAACTTAATCATGCTTGATTGGATGATATCATGAAGGGAGGGGCTGTAATAAGCCGCCTCCTTTTTTTGGGTGTCCCCCTACAACAAGCTTTCTAACTTAACTCTTTAGTGCCGTCCAGCTTAATGGCCGTAAAGCTTGGAACCCCATTCCTCACAGCTACCCATATGATATGATGAAATTCGTCCAACCCATGTTTATGCTTGTTGGCTCCAGTTCTCCCCATTTGAATATGTTGATTTCCAGCTATCTTCTCAACCTCCAGCTTATGAAAATGTCCGGCGAGCATTGTATATGGTCTTGAATTCAAGGCTTGGACCGTTCGCTCGAATACGGTACCATCCGTTTTCCAGATCGGTCGATGTGTCATGACAAAGGTCCAATCTACATCTTGATGCTCATTAAGTACTTTTTCGATAAATGCAAACTGTTCCTCCCCAATGCACGGCTTTGGGTGATGTGCGCTTGGCTCTTGTGCCTGCTGCTTGGAAATGTTAGACAGCAGTGCCTGAATCACCTCTTCAGCTTTTTCCGGTTCACGCTTGCTAAGTATTTCTGTCTCCCTAAATGCAAGCTCAAGTTCAGGGGAAAGTGAATGCTGCGGTTCTTCCGTATTTAAAGCCAAAAATAAAACATTCCCATAACGAAAGGCATAATAATCCATTCCCTTCCGTTCCTGCCAAACCTGCTTCATAACCACACTACTATAATCATGATTGCCAGCAATCGGTAAGAACGGCAATCCTGTACTTTTAATATGGGTCTCAAGCTCGTCCCATTCACGATGAGCGCCCTCTGCGTGCTGCCAGTATCCTTCAATCAAATCGCCAACTGCAACGATAAAATCTGGGTTCATATTTTTGACCAACCCTAATGCCTCTTCAAACACTCCTTCAATTGCAAAACCGGTACGATCCCCCATAATAACAAACTGGAAATCATTGGATGAAGTCTGTGGTAATTCTCCTACCCACGGTCGCTTGTCTGTTTGAAAAAGCTGATCATCATAAAACATTTTCATTTATAAAATCTCCTCTTTAGGTTATTTTTGGGCGTCTAGTAATTGCTGTACCTGTTTCGCTGCCGACTTCACTGCATCCTCTGGTGTGATAGAAACATCCATCAGAGCCTTTTTGATTTCATCCTGAATTTTTATCGATATTTCCTTGTATCCTTTCATTGTTGGCCTTGAACGTGCAAAATCAAGCTGATCATATGCAACGCGATATTGTGGTGTTTTAGTCCATAACTGCTTAATTCGCTCACTTTCCTTTGCTTCCTTTGTCACGGGGATATACCCAGTAACTTCGCTCAATTGAGCCACATTTTCTTTTTGCGCAAGCCACTTAATAAAATCCACGGCTGCTTTCTTTTCCTGTGTTGATGACTTTGCTAGAACCGTCAGATTGGAGCCAGTTGTGCTCGCTGCATACTGCTGACCTGCCGGTAGAAAACCTACACCAAGCTCGAATTTATCCTTTGCACCCTCAAGCATAGTAGGCAATGTAGCCGATGTTGTAAAAATGATTGCGGCTTTCTGTGAGATGAAGTCGTTAATCGCGGATAAATGCGCATTTGATTCCTGACCGGACGGTATTTTCATGGAGCCGTTCTTGATCATGTCTTGATATAATCTGACTGTAGCGTAGCCCGCTTCGTTGTCGAAAGCGACTTGCTTTTCATCTGGCGAGAACATTTCACCTTTTTGCTGAAATACACCATCCTCGAAAAAGATCACGTCAATTGGCATCTCAAAACCGACAACCGATTTGTTTTTATCAGTCGTTTTTAAAGCAAATGATTTCAGCTCCTCCCAATTTTTCGGGCCTGCATCTGGAAGCCCTGCGTCACGCAGCATATTCTTGTTGTAGTACATGACAAAAGTACTTCGATAAAAAGGTATTCCGAGCAATTGATCCTTGATTAAGGCATTATTCAACATACCTGGATGAAAAGCAGCAATCTCTTCTTTTGAAAAATACGTTTTTAAATCGTCCAATGCACGGGATAAACCGAATTCCGACGTTTGCGTCGTAGCAAGCATCGCTATGGCTGGCTGATTACCCGCAAGAATGGCGGCTTGCAGCTTGGTGGCAAGTGCACTGCCATCGCCTAAGTTCACTCCAGTTACTTTGACGTCGGATTGTTCGGAATTATATTTGCTGATCATATCCTCTGTTGCTTTGCTTAGCTGAGCGGCTTGTGCATACCAATATTCAATTTTGGTCACGGAAGCAGCTGTATTTTCGGATTTGGTACCTCCCGAGCCTGCTTTATCCCCTGCTGTGTTATCTGTCTTGTTGTTTCCTGCACACCCGGCAATCGATAGTACTGTCACTAAGATAGTTAAATTTAATAAAAGCTTCTTCATAAAGTTCTCTCCTCGTATAGTTCAGTTATCTATTTGATGCCGCTGTAGGTAAAAGCGGACTTGATGTGTTTGCTCGCAAACAAATAAATCATAAATATCGGCGCCACAAGAATAACGTTACCAGCCATCAGTAATTGCCAATGCGTACCCTCGGTATTGGTCAATTTGATCATTCCAACCGTCAAGGTATGAAGCTGCTCGCTGCTCGTCATGATTAGCACCCAAAATAAATCGTTCCAGTGTGTGATAAATAGCAGCAAAGTGACGGTAACTATGATTTGCTTGATCATGGGAAGCAGCATACTCAACACAAGCCTTCCTTCTGACAGCTGCTCCAACTTTGCCGCATCGATAATGTCATCCGGTAATTGCTTAAAGGATTCGGTCAACAGAAAAATGGCAAATGGCGAAACCATATAGGGGATCGTCAATGCTGCATATGTGTTAATCCAGCCTAACTCACTGAGCAGCAGGTAGATCGGAATGATCACAACCTGCATCGGAAGCATCATACCCGCAAGTATCATGGCGTACACGATTTTAGATCCCTTAAACCGTCTTCGTGCGAACGCATAAGCAGCTGGTATTGCGACAATCAATTGGAGAGCGGTGGTTAGTATGGCAACGAGAAAGCTGTTAAACACATAACGGGGAAAAGGTCCCGTTTTCCATACGTCCAAATAGTTCTCAAACTTCAATTGCTTCGGGAAAAACGATGGTGGAAAAACCAGCGTCTCCGGCAGCGTCTTAAAAGAGGTAACAATCATCCAATAAAACGGGAACAAATAGATCAGTCCGACCGCCAGCAACAAGAGTAACCCTGCCGCTTCTGGGAGGTTTACACCAAATACGCGTTTGCTCATTTTTTGAACCGCCTTTAGTTTAATGATAATGAACACGGGAGCGTAGTATCAGGAAGTTCACAATCGTCACAATGGACACAATCACAAACAGGATCACAGCTCCAGTCGAAGCCTCACCAAATTTATAAAATTCGAATCCCGTTTGATAAATCCAATAAACAAGCACATTCGAGGAGTTGGCAGGTCCTCCGCTTGTCAAAACTTTGACGGAATCGAATACTTGTAGAGAACTGATGATATTCACAGTCAGCATAAAAAAGAGCGTTGGCGATAACAGCGGAATAATAATTCGGGTAACTATTCGGACTGGATTTGCATTATCCAAACGTGCGGCTTCTAGCACAGGTATCGGAATAGCGTGCATGCCCGCAATAATGAGCAAAATATTAAATCCGAGACTTTTCCATATGGCCACCAAAATCAATGACATCAACGAAGTGGCCGGACTATCGATCCATAGTAACGTGGGCAAGTGAAGCGATTGGAGTATCATGTTTAGTAACCCATAATCCTTATCCATCATCCACATCCATAATAAAGATATAGAAACTAATGGGATGATATGGGGCGTGAACACCGCAGTCTGAACAAATTGATGCAGCTTTCCCGGACGATTCAACAGAACAGCCAGTACAAGCGATAAAGTACAGGAAATAGAAACCGTAAAAAAAGAATAAAAGAACGAATTTCGTAAAACCTGCAAAAAATCTTGTGATTGTGCCAAACTCAAATAGTTCTGTACGTCAACAAACTTCCACGTATTGCTTAGCAGATCAACTTTGTAAAGACTTAGATAAAATAAGTAAATAACAGGATAAACCGTAAACACGAGACACCCGATCAATGCAGGCAAGATGTAAAGAAAGGGTCTGTAATCGATACGATGGCTCCGAGTCAAATGTATTCTCTCCTTTGCTGTAAGGGTTATAAGTCAAGTCGATTAAATGTCGGTGAGGAGCATATCTTGAAGCTGTACCCTATTCGAACCTGTTAAACCGACCGCTTCTTCCAAATAACGGTCAAAGTCCCCGTAACGCTTATGGATTTCATCGAACGCAGCCTGAAGGTACTCTTGTCTTGCTTGCATCACAGCCCACAGAACATCCCAATCCGCTTCTTGCGCAAGCTTCGGTTTAATGAATGCAAGAGTTTGTAGATCGACTTCTTCTCTGAACGTATTGGTGAGTAGATAGTCCTCCATAATGGTTTGCTCCGGGACACCTAAAGCCAATAGAACTATCGCCGACCCGAAGCCTGTGCGATCCTTTCCGGCGGCGCAATGCTGTACCATTGGCAGGTTGCCGGGTGTTAATAGAAGTTCGAACAAAATGGCAAATGACTTCGTAAAATCGGAAACATACCGCTGATTGGCTAAAGTCAGCATTTCGCCCGTTGGGCCCAGCAAATGAAGCTTGTCCATGGCGATCATGTCCATATAGTTCATTCGTGAACGATGCCTTGGAGATTTCACTTCAATAGGAATTCCAATTTGCTGAGCATCCCCGATTGATGGATTGGGTTTCAATTCCGCCTCGTATTCAGCTCGGTAATCGCAAATCATCTTCAATCCGCAATACTGCAGGTATAGTCGGTCGGCCTCGGTCAAACCAATCAGTTCTTCTGATCGATAGAGCATTCCCCATTTAATATAACGCCCATCAACTGTTTCATATCCGCCCATATCCCGAAAGTTTATGGAGCCTTGAAGCGGTAGTCTCCTTTCAGCTGTAATTCGTGCTCCACCGTGTTCAGACTTCAGTTTAAAATAAGATCGTCGTCCCGGATTCGGGTCGTCGAATGATAATGATGAGACACCTATAGCTGTTTCATCCAATTCTTCATTCACATCAATTGGCGACACCCCTGTAAAAACCTTCACTTTTCCCAATGCCATTTCCTTGTCCCATTGAATGTGCATTCGGTTTCCAATACGATTTACTTCTACGTTTGATATTTGAATCTCCATTACTTTTGTTGAACCCCTCTCTTATGTATCCATTAATGTATACATATAAGTGTACAATTCATTTGTTAAATGAATATCATCGTTTAATGAAGAATTTATTAATGAAATTGCCGCTCCGAGCAATCGGCTCAGATTCGTTTTTTATTGCAACATCGAGTCAAACCGTGTAGAATTCTAGTGAGATAAAGCTGAAGGGAACATTTTGACAATGCCCAAATTATCCTTAGAATCTATTGCCTATACCAATATTCGCCAAAAGATTATCTCCTGCGAATACTTGCCTGGAACAGTATTATCCGAAAACGAGCTTGCCATTGAATTTAATATGAGTCGCACTCCAATACGGTCCGCGCTCTCTCGCTTGGAATCAGAGGGATTTATCGTATCCTTCAACAAACGGGGCATCCTGGTGAAGGATATCTCTCATAAAGAACTCGTACACATCTATGAATCGATTTTGGCTCTGCAATTGTACGTGCTGGATCAAGCTGTATTGCGTCAATACACGTTCGATGAAAAGAAGTTGAAATCATATCTAGACATACAAATAGAAGCCAGCCGAAATAATGATTATAAGGTATACATTGAAAATTCTGTTTTGTTCAGACGAACTGTCATTTCTGCAGCAAACAACGATACGATGCTGAATATGATCGATTCCTACAAAGACAAGGTCATAATGAAATCATTGCTTCATTGGAAACAAACACCCCATCTGCAGCACTACTCTGCAAATCGAATCAATCAATCGGTATACGAATCAATACTTAAAGGGAATTTCGGAGAAGCCAAACAATCGCTGATCGAAGCGTTTGAAAAGATCCTATATCGGACTGCGATGGATGTTCCGGGGTTTGATAGCTAAAGCAAGTGCACCCCTTAGCATACACATTGGATTAAACTCAAAGTTTATCCGATGCGTGCTAAGGGGTGCATTTTTTGTTAGAGGTAGATTAGCCTATCTGTCATAACGCAGCTACCATTCGAGGATAACTCCCAGACTGGGCTCACTCTTGCCAACAATCAACTGCCATGCCTCGTCAGCACGATTCACGGGAAATCGATGCGTCACGAGTGCACCCGTCTGCAGCCATTGGTCACGAATCCCGTCGCGCGCTGCATCCATACGCTCCTTGGTCCAACCAGCAGGTGCATGCAATGTAATCTCTTTGTCACGAAGCTTCTGGATATCAATCTTTCCTGACAATCCATAAAAGCCTGCGGACACGAAATGAGCGTTTCGTCTAAATGGTTGAAAGCATTGCTCGACGGTAGTCAAATCACCTACGGTATCCACGAGGACAGAGATTCCGTCAGAACCAGCAAAATCACTTACAGCTTCCGTGAAAGAACATAATCTCGTATTAATACCGACAGCCTTGTCCGGCAAATACCGCAAACGCTCATCATGACGTCCCAGTACCATTACCCGCGCCCCGCGATTCAGCAATGTTTGCACTGTCCATTGGCCTACCAGGCCATCCCCGATAACAACGACACAGTCGCCATTCCTCACAGATGCTCGCATTCCACAGTTATACCCGACCTGGGTCAGAACAAGACCGCAATAATCGATGGAGTTCGCCCCTTCAGGAAGCTTCCACACCTGATCTGCAGCAGTTACAGCAGGGTTGATATGGCCACCGTAAGGGTTAAACATGCCCGTCACTCTGCTGATGGTAGCAAAT
Source organism: Paenibacillus periandrae (assembly GCF_022458865.1). Taxonomy (GTDB): domain Bacteria; phylum Bacillota; class Bacilli; order Paenibacillales; family NBRC-103111; genus Paenibacillus_S; species Paenibacillus_S periandrae. The sequence goes on along the minus strand of NZ_JAJNMU010000030.1, from coordinate 97,734 downwards.
ACACGGTCACCAACCTGCAACCCCGACACCTCGGAACCGATCTGCCGGATTACACCTACCTTCTGATAACCAGCAACAATCGGAAATGGCCAGGCTGCATTGGAATGGTATGGCGTATCCCCGGCAATGCGCTCTCCGCGCAGAAAGGACGATTCGGTCCCATTACTGATCCAGGAAACCTCCACATCAATAACAACCTCATTATGATGCGGTTCCGGAATTTCCACCTCCTGAACAGACACCTTCAATCGATCCGTAAAAACGACTGCTTTTCCTATCATTCGACTGCTCCTTTCTGGCTGTCATCCCCTAGTCCATCGGAGATAAAGTCAGTACCCGGATAAAAATGCACTTTAATCGCGGTTTGCGATTTCAACAATTCAACCGCTTCCTGATACTGTGTAAATGGAACATGATGCGTTTGAATGCATTCCATGTTCAGGCCTTTACTGGACACAGCATCGATCAACAATTCCCGATCACGTTCATTGAAGCGACGGTATTGATAGGATTCAAGCTTCATGCCTTTGAACCACAAATGATCCTCGTACTGCACCGTACCTTTCAAAACGCCGAAAACAACGACATGGCGATCGACGATACGAAGCAGATTTTGCACAGACGGAGCCGCGCCCACACAGTCGTATCCAAGATCAAAGCGTCGGCTGCCAATCTCGTCTGGGTGCATAGCTTCTCCGATTCCAAGCTCGTTCACATAACGAATGCGTTCTATGCTTAGATCAACTCCAATGACTTCAGATGCGCCCCAGATTCGCGCCATTTGCAGAGCAAGAATACCTGCTGGCCCGAGTCCGGAGACAACAATCGATTTGCCGCGTAAATCACCGAGTTGCAAGAGTCCGATCATCACACATTTCAGCAGTTCGAACGATACCGCCTGCTTGAACGAGATCGAATCCGGCAGCTTGATCAGCTCATGCTCACGGTAACATAAATATTCGGCATAAGCACCATTTCCTGCTATATGCTCAAGCGACGCGACGCGATCACCCACTTGATAGCCAATCACACCGCTGCCTACCGCTTTTACAATGCCTGCCGCCTCATGCCCTGGCCATCCCGGAAGAAGAGGATATTCGAGAGCTTTGGAAGCATCGAACATATCCGTTCCTCCCATCATGTTTAAATCCCAACGTGGACACGTAGCTACGATTTTAATTTGCACCAGTATTTCATGATCCTTGACTTGAGGCACATCCACATTAATGATTGTATACTGACCGGGGCCAATAATTTGCAGCATTTTCATTTTCGTACTCATTGGTACAATCTCCCTCTCTCATCGCTTGGATATGAGTTTAGTTTATAGGGAAATACTGGCATTGTCTTTGCATAATGTATTTGACTACCTGTCTATTGTCATAAATTATTTCCGTTATGCGATAGGTCTTCCCTGCGAGTATTTGCACAAAATCGACTTTTTTGCTAAAACTCAGAGCAATGATTAAGGTACCTGCCTTTCAGCTAAACAGCTTCTCCGCATCTTCGAGTGCCACAGAAACTTGAATTCATTAAATCCCCAGCTAATCCTGCGACTGCTCATTGATAGCTCTGAGGGGAAATCAGATTTTTTATTAAAAAGGATGAACTAAAGTTTCAATATATATGGACGGTTTGCCTGTTAACAATGGAACAGATTCTGTCGGCCCTTTCCTCAAGATGTTGTCAAAGACTTAGTTGTTTAACCGAATTTAGAAAGCCAAAAACATCCCGAACCGACTGCAGCGCTTTGGCGCCAGCCGTTGGTCAGGGATGTTGTTGCTATTATTTGAATTTGTGTACTGAGCGAGCAAGCTGCTTAATCTCTAACCGAGAAGTGGATTAATCTCTCTCAATCAGCAATCGGATGCATCCGAACGTGTGACGCTATTCTCCACCTGAACCAACTTCGACCTCGCAAGTCGGTTGGATTCGATATAATTGCCCATTCGGGCCACAACCATGGAGATGAATACGGTAAAAACAATGAGTCCATAGAACCCGGCGCCGATTCCAATACCAACACCGCCTACAAATAAGATCATAGCTGCTGAAGTTAATCCCTTCACTTGAAAGCCGTCCTTTAGAATAACACCAGCCCCCAGAAATCCAAGGCCAGCTACAATTTGAGCCGCCAAACGCATGGGATCCATCATGGTCCGGTTCGTTTCCGAGCTATACTGCTCCACACTGTATATCGAAATAATCGTTAATAATGCGCTGGATACACAAACATACATGAATGTTTTAATACCAGCCGGTTTATTTTTGGTTTCACGATCCAATCCAATAATAAAGCCTACAAAAGCACTCATCAAGATGCGTACATACATTTCAAAATGAGTTACCGAAAATACGTTATGCCACATTTCGATCAATTCCAGTCCCATCCTTCAATCCGTAACCGCATCCCTATGAATAGCGTCTTCAGGAGGAAGCAGCCGGTCTACATAATAAATACTTGCCAATCGGTTAGGCGTAAAATTGGAGGCGAAACCAAAACTTAATTGAGCGTTCTCCGGTTGTGTGGAATTTGTAAGATGAATGCCGAGTCCTTCCGGTTCTCTGAATGAGAGCGTATCTCCTGCTGTTATGAGCTGCTTGTCAATCACATCTCCCGTGTTTAAATCTACAGCTGTGATGTACGTATTCCCGATAGGCGCAACCGAACCGGCTGAACCGTAAGAGCTGCCTTCAAGAAGGTACAAATACCCGCCGTAGGAAGCAAATCCTTGGAAGGTGCCAACCGGCGGTTGAAGAACGTCAGCCAAGGGAGTGTAGTGGTTCTTTTTAATTTCTTCCAGCTCATACACGCCAAAATGGAATACACCATTAAGACGATAACGCAGGGTCAACAAACTATTAGCCGGATCAATATTGACCGTCGTCCGATCTGCGCCATCCACAGGGCGATATTTTTCAATATCCGGCGATTCTGTGCTTAGAATCTTACCGTTCTCGAATGCGAATCTGCCAATTTGCGTTCCCCAGCCGCTGCTGCCCTCTTTTACAGAATCCGTTTCTGTCCATAAATAGACTGCTTCGCCCACTGTTTCCACACCGATCTGAACTCCATGACCGAACCCTTTCAGGTACATATAGCCAAGCTTATTACCCTGCATGTCTAGCTGCGTTAATGCCAAATCCCCGTTTGCATCTCTGTTTGCTCCGTTAACCACAGCGTTCTCTCCCGGCAGCTGCTGACCGCCTGCCATTAATTGAACCACATAAATATGCTGATTTACATTATCGAAGGCGAACGATTGCATGACCGTGCCATCCTGCAGCGCTTTTTCATGAATCCATTCAGAAGCCGGGTCCGAAAGCACAAACATCTTTGAATTTACAACGTCGTGCTCTGCTCGGGTAGTCGCAGAAAACAATGGAAGCAGGCTTAATACTGCCGCTCCAATGATAATTTTCAAAAGATATTTTCTGTTAAATGCCCGACGAATTACCTGTTTCATGGTTCCAGTAAAAGATTTCATAGGTCACCTCTCTATTCTCTTATCAGGCCCCGAATCCGCATTGCAGGCCGCGGGTTGTTGCAGGTCATCAAAAATGCACCGCAACCTAATGCATAATAAACCTGTTGATCAATATCAGGGCAGTAGCACCACGGTTTAATACCCATATTTAAAAAGTCCTTGACGATCATTGGTGTCAGTAGCTTCATACTGATACCTGCCGCCCACATCTTGGAGTAGGTGCCGTCCGGTCCATTAACAAAATTAGACATCAACTCTGCAGGAAATCCCTGGGTTTTTAATTGGTACGTATCGTGGATATAAGCAATAATCTCCGCATCGAAGCTCGTGAAGACGCAGCGTGGAAGGTAGTCATACACCTCCAGCATCGCTACCGCTTTATCCGCAACCTCTATTGCATGTGGGCTCGGCTTAATCTCTACATTTAAGAGCACATCCGGATACGCAGCAAGCAGCCTGCATAGCTCTTCAAAGGTCGGAATCTTCAGTCCCTCGAATACAGGTCCAAACCAGGCTCCCGCATCCAACTGCTTAAGCTCAGCATATGTGTAGTCGCTTACTTGACCGAAACCATTCGTGGTGCGTTCCAAGGTTTCATCGTGTATGACCATAACAACACCGTCCTTGGATAGCCGGAGGTCAAACTCCAGCATATCCACTTCAGACTCAAGTGCTTTTTGAAAGGCAAGCAGTGTATTTTCAGGATAATCGGATTTTAATCCTCTATGTGCCGCTACAATGATGTCAGTATTGTTTTCAAGACGTTCAATCATGAGCAATTTCCCATCCTTCCACCTACTTTTTAATAATCCGTTCTGTTTCTTTCTTAAAGGTATCCAGAGTCGCTTCTATATTCTTGTTGTCATACATAATGGCCTGAATGGCTTTGTTGAATTCTTGATTAACCTGCGTCCAAGCTACATTCTTATTCGTATCGATCGCATATTGAAGCTGATCATAGGCTACTTTGCGATTCGGTTGTTTGGCCCAAAGATCCTTCATCTGTTGGGATTCCACCATTTTTTTAGTGAAAGGCAGATAACCTGAATCCAAAATGAATTGTAAGCCGCCTTGAGGATCGGTCATGGTCCAACGAATAAATTCCCATGCCGCCTCTTTATTTTTGGAATCCGACATTAATGCTACGTTGGCTCCTCCAGTAGGGTTCGCATACACTTGATCCATCGGCAGGAATGCCGTTACATAATCAAACTTCACTGAATCGGTTAAACTGCCGATGACACCGGTGGATTGGAACATCATACCGATCTTACCGCTGGTGAACATCTGATTGACAATGTTGCCTGAATCCTGTGCAGGTGGATAATACAGAGCGCCGGTGCCTTGCATATCCTTCAAAAATTTAAAAGTTTTTACACCTTCCCCATTATTAAATCCGACTGAAGTATTGGCATCATTAAAAAACTTGCCCTTGGCTTGGCTGATCATGGCAATTGGATACCAGGTGTCGTAAGGCATGCTGTACCCATAGCGCTTGAATTCTCCATTTTCTTTGATGACCAGAGCGTTGGCGACTTTATTCAATTCGTCCCACGTTTTTGGTACAGCGAGCCCTTTTTCATCCAGCATCGTCTTGTTTACATGTAAAATCGGGGTAGAACGGTTCAGTGGCAAGGATACTAGTTTCTTGTCAAAAGTCGAATGTCCCATAAGGCCGGCTGTAAAGTCATCACTGCTTAATCCCGACTTTTTAAGATAAGGATTCATGTCTTCCAGCACATCAGAATCAGCAAACATCTGCACATAAGCGCGTTCCAGCATCGCTACATCCGGTCCGCTTTTGGCGGCAACCGCCTGCTGAAGCTTGGTAACGGTTTCATCATAGGACCCCTGAAAGGTTCCAACCACTTCGATTTTGTCATGGGACGCGTTAAACCGTTTGATCATAGCATCGGTGTATTCACCGTTTTTGCCGCCTAAGGAATGCCAGAAGTGCACGGTGGTTTTACCACTCGTACCCGTCGGCGCCGGTGCAGTCGTTGAGGCCTGGGGATTGGTTTTCGGTTCCATGGTTTGCTGCGGTGGACCACCACTGCAAGCTGCAAGCAGAGTTGACAGCATCATTATCGACAATAATCCGGTGGAAAGCGTTTTCTTCATAGTGGATAACCTCCATAGGGTTCATAGTTTTCATATAAAACGTGATTCGGGCATCATTTGATCCCGGAATAAACAAAAGCTTTGACAATTTGTCTGGAAGTAAACAGATATACGATAAGAATAGGAACAACCAATACGACATTACCTGCCATGATAATGTGCCAGTTGCTGATTCCTTCGGTCTCCCTCAGCATGGCGATTCCCATGGTCAAAGGTCGAACCTGCGCCGAATCTGTCATGACTAATGGCCAGAAATAATCATTCCAATGACTGACAAAGCTGAATAAAGCAATCGTTGCTAAAGCTGGCATGGACATGGGAATCATAATTTTCCATATAATTTTCAATTCGCTGGCGTTATCCAATCGTCCTGATTCTATGATTTCCTGCGGAATTTGCATAAAATATTGGCGTAGCAGAAATATCCCAAATGCGTTTGCCATGAAAGGAATAATTTGCGGTAAAAGCGAGTTAATCACTCCCCAATCCGCCAGCATCAGGTATACAGGAATGAACGTGACCTGCCCGGGAATCATAAATGCCAGCAGAACCAGGGCAAATAACAATTCCTTCCCCACAAACTTGTACTTGGCAAAGGCATACGCGGCCGGTATCATCACAACTAATTGCAGAATAATGACGGACAATGTGACAACAAGAGAGTTTCTGGCGTAGGTCAAAAACGGTCCTGACTGCATCGCTTGCACAAAATTATTCCATTGCGGCCATGCCGGAATCCACGTTGGCGGAAACGTCAAGGTTTCCTGAAAGGTTTGCAGAGAGGTTGAAATCATCCATAGAAACGGGAATACAAACACCATCAAAATGGCAGCCTTACATATAAATCCTATTGTTCCCTTGACGAATTTTATATCATATGTCACCGATTACACACCTCCTTTGTCTGGATCATCTCGGCAGCTTATTGATAATGCACCTTTTTGGACAGCAGTCGGAAGTAGATAAACGTCAATATGGCAATGATCGCCATCAATACCACGCCTGTAGCCGAAGCGTAACCGATACTGTTCGTTCTAAATTCGTAAATATAGTAAACGAGTGTTGTAGTGGCATTATTAGGACCGCCTGCGGTCATAATTTTGACGGTATCAAACACCTTAAAGGAGCCGATCGTCATAATGATTAAAATGAAAAACAGCTGCGGAGAAATTAGCGGTAATGTGATCTTGTAGAAAATTTTGAACCTGCTTGCGTTATCAAGTGCAGCGGCCTCATAAATGCTGGGCGGTACGCTTTGAAGCGCAGCAACGATGATTAACGTATAGTAGCCGATATTTTGCCAGACCGACACAATAATCACAGAAAGCATAGCGGTACTTGAGCTCTGCAGCCAGGAAGAAGGCGGCAGGCCGATAGCCTTGAGCAGGAAGTTCAATATGCCGTGACTAGGCTCCATAAGCCACATCCACACCAGAGCGACAGACACGATGGAAATGATATGGGGAGTGAAGATACCTGCTTGCACAACCGCATTGAAGCGGGTCTTTTTGTTCAGCCAAATAGCAATCAGCATCGATAAAATCATCGTAAGCGCTACGACCCCTATGGTGTAGATAACCGTATTGGTTAGAGCGCTGTAGAAATCCTCGCGAGTGAATATTTGCGTGTAATTGTCAAATCCGATAAATTTGCTTTTATCCTTGTTCATCAGGTTGTATTTATAAAAGCTGAGTTTGATCAAATAGAACACCGGATATATGACGAACAAAATAATACCTGCCATAGCGGGCAAAACCATCACGTAAGGTCGAGTTGCTTCCCATATCCGTTTTTTATCCATAGCGCTGCCCTCTCAGCATGTTCATATAGTTGCCAAAACGAACATCATCCTCATCAATACGATTCTCATCTGCCCCAAAGAAAAAGAGCTTAGCCGCATCTACGCCAACATAAACCTCTTGATCAAAAGAAAACAAATCTTCCACACATTTGATCATAAAAGCATTCTCGCCGGTTTTAACCTGATAGATCGTTTCAGAGCCCAGCATTTCTCTTGTGGCTACCACGCCCCGCATGGAAAAATGTGAGTCTCCGGGTTCGGTGGTCAGCACTGCGCTCTCCGGACGAAAGCCAAACTTCACCCCGTCTACACCCAAGTCACCTACATTCATGGGTGGAACTCCGATAAATTGTGCTGCAAAAAGGTTACTCGGCCGACGGTAGATAACCTCAGGAGGTGCCTCCTGCTGGATTCGTCCGCGATTCATTAATACAATGGTGTCCGCCATCGACATCGCCTCTACTTGATCATGAGTGACATACACAAAAGTCGTACCGAGCTTTTTATGCATTTCAATGAGTTCAATACGCATCTGCACCCTCAATTTGGCATCGAGATTGGACAGCGGCTCATCCATAAGAAATACGGATGGTTTTTTGACCATTGCGCGGGCCAAGGCTACACGTTGACGCTGTCCGCCCGATAAGGTGGACGGTTTACGATCCAGGTAGTCAGACAACCCTACCGTTGAGCTGATGCTCTCTACTAATCGGGTTCTTTCCTCCTTGGCTACCTTATTGTTCTTCAGACCAAATTCAATGTTTTCCCTTACGGACATAGTCGGGTAAATGGCATAGTTCTGAAATACCATGGCTACTCCTCTTTGACCCGGAGCTATTCGTGTCACGTCCTTGCCGTTGATAAGCACTGATCCGGAAGTATGGGGATCAAGTCCGGCAATCATTCTGAGGAGCGTTGTCTTCCCGCAGCCTGACGGACCTACCAACACCGTGAACTTGCCGTCTTCAATTTTTAAATCGAGACCTTCAATAATAATATTTTTGTCAAATGACTGCGTTACTTGTACGAATTCAATAGATGCCAAGTGCAATCCTCCTCACCAATTATTCCATGACGTTAAATGATTGCGTTTACAATATGAAAAAGGATTTCAATTACCGTTATTAACAATTATTCCGATATGTGATACAATTCTTTATACGACTTTCACTGTGTCACCAGTGAAAGTCGAGGATTGTTTTTTTCCAGTCCCTGTGAGACATGGCAGATTCCATAGCACCAGCAAGGTCTTCTGCCGTGCTCACCACTGTATATTTCTCCGGAAGCAATTTTTTTAACGTTTCCTGACAATCTGTGTTTTCCATAACCTTCAGTACTTGTTTGAAATCACTCACCGAACTTCGGCTGCTGCCGTGAAGCGTAACTCCTTTTTCCAGCACATCTCTTGTATTGATCGGTACCAGGTCTTCGCTAACCCCCATCGCTATGAGGTGCCCCCCAGGCTTTAGAATATCGATCCCCTGATTGATAGCACTTTCGCTAAATCGCCCGCCTGTGCATTCGACCACAATATCGACTTTCTCACCAGATAAGAAATCGTAGTTCTGCACCATTTCTGTCGTTGCAAAAGTAAATTGGTCCACCTTTTCTTGTATGGCTCCAAAGACGACTAATCGGTCCCTATCGATTGAATACGCATGATGCAGCATAGCTGCAGTTAAATATCCGACTGGCCCATCACCGAAAACTGCGATGCGCGCCCGATCCAACAGGTGACTAACGCTTCTTAAGGCTCTGTAGGAAACGCTGCATAATTCCGCCAAAACGGCGATTTCGTCGGGTATGGAATCGGGAATCGGAATCGCGCACTCCTCAGGAAGCACCAATCGGCTTTGCGCAATCCCATCCGTACCGCTTCCCAGAAATTCAGAGTGATAACAATAGTTATCTTCAATCTCATTCCTGCATGCCGGACAACATTCCTCAGGTTCGATCCCTCGGAGTAAATATCCCGGTAAGTTCGGAACAATGAGCACTCGCTGACCTTCGGAGAGCTTGGTTGACTTACTTTCGACTACTGTGCCGATCCCTTCATGCAGTAAGGCCATCGGTAATTTTCTGGCCAATACCTCCGGCTTTCTCTGTCCACCAAAGTAACGCAGATCAGCGTGACATATACTCGCGATGGTTGGCTCCACGGCGACTTCATTCTTGCGGATTTCCCTTTCGACTACCAGTTCTTGAATCTCACTCGGCTTAGTTAAGCGTAGAGTTCGTGAATGTACGGTGCCGGTTATTCTGCTGACCACTAACTAAAACACCTCCGTTTATTTTTATAAATTATTTATGAAATTTCGAGATTGCACGAGCAGTCTCGAAAGAATCATTGGATGTTAAACAAGAATGACATTCATTCCAGAATCCAGAAATTGCTTTCTGTCATATTCCGTAATATCCTTGCCTGTAATTAAAGAATGAATAGTGGAATTTGGCGTAACCGTATGCAGGGATAGCTTACCGATTTTGGTGTCGTCAGCAACTACAATTACTTCCTGTGCCGCGTTGATCATTCCTTGCTTAGCGAGAACAAGTTGGGCCTCCGGATGCATTAGTCCATGCTTCGGATGAATGGCCGGTGTACCGATAAAAGCTTTGGATACATGCAGCGACCGAAGCGCCTGATCCGTAAACATCCCGTTGAGCATAAAGCTTGAGGGATACAAATCGCCGCCGGTTACCGTAATCTTGATGCCTGGGGAATCACGAAGCTCTGCTGCGATATTCATATCATTGGTAACAACGGTAATGTTGGAGCGGTAGATCAAATTCTTGGCAATGTGAAGCGTAGTTGTACCTGAATCAATGATGATATGATCTCCGTCCTCCACCATGCTGGCTGCCATCTTGCCAATTCGCATCTTTTGCTCAAGCTGCACATTGGACCTCTCATTAAAGGAAGGCTCGTTATGTGTCAATTGCTCCACGATAACTCCGCCGTGAGTTCTCTTGAGCAATCCTTCCTGTTCCACCTCCGCCAAATCTCTGCGAATGGTTGCTTCATGAACATCAAATTCCAAGGCTAACGCTGCAACCGAAGCAGCTCGATGCTGTCTTACAAACTCAACAATTCTTAATTTTCTTTCCGCAGGTAACATGGTCATGCCCCTTTCAAACAAACATTAGCATGCAATTAAATGTTCATTTATGCTCTTATTTGTATTTTTAAATTAACACTGGTAAACATTTCTGTCAATACTATTTTTAACATTCCTTTCGCATTTTTTACGATATAAGCCCGATTTATTGATGAAACAGACGAATATCCCTGTCTTTTAAAAGATTATTTAAATGTTCATTTGAGCTCGATAATCTAAATTAATGATTGATAAAATGCTCTAATATGTTATTATTGGTTAAGTATTGGAGTATAAACATTTGCTTAAGGCACTCCGAATTGGAAGCGCTTGCGCATACACCATTGATTTAACGGCAAGCTTCGGTTGCACAATCCGCCAATATCTTTTTTTAGGATGCGCTTGCAGCTGGGATTTGATGGGTCTCTCCTCTTATTTGGTTGATGGAGACAACCTGTACTCATAAACAAACTCTCGCCCCATGAGACGAGAGTTTTTCTTATATATATTACCACTAGCGTTGCATTAATTTTCTCTGAATGTTCATAATCTTCTGCCTTTTTGTCATCAGGGCATAAAAAAATCCTTTACAATGAAATGGCAGGTAGTTCCTGTCCATAATCCACTGAAAAGGATTAAACGCATGGATAAGGATACCCTATTTTCTTCAGTTTGTAGCGATTCTGTTCGTCCTCTTTTAACCATGCATCAATGGTAGCTTTGTACGGATCCAGCTTTGAGGGCCTTGTCACGGCTACCGGCACCTGCGGGGAAAAATCTTCTTTGGCCATATACTTGCGGACGGTTTTCACATCCATCTTTAATTCCTTGGCGTTCTGATAGGGTCCCTGCTGCTGCATTTGTAACTCTTTAACTCGGTGAATCTGCTCCATGCTCTTCATCATCCTTTCTCCTCCTTGCATCTCTGCAAGAAGAATTGTACGCCAATTGGATGATCGAAAGGGGCTGAAATCCATCAAAAGAATTTCCAGCTCACACCAGGGATTTTTCGATGATCATACCAGGGAATTCCTGATGATCACACCAGGGATTTTCTATTGATAAAACCATCCCTTTTCATTTGATCATAAACAGACAAAGACGAAATCGGCGGACGCTATCTCGAAGATTGTGCGGTTGCGCCGATTGATGACACACCTAACCCGTTTGCAGATGGCGTAAGGTCGTATGTTCTCGACGCTGACAGAGCTGAGCGGCTTTGGGCGAAAAGCGAGGAAATGGTAGGCGCGAGAGGTACGTACCCATGACAGTAGTCGGCATCATTGGCGCGGGCGAGGTTGGCAGCCAGATCGCGCGTGCGGCGATCGCGAACGGGTATGAGGTCGTCATTGCCAATTCACGAGGACCCGTGACGTTGAAGGACCTCATTGACGAGTTCGGACCGTCAGCACGCGCCGCGACTGCGGCCGGCGCTGCCGAGGCTGGTGACTTCGTCGTCTTGGCCGTCCCCCTCAAGCTGGTCAACGACATGCCTGTGGAGCAGCTCGCGGGCAAGATCGTCCTCGACACAAACAACTACATGACTTGGCGCGATGGCCATTTCCCCATGATCAACTCTGGTGAGATGACAGTTCATGAGCTCCGCCAGAAGCAACTTCCTACCTCGAAGGTGGCGAAGGCCTTTACCCACATCCAAGCCCCCCGCCTCTTCATTTCGAGCAGACCAGCTGGCGACCCCGACCGCCATGCGTTGTCGGTCTCGAGCAACTTTCCTGAGGCCACGGAACTCGTGACGCGGCTGTACGACCAGTTCGGTTTCGATACTGTCGACAACAGTCCGCTGAGCGAGTCATTGCGGAGCGGTCCCGGCCAGCCAGCTTGGTCTGCGCACGCGCACCAGACCCGTGCTGAACTGATCGCCAATCTCGCCAGGGCGAGACGGACCATCTTGGCGTGATTGGCGTGAGTCCGTCCCTGAAGCCTTGATGCCCCCCATCACGACCCACAGGTAGTCAGGTGGTCTAGACTGGCTGCTGAGATGCCCGGAAATAGTTTCACTGATCTCCCGCACCAAACCTACTCCAGGATAAGACAGGACTGCTGCCAAGCAGGGACTTGCTTTCTGTAACCAGCTGTATTTAAAAAAGAGTAAACATAAACAGCAATAGCCCACATCTTGATTTCAAGGTGGGGGCTATTTGAGTTTACTTTTTCAGGCTTTTGTGGCTGACGCCGGTTGGTTTTGGTGCTTTTTGTATACCTCACCCCATGACATGACGGAGTCCAGGATGGGTTTAAGCTGCATGCCGATATCGCTCAATGCATATTCAACCTTTGGCGGAATTTGGGAATAAACGGTTCGCTCTACAATGCCGTAGCCCTCCAGAATTCGCAGTTGCTTAGTCAAGGTAGCATGTGTAATGTCTGGAAATAAGCGTTGAATTTCATTAAAGCGCATGGTTCTTTCACTCAAAAAGAAAATAATCAGCATTGACCACTTGCCCGATAAAATCATTTGGGCTCTTGTGAAACCGCATTCTTCCAGAATTTCATTTGTATATGGCATTATTGCCACCTCTTTTCGCTCAGTATCCAATGACATACTTACGCTCTAGTTATAGCGTAGAAACGCTGTAACGAAGCTTTTATAATACTATTATACGATATTAATTTATCATATGATATTTTTTTGAACAACAAACAAGGGAGAGTGTGGATATGGAAACCATGAGAGATATAAGCAAAGAACAGGTGCTGGCAGCATTGCAGAACAGACATGCGACAAAAGTGTTTGACTCGGCTCGGTTAATAAGCTACTTGGATGCTCAGTATATTTTGGAAGTAGGCAGATTGTCGCCAAGTTCCATCGGCCTTGAGCCGTGGAAATTTGTCGTGGTGCAAAATCGCCAACTTAGGAACAAGCTCAAGCAGTTAGCGCTTGGGGCACAAGCACAACTGGACACTGCCAGCCATTTTATCATTATTTTGGCCAGAACAAATGTTCAGTATAATTCCCCTTATGTGCTGGATCATATGAGACAAGTACAGCAAATGCCGGAGGAGGTTGTACAATATATATCCGGTGCTTTAAAGGATGTTCAACAAGTGCGCGGCTTGCTGGACGATGAGCGGCTGCTGTATGAGTGGTCCGCAAAGCAAGCATATATTGCATTAGGCAATATGATGACGGCTGCAGCGTTAATCGGCATTGATTCATGCCCGATTGAGGGATTTGATAATGCGGAAGTTGACCGCATACTGGCAGATGAAGGCCTTCTGGAGAACGGAAACTTTCAAAGTGCTGTTATGATGGCGCTAGGCTACCGGCAAGAAGAGCCGAAGCGTGCCAAAACGAGAAGTGATATGGAAAAGCTTGTAGCATGGCGCTGATAGGACGCCCTGTAAAAGCCATGCCTTGGCATAAAATGCAGATTGAGAGTTATTCCTATTAGCTAATCATCTGGATAGTGAAAAGTGTTTGTCGAAAAATAGTTGAATAGCAAAATAACCCAATCAAGCGATCGTATGATATCCTTGAGGTTCCTACGCCAGAAAGGAGATCAGATTGCGAGAAAGGGTTACTTTGCTAGTTTACCCGATTCCGTCCCTGTTTTTCCCGAACGTTTTCATCGACACCAGTTACTTCGTGTCCATTGATGCTTTTAATAGTCACAACCTCCATGATTAAATCTCTCCTTCTAATTTTTTCGATTTCCTCTCAGCGACATAAGCGTATGTCACTAGAGATCACCATCTGGTTCGCATTCATGCTCATTCAAACAATCTTCGCTACAAACGTAACCTCCGCAGTGCTTTAGGGGAAGTATTTACCTTCATAAATATAGCAGATTCGTCGATGGTAAATGTAACAACTTTAAAGGTATTGAAAATATCAATCGTCTCACTTTTCGACCACTAATTATAAAAGTGATATTCATCGAGTATTGCTTTATAATAAGAATGCTGCCCGTTAACGTAATAACGGCTGCTCCGCAGCGGCCGTTCAAGTATCGTTCCCTGTCAATGATTTGAAGAAATTGTTTCACTAAAGATATTCCTCAGAAATCTCTACGTACTATCTAACCCCAATTTGACGCCGAAATTAGGCATTCACTTTGTCTAGGGCGAATATCTTAATGGGGAAGTACATTTTAAAAAATTGAGGCGATACACTTGGGATACTTCGTTACTGTAGAAACGGGCGTAAAAGTATTTATAGAGGACATCAATCCGAAGGGAAATAAAACGATACTTTTTATTCATGGATGGCCGCTAAACCATAACCAGTTCGAATATCAGTTCAATTTCCTTCCTAAGCTCGGATATCGTTGTATCGGAATGGACTGGAGAGGATACGGCAATTCGGATAAACCATTCGACGGGTACAATTTCGATAGATTAGCAGATGATGTCCGCATGGTCATCGAGGCGCTACAGTTAAGAAACATAACACTGGCAGGACACTCTACCGGAGGCGCGATCTCGATTCGTTATATGGCTCGTTACAAAGGGTATGGGGTATCTAAACTCGTCCTGATCGACGCTGCCTCTCCATCCAGCGTTCCAAAAGAATTTACAAATAAAATCATCGAAGATACAAATCATGACCGACCGCAAATGCTGCAAGACCAAACGGGAATTTTTTTCTTTCAGTATATTTCCGAACCGAAATCCGATTGGTTCGTTTTAATGGGATTACAAGCGGCGAATTGGGCGACTTCCGCAATAATGGTCACGCTTAGAGATGAAAATGTTTACAATGATCTCGGCCAGATCGATGTACCCACATTAATTATTCACGGAATTCATGATAAAGTGGTTCCGTTTACCCAAGCTGAGGAAACAAATAAGCTGATCAAAAATTCGAGGCTAGTTCCGTTCCAATACAGTGGTCATTGCGCTTTTTTAGAGGAGCGCGATAGATTCAACCAATTATTATCTTCTTTTGCATAACGACTCGGATTAGCCGCACCATCGCTCCCCATAAATATAGTCCAATAATGCCCGATGATTGAGCAAATCTGCCCGATAGTTCAACATGCAGCCAAAAATGCCGGCCGCCTGTTCGTCATGAAGCTATCGTTCCCGTTAACAATAGTTAGAATATTGGGTTTAGTTCCAACCATTTTTTAAGCATAACAATATCTTGATTAACATTCCTTATGACTGCAGAGTCTCCCCACGTATCAGAAAGAAAAGAAACGTATAGTGTCCCAATATTAAAATTCTTCTAAACGGAATAAAGAGGGGAATAGAGTTTATTTCGTCTTCGCTCATAGTTCTAATTTTGTTATATCCTTCCAAAAACTGATTCTTCCGTTGTTCTCTCATTTTCAATTTTGTTACATCACTGCCCATGCCAAACGGGAAAGCGTACACGGAAATATCATAAGCTCTCCATCCATTCCCACAAAAATCAAAATAAAATAGGATCGGATTGTAGTCTGCATCAACCCGCATATTCCCACCATAGATGTCTCCATGGCATAACCCATATTGTGGTTTTTCGACCGATAAGCTTGCTAACTTATTTTTTACCTGTTTTGCAACATTCTCTAAAAAATCGATATCACAACCATATATCGTTGAAAATTGTCTTATCGCGTTCATAGATCTATGAATAAATAAATCTGCATCTAAATTCAAACGGTTAATTCCAAAATCATATGAATCCCAAGCATTGTGAATAGTTGCAATATAGCTACCCACGCTTTCATTTAATTCTGCGGTTTCTTCTATTTGGTTAAAATCATGTATGCCAACTGAAGTATATAACACTCCATATCTTATTCCATTTATATTACCAAAAACTATGTTCTTCTTATTCATATTTTTCTTGTCATTCTTTAATCTTGAAAGAACCCCTAATTGCTTGGACATCCCTAAACATGGTCTGGTAATCTTCCGTTGCCTTATCATCGCTGGGATCGTACTGCACATCGGATGGTGTATGAAATATGTATACATGGTCACCTTGTTCTCCAATTTTGGTCGCGCGAATTTGCCCATGGATTTCCTTTTCATGTTCTTCCCAAAATTTTGTCGACCACACAGAAATCGTGAATAGTATTCCATATTTAGTTGCTTTATTAATAAAATCAAGATTATGTCCTGCAAAGCCGGATACGTTATCCACTACTTCATATTTGCCCTCCCAGCTTGCAGGAAGGGTCATTGTGAAATTATATTGTGTGTTTGTATAGGGGATTGTTGGGACATTAGCTCCGATCATGATCCCTGTATCACCCGGATTTTTCAGATCAATACCCGAGATGGCCCAGTAGTCGGATGATTCCCGTGGTATCTTTTCCACAGTCAAGGAGGCACTCCCCGTTCCAATCGTTTCATTCATCACAACAAGCGGATAATCAAATGAAATTTGAACCTTATCTGATGTTATCTCTCTGGAGTGCAGCTGTTCAACCTTTCCCATGTGGGGGCTAGAGCCACCGGTTACCCAAATGTGGTCTTCAAATTCCTGTTTGGTGTTTTGCCGTAAAGCCGGTGATAAAACTGCATACTGCATGGCACCGCTTCTCTTTTGCACACCGCGGATCCATGTTAAAACCGCTTCTTCTGGAGATTCAGCAATCAGTGCTTTCTCCAGACTATTCACTTTCATAGTTAAAATGGACGATTCAGGCATAGTTACGTAGATGCTGTTGTCCTTATAAGTCAATTTTCCCTGGAGCTGTTCCACTATAGATCTCAAGGATACCATTGCTGTTCCTGAGTCCATGTTCAGCATCAGGGCGCTGTCGGCAAATTCCACTTTATTGATAAAAAGCCGTACATCAGGCGCTGCAGCTAAGACAGAACCCGAGATAATCATGAATCCAACACATGCAGCAGTTAAGACCTTCCAGTTCCTTTTCATCAAAATTTCCATATCTCCCCACTGTTAAGTATTGGTATTTATAATATGGACTGATCCTGATAGACGAAAGTTGCAAGATGGATCGCTTTACCGGTTTCTTTTTCTTTTTTACGTTGCTCAGAAAGAGAAAAGAAGGTACAATGGCAATAAGTTCTGTCTTTATATTGTTTTCTATTTGGTTAAGCGCTTTTCTACAATCGGAATGTACTATTAAACAAACACAAACAAAAAGGAGTAACTCTCATGCAGAATACCATCCAACATGAATTAAAGAAAGTCATCAATCAGCTGTTACATTTAAAAAGACCCGACAACGAAAGCCATTTAAAGGAATTGGCTGCCGAAGGTAAAGCCTTGGGGTACTTTCCCCGTGACTTTGGAATGGACGAATGGGACTGGCCGCAGGGCATCGGCTTGTACGGCTTAAATAAACTTACGAATCAAGAAGGCTTTGACGGGTATCAGGACTTCTTCGTGAAGTGGTCCAATGAACAGATTGAGCGTGGGCTGCCCCTCAAAAATGTTAATACAACGGCGCCTTTACTTACCCTGATGGACCTGCCCAGCGTGGAGAAGCTTGCTTTGGAATGGATGCAATGGGTTGAAAATGAGTGTCCGCGGACGAAGGAGAACGGGATTCAGCATGTAACCTCCGGCAATACTTCGAAGTTCGAATTAAACCTGCACGATCAAGAAATTTGGATCGATACTTTGTTTATGGTTGTGCTGTTCACCGCCAAAATGGGCAAAAAATATAACAATCCAGGTTGGATGAACGAGGCGACCTACCAGTTTGCAACTCATATCAAATATATCTTTAATCCCGGGAATTCCTTGTTCTTCCATGGCTACGATTTCAATCATCAAAACAATTTCAGTGCAGCGCATTGGTGCCGGGGAAATAGTTGGTTTACACTTGCCGCCCCTGAGTTTTTGGAAATTATGCAGGATTCCATAACGGAGGAGTCCCGTGACCTTATTTTCGGCACATATAAGGCCCAAGTAGATAAATTGGTTGAATTGCAGCATGCGAACGGACTTTGGCACACTCTGCTTGACGATAAGGACAGCTATACAGAGGTATCCGGCTCGGCAGCGATTACTGCAGGCATCCTGAAGGGGATCCGCCTTGGCTTATTGGATTCGAGCTACCTGGCACCATGCCGAAAAGCGGTTGCCGCGGTGCTGGAGAACATCTCCGAAGACGGTACGGTGTTAAACGTCTCAGGGGGAACTCCGGTATGTG
Source organism: Paenibacillus periandrae (assembly GCF_022458865.1). Taxonomy (GTDB): domain Bacteria; phylum Bacillota; class Bacilli; order Paenibacillales; family NBRC-103111; genus Paenibacillus_S; species Paenibacillus_S periandrae. The sequence goes on along the minus strand of NZ_JAJNMU010000030.1, from coordinate 79,145 downwards.
AACATAAGGAAGACTATAAAAAGATCGTGTTCGCGCCGACTGCCTACGGACAAGCTTTAGTGATCGTGTTGTTAGCCGAAGCATTGTATCATACTGAACTATAAGAGTGAATCTTTAATAAAGCTTGAGTATTCAAGCTTTATTTTTTTGTCTCCTGAAGAGCAGTGGCGTCACGCCAGTTTCTTCCTTAACTTGAATCGTTATCCCACCTAATTCAATAGCTATTCCTCTACCAGCGTCGCGTGCTGCACCTGCCACCAAAGCCACTTTTCCCTTCAGAGGTTCATTTATACTGTCTTACTGTATAAGCCAACCGTTCGACGCTCATGTTATCACCTATAAGATCACAACTTTCAGATAGCACGAAAAAAAGGAGCCCGTGGGCTCCCTTTTAGAAAAATCAATGCATAGGACTCATCGCTGCACGGTTAACGACAACGCGGCGGATAAAGAACGCTATGGCCAGACCGATAATCGTCACGATCATTGCGAAAAAGAACACGTTCTGCGAGCCGAAAGTCATCGCTTTCGCCATCTCGGTCAGCTCATTCGGTGCAGGTGAGTTGTGCAAGTACTTTTCCATACCTTTTGTAAGGATGCTTATTGCTACCGCCGTGCCGATCGCACCTGCGACCTGCTGCAGCGTGTTCATAACCGCTGTGCCGTGCGGATACAGCTCCGGTGGCAACTGGTTCAGGCCGTTTGTCTGCGATGGCATCCAAACCATGGAAATACCGACCATGAGACCAATGTGCAAGGCGACGATCAAAGTGATCGAAGAAGCCAAGGTAATGCCTGAGAAAAACCATAACATTGCCGCGACGATGAAAAGGCCGGGAATGACGAGCCATTTGGGCCCATATTTATCGAACAAGCGACCCATTTGCGGCGACAGGATGCCATTCAGCGCGCTGCCTGGCAGCAACATGAGCCCAGCAGCGAACGCGGACAGTCTCATCCCATTCTGCAGATACATCGGCAAAATAATCATGCTCGACAAAATGATCATCATACATGACAATACCATAAGTAGGCCCACGACGAACATCGGGTACTTGAAAACACGCAAGTTCATCATTGGCTCGCGCATGAATATTTGCCGCAGCGCGAACAACGCAAGCGCGACTAGCCCGATGACAATTGATGCGACTACAATCGTGCTGGTCCAGCCTTGCTCGCCTTCGCCTGCCTTACTGAAGCCGAATACGACACCACCAAAGCCGATCGTGGACAATACGATGGATAACAGATCAATGCGAGGCTTCGCAAGTTCTGTCACATTTTCCAAATACTTTAAACCCACCAATAGCCCTATGACTAAAAACGGCAGTGAGAGCCAGAAGATATAGTGCCATGTTAAATATTCGATCAGGATACCTGCCACAGTTGGGCCGGTCGCTGGAGCGAACATGATGACAAGACCGACGAAGCCCATCGCAGCTCCCCGCTTCTCTGGAGGATAGACGATAAGGATCGTATTGAACATGAGCGGAATTAATAAGCCCATGCCAATCGCTTGCAGAACGCGAGCTACCATTAACATTTCGAAATTGAACGCTATCGCCGCGATCAATGTGCCTATGATTGAGCTCGCGAGTGAGCCGATAAACAATTGCCTTGTTGTAAACCATTGCAGCAGCAGCCCCGTCATCGGCATCAAAATACCGAGCGTCAGCAGAAAGCCCGTCGTTAACCATTGAGCAGTCGCGGCTGAAATTTGGAACACGTCCATTAAATTGCTGATTGCGATATTGAGTGCTGTCTCACTGAACATGCCGACGAAGCCACAGATAAGCAGCGACGCCATGATGGCCCGCGTATTGTATTGCTTCACTATCGATTCCACTTCCCTCTCCAAAATAATCTCTATTTGTAAGCGATTCTGTTCGCTCACTAACTGATACAATAATAGTAACAGTTGTTTATGTCAATACCTGGGCCGTATTTTATTTGTAAAGAAAAGATATAAGCGAAATTCTAATGAAGAGCACTTATCGATCGAGCAGGCGCCTAACATGCTCATCCTCCCTTTTCTAAACTATATCATGTTTTTAAGAATTTGGTTTCTTATAGATTGCTGAAATTCAATATTTATACTAACCACCATTTTCGGCAGACCGAAAGGGTACATGAATCGGTTGAGTGATATCAAACATCGATTCCGGAATGGATGCGTTGGCCTCTACAACAAGATTCCGAAACACAGCGTTCACTTGGGCTTCAGGTTCGGATAACGAGTAGACTTTCATCGTAAGCTCTTTGACGTCGGTCGTGTCCACGTTAAACGCCAAAGGCTTGTCTCCGGAGTTTAGTTTGGGACTTTGGAATAACACCGTGCCTTTATTGCTGTCTATAACCTGAAATTGGGCATCTGCGTTGATAAGCGAAGTAACGAAGAATTCACCTTGGATTTTTGTCGCAGCACCATATAAAGAGTACCCTATTTCGAAAAAAGTCGAATCGGTGTATGGACGTTTTTGCAATGGAATGGAAATCATTCCCTGATCTCTTTGAACCAGCGAAATGTCGCTTGCAACCCGAATTGTTTTGTCTGTAAGTGGGTATTTGACTTTCCTTGCGTCAATCTTATCTACCAAGGCGTGTTCCTCTTGAAATGGTGTTAGTATGATTTCATCTCCTTGCTCTACAGAGGTTACTTGTAATTTAACATCGGTATAGCCCGTTATATCTTCCGAAAGAACGGCTTCAAAAGCCCTCATGGTTCCTTTTCCCGGAAAACTTGTATCCGTAGCAAGGTCCAGCGGAGCCTTTCCTAGTACTTTTCCATTGGAATCAAGGAAGGCTAGCGACCCTTTCACCCGGTTTTGTCCCTTCTTATCCAGTTGGAATTGTCCTTGGATAACGCTATATTCTCCATCCTGCCTAATATGAATGGCACCAAGACGCAGCGCAGGTTGGCTTGGATCTGCAAGCTCCATAGGATCAGAGGTATTCAAATCGTTATGAGTTTGGCCTGATAGCATCCCGATATGAATAGTGGCGTAGGCGTATTTGGTAATATCATTGTCCACTGATAAACGGATGTTTGTCTGTTCACCATAAATAAGGCTCGTTGTCGCTCCATCTGAAATCCCGATTCGTTGCCCCAGCTCATTATAGAACCAAACACTGAATTCAACAGGGATGGATTCTTTATGTCCGCTCCAGCTTGGACCCAACTGCGTCATGACATTAATTGCTGTTTTTCGACTTGTTGGATCGAAATATCTGTACGAAAAATCGACCTCAACCTGGTTCTGCTCATCAGATGCCTCCAGTTCATGAAGTTTAAACCAGACCGTTCCCAACCAGGAATCGGTACGGTACCAATTTCGCCATACCGCATTCACCTTCACCTTCTGGGGGCTTATAGCCGATCCTGTTTCCAGGCTGTATGGATAGCGAAAAAGCTTCGTCGTACTTTTTAACAGGATTTCTTGTTGTACCTCCCTGACACCGGATAAAAACTGCTGACGCGGAGCTATCCATCTCTCGCCGTTGATCGTCTCAATCAAGTAGCGGTTATCCCATTTCGCTTTTACTTTCACCATTTGCGGTGCCAATTGAATCCCCGTTGGTTTGGTAAGACCCGGATCACTGTAAAGGGACTCTACACCGAAAAGTTCCAGATTGCTTTCAACCGGCTTTTGTTCTCCGACCAGTGCATTTTCCGGCATAATCCATGCTTTTCCTGCCCAGGTGGAGATCAAATAGATCGGTACTGAATACCCTTCTCCATGTCCAATTCTACGCTGTGATGTTTCCAATATGGATACCCGCTGAGGGGCTATGATTCCAATTGCCTTCCCGGTTTCATCCCGTAAGGTCGTATTTTCAAACAGGGTAATGGTCTTCGCCTCCGAAGTAGTAACTTCAGCTGCCATCGTTGTGGCAGTACCCCCCTCCCAAATTGATGCCCATCCGTATAATGCTATAGCCGCTGCCAGTACCAGTCTTTTGTTCATCATGGCTTGCCTCGTTAAAATGCAAAAAACCTCCTTATACGCACCTAATCTATGATTATAGACGCCATAAGTTGGAAAAAAGTTGCCATGTGTACTTACTGGATTTTTTCAGTCCCTAGCATTAATTCCTGGTTTCTCGAGGTCCGGATCAAGTATAACTGCAGGTTTTTGGATGGGATTGAAGCATGAGGCTGCTGCTCGTTTCTCTATGTCACTAGTCACGCCGATTATTGTGGGTGCTAGCCCCTGCTTAATCCATTCTTTATACGTAAATTATTTTCCTACATAAGCCTTTGCCAACTTTACCAAATCTTCCTTCGCGATATCTCCCTCCAATTCTATAGAAATAACTTTACTGTCAGCCGTTTTGTACTTTACTATCAGCAACTTCTCAGTACCGTTAGCCATAAATATAGCCAGGGTATCATCGTCCACTTCGACACTCTCCCAAGGAGAATCTTGAAAGGTCATGGACATCGTTTTCTTCGGATTCTGCACAGACTCCGTCATTTCAACGTCCATATTTTGTCTCACCATAATGTCATGTTGATTCCACTGGAAAATGTCGTAAAATCCACCCAACCACCATTCATCGGCTGACTTCACATGATAGTTTTTATCCTGCGGGACCACACCAAGCGATTTAACAAGCGAAAATTTGCTAGCTTGCGGCCTCAATAGAGTGAACGGAAATTCTTTCTCTGCTTCATCTAATGATATCGTCTTCCATATATCTGCCGATTTTGATAGCACTGTCTCAAGCTTTTCCTTATACGATGGTTCATTCGTGTTAGCAGTTTTGATCGTATCTTTGGTATTACCACCGATATAAACTTGGACTCCATTCCAAGTGGTTTTATAAAGAATAGCAGCGCTAACTGATGCAGTAGCAATAAACAACAATATGCTCATGGCAATCCATACAGGACTTTTTCTAAAAGCCCATCTTTGCTTCCTATGAAGACGATGCTTTCCATGGAAGCAGTATACTCTTTGCATCACTTTAGTGGTTACATCGACTTCAGGCAGCCTTGTCTCTTTCATTCTACGAATTAAACTATTAACATTCATATCGTTGTTCATTCCGTTTGCCCTCCGATTGGTTTCTATTTCTTTTTAATTTCATTTTAAGGCGTTCGAATCGCTTCCGTACTGTAGCTGAACTGATTCCCAAGATAGTTGAAATTTCTTCGAAAGGTCGATCTTCGATGACTCGTAACGCTATAATCTCCTTTTCCGCTGCTGTTAATCCTTCTAGCCACTGCAAATCAATATCCTCTTGATCGGAAAAGGACTGCTCAGCACTCTTTTCATTACCAACGTTTTCAAATAACGGCATGAGAAGATACCATCGCTTTTTTCTTTTGAGCAAGGTGCTGCAATGATTAGCTGCAATCTTATACAGCCATGCCAAAAATAAGTTGTCACTGTCATGACGATAGCTCGCCAAATTCCTGTATGCTTTAAAAAAAACCTCTTGCGCGGCGTCTTCCGCTTCCTGCCGATTTCCAAGCATAAAATAACAAAACGTAAATATCTTCCTCTGAAAGTGCCGAACAATAAGTTCAAATGCGTCCGGGTCACCGTCAAGAACCTGATCGATGTGTTTCTTCGTCTCCATGATTGCAAACCTCCTTTCGAAATTTCTGTTGAGTCTTCACCATATATAACTATCGAGGTGAGGTTAATGTGACCGCATCGCTGATTTCGTATGATTTTTCGTAACCAGTTTCACGCAAATAGCACATAAAAAGAGAGAACGCTCCCGTGACTTAGCTTGGGCTACATCCTCTTGTTTAACCTTTCTGTTCTGTTATACCTGTTCCCCCTGCATCAGGACAAGTAGCACGCGGTAGGTTCCAAATGCGTTAAAGGAGTTTTATGCACATACGTATAAAATTCAAACTCAACGGCTTTGTAATATCCACACGTAACCATTTTGGTGGCATGATGTCATCATAACGAATTATACGGCCATACAGGCCTATGTTCGTATCTATCAAAAAAATCAGTTCAGTAGATAGGTAATTTCATACCAATAATGGTCCCAAGTTTTTCTTTAGTATTAATTTTCAAACCATAATTTTTGCCATAAGCTAATCTAATCCTGTTATGTACATTCATAATTCCATTGCCAGACTTTTTATTCCTTAATGTAGAGCTAGTGATGCTTTCTTCCATTTCAGTGAATATATGATTTGAAATTTCTGCAGGTATTCCAAAACCATTATCTTTAATTTCAATAATTAGATTCGATTGCAAAATGCATGCCTTAATTTCTATGTAACAATTCTCATCAATTCCATTTTTGAAACCATGATAAATGCAATTTTCAACTAGCGGAAAAAGGCTTAACCTTAGGATTTGGAAATCTTTTAGTTCTTTTGGTATTTTCAATATTAAATTAATATGTTGATCTCGGTAGCTCAATAATTTCCAATACTTTTCGATATAAGTAATTTCCTCATTAATTGTAGCGAATTCACGGTCGACATAAAAAATATAACGCAGAATAAAAGAATAAGACTGTATAATGTTTGATATTTCTTCTATCCCTGCTTGAATCGCGTAGCTATCTATAGTAGTTAAAATGTTAATCATAAAATCCTCATTCATGTGCAGTTTTGGAGCTATAGCATCTGCCAAGTAATGCTCTAAGAGCTTTAAGTTAGCAATTGAGCATTTTTCAGTATTTTCACACATTCATGCTCCCCCTTTTTTAAGATTCCCACGAAAATCCCTTAAATATCCTTAACGCTACGCACCAACTCTGCTCTTGCCGGAATAGCATATAATCTCCAATGAATAGACATGCCAAAAATCTATTTCAAGTTCACTACTTTAGTATATCAAGGCTATGGTATGATAGACATGTATGAAACTAATCTCTACCCGTCCATTATTAACATTTACAGGTGAACATATGATGAATGCACAACAATCTGCTTTCTTGGCGGATCTTCTTCAAAACCTTCAGATACATGTCATTGAAGCTCATCTAACTCAGTGTACCGAATCGTGGAGACTGCATAATTTTACACCGCAGTATAATAAACTATATTGGATTCTGAACGGAGAAGGCATCATCAATGTAGGCGATCAAGAGTTGCACCCTCGTCCAGGGCATCTTTGCTTGCTGCCCGCTCATTCTATGCAGTCTTATTCCGTCACCAGCAATCTTCCTTATTTTAAATATTGGTGCCATTTCACCGCGCATATCGGTTCGTTTGATCTTTTCCAATGGCTGGACATACCGCTCTATATGAAGGTCAGCAATGCCGAGCAGATGACAACATGGTTTAATGAGCTTGTTGCGCTATACCACGATTCTGCTTTAACATCCCGCCTTCGTGAAAAGGCAATCCTGCTGCAAATTATATCCTGCTATTTAGAATCTGTTCCCGTCCATATGCTGCAGCGCACTGAAGAAATGGATAGATTAGGCCAACTGCAGAAATTCATCGAACACAATCTGCATAAAAGCTTTACCGTGGAACAAATGGCAAAGTCCGTCCACTTCCACCCCAATTACTTGATTAAATATTTCAAAAAATACTTCGGTATGCCACCCGCTAAATATATGCAGCGCAAACGGATGGATAAAGCTAAATTTTTGCTCACAACAACATCACTGAGCATGAAAGAAGTCGCTGAGCAGACCGGTTTTGAAAATACGGATCATTTTACAAAAATCTTTCGCAAAGAAACGGGGTTTCCACCGACAGAGTATCGGAAGAATGTACGGGGCAGCACTTCGCTCTCCAACACCTGAGCGGCTTACATATGTCGAACGTACGCTCTTATGTCATCAAGGAATGGCAAACTCGGCCTTTGGATCGGCGAAAACGAGTCAGCCAATTTTTGGCTCAGCGTGCTCAATGAACTGAAAAATCGGGGTGTACAGGACATCCTTATTACCTGCGTTGACAATCTGAGATGGATCGTTTCGAGGAAACCTGGGGAGAAAAATATCCCCTCATTGTATGCTTTTGGCGGCAGAACCGGGACGAACTGACTACTTTCATTAATACCCGCCGGGGCTGCGAAAACTCATCTACACCACCAACATGATTGAAAGCTACCATCAGCAGCTTCGCAAAGTAACGAAGGGAAAGAGCATCTTTCCAACCGATGAATCCCTGTTGAAAATGCTGTACCTTTTCACGATGGACGTGCTAAGAAAATAGACAGGATGGGTCCAGAACTGGGGTTAGATCCTACTGCAACTAACCGTGTATTACCCTGAACGCGTCCAAGTCCGTAAAAGCAGCTTTATTTGGAGAGTTGGGCATGTTAGGCTATCTGCCGGTGCGAGGAGGCCATAAGCCAACTCGCCCTTTCGCAAGAAACACCATGCGCACAGAGGCTCCAAATCAAGCAACGGCATTACACTTTGCTAGATTTAGGTTTTAGAGTGGTACTAACATTCTATAAAGTTCGAATAATTGATCTTTATCAGTTCTTTCAGCTTCACGAAACATATCAAATTTTTATGAGGCTGATTTCATGTAACGTAATATTCAAACCGACAATATCCACTGTGCTATGTCTTCTAAAACGGTCCTGTCCACGGTTTGCGGGATATTATATTCATCCCAAATGTCTTTCAACGTACCATACACAGCTTCCATAAACATATGGTTCAAACCGGGATAGAGCTTGAACGTGGCACCCGGGTGATCTTTTAACATTTCACGGTATCGGTTGAAATCTTTTTCGACGGAAACCTGCACATCTTTATCACCCTGTATGACGAAAATCGGTTTGTTGCTTTGCGATAAATAATCTTTGATTGGATGCTGCTTCATTTCTTTAAGATACCAAGCATAGACAGAACCGAACAAAATGGTCTGTTGCGCCATCTCATCCGTCATGTCAGATATAGCATCAAACTTGTCTTGCAGTTCTTTTACCTGCTTTAAGGCTATCTCTTGTTGAGATTTTTCAAGCTGCTTTATAGAATCTTCATTCTGGTTTATGATGACTTCTTCAAGCGTTCGAGAAGTACCGGCTAAAATAAATAATCCTGCCAAGTCGCCGCCTTCGGCATCAATTCTGGGAGCAAGCATGCCGCCTTGACTGTGTCCAATCAAGAATACGCGGTTTGCATCCACGCGCAGGTCTTTTTTTAGCATATGAACAGCCATAATCGCGTCCTGAATGATCTCTTCTTCTACTGTAAGCTTGCCGCCGAGTTCTTGAATTATCTGCTTGCCATAGGTATAAGTACGCTTATCGTACCGGAGCGATGCTATCCCTTCTTTGGAAAGTCCGTCCGCAAGGTCTCGAAACAGCTTATTTGCACCAATTGTTTCGTCTTTATCCAAGGGACCGGAGCCATGTACAAATACAACTGCCGGGACTTTTTCAGTAAGAGAATCCGGCAACGTCAAAATTCCTTCCAATGGATAGGCGGCATTTGCCATTACCGTCACTTGTTCTATCATTTTTCAACCTCCTGTACGCATGCACATTTCATTTTCTCTGTTATTTTCACTATATCCTCCCTTTTTTACACAATTGTAGATTAACACATATTGGAAGTTATGTCCCGCACTAGCCTGTTTCATGACAGTCCCTCCATTTTCCATATGCCCGGAATAACACTTACCTTTATGACAGTACCTGTACTAAAAGTACATACTTACATATTTGCATTGCAATCTTTATACTCAAAAAAGAAAATAAATAAGAACTATGCAAATTATCGTTCATTCTTTGCTTTTTATGGTACGGAAAATAAGCTGGTGAAAATGTGCCTGGAACAAAAAATGAGTCGTCTACAAGCGAATTGGAAAAAAAGTGCACTAAATTATTTAAATTTTGTTGACCACCTGTAAGAGGTAGTTTTATTAGAGCTGCTATAAAAAAGAAGTATTTCCTTGTTCAGGAGATACCTCTTTTGATATAAACAGAATAGCTGCTTCTACCGCTGTACAGCCTCCAAACCTGGCGAACTGTTTTCCTCTCCCCACTCGCACATCATATTTAACAATGGAATTAGAGAAAGACCACGTTCAGATAATGAATATTCAACTTTTGGAGGGATTTGGGGAAATTCTTTGCGTATGACAAGGCCATCTGCCTCCAGCTCTTTTAACATGATGCTTTGCGTTTTAAAGGAAATGCTACCGATACATCGCTTCAGCTCATTAAACCGCATAACCTTATTTTCAGACAGCCAATACATAATGATCATTTTATATTTACCACCTATTAAGGACAACGTGTATCCAAAGCCAGTTTCTTTTAATTTCACGCCACTCGGAACACAGGTTTCGCGCACAAGTTACACTCTCCTTTTGATAGTATATAATATAAATATGCATACTTTATAATAGATCATTAAATCAGGCTTGGCCAATATTATTGCTGCTCCTAGACTAGGTCCGTCTAAAATGAGGCGTAAACAAAATAATGCAGGCCGTTCTCCATTAAGAGACGGGCTGCATTATTTCTTTCAGAGGGCTCTCCTTACCATAGCAGGTATATTAATTCACACGTCTATCGTATGGGGAGCATATCAAAGTAGATTTCCCTATAAAGGAGCAATCATCCTCAGCAGCATGTCAACTCTCGGGCGCTGGTAGCCCCCAATCTTCTGCACATTAAGCACCATCAGGCCGGAGAGTACCGATAGGTAAGACGCAATCATTTCGTCCAAGTCTCCATCCACAAGCTCCCCAACCTCCTGTCCTTCCCGGAATAATGCCTGCAGTTGCTTGACGTATTTGTCCATTGAGTAAAGCTTCATCAACTCCACTACCTTCTCAGGCACTCCATCTGATGTTCTCGCCTGATGGATTAGCAGAAAGTAGTCCGTACCACCTTCGTCTAACATGTCTAGCGTTAACGCTCTTATTTTATCAATCGGGGAGCCCGGTAATTCATAAACACTTTGTATAGCCTCATCCGAGGCAATCATTGCTCTTTCAACAAGTGTTGTGAAAAGCTCTTCTTTAGACGCAAAGTAGTGATAAAGCAGCCCATGGCTTATCCCGGCCTCAGCAGCAATCATGCTCATTTTCGTCCCAATAATCCCCCGCCTTGCAAAAACTTTAAGCGCAGCGCTCATAATTTGTTCCCTGCGTTCATCTCGAATCTGATGCTGTTGTTCTTCATTTAACGGAGACATTATGTTTTTCACTCCTAGCTTGGAATCAATTTAGTCAATACTTCTTCTAACGGCAGCTCGTATTCCTTCAGCAGGTCTGCGAGTAGTTGCTGTCCTTCCTCCGATGCCTCAAGCACCGACTTGACCATCTGTGGATTAAACAGCTCTTGAAGTGGTAATGATAACGAGTTAACGCCCCAGTACAAACCAAATAGTTTGAAATTATGGTTCGCGCTCCCCTCTTTCAGGATCAAATTCATATACCTGCTCCCAAAAGCAATTCCCTTGAGCGGTTCTGTACCAGCCTCATATTCGACACCATCCCACTGTAAATCCGCCGCACAATTTAACCACCAGGCAGGAGTTATGGCCTCTTTCTGGATCCTGCGGAGCACTTTTTGCTCAAAATGTGGTTCAGGGTTGTTCTGCCGCTCCTGCAGCAAGGTGTTCAGCAAATCCACTTCTATGGCAGCAACCGTCATCCCTTGACCAAAAATCGGGTCATAAATGCAAAATGCGTCTCCTAACACTAATAATCCGTCCGGCCAACTTTCCATTTGCTCATAATGGTGACGGTATAGTTCGGGTACGCGAAAACCCTTAGGTGTGCCGATCGGTTCGAGCTCACACAGGATTTCTGCAATCATGGGGGTAGGAAGCTGAGCGACCTCCTGCTCGAAATCTACCGCATCCGTTGGTGGATAGTGCCCACCTGGACGATAGAGCAGCATTTCAGCCACCTGATTCTCTATAAAGGAGAATACGCCCGTAAACGTTCCCTTGATCGGTTGGCCCATGATGTTGATCACATCCCATTTCTCGGTCAGGTGCTTCAAATGTACAGGTATGTTATATCTGCGGGTACTGTATCCGATAGCTGCTTTCATTCGATCAGGGCGAGGTACATCATATCCAAACTCCTTCAACCATTGCGTCAGTTTGGAGGTGCGGCCACTGGCATCCACAACAAGATCCGCCAATAAATCGTTTTTCAAGCCTGTTCCCCGCCCACGGACTTGAACTCCTGTAACAGCCTTATGATTCAGCGTTGTGTGAAGCCCAATAACATCATGCTCCGCTAGTAACCGTACATTCGGAATCTCCTTGACACGCCCACGAATTACCCACTCCAGTACAGCACGGCTGAACTTGATATCGTTCCGTTGGTAAGGTCCGGCTACCGTTCCATATTGATTCATCATATGAACGGTTTTATTTAGTGAACTTGGTGAACCAAGAGCCACCAGTTCTTCCTCATAGCCAGGAAAAAGCTGCTCTGTAATCATTTTACCACGTTGTGTGAACCTATGGGGATGAAAGCCATGCGGAGCACCATTCCGATCTGCGGGATGATCGGGAAAATCGTCCTTGTCGATAAGGGTTACCTCTTCGTAATATGAGGAAAGGACCCTTGCCGTCATTAAACCTGTGATGCTGCCACCGATCACGATGGCCTTGCCTTCTTTTTGTATATTCATCATCTGATTCGCTCCTTATTTTATTGATTGACTAATTCAGTCAATAATAGAATAGACGTTTATTTTCCGTATGTCAATAAGCAATATTCCTATTTTTAACAGGATTGATCGCCATTTAGCCATAGAGACAAGGCTTCCTCTGCAACATGAACGGAAAAGAATACAGAAGTAAGCAAGGATAGGGAAAGAAATAAAAAGCTGATTTTTTTCATCTGCATATAAGCTCCCTCTAGTGAAATAATATTTAGCCACATGGATAAGGCTTTCTCTGCAGCATGAACGGATAAGAATATAGAAGCAAGCAAGAATAGGGAAAGAAATAAAAAGTTAATTTTTTTCATCTGCATATAAGCTCCTTCTAGTGAAATGGCAAGAAGGTTGTCTCCTTTCACAAAATTCATGAGAAGTACAGAGAAGGCTTTCCTGCCCGGGGCATAGGATACTCATTTCCTATCCTACCAGCCTCGTTGAAACGGAGCCTAAACGAATAGATGAACATCAGCTTAATTTTGCTCCTGCCGTTTAGGTTCTGTTAATATGATTAAGATACTTACTGGACAGAAATTGCGTAAATCCTGCTTGCCTCACTTTATGTTGAAACACAGGGTATGTGTAGGATATGCCCTGATCTGTATGAAGGATCGCCTCTGGTTGAACGTGGTAATTTTTATTAAACACAAAAAACCGAAAGACAGGCACTTTTTCTAAAGTGACTATCTTTCGGTGTACAGCTTTACAAGAGTAAAGACGTTTTCATTTCTACCAGCGGAGATTACTGCACAGCTTTGCCTTTATGGATGCTTCCGCCTTTGTACCACTTTTCTTGAACAATTCTTTTATTTTTTTTTCGAAATTGTCTTCGTTGCCCTTCACCGCAGACTTGCTTGGTTTGAGTAAATCGACTCGGAAAGGACCGGCTTCCGCTAATATGATGTGCCGAATCAATGACGGGACGCTCTTCCAACCGTAACCTTCTATTCGATGCTGATTTACCCCATATGTATTCCGCCGTTCACATTTGTACAAGTACCTGTTAAGAACCTGCTCTCCTCACTGGCTAGAAAGGCAATCGCACCTGATACATCATCCGGCACAGCCACCCGTTGTAGAGGTGTCATGGCAGCTATTTGTTGTTTGATCGCTTCCGGCGTATAACTTGACGCATCTGTCTGGACTAGTCCAGGTGAGACCACATTCGCCGTTACACCATATGGGGCAGCTTCCAGCGCTACATATTTTGCAAACGCATTGAGCGTCGCTTTGGCGGAACCATGTGCCGCCATATAAGGTAATGCCACATCTGCTGCATTGCTGGAAATATAGATGATTCTTCCATATTTTTGAGCAATCATGCCTGGTAAAATTGTTTGCGTTAACGTAAATGCTGCCTTCATTTCATCGTTTAACTTTTGGGTAAATTCCCCCCATTGCATCTCCATCAGCGGCTTCATCACGAAGGACATGTGTGCGTTGCTCACCAGGATATCGATGCTTCCTAATGTCGTCTGGATGTGTTTCACAACTTTCTCCACCTGTTCAGGGTCACGCACATCCGCCCTTGCCAGCTCAGCCTCCCCGCCCGCATTACGAATCCGATCCACGAGCGTCTGAGCAATATCTACATTCTGAATATAATTAACTGCAACCTTCGCACCCTGTTGAGCCAGCAGCAGCGCCGCCGCCGCCCCAATTCCTCGGGCCCCTCCCGATATAAAAGCTACTTTTCCAAGTAAATTCATCATTATTTTCCCTCCAATTTTAGTATCGCGTACTTCCTTATAAAATGGTCTTACATGTCATTCAATTTATCATGACGGTTTTCATCCAGTAATTATACGAAAGTATAGTTTTTGGCTGAGCTTTGGAATAAGCACCAACAAAGAACCCGTGAATTCTGTGGCTGCCAATATGTAGATCGATTCAGAGACAGAGCGCCTCTTACCACAGTGATCCAGGTATAGCAGCAAGCTTCTGTCCCCACGTTATGGGGGATGTCATTCGTAAATATACAAGAAAAAGCCGAGCACACAGCCGGCTTTCATTGTTTTTATTAATGATGGGGGCGTTGTAAAGCCTACTAAAAGGTTATTGTCGAGTCCTCTACGTTACCGATTTTCTGGCAATTTGTTGGAATCGCCAACTTAGACTTTGTATTGCTTCGCAAATTGGAGGAGATGGAGGGGAGATTCGTGGATAATGCTAATTTCTTTCACCTGGACGATATTTCCATCATATCCGCTGAATACTTATATGATCATTTCCGATTCAACAAAAAACTATTGATCAAAATTGGAATGGACAGGATCGCTCGGCAAAGCGTTGGGTTAAGGATTAGAATGATAGTCCAGTCCTCATTGTGATACTTCTTGACTTATCTTATCCTTTAAGCAATTGGCCATTGAACAAAATGTTCAGCGTTCGAATAAACAGAACGATGAGAACAAGACTAACCAATGCCAGAATGACCGCGGCGATAGCAATTAACAGCCAGGAATGCACGAACATCGCATACTTCAAAGCGGCATTGCTAAGCGCAGCCATCGGAAAGCTTACAGCCCACCAAGAAGCACCGAACGGTACTGACTTATTGAAGACTTTAAAGAGCAGGACGATGAATAAAAATAAGCCAATGTAAAACAAGATAGCTGCGAACTGATCAATTCGTTGCATGATATTCGTATAGCCAAGAAAGCCAACCTCAAACGGTGCAATCATGATGATCAAGGAAGGCGTTAATCCAGCAGGAAGTGGAGCCTGATGAATTAATCTGGATACGATCAAAATTCGGTGTTGGTAGACTCGGCATCGGCGTTTAAATCGCCCACATAATCGAACGTTTTTTTATTTTTGATTTCTACCACGTTTTGCTCATTCTTCATCGTATCTTCACGACCGCGAACCCGGTATCCGCCCGTCAACGCTTTACCGTAATACCGGATGACGGGTTCAGCATCATACGTATATTCGCTTGTAGCCATTGTCGGATATGTAACGCGATTTAATAAAGCGTACGGATACGTCGCATTTCTCCACGTCGGATCCTTGATTTGATAAGCATACGTCGTCTGGCGATTGTTCGCATCCTTGACGCCCGTTAAGATCTTTTTCTTCGACATGTACGATTCATCATTTTCATACACATAGCGGTTTTCCGTTGTGTATGTAACGGTTTTAGTGCCCTGTGTGAGCACAATGCTATTCTCATTGTACGTAATCACGATCTCGCTGCCTGCCGACCCGGTGGTTTTGGAAAGCAGCCCATTCCCACCATATGTAAAAGAGATCGTGTTTTGGTAAGCGTCCAAGATTTTAGTCAGTTGATGGTTGGCATTGAACAAGTACTGGGTGCCATCTAACAAATGTAACGTGAGGGTGATAAGCCCATAACTTTCGTCTCTCTCCGTAAAATAAAGAGATCCCTCACAAAAAGGCAAGGGATCTCTTTAAATCAACTAAATAGTAATCGTCAAAAAGTCCTCATGACATGCGACAGGCGCTTGTGGGACTACTTGACGCATACTTCTATTTTATAAATCCGAAGAAGTAGCTCTTGTTACATTGAAGTAAGAAGATTCAATAATTTTAATTAGGATGAGTTTGATCTTTTACTCATCTTGCATAATTAGCATCATTTGCATTACTAATCATAAGAGACACGCCGAATTTCTCAGTATAACCTGTAGAATATCTTAATCCATTTAGGATTATTGATTTATTCATTTTTTTAACATTACCATCCAATATACCCAGTTCTTCCATTAAAGCACTTATTTCTTTAGAAGACAAGGTTACATTCGTAGCTCTAATGAGTACTTGAAAGGCTGTAGCCAACGCTTTAGTTGCATCTTTGCTCCCGTCTTCCTTCCCTGCTATTGCCAGGCTTTGCAGGTTGCCGTCATCCTTGTTTATCAAGCCTATAATACCCAGTTCATCTTTCAGCATGTAAGAGAATGCATTCACGGCGTTGCCTTCTTCAACATTTATGGAGTCAATATTAAAGACGGGCTGAAACTTACCCGCGATATGATTAAAGACGACTTGGAATTGTTCAGGATACATTCCCAGTGATTCTGGTAGATTACTGTTCTTTTGCTTCGCTTTTTTCTTGGCTTCAGTTTCTGATTTCAGCTTAGCTTGGGATTTCTCGGCACTAGTACTCTTGGTGGCGGTATCCAATTCAGCTTTGCCTGAAGCAATAGCTGGGGCGACAGAAGCAACAATGTTAGAGTCTGTACTGGATTCTGGGGATTCGATTATTAATACGATGAACAATATGAATAAAGATCCCGTAAGAATAAAGTATTTTGTATGTAAACTATTCTTTTGGAAAGTTGAGACAATACTCCCTATTAAGCAAGCTAGAAATGCCATAAAGCTCATAAAAATCATAAAAGTCCACATGAATAAGCAACCCCAAATTTGATCCATCGGCTGAAGAATTTGCTCGAAATCTGTCATTTCTGATTATACCAAATATTGGTGCTGAGAACTATGCTTTACAGAAAATCAAGGTAGTGGTCCCTTCACAAATAAATCCACACCGGCGTCTCCTCCGTTTCATTCGCTTTGTAGCACGTAATAAAATAAAGCCACCTCAAAGTAAAACTAAGAGGTAGCCGCATCTTCAAGAGATTGCTATAGAAATGTGTTGTTCCCCGAACCGAACATATAAGCGTTATTAACCCGCTGACGATATAGATGCCCATCTTTCCAGCTCATTCGTGCAAATGAGTACTGACGGATAGCGGAGCATAGCCTGCATATCCTCCTCCCGGTCCACCGGATAAGGGATAAAGATTATATTTTCCTCTTCACAGCGTTGAATCAGTTCAGGGGTGACATAGTCCAAATTAATCGACAAATATCGGGCATTCAGCTCTTTTAGGAGCGGAAATAAGGCCGGACTGGCACTATGATTGATCAACCCAATTTCAGCCTTAGGCTCCAACTGTCTTAGCTTCACCATGGAATAGTGATCGAAGGATGAAAAAAACACCTGATCCAACATCCTCATCTCTTTTACCATAGTCAATGCCTTTTCTTCTAATCCAGGATACAGATTTCCCATCTGTTTTAGTTCAATGTCAATGATTAGTTGATCTCTCAGCAAAGTCAAAGCCTCTTCCAGAATAGGAATTTGCTCGGTACCCCCTATCCGCAGTTCCTTGAGCTCGGCCAAGGTCAAATCCTTTACCTGCCCTTTCCCGTTCGTCATGCGGTCCACTGATGTATCGTGATTATCACGGGGACGCCATCCTTGCTAAGCTGAACATCCAGCTCCAGATATGAATAAGAGAGCTTCACTGCCTCCTGAAAAGAAATCAACGTATTTTCAGGATAACGGCCAGGGCAGCCTCTGTGTGCGATACCTTTTACTTTCATTATGCATCCCTCCGTACAATCGTTGAATTGAATACAAATCGTTCCATTGCTTCCACTACGCCTTCACCATAGCTTTTGCTGCACACATAGGAAGCCTTCTTTTTAAGCTCGGGGTGACTGTTGGCTACAGCTACGCCAATTCCGGAGCTTTCAAGCATATCCAGATCATTCATTTGGTTGCCGATACTCATGACCTCCCGCGGTTCTAAATTCATCAAGGCCATCAGTTTTTTCAGAGTCGTACCCTTGCTTTGAAAGGGCGGTAGAATTTCAAATAAATCATCCTCAGACTGTGTAGTGACGTATTGCTTGCGAAAGCTGCTTTGTTTCGTTTGCCAGATTTCCTTTATCTGCTTCACATCTCCGACCATAACGACCTTCTGGACAGGAGTGGTAAGCCAATCGTCAGCAAACGCATGTATTAAAGAACTGCGAACTTCCTCTTTTTGTTCAAATAATTCCAATTGCGGCGAACGCCGGATCGCATGAAGTCCATCCTCTCGAAACAGCATTACAGTCGCCCCGAGCTGGTCACATTCCAATAAAAAAGATGAAGTCTCTTCCAGGGTAATCATCTCCATCTCTAATACACGATCCTGATTGGCCAGCACACCTCCATTGCATAAAATAAAAGGAATATCAATATTCAGCTGTTTGATTATACTTTCGGTGCTTGGACCGAAACGGCCGGTAGCGATTGTAAACAGCCCCCTGGCTAATCGAAATCGATTGATGGCATCTTTTAACCGTGTCAGTTAATCTGTTGTCCTCAGACAGCAGCGTTCCGTCCAAATCACTGACTATCATGCGAATTCCACTCATAGATAACTACCCTTCCTTCTAAGCCTGAACCTATATTTTTCATTGCCAGCCACACCCCTGTTCCTTCACCCTACTTCTCTTGACGAATGGACCGTACGAATAAAATGAACTGCATTCGGTTGACCATTGGTTAATAACGAGTGAGTAACCGCTCCTAATCCTGACTCTGTAGTTATCCCATTCAATAACAAGCCCGGTGTAGTTCCAGTAGCGGCAAATATACATTCGTCGGACGCAACCATATCTCTTAGTGTCAGCACTCGATTCGGATCGCTAAGTCCCATGCCGACACAACGCTCATGCTCAAAAGTTGTAGCCGGGAGCAGCCTCGCTTGCATTTCACCGCCAAGGCATTGAATAGCAACCGCGGAAATAACGCCTTCCGGTGCTCCCCCGATTCCATAGAACAAATCGATCCCGCTGCTTTCGATTGCCGCAGCAATCGCGCAGGTTACATCACCGTCGTCAAACAGCCGAACTCTCGCTCCTGTTGCACGAACCGCTTCAATCGCCTGCTGATGCCGTTCGCGATATTGGATCATTACGGTCATATGCTCCATGCGTTTTCCCAAGGCTCGGGCCGTATGGATGACATTGTCCACAAGTGGAGCTTCCAAGTCGATGAACCCGGCAGCCGTTCGGCCAGACAATAGAAGGAGAAAACGTTCTGCTAAGTAAACCGACGGACCCATGGGAAATGCAGGGTGGTATGGCGATTAACGAGGACCAACTCGTGGAGAGTATCAGTGCTACGGTTGGTTTGAATAACTACCTTGACCGTAAACCGTCCACCTTATCCGGCGGACAATGCCAGCGTGTCGCATTGGCACGTGCCATGGTCAAGAAGCCTACCGTGTTTTTGATGGATGAGCCATTGTCTAATCTGGATGCCAAGCTCAGAGGGCAGATGCGCATTGAATTGATCGAGCTGCACAAGAAATTAGGTACCACCTTCGTAAATGGTTGTTCCTATGGTTTCGGTATCATCTCCTGGGCCCCCATTAGTCAAGGTGTAGACAATATCGAACATTCTTAGGGAATCCATTATCCGAATCGAAACCACCAAAGCCAGAAAGTTTCTAATCAATGGGAGTGTTATGCCGAAGAAAGTCCTGATCCGGTTTGCTCCGTCAATGAGTGCAGATTCATACAATTCCTTTGGTACCGTTTTCAAAG
Source organism: Paenibacillus periandrae (assembly GCF_022458865.1). GTDB lineage: Bacteria > Bacillota > Bacilli > Paenibacillales > NBRC-103111 > Paenibacillus_S > Paenibacillus_S periandrae. The sequence goes on along the minus strand of NZ_JAJNMU010000030.1, from coordinate 59,208 downwards.
CGGCTAAAAAGATAAGCATACAAAATGGAGTAGAGCCCCATAGCTCCACAAGAATAATCGCGAATCTCGCATTATCGGTATCGGCTGTCCAATTTACTTTGTTATAACCCAACATCATTAGTATGTTATTTAGAATACCATAAACTGGTGAGAACATCAGCTTCCATATCGTTGCAGAGACAACGTGTGCCAGCATCATAGGCAAAATGAAAGCGGTTTTAAATAAATTGGAAGTGCGTTCCATCAACGAACTATTCAATAGAAGTGCCAAGGACATTCCAAGGATGACATTTAAAGCTACAACCATGATCGAAAAACTCAACGTCCATGCAATAGACCCTAAGAACGTTTTATTGGTCAACATATACATGTAGTTGTTAAGCCCATTGAATTTGATTGTAGTAGCCGGCATGGATAAGTTGTAGCTCAAAAAACTTAAATACAATGAGTAAAGAATTGGGAATATAGATAAAACAATGATAAAAATCATGGATGGGCCAATAAATACGTAGGGAGCTGTTACCGCAGAAAGACTTCGCACTTTTTTAGTGGTAATCATTGTGTAATGCCTCCTTTTCTTTATACCATGTTATAGATGTGTGTTTATTATACTTAGGTTATTTTCAAATTTATATATTAAATTTAGTATATAAAACTAGACTTCTTTATTTTAATTTCGTTGATTAGGGGGAGTCTCTCTTCCGTGAAACAGTGAAAAAAACGGCTCTGTTCGCATTGTTTGCGAAAGAGCCGTTTGCGATTTTCTTCGGATTTTACGAGCTTCACGCATTACTTTTTATACTGCGCTTTGTAGCCCTCGTTATAAATTTGAAGATAACGTTTCAAATTCATACCATCCAATGTTTGTATATACTTATCCCACTCCTTATCAATGGATGCATCTCCAATGATGAAGCGGGTAGTCATTTCCTTCACGTAATCCTTGATCGTTTTTTGCAAATCACTGAGCTCTGAGGATTGTGCGTCATCGAAGAACACCGGAGGTACACTTTGCTCCTGCTTCGTTTTGTAAGGCTCGTAGTTCTTTTGTGTCTCCTCGTACAAAACACGGGGCACCTCATTCGGCCCAGCAGCAAGCCCTTCAAACATTTCCCGCGAGAAATGGTAAGATGTTGTTTGCGCCCAGTTGTTATTCTGCAGCGTACCGGAAGCCAGCAGCCGCACCCAATTGGCCGGTTTGCCATTCAGACCGAGCTCATCAGTTGTTGGCTTCCGCCAGCCAATTCCCTCCGTTCCGATATTTCCACTCATACTGATATCATAGTTATACAGCGCATCTGCCCAACGAAACGCAACCTCCGGATTTTTGGACGCATTCGTAATTAACAGATTGCCCCCATTGACAGAATAATAACGATATGGGGTCTGCTGCAAGCCGTCCGGGCCCTTAAGCGGGGGAACGGTTTTATAATCCAGCCACCGCTTGCCGGTAATATTAGAGAATACCTGCGGGATGAAGGAGGATATGACACCGACCCTTGCATCACCATTTTCCACGAGCGATTTCATTTGATCATTATTTTGCGTAAAAGATTCCGGGGCTATCAATCCTTGGGCGTATAGCTTATTTAAATATTGCAGACCTTTCTTAAAGCCCGGCTTATTGAAATTAACTTCTATACTGCCTTTATCATCGAAAATTAGCTGGTCTGCATTCAAATCATTCAAAATAAACGAGTTCATTAAGAAGCTGTCCAATCCAGTCAGCTTCTCCTGGACCCCTCCAATCATAGGAATTTCGTCCGCTTTTCCATTACCGTTTGGATCTTTTTCCTTAAATGCTTTTAGCACCTTTTCGAACTCATCCGTCGTTGTTGGCATGTCCAGATTCAGCTTCTTTAACCACTCGGTATTAATCCACATTTTTTGTTGAAGCATCGTATGCGGGTTACGGTCGATACTGCTGAGTGAATATATATTGCCGTTGGGAGCAGTCGTCGCTTGCTTGATTTCCGGGTACTTTTCCAGAGTTTTTTTCGTTTCCACACCATACTTATCGATCAAATTGTTCAGTGCGATGAACAAGCCTTGCTGCCCGTAAACCATTTGTTGGGCGGGAGAAACGCCGAAGCCAATGATCATATCCGGCAAATCATTGGTGGCCAGCACCAGATTCAGCTTTTCCTGACGATCCTGCGGAGTCGCAAATTGCCATTCGATCTTGACGTTCGTCTTCTCCTCATACCATTTCGTAAACTCATTGGTACTATAATCCTGCACACTCGGATTTTTTACAGCAAGTACTTTAAGTGTTATTTTATCCTTGACCAATGGAAAAGTGCCTGCCTCTGTGCTTGGTCCCTCGGCTACTGCGGGCAGGTCTTTCTTCGTAGCTCCTTGCTCTTTGCCATCGCTGCAGCCTGCTGCCAGCAGCAACGCTGCCATTGTTATTGTAGTCCATTTATTCATAGTAAGACCCTCCTTGTAAAGTTCATTATCCTTTTAAAGCCCCAATCATTACGCCTCTAACGAAAAACCGCTGCACATAAGGGTAAACCAGCATTAAGGGCGCAGTAGCTACTACAATTAATGAATATTTAAGCAGATTTGCAAGACCGGCCTGTTCTGCCATTTGGGCCGAATCCCCCATCATTTCAGAGCTCATCTGGCTCCGAATCAGAATTTCCCGAAGCACCAGTTGGAGCGGATAAAGCTTCGGCTCCTTTAAGTAAAGCAACGCATTGAAGTATTGATTCCAATGCTCCACCCCATAATATAATGCAATCACTGCGGTAATCGGACCGGAAAGCGGAAGCACGATCTTCCATAAGAAAATGAGATCGTTACAACCATCGATTTGTCCCGCTTCCAGAAGCTCATCGGGAATGGTCGCCATAAAGTAAGTCCGGGTAATCACCATATTCCAAATGCTCAGAGCAGTAGGCAGCAGAAGCGCCCAAGGTGTATTGAGCAAATCCAGATTTTTGACGAGTAAGTACGTTGGAATTAGCCCTCCGCTGAAAAACATCGTAAAGGCGAACAAACCCATCAGCCAGTTTCGCCCCCATAAATCCCGACGCGATAACGGATATGCTGCCATAATCGTCAGAGTCACATTAATTAACGTACCGGCAACCGTATAGCCGATTGAAACCGCTATGGATCTCAGCACTGCTGGATCGCGAAATACGGCTTGATAGCCTTCAAGACTAAATCCAACCGGCCACAGCAGCACCTGCCCTGCAGAGACAGCATCTTTATTGCTGAATGAAGAGCTTACCACAAATATTACAGGGTATAACACGATAATCAGGAGCAAGGCCATAAACGTATAGTTAATGATATTAAACCAACGGTCACCCCTTGATTCTCTTAAAAACGACGATTCCATGTTCCATTCCTCCTGTTACCAAAGGCTAGACTGGCCAAATTTTTTGGATAGCTGGTTAACGGACATGACCAGAATAAACGCGATCACATTTTTAAATAATCCGATGGCCGAAGCATAGGAAAAATTGGGTACCGCCGACTTCAGCCCGACGTTATATACATAGGTGTCGATAATTTCCGAGGTTCTTGTATTCAGCGGGTTTTGCATAAGTAGAACCTTTTCAAACCCCAGATCAAATATATGGCCCACATTCAGGATCAGCATAATAATCGCAATCGGCATAATGCCCGGGAGATCGATGTGCCACATCCTTCTTACCTTGGACGCCCCATCCATCAGCGCAGCCTCATGCAGAGCCGGGTCGATGCCAGCCAAAGCGGCAAGGAAGATAATGCAGGAAAAGCCCGTATGCTGCCAAACATCCGACCATACGTAGACCGATTTGAACCAGTCCGGGTCACCCATTACATTGGGCATTGTGAAGCCTAACCACTCGCTTAACGAAGCGAGCGGCCCGATACGTGGAGAAAGAAACTGTAGAATGAGTCCCACCATGACAACAACCGAAATAAAATGCGGTGCATATGTGACGAGTTGTAAGGTTTTGCGAAACCGGACATGATGGATATAATTGAGGCCCAGCGCTAGTAAAATTGGAAAAAGAAAGGTAGCCAGCAAATGATACAAGCTTAGCAGCAGCGTGTTGGTTAAAATTCGCCAAAAGTCATACGAGTTAAAAAAACGAGAAAAATTAGCAATGCCTACCCATGGACTTTCCATAATGCCCTTGGTTATCGAATAGTTCTTAAAAGCAATTTGAGCCCCATACATCGGTGCATAGCGAAATAAAGCCAGATAAAGGAGTGGAAGTATCAGCAATAAGTATAACTGCCATCCCTTCAGTAGCTGGCGTGAAATTCGATTTTTATTCGTAGTGACCACCTCCTGAGCAGATGTCATCCGTTTATTGTTAATACGGACCTGAATTCTTGCGCCATTACTACCATACAGCCAATCGTTCCGGTAGCGGATCCACGGTTTCAGCCATTCGGTCACATAATCGTTTCATCATGTCCAGCTTAACTGACGAGTAGCTTTCATCCATCCATAAATTACGCCTTTCATTCGGATCCTCCAGGAGGTCATACAGCTCCTCTTCATGACGGCGGTGATAAGATACCAGCTTATACCGGTCGGTTCGCACCATAGTAGCAAAGCCTCCGATACCATTCTGTTTCGCACTAGCGTTATAATGCTCACAGTAAATATCGCTGCGATGCGATAATTTGGAATCTACTGCTTCTGCAGTAAGCAACTGCATAAGTGACTTCCCCTGCATACCGGGATGAATGCGCAAGCCTGCTGCTTCCAAAAGAGTAGGAGGCACATCAACAAGCTCAACAAGCTCAGAACTGCGTACTCCCGATTGAAAATGACCGGGCCAAGATACGATCAATGGAACATGAATCGACGACTCATAGAAAAATGGACCCTTCAAATAAACACCATGGTCACCCAGCAACTCGCCATGGTCCGACATAAAGATGACTATCGTGTTCTCCAGCTGTCCAGTGCGTTCCAACGCCTCCAGCATTCGGCCAACCTGCTCATCGATCAAATCGATCATCGCCCAATAAGCAGCCTTTAGCATGCGGTGATCCTGCTCGTTCATCTGGGAGAAGGGCAGCAATCTTTCATTCCCATAAGCCCCGTTGTGGTCAAACTGTTGGAAGTATGTCTTTTCCTCCAGCTCACCTTTTTCATAATTAGGCAGCGGAATTTCATCCAGCTTTTGCAAATATCGCTCAAGATAGACCCGAGGAGGATTAAACGGGTGATGCGGGTCAAACATATTGACAGAAAAAAACCAGGGCTGCTCGTAGGATTGATTCGCTTCAATAAACTGGACCGCCATCTCTGCACACCAGGTCGTTTGATGGTCTTCTGCATCGGGACCTATCTCGACATAACGGCTTCTGTCTGTTTGCACCGGTTGGTAGGTCTTACCTTTGGCGCGCAGCCATTGAATATATTCATTGGTTGGCCAGTGATCGTCCGGATGATGGGACCAGTGAAATTGCGAGTAGCCATCTGCTATTCTGCGCTCTGTTCCATGCATGACGCTTGGATTGCAAGCAGATAAGTGAAGCTTGCCTGACAGACCGCCCACATAACCTGCGTCTGCAAGCAGCCGTGTGACAAGTATTTCGTCCTCCGGAATGTTTTGTCCATTTTGCCGACAGCGGGTTGTGCGCGGATAACGACCGGTCAAAAAACTGGCTCGGCTTGGTGTGCAGACCGTTGCCTGACAGAAGGCATTTTCGAACAATACGCCGTTTTGTGCAAGGCGATCAATATTGGGAGTCTTAACGAATGAATTTCCGTAACAGCCCAAGGTGTCATAACGCTGCTGATCTGTGCAAATCCATAAAATATTAGGTTCGCCCATCTTAAGCCCTCCGTTTAGTTTATTTCAAAATGAAAGCGATAACAATTTGATCCATCCCGGGATGTCTATAATATACGGAGTCTGGAAACTCGTGTAAACATGAAGGATTTGCACACCCTGCAATACTTGCTTTTTGCTTATGTGCAATTTCTGCAGACCCTACTATTCTTGCATTTCCCCACTATTTCCGTTTCTAAAAGCCAGTGCGCTTATCCCGACAGTCCGTTTGAAGGCACGTCCGAACGTATTGGAGGAGCTGTAGCCGACACGGAGTGCGATTTCCCCTACCGTAAGTTCTGTCGTAATCAGCAGCTTTTTGGATTGTTCGATCCGCAGACTTTCGATGTAGTCGAAGAAATTAATCCCGGTTTTTTCTTTGAACAATCTGGACAAATAAGTTTCTGTCACATTAAAGCGTTCTGCCAACAGGGCAAGAGACATTTGCAGATCGGAATACTGATTATCAACAAACGCTATAACTTCTTGAAACCATTGCTGCTGCCGATCATTCTGCTTATGCCGAACTGATCTGCTCATTTCTTCCAGTTTATTTTTGAGTTGGATATAGTGAGCCTCAATACTTTCCACTTTATCCAAGATACTTGCCGCTGCTACGGCTGTCTCCACACCTGTCACTTCGCCGATTTCACCTGAAATCTTATATACACTTGCGGCAAAATCGAATAAAAAGACTTTAAGCACAAGTACAGGCAGACTCCTATCCACAAAATTATGCCAGTGCAGCTCGCTAAGCAGCTTTACTAACGTTTCCTCATTCCCCGTACGCACCAGGTTTATCAGCCGGGTTTCCATATTTTCGGGATAATAATAGCTGCTTGGATTCGGCAAAATTTCTTTGAACCAGATGATGCGGTTATCCTTGCTGCGGATAAGGGCTTGCTGGGCCTCAAAAAAAGATCTAGTGATATCCATTCTTTGTGGATAATAATTACCTATCGAGATAATGGACGCAATACCACATTGCTGCTGGATTTGAAGCTGGACCGACTCCAGGTACCCTGCTGCTTTCCCGTATATGCTCGCAGGCTCGTCCTCAGTAAACTGCATGATCAAAGCAATTTTGTCTACATCCACATCATGCAAAATAACATCTGGGATCATCTCTATTAGGATCTCACTGGCAATCAGTTTTTTCTGATTCAGATATTCGATTTCATCGGCATTAACAGCTGTCGTCGTCCTATCAGGGAAGGTCAGAACTGCGACCAAATAAGCTTCCCCCATCCAATCTACTCGAACATGCGTACGAACGGCTTCCATATCTGCATCCGATTGAAATTGCCCTCTAAGCACTTTCTCGAAGAACGCCGCTCGCAGAAATGGCAGCTGACGCTCCATTTTCGATTGCAGCTCCTGATTACTTGTCATTAGCATAGATATGCTTTGGCTGATCATCCCGAAAGCACCGCTTTTTGGATCGTCAGGCATCATCCTGTAGTTAGCTAGAGTATGTATGATCTTGCGAATCGGCAAGCTGTTCCTATAAGTCATATAGATGCCAATAAGGCTGCCACTGAATAAAAATAAAAGGAAGATGGTAATCGTCGTATTTTTAATATAGGTAATTTTTTTCAGCACAACCTTGGAGGGCTGGGCTGCTACATAGGTCCAGCCGTTGTAGGCGGAGGTCACATAGGTGACCATCATATCATCCCCATTGATACTGCTGCTCATTACCCCGCTGCTATAAGGCAAAACAAGCCGCTCCTGAGGCATCTTGGCATTTGGTCCTTCGACACTCGTAATAATTTTGCCCTTCTCATCTGCTATATAAATCCAGCTGCCGTCTGTGTCGAATCTTTTAAACAGCTTGGTCATTTCATTGTTTTTAATAAGCATGATGATAGTCCCATTGGAGTAGTTGGAGAAACCAAAGGAACGAAGGTAGGTCAGCAACTCATACTGGGTACCTTGAAGCGAGACGTTTCCTGCGGGGATAACATCCCGATTATGATAAGTTTCAACTAACGATTGCAAAAAATTCTCCGATTGATTCGGATATTGGAGTACAGAAGAAAAATCGTCTAATCTGGATGTATAATCGTTGTTCAGTACGAGCTGGCTGTTTTTAAATACAATAAAATAATTCATAATCAATTCATTGGAAATGTAATATTCAAGAAGCCGTCCTCTTGCTTCGATGGTTCGATACAGATTGACGCCAAAAGGATCATCGATTTGCTGCAGCCTGGCCACCTTCAAATCGTTGGTAATTCGCCTGATTTGTGTGTCTATGTCTTCCCATCTTTTATCGAGCACATTCATGCCCTGTTCCAGTAATAGGCGGTTGGACGCTTTAACCTCATCCTCCAGCACAGATGAAGTTTGTTGGTATATTAAAAACCCAACAATCAGTGACAAAGTGAGGATGATGAATAACGGGAGTACAAAACGAACAATAAGCAAGGACTCCATTCGAATATGCCGTCCTTTAATCATTGAAGATATTCCTCCTTGTTGTAGTCAAATTCATAGAACGGGATATATTGGAAAGAATAAACCACATCGTAATTATAAAGAGATCGTGCAAGATCTACAAGAAAAGTTTAATTCATTAAGACCAATCCCGAAGAGAGAACATCACGATCGTTCCACCTCTAAATAAAGTAATTGTAGTCGGATCACATTTAGTCGAATAGTTTGGGAAATAAACAATTAAGTCAAATGGCATTTTTTACATATTTTGAAACAAAAAAACATGTCCTATCATTTGGACATGTTTATGGAATCCGGTTATTTAATTAAAGACATTTGGAAATTGTTTGACGATCCCTTCTGTAAACGTATCTGCCATCTCCAACGCCTGCTTCTCAATCCGATCATACTCTTCGATATCAGATTTGTATTTTTTAGAAAGTCTGAAAACTGCTTGATCTTTTGTCATTCGTAAATGCTCATGGAGCATGCTCGTCAAGGCTGATTTAGGCCAGTTCGGATTGATGCTGTTTAGGAAAGCAGCGATTTCATTCGCATTAGCATACCATTTTTTCTCCGTTTCCTCAGCTTCTTGCTTATTGCCCTTCTTTGCTGCTTTTACAAGTTGTGCCGCCAATACAAGATGCTCTCTAAATAAACTGCTGAATCGTGTAGCTACCTCTTCACCGTAGTAATGTTTAAACACTTTGGCCATATCAGGAGGATTGCGGAGGAGACGTTCAGTAACCGGTGCCTCATCCGGCAAACTCTCTGCAATACTTATGATAAGCATCCTCGTCCAAGCTACGTGTTGTTCCCAAAGCGGTCGAAAAGCTTGGTTTAACTCTACTTCTGCTTTACTGATACATGCAGATTTTTGAGGTGAAACAGATTCATTTCTGAAGAATGGTACAACAGGTTGTGCATAAGGATTGTAATTATTTTGACCATTGTTTAAGCGAATAAATAGTCATTCACCTAATAAAGCATATGAGTTTGAGGTGTGATTTGTTTGGGCTTTTGAAAATATAACGGCTACTTATAGCGAATTCCAAAAAACGAATCGTAATCTGTGATAGCATGAAGTAAACTTTAAATTTGTAAAATTGGATAAAAATATACGATTTAGATAATTATAAATGTTGATGAAAATCAATTATTCTCAATAACCCGGAAATCATTGATATCTGGGACAAAAGTGAGCGTGAAAAAATGTCTATTTTGAAATGGTTACTTAGGAAATCAAAGGAAATACCAAAACCAACGCAATCCACCTCTACGCGTAGGGAATCCATGCATGACCAAGTAAAGTCTGAACCCGAGCAAATATTGAATCAATACAAAGACATCACCTTGAATGGTTCCATTGAGGATGTAGTCTCCTTTATACATAATCTATTGGGACAAAATGATGACCTTATCATTCGCCACTTCAAGGTATTCTCGGAGTTTCCAGCCGTTATATTTTATTTTTCCGCGTTAACGGATCAAGTCATGATCAATCAAGAAATTATGAAACCCCTTATGTATGTACCGGAGCATCTGCAGAACGAAATAATCGAAATTTCCGTGTTAAAAAATATCATATCGGATCAAACACTTTTCTATAGCCAAAGCAAGTTTGAGAGACATTTGGGCCCTATTGCTGAAGCGATATTAGAAGGAAAGACTGTAGTTGCAGTTGAAGGTATGGATGTGGCCTTATTAATTGGATCGCGAACTGTAGATAAACGGGCTGTCGAGCAGCCTCAGACTGAGCAAGTGATACAAGGCCCACGAGAAGGTTTCATCGAACCCCTCATATCAAATCTGGGCCTCCTCCGCTACCGACTGCCGACAGCCGATTTTCGAGTCAATATTACGAAAATCGGAACTAAGACCAAGTCTATGGTTGCTGTATGCTATTTGGAAGGGATTGTTAATCCCGAGTTAGTTAAGGAAGTGAATAAACGTCTATCTGCCATAGATATTGATGGAATCCTGGACGCGGGTTATCTGGAGCAGTTTATCGAAGATAATCATTTCTCACCCTTTCCACAAATTATGAACACAGAACGTCCAGACAAAACAGTAGCCAATATGCTGGAAGGAAGGGTGGCTATACTCGTAGACGGTTCTCCTTTCGCGTTAATAGCCCCTGTCGTTTTCAGTTCTTTTTATCAATCCATTGAAGATTATACAACACGGTATCTTCAGGGAAGCTTTGTCCGAATGGCTCGTGTAGTGGCGCTTGTTTTTTCTTTGATTTTTTCGGCTCTATATGTGGCCATCATTTCTTTTAATCCGGAATTAATTCCGACCAAATTTGCCGTTGCCGTTGCTGGAGGCAGAGCCGGGGTTCCCTTTCCAGCTGTTGTGGAAATATTAATTATGGAGGTTTCCATGGAGGTTTTACGGGAAGCGACAATTCGTTTGCCACAGCAGGTTGGCGGCGCTTTATCTATTGTCGGTGTACTCGTTATCGGTCAGGCAGCCGTGGCAGCGGGCTTTGCAAGCCCAATCACTGTGGTGGCGATTGCGCTTACTACGATAGGCTCCTTTGCAACCCCTGCGTATAATGCAGCGTTTGCATTAAGGATGCTTAGATTTCCACTCATTTTTCTCGCAGGGATATTTGGGCTTTATGGTTTAGTTGTTGGATTAATTCTGATTTGTAACCACCTGTTGTCCTTAAGATCGTTTGGAGTTCCCTACATGTCACCAGCAATTCCTTGGAATATTCAAGGATTGAAGGATTTAGTAATCAGAGCTCCGTTTTGGTGGATGAAGAAAAGACCTTCCGCTCTTTTCCCCTTGGATACTGACCGATTAGGACCAAATATGAAACAAATGGTTTTACAGCAAGCTGATAATGCCCTGGATGCGTCGAAAATGGGAAATCATGAGGAGGATAAGAAAGTTGAATAATCCGCGGCAGGTTACGAACATTCAGGTGGCAGCAATACTCACTAGCACAATTGTTGGTGTCGGGGTATTGCGGCTCCCACTCTATGGTGTGCAGGCTGCTGATACAGGTGCTCCCTTGGTCACCTTGCTTGGAGCATTGCTTGGCCTTATCGGACTTACCTTTATAGCCGTTCTTGGTATGCGCTTCCCTAGTAAGACGTTCATTCAATACAGCGAGGAAATCATAGGGAAATGGCCAGCAGCTATTGGGAATATATTTATTGTCATTTTTTTCTCCTTATTGACCGCGCTCGGTTCTCGTGAATTCGGAGAAGTTGTCATTACTTCCGTATTGAAAAAAACACCGATAGAAGTGACCGTAATCGTCATGCTCCTGCTCGCGACTATTGCTTCGCGCAATGATATACGTACCTTTTCTTATATACATCTGTTTTATTTGCCATTTATTTTGGCCCCTGGTTTGTTAATCGTTGCTTTGTCCCTAAAAAATGCGGATCTGATCAATTTACAGCCTATTCTGGGGAACCATCCGAGTGGAATACTGAAAGGTATATTGACGCTTTCTGCCCTATTTCAGGGGTCCTTTATTTTGACATTAATCATTCCGTTTATGCGCCGTCCACAAAAAGCGATGAAGGCCAGCCTATGGGGAATGGGAATAGCAACAGGCCTCTATCTCTCCATCGTTGTAGCTTCAGTAGCAGTATTTGGTGCGGAAGAAATCAATAAGCTGCTATGGCCTACACTGGAATTGGCAAAAACCACTTCATTGCCAGCTAACATTTTGGAACGATTGGATGCTGCCTTTCTGGCAGTTTGGGTTACAGCTGTATTCACAACACTTTTCTCCAGTTTTTATCTGACCATTCAATCAATAACTCAAATATTTCGTTTACATACACATAAGCTATTTAGCTATTTTATTCTTCCCTTTATCACTACGATAGCGATGCTACCACAAAATGTTATACAACTATACGAAATCACTAATATTGTTGGCCAAATTGGATTATGTATTACAATTGTTTATCCGGGTCTGCTGCTGTTAATATCCATCATCTGGAATAAAAGGAGCGATTGAATTGATTCTTAACTCTTGGTTCCAAATTAAACTATTCATTCTCTTTTCAATATTCATCCCCCTACTGACTGGGTGCTGGGATCGAACGGAAATCGAGGAACGTGCGGTAGTCCTTGGAATTTCCGTTGATGAAGCTGTGGACAAACAAGATGAAAGCGAGGTTACACATCTTAAATCTTCTTTCCCAAAACCACCCAGAAGCATGATAGAAGTGACTGCACAAATAGCAGTTCCAGGACGGATACCTCTGGGACCAGGTGAGAGCAGCGGCACAGGGAAGAACAAACCTGTATGGGTGCTCAGCGCTAAGGGGTATACCATTGATGACGCATTGATGGTACTCCAGCAACAGCTTGGGGAACGGATGTTTTTTGGTCATTTGCGAATCATTGTAATTTCGGAAAAGATTGCCAGAAGCGGCGTACAAAATTTAAATGATTACCTTAGGCGTAGTCCGGAAGTCAGAAGATTAGCCTGGATGGTTGTTTCCAAAGGTGCAGCAGCTGATCTTATGAAGGCAGCTCCTCAATTGGAGCGCGTCCCCTCTCTGTATTTATTGGCTATGATGGATAATGCTATACGGATGGGGAAGCTGCCTAATGATTTTCTGGGCATATTCTGGAGTGCCGATTCCAGCAGGGGTAAGGAGCCCTTTCTTCCTTATATAGAAATTAAAAAGGAGGGGAATCTGGAGATTTCCGGACTTGCTTATTTCCGAGGGGATAAAATGGTCGGTGCAACAAAGCCACTGGAGATAGGCCTATTCATGGCAGTAACAGGAGTCCAGACAGGAGGATACAATGTCTATGAATATCTTCCCAATTCCTTTGATACGATCATGTTTAAAGCCACTAGCCGAAAATCCAGAACCAAGGTCAGCATCAAAAATGGCCGTCCCCACATCAGCTTGAATATGCGGGTAGAAGGAGACATTGAAGAAAAATCCAATGAATTATTCAAAATTAATGAATACAAGACCATTTTACAAATTCAAGATGACATCAGCAAAGGCTCGGAAAAAGGAATCAAAGAATTGATTGAAAAAATGCAGAGTGCTGGGTCCGATATTTTCGGCTTCGGCGAATACGTCAGGGCTAAGGAACCTGAATACTGGAATCGTGAAATCAAAACCGAGAAAAAGTGGCAGGAGGAATTCAAAAACCTGACTGTAGACGTTAAAATGGACATTCGAATTCGGCGGATAGGTATGAAAGCCACCTAAAGAAAGGAATTGAATCTTGTGTATTATCTCGTGATTGGTTATATCGGTTATATTGAGCTCTTGTTCATTCTGACTGGCTTGATACTGTTGCTTTTTGAAGCTGGATCCTACAAAAAACAACAGCTCTTTAAAGAGGAAAAGATAGCGCGAATTTTGGGATGGTGTAATTGTTCAATTGGGATCTTTACATTTTTAGGATATTGGGTCTATAATTTTTTCCTCTAAAACTTGACCTCTATTACTGCAGTCAACTCTTGCGGGGATCTTTGGAGATCTATGTAAATACGATCATCTGTCGAAACTTTAACGTCCAGCGAATCCAACATATTCATGAAGTCAAGATTATGTTGGATTCGCAACAATGCTTTTCTTATAACCACTTGCCTGGTTGTGGTGCAAAGCTTAATTTAAAGGTAGCCTAATCGAAAAGTTATTAGACAAATGATGCTTGCAGTAGTATCAATACATTAATATGGAAAATTATCAATCCATTTTTATTTGTCATTAATATTTTGTTAAGTCTGTCTCCTTTTTAATTACAAAGACACCCAGCTTTTTGCCAAGCCAATTGTACAATGGATTCTTGATAAGAATCACCTCCTTTTTTTAAAACCGTATGGATATTTTTCTCGCGGAATCTCTTAAATATACTGATGAAGGAATTGCCAATCCATCACTTCTGATGGCAATAAATACACAGGATTAACTTCGATTTAATTGAAAAAAAACGGGTACATTAAAAAAGCTTAAACCATAATCAAGAGGAGGTTTTCACTATGCTTCAAGGCGGTTCTTTATGGGCAGGACTACTTTCGGGTGGGCTATCCCAATTAAAAGATACAAACGCTGTGTATAAAGGAGAAATGGACAAAAAAGAATATGCCATACAAACAACTGAAAATGTCACAGGAGCCATTGGTATCATGGCAGGCGTAGAATACGGTGCGGTTCTAGGCACAACCGTCCTGCCGGGAGTAGGAACAGCGATTGGGGCCGTTGTAGGGGGCGTACTCGGGGATCGATTCGGACGGATAGTAGGACATCAAGCTGGAAGTGCTATTTGTAATAATCCAGTTGTGCAAAAAACCTTAGAACCTATTCAAAATACATTACAACCCATGCAAAATACAGAAATATCAACATAATCCAATCCGCGGCCAATTTAAAGTGCGAGATATCCTTCTATAGTAGAAAGGACAGACGAATGTTCGTATTCGACCTGCCCTTTCTTTTTTATGTTTTGCATGACTTCGAATCCGACAATCAATTAGCGCAGCTTAGAAAAGTTGATCCAACCTAATAAATTCATCCTTGATTTCTTGCCTTTGTCACGAATTAGTTGTAAAAATTCACCTAAAAACTGTTCCCATTTATGCCCAATTTCTTTTTTGTTACCCTCGTTATCCGAGATCATTCTCACACTGCCATCCACGGCCGATTCCAAGTGCAATAAAGCTTGGCGCAGATGATAATCAATAGGCTGTTCATCCATGTAGCGAGCTCCTTATTGTCTGATTTCTGCTTGCCGATCTTCGGCATTTAGAATAGCAATTTCTCGGTCCAGCTGTTTTTTCATCCTTTCAAATTGAGCTTCTGCAATAATATCTTCCACCTCTTCCCTGACAATTTGAATGGTGGATTTAGTCCGATTCACTAGGCCCATAGCGCCTTGTATGCCAGTCTCAGCCATCGGTCGAAGCGTATTTTTGGCGATAGGCAGCAGAACCGATGCTGCCATGGTAAGGGCAGCACCGACAATCCATTTATCAAGATTTTTTTGAATCATATGTTTTCCTCCAATCTTAGGCTCAATTTGCAGTTATTTAAGCTACAGCAGCTGTTGGATTACCCGATAAAGTTGCAGGCTTAGACCCTAAGCGAGAAACGATGGACAAAAACGGTTTTGATAATAACGAGACAGAACCGGCTACTGCCAATATAGGTATCCAATACTTCCAAGCTAAAGGTACCGTATGGAAAAATTGGGAGACAGGAGGTACATATATGACAGCCATTAATGCCAACCACGAAATGCCTAACGCCCCGATCAGGAATTTGTCTTTACTCCAATCACGTACAGTTTCTTCCGTACCTTCTTGTCTCCAGGAAAAGGTTTGAATTAATTGTCCCGCTACCAGTGTAGCAAAAGCCACACTTTGAGCAGCTGCAATCGGTACGCCGGCAGCAAGGCTTGCACCGAATAAACCGAGCGCCCCTGCACCTAACAGCACTCCTCTGGTGACAACTTTTTGGTACAGCTCTTTATCAACAATATCTGTTCTTTCGATCAGCTTGGTTTTATTGCCCGGATTTACTGCCAGGATCATAGCCGGTAGTGCGTCTGTCAGCAGATTCATCAGCAAAATTTGAATGGGCACTAAAGGGATAGGTAAACCCATCATTACAGCAGCACTCGTGACAAGAATTTCAGCTAAATTACCAGTTAACAGACAACCCAGCGCTTTTCGAATATTGCCAATAATGGTTCTGCCTTCTTTAACTCCATCCACGATAGAACCGAAATGATCCTCCTGAAGCACCATATCCGCCGTTTCTTTCGTCACTTCCGTGCCTGTACGGCCCATTGCGACCCCTACATTCGCCTGCTTGATAGCAGGAGTATCGTTCACCCCATCTCCTGTCATCACAACAATATGCCCCAGCTTCTGCAAAGATTTAACGATACGAAGCTTGTGCTCCGGTGTCACACGGGCGAATATGGAGACATCCTCCACGATTTCGATCAATTCTTCATCAGACAACCGTTCCAGTTCATACCCGGATATAACCTTTTCTGTGCCTTTATACAAGCCTAGTTGTTTAGCGATAGCGATGGCGGTAATGGGGTGATCCCCGGTAATCATGACCGGCTTAACACCCAGAGTAAAAGCTTCGCGAATGCTGTTTTCCACATCTGTTTTCGGAGGGTCCATCATCCCTACCATACCTGCGTAAATCATTTCTTTTTCGTCGATACCTATTGCTTCTTCGTTGTTATCTGTGGGCCGATAGGCAAAGCCAAGCACTCGCAGCGCATCCCCCGCCAGCTTCTCATTCTGCAAAAGGATCAGCTGCTTCTGTTCGTCCGATAGAGGATAGACTTCGCCATTTGCCTGAAATCTGTTACAGTGGCGGAGTATCGATTCAACAGCGCCTTTGGAAAAAACGAAACAGTCTGTTGTTGTTTTCGTATCCTTGCACACGACGCTCATTTTACCGGTATTGGAGTCAAAAGGAACTTCAGATCCACGATGCCAGTGGTTTACATTCTCATTCCACATTCCGGCTTTGGCAGCAAGCGTAAGTAGAGCTCCTTCAGTGGGATCCCCTTTTATCATCCATTGCCCGTCCAATTGCTCCAGCTTGCTATTATTGCAAAGAAGTCCTATTTGCAGAATACGCTGCAGCTCTGGTTGATTTGAGGCTCCACTGTAGGTTTCAGTCTGCTCAAGATTGGCTGTTGCGGCTACCTCATTTGAAAGCTCTTCAATGTCTCCTATAGGCTCATATCCGTTTCCTGTAACGGCCCATATCCGGCCAACGGTCGCAATCGATTTGACCGTCATCTCATTTTTGGTTAATGTTCCCGTTTTATCCGAGCAAATGATCGTAGCTCGCCCCAGTGTTTCCAGAGCCGACAGCTTGCGTATCAGCGTTTTTTTCTTAACCATTCGGAAAATCCCTGCACTTAAAGCTATCGTGATCGTTAGAGGAAGTCCTTCCGGGATAGCGGAGGCCGCCAGTGTGATTGAGGTCGTAATCATTTGGTTGACCGGTATGCCACGTAGAAGTCCAGTTATAAATACAAGACCTCCGGCAACCAAAGCTCCTTTTATAAACCTTTTACTGATTGACGTAACCTTTTCCTGTAAAGGAGTTACCTCTTTTTCATCGGTTTTCAGCAAGTTCATGAGATGGCCCATCTCCGTATTCATCCCGGTCTGAACCACAAGGCCAATCCCTTTACCACCACATACATCAGTACCCATATACAGCATATTTTTCCGCTCTGAAAGGGGGCAGTCTTCCATGATCTCGGCTTCGAACTTTTCTACAGGTAGAGATTCTCCTGTAAGTGCTGACTCGTTCACGTGTAGATTCCAGGAGGAAAGAAGCCGTAAATCTGCAGGTACGCGGTCGCCAGCCTCAAGACAAACGATGTCCCCTGGCACTAACTCTGTTGCTGACATCTCTTGTGGTTGTCCTTCTCTTATCGCCTTGCACACGGGTGGTTGAAACTGCTTAAGGGATTCGAATACTTTTTCCGCCTTTCGTTCCTGTATCGTTCCTACTGCCGCATTAGCCATAAGAATGATACCCATAGCGATCCCGTCGAACACCCCTCCAGTAAAAATGGAGAGCGTCGTGGTACCAAGCAGAATCAGTGTTGTAAATTCCTTGAATTGTCCTAAATATGACATGAGCCAGGGTGTTGGTTTTCTGGATTCCAGTTGATTCATGCCGTATTGGTTTCTTAAAAATCCAACATGTTCGTGTGTAAGCCCCAGCTGTTCATTCACGTTATAACGATTCAGAATTTGTTCACGTGGAACTGTATACCATGAAGGAGCTTCTGCAGTCGCCGCCACTTCTTGGTTATAACTTTCCAAATGAATCTCAGAGATATGTCCACTTCTCTTACTCGATCTGGACATAAAAACAAGAGAGAGGGCATCTGCCGCTAAATTGACAACCGGCGCACTTAACATACCCATTGTCGCTAAAGCACCTCCCACAAGGTTCCATTGCTTAGTTACAGATAGATGCTGATTTACGGTTTGCTCGATTTGTTCTACATATTCTGCTGTTTCCCAAACAGCCTCCAATTGGTGCAGCTCGATAGACGAGATACCAGCTTCCTTCAGCATCTCACATAATGAGCTTTGCTGAGTACAACTCACAAATAGTACATTTTCTCCTTGCTGCTGTTTAGCCGCTATACGTTCAAGCACTTCCCCTTCTTGCAAAGAGAGCCAATTCGTACCTATTCCATATCTTGAAAAGGAAGCTCGGGCTACTTGGATGCTGTTGCAGGTAATTGCAATTTCCCATCCTTTTTCAATAAAACGATTTAGGATGCTTCCATATTCCGTTGCAGCTTCCTGCTGTCTGACTAGCAGGCCCAAACACTGATCGGACTTATTGACCTGTTTGGCAACAAAAAGCACTTCCGCACCTTTTTTCGCCAGTCTTTTTGCTTCCAGATGGTAGTCACTGCATTCAATACCATGTTGTTGAAGGTAATTAACGCTCCCTATAAAAACCCGGCAATCATTGATTTTCCCTTTAATTCCTTCCTCCTCTTCCTCAATTTGATAAGCGGTTCGTATAGTTCGACAGGATTGTTTGGCCTTATTCCAAACTTCTTCCTTCCATGAATGATTGCTTTTTCTTAGCAGTGAAGCAGCAAGACAAATAATCTTATCTTCCTCATTCTTGTATGTAATACACTCAATCTCGCGAATTTCTTTAATAAACAGTCGTGATGAATCTTCGATTAGCAGGGTTTTTGTTTGAGCAAGCTGTGCTAAGGATCCATTAGAAGGAATCACATGGTTTTTATTAGTCGAAACAAGTTCAGCCTGGTTCCATGCATAGGCAGCGGGTATAGTCGCAGGACGCGGATTGGCAGCTAGAAGTACAGCGATACCCCGCAGTGGGTCGCGTGTTAATGCCAAAGTGGTAACGGCTGCTATCATCCCCCATTTGCCGGCTTTTTCACTGTATTCCTTTATTTGAGGAGACAAGTTGACAGAATTCCGCCCTTCTCCTACGGAATGACCTCGTTTCCAATTTACATATTGTAGAAGGCTGAGCCCGGCCAATACCACTAAGTTTTCGCGAATTAAGGCTAGGGCTAAGGCTCCGGTTCCTAAAACAATATCTGAATTCCATTTATCACCTTGTGCCCATTTGCGGATTCCCCTCGATAAAAAAGGATAACCCGTAACCACAGAAACCAATCCAGATAAATAAAATGGGGCCGGACTTGTAGCCAAAGCAGATTTGCCCATCAGCAGCTGCTTCACCCCTAATACTGCAAGCCCCCCCATGGATACGGCAAGCGGCAGTGGAACCTTTTCCGATAATTGACCCCCTTCACTTTCAACTTTTGCTATAGTTCGCACCCTATCAGGGATGATGTCAGAAACCCAAGGCTGCGCCTCCATCTCAGAAGCTGCCGCAACTTCCTGTTTAGCCTTTTCCTGTTGAAAGTCATCTTCTTGATTATGGTCATCACTAGTTTTGTGCAGGAGCTGATTTTCAAAGCAGTTGATCATGTGATACAAGTGCTCTAAGGAAATTCGTTTCTCGTCAAAAACAAGAAGAATTCTCCCGGAGGCAGGACATGGAGCCACTTTTTGCATTCCGTTTAAAGCTGAAAATTGTTTGGTAAGCTCTTCCGCAGTCTTTTTATTTCCCTTTAGTCCACAGACTTCTATTCGAAGTCTTCCCGGCAAAACGCGAATAAACCTAGTCTTGGAATCTAATGAAAGCATGATGTTCGCTCCTTAATCTTACTTATTATCTTGGATATCCCAGATAATTTATTAGAGTATTATACACAGCATCAATGATTATATTCATGAATGGCTCTGCATAGATTTCTCCAATAGTGGAATGATTTATAGCATATTACCATTCCCTTTTTGAAAAGGAGTTCGACTTATGATGAAATTAAAATCGCCGCTTGGATATGCTTTGATCACCGTAGCTGTAGCTTTTTCCCTGTTGCCGGAAACTAGGAAAGCCGCGCGTCAATTAGCTGTAAAAGGTACAGAAGTCATACTAGATCTAGTTGATCAAGCCAAATCCAGCACCTCTATGCTGAGTAAGTTTGTGCAAGATCCTTCAACAAAGCCACGGCAGGAATAGATTATGGCAACGAAAAGGGCTATATTAGAGCCTTAACAGCAATGTTTAGCGTAATAAAACACCTGTTGGGCAGATACTTGATGAGCCGGAACGCTGCTAGTCCTGTATTGTTGTAAGTCCTACCAAACAACAAAAGGAATAGACAGATGCAGAACCCGCATATCAAGGACATGCTCGACATACCAGAGCTACAGATCGACCAGATCTTGCCGATCCGTGCAGATGAAGTTCATATCGAAGTAAAGCCAGTAGCCCACATACAAGGTTGCCCGATTTGTCGATCAGATAAGTTTGTTACCCTTAAAGGAAACAATGCTCCTCGTACCGTCCGACACTCCAGCATTCGGAAAAAAGGACACTCTCGTCGTTCCGACAATTCGCATGCATTGCACATCATGTGAGGCCGGTTTTGTATGGGTTTATGAGTTTGTCGGACCTAAAAGACGTTACAGTCATGGTTTGGTCTTGGGAGTCGATGACTTTGCCATCAAGAAAGGTCATACCTACCATACAGGCATTCATGACCTCAAAGGGGAGACCCTGCTTGATCTTTTGTCTGGGCGAAAGCTGGAGGATTTGTGGGCCTACGCCCAGTGGCACCCGCACTTCCTGCAACTCGAACCCAAAGCTGTGGTTATGGATTTGGCCAAGGCTTATCATACCTGGATCAGCGAATGCTTTCCCAAGGTCATCCGGATCGCTGACCGCTTTCATGTCCATGGCTATGTCATTGAAGCCTTACAGGAGGTTCGAAATGCCGTACAAAGTACGCTTTCTCCATGAGCAAAAGCGTTGCTCAAAGCCCATCACCGATTGCTGAACCCTCAAGCGCAATCGCTATCAGCAGAAAACCAGAAAAAGTTGGATGATCTGCTGGAAATGTTGGCGGGACCCCATTTAGAAAAAACCGTTTAGAAGCACCGAATTTTTAGCCTAAATGCAAGATTCGAAGCCGAGTAAGCTTCCTGTGCGGCTTCGTGATTAATGGGTCTTTTAACACAATCTCTATAAGGAGCTTCTCTTCTTTTATACTCTGGATAGCCGTGCTTTTATCGTCTCAATCATTTCGTACACAACTGGTACAACAACCAAAGTCAGTAGTGTTGATGTAGTTAATCCTCCCATAACAACAAGCGCTAGTCCTTTAGAGATGACAGTTCCACCGCCATGGCCCAATACAAGGGGAAGCAAGGCAATAATAGTTGCTGCCGCTGTCATCATAATCGGCCTCAATCGGCTAACTCCTGCTTCCAAAAGCGCGTCTCTCGTAGAGGCTCCAACCTCTTGCAGTTGCTGCACACGATCTATTAATACAATCGCATTGGTCACGACAATCCCGATTAACATGAGAAATCCAAACAATGATGAAATGCCGAGTGGTTCTCCAGACAACACCAGGCTGCCGATACCTCCAATGGTGGCGAACGGTAAGGAAAAAAGAATTGCGAAAGGAGCTCTGGCATTACCAAACGATAGCACCATAATAACATAAATAAGAAAAATGGAGGTCACCATAGCTATCAGCATTTCACCGAAAGCCTTCGCGATATCTAAGCTTGCCCCTTGGACCTTCGAAGTGATACCGCCGGGCAGCTGCAAGGCATCTAATTCGGCAGTCACTTTGTTACTAATTCCTCCTGTATCTTGACCGTTAATCGTAGCTGTAACTGCGGCATATTGCTGCTGGTTTTCGCGATAAATCGAAGTTGGTGCGGACACGCGATTAATTTTGGCTATATCATTCAAGGAAACGGTAACTCCGATCGGCGTCTTAATCTTGAGTTCGCCCAGCTTCTTGAGATCGTCCACATACAAGGGATCCATCTCGACATAGGTTTGAAATTCGGTGTTATCAAACGTAATCTTGTTCAGATCTACTTCGTCAATCCAGCTATGTACGGTCTGCAGTACCTGGGCTGCCGTCAAGCCATATAGGCGAGCTTTGTTCTGGTCAACCCGTACCTCGACTTCTTTGTTGGAATCACTAAAGCTGTCTTTGACATTGGAAAGGCTGGAGCTTTTCTTCATAACGCTGGATACAATCTCAGACGCTTCCCTCAGTTTAGCTTTATCGTCTCCGATAAGCCGGTATTCAAAACTATTTGAAGGTGAAATGCCGAGTGCAGGAATGATGTTGCTGTATACATTAAATTCTTTAGATAGCCCATATTGAATTTGGGCTTGATAATGCTTCATCGTTTCTCTGGCTGGTAATGAATCATTAACTACAGCAAGCAGAATGGCCCGATTGGGAAAATCTTTTTCCTGCCAATTGTATCCTACCAATGACTCCACCTTGTTAAAAACAGGCTCACCCATGGGGGCTTTGGCTGCCCGCAATAACTCTTCGAGCTGCTTCATTTGCTCATCCATGGCAGCAAGAGAGGTTCCATTTGGCGCTTGAATGTCGAAGCTGATCGTTTTGTCCGTCTCCCCGTCCGGAAGAAACACGACTTGTATGAAAGGAGCTGAGACGGAAATCGAACCTACTAATAAAACTGTAGCAATAAGCAGCGTAATGATCTTATGATTTAAGCTCCAGCGCAGTAGCCTTAAATAGCCAGTAGTCCTAGCACCTTGCTGCTCTTCATGGGACACAAGCTTCTTTTGGCGCAGTACAAATAGTTTGGCCATTAGCGGAATGACGGTTAAAGCGACAACTAATGAAGACATCAGGGCGCAGGCGACGGTTATTGCGAATTGGGACAAAATCGTACCCGGTGCACCACTGACCAAGCCAAGTGGCAGAAATACGGCTACCGTCGTAATGGTTGAAGAGGTGATGGCTGACGAAACTTGTTTCGTGGCCAGCAGGATCACCGATTCATCTCGCTCCTGCTTCTTTTGCAGCTGTGAATAAATATTTTCGATGACCACGATGCTATCATCGACTACGCGCCCAATGGCAATAACGATTCCGCCCAACGTCATAATATTAATCGTGATGTTAAGGAGATACATGCAAATTAACGTAATGAGAATCGATAATGGAATGGATACCAATACAATACCTGTCATGCGAACATTACGTAAAAACACCAGAATGATAACGGAGGCAAGCAACGCACCGAGTATGCCTTCCTGTATCATACCTGAAACGGATTTGTTAATTTCGATCGACCCATTAATGACAATATCGAAGGAAAGGTTCGGGTATTGCTGCTTCCACACTTCAATAAGCTGGTCTGCCTGCTTCGTAAATTCGACAACATTGGCGGAATCCGATTTATACAAATGAACCGCAATAGCTGGTAGCCCGTTCAAACGGCTAATAAACTTGGAATCATCGATCGCCTCGATCTTAGCAAGCTTATTCAGGTCAATCAAATCTCCACCCGGTGAAGTGACCTTCATTGAAGCCAAAGCGTACAGCGTATTCAGCTCGCCTTTGACGCGCAGCATCTCTGTACTGCCCTTGAAATCAACATCCCCGGCGGGTTTGGACACCAGCCATGCTTCTATGTACCCCGCAACTTGAGAAGGAGTCAGACCGTATTGGTTGATCGCGCCTGCATTCAACTTGATTTTTACGACAGCCTCACTGTTCCCTATGGATTCGATCCGTTCTATGCCGCGAATACTTCTGAATCCCGGTAGGAATACGTCGTCCAGCAACCTGCTAAGTTCAGCCTGGCTGACGCCATCCTTACCGTGTAATGACAAGTAATAGACGGGTGCCGACACGACACCCTGGTTGAGCACCTTGGGCTTTTCTGCATCTGCAGGCAATTTAACCGATTGAATGAGGCTCTCGACCTCTTTCTTGGCGTCCTTCGCGGAAACTCCTTCTTCCAGCTCTAATGTGATTTGAGAAAAGCTATTGCTGGAGACTGAATTTACTTTTTTTAAGCCGTCAAGTCCCTCAACCTTTTCCTCTAGCTTCTTTGTTACATCTTTAAGAACATCTTCGGGAGGTGCCGGATATACGGTTTGAATATATACAAAAGGATTCTCTTTGTTGGGAAGGCTCTCTATTTTCAATAATGAAGCCGAGTAGATGCCACCCATCGTCAGCATAATAGCAATGATCAAAATTGCGGAAATATTTTTCATAGAGAACTCAGTTATTTTTAACATTTTCCATCCGCTCCGATACATGAGTGATCTAAAAAAACACAAAAGACCCAAAAACTAAATAAAAACCAAGTGCTTCACGATTTACGCAAAGCCTGGATCAGAAAATCGAATAACATTTCTTTTTCAATTTCGGTAAGATCCAATATCGATTTAAAATATTGGGATACCATTTCGATCAATTCAACACCAATTTCATCATTCAGTGTTTGGATCGCCGTGCCGAGAACCATTCCAACAAACACTGTCATCCCTGTTTCATTATTTGGCGCTCTGCTGACGAGGTCATGAATCAAATAATCATTTTTCCCGCTTAGCTTTCTTAAAAACATGAGCAGCAGACCGATAATATAGGCACAAAAATCAAGGCGTGAGCTTACTTTCGATGTCTCCTCCAGCATTAATTGAATCGCTTCAGTCTGAGCACTGCCTTTTAAGCGGGAAAGCAGTTTATTGATTTTTGCAACTGTTGCCTTCCATTCTATAGGATCAAAATCTTCACTTAGATT
This sequence comes from Paenibacillus periandrae, assembly GCF_022458865.1. Taxonomy (GTDB): domain Bacteria; phylum Bacillota; class Bacilli; order Paenibacillales; family NBRC-103111; genus Paenibacillus_S; species Paenibacillus_S periandrae. The sequence goes on along the minus strand of NZ_JAJNMU010000030.1, from coordinate 34,302 downwards.
CTGCTCGAACAACTGGGATGCTTTGGCTGTTGGAACATACAAAACCTGTGACCTCCCCGTTTCCTTGGAATTGACCTGGTAGCTACGTGAGAGATACCCAAGCTTTTCAATTTCTTTAAGCATGTCATAGGCCGTCCACTTACTTACCTCCAGAGTCTGCGCCAACGTTTCGTAATGAATAGGCAGGTTAGTCTTTTGATATAAATCCATCAGCTTTTGCAAAAATTGCATACGTCGCTTGGTTAGTAACACAGAATGACCTCCCACTCCTTTTATCAATTGATTAAACAGTAAAAACGTTTTTTGGTTTTTTGTGTATTTTATTAATAGTTTATTTTGATATCATTCGAATGTCAATCCCATAGTTTATGTAGCCATCAAGTTCAAACATGACCTATCCAGTTGAAGACACAGATTGGTTGAATTTAGTAGTGGAACCTCAAACTTTTTGGGATTCATATTGTCTAAAATATACAGCTTGGATATGCTCTAGTGCCGCCGTCATCTTGAAATCTTCTGTGTACAATATACGTTTTTGTAAGAAAAAAAGTGATTGACTTTTTGGGCTCTACACCAAAACCTGTGATTGACGAATTGATCTAAGGTTGAAAATGGAAAAACATCTGCTCATCCTGTATTGTTGAAAGTCCTACCCAACAACAAAAAAGGAATAAACAGATGCAGAACCAGTATATCAAGGAAATGCTCGACTTGCCAGAGCTCCAGATCCACCAGATTGTGCCGATGAGCGCAGATGAAGTCCATATCGAGGTTACACCTGTGACCTACAAACAAGACTGTCCGCTTTGTCAGTCCGATGAATGTGTCATACGCAAAGGAAATAATCACCCACGAAAGGTTCAGCATCTGCCTGCGTTCGGAAAAAAAGTGGTTCTCATCGTGCCGACAATTCGTATGCACTGCTCGTCATGCGAGATCGGTTTTGTCTGGATGTACGAGTTTGTCGGACCTAAAAGACGGTACAGTCACCTTTTTCGAGAACGGGCTGCCGAGCAAGCCTTTAGCTCCACCGCTGCGCATAGCGCCCTTATGCAGCAAGCACCGACCAGTACGGTGCACCGGTTGCACAACGATGTGGTTCTTGTGGAAAGTGAACGCCTTTCCAAGCAGGCGTGGAAACAAGCCACTGAAAGCATCGGCCTGGTCTTGGGGGGCGATGACTTCGCTATAAGGAAAGGGCATACCTACAATACGGGCATTCATGACCTCAAATGGGAGACCCTGCTTGATCTTTTGTCTGGGCGAAAGCTGGAGAATTTGTGGGCCTACGCCCAGTGGCACCCGCACTTCCTGCAACTCGAACCCAAAGCTGTGGTTATGGACTTGGCCAAGGCTTATCATACCTGGATCAGCGAATGCTTTCCCAAAGCCATCCGGATCGCTGACCGCTTTCATGTCCATGGATATGTCATTGAAGCCTTACAGGAGGTTCGAAATGCCGTACAAAGTACGCTTTCTCCATGAGCAAAAGCGTTGCTCAAAGCCCATCACCGATTGCTGAACCCCCAAGCGGAATCGCTATCAGCGGAAAGCAAGAAAAAACTCAATGAACTGTTAGGTTACTCCCCACTCCTGCACCGTGTTTGGGAATGGAAAGAAGCTTTTACGACGTGGTATGACTGTTCACCGGATGTGGAAGTCGCAACGCATGGATTCAACCGTTGGTGCCAGCAGGGGGTACAATTCGACCATCAAGCCGTCACGAGCGCACTGAAAACGATGCGTAACTGGCAAGAAGAAATCATCAATTACCATCGTTGCCGTTGGACCAATGCTACCGTAAAAGGTCGGCATAACCGAATTAAAGCTTATCAACGTCGGCATTATTTCACACCTAATCGGGATCGTTATAAAGCCGGTATTTTAGTCGAATGCAACCGTAAACGGTTTTTGGGCTGAATATTCAAGCACTGATTTTGAGGTTGAGCCAAAAATAACGAGCCTTTTCTCCATTGTATGGAGAAAAGGCTCGCTTAAATAGCTTTATAAAGGGTCGCGTTTCAACTTACACAACAATTTGCAGATTCTCAAGAAGTGCGTCTATTTTGCGGCGATCTTAATCTGATATATCCGGACAACTATCTGGTGATCTGAGCAATGAATTCGGTAATCTTCACAGCATTCAACTGACTGAGCCCCATACTTAAACAATCCGAAGCCTTCAGCTGAGTTTTCATAGCCGCCTAGTTATTTCTTCTTCAAGATGCTTTCCAGAACATTGTCAACCATCTGGGTATTTGCAATGACACCTGTATATAGCCAGCTTGCATTATCGTCATATTTGAATACTTGCCCGTTTTTGACAGCTGGAATGCCGGCCCAAACCGGCTCCTTCAGGAGCTCTTCATTCTCAACTCTCTTGCTGTTCACCAAAAACATATAATCAATGTTCATTTGAGCCAGCTTCTCCATGGCAATAGGATTCCAGTTGTTTGTAGCTGTTTTGGAAATTTCCTTGATCTCTTCTGGTACGGTTAGACCCAGGTCCCGGTACAGAACGTCACCGCAGGACAGCTTTTCGCTCGGCACATATACATTTTTGTTAGTTACCCAGAGAACAGCCACGGATTTGGTCCCGATCTCCTGCTTTAATTTCTCCTTCGCTTCTTTCACCTTTAAATCGTAGCTTACCAAAACCTTCTTAGCTTCTTCGCTTTTATTCAATACTTCGGCTACAGTCATTAACTCCTGCCGCCAGTCATTGTTAACTTCGCTCCCTACGGTGAATGTCGGTGCAATTTTAGCATATTGGGCATATTTGTCACCGGCTACTTGCTCCGCACTGTCCACGAGGATTAAGTCCGGAGCAAAGCTCAAGACTGATTCGAATGGCAGGTCGCTTGGTATGGTGGGAATCCCTTTCAGATCCTTCTGAAGGTAGTTCTGCACTGACTTCCCGTTGTTGATCGACCATTGGGCGACCGGTTTGACTCCAAGAGCAAGTAGATGATCCTCAAGATAGGTAGCGATAATTCTCTCGGGTTTTGCCGGTATGTTCACTTCGTGACCAAGCGCATCCTTCATTACACGCTCAGCAGCGGGTTTCGCTGTTGCAGACGATCCCGAAGAGGCTGACGGTGAATGGCTGCCTTCTCCGCTATTATCAGTTGTGGTTGAACATCCAACTCCTACTATTGCGGCGCCTAATAACAATCCTAACAATGGGTATATGCGTTTCTTATTCATGGTGTTACCTCCACATATGATGATAGTTGGTGTTATGAGGAAATGCTGACTAATCCTAATTCGAGGGGTTCCCCACATCAGCAGTATTTACATCAGATAATGATAATCATTATCATATAATTTGTCAATTGGTCTCTCACTGCTCCAACCCTATTTGATTTATGTGCTCAGGAGTTTGATGGCATCGTCAAGCTGAAACGGACTTGGAGGAGCCATTCTTTCCTTATAGATTCATTAGAAAATAAATGGGATTCCAACATGTGGGCCGCCCTCCTTCATTTACTCTGGTACAGATGGTTGTTGTTAAGTTGGGTGCTTGTTCGGTCCATGTTCGACGCTGAAAGCTATCAAAAAGCTCTGACAGCCTGTGATGGCAAGTTGTCAGAGCTTCTCTTTTTTACCATTTCACGGATAGCAGCGAATCCCAAACGAAAGTCGCCCCACAAATTGTATGACAATGAGAATCATTATTAATAATATAACATGGGATAGGCATACAACCAATTGTTTACTTTAAAAAAACACGAACATTCTTAGTATGGCATTTGCATGCAGAGCGTCTCTTAACCTTTATTTTTGCCGTTATTAAGCTTCTATGAAGCGAACTCTTTTTAATAAACTTGCTTAAGTCGCGATCTATTTGATTAAATATTTCATGATGAACCCTTTGATCATCATCAATGCTCGTATGGTAGGCAAGAAGTGGAGACTTATCCGTTTTACTGCATGGAATTCTTGCTCCATGCCAAGTTCGCAAATATTTAACAGGTCTTTGCGCTGCGCCTGGCACACCTTGAAAACCACACGCTAAGCCTTCTCCATCGGATGTGCATGGAACCCTCAAATACGGTGGACAATCCGTTAAGCCAGTAATGCCGTTGTTTTGAAACCACTCTATGATCTTACTCCCTCGGGGCACATCTCCTGGTTTTTTTAATCTATTGGCAGGCCCGTATACCGGATCCACAAGGCCAACAAAATCAGGGATTTTTAGAGTCATTCTAGAGAGTCTACTTGCCGCCCACCCACCAAATGAATGTCCAATAAGTGCGACATACCTCGGGTTTTTAGTACGTTTAACAATTTCTTTATTTATGTCACTTATTAAAGGAATATTTCTAGGGTCGCTGTCATTTTCTTGGTTCCATTTGATGTGAAAAATGTTGTTCGGATTAACCCCGTATTTTACCGTCAGTTTTTCCCTTAAAGTGTCCCTTAGAGTGGTCATTCCATTGCTATTTCCTCCACGAAAGCCACTAATGCACACAATGACAACATTTACTGATGACTTGTCAATATCATATACTACCGAACGTGTTGATAGAGTAACGACTCTGGGGTTAAATAATGGCTTACTAAACCCAGGTTTTCTACTTTTAGCAACTAGATGTTTCATTATTATTTTCAGCCTCCCAGACTTCGATAAGATGCTGTATAATACGTGGTGTTTTGACCAGGGGCAACTGTTACAAATGCGGATCTTAATATAAGGCTTCTTCTAAACAGTATAAAAAAGACAACCTCCAAGCCCAGCTGCCGCGGTTACATTATTCAACTCCCTCGGTTCGATTTTCCGAGCACAATTATGATGATTATCATAATCATATATTATGACGATCATCATATTCAATGAATAAAAAAATATCTTATCCTAAGTAGGATTAGATATGATAGTCCAGGTATCAAAATTTTACAATTGTCCTCTGATGAGTTTAAGGCTTCCTTCTTATCTGTTCAATTATCCGGCAAAATCCATAGATCGCCGTTCCAGCTGTGTATCCGGTACCAGCGCTTTCCATCAGGATCGTCCCACTGTTGGAAAGCCTTCACCTTTTGCGGGGTGAGAGCTCCGAAGATTGGAAGGGATGCTGTAGGAACCAGATGGACCAAAGTATTTTTGCTTAACTCAATCGTTTCGTTAATCTCCTTGGTCCCAACCGGCTGGGCGTAAGCAGGGTTGACCCAGAAGGTGCTGCCATCTTCGGCACGGACATGGTATTCACCGCTGACGGTCTTTTCCAAGGCGAATACGGTTTGCGGCGGAATGAAATGAGCTTCAGCTGGGCTCTGCATACGGTGTGCCGTATCCCAGTCCTCCAACCGTAACGTTTCCGTCGGGAGTTTCATTTCACGGTTCAATATTTCCATGTCAAGAAGGATATAGTTAGGGTTAACCAGCCATTGATCTCCAAGCCAGGACGTTTCAATACGGTAAGCGCTGTTACCGCCAGGGGTAATAAACATCGCGTTGCAGTGAACGGTCTGCGGGGAAAGAACGACATCCGTTAACGCAGCCTTCACTGGCTCTGTATACAAAGCAGCGGGCCATATCAGAGCGATGTTCGTATCGGCTTGTTTCACCGTTCCAATTCGATTGTAGTCCAAGTGTATCCACATTTCTCCGAGCCACGTTGTTTTGATCTTGATCCACCTCTTGCCTGGATCTCCGCTCTGAGCGGTTACATACCAATCCTTTTCCGCCTCTACCGCTTCCACATCTTGAGGGGCAATGATAGACGAAGGATCGACGGATTCATCTGGACCCGGATACAACGGCGTATTTTCAAATAAGGTAATGATGGGTGGAAGCGCCGACGGCTCGAACTTATGATAGAAAGCGGATGACGGGGCGACGGCGACGGCAATATGAGAGGCATACAGGCTGATCAGCAGACAGACAAATACTCCAGCAGTCACGTAAAAGCTGCGGTAAACGATTTTCATGTGTAGAAGCCTCCTTTAGGCAAAAATAGATAGAGCTGATTCGAGCCCATCGCGGTGTTTTTCGAGGAATACCTGAAGTACCAAGCGATATTCCGACATGAATTTTGGATTGGTGGGGTTTGTTGCAAGTTTTCCTTCGGCTTTTAGAACCGGTTTTAGCTCTTCATTCATTACCCATTTTCTACCATAATTCGATTTATCGCTCATGATGAGGATATTACGTTCGTAACCTGTTACATATTTGGCCACGAAAACTTCACCCTTGGGCGGAATAAGAATGGCATTGCGCAGCGGCTTGTCGGCATCTTCCCAGAATCCAACCGTGGTTATCCGTAACGCTTCTTGAATGCTTGCCTGCATCGGAATTGGTGCTACTACGCTTAACTACCTTGTTTCCATTCTGTATAAACTTTATATTGTCCATTATCTGATGAATACCTTAAAACATTGCCGTCTTTCGGAATTCCCTCAAAATAAGCACCAATACAACCAGTTGTACATCTATGCCCAGAAAGTAAAATGTTAATATTTTCTGTGCCGTAAGCAATCTTAAGCTGATGCATAAATTCGAAAATTCTCTTTACGAAGCTGTTTAAATCTTCGACACCTTTATACACACTAGAATCAGGAACTACTCCAGCCATCTTAACTTCGCATCTTTTCAAAGTGTCGGCCTCGCCTAAGTCAAACACATCAAGTCTATTATCAATTATCGGCTTCATACCAGTTGCAATCTCGGCTGTTTGAATGGCTCTTTTTTGAGGGGAGGAATAAACATAATCAAATTTGATATTTTCAAGACTTTCCGCTAAAGCTTTAGCTTGTTGTTGTCCATATTCGTTTAATTGCAAACCTTGTCTTCCCTGAAGCCTTCCTTCTTTGTTCAAATCTGTTTGCCCATGTCTTACAACATATATCACACCATTACCTCCCCTGTATCAACAAGCAATATTATTAGGTAAGATTGCACTTGCATTTAATTTTTAATAATACCACAAAATGGGATATCCGGCATCACAATATCCAAGCGAACGTCAAATAGGCCCCACCTGAAGTCAGATGGAAGCCAGTGTAGATGAACTAATATTAAGGAATACAGCAATTACGAATTGTTAAGGACAAATTTCTGAATTCAGCGACAGATGTAACCATATGTGACGAAAGCACCTTTGCCTGCCACGGCCTTTTCGTCCCAAGTAACAACTTTCTCCCAGCGGTTCGAATCGGTTGCCGTAATATACAAAAAGCCTTTGGTTTTTATTCCAAAGGCTTTTTTGGATGAATACCTATCCTGCCACCAATCCAAAGTTGCATTCATTCATGTTTTTAGACAAGTTTGGCGTATCGTTCTTCGTTATTGGACGGTTTGAGCTGAATGAGGTCTTTCACTTTCGGATTGACCAAATATTTAGGATACTCTCCGTGCACTAATACGTCGACGACCCCCATGACAGCCTTGGAACGCAATTCGGCAGCCGATTGCTCGGAGTACCAGGCGACATGCGGTGTTAAAATAACTTGATCCATCTTAAGTAATGGATTGTTGGCGTGTATCGGCTCTGATTCAACCACATCCAGTGCTGCTATCAACGCTTGTTCGTTGACGATCGGCCCCCCTTGATGTATTAATGAGGATAGCTTCCTTTTTCATAAGTGAGAATTGCTCTTCACCGATCATTCCCCGTGTAGCCGCAGTCAATGGGGCATGAACCGAAATATAGTCGGACTCCTTACACAGCGTTCTAAGAGAAACGAGCTCTACCCCTTTTTCCACATCGGCTTTCTCGGTGAAGTAAGGATCTGCTACGATGACGCGAAGCCCAAGCGGCTTTACCTTCTCAGCTAGCGACTGCGGGATTTTGCCGAAGCCGATCAAACCGATTGTTTGGCCACTCAGACGGTATATTGGCTGTGTCACCTTGAAATCCCAGACACCATTTTTGACAGCATGATTTGCTAATGTCACCTTGCGGGTCCAAGATAGTAACAAGGCTAATGCATGATCTGAAACCTCGTCCACACAATAATCAGGAACGTTCGCCACGCAAATGCCCTTTTCCTTTGCCGCCTCCAGGTCAATTGTATCGACACCAACACCGTAGCGCGTGATCACTTTGCAAGTGTCAAGCTGTTCAAGCACTTTACGGCTAATCGGCGCATACTGATTGATCATCGCGTCCGCATCACGGCAAACCTCGATTACCTCTTCCTCGGTCTGACACTGTGCGGTTACCAGCTCGATATTGTCATAAGCTTGAAACACCGCTTCCTCGAAGCGTAGATCCAGGTATTCCCAGTCGGTTACTACTACTTTCCATTTGCGCATGATCCCGAAGCCTCCTAATCATAATAATGAAGAATATGGAAATACCTTTCAACTGTTGGCCAAGATTGTCAATTATTGTACTGGCGTAGCCGTCAGTAATTTCTTATATTGAACCGGAGTGACACCCACAAGCTCCTTAAATACTCGGCTGAAATGCGCCAAGTGCTTAAAGCCGACCCGAAAGCATACATCCGTGACCGATACGTTTGGGTCGAGTACAAATTCGATACGGGCTTGATTAATACGAACATGTGCGGTTCCCATGCTTCCTATACCCACTAAGCCGATTCGTACCTTACTCATCCTCAATATCCCCTTTCATGCTGCTCATCTTCAATTTCTCGTAGCTATCGTATCATGATTATTGGCTTCGCCTCTTCACTATGATTGCTAAAAAAAGGGGAATCATTTAACTCTCGTTGTTATATCTATGTGCATTGAGATTCGTCCGGTGGCGTGAATGTTTCTTAGTGAATAACCCATCCAATGAAAAGGGTATCTTATTCAAGGACAGACTTAAAAGGATAGGGAGAGTGAGCAAGAGATGAGAACCATGACAGCGGTGGGCAGCTCTGACCACCAAGCTGGAACAACTCAAAAAACACTTGGTCAGTATTTATTCGATTGCCTGAGGCTGGAGGGCATTACTGAAATTTTTGGCGTCGCCGGAGACTATAATTTCACACTCTTGGATACGCTGGAGCGATATAACGGAATCCGGTTTGTTAGTGGACGGAACGAATTGAACTCAGGCTATGCAGCAGATGGCTACGCAAGAGTCAAAGGTTTGTCCGCTTTGATTACGACTTTCGGGGTCGGGGAGCTCAGTGCCTGCAATGCGATAGCGGGAGCTAACAGCGAGAATGTGCCGCTGATTCACATAGTGGGTGCGCCTCCCGAGAAGGATCAAAAGCAACACAAGCTGATGCACCATACTCTTATGAATGGAAATTTCGACGTCTTCCACAAGGTGTATGAGCTGATTTCGGCTTACACTGCGGTACTGACGACGGAAAACGCCGAGATTGAAATTCCTGCCGCCATTCGTATTGCGAAGGAGAAGAAAAAACCGGTGTACCTGGTTGTCGCTGATGATTTAGTAATCAAGCCGATCATTGTCCGAAGAGAGCCGGTACCGCCTCGTCCAACATCCAATCTGAAAACCCTTCAGGCTGCAACGGAACATCTCCGCCAGCTGCTGGAGCGCGCCCACCGTCCGGTCATTCTGGTTGATGTCAAAACAATGCGTTTTGGTCTAGACACAGCAGTTCGGCAGTTGGCCGACGCCATGAACGTGCCTGTTGCGACAATGATGTTCGGAAAGGGTGCATTCGACGAAACCCATCCGAATTATATAGGGATGTACGGAGGCTCTTTTGGAAGTTCTGAGGTTCAAACAACGGTGGAGCATGCAGACTGTGTCATTGCGGTAGGCATGGTATGGGCGGACACTAACACCGCAAACTTCACGGCGAAGCTGAACCCACGGGTAACCGTTGATATTCAACCGGACATGGTTAAGGTTGCGGAAGCAGAATATCCAAATGTGTTCGCAGCTGACATGCTGCTTGCGGTACAGAAGGTTGGGTACAAAGGCCAAGGCTTGTCGGGAAAAGCGACATTCCCATACGACCAAATAACCGGCAGTACCAATACGCCTTTAACTGCGGCCATTTATTATCCTCGTTTTCAGCAGATGCTGAAAGAGAAGGATATTGTGATCGCAGAGACCGGTACGTTTTACAACGGGATGTCGCAGGTGAGATTGCCTCGCAATGTAACATATATTGCACAGGGAGGCTGGGAATCCATCGGTTATGCCACACCCTCGGCATTTGGTGCGAGTATCGCTGCGCCGGACCGGCGCGTGTTGTTATTTACAGGTGACGGCTCCTTGCAGCTGACAGCCCAAGAGATTAGCTCCATGCTCTATTATGAATGTAAACCCATTATTTTCATATTGAACAACGATGGTTATACTATAGAGAAATATTTGAATGTCAAAACAGAGGATCAGCCATATAACCAAATTCCGCGCTGGTCATATACCAAGCTGGCCGAAGCCTTTGGAGGCGATGCGTTTGCCGTGACTGTCCGGACCTATGGAGAGCTTGATCAAGCTATAACCCAAGCTGATAAGGAACATAACGGAAGACTTTGTATCATTGAAATGATCGCCGCGGATCCTATGGACGCACCCGACAATATGCGCCGAATGCGCAACTATTTGGAGATGCAGGAAAAGCAGCGCAGTCAGGATTAGAATCAACTTAAAAAAACAGAATCCTTGTGCGGCTTCACCAGTTGGGATATGATGGGTATAAGACATTCATAATTGAATATTGGAAATAGGTGCTTACCTGCTGCAAGCGTATACAGGTAAGCTTAAAAGGGAAGTTCGGTGTAAAACCGACGCGGTCCCGCCACTGTCATGGTTGAGTCACTGCAAGACGCCACTGGTTGAGTTTCAACCGGGAAGGCTGCTGGTGACGATGAGACCTATAGCCAGGAGACCTGCCTGTTTCAACAGCGCTGTTAAACCTACGGGAAATAGGGAGGTGTTAGACGATCCATCATTTAACAAAATGAAGGTGTCTTCCCCTATGCTCATTCCGGGAAGGACACCTTTTTTATTTATTAATTGTATTTAATTACATTTTTTTCCATTAATTAATAACAAGTCGAGTGACGACAAGGAGGACTAAAATGCGTTACGAATTGGTTCATTTTTTGTCCCATGTGGAAGACGAACGAATCATAACCGCTTTCATTCAAAATTTCACTATTGACGACTTGGAAACCCTCATTTGTCATCTCGAATACACAGATCCTGCGACGCGTGAGCGTTGGCTGAATCTGTGTAACAAAACGCTTCACTTTTGGGTAAATTGATGATCCTTGATCCATTCGGACACAATCAGGAACACATTGTCTTTCATTAATGGACTAAATGTGGGGTCATTCATAAATTCTAATTGCTTTGGAATCGTATCCAGCAGCATGACCCCATTGGTTTCAAATCCGCTCGGCAGCTCCCTAAGGACACTCACCTTTGAGATATAAATATTTTTCACAAATACTAGACGAGCCTCTTCAAAAATTAAATATTGTCCAATCCTTTCAATCGAATCGAGTTCTCCACCAGTCTCTTCATACATCTCTCTAATAACCGTTTGTGTAACCGATTCGCCTTCCTCCCTATTCCCTCCAGGTAGTTCCCAACCGCGACAATGATGTTTAACAAGAACCAATTTACCTTTATAGAAGGCGAAAATCAGCACACAATTAGCTTCATCAATTAAACTTTTCTTCGTTAAGATTATATTTTGATTAGGCAATGCACCAAGAAACTCATAATTCATTATTACCACCAACTTACTTTTTGTTAAAGACAGCCATTAGTTATGCTTATGTTTGACTTTCAACCCGCTCATGCCGATATGTCAACACTCTGGATTTCGTTCTCATCTCATCATACTCGTCCTCAGCGGTTGAATCCCAGGTAATCCCTCCTCCTACTCCATACATAGCCAGCTGCGTATGCGTATCTACAAGAACTGTGCGGATGGCCACGTTAAACGTGATGCCCTCACCCGGTACAGCGAGCCCAATGGAACCACAATAAATATGGCGCGGCTCCTTTTCCAGGGATGAGATCATCTTCATGGTAGAAATTTTGGGTGCCCCGGTTATCGACCCACATGGGAACATGGCCCGGAATACATCGAACAGGGTGACCTCAGGTTGTGTATTAGCTTCTACAGTCGAGGTCATTTGGTATAGCGTAGGATATTCCTCGATTTCAAATAGATGTGGAACCTTAATGGTACCTGTCTTGGCAATCCGCCCTAAATCGTTCCGAAGGAGATCCACAATCATCACATTTTCTGTGCGGTTCTTCTCCGATTCGAACAAAGTTTGTTTACTGCCCGTTATGGGAAGAGTACCTTTCATTGGCTTGGTACGAATGAGCTCTCCATTCCAGTGGAAGAAAAGCTCTGGTGAAACCGATAAGATCCGATAGCGCCCCACATTTAAATATGCAGAAAAATTAGTTTGGACATCTCGCAAATCTTCGTAGTAGGCAAAATCATCTCCAGTAAACTTGGCCTTCAAACGCGTGGAATAGTTGACTTGGTACGTCTCTCCACGAGCAATCGCAGCATGAATGCCTTCAATGTTGTTTGTATAATCCACACGGTTCGTACCTGCACTCCAGTCTGAAACGGAGTACATCCCCTTCGGCGCTATGTCGTTCTCTTCTACTGGCTTCTCATAGACAGCAAACCACACTAATGGAAACTCTGCATCAGGTTCACACACGCTGAAATGCTTCTCAAAAGCGGGTGCGCACTCATATGAGACATATCCGGCTACATAGAACTGCTCATCGATAGCCTCCTGTACCTTTTCAAAAATCCCACTGATCTCCTCCAATTTGTGGGTTTGCCAAATCTGCAGAGGCTTCTCAAATTTCAATCTTTTCTGATTAAAATCAATGATAATGGTTGGTTCATGCTTCATATCCTACCCTCCGCTTCTATTGCTTCTTAAAATAAAAAAGCATTCGATCCTAAGATCAAATACTTTGCCCAGGCGTACGGCGATATGAACATGTGCTCCCTCGTGGTTCACCACGTTTACGCCAGTCACACATATCTAATATTCCATCTATTACAGTTAAATACGCAGTCCATAGATAAAGCTGAACAGCTTTGTTACAAGAAAGATATCACAAATCGGTAGGTATAAGGTAACTGAATTAAACTATATCTGGTCATATCCTTAGGCTATATCCAAATTCAGTTTAGAATCGCCTGATTGAGAGCTTCTATATAGGCTACTCCAAGCTTGGATAGCGAAACATTTCTATGGGATATCCAACCAACATTGATCGTTTCCTCACAATCCAGGGGAACCGGAATAATTTCATTACCATTCAGATCGGCGCTTAGCACACCTGTCGATATGGTATATCCGTTTAGTCCGATCAACAAATTGAAAAGTGTAGCCCGATCATTAACACGAATGCTTTTCTTATGGGACATCGTACTGAGAATCTCTTCTGAAAAATGAAAGGAATTATATTCCCCTTGGTCAAAAGACAGATACGGATAGTTCTGAAGCTGGTCAATCGTTACCATGCTTTGCTTAGCAAGTGGATTCTTAATGCTAATAAAAATATGTGGCTGAACCGTTAATAAGCTGTTGAATTGCAAGTTTGCAGTTTTGAGCAATTTGTTGATGACTTTTCCGTTAAACTCATTCAGGTATAAGATCCCGATCTCGCTGCGTAAACCTTTGACATCCTCAATAATTTCATAGGTTTTGGTCTCACGTAATGATAATTCATATTCATCTTGTCCATACTCCTGAACCAGACTTACAAATGCATTAACCGCGAAAGCATAATGCTGAGTGGAAACAGAAAAATGCTGGAGGGAAGGCTTAACATTAAGATACCGACTTTCCAATAATTCCGCCTGCTCTACTACTTGCCGTGCGTAGCTTAAAAATTCAACACCCTCTTTAGATAGTGAAATCCCTTTATTAGATCTATCAAAAATAGCTAACTGGAGTTCTTTTTCCAAATCCTTAATCGCATTTGAAAGGGTAGGCTGAGAAATAAACAACCTCTTGGCAGCCTCATTAATAGATCCGCGATTAGCTACCTCAATCACGTACTTCAACTGTTGTAAAGTCAATGCAATCCTCCTTAAAACGGATTCGCTTCAAAAATCAAATAGGAAATCACGATCCGTCAATGTCTCCACATGAAGGGTACGAACATATCCGTTTCCTTTTTTGGAAAAGAAATCGTGCTGCTTTGTACGTGTGCTGATTCCATTCAGGACTATTGGATTAATATCCTCCTCTGGAAATAAAGGTTCGAGCCCCAGATTCATGAATGCTTTGTTGGCATTATAGCGGATAAATGCTTTCACTTCGTCTGTTAATCCTACAGATTGGTATAGCTCCTCTGTGTACAGCTCTTCATTGCTATGCAAATAGAGAATAAGACTATGAAGCTTATCAAATGCCGATTGCTGTTCGTTTTCATCCAATTGCGCATATATTTCTTGAGCCAGCATGCCAATATATAACCCGTGGATGCTTTCATCGCGCAGTATCAGATTAATAACTTCACCACTACTCGTCATTTTACCTTGCCCCGCCAAGTAAAGCGGATAAAAAAATCCACTATAAAACAGATAACTCTCAAGCATTACAGAGGCCGCCATCGCCAAATACAAATCCTCACGCGTCTTAATGCCATTATAATATTGGGAGATCGTCCCTGCTTTGATTTGCAAGCAACGATTGCTTTCTATCCAGCTGAAAATGTTGTCGATCTCTACACTTGAAGCCAGTGTTGTGAAAATACTGCTATAGGATTTGGCATGAATTTGCTCCATCATTCCCATAAAACCGAGCACGGCTTTACGCTGCAGCCCGTCAACCCATTCAAGTATTTTGGGCATACCAACGCCACCCTGAACCGTATCCAGCAGGGTCAGCCCCCCAAGTACTTTCATATACAGCTCCCGCTCGTCTTGGCTCAGCGTCAGCCAGGACATTTGATCATCCGACAAAGGAATCTCTTCATCCGTCCAAAATTGCATCATATTTTGCTTCCAGAAAGTGTCGGTAAAATCATCATCCGGACGGTTCCAATTTACAGCTTTCCAAACACTCATTGTCATCTTTCCCCTTCCCCTAAACGGAGCAACTGATGCATTCTTCGATCGATAATCTGTTCGTCCGGGTATAATAGAGCGATTTTAATCCTTTTTTAGCTGCATAAATATAGTAGCGAGCAAGCTGCCTTGTCGTGATGTCACTATTAACATGCAGCACGGTTGAGATTCCTTGATCAACATGTATTTGAATTTCAGCAATTAGATCCAACACCTTGAATTGATCCATCTGATAAGCAGATTTATAGTAAAAGAAATTATCCCGGCTCATGTACGGCATCGGGTAATAGGTGGTTGAGTTGGCATAGGTGCGGGTTTCGATTGGCTCCACAATCGGCATCACGCTTGATGTAGCGTTCTGAATATACGAAATGCTCTGCGTCGGGGCAATTGCCAGGCGGTAAGCGTGATACAATCCATGCTTCTGCACAGCAGCCTTCAAATTTCCCCAGTCTTCCGGAGACGGAACTGGAATCCCGATGAACAATAGCTTCACTTTGCTGGTGACGGGTCGGAAGTCCGTTTCCAAGTAACGGTCGAAGTACTTACCATTCGCATAGTCCGAATGCTGGAAGCCTGCAAATGTGACGCCACGTGTTTTTGCAATTTCCATGCTTTTTTCCAAGGAATAATAATTCATCATCATAAAAAAAGTGCGGACAAAATCTTTAGCCTCATCGCTTTCATACGCGATTTTATTTTTGGCAAGATAGCCGTGAAGGTTCATAGCTCCCAATCCGACCGAATGCAGCTCCTGGTTTGCTTTTGCAACACCCGGCGCATTGGCAATGTTCGTCATATCACTTACAGCTGTTAGGGCGGTCATCCCGTCGTGGACAGATTCCCTCACTTTTTTCCATTCCATTACATTGGCAATGTTCAGGGAGGCGAGGTTGCAGCTTATATCCCGACGGATCAGATCCGGGCGACCATAATCGGTGATTTCCGAGGTTTCCTGCAATTGGAAGATTTCCGTACACAAGTTTGACATGTTGATCGTACCCAGTTTTTTCAGAGGATGGACACGGTTGGCATTGCTTTTGTTCATGATATAAGGATAACCCGATTCGAGCTGGATCATTGCAATTTTGATTAACATGTCACGTGCGCTCATCACTGTCTTTTTACTCACCCGATTATCGGCCAGCAGTTGGTCGTACATATCATCAAGATCCATATCATCCAGGTATTTTCCGTACGCTTGAAAAACAGAGTAAGGAGCGAACAGATGCAACGGCTTGTTATCCTCAGCAAGCTGATAAAATTTGTCAGGAACAATCAAACCAATCGATAATGTCTTGAGCCGCATTTTCTCATCCGCGTTAATCTTCTTGCTATCCAAAAGCTCCATGACATCCCAACCAAAAATATGATAATAGGCCGCTCCTGAACCTCTGCGTTGACCCATCTGGTCTGCGTAGGAGAATGCATCCTCCATCAGCTTGAGTACCGGCATAATTCCTTTGGCCGCGCCCTCAACACCTTTAATCGGCTCGCCACGACCGCGAAGCTTGGACAAATTGACCGCTACACCGCCCCCAATTTTCGAAAGCTGCATGCAGGTACCCAGTACATAATTAATCGAGTTGAGCGAATCATCAGTTTCCAGCAGAAAGCAGGATACCATTTCACCGCGCCTGCTTTTCCCTGCATTCAAAAATGTCGGAGTCGCCGGCTGCATTCGCTGCTCCATCATGGACGTGGCCAAATCCCTTGCTATTTGCATCTCACCGCCCGCCAGATACAAAGCTACAATGGCAACTCTATCCGGATAATGCTCCAAGTAAATGGAATGGTCGTTGCTTTTCACTGCATAATCCGTATAAAATTTGGACGCCGCCATATAAGACGGGAACTCGAAACGAAAGCTATGACTGATTTGGTAGATCTCATCGACTTCATCGTGAGTGTAGCGTTCATAAACATTCTCATAATAATCGTTATCAATCATGTACTTCACTTTGGTCGAGGTATCTGCGAACTGGATGGTCTTCTGGTATACTTCTTCCATGAAAGCCGCTACGGCCTCCCTGTCTTTATGCAGTTGAAAAAAACCGTCCGCGTCTCGCTGCATGAGCAAATTGTTCAACTCAATGTGCTGCAATCAAACTCACCTCCTGAATAAACCTCTCTACATCCTTACTCGTTCCTGAAAGCTCGAATTTCCCCAGTACAGGTACCCCATATAACGCTGAGATCTGATCGGCGCTGCGTGCAAAGCCTTCTCCCCAGTTTCGATTACCGCTAGCAGAAACACCCATTAAATGCGAATGGTTTTTTTTCAAAAAAGAGGATACTTTTTCAGGAACCTGACCGAATCCGGTGGTATAGGTAACTAACACGAAAGACTCATTTAAGTCCTCCATCTTATCCTCAATTTGAATCGCTGGCATATTCAATTTTTTAACAAAACGGCGTACATTTCCCGTCTTCGTGTCGTAGGCGATCAACATATTTAGTCCTCCCATTCCGTTCATTGCTCTAAAGTTAACAATAAAAAAAGCACATCCGGAAGCCATAAGGGCCGAATGCGCCAAAGCGAGCAGACGAATTTTCGCCTGCCTCGTCACGGACGAAGCGATCACCTTACCTGTTCTCCGCAGGAATCGTGTCAATGAACAGGCAGGTCTCCTGGCTCGAGGATCAACGTATTCGATCCGCCTTCCCGACTTTGTATGATACAAAATCAGTGGCTAACCAGATCGATACTCCTCTCTTACAGTGGCGGGACCGCACCGGTTTTTCACCGGACTTCCCTTTTAAGCCTTTTCGTTCTCTTCAAACAAAAAAGCACCTGTCATAACAATATATAGTTGTTAATTAACGATTTATACAAATATATATCAATATATTGTATTTGTCAATTATGATATATGCGTAGTTTCCATGTAAAGAAAAAGAGCCCGCGCATATGCGCCGGCCCCTGTGAATCAAGAAACAACTATTAGTAGCTTAAACCCGGATAAAGCGGGAATTGTGCAGTTAAATCCTTCACCATACCGCGTACTTCTTCATGAACAGCTTCGTCGGATTGGTTTTTTAATGTTAATGCGATGATTTTTGCAATTACTTTCATAGCCTCTTGGTTCATACCGCGAGCGGTAGCAGCAGGTGTACCGATACGAACACCACTCGTCACCATTGGCTTAGCAGGGTCAAATGGAATCGCATTTTTGTTTACCGTTACGCCTACTTCATCCAACAAATGCTCGGCAGCTTTACCCGTGATGCCAAGGCTGCGAAGGTCGATCAGCATTAAATGGTTGTCGGTACCGCCGGATACAAGATCAATACCTTCAGCCAATAAGGCTTCGGATAAGGTTTTAGCATTATTGACAACGTTGTGCGCGTAGGTTTTAAATTCAGGCTGAAGCGCTTCGCCAAAAGCAACTGCTTTGGCCGCAATAATGTGCATCAACGGTCCACCTTGGGTACCCGGAAATACCGCTTTATCAATCGCTGCTGCCCATGGCTTACGGCACAGGATCATACCACCACGAGGTCCGCGAAGCGTTTTATGGGTAGTCGTTGTGACAAAATGCGCGTGGGGTACCGGATTCGGATGCAAGCCTGCTGCTACAAGCCCTGCAATGTGAGCCATATCAACAAACAATAAAGCCCCTACATCATTGGCAATGGAAGCCAACGCTTCAAAATCGATGATGCGTGAATAGGCGCTGGCACCGGCTACGATCATTCGAGGCTTGTGTTTGAATGCCAATTTGCGGACCTCGTTATAATCGATACGCGCATCTTCTTCTCTTACACCATAAGCAACAAAGTTATATAAAATACCGGAAGCATTCACAGGACTACCGTGAGTTAGGTGGCCACCATGTGCAAGGTTCATGCCCAGCACCGTGTCGCCAGGCTTCAGGGCTGCCAAATAGACTGCCATATTAGCTTGCGCACCGGAATGTGGCTGTACGTTCACATGCTCAGCACCAAACAATTGTTTAGCACGATCACGCGCAATATCCTCAACGATATCCACGTATTCACAACCACCATAGTAGCGTTTGCCCGGATAGCCTTCCGCATATTTGTTCGTCAGCACGGTACCCATTGCTTGTATGACAGCCTCACTCACGAAGTTCTCGGAAGCGATCAATTCAATTTTATCTCGTTGACGACCGATCTCCAAATTCATTGCCTCAACAATTTTGGGATCTTGTTTGCGTAATTGTTCCACAGTAATGCTCTCCTTAGTATACATGTTCTATTAACACGTACACACCCGGCCAAAGCCTGCTGTGTACGTGCTTTTGTAACCACTATAACCTTGTCTTCTATCTATATACTAAAATTACACGATTGCGGCATGTTGCGCACGGGCAAGCTTCGTCGCATCTACCATGTTTCGCAAGGAATCAACCGTCTCTTGAAGCCCACGGGTTTTAAGTCCGCAGTCCGGGTTTATCCAGAACAGCTTAGGATCCAATACCCGCAAAGCGCGTTCGATCATGCTTGTCATTTCCTCTACACTAGGAATACGCGGGCTGTGGATATCGTATACACCTAAGCCGATTCCAAGCTTGTAAGTGTTCAGCTCGAAACTGTGAATCAGTTCGCCGTGGCTGCGGGATGTTTCAATGGAAATAACATCGGCATCCATCGCTTCTATCGAATCAATCATGTCATGGAATTCGCAATAGCACATATGTGTATGGATTTGTGTTGTTTCCTGTACGGTGCATGTGGCAATACGGAAAGATTTGACTGCCCACTCCAAATAATTGGCTTGCTCAGCTTCCTTAAGCGGCAGCCCTTCGCGAACTGCAGGCTCATCGACCTGAATCATACCAATGCCCGCCTGCTCAAGTGCTTCCACTTCTTGTCTCAGCGCATACGCCAATTGGTAGGCAATTTGCTCGCGCGGTATGTCTTCACGGACAAATGACCAATTCATGATCGTAATAGGACCGGTCAGCATCCCTTTAACTGGATGCGCAGTCTGCGACTGGGCATATTTGGTTTCTTCCACAGTCATTTCACCGATGAACGCTACATCCCCGAATATAACCGGAGGTTTAACGCAACGGGAACCGTAGGACTGGACCCATCCGTTTTGTGTAAATGCAAAGCCTGCAAGCTTTTCGCCGAAAAATTCGACCATATCCGTTCGTTCAAACTCCCCGTGCACCAGTACATCCAGACCAATTTCCTCTTGAAGCTTGATCCAGATATTGATTTGTTCCCGGATAAAGCCAGCATACTGCTCTTGGCTCCATTCACCCTTGCGCCACAATTGGCGTGCTTTTCTCACCTCAGCAGATTGTGGAAAGCTGCCGATTGTCGTTGTCGGAAAAAGGGGTAGCTGCCATTTTGCCTGTTGAGCGGCATAACGCTCAGCGAAAGGCAGGTTGCGCTCAGGCTTTTGAGAATTGACAGCAGCTACGGCTTGCTGGATATCGCTGCGGTTGCGCTCTTCTGACTGCTGAAGTGCCTGAATAACACGGTCACTGTGATCCAGTTCATCTTTCACTCCGTCGCTGCCCACAGCGATAGCTTTTGTTAAAAGGACCAATTCGTTAAGCTTTTCATCCGCAAATGCGAGAGCATTCTTCAGTTCAGATGAGAGCTTGGTCTCACGTTCTGTTGTTACCGGAACATGAAGCAGGCTGCATGACGACTGCACGATGAGGCGATCGGCTGTAACGAGTTCGGTGAGTTCTTCCAGTAGTCCCAGTTTTCCCCGAAGTGACGCTTTCCAGATACCACGACCGTCGATGACGCCTGCACCTAAAACCTTGTCAGCCGGAAAGCCGAGCGTTTTAATCGAAGATAGATTGCCGGATAAACCATGAACGAAATCAAGCCCAATTCCTTTGACCGGCAACGCAACGATTTCACTGTATTGTTCGACAGATTCAAAATAGGTTTGCAATATGATGTTCAGATTAGGCACGGATGCGGCAAACGTCTCATAGATAGTTTTCAACCGCTGGATGTCAGGACCACTTAGCTTCGTCACGAGAACAGGCTCATCGATTTGTACCCATTGAACTCCTTCTGCAGCCAACTCCTGAAGAACCTGCACATAAAGCGGTAATAACCGATCCAACCAGGAATCAAACTCCGATTGGCTGTAACCTTTTGACAATTTCAGGAAGGTCAATGGTCCAACGATAACCGGTTTGCCTTCAATCCCAAGCTTTTCCTTAGCTTCCCGATAAGCTGTAAGCGGCTTATTTTCGGTAAGCACCGGAGATGCATTGGACAGTTCAGGTACAATATAGTGATAGTTGGTGTTAAACCACTTGGTCATTTCGCTTGCTGTAGCATCCTTCGTCCCACGAGCCATCCCGTAGTAGACAGACAAGGGAACAACGCCACCTTCATAAGAAAAACGTTTCGGAATAATACCGAACATCGCAGCTGTATCCAATACATGGTCGTAATAGCTGAAATCATTAACCGGGATCAAATCAATGCCCTTCTCTTGCTGTTTACGTAAATGATTCAATCGGATGTCCTGCAGCTGGCGGTGGAAGTCTGCTTCCTCAAGCTTGCCTGACCAGAAAGCTTCGAGCGCTTTCTTCCATTCCCGATCCGCACCAATACGCGGGTATCCTAAAGCACTACTCTTCACCATCTATAAAAACTCCTCTACAATTTGTTATAGAAAACATATCATAGATTTCCAGATATAACGTAACTGGATTAAACTATATCTAGTTATAGCCTGAGGATATAAGTACCTTTTAGTGCAACAAAAAAAGGATGAGATGAGGATTTCCAAGCTCCGGCTTTTCGCTTCAAGGGAATATGAAATTGCAGAAAGTCCTCAAGACACTCCCAGCCCTCCAAGCTTAATCGTCCTCCACGCTTCCAATCTATGGCGTACAAGCTGTAATACGACGTGATTTATGCTGTGCAGATCCCTGAAAAACGCAGCCTTTAATGGGCTGGGTTTGGCTGTTTTTTTAAGGCAAAATCGTCGGTCTAATCAAAATTTCGCTGACTAAGGCATCATCAGGCTCATTAATGGCGAAAGCAATCGCTCTAGCAATACTGTAGGGTGAAATTCCTATGCCGCTTAATTGGCTGACCATCGCATGAACCTCCGGGCTAGTAATGCTGTCAAAAAGTTCGCTCTTCGTCAATCCGGGAGCAATTACGGTGGATCGAATATGAGAAGCCGGCGACTCTTCCGGGCGCAGCCCTTCCGATATTGCTCTCACTGCAAACTTGGTTGCCGAATATACCGCTGATGTCGGAGATATATGATAACCCGCAACAGAGGATAGATTAATGATATGGCCGGACTGCTGTTCACGCATCGTGGGCAATACCGCTGCAATGCCATAAAGAACGCCTTTAATGTTCACATCGATCATTTGATCCCATTCTTCAACTCTTAATTCATTCAGTCTGGAATTAGGCATGACCCCCGCATTATTCACCAACACATCGATTCGACCATACTTGTTCAATGCAAACTCGGCCAATTTTTGCATATCCTCTGATGAAGCTACGTTCGTTTTTATAGCAACGGCTTCGCCGCCATCCTGTTTAATTTCTTCAACAATCGTATGCAGACGTTCCTCTCTTCTGGCAGCCAATACCATCTTTGCCCCATTCTGCGCCAGCAGCTTGGCTGTAGCTTCTCCTATACCGCTGGAGGCTCCAGTTACAATGACTATTTTATTTTTGATATTTTCCACTTCGTATGGCTCCTTGTATAAAAATGATGACATTCATTTATGAAAAAGATTGTTGTCTGCAATTGGCGCCAATATGCTTGATGGATAGAAATTAATCCGATGTGCGATGTGCCTTATTGAACAAATATTGAATAATTAACGGCCGTTGATTTATATTATAGATAGAAGCCCCTAGTATGCAATCGTTAATTGATACGCTTTTGTTTCATATACAACAACATGTACAGAATTGTTCAATATAAATTAAGCAGACCTTCTGAAACCGGATGAAAGGTATCCGTGATCCAGAAGGTCTGTCTTAAGAAACTTTTGTGATTCACATCCCGAGAAAACGAAAGCTAATCACCTTTTAAATAAATCCCACATCTGCTCGGCCATATATTGAGGCGAATGTGGCATTTTGTTCTGAATCCACCATTCTATGATGCCTACGAAGGCTGAGGCATTAAATTGTGTAACCAATTCCTTATCTATCGTCTGATTAGTAGACTGATCCAAATTCTTTTTTATGCTAGATTTAACGAAGCTCAGCATTCGTTCTTGAAATAGTGACGTTATTTTATTGGAAATCATGGAAGAAAAGAATAAGAAGTTATCCTCGAAATATTTAAAAATAGGCTTTTGCTCACTTATAAAATCATCTTTTTCTAGATTTACATGGATCGTACATGAACTGAACATTTTGCTTAAATGGAAATCTATACATTTGTAAAGCAGGTCATATTTATCTGTATAGTGAAGATAAATCGTTCCCCGATTCACATTTGCTCGATCAGCAATATCATTAATCGTGATTTGCTCGAATTCTTTTTCGGAAAACAGCTCCAGAAAAGCTTTGTTAATGGCTTCCTTTGTTTTCAGAATACGTCTATCTACTTTGGTGCCCGTGGTCATTCTTGTATCTCCTCCCGAGATAATGAACATAACTATAGTTGTTGTTGAGTATACAACAAAAGCGTAATGATTATCGATTGAAGTATTCATTTCCCTGTTCAATAATAATATTCAACGATAGTTCAATAATCAATACGTATTTATTAAACAGCATGAATACATCAGACGATACAGCCAAATAATTGTATTATCGGGACGTAGTCATTACCTCAAGGAGCGATACAAAATGGAAAACGTTAGATGTCATCGTTGCTCTTTATCATGATCTACAATGTGACAGGAATCACCGGCTTATACTGCAAAATATCGCTGGAAGCCTGCATCCATGAAGCCAAGCCGGAGGCAAGCCGTTCGATGTGTCCGGCATATGAGGGCTCTGACGACAAATCTTGTGTTTCCCATGGATCATTTCGTAGGTCAAACAACTGGATTCGTTCCGTTCCTGTGTTCGTTACTGGTGACCGATAATAACGAATCAGCTTCCATCGGCCGTCCGTTACCATCCGCTGGACATCCCGATAAACCGAGCACACGATACCGCGAACGCCATCGCTTTCCCCTGCCAAGATTGGACACAGACTTACGCCTTCCGTTTCCTCCGGCACATCGACTCCGCACAGCCCGGCAACTGTAGGAAAAATATCGATATTGCTTGCCAGAGCAAGCTCCTGCTTACCCTCCGGTACACCTGGCCCCCGGAATATAAGCGGAATGCGCACGCTATGCTCGTAAACGTTCTGTTTGCCCATCAATCCGTGTTGTCCAACCGCCAAGCCATGGTCCGCGGTATACACGATGAGCGTGTCATCATAGATGCCCTTAGCCTTCAGCGCTTCGACGACTCTACCGAGCTGCGCGTCCAAGTGACTTATCATCGCATAGTAATCAGCAATATGCTCACGAATTTCGCCCTCTTCCCTCGGCCATTGAGCGAGCTTCTCATCCCGCCCCGTCATATCGCCAGTATCGAATGGATGCTCCCGTACAAAGTTTGGAGGCAGCGGAATGTTGGCTTTATCGTACATGCTTGCATACGGCTCCGGTGCGGTTCGGGGATCATGCGGCGCGGTATAAGCCACATACAGGAAAAACGGCCGCTCCATCCTGCAATCCTCAATAAAGTTGACGGCAGCGTCCGTAAACAGCTCTGTCGAGAACGTATGTTCTATGTATTCCTGTTCCTTCGGATAAGCTCCAGTTGGATCATAATCGTAAACGGGAACCTTTGTGTGCTCGCTCATGCCGTGAAAGCATAGCTTATCCCCTCCTTCGAAGCTTCGGGCGAAGCTTGACTTGTCGTTATGCCATTTGCCGATCGCATGAGTTTGGTACCCGGCTTCACGCATCATTTGCGGCATTAACCGAACATCTGGACGAATAACGCTCGAATGCTCCCGGTTCATCATATCTTTGCCTATCGTCGCCCGGAAGATCGGAATGCCCGTATTAACACATGCTCTGCTCGGCGCGCAAACGGCACCGGTTAAGCCGCCGAATATATGTGTGTTACGACAAGATGTCCCACCGGCTACCAGCGAATCCAATACCGGCGTCTGTATCGTATCATTGCCAAACGCTCGAATGGCTTCATCACGATGATCATCCGCTATTATAAATACGACATTAGGTCTTGTGGTTGAAAGCTGCTGAATATTGTTATCTTTCATCTTATACCTCACTTTCACATACTGGGCTTCATCTTCGGAACTTAAATCACTTTTAAGCATACATCGATACAACTGTGCTGACATTGTGCTTATTTACTTCGATATGACTTTTTTTGTTTTATTAAAAAAAGCCTATATTAAAAATTCAATTTACCCCGTATATGATCGGCCATAATTTTGTATCCTTCAGCATTCGGATGCAGGTGGTCTGGTAGTTTGTCAGCAAAGGCTTCACCAAAAATATCCAAACCGTCTACATAAATAAGATTTGAATCTCCATAAGAAATTAAAATATTCACTGCCTCCTGGATTTCTTCTCTCATTGTAATCAAGTTCATCCCTACGAGGTTTTCATCTGTCTCCCTGTGGGGACAATAAATAGGAGAAATTAAAAATAGGGGCGTGTTGACATGCTTTTCCCGAATGATCGATACCATACCAATAATGGCAGAACGAAACGTCCTAATATTTAAGCTATTGCGACCCATCACATTAATGCCAAGGCACATGGAAATGACGTCAGCGGGAAGATCACGGATGACGCGAGCAACCATCGGCTCCAAATGACATTGTCCACCAAATCCCATACAAGTCAGGTCCCAGCCTTTGTTGCGTGCTACGATTGCCGGCCAAGTTTGAGCAGGACTTTCCGCTGCGCTGCATTGTGTAATGGAGCTGCCGTATGTAACCCACCGTGGTTGATTGTTTTGCAGGGGAGCAGCCGATGCTCCGTCATCAATTTGTAGCGCTTTCACAATTACGGCCGCTTTTTGTGAAAAATAAATTTCCACCCTCTTCATGCTGCTAGGCAGGTTAGTAAATATACAGCTTTCTTCTCCTGCAGGAAGAGTCTTGGTACCGACCAATTCATCCTCAATAACGAGGTCAAACCGTAGATCTGTATCCGCTATGGCAATTATTTTATTTCACCTTTCTATCGTTATTTGTGCGCTATTATTGCACCTATTATAATGGGGCATCTAATAAATGTAAATTAGTTAATCAAACGCTTTCTGTGATGCTAATGATACTGAAAAAGCTGCCGATTCACCCGACAGCTTCAAAGAGGCGCTCCTATTCAATGAACCGAGCTGCCACGATGTATTATTGAGTTAGGACCATGCCATAATCAATCACCTGCTCAAATACTTGCTTGTAAGTGAATGTTTTGCGCTTAAAAGCTGTTTTGGCGTACCATCGAATATGACTTGACCACCATTACTGCCGCCTTCGGGACCCATATCTATGATCCAATCGGCGTTTCTGATCACATCCAGATTATGTTCGATCACAATGACAGTATTTCCCGCATCTACAAGACGATTCATGATAGCAAGCAAATGGGCGATATCCGACATGTGCAGCCCGGTCGTCGGCTCGTCCATGACGTAAATGCTTCCCTTTTTATGCAGCTCGCTGGCCAGCTTGATGCGTTGGCACTCACCGCCCGATAGTGTGCTGAGCGGCTGGCCGAGTGTCAAATAATCCAGTCCCACATCACTCATTGCCTGCAACTTGCGCACAACTTCTTTGATATCAAAAAAAGAGAGGGCTTGTTGTACGGTCATCTCCAGCACATCGGCGATCGATTTATCGCCCAGTTTGTAAGCGAGCACCTCCTCTTTAAAACGTTTGCCGCCGCATATTTCGCAGGTTGTTTTAACGGTTTCCATAAATGCCAACTCGGTATAAACAACACCAAGACCTTGGCAGTTTTCACAGGCACCCGTGGAATTAAAGCTGAACAACCCGGGTTTCACTTTGTTGGCTGATGCAAAGGCCTTGCGCACATCGTCCATGATGCCCGTGTACGTGGCTGGATTCGAACGGGTCGAGACACCTACAGCTGCCTGATCGATCACTATCGCATCAGGATGCTTTTGCAAAAATACCTCGTTGATCAGTGTGCTTTTGCCTGAACCGGCAACGCCTGTCACTACGGTTAATACACCCGTTGGTATATCAACGCTAACATTGCTCAAATTGTGTAGATTGGCGCCCACGACGGATAGCTTGCCCGTTGCCGGACGAAAATGATCCTTAAGCGGCATGGATTGTTTCATATACTTGCCCGTCAAGGTATCGGCCTGTAGCAGTCCGGAATAACTGCCTTCGTAAACAATGGTACCGCCGCGGCTGCCTGCAAAAGGACCGACATCAACTATATGATCGGCTACTTGAATCACATCAGGATCGTGTTCGACAACTATGACAGTGTTGCCTTTATCGCGCAGTTTCTGCAGCAGTTCATTAAGCCGGTGCACATCACGGGGATGCAGGCCAACGCTCGGCTCATCAAAAATGTATACCACATCCACGAGGCTGCCGCTCAGGTGTTTGACCATTTTGACACGCTGTGATTCTCCACCGGATAAAGTGTCGGTTTCGCGGTCGAGACTGAGATATTCCAGACCAATATCAACCAGGTGCTGCAGCCTTTCCGTTAATGCTTTAACCATAGGCGCCGCTATCGGATCTTTTATTTCCTTGATGACCGCAATCAGCCGACCTACCTCCATGGAAGACAGTTCGGCAATATTGTTACCGTTGATTTTACAGCTAAGAGCCGCTTGGCTAAGACGGGCGCCGCGGCAGAGGTAGCATGGACCTTCGGTTATAAACGGCTCTACCATTTTTTGAGTGCGCTCCGCCCTCGTTTTGAGATCTCGCTTGATGTACTTGCCGCTGAACTTCTCAATGATACCTTCAGAGGTAAATTTTACTGGCTTTCCTCCGACTTGCATTTCAACCTTATACGGTTTGCCGTACAAAAGCTGTTCCATTTCTGCCTCGGTGTAATCGACAAGCTTTTTGTCGTTATCAAACAAACCTGACTGGGTAATAATGTTCCAATCCCAGCTGTCAACGCCATACTCTGGAAGCAAGATGGCGCCTTCGTTGAGTGATTTGGATATGTCCAATGCTCTCTTCGAGTCAACTCCAAGCTTGCGGCCTACACCGTTGCATTCCGGGCACATACCATGCTGATCATTGAAGGAAAAGGCATTGGCGTTACCTGCGTAAGGATGACCTACACGTGAGTATAGCAGCCGAAGTATAGGTGCAATATCCGTAATCGTACCCATGGTCGAGTGAGCACCGCCTCCCAAGCGTTTTTGGTCGACGATAACCGCCATGCTCAGATTTTCGATAGCGTCTGCATCGGGTTGCGGGATACGCGGCAAGAAGTTGCGGACGAACATACCGAAGTTTTCATTCAGCAGACGCTGGGATTCAGCTGCAATGGTATCGAAAACGATCGATGATTTACCGGAGCCGGATACACCAGTAAAAATGGTGATTTTACGTTTGGGAATGCGCAAAGACACATCTTTAAGGTTATTTTCCCGGGCGCCGCGGATTTCTATATATTCTTGGGTCATCAGATATCTTCCTTTATTCGTAGTGAGACGGCTATTGTTCCAACACCTTTTCAAACTCGCGGAACCAATTACTCCAGCCATACTTAGCGCCTGCGAGTGCTTGATCATTTGAGATTCCGGTTTGTTCGAGATGAAGATTAACCGTTCCGTCCCCTAAATCCTTCAGCGTCCAGGTAACCGTGTGCTTCTCTCCGCTTTCCCAAGTATAAGACAATCGGTTTGGTGCTTCCACGATAAGCACTTCGCCGTCAATAATTCCATTCCACCATTCGGTCGGCTGCGTGCGAAACTGAAAACGGTATCCCACAATAGGCTTAAAATTATTTTCCATAGTCCACTTGGCAAGCTTGCTTGAATCGGTAAGAGCGGACCACACCTTTTCAATCGATTTCTTGAACTGAAAATCCAAGGATAATGTTAAACTCATTCTTCTTCCTCCTCTAATAGTTGGTTCAAACGCAACCTATTGGTACTCCAGAACTTGCAGTAGAAAGCCACCCAATCTTGAATTTCTCTGAGTGGAGAGGCGTTTAGCCTAAATCGCGTTTCTCTGCCGACTTTTCGGTCAAGCACCAGCCCGGCCTCTTTAAGAATTGTCAAATGCTTGGATACCGCAGTACGGCCCATTTGTAACTGCACTGTTAATTCATGAAGCGGTATCTCCTCTGCCTCTGCTAACAGACGAATCAGTTGGCGCCTAGTTGGATCTGCAATCGCGTCATACACATCCCGCAACTGGTTGTTCTTGCTCACAACACCCTCTCCTATAAATATTATTACCTAGTCACAGACGTTAATTTCACAACCTTCTTAAAAGAAGCGGTTCTTCGTACGTAGCAACACGAGGCGAGGACCCCTAATTAGACACCATTTAGTGTCATGTTAATCATAGGGCACCATTTGGTGTCGTGTCAACACATTTCGAAACGGACCCCGACTCGGGGCTCGTCCAGTAATCTAATTCACCCGCCGACAGTGGTGCCGGATGATGAAATTGTCTGTTAAATATCGCCTCAAAACATTCTACAACAACCTCACTAAATTCCAAGCCTTGCAGGTTCATCTCCCTCATACACATATTTAGGGAAGGAATTTGCTTCCGAAGAAGTTCCATGTTGCACCCTCCACTCATTCCTTTATGTCAATGGAATCATAACATAAAATGCTGTGGGGTCTTGATTCACTGGTGGGATTGGTCTGCTATCTTTTTGGTCAATATTCCGTTCGTGGTGACGAGCTTCCGGATACTTTCAATTAAAGATTGATAGATATGATCGTCCATCTCATTCGGATTCCAATCATTAGGCCGGATCAGGTTAATCGGTATGCTTTCGACTCTCATGAGTCACCTCCAACAGTGTTAAGTCGGTTTTTGACAAAATAAAAAGCACCGGTTAGGGTGCGTAGTACTTTTTTCGATTTAGCTTTTAATATACTCAGTCGGAATCATCTGATGAATTACCGCTGGAGCTATCACTATCTGAATCGTATGAACTTCCCGAGTCGTCATTTGATGAACTATAGCTACTACTTGAATCACTTGAATCGTTTGAATTCCCCCAACTGCTTGAACTACTACTATCATGGTAGCTCTGAGAGGAGCTTTCATTAGTGGAAAAACTCCAAGAGCTCGAAATACTTTCAAAGTCATCTCTATTGTGTGCAACCTTTGCTAATTTACGTGTTCCATATGAGGAATGGGTCCCCCGCCCCTCGCAGACATCACACCAATATTTAAAAATCCAAAAAACTTTGTACTTACCTGTCCCGTTACATCTTGCACATTTTGGCACTGTAGCACCTCCCACCATCACATTTCGACATAAGGAAGGGTTTTCCTTTTAAATATCTAAAGTAATGGTGTTCACCTCCAATTGGTTAAATGGATAACAAAAAAGGACACCAGCGGCGCCCCTCAATAGTTCGTATCCAATTTTGCTACAATACAATTACCATGCCTTACGTCAAAGAATCGGACATAAAGCGGCCTCAGTACGGTCTTAGAACGGACATGATTTGTATCGCTTTAGTTCATTAAAAAGAACAGATTAACTGAAATCTTAATCTTTTAAAGAAGTCCAGCTTTCATATTCATGAATGGCATATCCGGCAAAAGATGAATTGCTCGAGAGCGTTCGGATTACCGTATTCAATTCACTTTGCATTTGGGATCTTCCCTTTGCATAAAAGCTGCTGTGCTCTTCGTTATTGTTGAGGGTTTCTACCCCAATGATGACCGGCTTGCTGGCTTTTTCAGCTTCAACCAACTCATTCGAAACGGATTTGATAATGTCCTCGGCATTATCAATATAGGCCATCAAGGAGATTTGATCCAGCCTGCGGATCATCCAATCCGAAAGCGTAGTTCTACCACCGTATCCATCAGGGACGTTAAACCTATCTAGCCACACCGGCAAATCTACACCAGTAGTTAAATGTGTATCTGCTTTGACTTGCTGGACAAAACCGCTAATTGTATCCATCCAAAGCCCTACCATCTTATCTGGGTCACTCCGCCATTGCGGAAGCACATACGGCTCCACATCAAGATGGATACCGTTAAATCGTTCGCTGGGAAGAACGCTGTTATTGTATGTGTTCACCCAATCTATGAACTGGTACAGTTTCCCTTGCTGCTCGGGTAAGACCCATTCGGGGGCTCCACCTAAAGCATGAACTTTAATACCACGACTTTCAGCTTCTCTAATAAAGGTACTATAAACATCGGAAGGTATATCTACATCAATTTGCAGATACAAAAGATTGATACCGTTTTGACCAAGAAAATCAAGTGTTTTGTCTTTCTCTTTCCAAATTGAGTATGTATTCCATAGCCATGTCGCAACGATTTGTTGATCTTCGGCATATGATTTACTCACGAAGCCAGTAAGTGAAGAGAAGAAAACAAAAGTAACAGCAAGACTTAACACGACTGCTTTTATGGCCAGTCTAGACAATGAACATTTCATGGACGTTCTCCTTCATAAAAAAGTATGATTTGGACCATCTCGCTCCAGATTTTTATTATAACCAAAAATTCGTTCTTTATAAAGTACGATTGTTAGTAGAATAAGCGTGAAAATGGAAGGCTAATGATGGGTCATGGCTGTTTGTAATGTATTATTGTAAAAAGCGTATCGTTTTTTTAATGTACTGTAATGGGTTTATGTCTGGAGGCAAGATACATTCCTAAACTCAACTTTTCGTTTCCTTCTATACATTTTTATTCCTTTATTTAATCATCCTTCAGCACCATCAAACCAAGTATACCTGCCAATCTATAGATTGCCATTGACTTCGGCGGTAATGCCGATCGCTGTAACCAAGCTCTGCTGCTACGTCCGTATCTGAAACATAATCGTCCTCCATGAAGCGTGCCCGTATCAGCTTTTGGTGTCGGGTGCCAAGACGGTTAATAGCCCTTTCTGCACGTTCAATGTGCTTTATGTGATTCTCTTGTTCTTCTATATTTTGAATAATAATATTTTCGACTGGAGAACTGACTGTGTTCGTGTTGCTGTGAAAGCGCGACTCGTCCGTGCTTTTTTCCTCAACGTACCCTTCTGGCGTTCGTTCACTTATAGCCGCGATTACGCCGTTAGCATCTCGTTTGATAAATATGAGTTCCTGCTGCCATTTTTGCATTTTTTAAAAACCTCCTTGTTATTGATTCGATTGATTTTAATTCAATTAAAACCGATTCTTTAAATAGATGATGAATATCTAAAGGAACTGATTATATTGGTAGTAAACATTTATGAGCGTAGTGATCTGATTCCGATAGCAACAATCGATTATTTTCCGGGTAGAGAAGCAGGATACGTTAAATTGGGTGTAATAATATGGAAGTTAACATCAGGTTTGGGGGAAACCATAGACTGACCGATTGAGGAAACGAAGATATTCAGACGGAGCCATTATCTATATCGCAGTCTCTTTCGAAAGATTAAACTTGCTACTACCAGTCCTAGAAAGAATCCTGATATTGAAGAGACAATAATCATCCCTAATATATTTGTGCTTGAAGTAAAGTATAGCTTTGCAATAACGACGACTATCGCTATTATAAGTACGATAAGCCAATAAATTATCTTTCTCTTCGGACCTATTTCTCTGAAATTTTTTGTGGAAAAAGGGGTTTTAATTAATAACCATACGATTAGTAAAATCTGAGCCAACATACCTATTAAAGAAAGTATGTGTTGAAGTAACTTGTATAACGGAACTGAAAAATAGATGTTTTGTAAAAGAGGATAATTCATGACAAAATAACCTGATTTATGAGTGAATGCATCCAAAAAAATATGACTATAGAAACCAATAACAACAGACAGTAAAAACACAATCCAATTTTTTATGTCTCGAAAGTCAAAGGATCTGATTAGTTGGTAGGCTTTCACATCGATATGGAACATAGAGGGCAGATGTAATATTAAAGGTTTCCTAATTAGGTGCAGCAAGAATAAAATGACTACACATAAGGGAAGCCCTTGTAAAAGAAGTCCTTTATGTGTATGCCCTATGGCTTGATATGGCTCTAGTGCAATAAAATACTCATAATCGGGAGACATACTTCCCAGAATAAGTCCCGATAAACTAAAATATCGTGGTTTTATAAATTTAATTGGAAATGAATATAATGGATGGGCAAATGTAAATGGCAAAAAATCACTCCCCGTAAAAAACTGATAATCAACCCCGAAACTTGGTTGTTAAATTTCTTAATAAAAGTTCTCCTTCAGATTTAAAATATCTATTATTTCTAATAAATTCTGTAACTTCAGATAATTTTGCCGGTCTATAACCTGGACCACCGCAACCACAGGAATGATAAGTAAAACCGTTATTATATAATAATTCTACCTTTAACCATTGCTTAAGGTTATCTTGTCTAGGGGTTTTAAAATCATGTCCCATATCCTTCATAATTCCCCTACATTGAGGGCATCTAAATTTTCTATTTCGGATTTCAGTTTTAATTAATTCAAGATCAGAAGTTTGCTTAAATACCTTTCTACATGTAAAACATGCAAATATATCTTTATAAGGACCGTACATCGCATACCGACACATAATAAATCACTTCCTCTTCAGATTAAGCTATTGTTTTTGAACTAAGGTTTGAAATATATATTTGTCTTGCACTTTTCATCTCGGGCAGACCAAGGAACAGAATATCCGCCGCAGGAAAACGGGGTTATATGCTGCTCCGGCCATCTTGGTGATACCTACTATATTCTTGTTTTATTCTTACCGGTCCACCTATATCCGAATTGATTAATATAAATATAGCAACTATTGATAATATTAAAGTTAGTATACTAACTACATAAAATACTTTTCTCTTCTTTCTCCATAATAAATGAATAATTAATATAAGTATTATTGATAAAATGCCTGCAAAAACGATTGTTTGCTTTATAAATGTTAAAAATTCATCTGCAGTTGAACTGTTCGCTCTAAAGAAGTCCACTAATATCAAGTTAGTAGATAAATAAAGTGCTACAGTGTAGAAAACAAAAAAATATATGTATATAAATGTTAGTAATATCCCTTTTATGTATTTGTTCATGATTGCTGACACCCCTCAAAAATAATAGTTTATTTATGGCTCAAAACAGAAATCAGTGCTTGACGATATAAACTACTTTTGAAAATGGAAAAACATCTGCTAAACCTGTAATGTTGTAAGTCCTACCAAACAACAAAAGGAATTAGACAGATGCAAATCCAGTA
>NZ_JAJNMU010000002.1 GCF_022458865.1 Paenibacillus periandrae | reverse complement strand
ATGTAAGGAAAAATCCCCGAAAAGACCAAAAAAAGAAGACATCTCCCTCAAAAAAAGCGGGGTAGATGTCTTCGTTCATTTTGATCTTACCGCCGAAGAAAAAAACAGTAAGTTCTTCAGTGGCCTTCGCGCCGCGCCGGGGGGTTTTGTTATGGGCTGTAGATGAGATCGACTCCGTGCAAATTCAAATTAAGTTGCTTTGTCCTATGGTGCCAGTTGAATTACCGCTCCCGCCCTCTGTCTCGCATGTAATATGCTATAAAAAAACGAACGGGAGGAGCTGATAGACGATGCGTAAACGTGTATCTCTGTTCAACTCATATATTTTCATTTTTCCAAGTTTGTTCCTGACACTGGCACTTGGCATCTACCCAATCGTCTGGGCGCTGCGTTATATGTTTTACGATTATCAAGGCTTTGGGATACCCCGATTTGTAGGTCTTGATAATTTCTCCAGACTGCTGCGTGATCAGGAGTTTTGGCATTCCGTGTATAATACGTTTATCTACGCGGGCGGTAAAATCATTCTGGTGCTGCCGATTTCTCTATTGCTTGCAGTCATTTTAAACCGCGGCTTGAAAGGCAAGGGATTGTTCAGAGCGATTTATTTTATGCCTACTATTATCAGTGCATCGGTTATGTCGATCGTATTTTTTACCATTTTCAATTCATATAACGGTGTGCTTAATCAATTTCTGATCAAATATGGGATTATTTCGCAATCGATAGATTGGCTCGGTCCGCAATATGCGATGCTTACGGTTATCATTACTGCGGTATGGGGCGGGATCGGTAATTACATGCTGCTGTTCATTGCCGGCTTGCAGGGCATACCAGAGGATGTATATGAGAGTGCATCACTCGATGGTGCGAATGCTGCACAAAAGTTCTGGTATATCACGCTTCCAATGCTTGGTACCGTACTGCAAATGATTATTATGCTGGCCATCATCACGGCTTTGAAGGGCTACGAGAGCATCATGGTATTAACCGAAGGAGGACCGTTCGGCAAAACAGAGGTCATGTACCTGTATGTATACAAGCAATTTTTCCCGGTGTCGGCGTCAACGGCAACAGTACAGCAAATCGGCTACGGCAGCGCGGTTGGATTTACAACAGCTTTGATTGTCGGCTTCATTACGATCATTTATTTTTACATGTCCAAACGGCTGAATCAGGATTAAGGAAAGCGGGGTGTAAGTGAGATGGATACAAACTTGAATGGCAATGGAATTAGGGCAAGCTACGGGTTGGGGCATATCGTAAAATGGGTATTTTTAATCAGTATAGCTTTTGTCACGCTGTACCCGCTTATTATGGCTGTTCTCGGTTCACTCAAAACGAATGCCGAATTAACCACGGGAGCTACTTTTCTGCCCACCGTATGGCAGTTCTCGAATTATGCTACTGCCTGGAAGCAGGCCAATTTTGCGCTATTTACCTGGAACAGCTTCTTTATTAGCACCATGGTCACAATTGCAACGCTGCTGATCGCTTCGATGGCCGCCTACGCGATAGACCGTACGAAGTTCCCAGGCAAAAAACTGTATGTCGCGTTGCAGGCAAGTACGATGTTTATTTCCATTGGTGCTGTCGTACTCAGACCGCAATTTGATTTGATGGTCATGCTCGGCTTGAACAAATCGCTGTGGGGTGTCATTATCATCCTGATCAGCTCGCATGCTACGGTTTATTTTATGCTGATCGGTTTTTTCAAGGCGATTCCCCGCGATTTGGACGAGGCTGCATATATTGACGGCTGTAACTTCTATAGCGTTTTCTGGAAAATCATTCTTCCGCTGCTGCGTCCAGCGCTTGCAGTGACCGCCTTGTTCACGTTTCGCGGCGCCTGGAATGAATATATTTTGCCGCTCGTATTCACCATGACCTCGCCGAAGCTGCAGACACTGACAGTAGGTCTTGCGAATCTTCGTTATGGTATTGGTGCTGCTGCGGAGACGCAATTGATGATGGCAGGTGCTTGTCTATCGTTCCTGCCGATTCTCGTGGTCTATATGATCGCGAACAAGTCGTTTATGCAGGTTACCGCAGGTGCTGTCAAAGGTTAAAAAGCTGATCGGAGGTAGAGGCGGGAGACGGAAAGTAGTTTTCCCCTCTATAAAAGTCGGATTGTCCTTCACGGTTCGACAAGCTCAGCCGTTATGCTGAAAGCAGTTACATGATTTCCGATTAGGAACCTGTTCACGAATGGTTTATAATTAAAAAGGAGGGTTTTATCAAAATGATGAAAAAAACGATAGGTACCGTGCTGGGCGTAGCTTTGGTCGCTTCCTCTCTGGCAGCATGTGGAGCTGGACAGGACAGCGGGACGCAAGCTGGAGGAACCTCGGGTACAGGTACAGCGACAGGCGGAAAAACCAAGATCTCTTATTGGACGATCGATCGCCATGATGCGGATTATATGAAAGAGGTTATCAAGAAATTTAATGATGCGAACCCCGACATTGAAGTGGAAATGACGGTTTTGGCTGATAACTTCAATCAGGCTGTGGATATCGCATATGCCAGCAAGCAGGCTCCTGACGTACTGCGTACGAACGATTTTCTCGGTTTTGTGAAAAAAGGCTATTTGCTGCCGATCAATGATTTGATGAACGATGATTTGAAAAAGCGATATGCCAATCTGATGGTCGAGGAATCGAACATGGTTGAAGGCAAAATATATTCGCTGCCGAATACCGGACAGTTTTGGAGATTAATATATAATGTAGATTTGTTCGAAAAAGCAGGGATTAAGGAACCGCCAAAAACAGTAGCGGAAATGGTTGATGCTGCCAAGAAGATTACAGAAGCGAATAAGGATGTAGGTGCGTACGGCTTTGCTGAAAACTTCAAGAGCGCAAGCTCCGCATTCGCGCGAATTTCAAATCCAATAAGCTCCTTTAGTGGCACTTCAATTGTGGATGGCTATAACTATAAAACCGGACAGTTCGATTTCTCCGTGTACAAGCCTATTGCTGAAGCGCTCTATCAAATGAAAAAGGATGGAAGCTTGCTGCCGGGCGTGGAATCTTTGGATATTGATCCGCTGCGTGCACAATTTGCAGCCGGGAAAATTGGTATGTACTTTAATCACTCTGGCGAGCCAGGTGTATTCCAGAACCAATTCCCGACCAAAATACGCTGGGCTGCTGCTCTGCCTCCAACCCTGGACGGCAAGCAATCAGGAACCGTCTCGGTTATTGCCGGCAACTACGTTGGTATAAGTAAAGACACACCAAACAAAGAAAAAGCATGGAAGTTTATGGAGTACCTTGCCAATATTAATTTCCAAAAGGAATATCATGAAAAGGGCTTTGGTATCTCTGTCGTACCTGATGTGAATGCTACTGCTAACAAACCGACTATTCCGGGCATCGATGGATTCCTGCCGAGCAAATATGATGCACTGTATTCACCAACTCCGCTATCCGTAACGGAAGCTAAGGTTGAGGGTGTCAAGACAGGCAATGCGATTACAAAGTATATGCTTGAAGGCGGAGATGTCGATAAAATGCTGACGGACCTGACAACTCGTTATAACGCTGCTCTGGAAAAAGCACGTGCTTCCGGCGATACGAAGAGCAAAGCGAATCCAAGCTTTGATCCAGGCAAGCTGCAAGGTACTTTAGCCAAGTAAGGCTGGATGGAAACCGGTGATTCCGAAGTTGATTATCATAATGATGGACGCGCAGCAGAAAGCGGCGCGTTTTTTCATACGCTAGGGTATGGAGGAGGAACAGACGTGAAACACTGGTTTTATAGGCTTTCACTTAGACGTCGGCTATGGATAGCCTTTTTGCTGCTGACTTTAATATCTATTGCCTTGACCGGACTGATGTCATATTGGATTGCTTACAGCTCGACGGAAAAGGAAGCCTTCCTCTCCAGCCAGAACACACTGAATAAATCGGTGCGTGTGCTTGATGAAAAGCTGCGTCATGCGATTGTAGCGACCTCCTCCATGATGCTTAGCGATGAATTCAAACAGGCGATGAATGATGTGTACGATCACCGAACATCGGCTTACTATAGACATTTGTCTTCCTTACAGATACCGCTTGCGCAAATGAAGCTGAGTGAGCCATCGATTCAATCCATTTTAATCTATACGCCGATTGGTGATTTGTTCGCGACGAATGACCTTCGCAATAGCCAGGTCTCTTTTAAGAGCACCCTATTTTCGAAGTATTTGGAAAGCACCGATCGCGCCTTGTGGATCGAAGGCCATGAAGATCCATTATTTCTCGGCAATAAAAGAGTGATCTCCTTATTGATGAAATCGATCTCCGAAGTTAATGTACAGGACGTTTTTATTGTCGTTAATTTAAAGGAAGATGCTATCCGCAAAGCGATTACCGATGATTTGCTTGGCCATTCGGACAATTATTTTCTCGTTTCACGCAGCGGCAGTACGGTACTACCGATGGCATCCTCCATGGAATCGTTTCAGAACGATCCGGAATTTATGAAGCCTATGCAGGAGCAGGAACGGGGCTTTTTCAAATATTCCAAACGAAACGAGCCTTATTTGGTCAATTATGCGCGTCTGACGCTTGCGCAGGATTGGCTGCTGGTCAGTGTGCAAAAGCAATCGGATTTGCTGTATCAAGTGAATCGCATCAAAACAGCCACGTTGTTCATTATGGCCTGCTGCGCGGTGCTGGCCCTGCTGCTTTCCAATCTGATGTCAGGCTTCTTGCTGAAGCCGCTGCATAAGCTTCAAGGTCTTATGAAGAAGGTCGAGCATAACCAGCTTGATGTTCGCTTTGAGAGCAAGTACGAGGATGAGGTTACACAGGTTGGATTGAAATTCAATCGCATGCTGGAGCAAATATCGAAGCTGATTGATGATGTCAAGGATGCCGAGAACGAGAAAAGAAAAATGGAGATTAAAGCACTGCAGGCGCAGATTGATCCACATTTCTTGTACAATACGCTCAATACGATCGTCTGGAAATCGGAAACAGCGCAGAATAAGGATGTTACCGATATGATTGTTTCCCTCTCCTTGCTGTTCCAGCTTGGTCTTAATGGGGGCAACGAGATGACGACCTTAGCAAAGGAGATCGACCATGTACGGCAATATTTGAGTCTGCAGCAAAAGTGCTATGAAGGCTTGTTTGATTATAAGATCATGCTCGAGGATGATTCGCTGCTCGATATACCGATATTGAAAATTGTTTTGCAGCCGCTGGTGGAGAATTCGATCCTGCATGGCTTTCAGGAAATGGACGTTGATGGACAAATTACGATTACAATCCGCCGTCTGGATTCAAATTGGCTCGAGCTGCGTGTGGAGGACAATGGCTCCGGCATGGATGCCCGGCAAGTTGACGAGGATATGCGGCAGGAGCAGATGGTGAAAAAGGGCTATGCGCTGCGCAATGTATTTGGACGTCTAAGGCTGCAATACGATAGCAGAGCCGATATTGAATTATCGAGCATTCCGTACCGTTCAACCGTAATTACCTTAACGATCCCATTGGAAAGCGAGTGACGATGATCGTGAACAATGAGCTTAGAATGTGTGTAATAGATGACATCAAGACAGTTGTTGATGGCATTGCTAATCAAATTCCCTGGAGTCTGCATGGGATTCGTGTGGTGGGCTCGGCCAGCAATGGCGAGAAGGGTATTGAGCTCATACGTGAAACCAAGCCTCATATCGTGCTGACGGATATCCGTATGCCGCGAATGAATGGGCTGGATATGACACGTTGGGTATTAAGCGAATTTCCCCGTACCAAAATCGTTTTCCTAAGTGGATATACTGATTTTGACTATGCGCAGCAGGCGATTCAGCTTGGCGCTTTTGATTATATATTGAAGCCCTTTACACCGCAAAAAATTATTGATGCCGTTCTTAAAGCCAAAGCGTCGATCGAAGAGGAACTTGGCAGCCAGCAGCGGTTTCATGAGATGGAGCGCAAGCTGCGGGAGAGCTTGCCGTATTTGCGGCAGGAATATTTTCAGCTGCTGCTGCAGTTTCCCACAACGCCGGAGCAAGCCGCCAAGCGTTGGGATTTTCTCAATATTGCTCTTGAACGTGAGCAATTTGTCGTCATGCTTACGGAAATTGACCAGTTTGCCGAGCTGACCCATAAGCTTCCTGTGCAGGAGGTCGAGCTGATCCGTTTCACCCTGCACAATATTCTGGAGGAGACGATTGGCAATGTTACGAAAGGATTTGTGTTTCGGGATCATTCGCACCGGTTCGTTGCTGTATTCAATTCGCCTGATTCCGGGAGTGCCGAGAGGCTGGCCGAGCAGTGCCGTGAAAATATTGAAAGCTATTCCAGATATACGGTATCTCTCGGATTGGGGGAAAACGTACAGCATATTCATGAAATTTCTTATTCGTATACGCAGGCAATGACCGCACTATCCTATAATTTTTATACCGGTGGCAACAGTGTATATGGCTACCAGCATGTGGATCATCAAACGGCACCGCGCTTTTCAACGGAAAAGGAAAAGGAGCTATTCTACTGTCTGCGTTCGGGCAATCTGCATAAGGCACAGGAGCTTGTCGGTGAAATGTTCGATGAAACGGTATCTGTGCCTGTGCCTTATGCTCCAGAGGCTGTAAAGGTCATGTACGATGAGCTTGCCTTTATGATGAATCGGGTATTTGCCGAAAAGCTGACAGCTGAAGAAATGAAGCCGCTGGAGGCGCATCTGCTGCATATTAAGAATTTGCATTCCTACAAGCTGACAGAGCTTAAGGGAGGCATCAACGAGCTGTGCAGAATCGGCTGCGAGGTCATCCAGCAAAGGCAGAAAGAAGAAGCCAATCAGGTCGTCGAGCAAGTAATCGCGCATATCAGACAGCATCTGGATGTGAATCTGACAGTGAATGATTATGCCAAGCTGGTTTACTTAAGCGGCAGCTACTTTGCCAACCTATTCAAGAAGGTCAGAGGGATGACGGTTGGGCAATTTGTTACGACAGAGCGTATGGAAAGGGCCAAGGCTTTGCTGCTGGAAGGCAGGCAGGTACAGGAAATTGCCCAGGCGCTCGGATATGAGGATCGTCCCTATTTCAGTGAGCTATTCAAAAAGCATACCGGGATGACACCCTCCGAATTCAAGCAGCAGTATGCGAATTAGTATCGAATGCAGACATCGACCACAATTGCATACGGGTAAGTCAACTATCTCCATGGATTCATGGGGATTATTTGTTGTTTAGCCGACACAAGTTGGCTGTTCACAAGCAACCTATAATGTGGTTAACTTAATAGTGTATGTAATCGGTTGCAAAGGTCTGTTTGGGAGAAGGAGGATCGGTCTACCATGCTTAAAGGACAATGGCTAAGTGATGGGAAGGGCAGACATCGGGTATTCATACGCTTGCTTATTCCGTATATTCTCTTTTTAATCTTGCCTATGATCGTCGGCTGGATCATTTATCAAAAGACGATTCAAACGATGGAAAAGGAAGTTACTGCCAATCATATGAATGTGCTTGAGCAGAGCAAGGATATATTGGAGCGAAGACTGGAGGAAATTTCATCCATCGCCCAACAGTTGTCGGTAGATACACGCATCATCCAATTTCAGCCGGTGATCGATCCGTTCGAGGGAACCAATACTTATCGTGTTTTGGATACCAACAAAAGCCTGTATAACTATAAGCTGTCCAACAATTTTATTTTTAATTACTACGTTCTGTTTAAAAACAGCGGTCTTGTGCTGACCCCGGGTTCGAGTTATTCGATCAAGGAGTTTTATGAGAATATAGCAAAGTACAGCCGACTTGATTACACAAGCTGGAACAAGCTGATGTTCGATCAATATTTTACGCGTAAATATATTCCTTCCCAGGAGGTTATGGTGAACAATACCTCCTATACGATGCTGACGTACATCCAATCGCTGGGCTATCCGGGAAACCCGCAGGGTGCAATCGCTGTGATGATCGATAACAGGGAGCTGCAAAAGCTGTTCCACGGTCTGGATATCTCGGGCGACGGTTGGGCTTATATAGTCGATGATCAGGGGCAATTAATCAGCTCATTGTCTGCGGATGCCGTTCCGCTCCCAGTGGATATCGCCAAACTGTCAGGCTCTCAGGGCGTCGTAGAGCAAACGATCGACAAGAAGCCGATGATGATCACTTACGTGAAATCAGCCTCTAATGGATGGACGTATCTGGTGGGGCAGCCCACGCATATGGTGCTGGAGAAGGTTCGTTATATTCAGAAAATTACATTCTCCCTGACGTTTCTGTTTCTAGTTATCGGGGTGATTATCGCTTATTTGCTGGCGTATCGGAACAGTATGCCGTTGCGTAATATTGTCAATATGATTATGGAAAAGGCGGACGTTAGTCCCCAGCATAGGGATGCCTATGGCTTGATCGGAGAAACGGTATCAGGGTTGATCAACAATAATCACAGGCTGAAATCGGAAATTGAGCAGCAGGCCCCACTGCTTCGCGCGGCGTATTTTCAGAGATTGCTGAACGGGGAGTTTCTGTCGGTACATGATGCGAATGCGCTTCTGAAGCATGTGGGGATGGATGTAACGGGGATGAGCTATGTAGTTGCCATCCTGCATTTGCGGGGGTTGGACAACGGCTACAGCGGTGATCTTCTGGAAGAGCTGGATATGAAGCGTGTTTTGACTAAAGAAATGCTGCGCAAGACGATGGAGCATAACGGCTTTGTCTATGATGTGGCTGAGGATCAGCTTGCTGTGCTGTTTTGCTGTAATCAATCCCAATCGCTGCAGGTTAAGGAGCATATTGAGAGCAAGCTTCTGGAAGCGGATGAAGCCGTTGGCGATCTGTTGAAATACGTCCCCATCTATGGGATTGGGGCGATTCATGACAGTCTTACAGGCGTATCCAGATCGTACGAGCAGGCAAGGCAAGCACTCAGCTTTCAACTATGGCAAAATCGCGAAGGGATTTTATGGTTCGACGAGCTGCCGGATGATCGCAACAATTATTATTTTCCACCCGATTTGGAAGGTCGGTTAATGAATTTGGCCAAGGCCGGTGACAGGGTGGAGGTCAAGCGTATACTGGAGGATTTGTATAGAGAAAATTTTGAAATCCGGCGTCTTTCCTTTTCGGTCATGCAGCTGTTTTTATATGAAGTCTGGGGAAGTATCGTGAAGCTTCTGCCGCAAATGGAGCTGGCACAGGAACAGGTTTTTCATCAGATGAAGCCCTTAAGCAGCGAGACGCCTTCTTACGAGCATATGAAGAACAATTATGCCTCAGTTATATCCACCTATGAGTGGATCTGCGATAGCGTGAATGCGCATAAGAAAAGCCAAAATATACAGCTGGTCGAGCATATTATCACGATCCTGAACCAGGACTATATGCAGGATGATCTGTGTCTGGATGTAGTTGCGGATCGAATACCGATTTCCAAGGTATATTTATCACAGTTTTTTAAAGAGCAAACCGGTATCAATTTTTCCGATTATCTGGAGAGCGTGCGAATGGATCATGCCAAGGCGTTGCTGCTTGAATCCAGATTGACCATTAACGATATTGCTGCGAGTGTAGGTTACAGCTCGTCCAATACATTTTGCAGGGCCTTCAAACGACTTCACGGTGTCAGCGCTACCGCTTATAAGAAATCGCAAACCGGCTAAAAATACGGGGTTATACAAGCGTTTTCTAAAATATTGCACACCAAGAATAGCAATGCACATTGCTATTCTTAACTATCGCACAAAAAGAAAGCGTTTTCTAATATACATTTGTTCTCCTAAGCCTTATGTTGAAATTACGAATAATGAAAGGGGGAACAACGATCATGAAAGTGGCAGCCGCTACCAAGACGAGAGCACAAGCGAAGAT
Organism: Paenibacillus periandrae; assembly: GCF_022458865.1. Taxonomy (GTDB): domain Bacteria; phylum Bacillota; class Bacilli; order Paenibacillales; family NBRC-103111; genus Paenibacillus_S; species Paenibacillus_S periandrae. Next base: position 512,026 of record NZ_JAJNMU010000002.1, on the reverse strand, counting down.
AGAGCCACTGTCCGCTCGGAGGCGCATACAGAAATGCTGGCAATTGTATGTGCTGCTGGCGCTTCCGTTGATTTACATTTTGGTATTCAAGTATTATCCGATGTACGGAGCGACGATTGCATTTAAAGATTACACAGCTTTCAAAGGAATTAATGGTAGTGAATGGGTGGGCTTCAAGCACTTCATCCGGTTCTTCAATTCGTATGAATTTGGCAAGCTCATGACCAACACATTAATTATTAGCTTGTACAGCCTGATTGCGGGAATCCCTTTTCCGATCATTCTGGCCTTGTCGCTTAATTATGTGAAGAATCAGTTTTTCAAAAAATCGGTTCAGATGATCACCTATGCACCTCATTTTATTTCAATCGTGGTTATGGTAGGAATTATTCTGGAGCTGCTCGATCCCCGGAATGGGCTCGTGAATGTGATTCTGCGAACGCTTGGCTTTGAATCGATCCATTTTATTGCCAAGCCCGAATACTTCAGCTCGATCTATGTATGGTCGGGTCTATGGCAAAATGTTGGTTTCTCCTGCATCATTTATTTGGCGGCCTTGTCAGGTGTAGATCCTTCGCTGCATGAAGCGGCGGTCATGGATGGGGCTAATAAATTCAAACGGATGCTGCATATTGATCTGCCCAGCATTCTCCCGGTGATGATCATTTTGCTCATTTTGAACACAGGGCATATTCTGGATTTGGGCTTTGAAAAGGTGCTGTTGATGCAAAATGCACTGAATGCACGGACCTCCGAGGTTATCGATACTTACGTGTATAAGGTGGGGCTTGCCTCGCAAGCAATGAATTATTCGTACTCCACGGCGATCAACCTGTTCAAGTCTGTCATCGGTCTCGTTCTGCTCATCACGGTCAACCAAATTGCCAAGAAAGCCAAGCAGGAAAGCCTATGGTAAGGGCAGCGAGAGGAGGTAACAACTGTGGAAACTACGAATATCAGGGAAACGAATACGGATCGATGGTTTAACATCGGTAATTATGTCATTCTATCAATCTTTTTAATTACGGTTTTATACCCGTTAGTATTCATTGTAAGCGCATCCTTTAGCAGTCCAGGCGCTGTTATTGCCGGTAAGGTATGGTTATGGCCAGTTGAACCGACTTTGGATGGCTACGCAGCGGTATTCAAGCACAGGCTGATCTGGAGTTCATTTAGCAATTCCGTCATTTACACGGTAGTAGGAACCGTTATTAATGTATCCTTGACGATTATGGCAGCGTATCCGTTAGCCAGACGGGATTTGTATGGGAAAAATGTGATTATGCTGCTTCTGGTATTCACGACGATGTTTAGCGGCGGCTTGATTCCAAACTACCTGCTCGTTAAGGATCTGAATATGCTGAATACGATGTGGGCGATGATTTTACCTACGGCTATGGGCGTATTTAATGTAATTATTGCCCGTACCTACTTCAGGACGACGATTCCCGATGAAATATTGGAGGCCGCGCAGCTGGATGGCTGCAATGATTTTAAATTTGTGTGGAAAATCGTTGTTCCGTTATCCGGACCGATTATTGCGGTCATTACCTTATACTCTGCTGTCGGTTATTGGAATCAGTATTTTAATGCGTTGATCTATTTGAAAAATCCTGCATTATTTCCACTCCAGCTTGTACTGAGGGAGATCCTCGTACAAAATGAAGTCGATGCGAGTATGATGTCCAATTTGGCAGATGAAGCAAACCGTGAAGGCTTGCGAACGCTGCTCAAATATTCGCTGATCGTTGTTTCCTCACTGCCTCTGATGGTAGCGTACCCTTTTGTGCAAAAGCATTTTGTAAAAGGGGTCATGATTGGTTCGCTAAAGGGATAGGTTGATGGCCTAAATGGAAATGGAATGGGATAAAGGGGTTTGGGTTCATAAAAAAAGGGAGGTACTACAATGAAAAAGTTATGGATAGGCAGTTTGAGCTTGACGATCGCAGCAGTTGCTGTGTTGAGCGGATGCACAGATAAGTCTGCAGGGCCCCAACAAGACAATGCGGCAACTGCAGCGAAAATAAATCCGGCAGGACAATTCCCGATTATGAAAGAAAAAACAACACTTAAGGTGCTGGTTAAAGGAAGTTCGTTCGTTGAGAATTTTGCAACCAATGAATATACGAAGTTTCTCGAAGAGAAGACGAACATTCACATCGAATGGGATGTAGCACCTGAGAAGTCAGCGATAGAAAAGCTGAATTTGGTGCTGGGCAGCGGAGATTTGCCTGATGTGATCATGGGATTTGATATTAGTCCCACACAGCAGTTGATATATGGGAATACAGGGGAATTTCTTGATTTGACCAAATATATTGATCAATACGGAACAGAAACGAAGAAAATGTTCGAGAAGCTTCCTTATGTGAAAGAAGCTATTACGGCGCCGGGCGGTAAAATCTTTGGACTTCCTCAGGTGAATGAATGTTTCCACTGCTCCATGTCACAAAAAACGTGGATTTACAAGCCGTGGCTGGACAAATTAGGGCTGCAAGTACCGACTACGACAGACGAATTCTACAATGTGCTTAAGGCGTTCAAAACCCAGGACCCGAACGGGAACGGAAAAGCAGATGAAATTCCGCTGGCAGGTGCGGCTGTAGGTCCGAATGTTAATATTGATTCTTTTATTATGAATGCTTTCATCCTTAACCCAAGTATCATTAACGGTAGTGAAAAACGGTTGTTTATCAATAATGGAAAAGTTACGGTAGCCTTTGACAAACCGGAATTTAAAGATGGCTTGGAATACCTGCACAAGCTTTATGCAGAGGGACTGATTGCTCCTCAATCGTTCACTCAGGACCGAGATCAAGCAAAGCAAATGGGCGAGAATCCGGGAACCGTAATATTAGGGGCGGCTGTAGCCCAGCATGATGGTATATTTACCGATACAAGCAAAGGAAATGTGGGAAGATGGTTGGATTATGTTGCCGTTCCAGCGTTAAAAGGGCCAAAAGGCGTTCAGGTAGCTCCTTTAAACAATAGTGTGAACCAAGGTAGACTAGTTATAACCAAAGCAAGTAAAAATCCCGAGGCTGCTTTTCGCTGGGCGGACTTGATGTACGATCAGGAAATGACACTGCGTAATACGGAAGGTCGCCCGAATATTGAATGGAAATTAGCTGATCCGGGAGAGGTTGGAATCAACGGGAAACCGGCTATTTGGAAGTATACGGATGCGAAGCTGCCGACGGTACAAAATGTAAAATGGTCGCAAACCGGTCCATCTTTGCGTACGAACGATTTCCGTTTGGGTCTGGTCCCTGATCCGAAACTCCCGCAGGAATCTATTCTTTACAATGAAACGAAAACCAAGTATGAGCCTTATAAGCAAAAAGATGATACCGTTCTTCCACAGCTATTCTTTACCAATGAGCAGGCAACTGAGCTGGCCGATTTGGATAAGACCATCAATGATCATGTCAAAGAAATGATCGCGCGATTCATTATCGGAGATGCTAAATTGGATAAAGACTGGGATGGTTATCTGAAAAATCTGGATAACATGAAGTTGAAGCGGTACCTGGAAATTTATCAGGCTGCCTATGATGCAAAGAAAGCTAAGAAGTAAGGTTCGATAAGACTGTGAAAAAGAGGCAGTCCCTCAGGTCACTCATCTGGCCAAGGGACTGTCTCTGCAATTCCTATTGCTGCTTCTCGGGTATCTCCGGGATGACTTTGGGACTGATTTCAGGAGCTGGCTGTGGTGTTGATGGTATTTCCGGGATCAAATCCGGTTTAATTTCGGGTGGAGTTTTCGGTGTTATATCCGGAATGGGTTTCGGATTAATCTCTGGTGGTTGGTTCGGATTGATTTCTGCATTCATGCTGAACACCTCCCTCATAGTTATTATTAAACAAAAAAGCTGTTTTTAAATAATTGTAAATATGATTTGCATTTTATAAATCTATATGCTATTATAAGTGAGCGTTGCAGGTCCGTAGCTCAGTTGGTAGAGCAGTTGACTCTTAATCATCTGGTCGTGGGTTCGAGTCCCACCGGGCCTATAATCTTATAATACATATAAAACTGCTGAAACAGCAGTTTCATAGTGTGAGAAAATAACCCTCCATCATCACTTTAATGTGAGATGGAGGGTTATTTTCTTATCTTAATATTATGTTGCTTTTAGATTGTATAGGGTTCTGCTACAGGGCTTGGTCTCAAAGTAAAATCTGAGACTAAGCCCCACTGCAGACCGTTGTTAAATGGATAAAGGACTTGCCTGTAATTCTGCTGTGTATTCCCGCAGCACTTTGCCAAGCCGTGCTATTCCCTCGATGATCCGATCCTCCGTCATGTTGGAATAATTGAGGCGAAGCGTGTTCTCATGGCCACCATTCGGGTAGAAGCTGCCTCCAGGTACGAATGCGACATTGTGATCCAGGCAGCGTACGAGCAAGTCACGAGCGTTAAGCTCAGGTGCCAGCTCTAGCCAAGTGAATAAGCCGCCGGAAGGAATATTGAAACGGACATCGGCAGGCATTTCACCACGAAGTGCTTCCATCATCGTGTCACGACGCTTGCGGTAAACCTCTACAATTTTGACGATTTGTTCACCCAGATCGTACGTTTCCAGATAGGCATCGAGCTGGCGTTGGCTAATCGTTGACGCTTGAAGGTCGGCTCCCTGCTTCAGCAGCACTAATTTGGGTATAATAGCGGAATCAGCTGCCGTCCAGCCCATGCGCAGGCCCGGGCAGAAGGTTTTGGAGAAGGTTCCCAAGTGAAGAACTCGACCCTCGGTATCCAACGATTGCAGGGAAGGGATAGGTTCGCCCTCAAAACGAAGCTCTCCATATGGATTATCCTCAATAATAACCAGATCGAATTCATTGGCAAGCTTGATGAGTTCTTGTCTTCTGGCTAGTGTCCAGGACCGTCCAGTCGGATTTTGAAAGTCCGGAATGACGTAAATAAGCTTGGCCTTCTGTGTAGTCTGCAGAAGCTCCCTTAATTGGGCGATATCCATGCCTTCGTGATCGGTGGGAACCTCGACGAATTCTGGACCATAAGCACGAAATGCCTGAATAGCTCCAAGATAAGAAGGGCTTTCACAGAAGATGACATCGCCTTCGTCCAGGAAAGCTTTTCCTGCCAAATCAATTCCTTGCTGGGAGCCACTTGTAATGAGAATATTATCAGCCGTCCAAGCCGTACCCAGTGTACGGTTCATCCGTAGTGCGATTTTGTCCCGTAAAGGCCGATAGCCTTCTGTGGTCGCATATTGCAGCGCTTCTTTACCGTTCTCCTCCAATACTTGTACGGCGATCTGCTGCAGCTCTCTAATAGGAAACAGCTCAGGATCGGGAAGGCCACCAGCAAACGAAATGACCTCAGGTCTTTCTGTCAGCTTTAATATCTCTCTGATTTCTGATGCTTTTAATTGGTCCATACGTTTGGCGAATCTTGAAAAGGCCATGGGTCCATCCTCCTTGGAATAGGTGTTAAATAATAGGATCTAATCCTTCTGTTCGGTTGCCTGTTTGATGATATCGACGAGCATTCATCGTATCGTGCACGGCTGAGACAAATCGGCGAATGCCTTCATCGATCGAGTCCTCCTCGGCACATGAAAAGTTAAGGCGTACATAGGCCGTTTGCGGCACTTGGGCAAAGAACGGGTTGCCAGGCAAGTAATCAACACCACGATCGGCTGCACGAAGCATCAACTCATTGGCATTCAATCCGGCTGGCATTCGGCACCAGATAAATACGCCGCCTTCGGGCTCCTGCCAGTTCATACCCGGCACCTCATATTTGTGAAGCGCTGCGACCATAAGCTGTTTACGCCGATGATAACGATTTCGCACATCATTCAGATGCTCCTCCAGCAGCCCGCTGCGAATCAATCTCTCCATCAGATACTGCGAGAGTGTGCTCGTATGCAGATCAGCCATTTGCTTGGCAATAGCCAGTTGACGAATAACAGACTTGGGAGCACTGAGCCACCCCATACGTAATCCAGAGCCGATAAGCTTGGAAAAGGTACTGAGATAGATGACATGATCATGGCGGTCCATGGCATGGATAGATGGAACATGACGACCGGAATAACGCAGATCACAATAAGGGTCATCCTCGACGATAATCGTCTTATAGCGATAAGCCAGCTCAAGCAGGCTTTCCCTGACTTCCTGATTCATCACCAAACCCGATGGATTTTGGAAGGTAGGCAGAACATAGATCAGCTTCGGATGATACTTGGCTAACATGGACTCCAGAATATCGAGTCTCATCTGTCCATCGGTATCTGCAGGTATTCCCATTAATCTCGCTCCAGCTGACCGAAACGATTGCATAGCGCTGAAATAACTGGGTTCTTCAACAAAAATGGTATCACCCGGATCAATGAATACTCGGGTAAGCAAATCAATACCTTGCTGAGAGCCGGACAGTATGAGCACTTCCTCGGCAGTTGCGTGAATCCCACGCTTCTCCATCCACATACATATTGCCTCACGCAGTGAATGAATACCTTCCGTGGCGGTATGCTTCCAAAGCGAATCGCTTTTCTCCTGCATGAGCAATTGCAGCTGCTCTCTGAGCTTGACCGTCAGTTTGGGCCCAGGGTCTGGCAGCGCAACACTGAAGGAAATGGAGTCATTGCGCTTGGAAAGAGACAGCAGGTCGCGAATTAACGGGTCACCTGCCGAGAACGATCGTTCACTGAATAACTGCCGCCACGGAGGCGTACTATAGCCGGGAAGCTGGGTAGAGGCAGCAGGTGCATCCGCAGAGTTCAAGGGCAGTACGACGGTTCCTTTGCCAACAAAGGATTCGATCAAACCTTCCGACTTCAATTCAACGTATGCGTTCAATACGGTACTGCGATTCACACCTAGTTGCTCGGCCAGCTTTCGCTCGGGTAGAAGACGGTAGCCGGCTGGCAGCTCGCCATTGAATATAGCTTCACGTATTTGCTGCGTAATTTGCATATAAATCGGTATGGATAGCTCTCGTGAAATAATAATATTCATAGATAGCACTCCAATGGTGATTAATTGGTTGGTGATAAGATCAATAATCACGTGTATTTTCTTATTTTACCACGAAATGAATAGATGAAAACAACCAATTGGCACGTAATTCGACCAGCCAATTTTTACTATTGACCCTAACGTAACGTGATAGCTTATGATCATCTCAGTTGAGGGCTTTGATCAAAGTGCTATCGAGCAGCACAAAAAGAAGTATGCAGCTGAGGCGAGACAAAGATATGGTCATGCAGCAGTTGAAGCGGTTGAGAAGCGGACAGATCGCTATACAAAAGAGGATTGGGCGAGCATCACAGAGGAGAACGACAAGATCTATACCCGGATCGTTGCAGTTATGCATCGCGGTCCGGAAGACTTCGAGGTGCAGGTAGCTGTGGGGGAATTAAGACAGCATATTACAAATTACTATTATGATTGTACACCGGAAATTTTTCGTGGACTGGGTGATTTGTACGTAATGGATGAGCGTTTCACTGCCAATATTGATAAGCACGGATCAGGCCTGGCAGCATTTCTCAGAGAGGCGATGCATATTTATTGTGACAGACTTGGAGCCGGTAATTGAGGAAGCCTCCAGATCGACGAGTAAAGTCGATCTGGAGGCTTCCGTTTCTTCAACTATTCAGCTTTTTTTACATACAGTCTGCTGGTTTCTTCCCAGATCTCGCCTGGCTCCAAACCGAACAATCCGATCAGCTCCTTGTCGAGCTCCTGCTTGATATTTGGCGCGTTCACCAGATTGATTTGCGGCTCTGGACAAAAGAAGCCTTCCGTCGCTCCGTTGTTCCAAATCATCCACTGCTTGTAGCTGGTACCGACATCATAGACCAGAGTCAGCTTATTGCGCGCATCGGTAAGCTCCATTCGGTTTCTTCCATTTTGCGGAACAGCTGTATAATGATTATCCATCGATTCAAAGAATGGGGACAGCCCGCCGGCCTTCATGTTTTCTTCATCAACTGTAAGCGCTTGAAACTGACCGGTCGGCAGCATCCGTTGATCCAGCTCCCAGCGTTCACCGATCGTCATATTGAAGCGATAATCGGATGCCAAGCTATCTGAAGCGAATGGTGCATTGATCGAGGTATGGAAGGCAAGCAGACGAGGCATCGGCGTGTCGCCGTCATTCCTAATTAGCACGTGCTGCGATAATCCATCGCTGCTTAAGGAATAACGAAGCTGAATCGTAAACGCATGCGGGATATATGTATATACAGAATGCCCCTCTGCTACCGTCAGGCTTAAGGTTACCCAGCTCTGTGCTTCATCAGCCCCAAAACCATCCACTTTCCATGGAATATTATGAACAAAGCCGTGAAGATGATTGCCAGTCTTCGATTCATTGACAGGAAAACGATATACGCTGCCATTCCAATGAAAGTCGCCGTCTTCATAACGATTCGGTGGAAACAGTACCGGGATGCCGTGAATGATCGGATTGGCTTTGAAGGCTTCCATCTCGTTGAGCTCCGGTTCGTGCAGGAAGCGGTACTGGTTGGCTGTATCGCGAAAGGCAATCAGATTGGCGCCCACACCCGGCAAAACAGCAGCTTCATAGTTCGCTGCGCGCAGCCATACAGCCGGTTCTTCTTGATACTTGCCTTCATGAGCCTGTGCTTGATTGTTCATATTTTCCTCCTGAAATGATAAGAATAATAGCCTATACCCATTATAAGAAAAAGATCTAAAAAAACAAACAAAATGATAATTTTACAGCATGCCAATTGGTCAGCACCCTTTATATAATGAGGGAAAGGAGCTGATAGCCATGCTAGCCAAAGAAACCTATGAGAGCACAACCGCTTATGTCAATACGTATTCGATTCCTTCTGAATTAAAAATCACCGATATTCGATTTGCCGATATCGAGGGTTCCCCGATGCACTGCAGTTTAATTCAGGTATACACCAATCAAGGATTAATCGGTTATGGCGAAGTGAGGGATGCGGCCGACAAGAACTATGCATTGCTGTTGAAATCTCGTTTGCTTGGTGAAAATCCATGCCAGATTGACAAGCTGTTTCGTCGTATCAAGCAATTCGGAGGTCATTCCCGTCAAGGCGGAGGGGTGAGCGGTATCGAAATCGCACTCTGGGATTTGGCAGGAAAAGCGTACGGTATCCCGATTTATCAAATGCTGGGGGGCAAGTTCCGCGATAAAATCCGGATGTATTGCGACACTGATGTGCAAGGCAGAGATACCGGACTGACAATGGGGCAAGCGCTGAAATTACGGATGGAAAAAGGCTATACGTTTTTGAAAATGGATCTGGGTATTAATCAAATCATCCAGGAGCCGGGCACCTTAAGCGCACCTTTGGGCTTTTTTGAAGATATGAAAAAGCTGTCGGACGTATGGGCTAATCGAAAAAATACCGAAATGACGGAAATGGAAATACTCCACGCCCGCAACCGAATGTATGACGCCTACAATGTTGCGCATCCTTTTACCGGCATTCATGTGACTGAAAAAGGGCTCGATATGCTGGAGCAGTATGTGAGCGACGTACGTTCAGTCATCGGCTATGAGGTACCGCTTGCGATTGACCACTTTGGTCATATCGGCGTGGAGGACTGTATTAAACTGGGGCGTCGGATCGATAAATATAATTTGGCCTGGATGGAGGATATGATTCCATGGCAATACACGGATTTATATGCCAGACTGGCGAGAGCGGTCACGACACCGATTTGTACCGGGGAAGATATCTATTTGAAGGAAAATTTTAAACCGCTGCTGGAATCCGGCGGAGTTGCGGTGATACATCCGGATCTTCTGACTTCTGGCGGTATACTGGAAACGAAAAAAATCGGCGATATGGCGCAGGATTATGCTGTAGCGATGGCCATTCATATGGCTGAAAGCCCGATTGCATGCTTGGCCGCCGTTCATTGTGCAGCAGCTACGGAAAACTTCCTTGCGCTTGAATTTCATTCCGATCATGTATCCTGGTGGGACGATATCGTGATTGGGCGTTCACTGCCCAAACCGTTAATACAAAATGGCTTTATAACCGTACCGGATGCGCCGGGACTTGGCATTGATTCCTTAAATGACGAGGTAATCGCCGAGCATTTGCATGCGAATATTCCGGGTTTATGGGAATCGACGGACGAATGGAACCATTCGTGGTCCAACGATCGTCTCTGGAGCTAAATACAAACAGGATTCAGAAAAGCGAACCGTCGGCCGAGGCCGTCATTCGCAATTCCGAATCCTGTCTTTTTGTATGAATCACGCCTCAATGGAGCCTCAATTATATCTTTAGTTCCGCTAGCTGAACTTGCCGTTCGCGCTCTCCCGCAGCTGCAGCCTCCATTAATCCTCTGATGTAACCAACACCGTACAAGCGACCCAGCAATTCATAGCCAGGATTATCATTATTCTCGCCCTCCATCGTCGGGACGTGGTCAGGTCTAGCCGGACCATGAAAACCAACCTCGTAATAGGTTTTCATAGCTTCGAGCATATCTGTTTTGCCGTCATCATGAAACGTTTCCTCGAACTTCTCTGGCGTTCCGCGAACATCACGGAAATGAACGAAAAAGATTTTGTCCTGAGCAGCAAACTTACGAATCACAGTCGGGATATCCTCACCTGCTGTCGCTAGTGTTCCTTGGCATAACGTAATACCGCTGTATTCGCTCGGCACCAGATCAATAGCTTGCTGCAGCGCATCCGAGCTGCGCAGAATTCGTGACACTCCGCGAATCGGGGAGATTGGCGGATCATCGGGATGCAGGGCCAGCCTGACCTTTGCTTTTTCCGCGACAGGTACAATACGTTCCAGAAAGTATTTCAAATTATTCCATAATTGATCCTCACTTACGATACCGGCTTCGGTCAACGGCGCATTGGCTAATAAGGCATGATCGTAGCCGGAGACCAGCGCGCCTCCACGGGTACGGATCGTGGTTGAGGTGCGAAACCAATTGAATTGAGCCATAAAGTTATAGCAGAGCACAGAGATGCCAGCAGCCCCCATATTCGTGATGAACTGGCACATGATATCAATCTCTTCATCTCGTCCGGGCAAGCCAAGCTTGATGCGGTTCGTCTCAGGCGCCGATTCAATGACTTGAAGATTAAGTCCAAAATCAGCGAATCTTTGTTTCATTTGCACCAAATTCATATAATCCCATGGTTTCATACCATGATCTTCCTTGGGAAGAGGACCAACCGCATCATTAACGCCCATCTGCTTGGCAAGATGCCAAAGCCTGCTTGGATATCCGGGGAAAAATTCAGCTAATTGAAGCATGAATAGACCGACCTCCTCATAATGAAAACCTGTGCTTTGTTCTGCATCGTCCCACCATACACCGCCCTGTTCTTGAGTAAGAAGCAGAACGGTACAAGGATACTGTGGACACTTTACTTTTTGTTCAGCTTCGCTTCGGTTTCCTTGCCTTTGGCTACGATTTTGTCATAAGCCTGTTCAATCGTTTGTTTTTTGAACATGACCGCTTCCATTTCCGATTTATACAAGCTTGTGAAATCAGACCAGCCTTGAGGAGCCGGATAGAACGGAAGTGCCTTATCCAGTGCATTGCCTAACAGATCCTTACCCATCAAATCTTTTTTGCTCAAGGTAGGCTCCAGGGTTTTGTAAATCGCATCGTTAATCGGAACCCCGCGAGTCAAACCGAGTGTTTTGCCTACTTCTTGATCGGAAATAAACCACTGAATAAATTTCTTGCCTTCAGCCGCATATTTGGTGGATTTACTTAAACTGAAGAAGATTGTGGCTTGTGCCCATCCGCCTCCAGCAGGACCTACAGGATTGTTAACTACCGAAATTTTACCCGGATTGAGTGTCTCCATGACACCAACAGAACCGACAGTAACGCCTCTTGCCATCACACCGGATACCATCGCATCGGCTTTGGGATCATTTTCTTTAAAGGCCGTGGTGGCTTCCGCAGATGGAAGGGTTCCGTCAGCACGCCATTGCTCATGCATTTGTTGAAATTTGAACCAGAGATCTTTATCCAGATTAAATTTGGTTCCATCCTGCATGATCGGTCCTTTGCCATTGGACGTCTGATAGAACTGATACCAATCCCATACGCTTGTATTATCAGTAAACGGATATTTACCCTTAGGCAGCTTGTCATGAGCTTCCTTCATGTAAGTGAAATATTCATCCCATGTCCAATCCTTATGTGGCAGCTTCACGCCAGCAGCCTCCAGCTCCGCTTTGTTGAAGGCGACTCCCGCACCGTTATGACTGAGGGGAATTCCATATAATTTGCCGTCAATCTTGACGTTGTTGACGATTCTTGGATCGACAAGTCCCTTCAGATCGACATCGGATAGATCCATAAGCAAGCCTTTTTTGGCATATTCATTAATATAAGCTCCGTCCATTTGGAGGATGTCGGTCATGGAATTGGAGGCAGCGAGTGTAGGCAGCTTGGTCCAAAAGGCATCAAACGCCATATATTCGGAAGTGAATTTAATATTTGGATTTTTGGCGGAGTACATTTCGAGAGCTTTCAGAGTTGCTTGATGGCGGTCATCCGGTCCCCACCACATGATCCGCAGGTCGGCATTTTTGCCGGCAGCTGGTGCATCCTTGGCCGGAGTACTGGTGCCAGTAGTCTCAACGGTTTTGGAGCAAGCGGTCAGAATCAATGAAAAAGCAAGCACCGCAACAATGATATTTGTCTTTTTAGTGGCTTTCATTATACATAACACTCCCTTGATCATATAGTTGTACAGGTTCCACCCGTTAATCGATCTGCCTGCACAGCGCAGCGTACGCTTCCATAACATGGCTAGCTCATGAATGGATTGCATGCCTTCCGTGAGGCCGATGAACCTGCAGGCTGTTTATCCGATTCGTATCCATCATTGTCGCTTCACGCAGCCAGTTTCTGAAGATACCAGCTGTCAGTCTGTCATCCGGGTGCGGCCAACATCCCAGATCGTTCAGTGTAGTTATCCTTTAATGCCGGTTGTAGCAATGCCTTCAACAAAATGCTTTTGTGCCGAGATGAACAAAATGACGGATGGAATAATCGATAGCAGGGACATCGCGAGAAGCTGACCCCATTGAATTTCAAACTGATCAATGAACATGCGAAGCGCGAGGCCAACCGTATAGTTATCAACCGAGCTTAAATATAAAACCTGTGCAAAAAAATCGTCCCAGCTCCATATAAAAGTGAAAATTGCTACGGATACCAATGCTGGCTTGATTAATGGAAAAATAACATGTGAAAATGTTTTGTACACCGAGGCTCCATCGATCTTGGCGGCCTCATCGAGCTCTCTTGGGATCCCGCGTATAAATTGAACGACGAGAAATACGAAGAAGGCACCGCCTCCAAAAAAGTGCGGGAGAATAAGCGGGATATAGCTGTTTACCAATCCCCAATTGTTAAACATGATGTACTGGGGTACGATAGTAACTTGTCCGGGAAGCATCAGGGTGAGCAGCAAAACCGAGAACCAGAAGGAACGAAGCTTGAATTTGAGTCTGGCAAAACCAAAGGCGACGACCGCGCTGCTCAATACGGCTCCGAGCACATTCCAGAATTCCATTATCAAGGTGTTGAGATAAAAGGTAGTAAAGCTGTATTTGGGTGAAAATACCCAGCCTTTGGAGTAATTTTCCCACATAAAGGTGGTCGGCCAGATCGATGTTGATTTCATATCTGTTACCGTTTTGAGCGAAGCGCCCAGCCACCAGAAGATCGGATAAATCATGATCAAAGAAAATAGGATCAGGATGAAATGGCTGCGAAACGTGCTGAAGCTGGTAACTCTGTTCATTTGTCATTCCCGCCTTCCGACTCATAGAATACCCAATACTTGGATGCCAGGAAATTTAAGCCGGTCATGATCGCTATAATCACGAGCAGGATCCAGGCAAGCGCCGAGGCATATCCCATCTGGTAATGCTTGAAAGCCTTTTCATAAAGATAAAAAGCATACATATACGTAGAGTTTGCGGGTCCACCAGCCGTAATGATGAATGCAGAGGTAAACGTTTGAAAGGAGCCGATGATACCAAGGATGAGATTGAAAAACATAACCGGAGAGAGCATAGGCAAAGTGATGTGAAAGAATTGGCGTATCTTGCCTGCCCCATCCACGGATGCAGATTCATACAAATCCTTCGGTATTTGCCGTAAGCCAGCCAAAAAGATAACCATCGTAGAGCCGAACTGCCACACATTGAGTAAAATAATGGTGCCGAGCGAAGTATCGGGATTGGCGATCCAGGCTTTACCTTGAACACCAAACCACGAGAGGATCTGATTAACATAGCCGTCCAGACCGAACAGGTTGCGCCAGAGGATCGATACCGCTACGCTGCTTCCGATTAGCGAAGGGAAGTAGATCGCCGTACGGTATACATTCATTCCTTTCAGACTTTTGTTAATGAGGAGCGCTACCATCAATGAAAAAAATAACTTGAGTGGAAGTGAAAACAACACAAACGTAAAGGTAACGCCGAGCGATTTGGTGAACAGATTGTCTTTGAAAAAGATTTCCGTGTAGTTGTCGAGTCCCGCCCACACGGGTTCTTCCAGAAGTGAATACTCCGTGAAGGACAAATAAAAGGAGCGTCCTATCGGCCATACGGTTAGCAGTAAAAAACCGAGCAGCCAAGGAGAGATGAATATGTACCCTTCCAAGTGGTTGCTGAATAAGTTTTTTTTACTTTTGCGAACAGGAGCTTCTGCTATCGTGTTCATACTGGATATTTCCTTAACCCCCATTGAGTCACTTCCTTATCCTATGATTCTTGTACTTTCACAGTGTAGCAAAGCGAATTTAACATGCACAGGTGAGGATTTTATGATATTGTTTGATTTTTTAATCAGTCTTATCAGGGTGAATTTAGCTTGCTGCAGGGGGAAATACACATGATGAAAAACCATCGATGCGGTAGTTGGAGGCCATAAATATAGATCAGGGAGATACAAAAACGGATGTCATGTAAACGTATTCAAAAAGCTTGAAGAGTGGAAAAAATCATCTCCTTTCTATTCCAATATACAGACGGTTAGTCATTCCATATAGGGGAATATCATCAGTTGTTAGGGGGAATATGATAAGAATTTACCAATTCGATGAAAAATTTATAGTTACTGGACGAAAAATGCGTAAAAAAACCACATCGACAAATCTGTAAATTTGCTTAACATAAGAGGTGAAAATACAATCAGTGAGAAGGAAGGGCTGCACTTGAAATATGATAATCCCGAAGACATTATTCAATTGACGCCACTGTGGCAGGGCGAGAGATTTGCCAATGGCCGCCCCCGGGTATCGGATGATGTATTACGCCGAATGGCGAAAATTACTTTGGAGGAAGCATGGGGCACCTTGTGGAATCACGGCTATGCCTTTCAATTTGAAGGCGATCTCAAGATCGTGCATCCGAACCAGGTGATGGTAGGGCGTGCCGTGACATCCGTATTAGTTCCCAAACGTCCGGATCTGCATGAAACTCTACTGAGCTATGGTCACCAGCAAGAGGACAGAAAAGGTTTTTTCAATCAATGGGTCATCGACACGCTGCAGGAGGACGATATTGTAGTGGTTGATTTGTTTGATAAAGTCCATCAAGGAACCTTTGTGGGCGGGAACCTGTCAACGGCGATCGCTTCCAAAACGAAGCGGGGTGGTGCCGTGATCTGGGGTGGTATCCGTGATAACCAGCAAATAGTTGAAATTGAAGGGATCAACGTGTTTTATCGTGGCAGTGATCCGACAGCTATAGCGGATGTCACAATGGTAGGAATCAATACCCCGTGCCGGATCGGGAAAGCGATCTGCCTTCCGGGTGATGTGGTGCTGGGAACACCGTCAGGTGTGCTGTTCATCCCGCCTCATCTGGCAGAGCTTACAGTCGTTCAGGCAGAAAAGTCGCAGGTACGCGATATTTTTGGTTTCGTTCGATTGCGGGAAGACATCTATACAACAGCACAAATCGATTCGCCATGGACAGTTTCCATCTGGAACGACTTCACAGCATGGTTGGATAGCACACAGGAGTCGGCCGAGTACCGTCATCTGACCTGGGATCAGGAGCTGGAGCATGCTAAGAGAACAGAGACTGAGGGGAATTCTGGTCAGGTTCGATTGTAATATGAAATTAAAAAGGGGCAAAACCGGTGATCCCGCCTATTGCCCCCCCTAGCTTAGTGGATAGCTGATTCCCGATAATCACTTGGCGAGCATCCAACCTTTTTTTTGAATATTTGGCTGAAGTAACGGGAGTCCTGATAACCAATCGATTCAGCGACTTCATAATTTTTTAGATGTGTGTTCTTTAACAGGTGTTTGGCTTTGTCGATGCGAATGTCGGTTAATTGCTCGATGAAGGTTTTGCCAGTATTCGTTTTGAATAGCAAGCTGAGGTAGGAGGGTGTCATGTACACTTTTTGGGCAAGGCTGTCAAGCGTGGCGTGCTGAAATTCATTCTCCATGTTCTGGATCGTTTTCATAATAATACTCGTATGGTTGTAGTTAAACTTCCGCATAATAATGCCCCGTAATTCCATGAAGCATTCAAGTACATAGGCTTTAACTTCCTCGAGATTTCTTTTGGTGACCACTGAGATGACATCAAATTGGTTGCAACGGGTATCATTCCCGAACTCCGCCAGCACTCTTTGTTCCATTCCGACCAGCAAACGAACTGTAGCTTCGTACAAGACCAGCATTTCACTCGAACCGTTCTCGACCAAAAATTCGTAAAAGACGTCGATCACGTGCTCGACTTCAGAGGAATCTACGGCTGATTTGAAAGTATCATAAAGCTCCTTTTCTTTCACATAAGAATATTCACACATGTAATCACTCCTAACCAGGTTTTCCGGATTACAATCTTTTTGTTAGGTTATTTGTTATGTTGTTAGCAAAAATATGTTTCTTTTACCATAATGATATCGGTTACATTACCAATTTATGATAATAGTACAATGAACAGGGTGGGATTTCAACCTAATTTATTAGGATTCATAAAATTAAAGCAGATTATTTGAATTTCAAACTTACATCATGCAAATAAAACCTAACAAAACAATTTGTTAGGTTGCAGTATGTAAAGCCTTATTTTTGAAAAGTGCGGGTGCTGCCTCTGACAATCATTTGACTTTGCAGTAAAACTTTTTCGTATGGCATCAAAGGGTTATCGATTCTCCACAGCAATAAATCAACGGCCTTGGCTCCAAGCGCCGCTTCCTCGGCTATGATGGTTGTCAATTCAGGGAAAAGTTTGATGATATCTTCATTGTTATCAAAGCCGGTTATCGAGCAATCCTCCGGCACCTGAATGGCGAGCTCGTGCAGCACATTCAAGACATGCAGGGCGATTTGATCATTAGCACATACGAAAGCAGTGGGGAAGGCACTCCCTGAAAGCTGTACAAGCTCGGATGTAAGCCGATTGTAATTGTCTTCATCTACAGACGGCTTGATCTTAAGCAGGCTGCTGTTGTATGAATAAGCATTCATTTTCTCATCCATCACGGATTTAAACCCGCACCATCGGTCAAAAAAACTTCTCGAATAATGAATATCTCCGACAAACTGGATGCGGGTATGGCCTGTATCCAATAAATAATGGGTTAACCTTCGTAAACTATCAAAGCTGTTCATAAAAACACTATCAGAAGCGAGCAATTCATCCTCATGATCGACCAGAACGAAAGGGATCGATAAATTTCTAAGCTCCAGAAGCATTTCGGGAGCAATAAGACCGACACTGATTACGCCTTTGAGTCCCTCAGGTTTAATCACGAGGTTAAAATTTTGTGGAGAATCATCAGTGATGATAATCGTTCCGATGCCTCTTTTCTCCAAATTAGCTGAAATTCCTTCCAGAATCTTGCCCCAATAGGCCGATTCCTTGTTCTGACTTCTGATGTTGGGGATGAGAATGCCGATTATTTTGTAGTCAGGATCTGTGGAAGGCTGCGGATCAGGGCTGCTGTTTTTTTTATTGCTTCTATAGCCGTATTCGGCAGCGACTCTGTGTATCTTTTCACGGGTTGCTTCACTTATACCTGATTTGCCAGACAAGGCCTTGGATACAGCGAACTTGGATACGCCTACTTTATCGGCTATTTCCTGCATAGTGACCTTTTTGCTTTGAGACATGATGCTCACTCCGATAATAGGTTTTGATACAATTTTTGCATACTTGTAAACCGAATATCAACTCTTTTTATTTACAAACCGATGGTCGGTATGTATAATCAAATTAACTAATAAACTGATCATTTACGGAGGTGTTACTTCTTGAAACAGGAAGAACGAAGACAACAAACGAAGCAAAAGCTGCTCGACACGACCAAGGAGCTGATCCGCGAGAAGGGCTGCGATTCATTGACGATGAAAGATATTATGGATCACTCGGGCTTGTCCAAGGGAGCTATTTTTCATTATGTAAAAAGTAAAGATGAGATCTACGCCTGGGTGCTCAAGGAAAGAAATGAGATGATCAATCGCAGCTTCATGGGAGAGGTTGAGCGTGGAGATAAGGACTTTGAGGGACCCTTACGAAAAATAACGGAAACCCTTCATCATTTGGATGATCCCGCGGATGTGTCGAACAAAGTATTGAAATATTTGATTGGCAAGGAGGATCAGCCCGAGGTTGCGGAAGTGCTGGAAGAGTTTTATGAGCAAACACTCAGTTTTTCCAAACAATGGATTATAACCGGACAGCAGCATGGTGTCATTCCAAATGCGATCGATGCGGACAAAACAGCAGGTTTGTTTGTGTTAATTTCACTTGGCTTGCGCATCCGTTCTTCTTTAACTTCTGCTCCCGCTTCTTTTAATATGCAGGATTATTTCAGCTTTTTGTCTGATACGTTAAAGCCACGATAAAAAATGGAGAGGTTGTGTGTGCAAATGAGCTATTGGTTAGTGATCCATATTATTGGAGTTGTTCTGTTAGTCGGAAATATCGTGACAGCGGCGTTCTGGAAAGTGCGGGCGGATCTGCAAAATAATCCGGTTGTGATCCATAGTGCAGTCAAAAATGTGATGCTGGCGGATTATGTATTTACGCTGCCAGGTATTGCACTTATTACGGTATCCGGCATCATCATGGCGGTTCGTTCAGGAATGCCGATGTCAGGCTTGAGCTGGCTTACGGTTTCACTCATACTGTTTGCGATTTCAGGGATCTTGTGGCTGGCAGTGCTCATACCGCTGCAGCGCAGCATGATTCGGCATAGTGCTCACTCCGTTGAACAAAAAGCGGTTACGGAGGGATATCGTCGCGCTTCCCGTTATTGGGCTGTTTTTGGCATTGTGTCGACGCTTCTGCCGGTCGTTATTTTATATTTGATGATTACGAGGACCTTATAATTAGGAAGAGAGAGGTGGAGGAACATGGCTCCTCCTGAGATTCGCTCATAACTGCAAATTATATTTATCATTGCAATTCTAAGCTGGATAGAAAGCTTTTTGTTTTGGGTAACTTATATATAAGTAGCTTTAAGCAGCATAAGTATAAGGACCATTCTCCGCACATCTCACAATCCAATATTGAAGGCGAGTTGTACAAATGAAAAAAATCTCTTGCAAAGAGAATGATTTTTCATTATTATATATTTAAACAATTTAAATATTAACTTGTATAACATTAAACCTGTGATAGAGAGAGGTGAAAAGCATGGAGAAAGCAATGAGCTCATCTAAGGAAAAGGAGTCTGCTTACGACCAGGACTCCTCATTGGAAGCCCATGATCCGAACAATCGGAAGGGACTGCTGGTTGCGGGATTAATCATCGCCATGCTGTTCGGTGCATTGGATGGAACAATAGTTGGAACGGCGATGCCGAGAATTGTTGGTGATTTGGGTGGATTAGGTTTGATGACATGGTTGACGACAGCCTATATGCTGACGTCTACGGTTATTGTTCCAATTGCCGGGAAGCTGGCCGATTTATTGGGACGGAGAGTTGTTTATGTAACGGGCCTGAGTATTTTCATCATAGCATCCGCTCTGTGCGGATTGTCGCAAAATATGACCGAGCTTATTTTATTCCGCGGCTTGCAGGGTATCGGCGGCGGGATTATGATGCCGATGGCGATGATTATTATAGGTGATATTTTCACAGGTAAACAGCGTGCCAAATGGCAAGGGGTATTCGGTGCCTTGTTTGGGCTTTCCTCCATCATTGGTCCGCAGGTCGGCGGCTGGATTGTCGATGCTGCCAGCTGGCGTTGGGTGTTTTATATTAATTTACCTGTCGGCGTATTGGCTATCGTATTGATTGCAATTGCCCTTCCCAAGTTTCAAAGAAAAGACAAGGTTGAATTCGATATTGCCGGGATGACCACGATGATTGTGGGTGTCGTAAGCTTGCTATTGGCCTTAACGTTTGGCGGGAAAAATTTTGCCTGGGTTTCCTGGCAGGTTATTGGATTGATTGTACTTGCGGTCGTTTCTTTGGTTAGCTTTGTTGTGATCGAATCGAAAGCGAAGGAGGCCATACTGCCTGTCTCGCTATTCCGCAATAAAACGTTCACGATCATTAACGGGGTCGGTTTTCTGATGAGTGTCGGCATGTTCGGTGCAATCATGTTTGTACCGTTATTTATGCAGGGCATTGTTGGAATTAGTCCGGCAGCGTCCGGTACCGTGATGACGCCAATGATGATCACGATGATTGCGGCGAGTGTTCTTGGCGGGCAGATGGTTCAGAAGATCGGTGTACGTACGCAGATGGGAATTGGGATGGTTATCATGGCTGTCGGATTTATTTTGCTGACCACACTCACCATGACAACCTCGAAGCTGACGGCTTCCAGCTATATGATGGTCATAGGTCTTGGCATGGGGCTGGTTATGCCGCTGCTTACACTGGCTTTGCAGGAAAGCTTTCCAAAGTCAGAGCTTGGCGTGGTTACCTCTTCAAGTCAATTTTTCAGGCAAATTGGCGGTACCTTTGGGATGACCATACTGGGAGCAATTATGAACCATCATTCCAGTAATTTGCTGACCGTTAATCTCGTTCCGGTACTGAAGCAAATTCCACAAGGCAGTTCATTGATTAGCGATATGATTGCCAAAATCAGTTCTGATCCGCAATCACTATATTCGGTGCTGCTCAATCCTGAGGCGCTCAGCCAGATGCCGCAGGCGTTAACCGCTCAGATTGTACCGATTTTAAAAACTGCCTTGGTCGATTCCTTGCATACGGTATTTATGTTTGGTCTCGTATTCGTCATTCTGGGTGCCATTCTAAGCTTGTTTGTAGGCAAGGTTCAGCTGTCGGATCGTAAAGGCTCGGATAACAAGGGGCCACAAGAAGCTGTGTAATAATGCGGATTACAAGCCACACGATAACGTGTGGCTTCATGCGGAGGAGTAAAGCAGATGATAGTCGTGATCCTTTACGATATTTGCGATTAATTGGCTATTTTTGGAGTTTTAAAAACATCTGTTTTTCTGATATATTATTTCGTGTGCTAAATATTTTTATTATAATGATTAAGACATGTAAATGTTAAAGGGGAAATGATTTTGTTTAGTAAAAGGAGTGAACGTCCTTGATTGACTTTTTTAGTATGGAGAAGATCGAGCGTCTTCATCGGCAAATTCATAAAAAATTCGTATCTGAATGGAACACCGTCAGTCCGAGTCCGATGAATTTGAGCTTGCCTCAGGCGAACATGCTGCATATGCTCCGCAAAGAGGGGATTCAAAGAGTATCCGATCTTGCAGAGAGATTGTGTATGACACCTGGGGGACTTACGTTATTATGCGATAAGCTGGAGGAAAAGGGATTAATTCTAAGATATCGGGATGAAGGCGATCGCCGCAGCGTGTATCTGGAAATTAGTCCGCAAGGAGTGGAAGCCAGTATAGCAAGTCAGCAATTGAAGCAGGAGCTTATTGAAAAAATGCTGCAGGGAATATCTGCCGAGGAGCTGCGAATTTTAGATAAGCTGTACACGACTCTTTTGCACAACCTTGGAGAAGAAAAGAGCTAGACTTATATGTTCATTTATTTCGTATACGAAATAAAATAATGAATACAGACATTTTAGAGATGGAAAGAGGATTGAGGAGAAACATGAAGCGAAAAGCGGTGTTAATTGTTATTTTGACGGTACTAGTGATCGCCGGTGGTGGTATTGGTGGTATGTTCTGGTATCAGGGTCAAAACTTTGTATCCTCTGAGGATGCAAGGCTTGCTGGTGATATTTATAAGGTGATGCCGCGGGTAACTGGAAAGGTTCTTTCGATGTCAGTGAACGAAGGGGATCATGTACTGGCAGATCAAATTATCGGTCAGCAGGACAGCAATAATCTGAGTATCAGCAATTTGGAGCAGGCTACGTTAAGATCACCGATTAAAGGAACTGTTATTAAATCATTAATCAAAACAGGCGAAATTGCTTCTCCAGGCCAAACGGTGGCAATGGTCGTCGATCAAAGCCAGCTTTATGTGTCTGCCAATATCGAGGAGACAGAAATTCATCGACTTCAAGTAGGTCAACCGGTAGAAATTACAGTAGATACCTTCAAAGGATTGACCTTGACTGGAAAGGTCCAAGAGATCAGCAAAGCAACAGCATCTACCTTTTCATTGCTGCCTGCGTCGAATACAAGCGGTAATTTTACAAAGGTGACGCAGCGGGTTCCTATTAAAATTTCCATTGATAATCAACAAGGCTTTGAACTATCGCCGGGACTTAGCAGTGTGATCAAGATCAGGGTTAAAAATTAAAGCACGCAACCATAATTAAGGTTAACTGATAAAGGGGAGCAAAACAATGAAAACAAGGCATCAAATTTGGATTCCGGCGGTACTGTCGCTTGCACTGGTGAGCGCATTGTCCGGTTGTGGTTCTTCTGTCACAGGAGGCCAGGCTAATGGTGCAGGAGCTGAAGCACCCGTGAAGGTAATGAAGCTGGGTCAGCTCGCAGACGCTGGTTGGAGCGGTAAAATCAATCCGGATCAAGAAGTGAAAATTGTCAGCAAAATCTCAGGAAAAGTATCCACTGTAAATGTAAATGAAGGTGCTGCAGTTAAAAAGGGTGATGTGCTTGTACAGCTTGAGACCGATGATCTGGTTCAACAGCTGAAGCAGGCAGAATCGGGAGTGGTGGCTTCCAATGCCAAACTTGCCGATACGCAGTCAGGTGCACGTTCGCAGGAAATTAAAGCAGCTGAAAGTTCTGTCCGCGCGGCTGAAGCAGCCCAAGGGCAGACCGTCGCAGCAGTCGAGCAGGCCAAAGCCGGCTTTGAACTGGCAACGAACACATACAACAGGCTTCGCAATCAGTTTGACAGCTCTTCATCCGTAACGAAAGAGGACGTCGATCGCGGAAAGCTGGAGTACGAGAAGGCCAGAACTGGCTATGAGCAGGCTCAGGCCTCAAGTCAGGCAGCGGCTGCACAGGTCGATGCTGCAAGAGCGAAGCTTGAGCTGACACAGGCGGGAGCCACAAGCAACACGATAATGGCCCTGCAAGCCGATCTGGATCGTTTGAACGCTGCTGTTCAATTAGCGAGTAATTCTGTCAACAATGCAACCATTACGTCGCCAACGGATGGCATTATCATCAAGCGCAGCATACAGCCTGGCGAAATGGCACAGCCGGGTGTCGCCTTGTTCTCTGTTGTGGATATGAATCAGGTACAGGTAGAGCTTAGTGTAACGGACACGCAAATCGGTTCTATCAAAGCAGGAACTGCCGTTGATGTGAAGGCGGCCAATGTACCGGATAAAACGTTCCCTGGCACGATTTCCTTTGTAAGTCCGGTTTCGAATGCCAACAGCAATACGTTCCCGGTTAAAGTTACTGTGGACAATAAGGATGGTCTCCTGTTTGCCGGAACTGTCGCTGAGGTGCATCTGAAGGATGCTGCCAAAGCTCGCCTTGAGGCTCCTAAATCGTCGATCATCAAGAAGGACGGCAAAGAATATGTCATCAAGGTAGACAACGGAACGGCTCATAAGATCGAAGTCAAGACAACGGAAAAAAATCAGGATTGGGTCTATATAGAAGCGAATGCCAATCTGCAAGCGCAGCAGCAAATCGCAGTGACTCCCAGCGATAGCATCGTTGACGGCGCTAAATTGAAAGTGGAATAGGTGGTGCAGTATTATGGCTGACGCTTCGACATTGCAGGCGGATTCCAAGAGTGACAGCAGCATGTGGTTTGGGCTCTTTGCCATCGTGCTTGGTACCTTCGTTTCCGTTCTGAACAGCAGCTTGATGAATGTTGCACTGCTGAAATTCGTTGCCGTATTCGGCTCTGATGTGCCAACCGTTCAATGGGTTATTACCGGCTACATGCTGGCTGCAGCTGTAGTTATTCCAATGAGTGGTTTTCTGGGAGCACGGTTCGGCAACAAAAACGTATTTATTTACTCGGTGCTTGGCTTTACCATTGGTTCTGTTCTGTGCGGGATTGCCTGGAGCGATACCACCCTGATCTTGTTCCGTATCATTCAAGGGCTTGCCGGTGGTTTTATTATGCCAGTCGGCATGTCGATCATTTACACGACATTTCCACGTGAAAAAGTGGGAACAGCTATTGGATTATGGGGCGTCGCAGCGATGGTAGCACCCGCGCTTGGACCAACTGTAGGCGGTTATATGATTCAGTATTACAGCTG
Source organism: Paenibacillus periandrae (assembly GCF_022458865.1). Classification (GTDB taxonomy): domain Bacteria; phylum Bacillota; class Bacilli; order Paenibacillales; family NBRC-103111; genus Paenibacillus_S; species Paenibacillus_S periandrae. The sequence continues at coordinate 487,401 of NZ_JAJNMU010000002.1, read as the reverse complement.
GCGTTGGTTGTTCCTTGTTAACATACCAATCGGGTTGTTCGCTTTTATTATGGGCAAAATTTTGCTGAAAGATTCACCAAGAAAATTGGATATGAAGTTCGATATGGCAGGCGCAGTACTTTCCATTCTGTTTTTTGGAACCTTGATGCTCGCATTATCCAAAGGACAGTCTGAAGGTTGGACATCGCTATTCATTGTTAGCTTGCTATTTGTATCCTTCTTCAGTCTGCTGCTGTTGATTTGGGTTGAGCTCGGCAGTAAGAATCCATTATTGGATCTGAAAATATTTAAAAATCCACAATTTACGATGAGTACCATTGCCGGTAGTCTCGTTATGATGGGAATGCTCGGGGGTACCTTTCTGACTCCACTTTACTTGCAAAATATACAGTCCATGTCCGCGATGGATACAGGGCTTCTCATGATGCCTCAGTCGATAGCGATGGCCTTTATGATGCCGATCAGCGGTAAACTGACAGAAAAGTTTGGCATTATTCCCATAGGGATAATTGGACTGGCAACTCTTGGCTTTACGACGATGGAGCTTCATATGCTGACGGCCGATACGCCAAATCATTGGCTTAATATTATCTTGACCATTCGTGCCATCGGTATTGGACTAGTGATGATGCCGTTAACGTCTGCCGGTATGATGTCCATACCGACGAGCCAAGTGGGCAATGCGTCGCCATTATCCAATGTAGTCCGGCAAGTAGCAGGATCGATGGGGATTGCTTTGTTTACATCAATTATGAGCAGTCGTCAACTCGTTCATTACCAGCATATTAGCGAAAGCGTCCCTGTCGATTCATTGGCCGCGAGTAATGTGATCTCAGCAATGACAGGAGCCATTTATCAATGGGGCGTGGATACGACCACTGCTAGTGGGACAGCAGCTGTTTACCTTGCGGGAATTATGCAGAAGGAAGCCATGATTCGAGCTATTGCCGATACTTTCTATATATCCGCGATTCCTGCATTCTTGTGTATACCGGTTGTCTTTTTTCTTAGAGAAAAGCGGAAGGCTGCCCCTGCCCCTGCAGCAGCGGAGGCTAAGCCTCCGGCTACAATCAGCTTGGAAAAGGATGGCGTGTTGAAGGCTTAAAGAATAAAGCTTAAATCAGATTTTGGGAGGATTTACAATGAAATTATATTGGAAACAGGCCGTCTCTACGGTGATGATTGCCTCGTCGGTTGTGCTAGCTGTCTCTCCTGCATTCGCGGACGCAGCTGTGCCTGTGCCTACTGTGGTCGCGTCACCGACTTATAGTATTACAGATATGACGCAGGCTCAAGTGAAAAATGTGCTTTTGGAAAAGACCGCTGGAGGCTGGAGAATCGGTTCCGTTATTAAACTGTCAAATAGCTCGGGAGCTATTGTACGTATTCCTGATTTTGAATTGCGCGCCAAAGCAGCTGACGGTACTTCTTATACGCTTCAGCCGAGTGCAGCCAATGCCAAATCGATCTCGCCGCAAAGCAATGTCGAGCTTAGTTACATGACGGAGATCGATGCAAAAAATGAAATCTCTTTGACAGATCTAATATGGGTAGATGTTAATATGAATGTATACCCCAAGCAGGAGACCGTACTTGCTGATGCAGGCATCGGATCGATTGTCTGGAAAGGCAGCGATGCTGTTATTGATGATGCTTCTCTATTAAGCTGGGGACAATCCTTTACTTTACCTGAAATCACTTCATCACTTACGTATTCAGCAGTAAGTTTGTCGACGCAATTTACAGAGCAAAAACCGACCTATGTGGTGCAGTTAAAGGTAAATAATTCGAGCAGCTTTACAGAAACCGTGCCTGATTTTACTTTGAGCGGCAAAGCAAGCGGACAATCGTTTGTAGGTAAGCGCGTCGAGCAGAAACCGATCAGCGTGAATCCTGGAGAAAGCCAGTATTTGTATTACACCATTTCAACGGATGCCGGAATAAAGCCGGAGGCTTTCTATGTGTTAACACCTGAAAGCTTTCTGAAGCAAGGTCAAACGACACCGCAATCCTATTATACCGGACGAATTGGCTTCCATCTGCCAACTGAGGATGCGAATGCAGTCAGCTTGCCAGCTTATCAAATGGGCACGCCCATAACGATTGATGCCGTTAGTCAAGCCGTCAATCCCAAGCTTGCTGTCTCCTTGGTACGGGCAGATTGGTATGAGAACGAAGGACAAAGCTATAAAACTGTCGTGGCCAATTTGAAATATATGAACAATAGCGATAGTCCATTGCCAATTCCTGCGCTTGGGACTGAGCTGGTGAATAGTTCAGGAACTGCGTATACCGGGAACGTGCTGCCAAGCACTGTAAAAGAAGTACTGCCGGGTATGGGAGTATCCGTTGCCTATGCTTTCACAATGCCGATCTCCGAGCAAGCTGAGAGATTTAACTTCAAGCTGCAGGAATCCCAGGGAGAATCGGGCTTTAAGGCTTCGATTGCACAATTGAATGTAGGTGTGCAGCAAACCGTGCCTAACGATACTGAGTTAAATTTGTATCCATATAATGTGAAGTTGAACTCATGGGCCTTATCGATGATTATTGCGCAAAATGCTTCCACCAAAGATTATAATTATACGTACAAACTGAAGACATTAATGGATATCAACACAACGGACAATGTCGTGACGGAAGAGAATAATCCCAAGCTGCTGATTGAGCTGGATAATCCTGCTGGTGAACGCATTGCTTTCAAAACCTTACTGCTCAGTGGACCGGACCGGATCATGAGCGGTAACCAGACTATTTACTTCACTAACGGCAGCTCCGATCAGCTGGAGTCACCGCTTAAATTGAAAATCTATGAAACAATTACAACGCCAATAGGGGAGGCTAAACGGCTATTAGCTTCTTTGACCCAGTAATCATATCGTAAATGATAGTTTTATTGATGAATTAGCAGACCCTCTTCTTGGCGACATTCGAATAATATGATATAGTTTGAACAATTATCAACAAATGACGCCAGAATGGGGGCTCTGTCTATGAAGCAAGCTATGCATATTTCCAAATCTATTCACATGCTGACCCGTTTATATAATGCAACACTTGAAAAATTCATGAAGGAGCTTAATCTGACCAAGCCACAAGGTATAATTATCGGTCAAATTTATAAGGAACCGAAGACCATTGGGCAAATTACAGAAGCGGTTCAGCTTTCATACAGTACGGTATCGGGTATTATTGACCGTTTGGAACGGGATGAATGGATTCAAAGAGTACGGGATAAAACTGATCGCAGAGTCATTTGGATTCAAAGGACCGAAAAAATGGATGAAATTAAAAACAAGGTCGAATTTTATCATGAACAATTTTTTCATACCGTGCTTAGCGATCTTGATACAGACGAGCTAGATAAGATTGCATCTAGTCTTGATTTGCTAAATTCGCAGTTGGAAAAAAAGGGCTCATGAGGTCTGCATTAAATTTTAATGCCATGTTTAGCTTCTGAATCCACCCGCGTGGGTATCGGAAGCTATTTTTATTCACAAAATATAGCATTGACAAGGCTTAATAAACAGGTGTACGGTAAAGATATATAGGTCAATATTCCTACATAAGCGTATAATTGAAACGATGGGAGGCGAGTATATTGAAAAATGAGATGGATTTGCATAAGCTGTCGATGAGCAGGCTGGGACTACAGGGGCCTGATACAGAAAAGGAAGTCCGCAACCTGTTCCTAACAGGTAACGATCACTTTTGTCCGGTATCTCTCGGTAAAAAGACGACAGTGTCCCTCTGGGTACTCATGGTGCTCTCTATAGGTGCTGCTGTCTGGCTGCATATGTATTACTCTTCTCCACTGCTATTAGGTTTATATGCGGTTCCTGTCGTTATCGTTGCCTTGTATGTAGCCAACGTATACCTGGTGTCGATTTTTGCTGCCGCTGTAATGGGAATATGGCTGTTTTTTAGCGAAACGGGCTGGATTCCTGTCATTGGTGCTGCTGCGCTGCTGCTGATCTCGATGCTGATTCGTAGGGTGGCGGTTGTATCACAGCGTAATTTTGCGCAAAAGGTAGAGTTTGAAGAGCTGTTCATGAATACGATATTGTCATTCTCCAAAAGCATTGATGCTCGTGACCCCTACACGGCCTTTCATTCCAACAATGTCGCCAATTATGCCAAAAGGATTGCTACCGAGCTGGGACTTTCCTCGCGGGAAATAGAAGCCGTTCATTTGGCGGGACTCATTCATGATATAGGAAAGATTGGAACTCCGGAATCGATTTTGCAAAAGGAAAGCCGGTTGACAGAGGAAGAATATGATGTAATGAAAAAGCATGCCGAGGATGGCTACCAAATTATTAAGGATATTAAAAGATTACAGGAAATCGGTGCGACAGCCATGGTCAGGCATCATCATGAACGCATGGATGGACGAGGATATCCGCTTGGCTTGAAGGGTGATCAAATTCCGTTTGGAGCCAGAATTTTGGCGGCGTGCGACGCGTTTGATGCGATGACAACGAATCGTTCCTACCGGCAGAAGCTTTCCATGGAGACTGCTGCCGAGGAGCTGCGCAGACATAGTGGAACACAATTCGACCCCATGGTCGCCAATGCATTCCTCAGGGTACTGGTGGAGGACGGGCTGATACCGGCTGAAGAGGAGCAAGGATCCTTGGGTCTTATGGCCTCCTTGCAAAAATCATAATGAACGATAATCGAGAGTGCAGCTGCGGCTGCCTCTTTTTTGCTGTTATAGCATATTGCTGGATGTTGAGGTGTAAGGTTGCATGCAGGCGCGGGTTTGGTTACAATAAGCTTTGACCCAAAAAATGATGTAGTCAACTATTCAGAAAAGCTATATTAGACTCGGAAAGGATAGAGATATGGATAGAAGCGGAAGACGTGAGCAAATTATTAGAGCGGCCCGTGAGGCATTCCAGAACTTTGGCTACAAGGCTACAACGCTCGATCATATAGCCAAATACGCCAATATGGGGAAGGGAACCTTTTATCTTTCCTTCAAAACTAAAGAAGAGGTGTTCACTTGTATCGTAGACGATGAGCTCAAGCAGTTCGCCAGATTTGCTGAGGAAGCGATAGATACGTATGGTCCGAATATTGAAACACTGCACCATTATATATGCAACCTGTCCAGCTACCAGCAGCGGCACCCCTTGTTTTGCAAGCTCAAGCAGGAGGCGGAAGCATTTCATACGCAAGAGGTCAAGGAAGGTCTCACACGGATCGAGAACACTGCTTTTGACCAGCTCAAGGAGCTGATTATCAAGCTGATGGATACGGGCTCCATGGAGCCGAACGATGTGGAGTTTACTGCATTTCTTATTACCGAGCTGTATACGGCTCTGCTGTTTAAATGGGGAGAGAAGCATGACCCGCTAAGCAATGAGGAGATTTTCGAAAGGTTTCAGCAGTATTTGCAGCCAGGCTTATGCCATTCAAACCGAAATAAGAATAAGGAGATTTCACCATGAATGCAATTGAAAATAAAACCATGCCGCTCGTTTTTTTAATGATAAATATATTTATCGCTATGCTCGGGATCGGCTTGATTATACCTGTATTGCCTGAATACTTGAAGGAGTTTAATGCTGGTGGCCAGGCTGCAGGCTATATGATAGCGGCCTTTGGCTTGACTCAATTTATATTTTCCCCAATTGCTGGGGAATGGTCTGATAAATATGGACGCAAGATTATGATCGTCACCGGTATGGGATTATTCACGATATCGAATTTGGTGTTTGCTATGGCTGATCAAATATGGCTGCTGTATTTGTCCAGACTAATAGGTGGTGTCGGAGCGGCAGCCATGATCCCTTCCATGATGGCATATATTGCCGATGTAACGAGTGTGGAGAAGAGAGGTAAGGGTCTGGGGCTTCTCGGAGCTGCCATGTCGCTCGGTTTTGTTATCGGTCCTGGTATCGGAGGTTTTCTTGCCGAATTCGGGATTCGGGCGCCCTTTTACGTATCTGCCGGAGTTGCGGCTTTAGCCTTGATTGGATCCTTAATTTTCCTGCCAGAGTCGCTTTCCAAAGAGAAGCAGCTAGCTGCGCGACAGGTTAGGGTGAAGCGTGAAAGTATTTTCAAGCAGTTTGTGCTTTCCTTTAAAGCGCCTTACTTTATATTGCTGCTGTTAATTTTTGCATTGACCTTTGGTTTGGCTAATTTTGAAGCGATATTTCCTTTGTTCGTTGATGCCAAGTATGGGTATACGGTCAGGGATATAGCGATCCTGATTACGATAGGCGCATTAATCGGTGCTTTGGTGCAAGCTCTGCTGATCGGTAAATTAATTCAACTGTTCGGTGAGAAGCTGTTAATTCATGTTACGTTCGTACTATCGGCAGCCTGTCTTGTGCTGATGCTGCTGTCAGGCAACTTCTGGTATGTACTGATCGTGACGATGCTGTTCTTTACATTAACTTCTATTATGCGGCCGGCGATCAATACGCTGTTATCCAAAATGGCAGGGGAGGAGCAAGGGTATGTGGCGGGTATGAACAATGCTTACATGAGCTTGGGCAATATATTTGGGCCTGCTGTCGCCGGAACCTTGTATGAGATTCATCTCAATCTTCCATATGCGTTCGGTGCAATTGTACTCGTAATCAGCTTCGTCTTATCCGCTGTGTGGGGACGTAAAAAATATGCGGATGCTTCTGTTGACTTGCAAAAGTCATAAGATCTATCATAGGCACTCATTCATCCTTTACCCGGATATGACAGGGGCTGGTCACTGCCTGCTCAAACCGGATAAAGGATTTTTTGTTGTTCTCCTGGCATGAACCTCGCGGCCAGTCCATATATTGAAACGGTATGGGCATGGATTTCGGGGAGAATGGGGTGAAGCCATGAGCAGGCACATTGAGCTTCAGCATGTGACGCTGGATGTAGACGGCATGACCTGTGCAGCTTGCGGGGCAAGGATCGAGAAAGTTGTAGCCAAAATGGATGGAATCGAACAAATTCATGTAAATGTTGCCCTAAGTCGCGCTTCAGTAGTCATTGTCCCGGATCGAATCAGTGTGGAGCGAATCGAAACGAGAATTGAACAGCTGGGGTTCACAGCCAAGGAACGTCATTCAGACGGGAGCACCGGGGCCGATGCCCGAACGAGCGGCATCAGCAGCGGAATGATGTTTGGGATGTCTCTGCTGCTTACGCTTCCTTTTCTGTGGGCAATGGCTGCACACCATGAGTGGACGGCCTCAGTCTGGGTTCCGGAGCTGCTGCTGCATCCCTGGTTCCAGCTGGCTTTGGCGACACCGCTTCAGTTCATACTCGGACTTCCGTACTATACGGGAGCTTATCGTTCTATAAAAAGCGGCAGTGTCAACATGGATGTGTTGATTGTAATCAGTACCTCCGCTGCTTATATATACAGCCATTATTTGTTGTTTCATGGTGTATCGATGATTGGCCACGGCAATATGATGACCGGTAGCCATGGACGCCATGTCCCGTTATATTTTGATGCGAGTGCGATGATTATTACGATTGTTTGGTTGGGCAAATGGTTGGAAGCTTTGGCCAAGCGGCAAGCGCTAAGCGGCATACATCAGCTTCACCGTCTCAGGCCGGAGATGGCTTCCATCATAAGAGAGGGCCGGGAACAGCGGATCCCCGTGTCCCAGGTTATGATCGACGACACCGTTATCGTCCGTCCAGGCGAAAGTCTGCCCGTAGATGGTCAGGTTATAGAAGGGTATTCGAACGTTAATGAATCGATGCTTACAGGGGAAAGCATGCCTGTCGACAAAGCTGTCGGGGATCGGGTAACTGCTGGCACATTAAATGGCAGCGGTATGCTCAGCATTAGAACGACCGAAGTAGGAAAGCATTCGACTTTGGCACGAATCATTAAACTTGTAGAGGAAGCGCAGAGCACCAAAGCCCCCATTCAAAGAATGGCAGATCAAATTTCCAGTATATTCGTGCCGATTATTATGGTATTAGCTGCAGCTGCATTTATCACCTGGTATATGGTCCTTGAGCCGGGTCAGCTCGGAGGCGCATTGGAAAAGGCGATAGCCGTTCTGCTGATCGCTTGTCCTTGTGCTCTTGGTTTGGCGACACCGATTTCGATTCTGGTCGGCTCCAGCAGGGCGACACAACTGGGTATCGTAATTAAAGAGGGTAAAATAATGGAACTGTTGCCGCAAGCCAATGTGATTTTGCTGGATAAAACAGGGACAATTACAGGGGGAAACCCGAGGGTTACCAACGTGTGGGCTGCTGATGTTATAACCCGTTCCGGTTCTGCTCGGGTTCTGCCGTTTGAGAAACGTTCAGTGAATGCTCGTAGCCGGAGCACTTATCTAACTATGGAAGATAGGGCTGCAGCAAACGAGTCCTTCATACTGCGTATGGCAGCGGGTGCGGAGCAGCCTTCCGAGCATCCCTTAGGCAGGGCTGTAGTGGAAGAAGCGTCGCGCAGAGGAATCACAATTCCTCAATGTGAGAATTTCAAGCCGATTCCAGGCTGTGGAATTCGTGCAGTCGTAGATGACAGAGCTGTATGGTTAGGCACACGTCAATGGCTGGAAGCTGAAGACATAGCAGGCCTCCCGCGGGTAGAAATGGCTAGTCAGGGGAAACGGAGACATCCACAGCCCGGTCTGGTCGATCAATGGGAGCGGCAGGGCTTCACGGTCATCTGGATTGCGGTAGACCGGCGATGGGTCGGAGCTATAGCACTTAGTGACCCGGTTAAACCGACAGCCCGCAAAGCGATCAAGCAGCTGACTTCAATGGGATTGGACGTTAGAATGGTGACAGGCGATCGAGCATCGACAGCACATTATGCAGCCAAACAAGCGGGAATCAGTCAGGTATACGCGGGCATGCTGCCTGAAGATAAAGCGAATCTGGTACAAAGCCTGCGAGAGCAGGGGCATCGAGTGGCAATGGTGGGCGATGGGATTAATGATGCACCTGCCTTGAGCGCAGCAGATATCGGAATCGCCGTCGCCAATGGAACGGATATTTCCAAAGCAGCTGCAGATATCGTACTTTTGAAGCATGATATTAGCGGGCTGGTCCGCGCTCTTGTCATCAGTCAACGAACGTTAAGAATCATTCGTCAAAATCTCGCCTTTTCGCTGCTGTATAATGTGCTGGCGATTCCGGTTGCGATGATGGGCTATCTTGCACCATGGATGGCGTGCACGGCTATGGCGCTCAGCTCTGTAACTGTCATATGCAATGCGTTAAGACTGCATAAGGCTTAGTTATGATCATAACGGATTTCAACCAACGGTTTCTCATTGACGAAAAATAATCGTGCTGATAAAGTTAATATTAACAATGGAAAAGCTCGAATGTATAGCAATTCAATACGAATAGGGGCAATGGATTTTGATAAAGATGAAGTGGGAATATTGCCGGGCAACTGATTTTAATGACCTGCATGTACTGGGTCGCCAGGGCTGGGAGCTAGTTGGTGTTACTGGAGCGGGATCAGCAGGTCAGGAAGCGGATATAGGAACTACCTTTTATCTGAAGCGTCCTGTTCCTTCAATTAGAGAGCAAATTACGGCCGAGCAGCGTGAGCGGGCATTAGCAGAAAGGCAGGGAACCGAATGAAACGAGGAGGGATTTTAAATCCGACTTTAAATCGAATTTTGACTGAAACCGGCCATACCGATTTGCTGACCATCTGTGATCGTGGCTTTCCAGTGCCTATGGGCATTGAACGGCTTGATCTGGCTTTGACGGATGGAATTCCGACTGTGTTGGATACGGTCCGAGCCATTTACGGTGAATTTGAGATTGATTCGATCATTGTTACGGAAGAGATGAGACAGGCAAGTCCTGAACGCTATCGTGAGCTGACCGAAGCTCTGCCGGACGTAGCTTTTCGAATCGTATCCCACCAGCAATTCAAGGATATATGCGGAGAGTCGCGTGCAGTAATCCGAACAGGCGATACCATTCCTTATGCTAATATTATGATCGTATCCGGATAAATCAAGTAGCTCTTTATTACAAGTATGTGATAAAATCTACCATATAGCAAATAATGTTGGGGACTATAACCAAGGCCTGTTTATTTCCTCCAGAACACAAACAGAACTGTCCTCTCGGGCAGTTTTTTTACGTATAAGATCTTTAACATCTTGACAAACAGGAAGGTTAATTCCATGGATAACCCTAATTTCTTAACTGATGTTCGAAGTATGAAGCCTGCTTATATTTTCCATTGGTCCGAGCTATTTAGTGTACGTTTTCCAAACCATTATGATGCGACTTTCTTGTACAATCTTGGGGAAGCAGGTTTCAATTATATAACTGAATTTCATATCGATGCTGATTCCCACCCCTTTCAGCGCAGCTTGATGGAAGGTTTCCTTGCATTTGAAAAGCGTGAAGACGGCGTGGCATTCCTTTTTTGGGCAATCCAGCTATGGCGGCAAACATTGCTTGAGGTTGAGGAAAGCAGCTTGACGTTGGCAGCCTATAAACGAATGAATTCGAGAATCGATGATATGGAAGTTTTAATTTTTGACAAATGTAGGAAAAATCATTTGTCGCCGAGTACGGACAATTCGTCCGCACTCACTCTGCAGCATGATGATCGAATTTCGTTGTTAGGCAAGATGGCTGCGAGCATGGCGCATGAAATTCGCAACCCGATGACCTCGATCAAAGGCTTTTTAAAATTATTGCGGCACAATATTCAAGATAATAACTATGAACGCGCCGACAGCTACCTCGGCTTTATTGAGGATGAATGCGAGCAAATTTTGATGCAGGTGACCGGATTTCTCAGCTTTTCGAGAAAGCCGATCATGGATGAAGAAATGGTACATATTTCAGTCAAGCAGGTGCTCGATTATATTTTGTCGTTGTTAAACCCGCGGCTCATTAACGAAAATGTTGACCTGAAGCTGGATATTCCACCGGAAGCGATGCTTTATGTTCAAAAAATGGGCATTCAACAGGTGCTGTCTAATATACTAAACAACGGGATTGACGCCTTATCCGAGCTGAAAAGCGACAAAAAAATGAGCATTTCCATCGTCGATGACAGCTTGAATACTTATATTCAGGTAGCTAATAATGGGCCGCGAATACCTGAGGAGCTGTACAGCACCATATTCAACCCATTTGTGACGGATAAGGAAAATGGTACGGGTCTTGGCTTGGCCATATGCAAGCAGATCATGCTTAATAACGAAGGAGATATTACCTTTACCAGCAATGAAAAAGAGACCGTTTTCATGCTAACGTTTCGTAAACCTTCTATATAAGTTACATCATTTACATATTGAAAAAAGTACATATAGAATCGGATTTGCTCCTGCAGGCTGTGTCGCTTTCCTCTCAAATGGGGTAAGAAAGAGGAAAAACCACTTTTGTTCGTGCTTATAACGAAGTAGGGGGAGGGATGTTGTATGGTAAAAGCCGTAGAACCTGCAAAGAAAACAGGACCGTCCGTTGAATGGACACAGCATTCCCGATTGCCACAGTCCTCGGAAGCGCTCGGTATGAAGAAAAAGCATTTTTCATTAATGAGCTTTGCACAAAACCTATATGGCCGATTTGAAGATGACGACGTTCCTGCCATGGGAGCGCAGCTGACCTATTATTTAATTCTTTCGTTCTTTCCGTTCCTTATCTTCGTTTTTGCTGTCCTGAGCTACTCGGATATTAGCGTAAGTGATGCAATCCACAATATTAGCAGCGTTCTGCCGCAGCTTTCCGATCGGATGATTGTGGACGTGTTTACAGAGCTTCAGCAATCGCGCAACGGCTCTTTGCTCTCTATCGGTTTGTTGGCTACATTGTGGTCGGCTTCAAACGGGATCAATGCGGTGGTGAAAGCCTTAAACAAGGCTTACGATGTGGAGGAGAATCGCCCATTCTGGAAGGCAAGAGGCATATCGTTAATTTTCACGATTATTTTGGCAGTATTGATTTTTCTTAGCATGATCCTGCTGATTTTTGGTAAAGTCATCGGTGAGACCATGTATCGAGTTGCGCAATTGCCAGGTAATTTTGAAATGCTGTGGGGAATTGCCCAATATGTGATTCCGCTGATTACGATGGTAAGTGCCTTTGTGCTGCTCTATAAGTACACGCCTAATCTGAAGCTTCGTTTTAGTGAGGTCATCCCGGGAGCGGTATTTGCAACATTAGGCTGGGTCGTGGCTTCAATTTTGTTTTCGTTTTATGTAAATAATTTTGGCAATTATACTAAAACCTATGGAAGTATCGGTGGGATCATCGTACTGCTGACCTGGTTGTATTTATCGAGTATCCTCATTATATTAGGCGGGGAAATGAATGCGACCCTGCATTTTGACCGGGAAGGAAAATCAAAGGATGGAACCAAGAAATTTGCATTTCCTTTGCTATTTGGAAGAAAAAGCAAGAAAAAGTGAGCTCGTAAAAAAACTATCACAGCCACTCCTGTTGAGGGTGAAGTGATAGTTTTCTACATAATAGTAACTGATTATATCCCTTAGCTCTGGATATTACTGAAGTTTAAATTTACCGAGTACGCTATGCAGCTCCTCTGCCAGCACCGCCAGGGAACGGGAGGATGCGGTGATTTCTTCTAACGATGCCAGCTGCTGTTCACTGGCAGAAGAGGTTTCCAGGTTTACACTGGCGCCTTCCTGTGCAGTATGATGAATCGTATCGATGGATTGCTCGATTTGCTGGCTTCCAGCAGACATCTGCCCGATATCGTAAGCTACTTCTTGCACCTTCACTTTGACATTCGATACGGATTGCTGAATGACATCAAAAGCTTTGTTTGCCAGCAGTGTTTTTGTCATTCCATCTGCCACTTTGCTCGTGCCCTGCTGCATGGATGAAGCCGCACGTTCCATGTCCAGCTGAATCTCATCGATAAGCTGCTTAATCTGCTGCGCGGAATTGCCGGATTGTTCAGCAAGCTTTCGTACTTCACTGGCGACTACGGCAAAGCCTTTACCCATATCACCCGCATGAGCAGCCTCGATTCCGGCATTCAGGGAAAGTAAATTCGTTTGGTTGGCGATCGTGGTGATGATCGTGACTATGGCTTCGATCTCCTGTGATCGGTCCCCAAGGCTTTTGATAAAACCGGATGTTTCCTGAACAGTGCTGCTTATTGCATCCATTTGAGTAAGAAGATCGGTTACGGCAACTACACCCTCGTTAGAAGCACGATAGGCGCTGTCGGCCAGAATGGATACCTCCTCACTGTTTACCGTAAATTGCTGAAAGCTTGTGGAGAACTGACTCATCGCGTTCGATGCTGCATAGATACTGTTCAACTGCTGCTCAGCTCCTGTCGTTCCTCGCTGCGCGGCTACTGCAATATGTTCAGCAGCCTGTGAGCTTTGTTCAGCACCCGCATGCAATTGCTCTGATGCAGCCGCTAACTGAACTGCGGCATCATTAATCTGGCTCAAAATCGAACGTAGGTTATGTACCATTCCATTAACGGATTGCATCAGTCTGCCGCTCTCATCCTGGGACGTTATTTTCAAATCATTCTGGGTTAGATCTTTGTCGGCGATTTGCTGAAGTGTTCTTGATGCTATTCCAATTCGGCGCAGAATAGGACGAATCAATACAAAATTGAGAATGACCGATGCGATAATGACAATGACGGCGATAAGTAGAAGCTCATAAGTGCGTGTTTGGATCAAGGCTTGGATTCGCTCACTCGCATCGGGTGCTCCAACATACCACATGCCGAGAATGACACCTTTCTCATCCTTAATTGGCATGTAGGCAGCTTGATAGGTATGACCTGCAACGTTAGCTGTACCGATGTAATGCTCACCTGCCTTTAATACCTTTTCCACAACAATGGATGATGCTTGAGTGCCGACAGCTCGCTTATCTCCGTTAAAAACATTGGTCGCAACACGGGTGTCTCCCATAAAGAGGGTGGCCGTATTACCATTGGTCAGCTTGCCGATGAAATCAACGATTTCCGTATTTCCGTTTATTAACTGAGCACCTTTAAACAGTTGTTGATCCTTAATAGTCCAAGGCCCGGAATACATTTTGTCAATAAGTTCATAGCTGGTATTCAAGTCAGATTTTGCTTTTTCAAGTGCTTCTCCCTGGAAGGTAGTTGCAATCGCTCTCATTTCATGATAACCAACGGTTACAAAAGTGAGGATGGTAATTAACAACGATATGAGTAACAATTTAATTCGAATAGACAGAGATGAGCCTGAACGTGCAGAACGATGAATTACAACCACTTCCCTTTTTATTTTTAGTATGTATATGCATAAACAACCTATCAATCTTAACATATTTGATAGGAATATATACAGATGTTAGTTTGATTTGGGGATTTGGTCAGGTTTACTACATAGAGGTTGTTGAAAAGTGAATTTCCAAGTATTATAGGGTGCGTAGGCTTCCATAGCACGTAGGCTGCAGTAAAGCCGGGATGTATGAAGGAATGATGAAGGAGCTGTGTTGTTATGAACTTCATGGGGCAGAGGGTGCTTCCCGCTGTACGGAAGATGAGAGATCTGGAGCTGCTGATCAAAAGCTCTTTTCAATATTTGGTACTGCTGGATAGCCATGTTTCTCAACTGCAGAGTGTATCACAGCTGGCTCGAAGCAATGGAAAAAAACTGCTCATTCATGCCGATTTGATCCATGGATTAAAAAATGATGAGTATGCGATTGAGTTTTTATGTCAGACCCTGAAGCCGGCAGGTATTATTTCGACGAAAAGCTCGGCAGTGGTAACCGCCAAAAAGCACAAGGTGCTTGCTATTCAGCGGCATTTTCTACTGGATACGACGGCTCTTGAGACGATCTATAAAATTACAGAGAAAAACCAGCCGGATTTTATTGAGGTGCTGCCAGGCGTTATGCCTCATATTATTGCTGAGATGCATGCGAAGCTCAGCATTCCTATACTCGCTGGCGGTTTGATTCGCACTGTGGAGGAGGTAGAGCTGGCCCTGCAGGCAGGGGCGGTCGCTGTCACTACCTCCCATAAGGAAATTTGGCGCCATTATTGAGTGGCGCCGCGCAAGCCAGCAAGATTACCAATAATAGCCCTTTGTTTACTTCGATTCTGAACTCAACGCCACTATGGCGTCGCGAATATGCCGCTCCAAAGTTTGAACATGCGTATCCGTTTCGGACGGGCTCCAGCCAAACCGTTCAGCCATATAAGCTGTAACCGGCTGTTTCCAGCGCTGTAAGGCCTCAATATTAAAATACAAAGCACCCGTCCGGCGAATGAAAAAGTCGTGAGGTGTTGCGACCATCTCAGCCTCAATGCTATACAGCAGGGAGGCGAACCATTCGCCTGGGATGGCATATTGCTCGGCTTCCTTGTTATGTTGCTTATATAGCTCGAATACCCGATCAACGTTGGAGCCGTAGCGACGGACTAAAACATCGGCAGCAGCGCCTGTAAGCCCGATACTTTTTCCGTAAGCAATCTTCTCTTGAACAAATTGGCTATAGCCGCGTGAGCCGCCAGTATCACCACCGGAAAGCACGACGCTTGCCGTTGTACACGCCGGAAAAGCGCTGCGGCCTTCCTCTGCCTGCAATTGTGTGGCTACGAGATTAACGATCCGCTCCGCCATTTTACGATAACCCGTCAGCTTGCCGCCTGCTATCGTAATTAAACCTGATGGAGCAATGAATATTTCATCCTTACGTGACAGCTCGGAGGGTGATTTGCCATCCTCGTGAATGAGCGGTCGCAATCCGGACCAGCTGGATTCCATGTCGGCCGGAGTCAGATTGAGCGTAGGGAACATGAAATTGGCCGCGCGGATAATATAATCGCGGTCTTCAAGCGTCATTCTGGGATGGACAATATCCCCTGTGTAATTGGTATCTGTTGTACCGATATAGGTTTTGCCTTCTCTGGGAATGGCAAACACCATACGTCCATCCGGTGTATCGAAGTAGATTGCCTGATTTAACGGGAAGCGTGACTGATCAAATACGAGATGGACACCTTTGGTGAGATGCAATCTTTTGCCCTGCTTGGAGCCATCGATATCGCGAATTGTGTCCACCCAAGGACCGGCTGCATTCACGATTTTTTTGGCTTTGATATCGACGATTTCTCCGCTCAGCTGATCCTGGACACGTACGCCGATCAAACGTCCATTATCATAAAGCAGCTCATTCGCTTTGGCATAATTGACCGCTTTGACTCCACGCCGTACAGCTTCCTTCATGACCTCAATCGTCAGTCTCGCATCGTCGGTACGGTATTCCACATAGTAGCCGCCACCCTTCAGCTTATCCTTGCGCAGCAAAGGTTCTTTCTTGAGTGTTGCGTCCAGTGACAGCATAACCCGGCGTTCCTGCTTGGTTACGCCTGCCAGAAAATCATACACGAGCAGGCCGACAGAGGTAGCCAGCTTGCCATAGGTTCCGCCCTCGATGATTGGCAGCAGCATCCATTCCGGAGTAGTGACATGAGGCGCATTTTCGTACACGATAGCCCGTTCTTTACCGACCTCGGCGACCAGCTTGAATTCAAGCTGCTTCAAGTAGCGTAATCCGCCGTGGATCAGCTTGGTCGAACGACTGGAGGTGCCAGCGGCATAATCCTGCATTTCAATAAGTCCTGTGGACATCCCGCGTGTTCGGGCGTCCAATGCGATTCCTGCTCCAGTAATACCGCCTCCAATAACGAGAATATCCAATGTCTCGGTTCCCAATGCTTTTAGATAGGCAGACCGTTGTTCCCCGGAAAAATTCAAGCTCATCATTACCCCATCCTTCGTATTAACCGTATTTTTTGACAAAAAGAGCAACAAAAAAGACCGCCACACCCCCTGAGGTAATTGCCATACGGCTCCCCAAAGGTTGTATCGGTCCACTCTTAGTCTCTGACCACTTATTAACTTGTCTTTTGTGTGAATATTACCGTCATCATATCACGAGCCGAGCGATTAATCAATAATGGATTGCGATTGTTGCAAAGGGTTAACCTGGCATAACTTAAGGTTGACAGTTAAAAACGGGATGTGGTAGATTGCTTCTTGAAAACTAATATGCGCGTGAATAGGGTTGAAATGGGGGAGAGACACGATGACAAAACCGCGTTATGTCGTTGCAATTGACCAAGGGACAACAAGCTGTCGAGCGATTGTATTTGATCCACAGGGTGTAATTGTCAGTACAGCTCAACAGGAATTTACCCAATATTTTCCACAGTCTGGATGGGTTGAGCACGATGCTGAAGAGATATGGCAGGTACAGCTCAAGGTTCTTCGTGAGGCTGTGAAATCGCTTCCAATTGAAGATATTGCAGCGATAGGCATTACGAATCAGCGTGAAACAACGGTTGTTTGGGATCGTATCACAGGCAAGCCGCTCCATAGGGCCATAGTATGGCAATGCCGCAGAACAAGCGCGATGTGCGATGAGCTTAAGCTCAAAGGCTGGGAGCCGACCATTCGCAGTAAAACAGGATTGCTGCTGGACGCCTATTTCTCCGGTACCAAGCTCAAGTGGCTGCTCGATTCAAATGCCGATATTCGTGAAAAAGCAGAGCGTGGCGATGCGCTGTTCGGCACCATCGATTCGTGGCTGATCTGGAAGCTGACTGAAGGGCGTCAGCATGTAACCGACGTCTCCAACGCTTCGCGCACGATGCTGCTGAATATTCATACGGTGCAGTGGGATGAGGATATATTAAAAGATTTAAATATACCCATAGCCATGCTTCCGGAGGTAAGGTCCTCAAGCGAAGTATATGGGCACACTCAGCTGCTTGGGGATGGGTTCAGTATTCCGATAGCCGGAGCGGCCGGAGATCAACAGGCAGCCTTATTCGGACAGGGCTGCTTTGCCGAAGGCATGGCCAAGAATACCTACGGTACGGGCTGCTTCGTGCTGAAGCAAACCGGTGAGAAGCCCGTCATGTCACTGAACGGCTTGATTACGACAATCGCCTGGAAGCTGAACGGCAAGGTTTATTATGCGCTCGAAGGCAGCGTCTTTAATGCCGGTACGGTGATTCAATGGCTGCGTGATGGATTGGGGATAATCGGTGATGCCGCTGAGACAGAGGAAATTGCGTTATCTGTAGATCATACGGAAGGCGTATATTTTGTGCCGGCTTTCACAGGACTGGGCACGCCTTATTGGGAACCGGATGCAAGAGGGATGATAACGGGACTGACGCGTGCTTCGAAGAGAGCACATATCGTGAGAGCTGCACTGGAATCCATTGCCTTCCAGAGTCAGGATGTGCTGCAGATTATGGAAGCTGAGTCAGGCATCCATCTGCGCGAGCTGCGTGTGGATGGCGGTGCAGTTCGCAACGAGTTTTTGATGCAGTTTCAGGCCGATTTGCTTGGCGTGACGGTAACACGTCCCAAGGTGATAGAAACCACCGCCCTCGGAGCGGCGTTTCTCGCAGGCCTTGCCGTTGGCGTGTGGCAGGATGTATCCGAGCTGGAGCAGCTCAAGGGCTTTGACCGTGCGTATGAGCCGGGGATGGATGAAGTGAAACGCGAGGCGGCCGTTGAGGGCTGGAAGCGGGCCGTTGGGTATCAATTGGGAAGCAGCGATAATTAGAACGGTTGATGAATAAATGGCAAAAAAGGACCTGAGGCGGTATGAGCTTAGGTCCTGTTTGCTGTATGGTGTTATTTTAAATACCCGAGTCAATGAGGATAAGCTCTGAAGGTAGATTGAACATTTTGCCGATGCCTCTTGCACATATTAATGCTTCTTGCTTACTGCTCCAAGTATAACTAATTTCCTCCTCATGAGTTCGATTTACAGGGACTCCGTGAATCTTGACACAATAGGTACTGATGCTTTTCCTGGATATCTCAATCTTGTTCACGGATCTGGCTTCACTTAAAGATAGTTTCATCCACATTCACTCCTATTTCGATTTAACAGGACAGCATCATCTGACATATTTCGAGTCAACGACGCTCCCTTTTGAACGTGTCCCTAGTATATCAAAGCCTTCTGGACAATTTCTGAACAATTCATTTGGCTATCTACACAGTGACAATAAAAGGAGGCTTCCCCTTGATTTTTTCTTTAAGGGAAGCCTCTGGACTATTCTTTAACCGAGTAGGGCACAATCAACAGATTCGTGCCTGCCTCAAATTTATGATTGTCAAAGTCGAAGTTGTTCGGTGTTCAATTTACGACTCTCTTAGCCGAAATGATACGTCCCTTCCAAGTATCGTCCAGATCCGTCACAATGACGCCAATACCTACCCGGTACGTATGCAGCACCTTATTGTCTCCGAGGTAGATGGCTACATGTCCGATCCGCTGGAGTCCTGTTTCATTTTTCCGTTGGGGTGTCGTGAAAAAAATCAGATCGCCTTTGCGAATTTTGGTTATATCTACATCTTGTCCAATCTGGCTTTGCTCTCTGGAAACACGCGGAAGCGTCACTCCGTTTTCACCAAAGACATACCGTGTGAATGACGAACAATCGAACGTAGCTGTCTGCTTGGGGGAGGCGCCGAACTGATAAGGTGTGCCGATATACTTTAAGCCGGTGGCAATCACCGCATCGGCCTTTTGCTCCCATGCGGGTCGGTCCGTCTTGAACCGGTAATCCGTCGCTGCGGCAGATATATAGCCTTGTCGGCCATTAACGGTAATCGCGAGCCAATCCCGGTTTACCTCTGCCGTGACGGTTACTTTGGTACTCGCTGACATCGTTTGCACAACGGCTGCATTTTTATCTGCTTTCTCCAGCATGACGGAAGAGGTTTTGAGCACCGCCTTGTTTGGCGCATAATCCGTCTGGGATGGCGCAGGCAGGTCCAGGCCAGGATCATCACTTTGAGCCGGATCGATGAAGGTGGCGGTTTTCGAGGAGTCGTCCCATCCCACCTCGTACCCAAGCGTTTCGGCTGCCAAGCGGATAGGGATATAGGTGGTGCCCTTATAATTCATGCTTCCCGGGAGCTGCTCAGTTCCATCGTTATAGCCATCCTGGGCTGAATAACGGGTATCTCCAGCCTTCCAATAAAATGGGGACAAATCAGCAGTTACCTGCTGTATGTTCCCAGAAGCCAACGATATTCCCGAACCGAGTCCTCCCACAAATACTACAAGTCCAAGCGCTATGTACGAAGCTGATTTTTTCATGCTGCTCTTCCCCTCTAAGTTAAGTTAGTACTAACTCTATTCGGAGGGTCAAGTTCATTTGGCAGGATTCAGGCATGTGTAAATACTGGAAAGCACCAATTTTGCTATCACAGCCCTCTACGCGGTAAAATAGTTTCATAAGGCAGGGGGAGGAAGTTATGATGCAAAGAGCGATTTGGGCTGGCATTGGAGCCGGTTTATTCATTGGAATTTTTTTTAGAATCGTGGAATTTGAATGGAAAATAAGGGTATACACACTTTTGCTGAATGTGGATTATGTACCTGTGCTGCGAGATCTGACCTTGACTGAAGCGACTGAATTTTCTATACATATGATCATCTCGGCCGTTGTAGCTCTCGTTTTTTACAAGCTCATTCGACGTAAGGATTATGCCAAGCGGATTGTGCAAACCTTTGTTCTATGGAGCGTTATCGTCGGTGCTGTGCTGTATCTGACTACCATGTTATCTTCCAAAACACCAGCCATTTATGATGTGAGCGCAATCGTGGTCTGGCTCGTGGGCCACGCTATGTACGGCTTCCTGTTGGCCTTGCTTATGGGTAGGCGGGTTCCCAGATAAAGCTGGGCATTAGGATTTGATCGATATTTAAGATTGTTCAAATGAAAGGTTTATTGTATAGTGTACCAAGACAGTTCGCGACCATCCTGTCTATAAACAAAACTATGGAGGTAAGCGCATGAACAAATCAAGCCGTACAGCAAGTGATCTATCCAAAGGAGGGGCAATCCCTTACCTGCCGATAGATGGGACGACAAAAAAGCTGATTTTATTGATGGCAGTTTTTATTTCGTCGTTGATGATTGCCAATATTGTGGCGATTAAAATTGTCGATGTTGGCTTTGCCGATGTCACAGCAGGTATTTTCTTCTACCCGATTACGTTTATTATTGCCGATACGATATCGGAAATATGGGGGAGAAAGGTCGCGCGGCAGGCGATCTGGATCGGGTTATTTATGAATGCCTGCATGGTTGGAGCGTTCACACTCGTCATTCATATGCCTTCGGCGGTGTTTTTCGAAAATCAGGCCGAGCTGGCAACGATTCTGGGCGGAGTCCCAAGAATTGTGCTCGCATCCTTAGTAGCCTATTCGATCAGTCAAAATATTGACGTGTATCTATTCACTCGTCTGAGAGAGAAAACCAACGGTAAGCATCTATGGCTGCGCAGCAATGTGGCGACGATTACGTGTCAGCTGCTCGATACCTCGGTATTTTTCGTGATCGGGTTTATCGGAATTATGCCGATTCCCGACATGGTGGCGGCTACAGGTACAGAGTTCGGCGTCAAGATCATGATGTCTATTGTAGGCACACCGATTATTTATTTACTGGTTAGATGGGTGAGAGGAAACTCCAGGTCGACCCAGCAGCCTCAATATGAAGTGACTCAGCATACGCAGATTCAATAGCAATGACGAATACCCCTTATTCCCTGATTTCAGCGGAGTAAGGGGTATTTCCAGCGAAGCTGACACCACCCGCAAATAGATTTCCAACGACTTGCGGCTTTCGCGACCGGAAGATGGTTGAACGAGCGTGTCATCGGTGCCTTCGAATTCGCTGAATACATGATACGGAGAACTGCAACATAAGTAACGGCAAGTTTTTTCAATTCCTAGCAATTATAGCAGGTCACCTCAAAATGAATTTCCCCTAAAGCCGTGAAATACAAGGTGTAGCCACCCCGTATCATTCTAGGTTCATGCTCCGATGCAATGCCGACTACCGCCAGTTTTTTATAGAATTGATCAACCTCAGACATCGTATCGACATAGAACCCTAGATGGAAGTCCTTGGGGTAAAGAGCTGCTTCATTTTGGTTGGACGGCAACTTGCTAAGAACCAGGGTAAACCCTTGACCGTCGGTCATCACGGCAATGAAATCGCCTTTTTGATCTAAAAGTTGAAAGTCGAATAGATTTTGAAAAAGTACAATTGCCTCAGACAGATCGTAAACGCATAAATTCAAATGGTTAAGCTTCATTGGATGATCTCCTCTCAGTAAAGTCCTATTTTCTCGTAAAGCTCAAAAGCTGGCTTCCTTACGATATCTCGGAATACGCACTAACAATGAAGGATTGTGCTTCATCAGTGTTAGAATACAAACAAGTGGTATACATGTCAAGTGAAAGAGGTGAGCTCAATGGCAAGACGACAAACCACCCGAATTTCGAACTCGTTAATCGAGAATAGCGTAAGTCATATTCCGCTTGACCGGATTCGAATCCTGGAAACCGCCCTTAAATTATTAGACGAGATTGGCTTGAAAGAATTAAGTATGAGGAAAATAGCGGAGAAATTACAAGTAAAAACGGCATCCCTGTATTACCACGTCGAAGATAAAGAACAATTTCCGAATATGATTCGCCTAGCTACCTATACCACAATAACCAATTGGGAGAATGAGTTTCATTTTGGATTGAGTGTATTAATAGACAGGTTTTCAGTCAAACTCATGCGGGGGAAATAAGGTGACTTGTCGATACAGTCATTGCGGAAACCCTGCCACAAGTAACGACTGGCAGTGGAGTCGTTGAAGGCTTTTAACTCATTTGTTTTTTAAATGTAGCTAAAGGAATAACAAAAATACCCCGAGTAAGGGGTATTTGTTAGCCCGTCATGCAGACTGGTTGTACGTCTTCCTCCTGTGAACTTACAAAGGGACGATTTGACGTTCCTTTTGTTTGAAATACACCCATTCCTTAAAGCCGATCTCCTTCAAACGCTTGCTGACCTCGTCCCAGTCATCGCCGACACGCTCAGGCACATGGGCATCCGAGCCGAAGGTAACTCTGACTCCGTAATGAAGCGCCCGTTCAAGAACCTCATCAACCGGATACCAGCCGCCGCAGGCTTTGGTTTTGCCGGAGGTGTTGATCTCGATTGCCACATCTTGCTCGCCAATGATCTGGAGCGTACGATCCACGGAATCGGTCGGTACCGCCGAGAAAGGTACAAAGTAAGCGCGCATCGCATCAATATGCCCAAGAATCTGAAAAATACCGCTGCGGGCCGATTGCTCAATCAGACCGTAATAAATGTCTTTTTGTTCAACGAGCTGAGCATCGGTTAGTCCCTGGAAACGGGTCTTGTTGAATATACTCGTACCTCCGGACAAATGAACGGAGCCGATAATGTAATCAAAAGGGTACTTCTCATATATTTGCCGATACAGCTCTGCATGCTCAGGGAAAAAATCGGACTCCACACCGAGCAGCACATCGATTTTGCCGCTGTATTCCTGCTTGAGCTTCAACACTTCATCAATATAGATCGCGAACTCGCTTTTGCCCATTGCAATACCCGGCTGTTCCCGTTCCAACTTACTCCCGAAATAAGGAGAATGGTCGGAAATCCCGATGACCGATAGTCCGTGACGAATACCCGCCTCGACATAATCGCGTATCGTGCCTACGGCATGGCCGCAGCGTTCGTGATGCGTGTGTAAATCGAATTTCATTAAAAATCACTCCGATCCAATAAATTGTATTTCTTGCATGCCTTTTAGATCCAGCAGGAATTGATGCAGCGCCGAGCTTAAATAGCGTCCGGATTTATATATAACGCCGACAGGATGGCTGATTTCGAGCTCATGAACTTTAACCATCTTTAGGGTGCCCAGTCGAAGCTCGTTAGCAATCGACATCTTCGAAATAATCGCAGCGCCTAAATTCAGCTCAACCATTCGCTTCACCTCTTCGCTGCTGGACAGCTCCATAACGATTTGCGGGGTGATGTTAAGCTGTTTGAAAATTTGATCGACAAACCTGCGGCCTGCTGTTTCAGGCGAAAGCATAATTAATGAAATGTCATGCAGCCTCTCAATAGGCACGTGAGCGTAGCGACTGAGCGGATGATCGGGTGATACTACCAATTCAAAAGTATCGTAGTACAGCACCGAGCTTTCGAGTGAAGGCTGTTTTTCAAATAAATACGTGATGCCGATATCAATGGTGCCATTTTCGACGCTATGCATGATTTGTGAGGTTGTCATCGAGTGGATCGTCGTTTTGATCAATGGAAATTGATTTTGAAAATAAGACAGCACCCGCGGTAAAATCTGAATCGCAATGGAGGTTGTCGTTCCCAGATGGATATGGCCCTGCGGCGTATGATTCAAATCGTTCAGTCTTTCCTTCATATCCTCAACCGTATGCAAAATTAATTCTGCATGTTCGAGGAATATGCGTCCGCTGTCGGTTAGAGTGACTGGCTGGTTACGGTCAATAAGTACGGTTTTGAACTCATCCTCCAGACTTTTTATCTGAGCGGATACAGCTGGCTGTGTGAGGTTAAGCAGCTCGCCTGCTTTGCGGAAGCTCATGGTTTTGGAAATCGTAATTAACGTTTCGAGTTGGTTCAAATTCACTTAATCGGACCCTCCTCTCTAAAAGGTTGTACCTTAGGTGGGTATACAAACCGATTGAAAAATAGATAAATTTTATCGATTTACCCTATAATATAAATACAATTTCTCAATATAGTCATTATATGACACATGGCAGTGAGGAGCAAACCTAAATAAGGTAATTTTTAAAAAATGAGTCGTTATTCCTTGTTAAACTTTGATTAATCACTTGTTAATTACTCAAATTTGAATATAATAATTAACGTAAGTATAAAAGTAAAAATGAGGGTGAAATGATGGTTAACAAAAAATCTAACGTCCGTCTGACGATCGTCGGATTAATGCTGGGCCTGCTCTTGGCTTCACTAGACCAGACGATTGTCTCTACGGCGATGCCAACGATTGTCGGAGAGTTTGGGGGCTTGGACAAGTTTGTATGGGTATTTTCCGCATATTTGATTGCGAATGTCGTATCGATGCCGATTTTCGGTAAATTATCCGATATGTACGGGCGCAAGAAATTTTTCTTGCTTGGCCTGGTCGTGTTCATGATCGGCTCTGCCTTATGCGGGACTTCAACGAGTATGTTCCAATTGATCGTTTATCGCGCGATTCAGGGTATTGGCGGTGGCGCTCTGATGCCGATTACGTTCACTATCGTATTTGATCTGTTTCCACCTGAGAAGCGGGGTAAAATGCAGGGCTTGTTCGGTGCAGTTTTTGGTATTTCAAGTGTTTTGGGGCCGCTGGCTGGAGCTTATTTTACGGATTATGTGAATTGGAAATGGATATTTTTCATTAACTTGCCGTTGGGTGTAGTCTCTCTGCTGCTGATCACTTTATTTTATCACGCGACACTGCCTAATAATCCGAATCAAAAAATCGACTGGTGGGGGACCATCACTTTTGCCGCTTCCGTGCTGTGTCTGATGTTCGGGTTAGAGCTTGGAGGTAAGGAGTTCGCCTGGAACTCTCTGCAGAGCTATAGCTTATTCAGCGGTTTTGTCATTCTGCTGGCGTTATTTCTCTGGATCGAGACTCAAGTATCGGATCCTGTCGTACCGCTTAAATTGTTCCGCAATAAGCTGTTTACAGCGAGTATGGGAACCAGCCTGTTCTATGGAGCGATCCTGATGTCTGCCGCTTCTTACATTCCTCTGTTCATTCAGGGCGTGTATCAAGGCTCAGCTTCGAGTGCTGGACAAGTGCTGACTCCGATGATGCTGGGTGTTGTCGTCAGTAGTGTATTCGGAGGCCGCTTTATCAGTAAATTGCCTTACCGTAATATATTGCTCGTATCGTGTGCACTTCTGCTTATAGCAACCTCATTGTTATCGACGTTGTCCTATTATTCACCTGCGTGGGTCCAATCGCTGTTCGGCATATTCGGAGGTACGACTCCACAGCTGACACCACGACCATTGGTTATCATTTATATGATTCTTATGGGTCTGGGGATCGGGGCATCCTTTCCGGTGGTCTCGATGTCGTCGCTGCATAATGTAGGCTTTGAGTTCCGCGGTACTGTGACGTCCATGGTTGCCTTCTTTCGTTCGATCGGCTCGGCTATCGGGGTGACCATACTTGGAAGTGTGCAGACGGGTGCACTGACCTCGCGGCTGACAGAGCTGCTTCCAGGCTCCAATATGGCACAAATCGATCCACGTGCGCTATTGCAGCCTGATGTGAGAGCCAAGATTCCACCGCAAGTATTGGAAAAGCTGACGATTGGGCTGGCAGATTCGATTGCTATTGTTTTTCAGTGTACACTGATTATGGCGGTCGCCGCCTTGATCTGCATTTTGCTGATGGGTAAGGCGAGGATGGAAATCCCGTCGCATACGAAGCAAAAGGCGTAATGTCAGTACTCGAAATCCTCAGAAATAAGGTGAGTGCTCCATGTCCATGAAGCTGGTTATTCTCGGGCTTTTAATGGAAAAAGAAAGCCATCCCTATGAAATCAAGCAGACGATGATGGAACGTGATATGCATCATTATATCAAAATGCGTGACGGTTCCTTGTACTATGCGATCGAGCAGTTGAAAAAAAATGACTATATCGAGACCGTTGAAACCGTCAAGGACAGCAGCAGGCCGGATCGGACCATATACCGGATTTCACCATCCGGCAAGCTGTTGTTTCAAGAGCTGCTGCTGCAGCAATTTCAGGAAAAATCCCCTGTCTATTATCCGATGGTAACAGCATTAATGTTCTCGGGTTATGGGGATCAAGAGAAGATTTATGAGATTATTGTAAAGAAAATCGAAGAGCAGAAGCTGAAAAATCGCAAAATGAAGGATTTATATGAGGAGCATATTCCGATCGTGCCTCGCGGTGTGCTGCATATGATGTACTGCTCCTATGAGCATGGCCTCACCCAGCTTCGCTGGCTGGAGCGTCTGGCGAAGGATACCAAGGAAGGGCGCCTGAGCGAGGAAGGCCTTCCACTGGATGAGCAGGCGTAGTCTCCATATTTGAAAAAGAAGGAAGCCTCCGGATCGCTGCAAAGCGGGAATGGAGGCTTCCTTCTTCATATATTCATATGCCTGGCATCGAACCCGTCTGTCTAGGAATCCAGCTGGCACGAGGTACATCAAGCTCCTGATACAACACTGTGAGGCTCAAGATGGGCGTGGTCGTTAAATTGCAGCAGCGACCACTGCTGGTCTTCGAGCTTAAAGCGGCTGATGGACGTATTTGCTGCCTGGAATGACTGCATATGATGGGCTGGAAGTCCAACTGCGTGACGCAGAAAAGCGCGAATTGGACCTCCATGTGTAACAATGACAATATGCATCCCGCGATGGAGCAGGGCGATGCGTTCAACCTCTGCAACAACCCGCTTATGCAGGTCTACGAAGGATTCACCGCCCGGAGAGCGGAATTCCGGATTGACCCGACTTGCCTGCCATCCCGCAGGATCGGCGGCAGCACAAGCCTTGTAGCTCATCCCTGTCCAGTCGCCGCGATTAATTTCCCGCAGCTGGGAGGAGGTGCGAATTTCCTTGTCGTGTGGCCTCCCGATAATAGCGGCTGTTTGCACGGCACGCAGCAGGTCGGAGCTGTATAACACATCAAATCTCTGAAATGACAGCCGCGCAGCCAGCAGCTGGGCTTGACGGGTTCCTTCAAGCGCTAACGGATTGTTCATTTGTCCTTGAAAGATAGGCTCGCGGTTGACGTCTGTTTCTCCATGGCGTATAAGACTAACAATTGTAGGGTTCATCTGATCAACCCTCTTTTTCTTGGCTTAGCGCTTCAGCCAGCATCATCAAATGGTCACACACAAGCTCTGCCCGAATACCGGTTCGCTGCTCATGTGCTTCCAGCGTACTTGACTTCACGAGGCCGGTAAGCACAAGTGCGGTTCGGCAGCCAGCGGCTAATCCGCCTTGAATGTCCGTTTGCAGATTATCACCGACAACCCATATTTGATTCAAAGGCAGGCCCAGTCTGGCAATAGCATAGTTCATAATGATTGGAGACGGCTTGCCAATAATCGTTGGTTCTACTTGACTGGCCCGCTCTATGCTGGCCGCAATGGAGCCTGCACCAGGATGCAGCTCATGGTTCATCGGCAGCAGATGGTCGGGATTCGTCAATATAAAGGCTGCTCCGCTGCGAATATATCGAACTGCCGTTGACAGCTTGGCATAGCTAAATTCCCGGTCGATCCCTTGCACAACAAAGGCGGGCTGAGCACCATGCTCAACCGTCTGGAAGCCTGCATCCTGCAATGCTTGCTGAAGTCCCGTTTCTCCAATCGCATATACCTGTTTATTACTGGACCGTTCCTGCATATAAAGTGCGGCTGCCTGGGATGAGGTAAGCACCTCTTCCGGCAAAGCCTCGATACCGGTTGTACGGAGATGCGCAGCGACCTGCTCCGGCGTACGCGACGAGTTGTTCGTTACGTATAAATAGGGATAATGATGACGGCGCAGCCATTCGATAAATGACGGCGCATAGGGAATAGGCGCATCCCCATCATATAAAGTCCCATCCAAATCGAGTATAAAACCTTTCACTGTTGGCTCTCCCTTTCGTTGACACGCTGATTCTGAACTATGGTGTGCA
The DNA here is from genome assembly GCF_022458865.1 of Paenibacillus periandrae. GTDB lineage: Bacteria > Bacillota > Bacilli > Paenibacillales > NBRC-103111 > Paenibacillus_S > Paenibacillus_S periandrae. The sequence goes on along the minus strand of NZ_JAJNMU010000002.1, from coordinate 458,880 downwards.
CGTAGTATTGTAACAAAAAAACAAGCAGAGCCGCCACAATCGATTTCATTAATCCTATTGATTTACAAAGCGGAGTCTCTGTGATATCATAGTGAAAATTTTCTGCTGGAGGTCCCGATGGATGTAATAAAGGCTGTTGTCATGGATTTGGATGGAACGCTCTTGAATAGCCGCCGCGAAGTATCAGCACGCAGTCTTCAAGCCCTCATATCGTGTTATCAGGCTGGCATTCATATGATCATTGCTACAGCAAGGCCTGCGCGGTCTTTAAAGATGCTTTTACCCCCTGAGATGCTGGAAATGGGCTGTATAATCTACTATAATGGTGCCCATACTGTTGATTCCGCTTACGATACAGAGGATCATCTATGGATGGATCAGCAGACGATGGTTGAGCTCTATGAGGCGATTATGAGGCGGAATTCGGGACAAATTGTATCTTTTGAAGTAAGGGGTACGATGCTTTGCAATCGCAGTTTGACCCCGGAGCATGCAAGCCTTCTTGGTTTTCCAGATGGCACCCCGTTTCCGGATGTATGCACAAGAGAGGAGCTGAATCAATTTCTGCTTTCCAAAATGCTGTTGTCCAATGACGATGATATATACTCTGAGCTGAACCGTGAATTTGGCCATCGCGTCAAAATTATGTTGACGGATAAAGGCCGACTGATACAAATTATGAATGCGGATGTATCCAAAGCAGCTGCCCTGTTTCCTGTGTTAAAACGCAGAGGTTTACATCCTGATCATGTGATGGTTTTTGGAGATGATTATAACGATCTGGAGCTGTTTGATGTGTGCGGGTACCCTGTGGCGATGGGGAATGCCATTGACGAGCTGAAAAGAAAGGCAAAGCTGACAACAGTGACCAACGATCAGGATGGAGTAGCTGTTGTATTGGAATCCCTGTTACAGACCCATAGTGAATAACTGATAACAAGCGCGGAATAAGGGAAGTGGATGAACGAATGAATAAGTTCGACAAGCAGGAAAAAAGGCTGCTGCTCATATGCGTCATTGTCATCGTATTGTTGGGTGTTTCCCTGCTGCGCCGTTTTTTTTAGCACAAATCGGTACGGCAATAAACAAAATCCGTTAATTTATGAATAATCGGCATGAGTACCTGTCTGTGCTTCATAGCTTTGTAGTAGGAAATACTACGAGGTGAAGGAGAGAGGTCTCATGTCTTTTTTTGACAGGATGAAGCAAGGTGCATCGGGCGCAGCCAAAAAAGCGCAGCAGACAGTCGAAACGACTAAACTGCGCGCTCAAATTACAGCTAAGGAAAAAGAGCAGGAGAAGACAAGCAAGCTGATTGGGGAAGCGGTATTCAAAGCGTATTCGGCAGGCAATTGGAAACAGGCGGACAAGGAAGTGACCGCCCATTGTCAGTATATTAGCTCCTTGCGACAGGAAATCCAGTCCATTGAACAGAAAATCAAACAAGCCCGCCATATGAAGGAATGCCGCTGCGGCAAGGTGGTTGCCAGTGAGGTTAAATTTTGTCCGGCTTGCGGATATTCGTTTACAAGCTCATATGAAGAGAAAGCATCAGCGTCTGAAATCCGTCTAATCTGTCAGGGGTGCCGAACCGCCAATGATGCGGATACGAAGTTTTGCTCGCACTGTGGGTTGACTATGTAAAGAGCCTTGGCTGCTTGGCGGAGTTGATATCTCCTAATGCAAAGGCCCTGATTGTTGATTTTGTCTGGATATGAGGTCTGTGGTCCAATCGATCATCCCGTTCATCATCGCAAGAACTAGATTAATCACATCTTCTTCTTTGAGTGATTTGCCCGAGGTTTGATTGGATATATAGCTTTGCATTTTGAATTCCAACTGACTTGTTAAGTCCTTGAGCTTGGAAAAGTCCTGGGCAATAGCTTGAAAATCACTATCACGTCCGCTGCCATCTGCTTGCTCTGAATCACCACCGCCACTGTTGTCGGCCTGCCTAGAGCTGCCGCTGGAAGAATCACTGCCGCCGCTGTCGGCCTGCTTGGAGCTGCCGCCGGACGAATCACTGCCGCCGCTGTCGGCCTGCTTGGAGCTGCCGCTGGAAGAATCACTGCCGCCACTGTCGGCCTGCCCGGAGCTGCCACCGGACGAATCACTACCGCCACTGTCGGCCTGCCTGAAGCCGCCACTGGAAGAATCACTGCCGCCGCTGTCGGCCTGTCTGTTGGTCTGCTTGGAGTTATCACCAGAGGAATCATTGCCGCCGCCGCGGGTTTGTTTGGCATTATCACCAGATGAATTTGAACCGCTATTAGACTGCCCGCTGTTGTTGACCTGGCTTTGGAGCATTTCTTTAATCGATTGCAATTCCTGTGTTAAACACTGATTTTGTTCATTTAATTGCTCGATTTCATTTTTCAGCTCACGATTACTAATCATGGTGGTCGCTCCTTCAAATGGCATTAAGATGACCATAGTATGACTCATTCGCTGCAACTTCATCCATAAATTGACGTTTGGTATAAGCTGATTGAGGCAAGCATTCTTGGGAGAGCTGTGCTGCAGAGAGAAATGAGTTAAGACTCTCGCGGGTACGGTTCTATTTTTGTGTAAACAATGCTTGCCTATTGAAAATAAATATGTTTTAATACATTTAAATTGTAATTATTACTATTAAAATAAATATAAATCAGGAGCTGATTTCGTAATGGATCGATTTGATTGTATTATCGTTGGAGCCGGACCGGCAGGAATAGGCGTCGGTGTTGCTTTGCAGGATATGGGTTTGACCCACTTCGTTATTTTGGAAAGAAGTGAGGTAGGGGCTTCATTTTTGTTGTGGCCGGAGGAAATGCGTTTTATCACCCCTTCCTTTACTAGTAATGCTTATGGCTTGCTGGATTTGAACGCGATTGCACTAAGTACCTCGCCGGCCTACACACTTGGAACGGAGCATCCTTCCGGGGCGGATTATGCCGACTATTTGCAGGCTGTTGCTGATTATAAGAAGCTGCCTATCCAGACGGGTATCGATGTAGAAGCTGTACGGACAGAGGACGGTGGTTTTGTTGTGGATACTTCGGATGGCCCTCTGCATAGTCGTTTCGTCATATGGGCGGCAGGTGAATTTCAATATCCGCGTCTGGATGGGTTTCCTGGAGCCGAGCATTGCATACACAACAGTCTTGTAGACGAGTGGAAGCAGATTGATGGCGAAGAAATCGTGATCATCGGGGGCTATGAAAGCGGGATTGATGCGGCCATTCACCTGAGCAGGCTGAATAAGAGGGTCAAAGTAATTGATCGCAGCAATCGTTGGGAAAGAAAGGGCAGCAGCGATCCCAGTGTGGAATTAACGCCTTATACGAAGGATCGATTAAAGGAGGCAAATGCTGGCGGACTTATCGAGTTTATGAGCGGTTATGAGGTCCATTGGGTAGAGCCGACCGAGGAAGGCGGATTTATCGTTTATTGCGAAAATGAAGCAGGAGAGCATCAGTTCGTCACAACGGAGCATCCGCCATTATTGGCCACAGGCTTTAACGGAAGTTTGAGCTTGATCGGACCCTTATTTGAGCGAGGCGAACAGGGTGAAGTCAGGCTGAATGCAAATGATGAGTCAACGCTGACGCCAGGGCTATTTGTTGTTGGTCCGGGTGTTGTACATGATAATTTGCTGCTGTGCTTTATTTATAAATTCAGGCAGCGCTTTGCGATTGTGGCCCAGGCTATCGCGGCTACCTTAGGACTTGATGCTTCGATTATTGAGAAATACCGTAAACAAGGGATGCTGCTTGAGGATTTATCGTGCTGCGGGGAGGATTGTCAGTGCTGAGTCAAGTGAAAGCCAGCTCGAGCAGTGTCGTTCTGATCGGTTTTGAATCGTCCGGTAAATCGTCATTGTTTCGGGGACTTACAGGAGATGCAGCAGGAGAGGAAGCGAACTTTCGCGGTTCCACTGTCATGAGCCGTAAAGCAAGATTGTCTGCTGAGCTGGAATTAACCGATCTGCCGGGCATCCGCTTGAAGGATGACAGTACAACGACCAGACTGGCTCTGGAGCAGCTGTCTGAGGCAGACACGGTTGTGCTTGTGGTGCGCGGAACCCACGTACAAGTCGAGCTTCCGATGCTGCTGGATGCTGTGGACTTGCGTGGCAAAAAAGCAATACTGCTGATAACCTTCGAAGATAAGTCATCGGCCAAGCTGCACGAAATGTTGGACTATTATCGCGAATGGCTTGGTATTCCCGTTGCATCCGTCGATTCACGCAGATTGCAAATTCATCAGCAGCAATGCCTGATTCAAGACATAGCTGCAGCGAAGCCCATGCGGTCCAGCGCAATTCCGCTGCTGGCACCAAAGATTCCCGTGGTCCGTCCCCAGACGACCTGGTTCGAGCATCGCGTATGGGGAAGTTGGTTATCGCTGCTGGTGACCGTTCTGGTTTTTGCCGTTCCCGTTTACGCGGCGTACCTTTTCTCCGCATGGATGCAGCCCATAGCGGATCAGGCAGTCATCCGTCCCTTGAAAGCTCTATTTAGCGAATTTCCGGCTATCCTTCAAGCGGTCATGGCAGGGAATTATGGGATATTGACCTTAGGGTGGTATTCCTTTTTGTGGGCTTTTCCGGTTGTGCTATTGGTCGGGATTAGCGTCGGGCTTGTGGAAGAAAGCGGCTTGAAGGATCGGATTACCGATGCATTGGACGGTTGGCTGCGGTATATTGGACTGAATGGACGGGATTTGATTCCGGTATTAAGCGGATTCGGTTGTAATGTGGTTGCTGTATTTCAGAGCCGTACCTGCAGCGCCTGCACACGCAAATCGTGTGTATCGATGATTACCTATGGCTCCGCCTGCAGCTATCAGATCGGTGCATCCTTGTCTATCTTCGGATCGGCAGGCCATCCTTGGCTATTTATACCTTATTTACTCGTTTTGTTTGTAGTCGGAGCGCTCCATACCCGACTATGGAATGTCAGATCGGCTGCTGATGCGCTGCCAGCTTACGCTCATACAACCTTTTTACAAAAGCCGACACTTCGCGGGGTTAGTTGGAGAGTACGCGCGGTCATTAAACAATTTATTTTTCAGGCGATGCCCATCTTTGTAATCATTTGTTTGGTAGCAGCCTTGCTGGAGCAGGTTGGGGGGCTGATATGGTTAGCTGGCAGTGTAGGTCCGCTATTGGCGATCTTTCATCTACCGAGTGAAGCGGCCCCCGGGATACTTTTCTCCATATTGCGTAAAGACGGATTGCTGATACTTAACGAGGGTAATGGCAGCTTGCTGACTATGCTAAGTGCTGGTCAGACGTTCCTGCTGGTTTACCTGGCATCCACACTGACAGCGTGTCTGGTCACAATGTGGACCATCGGTCAGGAACTCGGTATTCGCTTCGCCGCAGCACTGGCAAGTAAACAAGTGCTCACATCTGTAGGAAGCACGCTTCTGCTTGCATGGCTGTTCATCTAAACCTCTTGTTCATGGCAAAGTTCCCATTTTGGAATAATTACGATTAAATCATTGACGAAAGCCAAGGCAGCTGATAGAATGAAAAAAGTAATAATTACTATTAATCGTTTGTAGTTATGAAAATGTGAGATTGTGGGTAAGGCATACGAAGGTTCTCATCGAATTGGCTTCCCAATGCGGCAGCTTTTCTTTTCATAACCATATCGTAATAATTACTTATTAGTTGGGAGGCGGAATGTACTGTGATCGATCGGGGCGTGGAGCGTACGATTCAGGTGATGTCCAATCATGGACTGCGAATTACCGGACAGCGTAGAACGCTTGCGCGATTATTTGCAGAGACATCCGGCTTTTTGTCAGCCAAGGAAGTATATCAGAGTCTGGAGCTGAAGCACCACGGACTTAGCTTTGATACCGTCTATCGCAATCTTAGATTATTACAGGAATTGGGTGTGCTGGAGCAGTTCAATTTTGAGGATGGAATGAAATTTCGTCTGGGCTGCTATGTACATAAGCATCATCACCATCATCTGATATGTCTGTCCTGTGATCAGATCTATCCACTCGACTATTGCCCCATGGAGCATCTGACAAATTTACCAGTGCATTTTCAGGTCGTGAAGCATCAATTTGAAATATACGGATACTGCGAGGAATGCCGACATCCTGAAAGCAAGCCTGTGCAGGATATAGTATCCGCTTGAAAGGAACATGAATATTATGCTGCTTGCTTCTATGAATAAAGTGGTGTTTGGCTATCACGACATTCCGAGTCTGGATGGTGTTAACATCGAACTATTTTCCGGTGAGTTCGTGGCCATAGTGGGACCCAATGGCGCCTCTAAAACGACTCTGCTCAAGCTGGTGCTTGGTCTGCTGCAGCCATGGAGCGGGGAGGTTCGGCTGTCCACTTACAATAAGGATGGGAACAAGCTGGCAGTTGGTTACGTCCCCCAGCAGGTCGCTTCATTTAACAGTGGATTTCCGAGCAAGATTCTCGAATTTGTGCTTTCCGGCAGGTATACCAGTGGATCATGGCTGCGCAGGCTGCGTCCTGAGGATCACGAAATCACAGAACGCTCCCTACGTCAGGTTGGCATGTGGGAACAGCGGCATCGAAAGATCGGCGAGCTGTCTGGCGGTCAAAAGCAGCGGCTGTGTATAGCCAGAGCACTGGCACAGCAGCCGGATTTGCTCATACTTGATGAGCCAACAACCGGTATGGATGAGGAAAGCCGATACGGGTTTTATGAACTGATGCACCATCAGGTGAAGGCACATGGACGTACAGTTGTCATGGTCACTCATGGGCTGTCAGAGGTTAGCCGCTATCTGGATCGCATCATTGAGCTGGAAAGAAAGGAGCACGGAGGATGGAAATGCTGCACTACGACTTCATGCAGCGGGCATTTTGCGCCGGTGGAATCATTGCAGTAATCGCTTCGGTGCTGGGTGTGTACTTAATGCTTAGACGGCAGGCGCTTATGGCCGATATGCTATCGCACGTTTCACTGGCCGGGGTGGCAGCTGGTGCAGTCCTAAAAGTCAATCCGGCACTAATGGGATTTGCTGTAGCTGTGCTTGGCGCGATTGCAGTTGAATATGTACGGCGATCGTACAAAACCTACAGTGAAATTTCAGTTGCGATCATCATGATCGGCGGATTGTCTACCGCTGTTGTTCTGATGAGCTTGAACCAGAGCATTAATAAAGGCTTTTCTGCTTATTTGTTTGGCTCGGTGGTAGCGGTCAATGAAACCGAGCTTTATATGATGCTGGGCGTTGCTGTGATCGGAGGAATTTTCTTTTATACGCTGAGAAGACCTTTATACCAAATTACGTTTGATGAGGAAACAGCCCGAACTAGCGGCCTTCCAGTCAAGCAGATTTCACTTGCCTTCAGTATTCTTACGGGAATGATTGTAGCTGCGGCTATGCCGATTGTTGGTGTGCTGCTGGTCTCTTCCTTGATCATTCTGCCTGCCGCACTCGCAATACGGATAGCTCCGAGCTTTGCAGCTGCGCTCCTGTTATCTATGGTTATCGGCTTGGTCGGCGTATTCAGCGGACTGACGGCTTCTTATACCTGGAGTACTCCTCCTGGCGGCACGATTGCACTTGTGCTTTTGATTTTCCTAGTGATCGGAATTGTGGTTAAAAAATGTATCGTCAAGCTGGGCAAAAATCGCAACACGAGTATGGAATTACAGAAAAGAGAGCTTCAAAGCGAGGCTCGCAGTTTTATGAAAGAACCATCTATTCAGGAAGCAGGGGGAAACAATCATGAACGCGTGGTTTAAAACAACAGCTATATTGGCAATCTCATCAAGCTTATTGCTTGCAGCGTGTGGGAATTCGGATTCGCAGGCGTCCTTTAGCGGTAAGAAATTGAAGGTCGCGGCATCCTTTTATCCGATGGTTGAATTCACCAAGCAGGTGGCAGGTGAGCATGCCGAGGTGATCGGCTTGATTCCTTCAGGCGTTGAGCCGCATGATTGGGAGCCGTCAGCCAAGGAGATGAAGCTGATCAAGGAAGCTGATGTTTTCGTCTATAACGGGATTGTGGAGGGCTGGGTCGAGGCTTCACTGAAGAGTGCGGCTAATGATAAAAGGATTGTGGTGGAGGCCAGCAAGGGAATCGATTTGCTGGAGGGCTTGCCGGAGGAAGAGGAAGCTGATCAGAAGGCACCTGCCAAGGACGGAGCCAAGCAGGAAGAGCACCATCACGACGATGATCACGATCCGCATGTATGGCTGAACCCGGTTCTGGCGCAAAAGGAAGTAGCATCGATTCAGGCTGCATTGGAGAAAGCCGATCCCGCCCATAAAGACGATTACAAGAAAAATGCTGATGCTTACATAGCGAAGCTGAAGGATTTGGATCAAGCCTTCAAGACGGATCTGAAAAATCCAAAACGTAAAGAATTCGTAACCCAGCATGCTGCATTCGCCTATCTGGCCAAGGAGTATGGATTGATTCAGGTGCCTATCGCAGGACTGTCGCCCGAACAAGAGCCATCCCCTGACAAAATGGTTGGCATTGTGAAGTTCGCTAAGGAAAAGCAGGTGAAAACGATCTTTTTCGAAACACTGGTTGATCCTAAAGTGGCGGCTACCGTTGCCAAAGAAATAGGTGCCAAAACCGATGTGCTCAATCCGTTGGAAGGCTTGACGGATGAGGACAAGAAGAACAAGCTGGATTATATCGGCGTGATGAAAAACAATTTGGCAGCTTTGAAAAAAGCATTGAATGAATAACTCTTTATAGAATCTATTCAAAAAGGACGGTTACTGCTGAAGGGGCATGCTTAAGAGCTGTGGCTAACGCTGCCAGCATACCCTTTCTCTCCGGCCTTCCTTCTGGATTTATAATAGTAATAATTACATTTAAAAGGAGCTTGGCCATGCAACCATTCCAAATACCCGTAACCGTGCTGAGCGGCTATCTCGGTTCTGGTAAAACGACACTGCTGAATCATGTACTGAATAATCGTAATGGATTGAGAGTAGCTGTCATTGTTAACGATCTGAGCGAGGTTAATATTGATGCTGACCTTATAAAAAACGGCGGCGGCTTATCACGTACGAATGAGACGCTGGTGGAGATGTCCAACGGATGTATATGCTGTACATTGCGGGAGGATTTGCTTCGGGAGGTTGAAAGACTTGCCAAGGAAAACCGTTTCGATTATATCCTGATCGAATCCACTGGTGTTGGTGAACCGGTTCCCGTAGCGCAAACCTTTACGTATATGGATGAGGAGCATGGGATCGATCTGACCCGATTTTGCCGTCTGGATTGTATGGTTACGGTTGTTGACGCCTATCGCTTCTGGCATGACTTCTCTTCCGGTGAAACACTGCTGGAGCGCAGCCAGGCTGTAGGGGAAGACGATACACGTGAGGTCGTGGATCTGCTTATCGATCAAATCGAGTTTTGCGATGTGCTCGTACTGAATAAGTGCGATAGCGTAGAGGAGGACGAACTGCTGGAGCTTGAACAAATTCTCCGTAAGCTGCAGCCTCGTGCCAAGCTGCTTCGTTCCGTTCAGGGACAGGTGGACCCGGCAGAAATACTGAATACCGGTTTATTCAATTTTGATGAGGCAAGCGTATCCGCAGGCTGGATCAAAGAAATGGAAAAGCCATCACATACCCCTGAAACTGAGGAATACGGCATTACTTCTTTTGTATATGAACGGACAAAACCTTTTCAACCGGAACGATTAATGGAATGGATGGCGCAGTGGCCAGCTGAGATTGTTCGTGCCAAAGGGATGATGTGGCTCGCAACGCGTAATGATTACGCACAAAATATAAGCCAAGCTGGTCCTTCCGTTCAATTTGGTCCTGCCGGATACTGGATTGCCGCGCTTCCTGAAGAGGAGCAAGCAGCACTTCAGCTGGAGGATCCCGAATTGAATGAGACTTGGGATGTGGTCCATGGTGACCGTATGAATAAGGTTGTATTTATCGGTATTGAGATGGACAAGGCACAAATCGTCTCCTCCCTGGACGCCTGTTTACTGACAGAAGAGGAGATGCATCAGGATTGGACCCTGTTCGGTGACGAGCTCCCCAATATGCAGGAATCCGAATTGGAGACTGTCCAGCAGTGACTGGAGGTAGTATCAGCTGTAAAGGCGGAACTGGAAGGAGGTGAATAGCTTGCGAGTAATCATCACATTGGCTTGCACGGAAACGGGAGATCGTAATTACACGACGACCAAGAACAAAAGAAATCAACCCGGACGTATGGAATTGCGTAAATACAGCCCAAGATTGAAAAAATATACGATTCACCGCGAAACCAGATAATAGCATGAATGTGGGACCGGGCTGCAATGTCCGGTTTTTTATGTGTGGTTGGGACAAAAAAAAGAGCCGTCAGATTCGGAAGCACGCTATGGCTTCTGAGTTTTTGGCTCCCTGCTTCGGTCATTTAGCTTTGCTTCTGCACTTTGCAATCGCTGTTGTGGTGCCATGGACTGACCCTGTTTCTCTGGCACTCTTATCGTTGTGTTCAAAAGAACCACAAAAACTTCCGTCTGGGTGCGACTTGACGTTCAGAACGAGGAATCAGTTTGTATTTGACTGCTTCATGATTCATCGCTGCTCCTGTCTCTGCCAGCATTTCCTTACTTGTCGAGGTCTCCATCACGGTCTCTGAAGCCGCGAGTGATTCATTGTCAGGGGTCAGGGATTTCGTCCACATAAGCCGTTCCGTCGTAACCGCGACTTCTCCGATTAGCAGTTGCTGCTCTGTCAACTGCCGCTCCATAGACTCGACTCGCTGCTTAAGCGCAGCATGCTCCCGCTCCTGTATCTTGACCCGCTCATAAAGCATCTTCATCGTGAGCTTGGGATGTGTCTGCTGCTTCAACTCATCTTCATTGGATACAATAGGGCTCACCTTACCTACTCCTTCTGCTTCATAGATTTTATCCCGAATTCAAGCTTTACAACCTTGATGCAGGCTCGGCTGCCGCTCGTATTCGCTGATAGCTCTATCGTACAGCAAGTCCATTAAGGATGCTGTCACAACCTGCTGTCAAAATCAGGGCATAATCGACGATTAAAATAACAATACGATAGCAAGCAGATCAAACAGGACTAACGGAATAATAAACGGGAAAAATGAGGTATGGACTTTCTTGCCATCATTGACGGAAGTAACCTTAAGATGTACCCTTTTACCATCGACTTTGACAATCTTTCCTACATAGGTATTTCCATTTCTGGATTTGATGCGGACACGCCGATTTAAATATTTGACACATTTATTGTAATTGGAAATAACGGACATAAGGATAACCCCCTTTTCGTGTGATACTGTATGATATGGTACTGGCAAGCAATAAGTGTGGACGGTCCGTGAGTTGACAGCCTGCAGGCTGGACCCCGGTTGTTAAGGTGATGATCCGGTATGAGTTTGCAAACGGATCTTGGTTGTGGTTCACTATGGTGTAAGTCGAGCTTCAGGAGGGATTTTCATGATACGGCAGGCAACTAAAGAAGATGCGGAAGCTGTTATCAGTTTAATGTATACAGCGATAGGCAATATTGTGCACACACTGGCAGGAACCGATGATGTCGAGGATGCGCTGCAGGTGCTGGGGCAGTTTTTTCGGGAAAAAGGGAACCGGATCAGCTTCGAAAATGTGCTGGTATTGGAAGAGGATCAGCGAGTGATCGCCTTTATGCTTGCTTACCATGGCAGCCAAGCAGCCGAATTGGATCGTCCATTTCTTGAACGTTTGGCCGCGATCGGCAGCACAACGCAAACGATTGAACGCGAAGCGCGTGAGGATGAGTACTATTTGGATTCCATCGCAGTTCATTCGGACTATCAGGGCAGGGGCCTCGGGACCGAGCTGCTGCGCTTGTTCCAACAGCAGGCTACAGAGCTTGGACATCATAAAATTATGCTGCTTGTAGATCAGGAAAATGCGTCTGCCAAGCAGCTATATGTTAAGCAGGGATATAGCGAGGATGGTGTTGTTCAGGTCAGCGGACATCTTTTTTATCGGATGATTAAACGATTAGATCAGGCTCACTGAACATGCTAAATTTATATTTTTATTGTAATTATTTACATTCGATGTTAGTATATTAAAAATTATGTGGAAGGACTTCTAGGGATCCGAGGGCTGGTAACGGCCTGCTCGAACCAAGCGAAGTCGAACGTAGCGGGCTGCTGCGTTACACCGTAGGGATAAAAGACCTCGAGTAAGTTCCGCCTGTCCAAGGCGAAGCGGCTCAAGGTCTTTTCTGCGTTAGTGGGATAAAGGGGGATGAAACGATGAATGCGATCCGGGTAGCAGGGTTGACCAAATCTTTTGCCGTGAAGCGTAAAGCAACGGGTTTATTGGGGAGCATGCAGTCGCTGTTCAAGCCTCAATACACAGAAAAGCTGGCGGTGCGCAGTGTGGATTTGCAGGTAGAGCAGGGTGAGATGCTCGCCTTTCTGGGACCCAATGGTGCCGGTAAATCAACGACGATCAAAATGCTCACGGGAATTTTGCATCCGTCCGGGGGTGAAGCGCAGGTTCTGGGGTATTGTCCCTGGAAGGAAAGAAGTCGTCTAGCCTATCATATCGGTTCCGTATTCGGTCAGAAGTCCCAGCTGTGGTATCACCTTCCGCCGTTGGATTCCTTTGAGCTGATGAGTCGAATCTACGAATTGAAGCGTTCCGATTTCTACAGCCGTCGCGATGATCTGGTTCGCCGTTTTGAGCTGGGACCTTATTTGCACACTCCGGTGCGCAAGCTGTCTCTGGGTGAGCGGATGCGCTGTGAAATTGCTGCCGCGATGCTGCACCGGCCCAAAATTGTGTTTCTTGATGAGCCGACCATCGGTCTGGACGTAATCGTCAAACAAAAAATTCGCGAGCTGATTCTGGACATGAATCGTGAGGAGGGCATGACGGTTTTTTTGACCTCGCATGATGCGGGAGACGTGGAGCAGTTATGCAAGCGTGTCGTCGTAATTAACCACGGTGAGGTTATTCTGGATGATGGTGTTGAACGAATGAAGCGCGAGCTGTTGACGGTAAAGACGATTCATCTGCAGCTTCAGGAGGCAGGTGCGAGCTTCAGCTTTCCTGGTGTGGAAGTGCTGCAGCAGGACGGACTCACACTAAAGCTGTCTATCGAGACGACAGCTGTCAGTATGGAGCAGGTGCTGGCACATATCGTAAGCCAGTACAGGGTTATCGATGTTACGATTGAAGATCCGCCGATGGATCAGATCATTAGCCATATTTATGCCAGAGAATCCGGATTCGTCCAGTAGGAGGGGAGCGCGCGTATGATGCAAGCGTTGAACAAAAATTCAGGCGCAGACGGCTCATATCCCGATGCTGCTCATATTGACAAACCGCTGGGCCCCCGTATATCGTTCGTCGGCAAGCTGTTTAAGTACGGAGCAATCGGCAGGGTAACGCTGCGTAATCATTTTGCTTATGTGTACGATTTCCTTATCCGCTCGATATTTCTTATTCTCATTATGTATATTTTCATTCAGCTGTGGAGTGTTACCTACCAGGGTGAAGGAACCTCGCTTATCGAAGGATACAGCTATGCACAGATGATTTGGTATATTTTGTTTGCTGAGGCGCTGACGACAGCATTTCCGAGTCTTGCGACACGGGTGGAGGAAGAGGTTAAGAACGGAGACGTTGGCTACAAGCTGACGCGGCCCTTGAACTACATTGCATTTCATTATGTGGGTTATGTTAGCGAGGTAACGGTGCGACTGCTTGTTAATCTGAGCATAGGCGGGCTGCTTGGCATTGCGATCTTCGGATGGCCTGATTTTGGCTGGGGCTGGATAGGCTTCCTGTTGATGTCGCTTGGTGCGATAACGATTAACTTTTTGCTTAATATGGCTCTTGCTCTTTGTGCGTTCTGGGTGGAAGAAACGAGAGGACTGGAATTTGTGTACCATAAGCTGCTGTTCACGGTTGGCGGAATGCTGATGCCCCTTGAGCTGTTTCCCAAGCTGCTGCAGGAGGTATGCCGCTGGCTGCCCTTCCAAACGGTCTTGTATTTCCCGGCAAAAACGGCTGTAAAATGGGCCGATGTTTCTCTCGCTCCCATGCTGCTCACGCAAATGTGCTGGATCCTGCTGTTGGGTGCCGGGGTATGGATGATTTATAGCCGGGGTGTTCGCAAGCTGAATGTGAACGGCGGGTAAAAGTATGTCGATGTTGATGTCGAGGTCAGGTGGGACCTAAGGTGATGATCTGTGAAGTCAGAGAGGGGGACAAACAAGTGGTCAAGCAGGCGGCAGGACTTGTGGCATTCGTATGGGGCTGCTGGAAATTGAATTTGGCCGGAGCAATGGAATTCAGGGTCAGCTTTATGCTAACTGCTGGCATGATGGTAGTGAACAATTTAGTGTGGATTGTGTTCTGGGGATTGTATTTCCAGAGATTCCAGGTTGTGAACGGCTGGTCGCTGCAAGACGTTATGATGATGTGGGCGGTCAGTGCAGGAGGGTTTGGCTTGTCGGCTGTATTGTTCGGCAATGCTTATCGGTTGGCATCGTTGATTGCGTCAGGTCAATTGGATGTATTCCTGTCCCAGCCGAAGCCGGTGCTGCTTCATATTCTGATTAGCCGAATGTCGGTTTCAGCCATTGGCGACGTTTTGTTTGCCCTGCTTGTATATGGGTTATTTGGGGATACGTCATTGGTGGGGATATTTAAATTCATGCTGGCCCTGCTTATTGCGCTGTTGATTTTTATATTTTTCGTCGTTATTGTACAATCGCTTGCCTTTTTTATCGGGAATGCCGAGGGTATCGGGCAGCAGGTGTTTAATGGGCTACTGGCTTTTTCAACGTATCCTACGGGCATATTTAGCGGTTGGGGGAAGCTGATATTGTTTACAGTTATTCCTGCCGGCTTTATCAGCTATTTGCCAATAGGTCTGCTTCGTTCGATGGAACCGGTATTTGTGTGGCAGGCGATTGGAGTAGCTGCAGGTTTGACGATCCTGGGGACGGCTTTTTTTTATTACGGTCTGAAAAAATACAGCTCTGGTAACTCGATGGGGGTGCGGATGTGATGCATACGCTTCTGATTTGACAAAGATGGGTAATTTACTGGGAAGCTGACATAATCGGAAAGGATGAAAAAGGATGAGCTCTAAATATGTGAAACAACAGTCATTACTAAGCGGATATAAGGAAAAATCAAAGAGGGAATTGGGAAGACGCGGTAGAAAAGGGCTGTTAGCGCTTGTCATGGCAGTCGCTGTAGGCGGTGGATCGTCTCTTATTTTGCAAGCCCCGTCCGAAGCCTACGCAGCAGCAGTGGGAGGAGAACGGATGACGGTTTCCTCCCATCCCCTACTTATTGATGGGGTGCGCAAGATGGTTCCAACCGCCAATGTTAAGGGTGACACGTACATCGGTTTACGTTCTCTGAACGATGAGCTGGGATTGAAAACAGGCTACGACGAAGCTAATCAAACCGTTACCGTGAGCGGGAGGGGACGGTCATTGAAGATTGAGATCAAGCCGTATAGTAGTGCCTATTCGCTAAATGACCAGATAATTTATGGCTTGCCGCCTATTGTGCAGGATGATACGGCTTATGTGCCGCTGCGATTTTTGCTGGAAAATGTCGGTTATGGGATTTCCTATGACGCAGCGTCGGGTATCGTAGGCATTGCTACCATTCAGGAAAATCAGCTTACGTACCATACGGAGAAAATCACCGAATCCAGTAAAGAATCATCACTTAAAGTCAATTATCCGCAAATCAGCGGCTTTGCTGATGACGGTATTCAGCAAAAGCTGAATACTTTTCTAAAGAAGGAGGTTGAGGCTCACGTCTCGGCGAGCAAGGTATTGATGGACAAAGCAGCAGCTGACAATAAACAGGCGGTAGCAGATAATCCGAATTTCAAGATTCCTCCTGTAAGCCTCGATGGTGTGTATAAGATCACCTATAATGAACAAAAGCGGTTGAGCCTCTATATCGACTATTATATCTATTTGGGTGGAGCGCATGGGATGACTGAACGTGTACCTTATACATTTGATCTCACTACGGGAAATCTGCTAACGCTTCAAGAGGTAGCAGGTGGCAATGCGAATTATGTGTCGATTATCAATAATGAAATTATTAGACAGTATACGGACACGGGATTAGATCTATTAGCGCCGTTCAAGACGATAGAGCCTGACCGTCCTTACTTTTTGAAGCACAACGGCGTGGTGATCTATTTTAACCCATATGAGTACACAGCCTATGCTTTTGGTATGCCTGAATTTGAAATACCCTTTGCGGCATTTCGTTAATCCATTCTGTCACGAACCTGCATAAACATTGATATTCCAGCATTTCAAGACAAAAGTTATATACTTTTGCGTCAAAAGTAGGTATAATGAGGGAGAAATTAGACCTATGTAGGACTCGTGATATTGTCGCAAAGGAGCCAGATCATTTTATGAAGGCGGAATACATCAATCCATTTTTGGAATCTGCTAGAATTGTCATAGAGCAAGTCGCCAATATTCGTCCTTCTACCGGACAGCTGGGAATCAAGGATGTCAAATTCGTAGAGAACTTTATCTGGATACAGATTGGCATGACAGGTGAGATGCAGGGAGATGTCGTATTCGGTCTGCATGAAGAGGTTGCGTTGAAAATGGTTTCCGCCATGATGGGTGGCTATGTGGTCACTGAGATGGATGATATGAGCAAGAGTGCCATATCAGAGCTTGGCAACATGATTAGTGGTAACGCCAGTACCATGTTGTATAATCAGGGTGTGCGTGTTGATATAACGCCTCCGAAATTGCTTCATTCCGCCAATGCTGCTGGATTTATTCCCAAGAAAGCATTGACGATTCCTTTAATTATGGATGGAATTGGTGAGTTGGATATACAGGTTTTGATCGTTTGATTCTAATCGGGTACAGAGAAGTGGTAGCTTCCGGCTTGACGGACAGCTGCCGCTTTTTTTTGAAAAGTGCTTCCAAAATCGGCGGTGCCGTCTATCCTTGTGGGGGTGTGTCTAATGTTTAGCGGAAAAATCGTTGTCATAACGGGAGCTTCCAGTGGAATCGGGGCCCTCATGGCGGAAGAGTTGTCGAAGCGTGGAGCTATCCCTGTGCTGATGGCACGCTCGGTTGACAAGCTGGCGATAGTTGCTGCCAAGCTGCAAGGTGAGCATCATATATATGAGCTGGACGTTACTTCTACTGAACAAGTAGTCTCGACAATGGAGCAGGTCATAGAGCAATACGGCCGTATTGATATTCTGATCAATAATGCAGGCTACGGCCTATTTGAGAAGCTGCTGGAGTGTTCCATCGAAGACATGGCCGACATGATGGATGTGAATTATTTGGGAACCGTTCGTTGTACCAAAGCCGTGCTGCCTGTTATGATGAAGGCGGGTAAAGGTCATATCATTAACATCGCTTCAATAGCGGGCAAAGTTGGGTCAGCCAAATCCTCAGGGTATTCGGCGACGAAGCATGCCGTGCTGGGTTTTACGAACAGTCTCCGACAGGAGCTGGTTGGTACAGGAATCAAGATGACCGCGATTAATCCGGGACCGATTGATACGCCTTTTTTTGACAAGGCAGATCCTTCCGGCCATTATGTGACGAATATTAAATGGTTTATGCTCAAACCAGAGCACGTGGTCGGTAAAATCATGCGTGCGATCGAGAAGGGGACTCCTGAGGTGAATATGCCTTTTGTGGCAGGCTTTGGGGCCAAGCTGTTCCAGCTGTTTCCGCGGACCTTTGAAAGGTTCACCTACAAGATGATGAATAAGAAATAAACGTCTACTAACTAAACAAACCATTTATGATATGCAAAAATGCAAATGAGCGCCTTGGACCATATGGTAGTGGTTCAAGGCGCTTGCTTGGTGTCAGGGTGCGGATGCGTTAATCTTTGTAATACTTCTCCAGAAGATGGAACTACTTTTCAGGATTTGTGTTTTTGTTCTTTTCTTTCAGCTCGAGATGCATGGCGCGCACTTCCTCGAAGAGACCTCGAATGACAGCTCTACTTTCTGGATGATCCTGATTCCAGTGGCTGGCCAGGGCGGGCATTGTTTTGTGAATATGATTATATATGGACCAAACTTTGATTTTTTCCACCATTTCCGGCGATCTGCTGCCTGTCACCATTTCTGCAAAGGTTTCAACCAAAGCGTTGAATTCAGTTTCAAACTCTGTATTCATAGAAAAGCCTCCTTGTCTTCATATTAATAAGGTAACGCTAGTCTAGCGTATTTGTGTGAGTTCTGTAAAGCAGGAGATCAGAAGTCTGATGAATAATGAGAGAAGTTGGCCAAATGATCGTGGAGAAGCGTTAACGATCCAAGAAATATATGGCCTGCAGCTGGAATATTCAAGGGACTTCTATGGAAAGGAAAGAATCCCATTGACGAACATCGACGAAACCGGTGAACCATCAGGAACGTTATTACAAAGAGAGCTGCTGCAAAGTCACAGACCGGATGTACGTCTATATTTAGTAACCTATTCAAGTGAAGGATTGAGGGTCAAAGGGTATCTGGCGGTGCCTGACTTTAATTCGCCTTGCCCGGCATTGATCTTCTGCCGCGGTGGTATTCGTAAAGTAGGTATGCCTCGCAAACGCAGGGTGATGAGTATGGCAGAACGGGGATATGTAGTGTTTGCTCCTTTTTACCGGGGAAATGAAGGTGGTGAGGGACGGGATGAGTTTGGCGGGGAAGACCGACTGGATGTCATTCATGCGATTACAATGATGAAATCTCTCCCTGAGGTGAAGCCAGGACTTGTTCCGCTAATCGGATTTTCCCGTGGATCGATCATGGCTCTGTCAGCCGCCCAAGCGTGTCAAGGTGTAGGACCTGTTGTCGTATGGGGTGGCGTTAGCGATTTATTCGATACTTATGAAGAGCGTGTCGATTTGAGACGTATGCTCAAGCGTGTTGTGGGCCATCCCCGCAAGCAAATTGATGCTTATCAAAGCCGATCCCCCGTATATTGGGCGGATGCTTTGAAGGTGCCCATTATGATCGTTCATGGCACTTCAGATGTTTTGGTTCCAGTGAGGCATGCCTGGAAGCTTGCTGAAAGCTTAAAGCGATCAGGCAAGGATTTTGCGATGGAGCTGCATGAGGGCTTCGGCCACCGTTTTCCAAGGGAACAGGATGACAAGGCATTGGACGCGGTATTCGAGTGGTTGTCACAGAAGCTTCAGCAGATGGAGATCTCCTATTGATGTTACCAACTTCGATTGGTATGATGCTTTTATAGGCTTGTTTGGTGAAAGGTAAGGCAAAACCCAGAAGTTCGGTGAATCATGAGCGGAGTGGGCAAATGATCCTGGAGAAGCGCAGCGTTCGCCTTTGTTTCCGTACTTTTACAGCTAAATATCTTATAAATCAAAAAATACGGAAACAACAGCTTAGAGTTTGCTTGCAAACTGGCTTCGTAAGCATCTTCTCGGAAGGATATTTGCCCGCGCAGCGGTACTTATTCACCGGACTTCTTGCAGATGCTTACGAAGTAAGTTTTCTACGAAAACAAAGAATATGCTTACGAAGAAGGTTTTGCCAAGGCAAAACCTAGTAGATGCTTACGAAGTAAGTTTTCTACGAAAACTTTTAGGAGGAATTAGATGAACAGTTTTTCAAGTTTGCAAATTGATGAGGTTTATATAAATAAACTGCAGGAAAAAGATATTGTGGTCCCATCGCAGATTCAGGCGGAGTCGATCCCGGTTATTTTATCCGGCAAGGATGTGGTAGCGCAATCCCAAACGGGCTCAGGTAAAACCTTGGCCTACGTACTGCCATTATTACAGCAGGTTGACAAGAACTCGAGAGAGGTTCAAGGTATCGTGATTGTGCCTACTCGCGAGCTTGGCTTTCAAATACTGGAAACCCTGCAGCTGCTAGCCGATGAAGCGGGTATCCGTGTTCAGGGACTAATTGGCGGTGCTGCCTTAACCCGGCAAATCGACAAGCTCAAGCTTCGGCCGCAGCTGATTGTCGGCACACCGGGCAGAGTGATGGAGCTGTTAAAGCTGCGCAAGCTGAGCGTTCACCATGTGAAGACGGTTGTCGTCGATGAAGTCGATCAAGTATTTGATCTGGGCTCCATGCGCGAGGTAGAAGTCATCTTTAAAGGTACGCAGCGCAACAGACAAATGCTATTTTTCTCGGCTACAATGCCTGAGCCTATCCAGGCTGTCATCAGCCGCTGGATGCAGGACCCGGTGTATGTGCAAATCTCGCCTGAGCAGCGGACCTCGGAAACACTGAAGCATTTGTATTTCGTCTGCGAGGACCGTGACAAGATTGATACGCTTCGCCGTATCGTTCGTTTGTACAATATGCCTGCGGCGATTGTATTCATTAATGAAATCGATAATGTCGCTGAAATTGTGGAAAAGCTGAAATTTGCCGGATTATCCATCGAGGCGTTGTATGGCGACGCAGGCAAGCAGGAGCGGGCCAAGGTGATGCAGGCATTTCGGGCAGGCAAATTCCAATTGCTGCTGGCAACGGATATCGCGGCGCGCGGCTTGGATATTCCTCATGTCACACATGTCATCAACTTCGAGCTGCCGATTGATGCCGACCATTATGTACATCGGGTTGGACGGACTGGACGGATGGGGAAAAAGGGCACGGCAATTTCCATCCTGACGAACAAACAGCGGTTTATTATCGATAAATTTGCTAAAAAGCTGGGCTGTAAAATAGAAGAACAAGAAATGGCTTACGGCAAGATTTATCAATCAGGATCACGCGGAGCAGCTAGATCAACGGGCCCTTCCAAAGGCAAGGAGACACACGTGAGTCAGGCAAACAAGAAGGAGCATGGTTCAAATGGGGCTGAGGCTGTACCTACCAGTTCTCCTAATCTGTCGCCTGTCCGCAGTGCAGCTGTGGGTAAACCAAACCCTGCCAAAGCCTCTTCGGCAGCGGGTAGAGCACCGAGCAGGTCTGCATCAGGCAAGCCGGTCAACCCACCTTCCAATAAGCCAGCTAGTAATGCTTCTTCCAGATCTGAGATCAGATCAGAGAGCAAGCTTGTGACAGCTTCGGATATTCGCAAGTCAGGTGCCTCGAATGCTGCAGCTGCAACCAAGCCTGAAGCCAAAAAAGGCGCCAAGCCAGTTCAGCAAAAATCCGAGCGTGAGCTTAAGCGGGAACGTAAAAATAAAGGGGCTCCGCGCTGGTTGAAAGAAAAACAAAACAAGCCGACATAAGTTCATTGCAACTTGTTTATCGATAGTCAGGAGGAACTGCGGAAATGGGGAAGCTATTGCGTTTTGTAGGAATGCTGCTTATCCTTTGTATCCTGCTGTTGGGTGTTTCCTATGCATACGCGCAGCCGGATCGATTGCTGGACCTGAATTATTCGGAAATTTCGGTTCGGGATAAGTTAACGGATATGCTGGCAAACCGAAGGCTGGAGGTTGTGTTAACCGAAAGCGAAGTGAATGATTTGCTGAAAAAGACACTTTCATCACGTGCGCAGCTGAATGAGGATTGGAAGCTGTCGGGGGCACAATTCAATCTGAAGGGAAACCAGTGGACAGCTGATGTAACCTTGATGTATAAAGATAAGTGGCCGATTGGAGCCCAGTTGTTTTTTACCGTCAAATGGGAGGATCCTTTTCTGACAGCTACTCATACAGGAACCCAAATCAAGCAATTAACTGTACCGATGGATTGGTTTCAATTGCAGCCGCTGCAAATTCCGTTGAACGACTACCTGCCCAAGCCTGCAGGCATACGCGCTGTGACGTTCCAGGACAATGTGGTGAGGCTCGCGCTTCGGAGACGATAACAAAGACCAAGAGCCTCAGCCCATTCATATGACGGGTTGAGGCTCTTGGTATACCATTCTAGCGATTACCGCTGCCACGCAGCTGCTTGTGTATCTTTTTCCAACGTTCCTTCTCCGCACGTGCCGCGCCTGCGTCGGCTTTACGCTCTGTGTAGGCCAGCTCTTTTTGCAGCTTCAAAAAGCTATTCCAGCGAGCATCGTCCAGAGTCCCTGCTTTGAGAGCTTGCTGAATGGCACACCCAGGCTCCCCGTGGTGCCCGCAGTCGCCAAAGCGACAGCTTGCAGCCAGCTCGTCAATATCCTGAAAAGCGGTGTGCATCGATTCGCTGCTGTCCCAGAGCTGAAGCTCGCGCATTCCTGGCGTATCGATCATGAGTGCGCCGCAAGGCAGCACGATCAGCTCACGGTGTGTGGTCGTATGTTTGCCACGGTCATCACCATCGCGTGCGGCACCTGTTTTCTGCTTTTGCTCACCATACAGGCTGTTGAGCAGCGTTGATTTACCTGCCCCGGAGGAGCCAAGCAGCGCAATGGTTTCTCCGGGCTTCAACGTGCCGAGAATCGATTCGATCCCATCATCTTCCAGACTGTTGACGGTATAGATGGGTACACCTGGGGCTATAGCCTCTACCTCCATATATTTGGCTGCTATATCGTCGCATAAATCCTTTTTGGTCAGTACGATTTCTGGTGCGGCTCCGCTTTCATAGGCAAGCAGCAGGTAGCGCTCGAGCCGTCTTACATTAAAATCGAGGTTTAAGGCCATAACCAGAAACACACGGTCTATATTGGTGGCTACGATCTGCTCCTCGACGGTTGAACCGGCAGCTCTGCGTGAAAATTTGCTTTTTCGCTTCATAATGTCATGAATAATCATGCGCTGCTCGCCTGGCAATGGGGTCATCCAGACCCAATCGCCAACTGCCGGATAATCCTCTCGCCGAGCAGCTTCATAGCGGCTTTTGCCGGAGAGTTCACCTAACCATTCCCCGTTCTCGCCCAGGATCCGGTACAGATGCTTATGCTCCAGAATGACACGTCCAACCTCATAGCCATTATGTTGTATGGCCTGTTGTGCAAAAAACGGCTGATAGCCGTAAGTTTCCAATGGTGTTTTCATGAATATCTGCTCCCTTGTTCGCTTCGATTATGCAGGGAGGACAATCCGATCACACATGTATGTTTTACCGGGTCCAATCCCTGTTAATTTGGTTCCAATTGTCCTGCATTTCGGTCATTCTAGCGCTATGAGTTACAATTCTCTTCATATACTTCACTCCCAGTTATCAGATCTATGTACAGTATAGACAATAGCGCGAGTTTTCAATAGGGTAAAAATGATTATATAAGAAAAGCCTCTGATCGAAGCTTATTCGGTGAAGATACATTCGCGTCCAATAGGTTGCTTTTCTTGCAATATCAGAATATTCAGCTCTGCTGAAAACTTAGAAATTCTGATATTATAAAAAAAGCAGCCCCCATCATGTCCTGTTAGGAGCATTTTGGAGGCTTGTTTATTTACGATCTGATGTGGTGCAGGAGTCGGCCTATTTTTTTCGTGTGTTCACATAGGCAGGGTATACGATTTTACCTATATCCAGCTGGGCGATTTCATCAGCCGTCCAGCCTTTGATTTTGTTATTGCCAACAACGCCTGTCAGCTTGATCTTGTATTTGGTCTCAAGGTAGCTGTGAAGCGCAGGCATATCGGCTTCCTTCAGCTCCCGCAGTTTTTTCTTACCCTGGATTTGACCGAGCAGAATACCGATAGTTTCAGCGGCAAGGCTCGTATTCGGCTGGATGCGTGCGCTGCCGTATGCAATTGCGGATGAGCCGACATTTTTACCGGCTACAAGCACATTATCATAATTCTTCAGCAAAAAGCTGCGCAGTGGCATTCCGTACTTGTCCGGTCTTCCCATTTCGATGCCCCATTTGCTGGTGCTGATCCCCTGGAGATCAAGTGGATAACCGGCGATGCTGACATTATCCCAGAACATATTCGCCCCAAGCATATCCGATGGCTTCAGCACATAATCCGTTTCATAATGATTATATTCGCGGATATACAAGTAGTTAGGGGCACCGTTCAGCTCGGCCTTCTCCCAGCCAATTATGTTTTTGCGGAAATGGTTAAGGATCAGCGGCAGCTCATTTTTTCCAAGCTCCATCGCTTCCGCTACCGATTTCTCATCCGAAGGATCAACAGTGTATATCAGAAAAGCATTGATTAACACTTCGCCATCTCGCTGGTTCACGGCATTCAATCCGCGTAAAAAGACTCTTTCATTACTCGGCTTGTACGCGCTCGTCATTCCGCTAAGACCGATCGCATAGCTTTCACTTACGGAACCGCCGCCATATTTGGTTTTGCGCTCCTGTGCTGTCATATTGTTAAAGCTGGAGCTGAATTTGGCCCAATCGACATTTTTGAATTTAAGCATAAATCCGGAACTCATATATTCGATTTTGGTCTCTCCATAAAATTGCTCCAAACCGGGCATCCGGTTTACCTTCAACTGACTTAACAGTGCAGCAAAATCGCTGTTATCCACCCAATAGGATGCCTTGATGTTCTTCTTGGCGCCGTCTTTGCCTGCATACGTTACAGATTCAACGGCATTTGGTCCGAATTGTCCTGCTGTTTGCTTAATATCGACGATCTTGATACCTGATTCTATTGGGATGTCTTTTTTGAGCTTGTCAAAGTATTGCGTAAACTCTGTAAGCTTGCGGATTTTGCCATTGCGGAAGCCATCGAACAGCTCCTTGGCACGTCCCTGCACCATCAGGTTGTACTTGTCATCCCGTGTCTCATCGAGAAACAGCATTTCACCCTGCAGCACCTGTCCGCCAAATCCTTCTCTCGGATCCAGTACTTTCACTTTAAGACCTTCATCGGCTGCAGCTCGTGCCAGATAGAGGCCTTCCAGTTCACTGCCGAATATTGCGATATCGACCTGCTCTGTTGGAATAGGCGGCTCCGGTGGTGGCGTTGGTGCAGCCGTTTGCGGCTTGGCAGCCGGTGGTGTTTTGCTAATGTCGGCAGCTGACTCCGTACTGGTCTTGTCCTCCTTGGCAAAGGTCATCCATGAATAAAAAACACCCACAGCGACTAACGCAAATAAGGCCAGCGCGACAGAAAGCTTTTTTGCATTCCATTTCATGCTTATAAATCCTCCCTCAACTCATACCTCTTCGTGATCTATCCATAGTCGGAATCATCGCCCTGAAGACATTGTCGTCCTAAGTTTACCATTTATATCCCGATTGATCAAAATGACCCCCATAAACGTTTGAGCAGCGGCGAAACTTTTAGTAATTCCAAAGAACTCTTCGCGAAGGTTCGGATTCATTTTAATTAACCAACAACAACTAAATTTATGTTATGAGGAAGAGGAGAATGATGATGAATCATTTATTTAAGAAGGTATTAGTGACAGGTTTGACATTGGCTATGGTAGTAGGCGGTTCTACAGCTGCTTTTGCCGATAATAACAAAGGTAAAGGCAACGATAAAGACAATGACCGAGATAAAGGGCGCGATAAGGCTCAAACCGTTCAAGCTGTAAAGACGAATTACAATGATAAAAACAACAAGCTTGAAATCAAGCTGACCTTTGCTGATGTCAAAGGCTCCGATGTTGAGTGGGCCATGCGTTATATAGCAAGTCTTGCATCCAAGCGAGTGTTCGAGGGTTATGAGGATGGTACGTTCCAGCCACGTAAAACGATTACTCGTATTGAAGCGATTACAGCTGCGGTTCGGTTAATGGGATTGCGGGATCAAGCGGAATCGGCAGAGGCCATGCAGGCAAACCTGAACTTCAGCGATGCTGATAAAATCAAATCCAAATATGCTTGGGCAACCGGCTATGTATCCGTAGCGCTGCAAAACGATTTATTCGAGGAATCGGAAAATGCTGTACAGCCGGAAAAGGAAGCAGATCGCTTGTGGGCGACAACGTTATTGGTAAAAGCACTGAAGCTGCAAAACGAAGCTAAAGCCAAAATGAATACGAAGCTCACTTTCAAGGATGCCAATAAAGTTCCAGCTGGTTCTGTCGGTTATGTAGCTTTGGCAATTGAGAAAAAACTGGTTGACGGCTACGAGGATAATACCTTTCGTCCAAACAATCCGGTGACACGTGCCGAATTGGCGGCGCTGTTGGACCGCACAGGCAGTCAATTGCCTGATAACACCTCGGTTCGCGGTACGGTGAATGCTGCAGTAAGCAACAATGTGCTGACTTTGAACGTTAACGGTCAAGCTTACAGTGTGGAATTGGATGCAGGAGCTTTTATTTACCGCAACGGGGCTAGAGTTGCTGCAAGCGAGCTGAGAATAGGCGACGATGTGGTAGTTCGTACTTATGGCGGCAAAGCGATTTTCGTAGAAGTAAAGACGTTGGGGAACGGCAATCAGCTGCCCGATAACACTACTTTCACAGCTTCGGTTAGCACAACAGTGAGCAATAATACTTTGACGCTGACCAAGGATGGTCAGACCTACAGCGCTCAGCTTGATGCTAATGTGTCTATTATCCGTAACGGCGTGTCCGTTGCAGCCTCCGAGCTAAGAGCAGGCGATGTAGTATCAGTGAGTACGTCCGGAGGAAAAGTTATTGTTGTATCCGTGACAACACCGGTGAATGGCAATCAGCTGCCTGATAACACTACTTTCACAGCTTCGATTAACACAACAGTGAGCAATAATACCTTGACGCTGACCAAGGATGGTCAGACCTACAGCGCTCAGCTTGATGCCAATGTGTCTATTATCCGTAACGGCGTGTCCGCTGCAGCTTCCGAGCTGAGAGTCGGTGATTCGGTGCTGGTAAGAACCTATGGTGGCAAGGTGATCTTCGTTCAAGTAGTGACTCCGGCACAGGATCAGCAGATTGACTTTACAGTGATAGGTTCATTGAATTCATACACGCTGAACACAAGCGGACAAATTGCTACAATTTCCATCAATCAGACATTGAGCAGTGGTTCCGTGCAAACTGCCGTCTACAATGCAGCAAGCAACCTGTCGATCCAAGGGGATATGTCCTTGCTGACCACTAATCGCTCCATTGAACTCAGAGGCAAAAACCAGGTCGTTCATACGATCGTGATTCGATAATAGGATCCTTAGAGATCTATAGAGATTGACACATGAGAGATGAAAAAGGTTGATTACCCAGGAACAGCTCTTTCGTTCAGGCCCTTGGCGCCGGACGGAAGGGCTCATCTATTATTGTATGGGATCAGATGAGTTTCATAGGGGACGGAATCGGGTAAAAACACATAACCAAATGACGAATAGGTGGAGGGGAACGCAATGATGATACGACATGAAGAAAAACCACTGACTGCTTTGTCGGAGGAGAAAATAGTTGAATTTTTGATGGATATTCGCGATCGTGTCGATGCGGTAGAATTACTTAAATCTCAACACGAGGATACGCATGAGGTCAGCTTTTATAAAGGTCAGCTTGCCGAGCTGAACCGGATTATCGAGAACAGCAAGCTGTTTTTTAATATGGATGTGTTTGATCTCAACTATGCCCATAAGATGCTCGATTCGTATGAGCTCAGCCTTCAGGACGCATCGGGTAAAGGCTTTCAGGCTAAGGTTAAAGCATTTGATGTGGAGCATGCGCAGCATAAGGCAGCGCTCGACTACCCGGATTACAGCTTTGTGGAGGCTAGAAAAATATAGTCATATTACGGAACCACTGCTACGAAAGCTTCATGGCAGTGGTTTTTTTGCGTGTAAAGCTGTTGCAAAAAGAAAACTATGGACAACCTGTCCCCGGGGTGTATAATTAGAAAAATGTATATTCGGTGGAGGTTACTATGGACAATCAGACAATCAAGCTGGAAGATATCATCATGGCGAGTCATTTGCTGAAGGATGTGGTGTCTCATACACCTCTGCAAAGAAACTCCATTCTATCTAATAAATATAATTGCAATGTGTTCCTGAAGCGTGAGGATCTGCAAGTCGTCCGTTCCTTCAAAATACGTGGTGCCTATAACTTGATGCGCAGTCTTCCTGAAGAAAAGCTGCTTAGGGGCGTAGTATGCGCCAGTGCAGGCAATCACGCACAAGGCTTGGCTTACTCCTGCAAAGCGCTTGAGGTGCAAGGCAAAATTTTTATGCCAACCACCACACCACGGCAAAAAATATCTCAGGTCAAGCTGTTCGGGGCTGCCTTTGTAGAAGTGATTCTGATCGGGGACACCTTCGACGATTCCTTAAGGGAAGCGATGCTGTACAGTGAGCGGGAAGGGATGCAGTTCGTCCATCCTTTCGATCATCTTAAGGTAATGGCGGGTCAAGGAACCGTAGGACTTGAGCTGATGAATGATATGAAGGACCCTGTGGATTATGTATTCGCCGGTATTGGCGGCGGCGGCTTGGCGGCTGGCGTGGGTACCTATATTAAGGCGATCAGTCCATCCACTCAGGTGATTGGTGTTGAAGCTGCAGGTGCACCTTCTATGCGTCAATCTATGGATGAAGGTCAAATTGTCACCTTAGCGGAGATTGACAAGTTTGTTGATGGCACAGCGGTCAGGCGTGTAGGGGAATTAACCTACGAGGTTTGTCAAAGAGTCGTGGACGATGTGCTGGTCGTTCCCGAGGGCAAGGTGTGTACGACGATTCTGGAGCTGTATAATGAGAATGCGATTGTTGCCGAGCCGGCAGGTGCGTTGACGATTACAGCGCTGGAGTTTTATCGTGAACAGATTGCCGGGAAAAATGTCGTTTGTATCATTAGCGGCGGCAATAATGATATCGACAGGATGCAGGAGATTAAGGAAAGATCGTTGATTTATGAGGGGCTGAAGCATTATTTTACCGTTCAGTTTCCACAGCGGGCAGGAGCCCTGCGCGAATTTCTTGATGAAGTATTGGGACCCAACGACGATATTACACGTTTCGAGTATACGAAGAAAACAAGTAAGGAAAACGGCCCTGCGCTAGTTGGCATTGAGCTGAAAAATCAAGAGGATTATGCTCCACTCATTGATCGTATGGAAAGCAGAGGCATTAAATATGTGGAGATTAATAAAAATCCTACCTTGTTTAATTTGCTGATTTGAGAATTATATACACGTATGCTTGCGAGCCTTCCAGAGTAGCACTTTGGAGGGCTTTTCTTTATGCTGACCGCTCTTGAATTTGAGAATCCGTGATCTATAACGTTTTAAACCTGACATGAAGGGTAGTTTTCATGTATAATAGAAGATAAGCACAGAATCATTCCTGGAGAGCTAATACGGATAGGAGAGGATGTCGCCATGCTAATTGTATATTGGAATTGTTTATTATTTGGTATTGCCTTTGCCGTAATAACGCTTGTGATCGGAGAAGTGATTGGTCACTGGCTGGATAGTGCTGCGGCTGCGCTGCATTTGGATCATTTTGACTTTATGCAGCCGATTGTAATCGTTGGAGGCATCACTACATTTGGCGCGGCAGGTGTTATTTTTCACAAATACACATTGCTTGATGTCACACTTATAGCTGTTTTGGCGGTTCTTATTGCGCTTGTGCTGTCGGCTGCAATTTACATTTTCTTCGTGCGCAATATGAGCAAGGCCGAGCATTCTATCGGACATTCGGTCGGTGATTTGGTCGGCAAGGCAGCCGAGGTTTCGGTTACGATTCCGACGCTCGGCTATGGAGAAATCATTATTCATACGAACTCCGGCACATCCAATTATCCGGCAGTCAGCTTTGAGGGCTTGCAAATTATGCAGGGCCAGAAGGTAGTGATCGTTGAGTTAAGAGGCCGCGATTTTGCGGTAAGCGAGCTGAATATCTAAAAGAATACAAAACGGAAAAGGTGGGATTTTATTGTTAGAATACTTAACGATTCCTGTATTATTGATTGCTGTTCTGGTTATACTCGGGTTGGCCTTTTGGTCACGGTATAAAACGGTCAGTCCAGATAAAGCGATGATCATCACCGGTTCTTTTTTAGGCTCCAAAAATGTAATGAATGATGAAACAGACCGCAAATTAAAAATCATTCGTGGCGGGGGCGCATTTATTCTCCCCGTATTCCAGCAGGCACAGTTCATTTCGCTTTTGTCCCACAAGCTGGATATCGCGACTCCTGAGGTGTATACGGAGCAGGGAGTACCTGTACTCGCTAATGGTGTTGCCATTATCAAGGTTGGCGGATCGATCGAGGATGTTGCAACGGCTACCGAGCAATTTCTCGGCAAAAGTGATGAGGAGCTGCGCGGTGAAGCGCAAGAGGTGCTCGAGGGCCATCTGCGGGCGATTCTGGGCAGTATGACGGTTGAGGATATTTACAAAAACCGAGATATATTTGCGCAAAAGGTTCAGGAGGTTTCGGCGATCGATCTTCGTAAAATGGGCTTGCAAATCGTCTCCTTTACGATCAAGGATTTGCGCGACAACAACGGATATCTGGACGCATTGGGTAAACCTCGAATTGCTGCTGTGAAGCGTGATGCGGA
The DNA here is from genome assembly GCF_022458865.1 of Paenibacillus periandrae. Taxonomy (GTDB): domain Bacteria; phylum Bacillota; class Bacilli; order Paenibacillales; family NBRC-103111; genus Paenibacillus_S; species Paenibacillus_S periandrae. Next base: position 428,627 of record NZ_JAJNMU010000002.1, on the reverse strand, counting down.
TATTGCCCAGGCCCAGGCATCACGTGATGCGCGAATTCAAAAAGCTAATGCCGAGGAGCAAAGTATAAAGGCCGAGCTTGCGCGCGACACGAATATTGCTGAATCCGAGAAGGATAAGCAGCTTAAGGTAGCTTCCTTTAAGAAGGAGCAGGATGTAGCGAAGGCCGAGGCCGATCAGGCTTATGGCATACAGGAAGCCAAATCCAAGCAAGTTATTGTTGAAGAGCAGATGAAGGTTGAGCTTGTTCGAAAAGAACGGGAAATCGATCTGGAAACGAAAGAAATTTTGCGTCGTGAGAAGCAATATGATTCTGAAGTCAAGAAAAAAGCAGATGCCGATCGTTATGCCATTGAGCAGGCAGCAGAAGCGGATAAATCCCGCCGTATGCGTGAAGCGGATGCGAGACAATACCAGATTGAGGCCGAAGCCAAAGCTAATGCCGAGCAGGTACGTATTTCAGGGATTGCCGTCGCAGAAGCCAATCTGGCCAAAGGTAATTCAGAGGCTAACGTAGAACGTGCCAAAGGTACTGCGCATGCGGAGGTCATTCGTCTTCAAGGGTTTGCGGAAGCAGAAGCCAAGGAAAAGCTTGCTGAAGCCTACGCCAAATTTGGCGAAGCGGCAGTACTGGACATCATTGTCAAGATGCTGCCTGAGCTGGCGGCCAAAATCGCTGAGCCGATGTCTCATATCGATAAGCTGACCATTGTAGATACCGGAGGCAACGGCGGCGGCGCTACAAAGGTTAGCAAATATGTAACCGAGTTGATGGCTACAGCACCAGATATGCTGAAAAGCGTATCGGGCATCGATTTGGAGGAGCTCGTCAAAGGGCTGACAAATCGGCTGGGAGGCGTGGGCGCAACCGACAAACAGATCAAGTCCACTCCTGCAGAGCCTCACAAAGTCATTCCTCTGGAACAGGTCGTCGTGCCGACAGAGGGGAAATAACAAATTCAGACAGCAGCCTTCCGGTCGTTTTAGACGTTCGGAGGGCTTTTTTGCGGTTATACGGAAAAGTGTCGACTGGCTGATCGAATCCAGGAGGAGAGGAAGCTACACGCTTGTTTTAATCACGGAAGGCGCGGCTCCCTGCAGATACTGAAGAGGAGCTGCTCACATTAGTAGAATAGCAATGTTTCTCTTCCGACCGTTCTGTTTTAAATTACCGTCAGGAGCTATATAATGAGGGAATCAAGAGTCATTCCCGTTTGAATTTGCCGGTATGACTCTTTCCAAGGAGGAGAAGCTACGTTGCTATCAGATCAAGTCGAACAATTTTTGAATTTATCATCCCGGCTGCGCCCCGCTTATATTCCGAGTCTGGGAAGCCATCAAGAGGCAGCCATCAGCATTGGGGATATCCTCCCGGAGGTACCCGCACTGTTAATGGCATTGTACAGTAAAGTGGCCGGCACCCGCAGAGAGATAGAAGACCAAACTCTGATGGATTTTATACCCGGCTATCGGCTAATTCATCTTGAAGAATACGAGCAGGAAATGCAGCAGCTATCCGAATTATTGCTCAACAGGCATAAGGAGCCAGGCGAGATTATACTGCCTTTGTTAACGAACTATGCAAGTGACTACATTTGCTACCATAGATCTGCTGAGGGTGTTGAACAAATATGTGATTTGTTATTGGCTGATCATGACGATCTGGAAGTACTTCATGCTTCACCCGAGAAGTTCATGGAAACCCTGTGCGCCTTTTATGAGCAGCAGGTGTACTATTTGGATGATGGGGGATATCTCGATTATGATTTGGTAAGGGAAGGCGAGGTAGGAGAGGCCTTGAATCCTGGTGTGGCGTATTGGACACATGAGGAATAGGATCAAGGGTCGATTAAGATGCTGTACATGGTATTAGGCTAGAAAAATGGATAGAGTATTCAGGAAACCCTGATATCTATCCATTTTGGTTATTGTTTATTTCCCAGCTCAGTACTCTCGTCCATTGAACCGTTAACAGAGGTTTCTTCTGTGACGTTGTCGTCTGAAGACTTATTCACTTCTTTCAGCTTCTCTGTTGTTGACTGTGTCATTTCGCCGATTCGCTTTTCAATATCAGAAATCCCCTTGTTCAAATTCGATAATTTCTCGCGCTTGCCTGTTGCTGGAAGATTAGATAAAGATCGTGCCTCATCTGCTTTAATTTCATTTTTCAGAATCCGTGTTTCGCCTTGCATACTGTTTTTCTGCACAGACATTCTTTCAATTTGATCCAGATTTCCAGCCAGGCTCGCAATGTTATGCAGTTGTTCAGCCTGTACTTCATTATCCGTTTTCGTTTCAGCAGCGACTGCCTTTGTAGGTTTCTTGCTCTCTTCATCCAGTCCTAATGCCTTTTGTTGATCGTCTATTTGTTGTTGACTAATTTGTTGATCCAATAAACGGAGCTGCTGATCGAGTTCCTTGATCTGGTCCTTGATTGTATCTAATTGACCGCCGTCTTTCAAGGTTTTTTCCACTAATTTATTTTTGTTTTCCAGCAGGTTTTCCTTTTGTTTCATTAACGCTTCAATCATTGCATTTTTTTTGAATGTATCGTTTTTGGCAAACATGTTACGTGCCCCTTCACTAATAGACACGGAGTCTGCTTGGTCAGCCTTCTTAATAGACATACTGCTGTCTATTGCTTTTATCCCGGCGTAAGGGCTCTGGGTTATAGCTCGTGATGAAAAAGAAACTTGCATGTATTCACTCCTTTCTCCTAATATAGGTAAATGATGGGCATTAAAATTTCACCTAAATGATATATCGGTTAGAAATCAAAATTTTGTATATATGGCTCTTCATAGGTCGGATTGTTTGATTGTGAATCACATTTATTTCCAAAATGTACTCATTCCATGATTTCTTATTTGCGCTTTTTTCGGTACTTGAGATAAAACCAGCACCACATTTAACAAATCAACGGACGAGCCCAGAGCGTTAAGAATAATGAGGAAAATCAATAATGGATTCAAATAGCCCAAGGCTCCTAAAAGCAGAGGAAGTATGATAGAAATGATCACAAATGGCGCCAAGGATACGATCAAAAAACGCAGGCGCGACATGACCTCCTCAGAAAATACAAATCCACCGAAAATGTGAATGCCGATTCCCGTATGCTTGGATGTAGTAAAATTCGGAATCAGGCTGAGATGGATCAGCTCATGAATCAGCAGGAGCACGAAAATAGAAAGGATATACAGAATATTAATATTAAAGCTTATCCCACCACCCCCAAAGCCATAATCCTCTAGGCTAACCGGTACAAACATCCTCGTTATCATCAGCGTTACGAAGCCTCCTACAAGCATAAAAGGAACCGATAATAAAATCGCAGTGGGCAGGGATTTGGGCTCTTTTAACTGTACCCAATGCTCGGAAATGAGTCGAGCTTGTTTGTCCGGGTCAGCTTTGGGTAATTGAAAAGTGATCTTCACGGTTGCTAACCCCCTGTTATGGTGAATACATGAATTAAATGCCTTCCTGCAGCATCGGTTCGTACATCATAATGGCATGATTCTCAGTAATCATTTCATCATCAATAAGTTCATGATCCATATTGTACACTTTCCTGTGTATACGGTTATGTCTGACATAACCACCCCAGTACTCATGGGTTATCCAATGTTCCTTTTCATAAATATCATAGGTATGGGTTGGTGGCGTATCTGCTTTCCATTCCCCAACCAAATGGGTATCCGTCAAGTAAATAACCAATTGATAAATATGGTTGGTTTCATTCTTGATCTGCAGATCAAGGTAGTTATAAGCACAAGTGGCTCCACTTCCGAAGGGTTGGCTTCTATTGGAATCGGGGAATACATCATAGCTATGGCGATATCGCTCCGTGATGGTTAATGGTGAATGTAAGGTCATCCAGTATATGAGATTGGATAATTGACATAAGCCTCCTCCTACGCCTGTCGTAACCTTTCCATAAAACAAAATCATGCCATCCACATAACCTTTTCTGCGGGTAGTATTTCCAATTAAACGCCAATATGATAAGGTCTCGCCCGGCTTTATAAGCAGTTTATTGAGTGTTTGTGAAGCAATGATAAGGTTCTTTATTTTATTATGCTGCAGCCACATATCCACATCTTTTAATTCACGAAGTAAGGGAGTCTGATGTTTGAAAATTGTATATGGCAAAAGTGTATTTTGTTTGGCTGCAGCGTATTTTTTTCTACCGACATACCATTCCAGATAACGCTTGCAGCGATAATATTTTTTACCTAGGTAAATTCTTAAGGGACTTCTTGTTATTGGCTTCAAAGATTTCATCCTTTTTAACCTCCTTACACCCGGGAATACTGCACAGTAGAAGCTCGAACAAGTCTGAACATAAAAAAGATGAGCAGCGCAAAAAGGGTAGGTCCCACTTTACGTTACTCATCAAGTTGACTTTCGGGAGCTTTCAAAAAACGCGCCTGCCTTAAGAGGGAGGCTAAACCTATATTACTTGTTCGATCTACGTGAACATGTTTACTTGGCAGCTGCTTTTTCTAAATCCTGTACGCCGCGGAAGATGGAGTCAAACAGCTCTTCCAGGTTAACTTCCTCGATGCACGAGAAAGCAACACGCAGGTCGGTTTCACCCAGAGCAATCGTGCCAATCCCGTATTCGTTCAGCAGGTGAACACGAAGCGTTTCGGCATCGACGGTTTTCAGCTTAAGGCACATAAAGTAGCCGGAGTTGAACGGGTAATAGTCCCAGCTCTCATCATATTTGCCTGTGTCGAGAATGCTTTTCACCTTGTTAGCGCGGCCTTTCATGATGGCGGCTTTTTCCTGCTTTTGTTCTTTAAATTCAGGAGCATTCAAAGCATGCAGAACGAAGGTTTGGGATGGATGCGGTCCGCTGGAAATTGTAGCACGGATGATCCCGAGTGTTTTTTGCTCCAACGCAGCCAGCATAGGATCGCTCAGTCCGGCATAGGTGATGAACCCTACACGGAAGCCCCAGACGAATTCTTCCTTGGTCGCACCATCAATCTTGATCGATAGTACACGAGGATGCAGACCAGCCAGTTGACCAGCCAACGATTCCTGCATTGAATCTTCAAAGAATAGACCGAAGTAAGCATCATCCGTAACAGCTACAACATTGATCCCGGCTTCCGCAGCTTCCTTGATGACAGCGACGATTTGCTTGCCTTCCTCGGCACCTGGCGTATAGCCTGTTGGGTTGTTCGGGAAGTTCAATAGCACGACCGCTTTGCCTTTATCCTTTTGGGAAAGTAAAGCTTCACGCAAGCCCTCTGCATTAAAGCGGCGCTCACTGTTGTATAATGGGTAGTTCAAGATTTGGGCACCACGGCGAATGCCGAAGGTCAGCTCGTAGTTCTCCCAATTTTTATCGGGAATGATGACCGTATCGCCAGCCTCGGTAAACAAATCAGCGACAATGCTTAAACCATGAGTCAGTGCATTGGTAACGACCGGGTTGCCCAGGCCTTTATCGGATAAGGAAGGGTTCTCTTCAAGCATTTTTTTACGCCATGCGGTACGCAGCTCTGGCTTACCAGCTGGAGGTGCGTACTCATAAAGATCCTTCGGATTGTATGCGGATAATGTATCCTGAATAACCTTGAGATGCATCGGCTTCCCGTTTTCAAGAGCGGTTCCGATTGTGGCATTAAAGGTTGTAGCTTTTACCTTGGCTTCAGCAGATTGGCTCAAAATGCCTACCTTTGGAAAATAGATTTCTTTTCCGAGATTCGAAAGCATTTCATACACATGCGTATTTTCATTCGCAATCGTATTGTTGAGCTGTTGAGCAAGAGGGTTCATTGAAATTTCATCCTTCCGTCTTCCATATGGAGTTGCCTGATTAGTTCGGCAACATTATACCATTTTAAGGACGATGAGTCACGGTTTGATTTGAAGGCTTGAGTTTGAATCTATACACTTGCAGGTTCAAAAGAACTGCAGTTCTTACTCGAATATTTCATATTCACGTACTTTTCGCTGCCCATACGCTGCAGCAGGAGCAGCATCAATTTGCGGTGCCGATTCTCCGGCTTCGACCATACGGCGGATCAACGTTTCACGAAGCTGATCAGCAACCTTGCGATGGGATTCCATTCCGGCCAGATTGGTCAGCTCGTACGGGTCCGCGTAGAGGTCATACAGAAACTCCTCGACATACCGGTCAGAGGAAGCGGTAAGGACCGGATCGCTTTTGATTGCGGAAGTGACGCTGTACTTCCAGCGCTGTGTACGGATCGCCCGCGCTGTTTGCGACTCGCTGATTTGCACGAATACTTCAGAGGGCCATTCGGCGTGACGATCATTCAGCAGCGGAACGACGGATCTTCCTTGCATATGGCCGGGAACCTCGATACCTGCTGCATCCAGCAGCGTAGGTACGAAATCGACAAGACTGACAAGCTCTCTTACGCTGCCACCGCCTGTGAATTGTGAGCCGTACAAGGCACTGGGAACACGGATGGAGCTCTCATGGCAGGAACGCTTGTACTCGGCATTACGCGTCTTGAAATGCGAGCCGTGGTCGGACGTGAACAAAATGATCGTATCTTCGGTCAGATGTAAGCTGCGCAGCGCATCCCTCACCCTGCCAAGCGCCTCATCAAGCCGTTTGACCATTCCATAGTAGCCGCCCAGATGCTGATGGGCGGTTCCGCCGAGCGCAGCCAGATCGGGCGGTACCCACCGTGAAGTATACATATCCCTGTACACATCAGGTGCCGGATAGTCGTCGCGGTGATTCTGATGATGCGGCTCCAGGTACGAGAGAAACAGGAAGAAGGGCTTGTCCTTGCGGTCGTCGATATAGCGGATGGCTGCATCGGTTAATGCATCGACGCGATAGCCTGGCAGCTTGACGGGCTGGCAATCATTGTCGTAGAGCAAGGTTTCATAAGCATCTGAGGTGTGCTCCAGGGCATCGGCAGCAAGCCAATATTGATAACCGCCGCGCAGATGCTCAGGCACCGGCTGGTCACGGGTTACGGCGAGATGCCATTTGCCGATGTAGCCAGTGTCGTAACCGGCTTCGTTAAAATAGCCAGCAAGCGTAGGCAGTTCCTGCGGGAGCGGGATGCCGTTCCGGTAGCAGCCCGTTTCGGTGGCGTACAAGCCGGTTTGCAGGCATGAACGCGCCGGTCCGCAGACCGGCTGGCAGGTGAAGGCATGCTCCAGATGGGTTCCCTGACGGGCCATCTGATCGAAATTCGGGGTCAGTCCGAGCGGATTTCCATGAACACCGGTCGTATCCCAGCGCTGCTGGTCGGTAAAAAACACGATGACATTGGGCTGCTTGCGCTGTGGCTTTGCGGAATTGCGCATCATCAATCACTCCTTATCAGTTCATATCTAATATCCATGTTAAGCTCAAAACGTTAACCTTTCAATCCGGTTGTGGAAATTCCATCGACAAAATGCTTTTGAGCGATAAAGAAGACGATCACGCAGGGAAGAATCGTAACGACGGACATCGCCATAACCTGATTCCAGTGGACGGCCCCTTCGTTATCCAGCACCATCCGCAGTCCGAGTGCGACCGTAAACTTGGACACACTGTTGATATAAATCAGGGCATTAAAGAACTCATTCCAGGTCCAGATAAATTGGAAAATGCATACTGAGAACAGCGCGGGCTTCGCTAACGGCACGAGCACCCGTGTCAAAATTCGGAAGGAGCCACAGCCATCAATGAAGGCGGCTTCATCGAGATCGCGGGGAATCCCACGGAAAAACTGGATCAGTAGGTAGACGAAAAACGCGTGAACGGCCAGCAGGGCAGGTACATAAAAGGGCAAATACGTATTCAGCCAGCCGAAATTTTTGAATAAAATATAACGCGGTATCATAATAACGGCATCAGGCAGCATCAGCGTGGACATCATCAGCCCGAACAGCAGCTTTTTGAGTGGAAATTTAAAGCGGGCAAACCCGTAGGCGACGATGGTGCTGGATACCGCGGTGAGGATCACGACTGGAACGACCATAATGAACGTATTGGTGAAAAATGTGCTGAAGCTGTTTTTGCCAATTCCGGTCCAGCCCTTGCTGTAGGAATCCCAGACAAATGTCGAGGGAAGCAGCCCAACCGTGGAGAATACCTCCTGATTCGGTTTGAATGAAGCGAATACGAGCCACAGCAGTGGGTAAATAAAAAGCAGTCCAAATAACGACAGGAGAATTATGGTCCAGAGGTTGTTTTGACGTGTCATTTATCATCGCCCCCGTCTTCATAATGCGTCCAGCGGTTGGACGTTTTCAGCAAAATAAACGTGAATGTCATAATAATAATGAACAAGATCCAGGACAGGGCGGAGGCATAACCCATTTTAAAATAGTGAAATGCGTTATCGTACAGCATCAGTCCATACAAATAAGTCGATTTTACCGGACCTCCGCCTGTAATGACGAAAGCCGCCGTAAACTGCTGGAAGGCTCCAATCGTCTGCATAATCAGATTGAATAATATGATCGGTGTCAGCAGCGGCAGTGTCACGCTGAAGAAGGTACGAGCTTTGGAGGCTCCATCGACCTTGGCAGCTTCATATAATTCCTTTGGAACCTGCTTCAGGCCTGCCAGGAACAATACCATCGAGGAACCAAATTCCCAGACTGGAAGCAGCGTTATGGTGAACAAAGCCAGCTTGGGGTCACCCAGCCAGTCGATGGGAGGTATCGATAAGTACGACATCAGCTGATTGACCAGCCCTTCGCGCATAAACAGAAATTTCCACAGGACGGATACAGCAATACTGCCGCCAAGAATAGAGGGAAGGTAATAGACGGTACGGAATATGCCGATACCTTTCATCGATCTGTTCAAAATAATCGCAACCAGCAGTGCGAAGGCCAGCTTGGCGGGAACAGCCATCAGGACGTAGAGAAAGGTGACCCATAACGATTTATAGAAATCACGGTCGTTCGTAAAAATGTCAATATAGTTAGTGAAGCCGACGAAGCTTGGCGGTCGGATCATGTTATAGTCCGTGAAAGAGTAATACAATGATGCGAAGAAGGGGTAAAGCGTCAGGATGATAAACCCTATAAGCCAGGGGCTGATATATAACAAGCCGACATACTTTTTGCTCAGTGTTCCCATAAGTCCACTCCTGTCTGTATTCGACATAAGACGACAAACGGGAGGTGCAGCCTGCCGCTCCTCCCGTTGTTTCGAGGCTACCCCGAAGTCATCCCATTCGATTTGATCTGTCCAAGCCTGTTATTTAATCGCTTTTAATTTATCGTTCAGCCTTTTGATGATTTCCTGAGCTGCAGCATCCGGGGGTGTACGTCCGAACGCGACCTGCTGCATATAATCCTCCACGAGCTTGATCAGCTCCTGATTGCTGCTGATTCCGTTGAGCGGTTCGCCCGGCTTTTCAAGCGCGATCTTGACCGCTTTGGCTACAGTTGGATCAACCAGCTGCTTCTCGACGAGCGCCTGCGAATTTTTCTCGACAGCCGGAATACTGTAGGTATCACGAAGAATCAGTGCTGCTTCCGGGTCGGTCAACAGCCAGCCAGCGAACTTGGCGGCTTCTTCCGGGAATTTGCTGCTTTTGTTAATCGCCAGTGGATTACTCGGGTTAACTAACACACCTGAATCCTTGGCATTTTGCGGAACTGGATACATACTGACGTCGATTTGCGGGATAAACGATTTCAGCTTCGTAATGGTCGAAGACAGGCCGAATGCAATCCCGATGTTGCCTTTTTGCCACGTAATATTTTGTGTGATTTCCGGGTACAGGCTGCTTTCTGCCACAGGCTGCAAAACACCGTCATCCAACAGCTTCTTGTAGTACGTCAGCGCTTCCGCCAGAGCAGCCTGGTCAAAGCCGAGTGTTTTATCCGTATTGATCCACTGCTTCCCGGTTTTTTGCTTCACATAAGGCTGCAGGAACCCGCGGACGTCCAGCATCGAGAGCAGGTAAGCATTAGCATCCTGCTGATGCACCTTTTTACCGTATTCATGAAGCTTATCCCAATCCCACTTGGTATCCTCGGGAATATTGAATTTTTTGAAAAATTCCTTGTTGTACGCCGTAACCATGCCGTTGATCCCCATCGGAAGTCCGACCATTTTGTTATTAAACACGACATATTTGTTAAGGAAATCGCTGTTGAAGGCACTGAGATTCAGATTGTCCTTCTGCGTATTCAAATCCAGTACCAGATCGCCTTTAACGGCAATTTCATCGATCCAGTCAAACGACAGCGGTGTTAGATCGGGTGCGGTACCGCCGGCGAACTGTGTGACCAGCTTTTGATAATAACCGTCAAAGCCGCCATACTCGGCTTCAATCGTCACATTCGGATTTTTGCTCATATACAAGCTGATTGCTTCCAGTATCGCTTTATGTCGGCCCTCGGAGCCCCACCATGCAAAGCGAAGCGATACCTTGCCTGCCGGCTTTACGCCTCCTTCTGCCTGTGAAGCGGTTCCTCCGCCACCTGAGCTGCAGCCTGTAAATACGACAAACAGCAAGGAGCAAATGCATACCATTTGAATCCATTTCATCGTGTGTTTCAAAATTAATCCCCCTTGATTATCATTTAATAGTATAAAATATAAAGCCAATGCACTAGAATGAAAAGGCATACAGATTTGTTTTAGGTATCATTATTCACATATTTGGACGAAAAGGTATCATTATTTGCGCTTATCATTTTTAAGGCGTATTTTTGTTAAAACAGGGGGTTTTCAACCGATGTACAAGCTGGTATTGGTCGATGACGAGGTGGAGATCAGGAACGGGCTAACGCAATATTTTCCATGGAATGAGATTGGCTTTGATGTCGTAGGCGTCTTTGACAATGGAAAAAAAGCTTTAACTTATATAGATGCCCACGCCGTTGATATGCTGCTGTGTGATATCCGCATGCCGGTCATGACCGGACTTGAATTAGCGCAGGAGCTGCACAGCCGTCAAAGTAAAATCAAAATTACGCTGTTAAGCGGCTACAAGGATTTTGAATATGCCAAGCAGGCGTTATCCTATGATATCAAGGGCTATATCGTTAAGCCGACCAAATATAATGAGCTGTATGAGCATTTTTCGAAGCTGAAGCAGGAGCTCGACAAGGCGGACGAGGAGCAGCATGGCAGACATGGCCATGATGACAACAGCACGTTTAACGAAAAAGTTATCGCAGCGATCCGCACCTATGTAGAGCAGAACTACAAGCATGCAACACTGGAGGAGGCCGCGTCGCTCGTCAGAATGAATTCTTATTATGTCAGCCGTTATTTCAAGGAAAAAACCGGGCAAAACTTTTCCGATTATGTGGCAGAGGTAAAGATGAGCAAGGCTGCCGAGCTGTTGAAGGATATTCGTTACAAGACGTATGAAATCAGCGAAATGGTCGGTTACAGCCACGCCAAAAACTTTACCCGCACCTTTAAAAAGCACTTTGGCATGAATCCGCGTGAATTCAGAAACAGCCGTGAAGATGAAAGAGGCTAGCAATGAGAAAAAAGTTTTTTTTGAAAAACTTGCTGCTGTTTCTTGTCCCGCTGCTGATTCCGATTCTGATCCTGGGTACGCTTTCTATTGTTATTACCGAGCGGTATATTCAAGGGGAAACCAACAAAAATAATCTGAATTTGTTCAACCAGATCGACCGCAACATTGAACTGATTTTTAATGAAATCGATTCGCTCAGCATCAGTCTTGGCAATCCGGAGGTTCTGTACAGGCTGGAGGACATTCTGCAGACACAAACCTTGACGCTTGAAAATCTGAGGCTGATGAAAATATCGCAAAATTATATTAATGCTCCGGTTACGGCCAAGCCTTTTATAGAATCAATCTATGTGTACGTGAATAATGATCACAATCAATTCCTTGCCAACGGCGTAGGCTTGACCAATTTCAGCGAATTTCATGACGTATCGTGGAAGGACAGCTTTAATAATAATCAGAACAAAACCGACGTCTGGACGGAGCCGAGGGAAATTCAGCGTTATTCGTTTGAAGCGCCGATTCCGGTGACAACCGTTTATAAAAACCTGTTTTCTACCGTACAAAATGAGCCCAACGGCGTCATTGTATTGAATATTTATACCAATTATATCGAGAAATTACTGGAAAATATTGTAACATATCCAGATCAGCACATTTTGGTGGTGGACGGGAATAACCGCGTTATATTTAAAAATCGCCGGCTTGATGAATTGAAGCCTTTTGATCTGAAAGAAATTCTGTTGTCGGATACCTCCTTTACCTTAAACACGAACGAGGGGGCGTATCTGATCTCGCAGCTGCACTCAAGCAAATACGGCTGGAGATATATCTCGATCACGCAGGGGCAAGGTCTGACGCCTATACCTTTTCAGCTCAGTACGCTTTCACTCTCTCTGGTACTGTTGTCTTTCATTCTGGGGCTGCTTTTAACCTACTTTTTGACTCGGCGCAATGTGAACCATATCCGCAATATTATTACGATTATCGATTACGCGGACCGTGGCATTCCACTACCCGCTACCTCGCCTGCGAGCGGAATTGATGAGTATGATTTTATCACGCAAAAAATTATTAAAAATTTCATTGAGCAAAATTACCTCCAGGTGCAGCTGTCCGAGAAAAAGTATAAGCTTCAGGCTGCCGAACTGCTCGCGCTGCAATCGCAGATCAACCCGCATTTTTTGTTCAACACGCTGGAGACGATTTATTGGAAGGTTATCGGGTTGACGGGAAAGCCGAATGAAGCGAATCAGATGCTTGAATATTTGTCCGATCTGCTGAAATATGCGCTGGATACGCCTAAAAGAATCGTGACGCTGGAAAAGGAAATTATTTATACAAAAAACTATATTTCGATTCAGAAAATTCGCTACCGTGACCAGTTTGATGTGATTTGGGAGTATGATGATGAGGATATTAGAAGGTACAGCACTGTCAAGCTGCTGCTGCAGCCGTTGATCGAGAACTCAATCTATCACGGAATTAAAGTGAAGGAGGGCTATAGCTGTATCAAAATAAAAATTAACCGATTTGAATCCTATATTCGCATCGCCGTTATAGATAATGGAATCGGGATGAGCCGGGAGCGCTTGCTGGAGGTCAATCAGATGTTGGGATTGGAGGAGCAGGCCATCGAGGAGGGCGAGCATATCGGACTTGTCAACACGAATAAACGGATTCAGCTAACGTACGGTATGAAGCAAGGGGTTCGCATTCAAAGCAAGCCAGGGGTTGGAACAGTTGTTTCCGTATGTATTCCTTGTTAGCGTAGATGCGACAAGGTCTCGAATTGCCCTTGCTGCAAGGACAGAGTTAAGCGCTTGTAGGGATGCTGTGGCGGGAGGAAGCAATTTATGATACCATAGACAGGTATGCGGCTAACTGTCCGTACAAGAAAATGAAACGTTTTAATATTGAGCTATCAATGAATGATCTCAATCCAGTACCTATTTTCGAGGAGGCAATTGTTACAATGGAAATTCGCTACGCAACGAATCCAACGGAAACAAAAACGTATGATACGGCAAGACTTAGAAGTGAGTTTTTGATCGAAGAGCTGTTTGCTCCAGGCAAGCTGAATATGGTATACAGCCACGTGGACCGTTTTATTACAGGTGGTGCTATTCCGGTATCCGAGTCCATTAAGCTCGAAGCGGACAAGCATGACATGGGTGCTGAGTATTTTCTGGAACGCCGTGAAATCGGTATCATCAATGTGGGTCCTAAAGGCTCGGTCGTTGTCGATGGTACAGAGTATGAATTGGACAACAAGGATGGCCTGTACATAGGTCTTGGCAACAAGGAAGTTATTTTTAAAAGCGCGGATCCCGCAAATCCGGCACGTTTCTACTTTAATTCAACGCCTGCCCATAAAAATTACCCAACCGAGAAAATCGAAATCACCAAAGCTGAGCCTGCGCACTTGGGTTCTATTACTTCCTCCAATGAGCGTACGATTTACAAGTACATTCATTTGAATGGTGTACAGAGCTGCCAATTGGTGATGGGGATGACGCTGTTGAAGCCGGGCAATATGTGGAATACTATGCCTTGTCACACGCATAACCGTCGCTCGGAAGTATATTTGTATTTTGATATGCCTGAAGATGGTCTCGTGTTCCATATGATGGGAGAGCCTACTGAAACTCGTCATCTGGTTGTTCGCAACGAGCAGGCGATTATTTCCCCAAGCTGGTCGATCCATTCCGGAGTCGGCACGAATAACTACACGTTTATTTGGGCGATGGCTGGTGAAAATCAAGAGTTCAGCGATATGGATATGGTAGCTCCACAGGATTTAAGATAAACTCTGTTCGAGGTTCCGAATCATAATCGTACATTCCAAAAAAGTCCGCAGGCATTATGCCTTGCGGACTTTTTAAGTTAAGCGGAAATCAAACATTGGGTTCGACTAAGACTGCTTCCGATGATGTGGGCAATATGCTTTCATAAGTGCTGCAGTTTCGGCATCAAGCTCCAGATTTCTTTCAACGAGTCCTTCGCTAATTCGTTCTAATCGGTCCTCCTGCATATTTTGCCCGAATTTAAACTTGGCTGACATCTCGGAAATTACAATACGTACAACAGAAGTCGCTTTAAGCTGAGGGATGTAATCGGAATCCAGCGGATCAATCTGCTCATAGCCACCTTCGCTTTGCAGCTTCTGCATAAATGCGCTAAGCGCTGCTGCCTTTTGCTGCAGATCACTGACTGGCTCCGCATGTCCCTTGATCAGTACAGATTTAAAAAACGCGGTTGCTGGACAAGCAAGCTTGGCGTCTGACCAGTAGGAAGGAATAATCGCATATTCCTTGGCAATGGAGAAGGTGACTCGGGTATCTGATTTGAGATTTTTCATTTTTTGACCAGCATGGCTGCCATGAAAATACAGACAGCCCTCGTGATAAACGAAGTTTAAAGGAGTCAGCTGCGGCCAGCCATCCTCACTATTCGAGCCTAACACGCCAAAGCTTACCTCCTGCAAAAATTGCAGTGTTTCCTCTTGATCCATCACTTCAAATTCTTTTCTTCTCATAGGGATGGCCTCCTTGATTGGTTTGATTATGAGTCTAACGTACTTATTGACAAATAATAAGCTCCAATTTAGAGTTAAATGACTGTACCAATATAGATATCCACTAGAAGTCCGGTTAATAAGTCTCGCTGCGCGGCCAAATATCCTTCCGATCGCTGTTGAAATCGTGAAAATGGATGAGATTAAGGGGTTTATTCACGATTTCAAAGGCGAACGCTTACGCTTCTCCAGGACAATTTGACCAACTTCGCTCGTTCTTCACCGGACTTCTAACTAACTGCATTATGGTTTCTCTAATTGAATCAAGAGGAGTCCTCGGCATGCATTTTCAAATTCCGTATCATCTATATCGTTCCAGATATCCTACCAAGCTGCTGACTTTATATCATTCATTAAGAGATTCAATCCTGGATGGGGTGCTGACTTACGAAACACGGCTTCCTTCCAGCCGAGAACTGGCAGCATTGTACGGATTGTCCCGAGGGACAGTCAACGTTGTTTACGATATGCTGAATGCAGAGGGGTATGTGCGAAGCGAAATAGGACGCGGGACCTTCGTGTCGATCCATTATGAGCCGAAATCCACTCCTGAGCGGCAGAGTCAAGTTTACGTACTGTCGGATTGGGGAAAACGGCTTATGCTGCAACCAACAGGGGATGTTTCGTATGATTTGCCAGGCGCTGTAAAGCAAATTGATTTTCATTGGTTTGCACCGGATATCGAATTATTTCCACAAGAAGAATGGAACCGGCATCTCCATGCTGCAGCCAAGGAGTTAACTGGACAAGGAGTTATTCCACGTGGTGAACTGCAGGGAGACTATGAATTACGGAACAGCATCGCACAATATCTCCGCAGAGCCCGGGGAATTGATAGTCATCCATCGCAAATTGTCATATTCAACGGTTCGATGCAGGCTATCGCGCTGACGGTTCAACTGTTGGTTAATCCCGGAGATCCTGTTATCGTAGAAAATCCGGGCTATGTGGGAATTCGGCGAGCTGTGCATACAGCAGGAGGTATTACCAAGCCGATCTCTATGGACGGGCAAGGGATTATTCCAGATGACTGGGAAGCCAAGCTGTTGTTTGTTACACCAAGCCGTCAGTTTCCTACAGGTGTTGTCTTAAGCATGGAACGGAGACAGCAGCTTCTAAAATGGGCCAATGAGCAGGATGCGATTATTATCGAGGATGATTACGACAGCGAATTCCGTCACCGCGGCAGGTCATTGGAGCCACTTAAGGTATTGGATCGGGAGGATCGTATCATCTACATCGGCAGCTTTAGTAAAACGCTCTTGAGCGGCATTCGAATCGGTTACGCAGTTATGCCTGCTTCCTTGGTGGAACCGATACGTAAAGCGAAGGCCTTGTTTGAACCGCGGCCTACCGGCTTGCTGGAGCAGCGGACTCTTGCAGCTTTTATGGGGAGCGGAAGCTACGAACGTCACCTGCGCAGAATGAAGCGTGCTTACAGTCGAAAGTTCGAATGCTTGCAAAAGTGGCTGTATAAGCTGCTGTCCGATCAATTTGCCTGGGTGGAGGGTGATGCAGGCCTTCATATTTTTGGATGGTGGCGCGGCAATGAACCGACCTATATCGAGTTTCGTGATCAATGTGCTCAAGCGGGTATCCGCTGGTCAGAGGTTGGTGTACCTGTTCAGTCGACAGAAACAGAGGTAGAGGCAGAGAAAGTCAGCTATGGAGCTTATTTTAATTTCCCTCATTTGTCGGAGGCAGACATCGAGTATGCGATCAAGAGGATGGAAGAGGTATGGAAGTCGATGCAAGCTGACAGCAGGATGAACAAATAGCCTGGAGTAAGGACAATCCCTAATACTCCAAGCCTGCGCAAGCTCGTCAGTTTATGATTTGCGTTTAACGAAGCCCAGTATTTGTCCCATCTTGACTTTACTGCCGACCTGCAGATCGGTGCGGCTTTCGAAGGTGTCGGTCTCCATCAGAAGCACGACGGTGGAACCAAATTGAAAATAGGCAAGCTCATCGCCACGCCCAGGTCGCTGCGGCAATGGAGAGACGTATTGAATGCTGCTGACATTCATCGCTCCAACCTTGACGACGGCAATTTCTCCGTCCTCATGCTGCATATACGTAATCAGTCTTTCATTGCGGCTTAATACTCGGCGCATTTGGCGAAGCCCGAACTCATTAACGGGATATACTTTGCCGGGAATGTGTTCTTTTTCAATAATATCACCCTCAATAGGGGTGTGAATTCTGTGGTAATCGGTTGGACTGAGATAAAGCACATAGTAAAAGCCGTTCTTATAGCTGACCGCACGCGGCGAGAAATTAAGCATTTCATCGATCGTGTAATCTTGTCCCTTGACATTAAGAATTAATCCTTCGCTGATCGGCCCCATACCGGTAATGGCCGCATCCACCGGGCTGACTACGATATGTGGAGACATATCAATCGGACGAAGGCCATTTTTTAATCTGCGTGTGAAAAAGTCATTTAAAGACACATACTCGTTCCAGGGCTTTTCTGCATCCTCCAACCGGATACCATAAATATCGGCGAAGCGCGGGATAAGCTTGCGACTTACTTTGGATTGAGCAAATGCTCCCGTTACCCGGGATATCGCTTTACGTGAATAGAGCTCAGTCAGTAAGCGAAAAAAAGATTTCATCATGAATGCATTTCACCTATTTCTTGTCGATTGGATACTAACGAATATCTTGACACATAACCTGCTGCAACGCAAGAAAAAAGAAGCTTTTTTTGAGTATGGCAGGAGACCGTGGTATGGAAAAAAATAGGTTGCGACCTGCCGAATAGTTGGTACAATAAGCAGGGGATCATTCATTCAACCGATTTTATTCATGAGGAGCTGTTCCATATGCCTAATGTAGATATGCCCTTATCCCAGCTTCAGGATTATAAGCCTGAGCTTACGATCGAGTCCGATTTTGACTTGTTTTGGGATAAAGCCAAAGCGCTTTCAAATCAAAAACCTCTACATGCACAAGTAAATCTTGTACAAGACTATCCATTGAAGTCGATATTGATTTATGATGTGGTTTTTGATGGAGCCGATGGTACACCGATTCATGGCTGGTATGTAACACCTAAGGGTGATCATCAACCGGGTTCACTGCCTGTCCTGGTCAAATATCATGGTTATTCGGGCAATCGCGGTTATCCGAATGAGCTGCTGCAATGGGCTTCGATGGGAATGGCGGCATTTGCGATTGACGTAAGAGGTCAGGGCGGTTTGACACCGGATAGGGCTGAGTATCCACAGGGTGGTATTCCGGGTTGGATGACCTTGGGCATTCTGGACCCGGTTTCTTACTATTATAAGCAGGTGTATCTGGATTGTATTCGTGCGCTTGATTTCGTATGTTCACGTGAAGAGGTCGATGCCAGCCGAATCGCGGTATATGGGGGCAGTCAAGGCGGTGGGTTGGCACTCGCCGCAGCAGGATTGGATTCGCGTCCGAAGCTGGCATTGCCTGTATTTCCATTCCTGTGCCACTTCCGCCGCTCCGTAGAAATTCATGCTTCCGGACCTTATGTGGAAATCAAAAACTGGTTCCGTCGATATGACCCTGAGCATCGACAGGAAGCTCAAGTGTATAGAACGCTCAGCTACTTCGATGGTATGAATATGGCAAGCCGGATTAAGGCCAGAACCTTGATGGCGATAACCCTGCAGGATATCACTTGCCCGCCTTCGACCTGCTTTGCTGCTTACAACCACCTGTCAGGCCCAAAGGAAGTTCGATTGTACCATGATTACGGACATGAGGGATTGCCTTTCCATGAAGAGGCGATGATGCGTTTTATTGAGACTTATTTGTAAGTGATATCAGTCAATTCTAGAGCCGTTCATGTCCATTTAGGAGGTGAGCGGTTTTTATATGCAATTTTGTCTAAAATTATACACATTTTCGACAAATTAATTCTAAAGTATTGTTTATATTTCATTTTTATTAAGAAAAGCAGCTTATAATATTGCAAAGTAGGTCTTAATACACAAAAAATAGGAGTGAAAGTGATGAAAAAAGTATTAAAGTTTCTAACGGTTTCTATTATGCTTTGGGCTTGTTTGCTTGGTTTGTCTTCAATGGCATTTGCTGATGCAGCCATGGATTTTGAAATCACGTCGGTAGCTTATGAGAACGGTGTCTTGACCGCTGTAGGTAAGTTTAAGAACACAGGGGACAAAAACATTGCGGATGTAACAAAAGTAGACGTTAAGATTATCCTTCACAACGATGCTGGTGATTCCAAAGAAGTAGCCAACCACTATTTTACAGACTTAAAGCTGAATATCAAACCAGGTGAAGCAGCAGAGTACACTTTGACTTTCGCTGATGTTCCTGAGTATACTGATGCAACTTCTTGGACTGCTGAAGAAGGCAATTGGGAATTTACATACTTCGAAGATGCTCCTGCACCAGCTGAAGCACCGGCAGCTCCTGCACCAGCAGCTGATACAGCACCGGCAGCGCTTGATTTTACCGTACTTTCAGTGTTCTATGAAGGTGGCAGCTTGAAAGCGTCTGGTGTTTTCACAAACACTGGCGGTAAAAATATTGATGTTGTACAAAAAGTAAGTGTGAAAATTATTCTTCATAATGACGCTGGTGATTCCAAAGAAGTAGCTAACCAATACTTCACAGATCTGCCTGTTCACTTGAAACCGATTGAAATGAAAGAATACACACTGATTTTCACAGACGTACCTGAGTACACGGATGCAACTTCATGGACTGCTGAAGAAGGCGAATGGGAATACACCTACTTTGAATAAGTTATTGTTATTATGAATTGGACTATTTGTATTCCATTTTATGTAAAATTAGACAAGCCTGAACATGGGCTTGTCTAATTTTTTTGTCGTTGACATTTTGATCAAACCTGCTAATATGAAGGTTATCACTAGGGGAGCCATTTGGGCTGAGACTGAATCGATAGATTCTAAACCCTCTGAACCTGATCTGGATGAAACCAGCGTAGGGAAGTGGAGAGCATTCGAAGCGTGTAATGGATTCATACATGCAGACCACTTCCGATATGGGAGTGGTCTTTTTGGCGCTCACTTATCGGTTCAAACAGCCCCCATAATCGAAGGAGTGGGTATTATATGTCCAAAGGTTTAAAATTGACCGATATTTTGGTCACGGTCGTCATCTCTGTTGTTTTTGCAATTATTTATCGGTTGTGGGGAGATGTGTCCAATGTGGTGAAGCTGGCAGGCTTCCAGCTGGATCAGTTGATGTACGGCGTATGGTTTATGGCGGCTGTTGTTGCCTTTCTGATCATACGTAAGCCGGGTGTGGCGCTGCTTGCAGAAATTGCTGCAGCTTCCGGTGAGCTGATCGCAGGCTCTCAGTATGGAGTTGAAGCGTTAACCTATGGGATCGCCCAAGGGCTTGGCGCGGAATTGATCTTTCTGCTGTTTGCTTATCGCCGTTTCTCGATTACAGCGGCTTGCTTGGCTGGTGTAGCTTCGGCCATAGCATCGCTTGTATTTGATGCTTTCAAAGGCTATTTACTTGACCTTGAATCCTGGAACTTGATTTTGTACTTTGTATTCCGGATTATCGGGTCTATCTTCTTTACTGGACTATGCTCGTATGGACTTGTTAAGGCACTGGAAGCAACGGGGGTTACCCAACTGGTTCGTCCAGCCAGCCAGGCTGACTTCGATGCGCTGGAGCGCAGGCAATGATGGATGTATGTGCTTTGGTCAAGGGCTTACGCTTAAAATTTGCAGGAAGCCCTTCCCTGCAGTTTGAGGAGCTATCTGTTGAATTGTATAGAGGGCAGAAGGTGCTGCTGCTGGGACCAAGCGGATGCGGCAAGTCCACCTTACTGCAGGTGCTTACGGGCTTAATTCCGCAGGCTATCGAGATTCCGATGAAATGTGATGCTATTGAGATTCCCGCCTCCTGGGGTTACGTGTTCCAAGATCCGGATACGCAGTTTTGCATGCCTTTTGTGGATGAAGAGATGGCTTTTGTCTTGGAGAACCTGGGCGTGCCGCAGGCAGAAATGCCGCAGCTTATCGAGAGAGGACTTCGCGAGGTTGGGCTGAATTTTGAACACAATCACGTAGCGATTGGCTCCATGTCGCAAGGGATGAAGCAGCGGTTGGCCATAGCGTCTGTGCTGGCATTAAAACCGGAGGCATTGTTTCTGGATGAGCCCACCTCACTGCTCGATCCGGAAGGAACCAGAGAAGTATGGGATACGATCAAAGCGGTTGGACAGGACAAAACGATCATCATTGTCGAGCATAAAATTGATGAGATCATCGATTTTGTGGATCGCGTCCTCTTGTTTAATAAGAATGGAGAGATATTGGCGGATGGCATTCCGACAGCGATTTTTGCCGATTATCGAGCGGAGCTTCAGGAATATGGCATATGGCATCCCGGCGTATGGGAGCACTATGCGGAGGAGCCCTTATATAAAGAAATAGCTGGAAGAAGAAGCGATGAGCTGAACAGTAGGAAGCTGTCCACGGCAATGGCTGATACAGAGACGCTAGCCCTGCATGACTTCAATGGTTATCAGGGTCGTCGGGTGGCCAAGATTGCAGTCACTGAGCTAAGCCTGACAGCCGGGGAATGGATTGCCGTTGTTGGTCACAATGGTGCAGGCAAAAGCACACTGATGCAGGCGATGATGCAGTTGATTCCGACAAGCGGCAGTTACTTACTGCTGGGTCAGCAGGTACGAGGCTTTAAAGATGTAGTTGAAACAGCGGCTTATGTATTCCAAAACCCGGAAATGCAATTCGTGACCCATTCGGTGATCGATGAAGCGTCTTTTGGTTTCAAGCTTGATGGAAAAGCTGATTTCACTAGCAGAGCTGAAGCATTGCTAGCTGAGTTTGATCTCTATGATCAGAGAGCCCTGCATCCTTATCAGCTCTCACTTGGTCAAAAACGCAGGCTCAGCGTTGCCACTGCCATGTTCAAGGACCAACAGCTGCTGCTGCTGGATGAACCGACCTTTGGACAGGATGCTGTCAATACCTTCGCTATCTTAGAGAAGCTGGAAGCATGGCGGCAAAAAGGAACGTCGATCGTTATGGTTACCCACGATTTGGATATTGTTCGTTATTTTGCGACGCGAGTGTGGGTCGTGGAGCATGGGAAGCTTACAGCAGATATTAGCCCTGCAGACTATTTGAACTCAATTGCTGATAGGGATAGCCACTTGTATAAAGGGGCTGGCGACAAGGTTGAGCTTGTCGGTGAGCGCAGTTTGTAAGTGAATGCTTACAAGGATTGCTGTGTACTAGTGAGGGTAAATAAGGAAGTGGAGCATTGTGCATCATACTTTGGATTTTAAGGAAACCTGGCTGCACCGAGTTAATCCCGGATTGAAGCTGTTGTTATCGATAGCCATGTTTTTTGTCGTGCTGCTGACTGACAATATTAATGTGCTGATTAATGTTACGGTCGTGCAATTCGTGCTGCTGTTCTGCTGCACAGGGCACCCGATACGCAGGCTGCTGCTGTTATGTCTCCCATTTGGTCTGCTGTTTGTCTCCTCATCGCTGTCAATGATGATGTTCGGCAAAGGAGATGCAGTGTGGCTGCAATGGGGACTTGTACGTGTGACTGAGGAAAGCTTTTTTCGTGGGGTGCATATCGGTTTGAAAACCGTCAATATGGCGCTGAGCGGATTACTGTTTGCGTTGACGACACGCCCTGTTGCTTTGTTTTATTCGCTGATGCAGCAGTGCAAGCTGCCGGCCAAATATGCTTATAGCTTTATGGCGGCGCTGCGCCTCCTGCCGATGATGATCGGTGAGTTTCAAACGCTGCAGATGGCTATGAAGGTTCGTGGCGTGAAGCGGCGCATGGGCTTGCGAGGTATATACGATACACTAAGAGTGTATGCGATTCCTATGCTGGCACAAAGTATTCGCCGTGCACAGCGGATTGCAGTAGCGATGGAGGCAAAGCGCTTCTCGACTGTACATCAGCGTACTTATTATTACCGTATCGGCTTCTCCGTAGCGGACTTAGGTTTGGTTCTCTATTTGGCGGTGATGGTGGGAGCTGCTTGGTATACCGGTCAGCACGCTCCTTATTTTCATATCGGTGATGTCAGATATCAAGTGAACGGATAAAAGTCTTCGGTGACTAAAAAAACAATACAAGGGGGCAATATCCATGAAGTTTAGTGATCAATTGCGTCAAGCTGTCGATGCAAGCTGGAAAGCCAGCTTTGAGCATCCTTTTGTACAAGGCATAGCTAATGGCACACTGCCATTGTCAAGCTTTCGTTATTACTTATTGAATGATGCGTATTATTTATCGCAATTCGCTCGGGCTCAGGCGCTTGGTGCGGCCAAGGCGGACAGCTTGTATGATTCCAACAGGATGGCTGCCCACGTGCAGAGCACGTATAATGCCGAATTGTCGCTGCATGAGGATTTTGCCAAGCAGCTAGGTATTTCTGACGAGGAAAGAGCAGCCTTCGAGCCTTCACCAACGGCTTATGCATATACTTCACATATGCTGCGTGCGGCTTATACCGGGCATTTAGGCGATATTGTAGCGGCGATCCTGCCTTGTTACTGGCTGTATCATGAAATTGGCGTGCGTCTGCAGGCATATAAGCCTGAGGAGCCGATCTATTCGCAGTGGATCAAAACCTATGGAGGCGAGGCTTTTGCGGAGCTGGTTCAGGAGCAAATTGATCGGTTAGACGCAATTGCCGAGCAGGTAACTGCTGCAGATCGTGAGCGTATGAAACGGCATTTTGTAATTAGCAGCCATTATGAATATCATTTCTGGGAGATGGCTTATACACAAGAAACCTGGCCTACCTATGGCGCGTAATCATAAGCTATTTACGTAAAATTAGCTATCATCAATAAGCACAATAACAAGCTGTGAATGAAGCAGGGAAACCTGTGCCATTTACAGCTTTTTTCATGCCTATGCCGATACATGTCATTTTATAATAAGCAGGTCATATAGCGGGGATACTAAATTGTAGATGATCTGTTTGATTATGGCAGGATTACAGCAATGACGAGAGGATATCCCATCATGTCGTTATTTAAATGGCTTATCAACAAGCAGCTTAAAAGAAGCATGAAGCAGCATAAGGAAACTCCCCCTAATAATCAGGGTCTAACTAACTCTGACATTTCCCTAATTCACGCTGGACAGCTAAAGATTCGGCTGGACTGGATCCGCCAGCAATTAACCAACTGTTCCGATGTGGTTTATCATACATTCGTTGCGGGTCCTGATCAAGAGTGCGCATTGATTTATTTGCGAGGCATGATTGACAGGAAAACGATACAAGAGGAACTCCTGACACGTATCTTATCCCTCTCTGCTCAAGATGCCAACCAATTCCGTAATCAAATTTTCAATCTGAAGCAGCTGTCGGTCACCGACTTTACAGAGCTGAAAACTGTACAGGAGGGAGTGACGGCTGTTCTAAAAGGACATGCGCTGCTGCTTATTGAGGGTGAGCCGAGATTACTCGATATCCCATTCTCCTCTTTTCAGACACGTTCCATTGTGGAAGCGCCTAATGAGGCCGTTTTAAGGGGACCACGGGAAGCTTTTATAGAAGACTTGGAAATCAACCTGACCTTGATCCGCAGAAGACTGAAGACACCTGATTTTAAGACGGAAATGCTGCTGATCGGTACTAAGACACAAACCAAGGTGATTATCGCTTATGTTCAGGGAGTTTGCAAACAAGAGCTCATTGATGAAGTGAACAGACGAGTATCAGAAATTGATATCGATGGCATTCTGGCCGACAGCTATTTGGAGGATTTTATTGAAGATTCTCCGTTTTCGCCTTTTCCGCAATTACAGTATTCCGAGCGTCCCGATACCGTTACCGCTTCTTTACTGGAAGGAAGGGTGGCGATTATGGTGGATGGCTCACCTATTGTTCTTCTGGCACCTACCACATTGTTCATGCTGATGCAATCTGCTGAGGATTATTATCAGCGGTATATTGCGGCAACATGGATCCGCTGGATCCGATATATTTTTCTGATGGCGTCACTATTACTGCCCTCTATTTATATCGCAGTTACCACCTTCCATCCGGAGATGATCCCGGCCAGGCTGCTGATCACGGTAACGTCATCCAGAGAAGTTGTGCCATTTCCGGCTCTGATCGAGGCGTTTATGATGGAGCTTTCCTTTGAAGCCTTACGGGAGGCAGCGGTGAGGATTCCCAAAGCGATCGGTCAGGCAGTCTCTGTTATCGGGGCCCTCATTATAGGCACAGCGGCTGTTCAAGCGGGCATTGTATCGGCAGCGATGGTCATCATTGTTTCGCTGACGGGTATTGCCTCTTTTATAAGTCCACACTTCGATCTTGGCTTGGCCTTTCGGCTGCTGCGTTTTCCAATCATGATCTTGGCGGGGGCATTTGGTCTATTCGGGATTTCCTGCGGGATGATACTTATTTATCTTCATCTCATCAATTTGCGTTCGTTCGGAACGCCTTATCTAACTCCCTTTGCCCCTTTGGTGATAAGTGATCTTAAGGACACCTTTTTAAGAGTGCCTTGGTGGTTAATGAATAAACGTCCAATCTTATCAGGAGCCAACCGTACCAGACAGCAAGCCGATTCACGTAAATGGGCGCAATCACAGGAGGAGAATGGGGATTGAAAACCATATTTGTTAGCTTGTCCCTGCTATTACTTACAGGCTGCTGGTCATCCGTTGAATTGAATGATCGCGCATTTGTGAGAATGATGGTTCTGGATAAAACCAAAACCGGTATAGAGCTGTCTCTTGACTTTTCATTGCCGAATCGGTTAATTCCTGGATCAGCAGGGGGAGGAGGATCGGGAGAACAAGGCGGCAAGCCATACACGTACATAAGTGCAACAGGCATTGATATCAGTGAGGCTTATCGAAAAATACAGTCCGACCTGTCGCGTAAAATCAGCTTCGGACAAACACGTGTTGTGGTAATTGGCAGAGAATTGGCCGAGGCGGGAATCGAGCCTATTTTGGATTTTCTTGCTCGCGAACCGGCGATGCATATTAATGCCTACCTGTTTGTAGCACCTGGCAGAGCCCGAGAAGTTGAAGCCATCACGACCTTATTCGAAAGATTCCCTTCTGACATCTTAGCCGCATACGGCGAAACCCATGTAGTCCTGGATACGACTATAAAAGACTTTCTAGCAGCGAACTATAACGGGGGAGATATGGCTGTACCTATGCTCAAATTTGGTACGAGAATCATAACAAGCGAAAAGCAAAAACAACAAAAATGGATGGGAACCAGTGGGGCAGCTATTTTTAAACAAGGCAAAATGGTAAGTACGTTAAATGTAATTGAAATGCGGGGGGGACTATGGATCCTTGGAAAACTGAAAAATGCGGAGATTTCGGTTCCTTCGCCCACCGATGGCAAAAATATAAGTTTTATCGTACAAAGGGCAGATACACGAATCAATCCACGAATCAAAGAAGATCAGATCGAAATTCAACTTGAAAGCAGAGCTGAAGCCGAAGTGCTTGCTTCGAGCTCGAGGATTAATTTAAAGGATAAGAAGCAGTTAGAGAAACTTGAACAAAGTCTCAACCAGGTAGTCACGAAGCGAATAACGAATGCGATTGCGAAGACAAGAGCAGTAAGCTCAGATGCCTTTCAGCTTGGAAATTACATTGATTGGCATTATCCGCTGAATTGGAAAAGCATCAAGCCCAAGTGGCGTGACGTCTACAGCAACGAGCTAAAATTTGACGTACAAACGGATGTTACGATCACACGTCTGGGTACTTTCCAACATGCTATCAAAGAAACGGAAACGTCAGTCTCGGAGGCAGAGCAATGATTATTATCGGTATCTTGTTTGGCAGTATTGCTTGCTTTGAATGGCGCTATATGGTGTTACACAAACGCAAGCAGCGGACGATTCGATACGTACTGGGTACCATAGTGTTTTTGTTTCTCGCCTTAGAGGCCATCTTTTTCTTCAGAGAGCAATGGACGATTGGGGACGCCATCGAAATGGTGTTTGCCTCTATCGAAAAAATTATTCTCATGCAGCATTGAAAGGGAGGATCAACATTGGAACGGGTATCCCAGTCGCAGATTTATATGTTGTTCACCCATTTTTTGTTTACTACGACACTTGGTTTCTTTGCGAACATCCTTGTGAAAAATGGCCGTTATACAGTCTGGCTTCCCTTACTTATAGGTGCGACCCTCGGAATAATGATAACCTATTTTTCCTACAGACTGGCAATCAAAAGGCCAACTCAGTTTTTGGGGAATTACGGTAAGGAAATATTGGGTAAATGGTTGCACTATACATTGATCATTGTGTTAATATGCTCGTTTTTGTTTGCGGCCGCCTCGGTTTTACGGCAATTACAGGATTTTATGATAGAGGTTTACTTGCCCGCTACACCAGGATGGGCCGTTGCTGCTATGTTTGGAGTATGCCTTGCCTAT
The DNA here is from genome assembly GCF_022458865.1 of Paenibacillus periandrae. Lineage (GTDB taxonomy): Bacteria > Bacillota > Bacilli > Paenibacillales > NBRC-103111 > Paenibacillus_S > Paenibacillus_S periandrae. Next base: position 401,184 of record NZ_JAJNMU010000002.1, on the reverse strand, counting down.
GCAGTGCGGTCAGGAGTTGAAACGATCTTTCGCAGCTCGCAGGGGATTTTTTTCTTAAGCGTTGCTGGAGTACTTCTTGTTCCTTTTTTTGTGCACAAGGAAATCAATTATCATATGGCAATTGCGATGCTAAATCATTTCGAATTCAAAGGTATTTGGAACGGCACTTATATGGTCACAGCACTATTTGGAGAAATGGCGTTTATCCCCTTCCTGTTCCCGTATTTCACCCGTCAAAACAAGACAATGAGGTCGTTGATATGGGCCGTAATTACGTCTGTGTTTATAGTACTGACTAATTTAATTTCGATGATTTTGGTTTTTGGTCCCGACTTAGCGGCTAACCTGCAGTATCCGCAGCTTGAAATGATCCGATATGTTCGGGCCGCAGCCACTCTTGAAAATTTGGACCCTGTGCTTATTGCCATCTGGTTATCCAGTTTGTTTATCAAGATCAGTTTGTTTTTGTATTTAGCCATTCTCTGCGTCACGCATGTCTTTTCGTTAAAGGACCACAAGCCTTTCTCATTATCGATGACGGTTATGGTCGTTGGCATATCTTTATATATGGTCAGGTCAAAGCCTGAATTTGACGACCTGTATCGACATGGCGAATTCACGTATCTGTTGTTCACAGAACTGATCCCTGTTGTGTATTTGTTGGTGGATCGGATCCGTTCTTCTCGTTTGAAGCAGGGATAGCTCGGTAATTGTTTGGAAATCGTTGTTACAGCACCTTAACACAAAAAAGCTAAGTCCAAGGGCCCTGCACCCGGACTTAGCTTTTTTGCTATGCTCTCTACTCCTCCAACAGAGGAGTCAGGCGAATATAAGTGGAGCGGCCATGGTGTTCTGGAGAAGCGGAGCGTTCGCCTTTGTTTCCGGAATTTCACCTCTAAATGGTTTATCCATTCAGAAATTCTGGAAACGACAGCTAAGAGTTTGCCCAAGCAAACTGGCTTCGTAAGCATCCTCTTGTAAGAACACCATGGCCGCGCAGCGACACTCTTCACCACGCATACCTGTCTTATTCACTTATTCACCTGACTCTCTCCCGCCATACAACGTTCACCTTTACAGCCCTCCAGCTGTGATCGATATCATAGTTGATGCAGGCTGGAACCTTTTACAATAAGCACAGAAAGCACAGTTGAAAGGATGGAATCAGGATGAAAAAGGATCACAAGCACAATGATGAATCATTAAAAGGGACCCTTGTGTCGGTCCTGCTGCTCGGAGCTTTTATCGCAGTAAGCTGGTTAGGAGTTTATGCACTCTTTATAGCCCGCGGCTAATAACTACCATAGATCAAGGGGAGATGGTCACATGCATTTGCATCGATATGAAAAGATTTGGTTACTATTCGGGGTATCCATGCTGGTCGTGTTTTTAATCGTGCTGGGAGTCGGTGCATTCGCACAGGGAGCACAGCCGCCAGGCCAGCAGCATAGCGGACATGGTGCGCAGCGTGAGACTGTGAATCCGGAGACGGTGGAATCAACAGCGCCGTTCAATCAGCTGGGTCTGAAAAAAATCGGTGAGAACGAATACGACGCCTATATGCTTGCGTTCGCTTTTGGATACGGACCGGAGAAAATGGAAATTCCGCTTGGGGCAACAGTGCATTTTCACATTACGAGCAAGGATGTTGTCCATGGCTTTGAGATTCCGGGAACGAACGTGAACATGATGGTCGTACCTGGCGAAATCACCCAGATGACATACAAATTCACCCAGGCTGGAGAGCTGCTGGTGCTGTGCAACGAATATTGCGGTGTCGCACACGAAATGATGCAGACACGGATTATTGTGAAATGACTACATGAGGAGTGTTGAGTAAGATGATAACCGAAGAACAAGCATTTGACCGCCGCGATACGAGACTGGTGCTGGCTCATATTTTGTTCGCTTTTCTGGCATTGCTGCTGGGTGGTGTGGCGGGTGTACTCCAGGGTCTGGTGCGAAGCGGAAGCATCACGCTGCCTTATGAGATAGGCTATTACCAGCTGCTAACAGCACATGGTATCTTGATGGCGATCGTATTCACGACCTATTTTATTATTGGATTCCTGTATTCCGGTGTCGCTCGAACGTTGGGCGGCCAGCTGCTGCCCATATCCAGATCACTGGGTTGGCTTGGATTTTGCATGATGACAGCAGGTACGGTGATCGCGACGATTCTGATTTTGCTGAACAAGGCAACGGTGCTGTATACCTTTTATGCGCCGATGATGGCATCACCCTGGTTTTATGTGGCATTAGTGCTGATTGTCGTAGGCAGCTGGATGAGCGGGTTTGGGATTTTTATCCAATATAGATATTGGAAAAGAACGCATACAGCCAAGCTGTCGCCGCTGTTCTCCTTTATGGCGGTCGTTACCATGCTGTTGTGGCTGATAGCTACATTGGGCGTGGCTGTGGAAGTACTGTTTCAATTGATCCCGCTATCGTTTGGTTGGGTGGAAACGGTAAATGTGACGTTGAGTCGGACCTTATTCTGGTATTTTGGTCATCCATTGGTTTATTTCTGGCTGCTTCCCGCTTATATCTGCTGGTATGTGATCATTCCCAAAATCATTGGCGGCAAAATATTCAGTGATGCATTGGCCAGATTGTCATTCATTATGCTCTTGCTGTTCTCCATTCCGGTAGGACTTCACCATCAACTGATGGAGCCGGGGATTTCACCTGTATGGAAGTATGTTCAGGTTGTACTTACATTCATGGTCGTGATTCCTTCATTAATGACGGCATTCTCGCTATTCGCGACTTTTGAACTGCATGGTCGTTCCCTTGGTGCCAAAGGGCTGTTTGGCTGGTTAAAAATGCTTCCATGGAAGGATGTTCGCTTTTTTGCACCGTTTATGGGAATGCTGATCTTCATCCCGGCAGGTGCTGGCGGTATTATTAATGCGAGTGACCAGATGAATGCTGTTGTCCATAATACGCTATGGGTCACAGGTCACTTTCATTTAACTGTTGCAACCAGTGTGGCTCTGACGTTCTTCGGAATGACCTATTGGTTAATTCCTGCAATGACCGGACGGGTCCTTACACCGTTCTTGCACAAGCTGGGAATTGCCCAGACGATTACCTGGCTCATCGGTATGTTCTTTATGTCGGGTGCTATGCATACGGTAGGATTATTTGGATCACCGCGCCGTACTGCGTTTACAACGTATCAGGATCATCCTGACGCCATATTATGGATGCCCTACCATGTGGTGATGGCGATCGGCGGTACGATACTTTTTATTGGAGTATTGATGATGATTATGAATGTGATATTGCTGTTGAGAGCGCCTAAGGGTTATACGGAGTATCCAATTGGTGAGGTTACGGAGTCTGCAGAGCCGACGCCTGTTATTTTTGAAAAATGGAGCATTTGGGTGGCTGTATTGGTTGTTTTGATTTTTGTGGCTTACACAGTTCCTGTGATGGAGCTTTTGAATAATCCGGGGACAGGCGCTAAAGGGATGGTTACGTGGTAGATTATAGGGTATCCTTGCTTGAGACATAAGCTTATAAGAATAGAGGAATACACCTAAATGCCATTAATCAACTATAAGCTTGATGTTTTTAGTCCCAAATTGGAGCCATATTTAACCGAGCTATATGCATTGCACCGTAAACGTGCCTCTGAAATAGATTGGAGTTATCATGAATTTATACCTTGGGAATTAGGTCGGTCCTTCATCACAGAGCCATGGTCAATTGAACAAAGAAAGCTGCCTTTGCCCATTTATCTTGCTGTTGAGACCTCGCTATTGACTGAAGTCAACCTGCCGTTTTTTTATCATCATTTGGCTACAACCTTTAAGGGGTCGCTTAAGGTACTGCAGGATTTTGTTCACACCTGGGTATCAGAAGAGGATCAGCACTCCAACTTGCTCGAAACCTACCTGATCATTACCCGCAATGCGGACCCGCACGAGCTGCACCAGCTGCGCAAAACAGTGGTGGAGGGTGGATTTGTTCCTGATTTTGATACGGCCATGGAAACGATGGTGTATACAGCGATTCAGGAGCTTGCGACGATGGTTTTCTACAACAATGTAGCGAAGGCCGCTGGCCCTCATGATCCTTATTTGGCTAAGCTGCTGAGAAGGATTGCCAAGGATGAAACACTGCATTTTGCTTTTTATCGGGATGCGGTAAAGGGTTATCTGGGGGTCGATCATAATTTTGTGTATTACATCCATAAAGCAATGACAAGCTTTGCCATGCCGGGCACTGCAATGCCATCGTTCAAGGAACGGATGGATGTGATTGCCAAGGAAGCCAATTATGGACCGGTCTCTTACTTTAATCAGGTTTTTGATTATTTGATCCAATTTTGGGCGATTGCGAAGCTGCAGCCAAGTCGGGCTGATGCGTAAAGCGCCAGGCAGGATTTGCTGCAATACCATGTGAAGCTGCAGAGGATCAGCCAGCGGCTGGCAGCCAAAGGGGTTAGTTAAGCAAAATAAGCATAAGTCCCATGATAGGGCTTATGCTTATTTGTTGTGAGTTTCCGCACGCAGGTTGCTGTACATTGTAAAATGCAAGCATACGCCAAAGATTATGCAAGGTTGTCCTTGCGTATTCGGGACTCCAGGATAAAAGGACCAAAAGGGATAAATGCCGATAAAAACGCGCCTAACACACGGAGGATGGACCAGCGATTCATAATGGCCGCGAAAACAATCGCAACGCAAAAAATTACGAATAAAACGCCATGCAGCATACCGACAATGGGAACAGGATTGTAGAAATCGGTAAAGTATTTGATAGGCATTGCGATAAAGAGGATGACGAGGAAGGATATACCCTCTGCATAACCAATAATCTTCAACAAGGACAGGGACAGCTTCGACAATAGGAACGCCTACTTTCTAACATAATGGTGAGTGTACAACTCCATTTTAGTGGATAAATCGCGCCATGCATAAGATGAATGTGAAAATAATATGAATTCCAACAAGAACTTCAAGTTGATATGAAGTTACATGCAAAAAGCGCCCTTACTCTACGTGTGCAGGTGAAGGGCGCTTTTTGCATGTAACGATTAGATGTGCTGAATTTTAATCAAATTGGTTGAACCTGCTTTGCCAACTGGAACACCAGCAGACATCACAACCAGATCTCCTGCTGAGACGATTTCACTCTGTAAAGCGCTGTGGATAGCTGAGTCAAACATGTCATCTGTAGAAACGACTTCCCTGCCCGATACGGGAATGACTCCCCAGCATAAGCAAAGACGGCGTTGTACCTGTTCACTCGCAGTGACCGCGATAATAGGAGCCTGCGGACGGTATTTGGCTACCATGCGTGCGCTGAATCCGGTGCTGGTCGAAACCACAATCGCTTTGGCATCCAGATCGAGTGAGGAGCTAACTGCAGATTGGCTGATGACCTCGGTAATCGTGGCTTTCTGTTGAGCGGCTTTCACCCGAAGCATATCCTTGTATGGCAGTACCTCTTCGATATTGGCTGCTATGGACGCCATCATTCGAACGGATTCCAGCGGATACTTACCTGCGGCAGTTTCGCCTGACAGCATCAGGACATCGGTACCGTCATATACGGCATTGGCTACGTCACTGGCTTCGGCTCTTGTTGGACGTGGATTGTATTGCATCGAATCCAGCATATGGGTAGCCGTAATGATCGGTTTGCCTACTGCATTGCCTTTTTGGATCATCTGTTTTTGGATAATCGGGACATCCTCGACTGGAATTTCTACTCCAAGGTCACCGCGGGCAACCATTAAGCCGTCCGATACCTCCAGGATTGCATCTAGGTTATCGACGCCCTCCTGATTTTCAATCTTGGAAATGATCTGAATGTGGGACGCTCCGCGTTTTTCCAGCAGCTCGCGAATTTCCAGAATGTCGCTCGCTTTACGTACGAAGGAAGCTGCGATAATGTCGATATCCTGCTTAATACCGAATTCAATATGCATAATATCACGTTCGGTAACACCGGGCAGCGAGGTATGGATTCCCGGCAGGTTGACACCCTTGCGCGATTTGATCAAGCCACCGTTAAGAATGCGGCAGTGGATTTCGGTACCTTCAATGAATTCGACCTGAAGCTCGATCAACCCGTCATCAATCAGAATGCGGGAGCCTGGTTTGACGTCTCGGGTCAAATCCTGATAGGAAACCGAGATACGGTTGGCATTTCCTTTAATTTGTTCAGTCGTTAAAGTGAGGCGGGCATCGGTCTTCAGCTCATAGGACGACTCCTCAAGCAGACCTGTACGAATTTCCGGTCCTTTAATGTCCATTAATATGGCAACAGTTGCGCCTAGTTCCTTGGCAGCTTGTCTGACTCTATCGATTCTTCCCTTATGCTCGTCCAGATCTCCATGCGCCATATTCATCCGGGCTGCGCTCATACCAGCCTGAATCAGTTTCTTTAGCATATCGACGGAATCACAGGCAGGTCCCATGGTACACATAATTTTCGTTTTGTGATGTGTCATTGTTAGCACTCCTTTATTTCTGCTTGATTGGACTTATTGTAGGCAATAATATTGGATTAGACTATGAATTATAGTACTGCATTTGTATAATAGTATTTATAATCAATGAAGGTTCAAGTGCTGTAGTACGGAATTTACTGCTTTTTCAGAAGAGAGGTGCAGCAATGGTTGACATCAAGTATGTTCGGCTGGACGCAGGAACAAGCTGGTTTGAGGAGTATGAGCACGGGGCTTCTCATCACACCTTGATTATGGTCAGTTATGGCAAATGTGTGTACTGGCTTGAAGGAGAGAAGGTACTGCTGGAAAAGGGAGACCTGCTCTTTATTCCCGCCAGTAAAGTGTATTATGGCAAGTGCATTCCTACTGTTACGCATGAGAAATATGTTGTGTGCTTCCACGGCTCTGCGTCTTCGCTGCTGCCAATGGTGCATAATTCGCAATATTGTATATGGAAAACGGGTAAATACGAGCTGCTGCACCAGCGATTTCGGGTATTGCAGCAGGAGTGGAGTGATCGGCTGACCTATTATGAATCAATGTGCGGGGCGCTGGCGCAGGAGATTCTGACTCACCTGAACCGGGAAATTGATGATGGACGTCCTTCGGCATTGAAGGAGAAGCATGTGGGCCTGATGAAAGGCTACATCCAGAATCATTACCGTGAGAAGGTAACCAAGGAAGAATTGGGTGAAGTTATAGGAAAAAGTCCGAATTATGCGGCTGCGGTGTTCAGCGAGGTTACCGGTCAGACCATCGGGGGTTATGTTCATGCGATGCGTGTCAAAACCGCTGTTTATTTATTAAGTCATTCCCAAAGAACGATCGGTGATATATCCGATTATTTGGGTTATTGTGATCCGTCCTATTTCCACCGCGTATTCAAAAGAGAAACAGGCAAGCCGCCTGCCCAATATATCAAGGACAGGGATATTCCCGTTCATTAAAATATCACCGCAAACCGACCGTAAATCATCGGAACATTCAAATATAGTTAACATCTATTAAGCCCCGAAAAGTTCGGGGCTTAATGGATTCGAGAGCATCATATTCTTTTTCCATTTCCAGAAGTTCTTACACTACCCTTTTACAGAACCTGCTGTAATGCCTGCTATGATATACCGCTGCATAAACAGGAAAAACAGGATGATCGGTATAATCGCCATCGTCAACGCAGCCAGAGCCAAGTGCCATTCGTTGGTGTACTCTCCAAAATAGACGGAAGAGGCTAAGGGAATGGTTCGATTTTGCTTCGAGCTGAGTGTGATAAGAGGCAGCAGAAAGTCGTTCCATATCCAAAGAGAGTGCAAAATAGCAATTGTCGTTGTGATCGGCTTTAAAAGCGGCATCAGGATTCGAAAGAATACGCCTGCGGGCCCGCTGCCGTCGATAAGAGCCGCTTCCTCCAACTCCCGAGGAATGGACTTAATAAAACCGTGATACAGAAATAGCGCCAATGGTATTCCGAAGCCCCAATACATGATGATGATACCATGAAGCGAATTAATCAAGTGCAGATCCTTCGCAACTTTTACCAGTGGAATCATCATGGATTGGAAAGGGATAATCAAGGAGGATAGAATAGTAAGGAATATTATCTGGCTAACTCTGCCAGGGCGGCGAACCAATTGGTAGGCGGCGGCCGAACTGATCAGTAAAATTCCTGAGACGGATGTAACCGTGATTATTAGGGAGTTCATAAACACCCCAAGAAAGTTGATTTGCTTCCATACTACCGCGAAGTTTTTAAACTGAAATACGTGAGGGAGCGCCACAGTGGATGTTACAACCTCATTATATGTTTTAAACCCGTTGACAAAGGTCAAATATAAGGGAAAGAAGAAGGCTAGAGCAAGCACGATCAACGATAGCTCGAGCACCAATTTCCCTTTACCGTATCGGTCGTTGCTCATGCTTCGACCTCCCTGCGTTTCATTGCAGCCACCTGGATTATTGTGATGATAGCGAGTACAAGAAAGAATAAGACGGATTTAGCTGACGCGTAAGTAAACAGATTTTTTGTGAAGGCATCCAAATATATATGCAGCGCTAACGATTCCGTTGTCCCAAATGGCCCCCCCTTGGTGAGAGCAAAATTCAGGTCAAAGCCTTTAAATCCGTTTGAGATTGCCAAAAACAGGTTGATCGTCATAGCCGGACGAATTAATGGTAACACAACAAACCAAAGCTGCTTTAGACGTCCTGCTCCATCTATATCAGCAGCTTCCAGAATATCTTTTGGCACTCCTTGAAGTGCTGCTAAATATATAATCATGAAGTACCCGACGGAATGCCATATCGTTACCAATACAAGCGCCCAAAAGGCAAAGTTGGGGAGGCTAAGCCAGTTTTTCTGAAATAAGGCCCACCCAGTTGCGGCTCCAATCTCCGGAAACCATTGGGTGATAATAAACTGCCATATGAATCCGATAATGACCGAGCCAATGACATAAGGCAAGAAAAAAGCGGTACGAAGCAGGTTTTTAGTTTTTAGTGCAAGGTTTAACACCAGGGCCAGTGCCAGCCCAAGCAGGTTGAGCAAGATGGTGGTGACGATAACATACTTACTCGTGAAGATTAACGACTTTATAAAACCGGTATCGCTAAAAATCCTTTGATAATTGTCCCATCCAGCCCAACGAATGTCGCTGCTTATTCCATTCCAGTCTTGAAATGAATACAGGATCGCTCTTAGAAAGGGAATCAATATGATCAACGTGAAAATGATAACTGCAGGTGCTACAAAAACCGTATAAGTTAACAGCTGTCGAGTTTTTATTTTCGTCAAGTCCTTCTTCCTTCCTATCTTGATGTAGAGGAAAAAACGGTGCATAACCCTATTAGGAGGGTATGCACCGTCTTCCTAGTGGCTCGCTATTTTTTCACTCTTGCATTCCATATATTCTGTACTTCAGCCAATGCTGCTTCTTTATTCATTTGACCACCTACATAGGCTTGCAGCGGCTTCGCGAACTCTTGGTTCGAACCGGACGGCCAAAGCGTGTGTGCCCATGGAATGGTTTGGTTTTTCTCTACATAAGCGGTGAGGTCTGCAGCCAACGGGCCAAGATCCGGTGTCGTTTTCAAATCAGTGAATGCCGGGATCAGCTTAAAGGAATCAACCAGGTACTTTTGACCGTTTTGATGCAACCAATTCAGAAACTTCTTGCTTTCTTCCACGTTTTTAGAATTTTTGTTGACAACATAATAGCCAGGAACACCTACCGGCATTTTTGTATCGGACGCATTGTCATTCAGCGGAATAGAGAACATACCGATCTTGATATTCGGATTGATTTTTATGATGGAATCGATTACCCAAACTCCCTGCTGCATCATCGCTGTTTTGCCTGAGGAGAAATCGGCAACTTGATTATCGTAGCTTACCCCAACAGATTGCTCACCTTTACCGTATTTAACGGTCATATCCAAGACATCAAAGAAACCGTTCATGTTGACTATGTCGTTAACTTTAGCTTCACCTTTATTGATTTTTCCAATGGTCGCCACTGGTGCTTTCTCGTAAGCGAACGGTAGGTTGAACAAGTGCTGGCCGAGTGTCCACCATTCTTTATAAGCTTCGGAATAGGACGAAATATTTGCCGCCTTCAACTTTTCGTTTACTTGCTTCAGTTCAGTCAGCGTAGTCGGTACTTTATCGATGCCTGCTTTTGCAAACAAGTCTTTGTTATAAATAAATCCGTATCCTTCAATTGCAACAGGAAAACCAAGCTTCTTACCCTTCACTGTCATTCCCTCAATAGCAGATGGAGAAACTTTAGACATCCAAGGCTCGTTCGATAGGTCAGCGAGTCTGTCAGACCAATCTTCAATATCGGTGAATGCTTTGACCATGAATACATCCGGCTCTTCCCCAGAAGCAAAACGGGTCTTAAGCAGTGTAGCGGATTCTTTGGACACTTCTGCTTCAATGACTACGTTCGGGTTTTGCGCCATGTAATCAGCAGCCATCGCCTTTACTTTATCTGTGATTTCAACTTTAAATTGTATTAAACTGAGTTTCACCTTTTCTTTGTCTTTGGTTGTACTGTTGGTATTTCCGCTTGTTGACTTGTTAGCGTCTGTGGTTTGTGGTTCATTACCACCAGCGCAGCCTACAAGCGAAGTTAGGAGTAGTGCACTAACGGTAAACATAGATAGCGATTTTTTCATAAATCTTTGTTCCCCCTAAATAGAATATTTGTTATTTGAACTAATCCTACTTGCAAGTCAGTTAAAAAAACAGAGAATATCTTCGCCCAAAAGAGGAATCTATGAATCTCGCTGTTGTTTACGAAACTGCAAGGGGGAAATTCCATTTTGTTTTTTAAATACCTTACCGAAATAATTTTCGTCTGTGTATCCGAGAGAATTTGCCATTTCGGACACGGGCATTTCGGTATGGATAAGAAGTGATTTGGCTTTTTCCATCCGCAGTTCTATTAAGTAAGTCATTACGGTGGTGTTGTAAAGCTCCTTGAATTTTTTGGCAATATATTGGGGACTGAAACGGAATTGCTCGGAAAGCGTCGATAAAGACAGGTTCTCTTGAAAATGCCCATGAATATAATCGTGAATTGCTTGAATTCTTGAGTTACTGAATCCTTCGATCCCACTTTCTTCGATTAGCGCCCACCATTGTTGTATTAGTACCTTTTCCCATTCGTCCAAATCGCTAATCCACAGCGGTAAGAAAGTAATGGCCGATTCCCTGTGGGATAGTCGCACCCGGCTCGCTTGCTCCAAAAGCAAATTAGCTTCAATTGTGTGACCCTGCAGATCTTTTAATCTGAGGCTTCCGCGTATGCGCAACATTTGCGTGAAGGAGCGAATGATTTCTGCAGCATAGACCTTGTCTTCATTTTCCAAGGCTGTTTGAAGAAGCATTTTCTGATCCGTAAATCGAAGTTGTTCCTTGACTTGGTTTTTTGGGGGAGCAGGGAGCAGAAGCTCGTATTTCAACAGCGCTACCCTTGCGGCCCCGATCGAAGCGTTCAGTGTATCCGCATCCGTTTCGGTTTCGCATAGACCAATGAGTGCTTCCAAACCTAATGTAGACTTCCAGGCTTTCATCATCTTTTCCATATGGCGCCGATGTTCGTATTCTCCATTGTTGCCCTCGGCAGTCGTTAGCAAGAGCCATTGATAATCATCTAACCGACACAAATAATGAGATCCATAATTCTTCAAGGTTTCATGGGTGATGTTGTTGACAGCAAATAAAAACAGTTCTCCATCACCAAAAAAACGTTGATCCACCAATTTCATTTTGTTTTTTGGCAGCACCATGGCTACCCTGATATTGTTCATAGAAAACCCTATTTTATAGAACAAACTTCGCATTCCTTCATGAAAAGCGGCTTCACCCTTGAAATACGATGCTAATTTCTGCTCATCCAGAAGGGCATCAGCTCGGCGTATGCGATGCTTGGTTTCGCGTTCGTCCCGTAATGTGTTTTCCCGCTGTTTACAAGCAGCTATCGCTCGTTCAAGTGCTTGCTCCAAATCGTTCTTTCGAAATGGTTTTAGCAGATAATCCACTCCATTTGCTCGTATTGCCGCCCGCGTGTATTGAAAATCATCATACCCACTTACAACGATGATCTGAGTGTCCCAACCTTCTTCGCGAATTAAGCTCAGCAGCTTCATTCCATCCATTCCGGGCATACTCATATCACAAAACAAAACAGCGGGGTTATATAAACGAATCAACTCCATTGCCTGCGTTCCATCCTCTGCCATCAGCCGTTTAGAAACTCCAAACTTCGCCCAGTCAACGGCTAATTCGATACCTTCCCGTACATGTTCTTCATCGTCAGCTATCAATATCTTCAATTTCTTTTCCCTCCCTAGTAAGACAATCGATCGAAATTCGCAGCGAAATAACGGTCATTTCATAGGGTACACTTTGGATCTCCCAGTCAAATTCTTGACCATAATATAGACGCAGCCTTTGCAGTACATTGATTAGTCCGATCCCGCCTTCCTGCCCGGATTGAAGTTGAAAATCGGAGTATTCCCGATAGATTCGTTCAATGGTTTCGGGGTCCATACCCTTTCCGTTATCTATTATACGAATGCACAACACCTGATCCAGTTCCATACTGATGTGCAAAGTACCGGACCCACGACCTTTTTCAAATCCGTGAACTATACTGTTTTCAATTAAAGGCTGTAGAATCATCTTGGGGACAAGCACCTGGAACGCTTCGTTTGGACATGATAATGTATAGGACAATCTATTTTTAAAACGTCCCGTCTGCAAAGACATGTAGTGTTCAATATGCTTGATTTCCATTTGTAAGGTTACAGTTTCCGTCTTCAGGTCCATCGTGTATCTAAGGATGGCACCTAATTCAGCAATTTTATCATTGATCTCCTGGGAACCATGGCGAAGTGCCAGTGTTCCAATGGACTGCAGCGAATTGTACAGGAAATGCGGATTTATCTGTGCTTGCAGCATTTTTAATTGAGCTGTGGTTAATTCTATGCGATTTCGATATTCCCGGTTCATAAGGTCGTCTAAATTTTGAATCATAGTTTGAAAACGGACTTCCAACACGCCTAACTCGTCGTTGCGACCTGTCGTTAAATTAACGTGAAAATTACCGGTTTCTACTCGAGCAATACTGCGAAGAAGCCGTTTGACTGGCGAGATAGTCAGATACGACAGGACCGAGGCCAAGATAATAACAAAAGCGATCGCAATGAATTGAATGAAGAGTGACTGATTAAGTGTCCGATCGGCCGACTCATTGATGGCTGCGGTAGGTACAAATTTGACCATTGTAAGCGATAAATCCATATACTGATCTCTAACGTAAATAAAGACCCCTTCCCGACCGTCTAGCTTTCCCTTATATGATCCTTGATTACCTAACAAATTGGATTCCGAGGTACCTTCTCCTTTCCTAAGTTCTTCCCCTTCTCCAGAGGTATATAATAGCTTTAATTCTTTGTGTATATACAAAAAAACTCTATCCCCTGTTGAAGGTTTCGAATGGGAGCGGATGAGTATTCCGATTTCATCCAAACCTACATGAATAGACAGCAAACCTAATACTTTGGGACCCGGATAATCGACAAGCAGCTTATTCAAAACCAGAACTTTTTCTTTTCCCAGAATTTCTACTTCATATTTGCCGTATTCGTCCCAATTTTCTTCCTCGCTTTTTGGGATTAAGATATTAGAGGTTTGAACAGTCAGTCCAACGTTGGTACTCGTATATTTCTGTTCATTTAGGCTGCTTATATAGCGTACAGCGCGAAATTCGGGACGGTTCCTGTACAGGTTATCCACTTGATTGTTTATATATAGTATTTCAATGGGGAGAACTCTTGTAGATCTCAAATAATGCATAAGTGTCTGGTCCTGGTAGAAGGAAACAGAAACTCGATTCAAATCATGGAAATAACGCTTGACGTTTTCCATATTAATATTCATTAAATTTTGGTTCAACTCGATTACTTGATCCGCCATTGAGTTCGAAGTCGTATTATACGAAATGATGTTGGACAAGGAATAAGGGATTATAGCTGAGACCAGCATGCCTACCAACAATTTTGCAAACAAGCTTCTTTTGAGCCATATCATTGTACTTCTCCTTACTGTTTATGGGATTTGTATGGGTCAACACTTTAAACTGAATGATGCGTAACCTCATGTTACAGCAGAACTCCCTATCTGAAAAGTAATGCAGAAGAGCAGGTTATTATTTTTTATCAGTTTGATGTTGGAATATGGCCTGTGCCTAAACATTTTCAATCAAAGGCGCCTGCTCAATATATCAAAGACAGGGATATTCCGAGAAAGGTTATCCCTGATTGAAGTCAACAAAAAAAGCGGCGATGCAGCTGTCTGTGACAGGGACCGACGCTTGTTTGTATCTTAATTCGCAATTTCCAAAAATGACCGTTATTTCTTCCCGACCCATACCAGCATTTCCCCAGGTGCACGATTGCCCCATGCATAGTAAGGAACTGCCCGGAATGGAACAATCTCCTTGGCTTCATCATCACATCTGGCTTCGGCGCGTCGATACAAGCGGCCCTCCCAATTCTGAAGCGTGGAACGGCTGGCGGTACCTTCGAGAATGGTGATACCATTAAGCAGGGCTGCCTCATGGCGGGCCTTAGGCAATTCATTAAGGGACAAGCTCAAATCCCGCAAATTGGTGCTGTTATCGGTTTCCTCCAGGCAATAGACGATGGGGCCACGCTGCAAAGCGATTCGGCCGATATTGGCACGTACCTCGGGGTGAGCCTCTACAGCCTCCACGGGCATCTGCAAAATGAGCTCAATCTGATCATCGGGTGACCATGTGCGAGTAAGCCGTATATAACCTTTATTCACAAGTGGAGTGCAATCTATCGATTGACCATTAACCTTGACCTGGGCGTTGCGGCACCAGCCCGGCAGTCGCAGGCTGATGGAAAATTCGGCGACTCGCTCTGGGGATACCTTGATGGATACCGTTTCATCCCATGGATAGCTGGTCTGCTGCTGCAGCTCGATGTGTTGGCTTCCGATATTCAAACTGGCATGGCTTTCACCATACAGGTGAACGATTGCCTCTTCGCTGCCTTCGGCGTACATGTACTGCCCAAGCGAGGCAATTAACCGTGCGATATTAGGCGGGCAGCAGGAGCAGCCGAACCATTCCTGACGCTGCTCGGCGACCGCAGTTTTATTGAATTTCAAGGTGTTGAAATGATGGGCGGCAGGCAGCACCTCGAGATGGTTGGCGTAAAAGAACCGGCTACCATCCTGCGACACTCCGCTGATGGTACCGTTATATAAAGCGCGCTCCAGTTCATCCATATAGCGGCTGTCTCCACTTTGCAGAGCCATTCGATGTGCCCAAAATATTAATCCGATCGAAGCACATGTTTCAGCGTATGCGGTATCGTTAGGTAAGTCGTAATCATAAGTGAATCGTTCGTAATGATCAGTCGATCCGATACCTCCGGTAATGTACATTCGCTTTTCAACCATATGGTTCCACAACTGCTCACAAGCTTCATATAGCGAAGCGTCCTTGATTTCGGCTGCCAGATCAGCCACTCCACTGTACAAATATACCGCTCGGACGGAGTGGCCTTCCACCGTACGCTGTTCCCTGATAGGAAGATGTGCCTGATAATGATCGTAGGGTGCATATCCGGTTCGTGAAGGCTGCTTGCCTCGGTTCGCGGCTTCCTGATCAAAGAAGTGGGGCTGTTGTCCACGTTCGTCGACAAAAAATTGACATAGCTCTAAATAACGCTGCTCACCGGTTGTCCGGTACAATTTGACAAGAGCAAGCTCAATTTCAGGATGACCGTCATAACCACGGATTTGACCTTCATCGGGACCAAATACCGTATCGATATAGTCCGCATATCGGCACATGACATCCAAGAGCAGCCGTTTGCCCGTCGCTTCAAAATAAGCAACAGCCGCTTCGATCAAGTGTCCTGCGCAATATAACTCGTGACCATCCTTTAAATCCTTCCAACGATTGTGCGGCTCGACGACGGTATAAAAAATATTCAAATAGCCGTCCTCCTGCTGTGCCGCAGCGATCAGATCGATAGCGTCATCCACCTGACGCTCCAATTCGGCATCGGGGTGGGTAGTCAGACTGTAGGCTGCCGCCTCAATCCATTTGGCAATATCCGAATCCCAGAATCGGTGTGGCTGATTGGCGTCACCCTGCTTCCAGTCCAGCTTCCAGGCATTCAGTCTGCCGGTTGACTGACATTGCTCATATTGAATTTGCAGGGTGAGGTTGCGGTTGGTTTCTTGTCGCTGCAGCCAGAAGCCCCCGTCGATAGAAACTCTTTTTAATGGAACAGGTGTAATTTTGCGAATGTTGACAGCTTCATTGATCGTTGACAATGAAATTTCACTCCTTATTGTAATGAATCGATTTGTGAATAAAGAACAATAGTAATACCATTAGGATATCAATAGGGCGTCATGCTGTCAGTGGACGATTCATCAGAATAGGTGGAAAAAACCGACTATATAGGATTGATGGAGGAACGGCAGGATTTTGCAGGCAAATATCGAATTGTATAAGGCTGGGATACAAAGTATGAATGTTGACACAAAGCTGTACGAGGTTTTAACTTGAAGGGGAGAGACAGAATTGAATAACAATTTGCTGGATAAATATTGTGTGGATACGATCGGCTTCGCGGTTTCCAAGATTGGACTCATTAAAAAGGTGACCAATCGTACGATCCATGTGGATTGGGGCCATAAAGTGATGATTTATATAAACAAGGATTTCAGATGGGTGCCGTTAACCAAGGAAGAGATTGAAAAGAAATATAAAAAGAACAAGTTTACTGAGGATGCGCTGCGAAGAGCTGCAGCATTGGGGATAGTTATTCAATAATAAGTAAATGCCTATGTATCCAATAAAGTAAGGAAATATCGTCATCCTACTATGGCTGCTGAAGCAGCTTATTCAGTTGGAAGGACACGGAAATCAGTCGATGCAGTATATGACTTGATTTCCGTGTCTTTATGTCCGTTACGGGAGAGCTGGCGGTATCAGCAAGAAGGTCCTTTTACTTCCAGGACTTCTATATTTTTGGCTGATAGCTCTGTTTCCGACGTTCTGCCTCCGCTACCGCCAAACTACAATCCAGTAAATATCGTGCATACGCCATCGGATTGTCGTAGGTTGCTCTCCATTCCTGCAGCATACCTGCTTCACGAAAGCTGTAGCGTTGATCTTTGCCATTGCATTCGATTAGCATGGGAAAGCCTTCTATCGTAATTCCGACATCAAGTCCGAGATCGGCCATATGCGGCAGATGGCTGCCCAAATGCTCGGCCACCTTTAGTGAAAACTGCTCAATGCCTTTGATTACGGTCTTTGGCTGAAGGTGCGGATATTCTGCGATAAGAATGGGCTCCAGCCTGTAAACAGTTCCGCCTTGCGCGACATTGGTTAGAAAACAGCGTTTGGAAGCGACCTTCGCGACAATCCCGGTAACCTGCCACTGTCCCTTTGCTCCACGCTGCACGGAGACACGCAGGTCAAAGGGTAGACCCTCAAAGGTAGCAAGGGGGAGTCGCTGCTGCACGATATAACGTGCCCGCTGCAGTCTGCTGCGGAGCAGGAGTGGCAGTCGATTGCCTTGAAAAGTTAGCGTACGCCACGTTTTATTATGAATGCTTAATGATGCCGGATACGTAAGCTTCCAGCCTCGAGCTGTTTTTTCCAGCTTCATGACCCCGCGCCCGACACTGCTTTTGTTCGGCTTAATAATCAAATCATTATACAACTTCATCATCATGTTAATGTGGCTTATGGTTGCATCGTAGGTGATTGGAATGTGCGGACGTAAGCTCGGCTCCTTCATCAAAACATTTTGAATGTACAACTTTCCATAACGGTTCCATTGGTTAAACAGCTGTTTGCCTTCCTTGATCCATGAGTTAATTTGTCTAAATTGCTTGCGCCCGTTATAAATCGCACGATTGTGAATGACCTCAGGTACGGGTACGTTTTTGCGTATGAATTGTCCGCTGTCCATGACGTAAGCATTAACGGTTTCTGCACCCGGCTCTATATCGTCTATCCGGAAAAAGCAAGGGGTAAATCCATATTTGGCGCCTGCCTTCACATACAAGTGTACGGCTTCATACTTGGTTTTGCCTAAGGGGATGCAGCGATGCAGCTTATCATTCACGAGAATGCCCACACAGGGATAGGGCATGGTATCCACTCCCTCCAATGATTTGAGTTTCCCCTTAGTGTATGTGTAAGCGGACAGACCCGTTATGGACAGGTGCTGTAGGAATACAGTGGAATTTGACGAGTCTCTCTCTTATAGTGACCAGGTTCTAAAAAATGCTATCCAAAGCACCACAAAGCTGATTAAACATAAGGTCGATGTCGGTTGTGGACACGATTAAGGGAGGCATTAAACGAATGGTTAACGGATTGGGGGCGTTGATCAGCAAGCCCGCCTCCAAGCCCGCTGCAACCAATTCGGCGCCAACCGGCTCCGGCAGGTCAAAGGCTAACAGCAATCCCTTGCCACGAATGTGCTTCAGGTTATACTTGTCCTCAATTTGATGCAATCGTTCCACAATATAACGGCCCTGCTGCTGTGCATGAAGCGAAAGCTCCAGACGAATCAGCTCTTGAACGACGGCCTTCCCCACCGCCATAGCGAGCGGCTGTCCAGTGTAAGTTCCACCTTGATCCCCGACAGCAAAAATATTAAAGGCTTCCTTGGTCAGCATAGCCGATAGTGGAAATCCGCCACCTATGCCTTTGCCTAATGTCATCACATCCGCTTGAACCCCATAATGCTCATAGGCAAACAGCTTGCCTGTCCGGCCGAATCCGGTTTGTATCTCGTCAAAGATCAGCATGATGCCGGAGTCGTCGCAAATTTTGCGAAGCTGCTGCACATATGCCACTTCAGCCTCATGGACGCCACCCTCACCTTGAACCAGCTCCAGCATAATAGCACATGTATTGGGAGTGATTGCAGCCAGACAAGCTTCCAGATCGTTCAAGGGAACATGCTTGAAGCCCGGTATTTTGGGCGCAAATAGAGGCTCCCACTGCTGCTTGCCAGTTGCCGACATCGTTGCCAGTGTACGTCCGTGAAAACCATTAATGGTAGTAATAATTTCAAAAGCGCCGCCACGATGAATCGAGCCGTGTTTTCTGGCAAGCTTGATGGCTCCTTCATTGGCCTCAGCGCCGCTGCTCGTAAAGAAAGCCCGGTCATAACCAGTGAGGTCGGTTAAGAGCTTGGCAAATTGAATCATCGGTTTGTTGTAGAAGGAGGGACTGGAATGAACCAGTGCAGCCGATTGCTGCGTTAGGGCGTCCTGAATAACTGCGGGAGAATGACCCAGACACGTAACCGCCCAACCCCCGACAAAATCCAGATAGCGCTTTCCATCTGTGTCCCATAAATACATACCTTGTCCGCGCTCCATCACAAGCTCAGGCCTTACTGCGGTTGATAAAATCGAGGTATTTGCAGCTGCCAGTAAAGCTGCAGTGCTCATATCAGTTTGTATACCCATACCTATCACTCCTTTTCAATAATGAATTATTATACTTATAAATGAATAAATATACAATAATAAAATCGTTATCCTTTGCATGATGACTACGCTGCCGTGCCCGTGGTTTGTGGTGATGAATACACTGGTGTAATTGAAGCTGGCCAACGCTCGTGAGGCAGATTTCACTAAATTAGGAGGATTTCCATGAAGGCACCTGTCATTGCGATCATTACACCCGGGTCATTCGTAGTGCCCTGTGCGACGAGCAGCTCGGTAGAGCTTGTGGTCGAGCAGGTAGCACGTCGGGTGACAACTGAGGTGTGTCCAGTTATTTTTGGCAAGCAAAGTCCGGATATGCCGGGCTCAGAAATGGTGGATGGAGTTCAGTATATTCGGGTGCCGGCCCGTTCTCCGGTTGGCTATATATCGCAGGTTAGCCAAAGGCTGAAGGGACTTCGTCCATCCCTGCTGCAGGTGGAGAACCGTCCTCGGTTTGTCCGTTATTTGCGCAAGCGGCATCCACAGGCGGTTATTTGTCTTGTTTTGCATTCGACTACTTACATTTCGAGTCCTCATATTAGTCGAGTGGAGCTGCAAAGCTGTCTGAGAGCTGCTGACTACATCATGGTCAATAGCCGTTTTATGAAAGAGCAGCTTATTCATCTAGCACCGAGCATTCGCAGGAAAATAAGGGTGAATTACCTGGGCGTAGATACGCAACAATTTACTTCCCGTTGGTCTGCCGAGGGATCGGCACGAAGACAGCAATCAGTGGATCAGCTCGGTTTGGGCGGTAAAAAGGTCATCTTGTATGTAGGGCGTTTACTTCGGATGAAGGGTGTTCATCATTTGCTGGAAGCCATGCCGGAGGTTGTGAAGCGGGTACCTAATGCGGTTCTGTTTGTGGTTGGCAGCGCTTTTTACAGTTCCCACAGGACTACCCCCTATGCCAGAGGGCTTAAGCGCAGGGCTGCCAGACTGAGGGCTTCTATTCGATTCATTCCATACGTGCCGCATACGGGGATTGCCGATTGGTTTCGTCTGGCTGATGTGCTGGTGGTGCCCTCGGGGAAAAATGAAGCTTTTGGATTGGTAAACGTAGAGGCAATGGCTTCAGGTGTTCCCGTCGTGGCGACACATGTTGGGGGAATGAAAGAAATTATTGACCATGAGCGAACCGGATTAAGCATTAAACCTGCACACTTGAAAAGTGAACTGGCACCTTCTATTGTCAAGCTGTTGACACACCCGGAATGGAGTCGAGTCTTGGGCGAAGCGAGTGTACGCAGGGTTCATGAGCAATTCACGTGGGAACGAACAGCAGAAAGATGGCTGAAATTTTATAGAGAGCAAATAAATGTAAAAATGAAATAAAGTCCCTGTGTAAATCAGAGTATTCCCCTCTTCAAAGACGAATATTCGTTATATAACCGGATCTTTTTAAAAGCAGAAGAAACTTTTATACTATAGTTTATTCCAAAAAGAAATTAAGTGTTGTATAATGAATATAGAAGCTAAAGACAGGGGATGCTGCGACATGACTAACAATGAGCAGAAGTTGACAACTGTATTAGGGCAAATTTTTTGGTCCTTTTGCAAAATCAGTCCAATCTCTTTCGGCGGCGGCTATGCGATGATTCCGGCTATTGAGAAAGAAGTTGTTGAACAGCGTAAATGGATGGACGAGGAAGAAATAAGCGGTGCCTTGTCGATTGCCGGATCGGCTCCAGGTGGCATTGGTGTGAATGCGGCTACGATCATTGGGTATCGAGTGGCTGGACTCAGGGGAGCCATTGCAGCCATTATAGGTATCGGACTACCGACCTTTATAATTATGATGGCGCTGGCAATTGGTTACACTACCGTGGAGGACTCTGTGAAGGCTTCGGCTGCTTTTGAAGGCATTCATTCGGCCGTCGTCGCTTTCATTGCGGTTGCTGGCTGGCGAATGCTAAAGTCAGCGGTTCATGACAAATCGACACTGATTATCGTAGCAGGTGCACTGGCCGCGTTGCTGTTTACCTCGATCCATCCCGCTTTGCTGCTGCTGATCGGAACGATTGCGGGTATTTGGATATTTAAAATGAAAGAAAAGTTCAAGGATGTACCTCCACCAACGAAGACTGGCGGAAGAACTGCACCTGTACCCGGTCCGATCCAAGCCGGCCAATATATTTGGGGCGATGGGATTTAGTCGGATGGCTGAAGGGAGGGGACAGCATTCATGCTGTGGACATTATTGGTTACTTTTTTCAAAATAGGGCTTGTCTCGTTTGGCGGCGGTTATGCCATATTAAGTGTGATTGAGCGGGAGGCTTTAGCCCAGCAATGGATGACCTCCGTAGATTTTGCCCAAGCTGTAACCTTGGCCGGAATGGCGCCGGGTCCAATTGCTACGAATAGTGCTGTACTGATTGGGTACAAGGTTGCCGGGATTCCTGGAGCGGCGGCGGCAACAATCGGCATGATTTTACCTTCATTTATTATCATTATCGCTCTGGCACTGTTCTTTTTTAAAGTAGGTCGGGAACGCTTGCTCTCCATGATCTTTTATGGCTTGAAACCGATGGTGGCAGCGCTTATCGTCTATGCGGCGTATCGAGTAGGCACCAACGGACAACCACTGCTTGGGATCAATGGACATACACTGGCTGTGCTGCTGATTTTTATTTTTGCCATGATTGGAACGATGAAGTATCACTTGCATCCGCTTGTCGTATTGTCGGTTTCGGCGTTGATGGGGATTGCTTTTTTTATGTAAGCGTTGGTGTTAGTATGACCGGACTCAGAGCTGATTATTACTGACTGATCGTATAATCGGCGTGGTACAAGCTTGCTTAGATAAGCTATAGGAGAGGTGTGGGTTTATTAATCCATGCCTTTTTTTTATGGAAATTTTCAGATGAAGCTCCCATCTACAGCTCATTGCTGCGCCTATTTTTCCATAGGCGATGACTTCCTTCTGGGTGAATGCATATGTTACAAAAGACTACTAAATGCGGTGCCCAACATGAAGCATTACCAAAACGGGAGGAAGTGCAGGATGAAGAAGCCAACTAGCCGTGGTTTAAGTAAGAATAGACTGCTGCAGAAAAAGAGCGGGGCTTATATTAATGAACTAAAATGGCTGGACGATGTTCAGGAAGCGGATCGAATTAAGAAGTTGCAACCAGCAGATAGTGTGGATGTTACGATCAGTCGTACCCAACATTCTCAGCAGGTTAACCAAACTGATAAGGAACCTCTTATAAAAGTGGAAAAATCACAAGTGGAGAAACCACGGACTGACAGTGTACCCTTATTGTTAACGCGTAAGGCTGCTGACGGAGCAGGCAGCGGAGGCATTATTTACACGGACGATTTGGCTGAGGAATCGGTTACCGCTGAGAAGATTGCGCGGAATGCGATTGAGGGCAGTAAGGTTAAACGCGGTGCTATTGGAAACGAACAGCTGGCTGATTATGCAGTGACTGCCGCTAAGCTTGGGGATCGCAGCGTGACTCAGCAGAAGCTGGGACTGCGAGCGGTTACCGAGGAGCATATTGCATCCTTTGCTATAACGGGAGACAAGATTCAGGAGCGAGCGATTGGAGGTGAAAAGCTGCAGGATAACAGCATCACCTCTGAGAAGCTGGCAGATAAAACGATTGATGCCATGAAAATTGCCGAATATTCGATTCAAACCAAGCATTTGGCTGAGGAAGTGATTACTGGCGAGCTGATTCAAAACCAGTCGATCACATCCGAGAAAATTAAAAGCGGTACGATTCAGGCTACGAATCTGGCCAATTACATCATCAATACGGCAAAGCTGGCAGATTTGTCTGTCACTACAGAGAAGCTGCGTGATCATTCGGTAACGGCAAGTAAAATAGCGGATGGCGAAATTACGGCAGTGAAGCTGGGCAAGCAATCCGTGACAGAGGATAAGCTGGCAGCCTGGAGCATCAGTTCGGACCATTTGCAGTCCAAATCTGTTTTGCATGAGCATCTGGCCAACGGCGTCGTGCACAGTGATTCTATTGGTCCCAAGCAGGTAATTGGCGAGCATATTCTTGGCGGTGCCGTGACGAGTGAGCACTTGCGTGATCATACGGTAACCTCCGAGAAGCTGGCGAAGCAATCGGTGGGTGGTATACATCTACAGGATATGGCGATAGAAAAAAAACATCTTCAGCCTAAGAGTGTGGAAGCTCAGCATTTGATAGATGGCGCGGTAACCGCAGGCAAGATTGCTCCACAAAGTGTAGGTGAGGAGCAGCTAAGTGTGTCATCTGTAGGCGCAGATAAGCTGAAGGAGCAAGCTGTCACTTCGGCAAAACTGGGAAGAAAGGCTGTTACCGGTGAACATCTATCCGGCAATGCGGTAAGCAGCGGACACATTGCTGAGAAAGCGATACAGGCGCTTCATATTGGGTTGCTTGCCGTGGGTAAAGAGCATTTGCAGGATCAGTCCGTTGTGACGGCAAAGCTGCAGGATCGAGCTGTAACTTCGGAAAAGCTGGCAACAGGCTCGATCCAGCATCAGCATATTCAGGAGGGTGCTGTCCTATCCGGGCAGCTGGCTAATCACAGCATTACGACCTCGAAGCTCTCCAGTGAATCGGTATCGACGGATAAGCTGACTAACTTATCGGTTACGACGGCAAAGCTGGCGCAATCGAGTGTGACGTCGGATAAACTTGGCCGTGAATCGGTGCTTAGCGAGCATATTTCTACTGGAGCGATTCAATCTACCCATTTATCAAAGGCTGCTGTGAAAGCCGTTCATTTGGCGACAGAAGCGATAACTCGTGAGAAGCTGGCAGATCGAAGTGTGACCGCTGAAAAGCTGGCTGAGGGTGCCGTGACCAGTGCACATTTGAGCGAAGCCTCAGTGAAGGCGGCTCAGCTCGCTGATGGTGTTGTAAGTACGGTTCATTTGAGCGCGGGTGCAGTGAAAAGCGACCAGTTGGCAGAGGGTGTGGTGGTAAGTCGCCATTTGGGAGCGGGCGCTGTTAGTGGGCGCGAGCTTTCCTGGGGTGCAGTTAGTGGAGTTCATATCGCTGCGAATGCAATTAATACGACACAGCTGCATGCACAGTCGGTGACTGGAGCCAAGCTGGCACGTGGTGCGGTGGAGACAGAGCATTTGGCTGACGGTGCGGTGGGCAGCGACCAATTGGCAGAGGGAGCTGTAACAAGCCTTCAGTTAGCTGATGGCGCAGTTGGCAATCGTGAGCTGGCGCATGGAATTGTTAGCAGTAAGCATCTTGGCGAAAGAGTAATAGGTACGGATCAGCTCCAAGAACAAGCGGTAACAGGGACAAAGCTGGCGCCATGCTCAGTGGAAGCTGTGCATCTCACTGCGGGTGCCGTGAGTGGTGAGCAGCTGGCTGACGATGCTGTAGCGAGTCGTCATCTGGCGGAAGGCGCGATAGGCGGGCGCGAGCTGGCATTGGGTTCGGTAAGGGGCGATCATCTGGCGCTGTATGTGATTGGAACAGCACATTTGCAGGAGCAGGCGGTAACAGGAGTGAACCTGGCACCAAGTACAGTAGAAGCCGCTCACTTGAGTGCTGAAGCGGTGGGAAGTGAGCAGCTGGCTGATGGTGCCGTAACGAGCCGTCATCTGTCTGCAGGTGTTGTGAGCCGTCGTGAGCTGGCGTGGGGCGCAGTGGGCAGAGCCCATATTGCTGATGAAGCCATCGGCACGGCGCAGTTGAACGATGAGGCTGTGACCGGAGCTAAGCTGGCACCGGGAGCAGTTGAAAGCGCACATCTATGCGCGGAAGCGATAGGAAGTGAGCAGCTGGCCGAAGGTGCGGTAGCAAGTCGTCATTTAGCTGCAGGAGCGGTAAGCGGGCGAGCGCTTGCCTGGGGTGCGATTGGCGGTCCGCATATCGCTGAGGAAGCGATAGGAGCTGCCCAGCTGCAGGAGCATTCGGTTACGGGAGCTAAGCTGGCATGGGGCGCTGTAGGTGCCGCGCATTTGGCTGCTGGTGCTGTAGGTGAAGAGCAGTTGGCCGAAGGTGCAGTGGCGAGTCGACATCTGGGAGCAGACGTGGTCAGCAGCCGTGAGTTGGCACGGAGCGCAGTCGAGACGAGGCATATTGCTGACGAAGCAATCGGTACGTCGCAGCTGCAGGAGCAAGCTGTGACTGGAACCAAGCTGGCATTCGGAGCCGTGGATACGGTGCATCTGAGTGTCGGGAGCGTGGATAGCGAGAGGTTGGGTGCTGGTGCTGTAACGAGTCTTCATCTCGCACTTGAAGCTGTGAGCAGCGGGCACATTGCTGAAGAGGCAATAGGAACAGCACATCTGCAGGAGCATTCGGTGACAGGAGCGAAGCTGGCATGGGGAGCCGTAGAGGCAGCTCACCTGAGCAATGGAAGTGTGGGTAGTGAGCAGATCGCTTTAGATGCTGTGGCCAGCTGTCATATTGAAGCTGGTGCGATAATTGGTAAGCATATTGCGGAGGGAACGATTGACACTGAGCAGTTGGTTGATCAGGCAGTGACAGCTGCTAAGCTGGCTCCGAGTGCAGTGGACTCTGTGCATCTGAATACCGCTTCGGTTGGCAGCGCGCATTTGGCTGAGCATGCGGTGACAAGTCGCCATTTAGCGTATGGTGCTGTAGGAAGCGAGCAGTTGAGTAACGATACGATTGATGGCCTCCATATTAAACAAGAGTCGATCTCAGGCTACCACCTGCTTCCTGGGAGTATAACTTCGATACACTTGGAAACCGGACTGGTAGAAAAGCTGCTGTTAGCGGCAGCCTCGAGACTTCAAGCAACGGCCGTTCAGCCATTGGATACAGAAGCTGCGGAAGCGGAGGTTGTGGATACAACTGACGAGACGTCCGATGTGATGATTGCAAGTGGAGAGGAAACAGACTTTGTCGACACAAATGCAGTAGATGTAGAGTTTAGTGAAACAAGTACAACCGAAGTAGAGTTTCCGGATGCAGCCTCAGCTGAGATTTTGAATACAAGCCCGGTCGCATCCACCAAACCCGCTGCTCCTACGCAGCAATTCGGTATATGTTCCTTTCTGATGCGCGTAGAGGAAGAAACCATAGAAATCCGGGTGCATTTCGATGAGCCATTTGTCGATGAGCAGTACGCGTTAGTCGTCACAACGGATCAAACCAACAGCTATGGTGTCATTCAACAAAAACAATGCGATAGTGCTATCATCCAGATCGTTCGAAGCCGTTATTCTCCTCAGTTGGAGGGAGTTGTGAACTGGATCGCGGTTGGTCGAACCTCATAAGTCGGTTGTGCCCATAATCAGCAGCGCTTTTAAAGGCTGCTGATTTTTTTGGTCATTATCGTGATTGAAATTATCATAATAAACCCCTATACTATCAACATAGATGATGGATATACAAGGAGAGGGAAAGGGATGAGCGAACAGGATCTATCCAAAGGCGAAGAACGGCGCAGCAGGATTATGAATGCTTTAAAAGCTCATGGCCGGCTGACCATTCAGGAAATAATCGAAAAGTTTCATTGCTCGGAAGCGACTGCACGCCGGGATTTGGATGTTCTGGTGAAAAAGGAAGGGATCATCCGTACGATCGGCGGCGCACAATGGGAAGGCTTTACAGGACATCGTGAAGCGTCCTTTCAGGAAAAAAAGCAGCTGCTCTGGTTGGAAAAGGAAGCCATAGCTGCTACAGCGGCTGCTTTGATTGAGGAAGGCGACGTGATCGGATTATCTGGTGGAACGACGACCTTTCTTATCGCCAAAGCGATTAAAAACAAAAGGAATATTACCGTTGTCACCAATGCTGTCAATATTGCAATGGAGCTTGCTGACAGTGAGGGTGTACAGGTGGTTTTAACAGGTGGTGTGATGCGAAAAAACAGCTTTGAGCTGTGCGGACCGCTTGCAGAAAAGGTCATTGAGGATTTGAACATCGGTAAAATGTTCCTGGGGGCCGATGGCTTATCATTGGAGCATGGGATTACGACTTACTCCGAGCTGGAAGCCCAGATTGGACGCTTGCTGTTGAAGCGCTCCAGAACGAAGATTGCCGTGCTTGATCATTCGAAGGTCGGCAAAGCCTCATTGTTCGGCATAGTTCCGCTATCCTCGCTGGATATTTGTGTGACCGATGCTGTTCTGGATCCAGAGCTAGCTTCAGCTTTGGAACAATCGAACGTGACTGTTTATTTGGCTGATCAACATACATAGCCATAACTATGGGAAAGGTAGTGAAGGATGGATTTTTTAATAGGAATCGATATTGGAGGCACGAATGTTGTATGCGGCTTGACCGACGCCTCCGGCACATTACTGCATAAAATCAAACAGCCTACAGAAGCGCTGCGGGGCAGTGATTATGTATTTGACAAAATAAAATGTATGGTGGACGAGCTGCTGGCGCTTGGTGGCATTCAGCGTGAAGCGGTGAGGGCTATCGGTGTCGGAACGCCGGGTTTTATTGATCCTGATAAAGGAATAACCCTGTTTGCCGGGAATTTGCGTTGGACCCAGGTCCCTACAGCCGAAGAGATTCGTAAACGTACAGGAATTCCTACCTTTATTGATAATGATGTCAGAATGTATGTGTACGGTGAAGCGGTTTGTGGTGCTGCACAAGGTTATGAGCATGTGCTCGGGATTACGATTGGAACGGGACTTGCTGCGGCTGTCATGAACAAGGGTAAGCTTTATTATGGTGGCGGCTATATGGCGGGTGAGCTGGGACATATCATTATGCCGGAAATTCCTTATACTTGCGGGTGTGGAATGCGCGGCTGTCTGGAAACGGCAGTGTCCGCCACGGGTATTGCCCGTCAGGCACAAGAGCTGGTTCAGAGTGGCAGACCCAGCATACTTCGGGAATGGATGGAGGCCGCACCTGACAAGAGCATTGCGGCGGCCGATGTATCCAAAGCCTATGATCAGCACGACTCGCTGGCTGTTGAGGTGATGAACCATACGGGCATGCTGCTTGGTAAAGGACTGGCGAATGCCGTGACCCTGTACAGTCCCGACGTGATCGTGATTGGTGGTGGTGCTGCGCTGGCGGGTGAACGCTTGTTTGCGCCAATGCGGGAGCAGCTGCAGCAATCGGTATATCATGGCTATTGGGAGCGGCTGACGATTGTTACGGCTGCAATGATAGATGATGCCGGAATCGTCGGAAGTGCGATGTCTGCAGGCAGCAGAGCAATGGCAGATACTTGAAGACGGCAAGAAATCCAGACTCTGGAATGATCTGTAACTAACCTGTTGAAGCCATTTTCATTGTCGGTACCGGTATCATACAAATAGGCTATCCGTTAACAGTAGCATACATCACTGTTTGGATAGCCTTATTTTTATGGGTGCTCCCTAAAGCTTACAGCTTCATATCTTCACGAACAATTCCTGCAAGAATGAGCTGCCAGACCAGCTCGAAATCATCCTGTTTGGTAACGGCATTCCACTCATAAGCATGGGCGGGATGATGGAAGCGCACAGTAGCCATGAAGATAGCTCTTGCTGTCGCCCCCGGCTCTCCGCTTTTAAACATCTGCTTATTCATGCCTTGCTGGACAATTCTTGACAGTTGTGTGATCAAATATTGCAGATGATTCTCGATCAACTCGGTACCTTGTGAAGTGACCGCAGTATAGATGACGAAGAGTTCAGGATCCTCTGCCGCCGATTGCTGTTTGCTTTTAATTAAAGTTTCAAGCCAGATACGCAGACGTTCTTGCGGATTGCCGTCCTGCTGTATGGAGATCGCTTCAAGTGGAAGGGAGAGCCGATGCAGCCAGCGCTCGGTTACGGCTTCCAGCAGTGCCGCTTTACTTGCAAAATGGCGATACAGGGTACCATGACTGACACGAAGCACCTTGGCGACATCGACAACGTTAGTTTTATCCCCATAACGCCGCAGCACCTGCTCGGCCGTATCCAAAATCGTTTCCTTGCTTAACGTAGATTCAGTGGTCATGACTTACACGAATCCTCCGTTAACCCTGATCGTCTGACCGGTCATCCAGCGAGTTTGCTCACTGGCCAGAAACAGTACTACATCGGAGATATCCTTCGGTTCACCCAAGCGTCCAAAAGAGTTCATTTTTACTATCGCATTGATCTGCTCCTCTGACTTGCCTACCGTAAACAGCTCTGTATTGACGGGTCCGGGAGCAATAGCATTGATGGTAATGCCTTTGGGGCCGAATTCCTTGGCCAGCTGCCTGGTGAATTGCTCGACTGCACCCTTGGTGCCTGCGTACACGCTGTACGCTGGGAACATGGCGCCTGCAACCGAGGTCGAGAAATTGATAATCCTTCCGCCTTGCTTCATGTGAATGGCAGCCTGCTGGCAAGCAAAAAAGGTGCCTTTGACATTAATGGCAAACTGTTTATCAAAATCGGCTTCAGTCACCTGCTCAATGGGTTTCGTAATCATGATTCCTGCATTATTGACCACAATGTCTATCTGTCCGTACAGCTCGAGAGCGCTGCGGAACAGCAGCTCCACTTCCGCAACCTGACTGATATCCGCTTGAACTGCCGCTGCTTCGCCGCCATTCTGTTTGATTGCAGCAATAACCTCGTCCGCAGTTGCTTTGTTACTTGAATAATTAACGATAACCTTGGCCCCGAGCTCCGCAAAATCCTCCGCGATTTTCCGCCCGATTCCTCTGGAAGCACCTGTGATCAGAACGACCTTGCCTGCTATTTCATTGCTCATGATACATCTCCTTCGATTCGTTATATGGGACTTTGAATACATGTAGTATATACAATAGGTGGACAAAAATCAAATGACAATATCACAATTTTGTCATTTTGCAATTTTCATAGATTCATTCATTTCTTTCTGGTGCTGATCGGCTTCGTATGCTCTTCATTTACAGCGGCTGAGCCTGCCTTTTGGGGACATGTTGCTTATTTTTCCGGATGCCTCGGCAGGAGTCCATGTGTTTCTCTGCTTCAGGCATATGTTGTTAGAGGGTGTCTTGCAAAATGGTTTCAAGAAAGGGGTAGATCCATGAAAGGGGTTATTTTGGCTGGGGGATCAGGTACGCGGCTAAGACCTATGACGAAGATTATTAATAAGCATTTGCTGCCTGTGGGGCCCTTTCCGATGATTCATTATGCGATTTCCAAAATGGCTGAGGCGGGGATCAAGGACATTATGCTGGTTACTGGTAAACAATCGGCAGGATTATTTATGGAATATATCGGCAGTGGCAGCGGCTGGGGGGTGCGTCTCACCTATAAGCTTCAAGAGGAAGCCGGAGGTATTGCTCAGGCACTGGCACTCGCTGACGGGTTTATTCAGCCACAGGATAAGTTTGTGGTATTGCTGGGCGATAACTTGTTTGAGGATGGTTTGGAATCAGCAGTACGGATGTTTGCAGAGGCGGAGCTGGGGAGCGCCATGGTTTTTCTGAAGAAAGTTGCGGATCCCCGTCGATATGGCGTTCCTGAGATGAGAGGAGACCGAATTACAGCTATAGAGGAAAAACCGGCATATCCCAAATCGGATTATTGTGTGACGGGCATTTATATGTATGATTCCAGTGTCTTTGACAAGATTCAGGAAATTCAGGCATCGGAGCGCGGGGAACTGGAGATTACCGATGTGAACAACCGATATGCGGCACATGGAATGCTAACCTATCGTCTGCTGAAAGGCTGGTGGACCGATGCGGGGACGCACCGATCACTGCTTGAGGCCAGTATATGGCTATCGGCAAGTGACGGTTTATGAGGCTATTGGTCACCGGTGGCATGGGATTTATTGGTAGCCGATTTTTGCATTATTGGTTGGAAAAGCATCCGCAGGATACCGTTGTCAATCTGGACCTGTTAACCTATGCCGGTAACAGCCACAATGTTGCAGATATTCGGGAGCTGCCTGGTTATTTGGAAATTCGCGGCAGTATTACGGATGCTCATCTTGTGGAGCGGCTTATGGCTGAGGAGAAGATCGATACGGTAGTTCATTTTGCTGCCGAATCTCATGTAGACCGAAGTATTTTGGACCCGCAGCGGTTTATCATGACGAATGTGCTTGGTACCCAAACACTGCTCGAAGCCGCGAAAAAGCATACGGTCGGCAAGTTTGTGCATATTTCCACGGATGAGGTATACGGAACGCTTGGCGATCAGGGAAGCTTTAATGAACGGACGCCTCTTGCACCGAATAGTCCATACTCGGCAAGCAAAGCAGGCTCGGATCTACTCGTACGTGCTTATTATGAAACGTATGGACTGCCGGCAGTCATCACACGCTGCTCGAACAACTATGGTCCATACCAATTTCCTGAGAAGCTGATTCCGACGATTATTACGCGTGCCCTACAGGATGAAGCTGTGCCCGTATATGGTGATGGACTGCAAATTCGTGATTGGTTGTTTGTGGACGATCATTGTGCGGCTATCGATCTTGTGATTCACGGTGGCCGCTCAGGAGAAGTCTACAACATCGGCGGCAGCAGCGAAAGAACCAACCTCGTTATGGTCAAGCGGATTTTGCGGGAGCTGGGAAAATCGGAGAAGCTGATCCGGTTCGTGCCCGATCGGCTTGGTCATGATCGGCGATATGCGGTGGATACGTCAAAAATCCGCAGGGAACTGGGCTGGAAGCCGATGCATACTCTGGATGAAGGGCTGCTCCTCACGCTTGACTGGTATAGAAGCAATGAATCCTGGTGGCAGGGTATTCTTGATGGAACGTATCAATCGGATACTTTCCACCCTGACAAGGATGGTGACAGTTCGTGAAAATCGTGATTACAGGAGCGGGCGGGCAGCTGGGCCATGATTTGATCCGCGCTTTGTCACCAACCCATGAGCTTCTGCCGCTCTCCAGAGAGCAGCTGGATGTTACGGATGAGCTGGCCGTCAAGCAGCAAATAATGGCGTATTGTCCGGATGTGATTATTCACGCTGCTGCGTTTACCCAGGTTGATCTGGCCGAAACGATGCTGGATAAAGCTTATGCTATCAATTCCACAGGAACACGTAATGTTGCATTGGCTGCACATCATTGTGCTGCCAAGCTTGTTTATATCAGCACGGATTATGTGTTCGATGGAACCAAGGCAGGAAGCTACACAGAAATGGATCGAACCAATCCGCTGAGTGTGTATGGAAATTCCAAGCTTCATGGGGAAAAGTTCGTGGAAATAATCAACCCGCGTTATTTTATAGTGCGCACCTCCTGGTTGTATGGCAAACACGGGAGCAATTTTGTGACGAAGGTGCTGTCGATGGCGGATCGGCAGTCCAGACTAACGATGGTTCACGACCAAACCGGTTCTCCAACCTATACGTTAGACTTGGCACGATTCGTAGGGGAATTGATGGTAACTGAGAAATACGGCTTGTATCATGTGTCCAATCAAGGCTGCTGCAGCCGCTACGAGTTTGCCGAGGCTATCCTGCAGACGGCTAATCGAACAGATATTAGTCTGGAAGCCGTAAGTGCCTCGACCTTCTCGCTGCCTGCGCTACGGCCTGATAATTCCGCTTTCGATGATTTGGCGATCCGGCAAAACGGCTTCTCCCGCATGCGGGAATGGAAGCTGGCACTGCAGGATTGCATTCAAAATGATATCCAGTATGTGAGGTCAAATGAGGGGTGATAGTATTGAAGGTTGTCATTATGGCCGGTGGTAAGGGCAACCGGTTTTGGCCGAGAAGCACAGAGGAAGTACCCAAGCAATTTCTAGCTCTGACGTCAACCGATACGATGCTCCAGGAAACCTATCGGCGGTTTCTCAGGTGGATACCGGCAGCCGACATCTATGTGGCAACGGTTCAAAAATATACGCAGCTCGTATCGGAGCAGTTGAAGGAGCTCGACTCTCGGCAGCTTATTATCGAGCCGGAGCAGAGAGACACCGCGCCCTGTATGGCATTGATAGCTCGGCATTTTTTGCTTGAAGGTCAGGATGAGCCTTTTGTGACGGTTCCCTCCGATCAGTATATCGGGGATGACGGAGCTTACATTCAGGCGATTGAGCAGGCGGTGGAGGCAGCCCGCGAGGAAGGTGTGATTGTGACTCTTGGCATCGTCCCGACACGCCCCGAGACGGGCTACGGCTATATAGAAGCAATAGGAAAGGCGCAGGATGATGGCCGGGCTTACAGAGTTAAACGGTTTATTGAAAAGCCTGACCTGGAGAAGGCGACCAAGCTTGTCAACATGGCGAATGTGTACTGGAACTGCGGTATTTTTGCCTGGAGACCATCAACAATAGCCGCTTATTTGGAACAGTTCGAGCCTGCTATGTCGCGTCTGATCAGTCTAAGTGATGAGCAGCTGGAGCAGCTGTATCCGCTGTTGCCTAAGGTTTCGGTGGATTACGCGATACTGGAAAAGGCTGATTTGATCTACTGTATCCCTGTCCGGTTTGGCTGGGATGATGTAGGGACGTGGACGGCATTGACTCGCTTATATCCAAGCGATGAGCAGGGGAATCTGATCAGCGGATCGGTTCATATGCTTCGTGCCGGAGATAATATTGTTTTTTCAGATAAACAAAAAACGTTAGTCATAGGGGTCGCCGATTTAATTATCGTTTCTACACCAGAGGGATTGCTGGTGTGTCCCAAATCGGATGAGCAAACGATTAAACAGGCATTGCTGGAGATGGAGCAAATACGAGAGCAGCAAGAACCATAACCGCAGTAAACCGCAAAATTTCTGATGAATCCTCCCAATTTTAAGGGAGGATTTTTTGAGTAAGCCAAGATCAGGAGAGTACCTATGTACGAGAACCATTATCTCCACATGTCATGAAGATGGTGGTACGTGTCCATACAAAACTCACTACCCCCAAGAACTGTGAGTTTTGTACACGACTTTGTAGCTACAATTTCTTTTGTGCAGCAGCCTAATAAAGGCTTCATCCCAAGTAACCTTCATAATATTCAATAAACAGCAGTCGGTAGCGCTCATACTCTCCAAGATTGGCTGCTCCGCAATCATGGATACACCAAGGTGCTGTCTGGTTACATACCGCAACCTCATACCCTGCTTTAATCATCTCGAGGCTTTGTGACGTGTCATAAAAAAACGGACCCGCGAATATATCTTCCCGCCAGGGAAGGTCGATTTGGGTTGCCATGATCAACCCGTCAATTGCCCGAACACGCTCATAAGACTGTTGAACGGGACGAAATTCAAGCGGATACATACGACCCGAATGGCTGCTGTAGACCTTTCCATACCAATTCGGACACTCCCACCAAATTCCAGTCGAGGTACCGATGCAGCACCGATGACTCCAACCATTTTTCAATGTGCTACACCTCTGCTTTACAGTTTAGTCCTGCAAGATAAAAAGGCCTTGTTGTAATATATGAATCAGGTATGAAATAGCAACGGCTCAGTAACCATGCTGCGGAATCCTTGCAGGACGGCTTTTTGCCGTGCCATTCCAGCCAGCGGCGGCATAATTTAATACAAGTCTATTGAACTATCAGATAGATAAGAAATTTATGGTGAAGGAGCATCCGATTATCCATGCCTAGTGACCTGACTGCCGATACCCCCTTTATTTCCGGTATGACCTCGATCATCATTTTAACACGCAATGCGATGGAATATACGAAGCAGTGTATGGACAGCATCATGAAGCATACTCATGAAAGCTACGAGGTTGTTTTTATTGACAATGGTTCCACGGATGAAACGGTCTCGTATTTGCAAACGATCCCTAATTCCCGGCTTATCGCAAATTCTGAGAATAGGGGGTTCGCGTTCGGCTGTAATCAGGGCATGGCTGTGGCTCGAGGCGAATATATGGTTCTGCTAAATAACGATACCGTTGTAACCAAAGGATGGTTGACTCATTTGCTGGGTTGGCTGCAAAGGGATGAGTCGATTGGCATCGTAGGGCCACGCTCTAATTTTGTGTTTTCAGCACAGCAAATTCATCCGGTTCCTTATCAAACGATGGAGGAAATGGCGCAGTTTGCAGAGCTTTATATGACGAAGTTCGAAGGATCAGGCTTTGAGGCAGAGCGCTTGGTCGGGTTTTGCATGGCTTTCCACCGAAGCTTGGTTGAGACCATAGGTGGGCTGGATGACCGATTTTTCCCTGGCTGCTATGAGGATGATGATTTCTGCTTGCGAACGCAAATTAGCGGAAAAAAGCTGTGGATCGCATCGGATTCGTTCATTCATCATCATGGCCACATTAGTTTTCATGCCAACAAGGAGGATATCTTCGGTTCAGTCATGCGTGAAAACGGGGTTAAATTTTGGATTAAATGGGGTCTCACAGACAGGTATGTGGGCTCGGAGATTGTTCAAAGGGAAGCACCGTTTCGAAAGGATCGGCACTATGTTCCACTAGGCGGGAAATAATGGATGGGCGGCTTTGGACATTGGTTCACCGCATACAAGGGAGGATCTATAATAAATGAAAGCATTAATAACAGGCATCTCCGGTTTTGTAGGCAGTCATTTAGCTGAATATTTATTGAAAAATAATACGGAGGTTTATGGAACTATACGGCATCGCAGCCGGATGAACCATATTCAGCATCTAATGAATGATGTTAATCTCGTGGAATGTGAGCTGAGAGACCCGTTTTCTGTAGAAAATTTAATTCAGGACGTCAAGCCTGACCTTATATTCCACCTCGCAGCACAGAGCTTTGTCCCAACATCATGGAATTCACCGATCGACACCATTCATAACAATGTTGCTGGACAAGTCAATATCTTTGAAGCGGTCCGGCGGTTTAACCTCGATTGTAAAATACAAATCGCCTGCTCTAGTGAGGAGTATGGCTATGTAGATCCGACAGAGGTTCCGATTAACGAGCTAAACCCCATTCGACCACTGAGTCCTTACGCCATCAGCAAGGTCGCACAGGATTATTTGGGCTATCAATATTATAAAAGCTATGGTCTGCATGTCGTGTGTACACGTACCTTTAATCACACGGGACCCCGACGCGGCGAAAATTTTGTAACTTCAAACTTTGCCAAGCAGATCGCCGAGATTGAGAAAGGGCTTAAGGCTCCAGTGTTATATGTCGGCAATCTGCAAGCTCAGCGTGACTTTACCGATGTTCGCGATGTCGTCCATGCTTACTGGCTGGCACTTGAAAAGGGCGATCCAGGTGAAGTTTACAATATTGCATCGGGCTCCTGCTGCACGATTCAGGAAATGCTTAATTTGCTGCTATCGTTGAGCACGGCTCAGATTGAAATCAAAGAGGATCCGGCTCGTCTGCGTCCATCTGATGTTGAAATACTATTGGGTGACTACAGCAAATTCCATGCGAAAACTGGCTGGAAGCCGGAAATTCCGTTCACACAAACGATGGAGGATTTATTGAATTACTGGAGGGCACTCGTATAATTCACATAACAAAAAGGGTCCTGCACAAACCAAGCTGTGCAGGATCCTTTTTGTTAGCATATCCGATTATTCAGGACCATCAGGCTGGTAAGGCAGCAATAATTTTCGATTGTTTAGCATCATTTCATCATCAGGATGGTAGGTAAGAGCAATTTCATTATGATAATAGGATTTGATCATATCTCCTTTCCGGTAATAGCAAATACACAGCTGTACATGGGGGAGCCATGTCCAATAGCCTGATTGCTGCATGCCCCAGCTTTCTTGAGGAGGTTCAAGCGTAGTCGCCATTGATAGCCAGAAGATCGCTTGCTCCAGTGCGTCTCTATGCATGAAATAACGCCCTAATCGAAAGACAGACTCAGCCCTTGGAACCGCATATTCCAACGATTTCAGAATAGCTGCCAAAGCTTCATCAATCTTATCGATCGCTTCATAGCAATCCGCGATTTTACAGCTGGCTGCTATGACATCCTCGATCCAACCTTGCTTCGTATCCAGAAAGGCCTGGTACTGAATAATGGCGTTCTCGAACTGGCGATGGTCTTTTAATTCGTTGGCATAGTAGTACGTTTCCCGTGGTGAGAAGGGAGTCTGTTTGGCTCTGTGCTCCTCATAAATATCGAGATTGCGGCTCGTGTACTCTTTATTTTTTTGGTGCGTGACGGCGATAGCGCTGGGGACAATATTGCCGTGAACGGCCAAATACTCATGGACAAAACCATGCCATTGAAAGCCGCAGGCTCTTCGGACGATCCGATTGCGTTTCATGCTGAAGGTTGGCTTGCCATCGGGTCCGGTGTTCAAATGGTAATCCATCGCCAGCGAGTCAATGCTCCTATCAAACGTACTTTTCAGCTGAAGCAGCTTTTCCCTGTCCTTTTCCAACAGGACATCGTCGGCATCAAGCCACCATATATATTCCATAGTCGCTAATGAAAAGGAATAATTCCGGGCTGCGGCAAAATCGTTAATCCACTCAAAGTCATATATCTTCGCGTTATATTGCTCAGCAATTTCCTTGGTCCTGTCTGTTGAGCCTGTGTCGACAATAATAATCTCATCTACGAGCGATTGAACAGAACCCAGA
This sequence comes from Paenibacillus periandrae, assembly GCF_022458865.1. Lineage (GTDB taxonomy): Bacteria > Bacillota > Bacilli > Paenibacillales > NBRC-103111 > Paenibacillus_S > Paenibacillus_S periandrae. Next base: position 363,264 of record NZ_JAJNMU010000002.1, on the reverse strand, counting down.
CACCTTCCTAATGATTCTTCCTCATTCTTAACAATCATACATAGGCTGATCGTGATCACTGTTGGCACTCCTTTCATTGGAGATTCCTATTCATTAGCGTATGCAACCGGTGCAGTTCAGTGACTTTTGCCGTGACGAAGCGTTTGCTAGTCTAATATACTGTAATACTTTGACAAGAGCTGTAAGAGGAGTGAATCCCCGTATGGATGCATCGCAATTAAGGAATAGCAGTAAGGAACTTAGTAAAAAGCTAGAAAAGGGAGAGGGTCTGATTGCCTTTGAAATTATTGGCGAGCTTATGGATCTGGAGGAGGAGCTGTTCATTTGGGAGCTGTATAAGCAATTATTGCTGCGGGAGCCGGATGAAGCCGGATTTCACTCCCATCTCACTCAGCTTCAAGGAGGATGTCCGAGGCTTGTGCTGATGGATGCCATCCTGCAAAGTCAGGAAGCCGCAGCGTTATATGATAATTCATCCAGGCAATTCTCCGATAAATTCCCGCTGGCCCGAGTGCTACAGCGACTTGTCCATGCTGATCATGGGACATTTATTAGAGCATTGTATCAGGAATTTCTTAATCGACAGCCGGATGATCAGGAACTGCAAAGCTATATACAGCAGCTTGAAGCAGGGACAGCACGCACAGCAATTAGAAGCGGATTTTTGTTATCTGAGGAGCTTCAGGAATTGTTAAGCAAGCATCGTCCTTTTTTGGTGAAAAACTCTTCCTACAACTATGCAATGAAGCACGCATCTAATGGGTCTATGAAGCATATAGGTGTATTTCTTGGTTATCACCACCCCGTAACACTTTCCGGCGAAGGTATTGGGAGCTTTATCGGCAGGCTGGTGGAAGGCTGGCTGCGCAACCGCAGCGATGTTATGGTCCACATTGCCATAACACAGCCAAACAAGGGGCAAGCAGAGCAGTTGTTGAGCAAGCAGCTCTCCACATATTCAAACCGGCTATGGATTCACAGCTTTCCGAATATGGGTTGGTTGAATCGGCATCTGGATGTGGATATTTGGTGTGTTCCTTATGTTGGCTTGAAGTGGGCCTTGGAGCTGAGCAAGCCTTATGTGCTTTGTGTGCATGATTTGGTCTATCTGCATTTCAAGGAGCTGTACGCCGACCAGCAGCCGGAGTTTCTAACCCATCTGCAGCCTATCGTCGATGCTATGGCTGGCAAGGCGGCCAAGGTTGTATTTAACTCCAATTACATCCGGGATCATGAAGGATTGAAATTTCTCAAACTGCCTTTGCATCAGACGCGGGTCATTCGTTTGGCGCCGCCTTTGGAGGAATATCGATCGCTGGGTGTGCGCTTTGAGACCACATTCCGTCGCAAGTACAATTTGCACAATCCATATCTGGTTTTTCCTTCGGTTATGCGATTGCATAAAAATCATGACCGCCTGATCGAGGCATTTCTGAATTTCAAAAAAACGTCTGAAGGCAAAGCTTCAGGGCTTCGTCTGGTGTTGACCGATGACTATAGGAACCGCCCCTTTGAAAAAAGGATCCGTGAACTTATGGAGCGTTGTCACAGTCAGGAAGAGCGAAACAGTGTTGTGTTTTTGGGAAGACTCACGTCGGCTGATCTTCCTTCGTTATATAAATATGCTGTTGGTACGATAGTCCCCACTCTTTTTGAAGGAAGCTGTCCGTTTCCCATATTGGAATCCTTGACGGTTGATACCCCTGTCGCAATAAGCAGAATTGATGTGGCAACAGAGGTCATAACCGATATGAGTGCTTTTATTTCTTTTGACCCTTACTCTGTAAAAGAGATTGAAGCCGCGATTAGAAAGCTATGGCATGCTCACGAAGGGCTGGCTCCATTACAAAAAGCTGCACTAAGAGGGGTACTCAGGAGGACATGGTCAGATGCCGCTCGTGAATATGACAGCTTGTTTGATGAAGTGTTGAGCAAGAAGCAATAATAACGAAAGGAAGAGCGGCATGTTACCCAAAACGAAGGTGGTTATTATTGGCTGCGGCGGACATGCCAAGGTTATCATCGACATCCTGAAATCTGATCCTGAGATTGATATCGTTGGTTGTACGGACCCTTATGCCAGGGGATGGGTCTCAGGTATAGCGATTCTGGGGGATGATACCATACTGCAGGAATTGTATGATTCGGGAATTCAACATGCTTTTATTGCGATCGGTGATAATGCCGTAAGGCAGCGGCTATCCCGCAAAGCTGCCTTCATTGGTTTTCATTTTGTTAACGCAATCAGCCGATTTGCTTACGTGGCATCTTCAGCACAGTTAGGTACGGGCATTGCCATCATGCCTGGCGCGGTCATACAGGTAGATGCCCACATTGGCGACGGGACCATTATTAATACGAATGCATCTATTGATCACGATTGCAAGATCGGGCCTATGTGTCATGCAGCACCAGGGGTAACTCTATCGGGGCATGTTGTCGTCGAAGAGGGCGTATTTCTTGGGACAGGAACCAAAGTTATAGACGGCATGCATATTGGTGAATGGTCCATATTAGGTGCAGGAGCTGTCGTGGTCGATATAATTCCGCATCATTGCCTGGCCGTAGGAGTGCCTGCCCGGGTAATGAGACAGCGGGATTAAAAATGCTGCATCAGTAGGTAATCACGCTAAAACAAGACTGTGACAGGTAGCCAGTGGCATTGAAAAAGACGTTTCCCGACATGAGGAAACGTCTTTTGTCTATAAGTAGAAAAGAGGATATGTGTGATCAGCCTGGGAATTCAGTTATGCAGCACATCCGATAACACCTTTTTGAAGCTGTCACTTATAAAATGTATCTCTTCAGCGGTCAGATCTCCCGAGCTCGGCAAATTAATTCCCTGGGAACTGATCCGGTTGGCTACAGGAAACTCAGATTGAGGCTGCAAATGCTGATAAGGAGGTAAAGCATGCATAGGGTGAAAAAAAGGTCTCGTTTCGATTCCAAGCCTAACCAGCCGTTCTATCAGTACGTCGCGCCCAGCTTCGGTTACGTCATTCAGCAGTACACTGAATAGCCAATATACGTTTTTGGCCCAATCCTTTTGAACGGGCATTGTGAGGGCTGAGCATGATTGAAGCTGTTCTTTATAAAGTCCGGCAATACGTATTCTTTGCTCAACGTGCCATTGTATATTTTCCAATTGTGCACAGCCGATGGCGGCCTGAATATTGGTCATTCTATAGTTATATCCAATAACAGGGTGCCAGTAGCGGCGATTGGGATCCATGCCTTGACCTTTTAACAACCGGATCCTTTGTGTAAATTCGTCATCGTTTGTGGTTACGATCCCACCCTCACCTGTCGTAATGATTTTATTGCCAAATAAGCTGAAAATAGCACTATTTCCGATAGAGCCCACTTTTTTTCCCTTATATTCGGCTCCAGTCGCCTCAGCTGCATCCTCAATAACAAATAAACCGTATTTATTAGCGATTTCCATAATAGGGTCCATATCGGCAGGATGTCCATAAAGATGAACAGCAATGATGCCTTTGGTGCGTGGAGTTATTTTCTCTTCAATGAATAGAGGGTTTATATTCCAGGTATCGGGTTCAGCATCAACGAATACAGGGGTGGCTCCGCAATGTGCTACGGCATTGGCTGTAGCAACGAATGTAAATGAAGGAACGATCACTTCATCATGTTCTGTAACCCCGTGTCCCATTAGAGCGAGATGAAGTGCCGTTGTTCCATTACTGCACGCTATGGCATGCTTGGTTTGAACAAATTGAGCAAATTCCTGTTCGAATTTATGAATGTAGGATCCATTAGAAGAGATCCATGTGGAGTCCAAACAATCCATGACATACTTTTTTTCATTTCCATTCAGTATGGGCTGTGCCACGTTGTGAAATTTTTCCATCCCTAATTATTCCTCCCAGTACATGCTCCGCAGGAAAATGCTTTCCAAACGCGATTCGCGATATCAATCAAGTTATCGTAATATATGCGTTGGCCTGCAAAATGGACTCATGGTGAGGAGGGACAATAAGCCCATTTCTTCCTTTTAACACTTCGTACTACAATGGCTATCCCCTTGCCGGAAGCAACATTCTGCCATATATAGGTTATGGCTGCACGATTACTTTCTCCTTGCATGAAGCACAAAACTTGGCATATTGGATACACGTTTCTAATGTATCATCCGGTTCCATAGGCCACCAGCGGATGGCGCCCATGGGTGCTATCGACGCAAAGATCTCGACTTCAGCAGGAACACGACCTACGACAACGACTTCGATATCTGTAAAGCCCGATTCCATACCCTTTTGAAGAGTCTTAAGTAATTGCGGGTGCTCATTTGTAGAATGGGAGTGGGGGATAGGAAACAGAATTGAAACTCGGGATTCTTGTTCGTGAATGATATGAGCAGATTTCCGTGCAGGGTGATCTGCAGCCGTCTCCCATATACGATTATAGGGTATATCATCGAGTAAACCGAGTTCATCCACTCTCGTATGAATTCTTTGACTGTAATAGCTATACAGTGCGTTGACCAGAATCTGAATCTGCCCATTTCTGTGAAAAGTAGAATTATCTCCATTTTCATTGCGATATTGGATATAGAGTAAATCAGGTATCGCTACAAATCGTGTACTAAGAAACGACCGGACCAACAGATCATAATCGTCTGCAACCAATAATTCTTCGCGATGTCCTCCAATCTGATGGTAAAAATCCCTCGTCCACGCACGCGGATGATTCGGTAAACCAACCAAATGTCGAATCGTATTCCCGTTGATGGTAGAATGCTTTTGCACATTTTGCCATCGATTCATCGTATGAACCCATACCCGATAATACATACTGTATCCAAAACCGCAATCCCAGCCGTACCAGTGAGCATGATGGGTCCCTATAAATACCTCTGAACAGTCGCCATAAGCAAAGCCGCTTTCCGGGTGCTGTTGGAAAGCAGCGACGATCTTCTTCAGACAATCAGGAGTCAGCTCGTCGTCATGATCAACCTCTACTAAAATATCCCCCGTACATAAACCTGCTGCATACCGCTTGATAGCTCCTATATAGCCATTACGTGAGTCCTGGCGATATCTCCGTACACGGGGATCATCTAAAGAGAGTAAGTCCTGGTTGTATGTCTCGTCCTCATCACCGGAGTCATCTACAATGACCCATTCCCAATTGGAGTAAGTCTGATTCAATAGAGAGCGATAAGGTCGCTGGATTTTGTCTTTGGACCTGTAGCTTGCTGTGAATATGGACACTAAGGGATGATCTGAAGAAAAACGAGTCGGACTTAGGGTTTTATTTTCAGGGAGAGGTTCGGTCTGCTTGAACCAGCAGTAAAATAATAGGGAGGGTTGAATTTCATCAGGAGATTTATAATGCAGCCAACGTTTCCTCTCTTGAACTGGCAAGGCATTCAATGTCTTAAATGGTTCCCATCCTGTTCCCAATGAAACATAGACTCGGGGACTTTTGGGGTTTATAGCCAATAAGGCATCCTCAGGTTCATACAACTTTACTGTGATGCCACTTTCATCCAGTCTGGCCAACATATTTTCGAATCCATCCCAAGTGTCATTTTTGGAAACAAACAGATGAGTTGTCAATAATGGAGTTTGATTCGCTGACACGTTCATCCCCCTTTTAAGATAGCCAACACAAACTTGAGACCCGTGTTGAGTATAGGTAAGTAGGTATACATCGATTTATATATATCGGGAATATCGGAAAATATGACCCCATGCCCATTCAATATTATTAATCATCAGTTGGTGTCTATGACCAAAGCGATAGTATGACATATATATATCTAAGGTAAAGAAAGGAGCTGACAAAATATCCCATCATGATAAAAATTCCATTTTTACGACCTAATCTGGTCAAGCATGATACGCTGATCCCTTATTTGACAGAGATAGAATCGTCTCGAATTTACAGTAATTTCGGCCCCCTCAATACACGCTTTGAACATAGAGTAATGGATGAATACTTTGACCACCTGGGAGCTGCTACAACAGTTAACAATGCGACCATTGGTTTGATATTGGCTATTTCCCAAAGTAAACGTCCCAAAGGAAAATATGTCTTGATGCCGAGCTTTACATTTGCTGCTACCCCCTTGGCTGCCATATGGTGTGGCTTGGAACCGTTTTTTGTAGATATTGATTCGGATAACTGGTGTATGGACGAGAAAAAGGTGAGTGAGTGCCTGCAAATATTGGGTGATGAAGTTGCCGCCGTTCTTCCATACGCTACCTTTGGAACCCATATGAACCTCGATTTCTATCGACAGATTCATGAATCCGGGATACCTGTGGTTGTAGATGCAGCTGCCAGCTTTGGAGTGACGGATAGCCACAATCATTTTGGAAAGGGATTTCCTGGTTGCGTCGTGTATAGCTTTCACGCTACCAAATCGTTTGGTGTCGGAGAAGGAGGATTAATATACAGTGCAAATCCGGAGTTAATTTCCCGTATTCGTCAAGCGGAAAATTTCGGATTTTCTACGAATAGAGAAACGACCCTGCTTGGATTAAATGGAAAAATCTCCGAATATACGGCGGCGATTGCCTTATCCACTCTGGATATTTTTGATGACAAAATCAAAGCGAGACAGCAAATTTATACCTGGTACCTGGAGCAATTAGATCAAAAGGATCTATTCAATAAAGGCTGGACTGTTCAAAAGGCTGTAGGGGAAATTCCTTATCAATTTATGTCGATGTGCTGCCCGGATGGTCTATACAATCGTGACATCATTCACTCGCTTGCGAGTCAAAACATCGAAGCACGTACTTATTTTGCTCCTCCTTGCCATCAACACCCACTATTGAATGGGTATCCACACACGCCTTTGCCAGTTACGGAGCAAATATCCAGTCGCATCGTAAGCCTACCTCTATGGGAAGAAATGACCAATCAAGATGTTCATTTGGTTGTAGAAGGGATGATTCCATCATAAAGTCACTTGTGATATGGGGATGTGGGGGTCATGCCCGCGAGGTTCTTCACCTTTGTGAGCAAATCGGAATAGAAGTGACGGGGTTTCTGGATGAACGGCCTGAATACAAAGGGCAGATTGTAGATGATGTTCCGGTTCTAGGTGATTTGCCAGATATCTCTTCGCTACAAGAGAAGGTAAAAATTGTATGCGCTGGAGTGGGCAGTCCAGCTTTAAAAAAACGATTAGTGGAAAAAACGAAAAAATTAGGTTTTCAGTTTGCAGAAACGTTGGTACATCCTTCTGTATTCATGTCTAAACGGAATCGTGTAGGAGTAGGTAACGTCATTTGTGAAGGAACGATATTAACCACAAACGTGGTAATAGAGAATTTCGTTATTATAAACCGAAGCGTGAATATCAGTCACGATGATCGAATCGAGGATTATGTGACGATTGCTCCCGGTGTTCAGATCGCAGGGAATGTTACGATTCAGGAAGGAGCATATATCGGAATCGGTTCATCCATCCGTGAAAAAACGACAATTGGACCCTGGTCCGTCATTGGTGGAGGTGCCTTTGTAAAGGAGGACGTGCCAGAGCAAACCTTGTACGCTGGAGTACCTGCCAAATTCAAAAAAAACTTGCTGTAAGTCGGAGAAAAGGAGGAATACTCGTGGGACTTCCGTTAGTCAGTGTCGTCATACCGGCGTACAACCGACCGCATACTTTGCAAATAGCGATCGACAGTGTATTGGAGCAATCCTACCCGAATATCGAAATCATTATATGCGATGATAGCACAGATGATCGAGTACAAGAAATGATGGTTCCTTATTTACATGCGTACTCTCAAGTCCAATATCATCGAAATGAACGCAATTTATTTCTGGCCAATTGGCACAAATGTTATGATTTGGCTTCAGGCGAATATATCAATTACTTGATGGATGATGATGTTTTTCATCAAGATAAAATCAAGAAAATGATGTACTTTTTTAATGAATTTGACAACATTACTCTTGTCACATCTTATCGTCAAACCATCGATGAATCAGGTCAGTTTCTCCCTCCGATCCATGCTACAGCTAGACTATACCAAGAAACAAGGATAATGGATGGAAAAATGCTGGGCAATGTTGCATTAGCCTGTTGTCTCAATGTTATTGGTGAACCGACAACGGTCATGTTTAGAAAAAAAGATCTTACCGAGCTATATGGAATGTATAAAGGGAAGCAATACTCGCTTATCAATGATATGGCTGCCTGGTTATCATTGTTATCCAAAGGAAAAGCTGTGTATATTTCAGAAGCTCTGAGTTATTTTCGAAGACACCCGAATCAAAATAACAATACGATGGGTTTACAAGCATTTAGTGAATGGTTAGATATTACGATTGCCTCACGAGAAGATGGATTTTTGAATACGAATGAGTTATTCAGGACTGCTCTGAAGTCTTATCTTGAACGAGTAGGGGATCATCCTCAATTTGTAGGAGATATCGCACGAATTGAAATGATTCTGGCAACCTTGGAGTAATAGTTAGGCTGTATGACGACCCTGTCCATAAAATTGAAAAGCTCTCGACTACCTGACACCAATAGAACTTGGCAGTCAGGTAGTTTGGTTTTTTGCGTAATGCTTGGCTTACATTATGAAATTTGATCGAATCTATTAAATTCCGCTGTGGCCTGTTTCACTGGATAATGAATTCGGAATGAGGTTCGCGATGTCAATCAAGTTACCGTAATATATACATTTTCCTTTAAAACCGATTCATGAAATGTATGGTTAACAAAGCCCTTTTTTCTATTTTATGTCATTTTATATTAATAGCCTGAGTCATATACCGTATCCATAAAAAATCAAATACATATACTTTATTAGATTCATAAGAAAGGGGTAAATGAAATGGCAGATGGACAGACGGGCCAAACCGGTCAGACAGGTCAGACAGGTCAGACAGGTCAGACAGGTCAGACAGGCCAGACCGGACAGACAGGTCAGACAGGTCAGACAGGTCAGACAGGATTGACGGGATTGACGGGATTGACGGGATTGACGGGTAAAACGGGTCCTGCAGGTCCAAGAGGAGCAACAGGAGCAACAGGTCCTTATGGCGAAGGAGGAACGGGAGCTACAGGTCCTCAAGGACCTCAAGGACCTCAAGGCATTCAAGGCACTCAAGGGCCTCAAGGTACTCAAGGAACAACAGGTGCTCAAGGTACTCAAGGGACAACAGGCGCTCAAGGTACTCAAGGACCTTCAGGAGGACCTCAAGGACCTCAAGGTACTCAAGGCACTCAAGGCGTACAAGGCCCGCAAGGAGCAACAGGAGCTCAAGGTCCACAAGGCACTCAAGGGGTCGCAGGACCTCAAGGCGTCCAAGGGCCACAAGGAGCAACAGGCCCTCAAGGCCCACAAGGTACTCAAGGGGTCGCAGGACCTCAAGGCGTCCAAGGGCCACAAGGAGCAACAGGGGCACAAGGTCCACAAGGTGATCAAGGAGCCGCAGGACCCCAAGGCGTACAAGGCCCACAGGGTGATCAAGGCATTGTAGGACCTCAGGGAGCACAGGGCCCACAAGGCACTCAAGGAGTCGCAGGACCTCAAGGCGTACAAGGTCCACAAGGAGCAACAGGAGTTCAAGGAGCTCAAGGCCCACAAGGCGATCAAGGAGCCGCAGGCCCGCAAGGTGTCCAAGGCCCACAAGGAGCAACAGGGGCACAAGGCCCACAAGGCGATCAAGGAGCCGCAGGCCCGCAAGGTGTCCAAGGCCCACAAGGAGCAACAGGGGCACAAGGTCCACAAGGCGATCAAGGAACAGCAGGCCCGCAAGGCGTCCAAGGTCCACAAGGAGCAACAGGAGTTCAAGGAGCTCAAGGCCCACAAGGCGATCAAGGAGCCGCAGGCCCGCAAGGTGTCCAAGGCCCACAAGGAGCAACAGGCGTCCAAGGAACACAAGGAACACAAGGTGATCAAGGAGCCGCAGGACCTCAAGGCGTACAAGGCCCACAAGGAGCAACAGGAGTCCAAGGAACACAAGGTCCACAAGGTGATCAAGGAGCCGCAGGACCTCAAGGCGTACAAGGTCCACAAGGAGCAACAGGGGCACAAGGTCCACAAGGTGATCAAGGAGCCGCAGGATCTCAAGGCGTACAAGGTCCACAAGGAGCAACAGGTGTTCAAGGAGCTCAAGGCCCACAAGGCGATCAAGGAGCCGCAGGCCCGCAAGGTGTCCAAGGCCCACAAGGAGCAACAGGAGTCCAAGGAACACAAGGTCCACAAGGTGATCAAGGAGCCGCAGGACCTCAAGGCGTACAAGGTCCACAAGGAGCAACAGGAGTCCAAGGAGCCCAAGGCCCGCAAGGCCCGCAAGGCACCCAGGGATCGCAAGGTCCACAAGGTTCACAAGGGCCAAGTACTGGTGCTATCATTCCATATGCATCGGGTGGTCCAGTTACTTTGACTACTATTGCTGGTGGACTTGTAGGCACAGCCAGTCTGGTTGGATTCGGAAGTTCAGCTACTGGTATCAGTCTTGTAGGCGGAGCTATAGATCTAACCGGTACAGTTGCAGGTCCACTGATCAACTTTGCTTTTTCGGCGCCTCGCAACGGAACGATCACTTCAGTTACTGCATACTTCAGTACTACAGTAGCCCTAAATCTTGTAGGTTCTACGGTAACCATCACAGCACAATTGTTCAGTTCAGCTACACCTGACAACACCTTCACTGCAATTGCGGGTACTGATGTAACGCTGGCTCCAGCATTAACAGGAGTCCTCGGACTTGGTGCCATCAGTAATGGAATCATTACCGGATTGAGTATCCCGATAACTGCACAGACACGTTTATTACTGGTATTTTCCGCGACAGCGGAAGGTGTGACTCTTATTAATACTGTAACTGGTTATGCGAGTGCGGGTATTACCATCGAATAGTTAATATTTTGGTATTACAAATGCTCAGTAGAGTCTGATTCCGAGTGTCGAGTATAAGCGATACAATAAAATATTTCTGCAGAACAAGCCAATAAGCTTGTTCTTTTTTTGCTCCAGGCAACTGTATCGAGATGTTACGGGGGGTTGAAATAGCAATTTGGTTTGGTACCGCCAGCACGCCAAAAGGATCGCAACCGCTCATCATTGTCGGAGAAGATGATGATATCATTACAACAAAAAATGACCGCCAGTTGGCGATCATTCGGTCTTGCAGTGTATGAACTTACACGCTGCCGTTCGGATCAAAATCGACAAAGAATTCACCCGGAAGAATGGGGAGTTTGGCGACTAAATTCAAACCGCCAGTTCCGTCATCCAATACAACGGTCATGTGGATATCGGATAAGCGTACTTCTACTTCAAATGCATTGGCTGCTGGAGCACCTGCAGTCAACAGGAAATTGACTGCACCGTTAGCTCCAACAGTTGCGAGCTCTTCAGCAAGAAGAACCTTGGGACTGAGTCCGTTTGATGTGTTCCACAGCAAAGCACGGAACGTTTGAATTGCGTTAGTTCTGTTATCAATGTTTACACGAATATGGTTACCAGTAGCTAGTGCACGAGAAATAGAGCCGGTGGAGTATACAGTAACTGCCATAGTAATTCACCTCCTCCCGTTTTACATATAATAGTAAATGCAGCGGGAGGGGGACTTGTTCGGGCATTACTCCGAGGGTATTCCTACATTTTCAGATTGCTAGACTAATCCGAGACCTCGCAGGCGTTCTTTAATCATTTGTCCTACAACCTGTGGCGAATACTCATTGCGGATGGTCTGTTGGCCATTAACAGCTATTGAATGACGCCATTCGGGATTGTTGACAAGACTATGCATAAGCTGGGCTGCATGATGCACATCCGGCTCTGCCCAGGTTTGATAAGCTTTATAAGGTCCCCAATCCTGACCTACCTGCACGAGCTGATAATTAACGGGGCAGGAATTGGTCGGGTTCATAAAGTCCGTATTACCTGACCAGTTCGTCGCAACGACCGGTTTCCCCAAATACATGGCTTCGGCAAGACCAAGACCGAAGCCTTCCGAACGGTGCAGGGAAACGAAGCAGTCCGTAGATTGAAGCAGGGAATTGACCTCTACACGGGACAGGATACGATCGATGATGTAGATATTGCTGTGTCCACTGACGAGCTCTCGCAGTCCCTCCAGGTCTGATGGTTGGAAGCTCATGTTATTGATTTTCAAGACGAGGCCAACATGCGGATTATTCATTTCAAAAGCAAGCTTGAATGCTTCAATAACGGCTTGAGGGTTCTTTCTCGCTGTATGGCTTTGTACATCATACATCATGTAGAAGAGGAACTGGTTGTTCGGAAGTCCAAACGTGTCTCGGTTAATGTCCGGTGAAACCTCGACTTCGATTCCGTGTGGAATGCGGACGACAGGCACCGGAGATTTTTTGGATACGGATTCGTGTACGAAGCTGGTTGGGACCCAAACTTCATTGACCAGATCAAATCCTGGCAAGTTTTCATCCGGGAAGTCAGGCAGCTCCCAATGCCAAAATCCGATATTATAGCGACCTTGAAATAGCTCTTGACCAAAATGCATTTGCGCATGAAGCAGGGAATCACCATTCATATGGAGGATGTTCGTATTGTAGGCCGGGTGCTGTGTTTCTTTATGTGCCCAGGTCATATCATCCATACGACTTGCGACATTTAAGGGGAAGTCGAGAATGCCAAAAGGGACATCTGTTGTTTGAATTGCCCGAGCCGCCAGGCGCGCTGATTCTCCAAGTCCAATTTCAGCACGGATAAAACCAATCAAGTTAATGCCGGGTGCATTCCCTGGTCCTACAGAGGGCGGTTCCGCCGGTGGTGCTGCAGCTTCTGCAACAGCTTGCTGTGGAGGAGCGGAAGCACGTTTTTTTCGTCTGGCTTTCATTCTTTTTTTGTTGAATTTTCTGTGTTTTCTGGAAAGCTTCCATTTTCTTCGACGGAGATTTTTTTTACGTTTCAATCTACGTTTAAGACTGATTTTGCGTCTAACTTTCAGTTTGCCTCTTCGTTTTAACCTTCTTAATTTTAATGTACCTTTTAAGCGGGTTTTACTTCTGTGCTTTTTTCTTCTGAGTCTGAGTTTTCTTTTAAGCTTATTACCGGAACGATCTGCTGCTGCCAGAGACCTCTTTTTCTTTCTTACTTTGATGGCTAAAGTCATGATTGTCACCCTTTCCGGGAAAGCATTTGTTGGCATTCTTTTAGAATACCTGCTATTTAACGAGGCTTTGTATGCGCAAACCAGCTTGTGGAGCGAATAAAAGGCAGCAGTGGATATGCACTTGACTCCATACTATGCAGGCGTAGTGAACGACTTATAGACCCTTGACCCCTCCCCGTAAAAAACGGCGTTTGACTATGGCTAAGGAAAGGAAATCTATTTTCATGTTTGCCTCTGGACGGGCTTTTCGCCCGATTTTACAGCCTATGGAACGAATGCCCTGTTTCACCTGACGGATAGACATAAGATGGAGAAGGAGAAGAGACTACTAGCCTGGAACAGGAGTTGGGAATCCATGAAAATGCCGCTGCGACAAACTCTTGTCCGTAATGCCTCGAAGCCTAAGGTTTCGATCATCATTCCGGTATTCAATGAGAAAAAAACATTGGCGCGCGTGATCCATCAAGCTTATGCCGTTCATAAGGCTTGCGAGGTTATTGTCGTATGCAATGGCTCCAAGGATGGCACGAAGCAGTTGGCCAAGAGACTTGGGGCAATTGTGATCGAGTTCAAGGAGCAGTTGGGTCATGATATTGGCAGAAGCATCGGGGCAAAGGCGGCTAAGGGTGATGTGATCCTGTTTTTGGATGGGGATATGGTCATTTCGGCTCGTGAGCTGCGGCCCTTTGTGAAAGCTGTGAGTGATGGAGTCGATGTGGCGCTCAATAGCTATTCCGGGCTGACAAACCGAAAAGAGGTCCATCAGGTTGTGGCAGCCAAACATGCGTTGAATGCGATACTGGGCAGAACTGACTTGAAAGGCGCTTCGATGACGACGATACCCCATGCCATTAGCAGGAAGGCACTGCACAAGATTGAAGCGGAGAATTTGGCAGTGCCGCCTAAATCACAGGTGATCGCCCAGGCGGCCAAGCTTCGTATGGAAGCTGTTCATTATATTAACGTATTAAAGCTGAATCCGCTGCGCCGTAAAGGCCGAAGGCTGGATCCGGTTGGTGATCTAATAGTAGGAGATCATCTGGAGGCGATTTATTGGCTCACACGAGAGCATGGGGAACGTTATGGCAAAACAGATATGGGCAGAAAGAGAGAGCTGGTGAGGTGATAGCTATGGAGCTTCGCAAAAAAAAAGGTGCGTTTGCTGGAAGCAGCATGAAGCGTAAAGCTGTTTCAAGCCGCAATGAGCGCTTACAACGTCCAGTGGGATCACTTCGGCCTGGGAAGAAACGAAATTTGTCAAAATTTGCGCTTCGATCATCGCCTCGAACATCTATTAATTGGAAATTATGGGGCGAACTAGCGGGTCGAGAAGATGCTCTGCATTACCCTAAGCCAGAGGACGGCATCCAGAGAAAATGGGTAAATAGCCTATGGCTGGAAAGACTCAAACAGAAACCATTTGATAATAGAACCTGGAAGCATTATTGGGATGCTGTAAAAGGTTATCTCACAGGCTATAGCCTTGTGTCGGGTATTAATATTAAAGAATGGATGCTGCTTCCAACTGATCGCACAGTGAGTGTCGTCATTTCCGTAATGAATGAGGAAACGACGGTAATGAATGTGCTGCATCAGCTTCAACGAATGCCATTGAAAGAAATCATAGTCGTCGTGAACGGTTCTGGCGATTCGACCTTCCAGAAGGTTCGCAAAGGATCGAATGCGATCGTTGTCCACTACCCGGAGCCCTTGGGCTATGATGTGGGCCGGGCCATCGGGTCAAAGCTTACGGGTGCTGACATTGTTGTATATGTGGATGGAGATATGACCATTGCTGCTGAACAATTAATTCCATTTATAGCTGCTATTGATCGTGGGGCGGACGTGGCGCTGAATCACATCTCGCCTTATTTGAAAACATATGCGCATTGGGATGCGGTTAGTAAGGTAAAGAAGCTGATCAATGTATCGCTTTCTCGACCTGATCTGGGCGTGGATTCGTTAACGGCAGTACCTCATGCCTTATCGCGCAAAGCGCTGGATACGATTGGCACAGAACATCTGATGGTGCCGCCTAAAGCCCAGGCGCTTGCACTTGCCAAAGGGCTGGTTGTAACCGCTCCTTGGAGTGTGGATGTGATTACAACGAACAGGGTTAATCAACATAATGCAGGCGCACACAATTCTGTGTCCGATATGATCATCGGGGATCATATTGAAGCGCTCCATGCCGTACAGAAGCTGGGCGGGGAAAGGCTGTCCTTTATCGATCTCATTCGAAAAAGGTCATATCTGGCGTAGGGAGGAGGCTCACAAGAATGAAGATGACGAGTATTATTATCACCAATACCAATGGACTTCCTTTACTGCAGCGGTGTCTTCAGTCCATACAGAAGTATACGGATACCCCCTATGAAATCATTGTTGTCGATGGTGGTTCTACGGATGGCTCCGTCGAGTACTGCCGCCAGCAGCAGATCCACTTCATTTCCACTCCATCCAGCCGTGGATTTACGAGATCGTTTAATCTGGGACTGCATCTGGGAAGCGGAGATGCGCTGCTGCTGCTAAGTAATGATGTTATCGCTTCTCCCCGTTGGCTCTCTAACATGTTGAACTGCCTTTATAGCAGTGATGAAATCGGGATTGTTGGCCCTGGGACATACTTTTCAAGCAGTAAGCAAATGGGGGATGAACCCAGCAGCTCCCCAAAGGCTTCAGCCGAAAAGACGAATATACCGGATTCACGGAAATGGCAGTCGGTTGAACGGCTGGCTGGATTTTGCTTTTTAATCAAAAGAGAGCTTGTAAAGCGCATTGGTTTTCTCGACGAACAGTTTTCGCCAGGCTACTTTGAAGATGATTACTGCCATAGGGCACGTTTGAGTGGTTATCGCTTAATGATGGCGGGCGATACTTTTGTATTTCAGCTGAGTGGTTCCAATCCTAATAAAGAAGCCAATCTGCAAGCCCAAAGTCTGATTAACTCAGACGACCACAAATTTGTGCAAAAATGGGGTGTTGGTCCCCGGAGCCTCGTGAAAATCGAAGGGGGATGATACAGCATGAAAACAAGGCGTAACGTGCGGAGAATTGCGCTCAAATCTAAATCGAAAGCAGGAAAGAAAACCCGATGGACAGTCAGACGGAAGATCAAATCGATCGTTCCACACCATGATATAACCAATGGTTATGAAGAAGGACGACGGGATGGTTACACACATGGCAGAAAATACGGACTGCATTTGGGAGGCTGCGAGGCGGTTATAGGTAAGGGAGCTCCGGAGCCGGAAGCGCATTGGGATGTACACATCTTTTATGTAAAGGAAGGTTTTGTTTCCCTTGATGATGGAATTATTGCAGCTCTCCAGAGGTTAGTCAGGGTGGTCACCCCGCTTCATGAGGGAGAGGACGCTTCTTCGATGGCAGAACAGCTGCGCCCTGATCTGGTTATTGTCTTGAACGGTACCCGCTTCCCTCCGTCACAGGTTGACGCTTTGCGGGCGCAAGGTATCCGAACGGTCGTATGGACGGTGGACGATCCGTATCATTCCGACATCAGTGCTGTGCTTGCTCCGCATTATGACGTTGTGTTTACTCACGAGATGAATTGTGTTGCCTGGTATAAAGAGCTTGGCTGTGCACAGGTTCATTACCTTCCGCTGGCAGCAGCAATGCATCTGTATGCACCGAAGAAAGTGGATATTGCTTATCATACGGATATTTGCTTTATAGCTAATGGTTTCTGGAACCGGATCGCGTTTATTGAACAGGTGGCCCCTTTTTTGGCTCAGAAAAAGACAATGATCGCTGGCTGGTGGTGGGACCGTCTGAGCAACTACGAGCTGCTTAGGGATAAAATCAAGCCTAACATTAATTGGATGCCTCCCGAGGAAACAGCGAGCTTTTATAACGGAGCGAAGATCGTCATCAATCTGCACCGTTCGGATCAAGATCCTGCTAACTTTAATAGCAGAGGTATTAACGGACATTCTATTAATCCACGTACGTATGAAATATGTGCGAGCGGTGCTTTTCAGCTAACCGATCTACGTACGGATTTGCCACAGCTTTACGTACCCGGACGAGAGATTGCAACCTATGAGTCGCCGCAGGATTTTATCGAAAAAGCGAGCTATTATCTCGAGCATGATGAGGTGCGGGAGGCTGTTGCGCTTCGTGGGCTGCGCCGTACGATGGAGCAGCATACCTACAGCAAAAGGCTGCTGACGATGCTGCAGCTATTATTCCCATCATAGCGATCAAGGGGGGAGATGACGATGAAAGCTGCAGGAAAAGGTAAACATTCATGGAGAGTACGAAGGCGAAAGAGCCTGGGAATTACAAAAGCTGTACGGATTGTTAGGAAACACGTAGAGCGAAGGATGACCGCCGGCTTTCGCCAGGGCTGGAATACAGGCTTTCCGCTTGGTCAATCCGAGGGGTATCACCTGGGAAGCTGTGAGACGGTCATTCGCAGCAATCAGCGGAAGGAACCACTTCCAACCAGACAATGGCGAATACTGTTTGTCGTGTCCGGGCAGGGAGATCCCTATGCCACGATAGAACGAGGGCTGCTGCACAGCTTGCATGAGCTTGTCGCTGAGCTGCGGGTAGCTACACCTTTTGATGATGTGGTCTTAATCGCTCAGACGATGAAGCCGGACCTCGTGCTCGTATTTAACGGTATGGATTATGTACCCGCCGAGACTGTGCAGCTGCTCCGTCAACGAGGTCATCGCACGGCGGTCTGGTTCACGGATGATCCTTACTATGCTGATCTGTCTGGAGCCATTGCTCTGAATTACGATATTGTGTTCACGCAGGAGTTGAGCTGTGTTGAATGGTATCGCGGTCTTGGCTGTCCGAACGTGCACTTTATTCCTTTGGCGGTATCTACACACATTTACAAGCCTCAGCGAGTTGCGGCCGAGTTCCATCATGATATTTGCTTTCTGGGAAGCGGCTATCGTAATCGCATCACCTTAATGGATGCAATCGCTCCACTGCTGGCATCGAAAAAAACATGTATTGCCGGCAGATGGTGGGAACGGCTGGAGCACTATTCGATGCTGCAGCCGTTTATTCGTGGAGATGCCGCTTGGCTGACCAGCGAGGATACAGTCAACTGTTATGCGGGTGCCAAGATCGTCATTAACTGCCACCGCGCCTTTGATGATGATGAAATCAATGCCAATCAGCGGAGGGTCCCAGCACTATCACCCAATCCACGCACGTTTGAAATTAGCGCTGCTGGAACCCTTCAACTGGTTGATGCCAGAGAGGGACTCGCGGCATTTTATATACCGGGTGAAGAGATTGAGACGTTTGCTTCGCCAGAGGAGCTGGCCCATAAAATCGAGTATTACTTGCAGCATGAGCAGCAGCGCAGACGCATAGCGTTGAAGGGGCTGGCACGAACAGTGCGGGAGCATACGTATAGCTCACGGCTTCAAGAGCTGCTGCATGCGGCCTTTCAGTCATGAACAGCTGCACACAATGTGACAATGATGAGGTGTTGAAACGATGAAAATAAAGGTAAAGCGGAAGGGCAGGAAGCAGCCCACTGGGGGTAAAACTTCTTCATACGGCAAGCAGCTCCGAGGCACACATAAGTCGACTTTTAAGCTGAAGAGGAAGCTCGGTGGAAAACGTAGTAAAGATTTAAATAAAACAGGGAGAAGAACCCTGGTCAGAGGAAAAGCGGATAATACCAAACGGTTCCGTCCATCCATAGTCAATCAGATGCTGGATGAATCGCATTCCAAGGGCTATCAGTCCGGATATCAGGACGGCCAGTCCAAGAACTCCAACAGCTTGATCCACGAGCGGATTCACGAGCAGAGCTATAACCAGGGACACCGTGATGGACATAAGGAAGGCTTGTATGCAGGAGGCGACGGAATTGTAGATTCGCTGCTGCCATTCGATGCGATACTACCTGAACTATCCATCCGACATATTATTGAAGCGGGGATCGGGCAGCTGCAATCCCAATTTTTTATTTTGCAAAATGCAGAGCAAGTTACTCATCGTCTGCGGCATGCACTGGATACCAAAACCCCTTTTTCACTTGTGCGTATTGGAGATGGCGAAGTATTGACGATGGCTCAGGATACCGTGCTCACTATTGATCAGGTTAAGGAGGAAGGGAAGTTTCTCAGCTATGCTGGAGTCGATGTGCCGGATCTGGCAGCGAGAGATCAGCTTATTAGCTCCTTGAAGCAGGCAACGGTGGTAGGCATTCCGAAGCTCCGCAATTTCACATATCAGCCTATGGCTTTTCAAGCGCTGCGCGCGAACGGAATCGACTACCATAGCCTGAGTCTGACTCACTCCCTTGTCAACTATTACATTTTTAAGGAAGGGCGACTAGCAGGGCTGCTGCGTGGTAGCCGGATACTGCTTGTAGGCAATATGGCTGAAATGTTAGCTGCTGTTCTGACCGAGCAGGGTATCACGGTTAGCGGTATTGTCACTCCGGTACATGGGGTCAGGGATATTCCCCGTGTGATGGAGGAGGTATCTCGCCGTGAATTTGATCTTGCGCTTATTTCTGCAGGGGTATCAGCAGTCACAATAGCACAGCGAATCGCAACCGAGATGGGTAAGGTCGCCATCGATTTTGGCCATTTGGCAGATGAGCTGGCAACCCGAAAAGAAATCCTGCACTGAAGCAGCAGGCTGTGGAGTTCAACTACACAAGATGATACAGACGGGAAGGAGGTATACTCCGAATGACCAGAAGACGTAAAAAGGCTATAAGCAAGCGGAAAACCGTCCTTAAGAGAAGGAAATCGGGACGTTCCTCGCGCAGGCGGAAGGCTTTATCGATGAGCAGGAAACCGAAGCGTCAATCGAAGGGCGCCAAGGCATCTCGGCGATACAGCTTAGGATATCAAGCCGGTTATCAGGCAGGCTATGATACTGGTTATCCTTCAGGTGTCACTGCAGGTGCCACTTCTTTCACCGTGATGTTCGAGGGCACCAGTATTATTATCCCGAGCTTTAATCAAGGTGAGCTGCTGCGGCAGTGTATCGAAAGCATCAGTCAGTTTACACCTGAGCCTCACGAGATCATCGTGATCGATAACGCTTCAACCGATGGTACAGCAGACTATCTACGGACGATGACAGGTAAACTTCGTTACCGGATCAATCCGGATAATATCGGCTTCGCCGGTGGAGTAAATCAGGGCATGAAAATGGCCAGAGGCTCCAGGCTGCTGCTGCTTAATAATGATACGGTGGTTACACAGGGCTGGTTGACTAATCTGCATCGCTGTCTCGATAGTGATGAACGCTTTGGGCTGGTGGGTCCAATGACCAACTATATTAGCGGAGAGCAGCTGGTTGCCACCTCATATACGTCGTTGGAAGAAATGCATCGTTTTGCTGCAGAATTTAATCGACCCGATCCGCTGCGCTGGAAAAAAACGGCTCGGATCACCGGCTTTTGCCTGCTTTTTCGAAGGGAGTTGTTCGAGCGGCTTGGTTATTTTGATGAAGGCTTCCAGATCGGGAATTGTGAGGATGATGATTTTTGCCTCCGGGTTCGGCTGCTTGGCTTGGATCTTGTAATCGCAGGTGATTCTTTCATTCATCACGTTGGTAGTGTGAGCATGAAGGCGCTTGGCTCGGAGATGGGAGAGGTCTATGGACGCAATCTTGATTATTATGCTAAAAAGTGGGGAAGTGTGGACCAGCTCCTATCTGAAATGGAGGGGATGCCGGCCAATGGAGAACGACGATCGATGATTCATTACTACCCGGATCATGCTGTTGTACAGGGAAACCGGGGTGCTGTCTATGAGCTGCATGCTGGTGTACGTCGCCCTCTAACAGGAACGGACAGCTTACCGGTGTCTCCAACTCGTCTGTCACATGTGGAGCTGAGGGGCTGTCTACGTGGAGTTGAGATACATGCGGATGAGCTTCGTAATCGTACACATGCAACAGTTGATCCAAGCTCAGGCTTGCCGGAAGGAAGGGTGCTTCAAAAACGGGATGGACAATTGTTTCTTCATGAGGGTGGGCGACTGCGAAGGATTGTATCCGAGCTTGCGATATCCGTATGGGGGTTTGATCGTCAGAAACCGGCAGCTGTGAATGAATCCCAGTTAGGCAGCATACCCGTAGGACTGCCAATTATTGCTCCAATTACGCTGAGAGCGGACAATATTTAAGATTTGGGCAGTGGGAACAGTGGCTTTCCTGAACATTGTGGCATAGGCTACAGGAGAAACTGTGCGTTTATGAGAAGTCCATTTTTTAAAAGAATTGCTCAAAGCAGCTTTTGATGATATCCGATTTCCCTGTGGAAATTTTAGTAGTATAACGAAGTCAGCTTCCTACGGAAGCTTTGAGGAGGGGTAAAAGGTGCAAAATCAAATCACGGAGATGATTCATCATATGGCCAACTCGCAGGAGCAAATGGCCAATATCATTGAGGCCAAACGGCATGTGATAGTTCATTTATCCTCGCTTAATCATCAAGTCTCGACAGTAGATCCGAACCTGGGCGAAATTCAATCGTTGATGGAGCACTCTCTGCTTATTACAAAAAGCGTTACCTCCTATTTGAACAGCTTGGCCGATTTAGAGGATGCCTTGGCAGAAAATATGACCTGCGTGATGAAGGAAATGGGAGATCAGGCTGCTGACGAATAGATCGCAGACCTTCTGGTAGTAAACATTGTACAGTTAGGGAGGTAGTGCTTTGAGCAGACCGGAATCGTTTAATCGGATGATGACAGCAGCGGCCAAGTTTCAATTGAATATTGCAATCATTTTAGAAGCGAAGGCGATTGAAGCCGTGAAGTCTCGTCATTGGATATGCAATCGTCTCAACCTTTCTGCCTATGAGGATCATGCGCAGCAGGTGAAGGAAACTATGGATGTTCACGATCAATTAATCGAGCTGATAGACGGACTTACGAAGATGGAAAGTGCAATCGCCAAAAATATCACAATTATTTTAAATCAAAAAGAAGAGGAAGATATGCTGGGCGGTGGCTCAGGTTCAGGCGGCGGTGGTATGGGAGACTTGTTCAATCTGGGTGGGAGCTTCAAATGACGGATCGGCTCAACGACCCAGCATTCATGCATAGGCACCATATTCAAATGCATATGCTGACCTCGCTTGCGAGAAGCCAGCGTGCGCTTACCCAAATGCTTGAAGCTGTTGCAGAACTCACTCAAAAATCTGCAGATGCCCACATAAACGCTGAGATGATCACTACGAACCCAAAAGAAACCGTACAGCGTGTTGTCGATAATATTCAACAGATCAGCAATTACCAGCGGCAGCTTACAGCCAAAATAACAGGAATTGCGATTCATCGCAGAGTACGAGTACGAGGGCATAACGGTAAACCTTGGTTAAACCATGAATATGTAACGGAATTGCGCGAAGGTACACAGGAAAAGAGCTGAGTGAAGATGAGCAGGGAAAATAGTCTTAATTCGAGGGGAGGAACACTGGCAATGGGAATGAGTGCAACTGGGAAGCGTCGGATCGTTCGCAAACCGCTCATAATCAGCAAGCAAGTCCATATCCATGCGAAGAGATCGGTATCCAGCCGAAAAAAAGTGATCGGAAAAAAAGCTGCAGTCGCCAAGAGACTTTTAAAAAGTAAGGCAACCGCCGCAAAAAAACGGGCATCTAGGATTACTGGAAAGCGACTGAGCAAGAGCAAATTCCGCACTTCCAGACGCAAGGTCAATGCCCCTAAAGCCAGTCCCCGTAAAGAGGCAGCGTACAGTGAGGAGTATAACAAAGGCTACAACAGTGGTTATGAGGAAGGATTCAAAGTAGGCCACGCCAAAGGGTCGGAGGATGGCTTGGAGCAGGCTTATGGTACCTTGGATCCCAAGTAACGGAAGGGACTAAATTTTACAGTTGCATAAATAATCCAAATTCCTGTATAATCGAACTAGTGTAGGAAAATATTGGATTATGCCAAATAATTTCATCATATTATGTCGGAAGCACCGCCATTCGAGGTTTTATTACCTTAGGTTTGGGGTGCTATTTTTGTTTGGAATCGCAATATATACATAATCGACACCTAAATGGAGGCAATTTCATATGAAACTATTAAAGTCGCTTACAACCGTTACTTTACTTACTGCATACACAGTCTCGCTACACTCAGCTCCGATGTATGCAACTGCTGCGATTCACTTTAAAGATATCCGTGGACACTGGGCAGAGTCAGATGTCCAAATCGCTGTGCAAAAAGGCTACGTAGACGGGTATGTAGATGAAACCTTCAAACCGGAGCAAAATGTGAGCAGAGCTGAATTCATTAAAATGGCTGTCACAGCTATGAGCTTCAAAACCTCGCCAGCATCGGACAAAAAATGGTACGAGCCCTTTGTCGAGTCGGCTATAACGAATGGAATCCATCGCTACGAGGATTACACCAGCGGCGATATTAACACCCCTATTACCCGCGAGGAAATGGCCAGGATAGCCGTTAGAAGCGCTGGAGAGAAAAACACAGACGCTTTAAAGTGGATGTATTTGGCCACCAGCAAAGGCATTATCAATGGCTTGGATAATCAAGGGACGATCGGTGCGGATCAACCGACAACGAGAGCACAGGCGATCACGGTCATTGAAAGGATGCTGAAGCTTAAAGCTGGAGAAAAGCTGCCGTGGGATAAGTATGCGACTTCGGCGGCAGAAGTTGCCTGGCACAAGACAAATGTGTATACGATGGCACCTGAATACTTTGGATGGGGAGCTCAACAGGGGAATGTGCTGGATTTTAGTAAGCTTCGGTATGAAGACGCTAATGGCTATTTTTCGGAAACGGAAAAATACATAGTCGTGGATATGGGTGATCCAACTGATCCGAATCGTAAGCTAATTCCGGAGAATATGCGATGGACTATAAAGGTTGGTAATGAGCGTACGTATACTCAAGATGTGCCCACCAATGCCTATGCGTTTTTGTCCTTTGATCATTTTTATGTGGAGGTTTCAAAAAGGGAGTTTTTTCAATACTCATATTTGGATGTAGCAAGCATGTATGTAGTAGCCGATAACATCGGACAAGACGGACTTCTCAAAGATGTTACACCATATGCTGAACATGTTCCGGCTGGCTTGCAGTTCGGAAATACAATTTTACAAGCAGGTACACATGATATTAGATTGGTTACCGGACAATTGGTTCCGAAAATGAAGGGTGTAGATGGGAATGGGTTTAGTATTTATAAAAGACCAGCAATGGGGTTAGGGGAATCAGGAAATCCTATCGTTTTTGAATCTATAATTAATAAATCATTGGGAGGAAAGTAGGTGAAAAGACTATTTTATATAATCATAGCCTTTTCCCTCATCTTTTCTGATTTGCTTTTTTTAATAGAACCGAACAAAACTCAAGCTGCAGGAGAGCAGATTGTACAAGTGGTTGATTACAATAGCAGTGATATGCTTTTTACTATGCCAGATGGTAGCTCTTATGGTTCCAAGCTAAAAAGTGTAACACCCAAAGAGGTTGTAATTTCCAATCCTTCAGGTGACCCTATAACCAAGGTTGAACTTAGGGATGCGAACACGCACATGGTTTTACAAGAAATGGTCAGTGCAGGTAGCAATAATTATAAAGTTGCCACCCCCTTACAACAACAAGGCCAAATTATGGTTGGCACAAACAGCTACGTAAAACTTAATCCAGGATCTTTTGAATGGTTTAGAGACCCCAACCAAAAAGTATGGATGTTCGATTATGATGATTCTGCGGCAGATGGGGGACAAACACATCGTTTTTACAGGAATGATGCCAATAAAATTAATCCGACTCCACCGCCAGGTTCGTGCTTACAACACAAGAGGGGAATGCCATATGGAGAAATGCTTCCTGCGTATCCTTCCGGATATGAATCTACAGTGCAGTATTGTGATAGTGCCTACGATTACAGAGAGGGCACTTTGCCCTTAACGCAATTAGATGTAATTGGCGCTAGCCCTATGAAAATTAATGCAACTGATGCAGTCCATCTGGAATTCAATACTACAGATTTTCAACTCGATAATTCCGGTAGCCTAACTGCTTCCAACATAATAGGATTGTCCACTGACTACCTTGACATTCCGACTCTTAAATACCGTTTTAATTTTACTACTCTTTTTTCAACATACCGAGATCAAGAGGTCTCAGACGGAAGCGACGGTAATGGTGTTGTTTTACGATGGTTAAGCAATTGGATGATCAAACTAACTGGTTACGTCTACAAATACCCCAAGCTCGAAGCCGTAGCCTACACAGCAGCACCTACAGCCAAAGTCGATTTAACTGTTCCTACCTTAACTGGACCTTCCTGCATTAAAGCAGGGACAAGCGCTACATTCAAGTATTCCATCACGAACAGCGGCCCAGCCACATCCAGCCCATTTAAGGTCAAGATTTCAGCAGATGGGGTAGAGATCATTACCCATACGTTCAATGGGATCGAAACAACCACGAAGGACGGGACATTTACCTATGAATTCTCAGCTCCAGGAACAAAAGGAATCACAATCTTCGCCAATAGTGACAATTCATTGGACGAGCAAACCACCGACAACAATTCGAAAACCGAGTCCTTTACAGCTGTAGTCAATTGTCCGGGTGATGGTGACGAGGGAACTGGCGGATGCAGTTTAGGCGCAGGCTGCCCCGGAGAATGGAAAGGAATCCTAAAGGTTCATTATCCAACCATCGAATGGAAGAACCCCAATGATTTTAACGTCACGCTGACAGATCCGGCCAATGGCTGCACAGCCGTTACAGGACGGTTTCGAGTCACGCAAGGCAATAACGCTTACGCATACGGCTGGACTCCCATTGTCGGTGGCAAAGATACCATAGGCTTTGCGTGGCAAATGGCGGGGTCTACGACCTATCCCGGTAACATTGGAGCTGGGAATGTTATCGTCATGTATGACGTCGAGGATAGCTGCGGCCGAATATCCTTGATAGGACCAGAAAATTTCGAAATTATCAAAGTCGCAGGTGCCCCTACTGTTCAAGTGGATTGGTACAAAACCAGCACAGGTGCGAAAACATCCACCGTTGTACAGGACGACAATGTTTTCGTAAAGGCAGCAGCCACCGATAGCAAAAACGAGAAAGTAACACTGAGCTGGACTTTCACAGGAAGCACAAGCTGGCTTGCAGGATTACCAGCCTCCATGGGTTGGACCTCGCCACTAAACAAAACGCAGTATTCGAATATAACGACAGCTGTTAAAGGAACCCACCAAGTTTGTGTAACAGGAACCAATGAATCAGGAATAAGCGCTAAAGCTTGCTCATACCTCGATGTCATCGGTCCTGAACCTGTAGCTGTTATCGATGTAGGCGGCTGGCTGAAGGAAGGCCGGAGAATTGAACTATCTGGAGAAAAAAGCAGCAGCCCAAGAGATATGGCGTTGACGTATGCCTGGACGATAGCACCAATAGCTGGACAAACAGCAGGGACACAAGCAGATATTGAGTACATCCAGCCGCTGTCAGGAAAACTCAAAGATTTTAAAACGCCTAAGCTCGGGAATTATCTGGTTACGCTTGTCGTCACAGATACAGAGGGACTTACAGGGACAGCGACCAAAACGGTAGAAGTCAAACCCGATCTGCCTCCTATTGTTGATATTGCAGGTAATAACAAAGCGGGACGTGATATAGCCAATCGTGGTTTGGCAACCTTTACTGTACTTGGAACCGGATTAAGCGTTGACCAGGATATCATCGTTAAGCGATTATGGTCATTTGCCTACGATGGCAACAATGATGGCATTTTTAATGAAGGAGAAACAGCAGAAATCGATGAGGATAGTTTGGTACTAGGGGCTGAGTATCTGTATTCATCTGGTACAGAATCTTTTTATATCGCAAAAACCGGAGTTCATATCGTAGAGCTGAGAGGTCAGCATGTAGGGAAATTTAATATCAAGCTTCGTGTGGTTGAGGCACCGGGACAACCCACGGATCTCGTACATTAATTTTGAAAAAGGTGGGATAGCATTAGCCCACCTATTCAGCATGGATAGGAGGGGCAATATTGACTCGGATACGCACAAACAAATGGATAAACAGCATCATCGTCGTTCTTGTATTCTTCTCAATTTTTATAGATTCATTGCCTATTGAGGCGATTGGAGATAGTGCAACGAAGAATTTTCCGGTAGAGGTGAACAATGACAATCCGGTTGCCACCTTTACAGCTACAGGTATTGCCACTGAGCCCATGCCCATCAATGTAACTCCTTTCCCAGCGTCCGATTTTATGAGCTGGACGAATACCAGCCTAGATAAGTCCTGGATCAACAATGGGTGGTATGCATCTGCCGATGGTCGATTAATAAGCGCTAGAATGGGCAAAGGAAACCATAGTAAATTTTCTTTACCCATTGGGGCCGAAAATGTTGGCTTGGATCGAAAAGAAATTAAATTACCTGCATATGACTCCAGCGCATACTTTTATTTAGGTCAAGGGGAATACTTGAGTGATTCGGGTAACGGTAATGTGAAGAATTATCATATCGTAGGAGACACACACGAGCCTATCCTTTTAGGCAATTTTGCACTTAGCGGAGAGATCCCAACGATGTATGTGCGTAAAGATTTAGGAGAAATCCTGTTCGTGACTAAAGTAGGTCCGAAATTTATATCCGGATGTTCTTGTTATCAATATAACGAAAATTGGTGGAGGTATCGTATTAATGATCTAATTGCGTTGAACACATCATCGGCATCGGGCGCTTATGGGCAGCAACTCAATGGATCTACGCTGAATATTTTTCCGAACAGTAAGAGAGCGACATTCAGTAATGGGGACGAACCAACTCACTATGCTCGTATGCGGTTTAATTCGGATTTCAAAGAAATTAACCTTACGGCCAGGACAATTAAATCCTTTAAACCTGACAATATGGCTACCCCCTATAAGACAGAATCATTTGACAATATCCCGGCTGCACCCAAAATATCTACATATAATCCGACTGTGTGGTACGCCTATGTTGCGTATCTACCCAATGGCTATGATGATTACCTTGGAGTTTCCACAGAAACTAAAGATAGTGTTGATGGCGGCGATATTGGGTATTGGACGCCTGCCGGAGATCCGAAAGGAAACTATTATACAATAGTTAATATATCGAATAAACCCCACTTAATTAGATGGGATGCTGATACTGGATTTCCTTCTATTATTAAACAGATCGTAGCCAATGATAAAATTAACTATCTTCACGGAATATCAGCCGATCAAAAGTACGCCTATATGTCTTATTGTTGGCCTTATGACTCTGAATATGAGACACCTGCTGGTTGTCTATACTACTACGAAAATCTGAGTTCAAGTGCGGTAACGACAACCAAGCCTGCAGATTTCTTTGAATGGGTGGAAGGCACTGCGACCTCTACCGGTTATCCCGATTATACAACGTATAGGAATGGCTATGGAATTTATCCATTATCCGACAGAACTTTAGATCTTACAAGCGGTGTACAAATAAACCAATCACTTCCAAGGAATCAATGGCCAAGAAACAGCAGCAGATATACGGACAGTATTATTACGAAGTCCGGAAGCTACTACGCTGTCACGTATGGCTACAAGCCAAGCACAGGACAATCACCCTACAGCAATGAAGGTATTACATTCGGCCAACTGTTCAATCCATCGTCTCAACAGGTGATCAACGGTACGATTTCATGGACTATGAAGTTCGCCAAGCTGGACGGGCCTGATTATCATGCGGGAATGGGATTCCGAATTCAAAATCACCAAAATATGTATAGAGTCGAAGTATATAAGGACAATGTACAGCTGTTTCGTATCGTGAACGGCAGGAAAACCGCAATTTCTCAACCTGCGAGCCATTACCTGGCGAATGAACAGCAGGTAGCTTTCAAAATCAAAATAACAGGCTCACATATCAAGATCTATGAAAAAAATGGACTTATCATGGATGCGGTAGATAACACGTTTACATCCGGTACGCTTGGTCCGTATTCAACAGCCGATAATACCGAATTTAAAGGCATCAGCTACATGTGGTCCGAGTCGGATATGAGCTACGATACACCGGGCGCTGCGATCGTCAATACACCCATTACGTATGAAACAACCTATGACGATCCGGAAAGGGATGCGATGTACGCACCTGGAACGCAGTGGTACATTGACCACATTGATCCTAATCGGTTCCTACCGTATACATGGGCACCTTATGATGCGGATTTCGGCTTATCTTCGATGCATGGTCAAACCGTTCTCAATCCCGTTCCACAGTTCGATAAGGTTGGGCTATATAAGCTCAAATATCGGGTACCGGATAATCCAAGGCCCGACAATGCCGCTTTTGATTCGTACCGCAAATATTCGGAGGATTACGAGCAGTACTTAATTGTGCATCGGATACCTGAAGCGCCATTCACCCTCCATATCGAATCGGACGGAACAGTTGGATGGACGGACCTGAGCTTTGATCCTGACCGCTGCTATGCACATGGCAATTGTCAAGCAGCCTTTGCAGCCAACAACGGGATTTATGCCAAGAAGTTTTACTATATCACCCCATCTGGTGTGAAGAAGGATAGCAAGCTTGTCAGACCCTTAGAGGGTGGGGAATATACGGTTGCTATGGCTGTTCGAGACGAGAATAAAGCTTGGTCGGATTGGTATATTCAAACTATCGATATCGATCAGCCGGTAGCGCCGAATCATCCACCGACCGTATGGCTTACTTTCCCGAATGGGAGCTACGCTGAGCCTTCACACGTTTCGCTGCAGCCTACCTTGACTTGGAATCAGGCCGATATCGATCCGAACACGATATTTTCTACATTCAATTTATGTGTACGCGATGTATCGAACAATCCGGTAGAGTGCGTCACGAATCGTGATATGAGTACGCCCTTAACAAGCTGGGCATGGACGATGGAAACCGAACTATCGATGGGACAAAAATATTCTGTCCAGGTGCAGGTCAGCGATGGGGAAGCGTGGTCCGACTGGAGCAACATCGGCTGGATGTCAACGAATAGTCCGCCTGTTGCCTATATGACCTTTCCTTATGGAACGCAAGCTGCTCCCAGCATCGTAAACACACTGCGTCCCGAGCTAACCTGGTATCAATCAGACCCGGATATTGGGTACGTCCTGTATTGGTATGAGATCCAGATTACAAACGAAGCCAATGACGTTACGATTTACGACTCAGGGAAAACATGGCAGAATACGACCTCAACAACCGGGAAAATGACAGTTCCCGTTGATCTGCCAACCGGACAAAAGATGAGGGTTAGAGTCAAGGTGTGGGATCAATATGGAGCCGAATCGAACTGGTCCCCGCAAACGTGGATGATGATCAACCGGCCGCCGCACGCAGATTTCGATTGGACACCCAGGCCAGCTTTTGAAGGGGATGCCGTCACACTGATTAACCAATCGACCGATCCTGATGGGGATCCGCTCACTTTTCAATGGCAAATCGAAGGACCTGATTACCATTCCATCCAGGTCACGACGAATGCACTGATCCCAGCTTCTGTTACAGATTATCATCCCGGTGATTATGTGGTGACGCTGACAGCAACAGACCCTTATGGCGCTTCCGATACCGTGACCAAAATAGTGCGGGTCGGCGATTTGACCGTGGAAGGATTTGTTCGTCATACCACGCAGTGGGAGCTGAACCGCAAAGCCTATAACCGGTTGAAATCTGGAGAGGACGAACGCCCGCGGTCGGAGGAGGTATTTTGGTCAGGAGAGGCTTTTGTACTGGAAGTCAGGACGAATGAGAAGGCATCACAGGTTCATGCATCCATGTCCTATACCGAATTGCAAAGCGTTCTGACATCTCCTAATTTAACAGATTGGACAGCACAAATGTACCGCAGTGATTTTGAAAGCTTGCCTGATCAGGAATATACGTTTCAATTTCGGGCGGTTTGGTCCAATGGTCATGTGGAGTCAGCAGCTCGTACAATCAGAGTGAGCAATCCATGGACGGAATTCACCAGCAGTGTGAGGAAGGAATGAAAATAAATACTCGTCAGTAATCCGAATTCCATTTTGACACGTTATGTCTATACAAAGAAGATTCTTAGTTCCCGACTAGTGTATGGTGTATAATGGACAGAGCGCGATCAACGGAGGGTAACCACATGCCACTGTCTGCTCAAAGACATGTATACGAACAAGAATATGCTTTATCACGAGACAAGGTGTGGGAGCTGCTGAGCAACACAGAGCATTTAAACCGGGTCATTGGACTTTTTCCGATTCGATCTACTTCTTTTCATTCTCACAATACCGATTTCTTTCAGGAGCTGTCTGCCAAGGTAGCAGGGGTTGTTCCCATGCGCTGGAGGGAGCATCCTTTTCAATGGGTAAAGCATGTTCGTTACGATGTAGTTCGTGAATATCGCGGCGGGCCACTGAAGCGTTTTTGGGGCGGTATTGAGCTCAAGGATGCGGATACTGTGCTGCCTGATGGCTCCAGGGCTACCAAGGTTAAGCTGTTTGCCGAATTTACACCTGCAAATGTGCTTGGACTTGCAGCTATACCGATTGTTGGAGTCAGCTCGATGCGCAAAACATTAAAATATTTACAAAATTACTTGCTGTTAAAGGAGCAAGAAAAGGATCATTTGCTGCCCCAGCAGGCTGCCAGCTATAAGGTGAATACGGAGGAGCTAGATCGTTTGCTCACTGAGCTTGAGCGTGCAACGGGAGATCCAAGTATGACAAAGCGTCTTCGGGAGCATTTGATGGTTAGCGGAGACGATCAGGTGATAGACATGCGTCCCTACGAGCTGGCGAAGAGCTGGGGGATAGAACGGGAAGCGCTGCTGCGCATGTTTCTTTACGCGACAAAGCTTGGCATTACCAACCTAAGCTGGCACCTGATCTGCCCGAATTGCCGAGTATCCAAAGCTGGCGCAGAAACGATGTCAGGCCTTAAACCTCAGTACCATTGCGACTTTTGTGGAATTAATTATGAGGTTAATTTCGACAAATATGTGGAGCTGTGCTTTTCGGTGCATCCTAATCTGCGTAGAGCGTACAAACAAATATTTTGCGTTGGCGGCCCGTCGATTACGCCTCATATTCATGTACAGCTGGAAATAGCTGCTGGTGAGGACGCTGTGTTCGCTTTTCCTGAGGTACCTGAGCTGTTTAGGCTGCGGGTTTTACGCTCAAATCAAATGGTTTCCATGATTCGTCAGCAAGAACGATTGCAGTCCGGAAAGCAGAGCAACGTTATTGATACGGAGCCTCATGAAATTTGGAAGGGACATCCAGTCAATCTGGCTAGCCTTCAAACTGCAGCTGCTCGTACGGATGATGGACCTGAAACTTCCCCGCAGCTGGAGCTTCTATATGATGGACACGGATGGGCGATTTCGACGATAGAGCAGCCTTTAGCCGGTACCCACATGAAGCTTATAAACCGCAGCAGCGAAAATGTGATCATTGCCTTAGAGAAGGCTGATTGGGAAGACACCACGGTGACGGCATCCAAAGTAACGACCATGCACGAATTCCGCAGTATGTTTTCATCGGAGGTATTGGCTCCAGGACAGCAGGTGAGTATAGAAAATGTAACAATTTTGTTCAGCGACCTGCTGGGCTCGACGGCATTTTACGAGCAGGTTGGGGATGCTCATGCTTATGGTCAGGTTAGAAATCATTTTGATTTTCTGATAAGCTGGGTCAATGAAAACAAGGGAACACTCGTAAAAACGATTGGTGATGCGGTAATGGCCGTGTTTGAGCATCCGGAGAACGCCGTCAAGACGGCACTGGATGTACAGACTCACGTGGATGAGTTTAACAGGAAGCACCATTCGGATACACCAATCATCATCAAAATGGGCTTGTATCAAGGCCCTGCAATTGTTGTGAACTCCAATCAACTTTTGGATTATTTTGGGCGGACAGTCAATCTGGCAGCAAGAACTCAAGGTCTGAGTGTTGGGGGAGATGTTGTCATCAGCAAGGCATGCTCGGAGCGACCAGGCGTACAAGCTTTACTATCGTCCTATCAGGTTCAAATCCAGCATTTCGAGCAAAAACTGAAAGGGATTGAAGAAGTTATCCAGCTCGCGCGCGTGCAAATTACTTAGGCATACATACGTAATACCTGGTCAGAGATAAAAGCGAATAAAGTGAGTTGAATGTGATGTCCTTTGGCAAGCTAAAACTGTTGGCAATTATGGTGCCACCACTCATTATTGGCAGCTTTGAGTATATTCGTCATGATTTTTTATTGTCCGAATTATCGATGGAAGCGGGAAACGTATATATTACTTTCCTGACGCTGCTGTTGTCCTACCTGTTCGCCACATGGATGTTTATCCGGATTGACCGTACCAATGAGCGGCTGGCTGCCGAGCAGTCGCGGCGGGCTGTGTATGAGGAGCGTGAGCGGCTTGCGGAAGAGCTGCATGACAATATTGCACAAATATTGTTTTTTCTGAACGTACAGCTCAAACAAGGCAATGTTCAGGAGGCACGATCTGCCGTTACGGAAATCGATCAGCATTTGCGTCAGGCTATTTATAATCTTCGTACGGCGCCGGAGGAGGGGGCTACCTTCAGTCAGCGATTGGGTACGTGGCTTGAAGAATGGAGTGCGCTGAGCGGTATCCCCGTGGAGCAGCATGTGGATATCCAGGAGCAAAGTGTACCCCCGTCCGCGGAGGTGCAGCTGTTTGCGATCATTCGCGAAGCGTTTACGAATATTCGCAAGCATTCACAGGCTGATCATGTGGCAATTGCTTTGCAATTGATGGGCCGCGGGCAGGGCTGGAAGCTGGAGATCCGTGACAATGGGATCGGGGTCAGCCAGGATTACAGCGATACGGACAGTTTGCGCCATGAACAAAATCGGTATGGAATCAGCCTTATGCGTAAACACGCGGGAGAGCTGAACGCCGAATTGAGCGTAAGAAAGTTGGAGCAGGGAGGAACGGAGCTGCGTGTAACCGGGCCTCGAAAGCATGGGGGTATAGGTGAATGAACTATCGTGTACTGATTGCCGACGATCATCCGTTGGCGCGTAAAGCAGTTCGTCTGCTGCTGGAGCAGGAAGCCGGCTTTGAGATTGTGGCCGAGGCATTGGACGGTGAACAAGCCATCGAGATGTGTAGTGAGCATCAGCCAGATCTTGTTCTGATGGATATTCGAATGCCCGTTATGAGCGGTTTGGAAGCAACCCGTAAAATTAAACAGCTGTATCCCCATACGCGAATTGTGATGCTGTCGGTTTCTGATGATGTGGCAGATCTGTTCACGGCTATCCAGAATGGTGCCCAGGGCTATTTATTGAAAAATATGGACCCGGATGAATGGATGGTATATTTGAAGGGGCTGTTGGATGACAATAGTGAAATTTCACGCGGGATGGCGGATCGGTTATTTCAATTGTTCCGTTCCTCGTCCAGACAGGCGGAATCCTTGGCCAAGCCCAGCGGTCTTTCTCCCCGTGAGGTAGAGATTTTATCCTGCGTATCAAGCGGGCAAAGCAATCGGCAAATCGCCGAGCAGCTTATTATCACTGAAAATACAGTCAAAAATCATATCAAAAATATATTGGCCAAGCTGGAGCTGGACAACCGGGTACAGCTAACGGCTTATGCGATCAGGCACGGATTGACACAGTTTAGCCAAAATAATGATAACAAATAGCCCAGTTGAGTCATACCCAGGATATCTTAGATCGATTACATTGATACTAAGACAAATGATGCCTGAGGGGACGAAACGAATGATGAAAAAATGGAATGTCATGCTATTAACCGGACTGTTGATCTCAATGCTGGGAGGCGGGGTTGCGAACGCTCACGTCACCGTACAACCACCGACGGCCGTACAGGGCAGCTACGAAAAGTTTGCTGTACGGGTACCTTCTGAGGATAAAGAATCGCCAACCACCAAGGTTGAAGTCAGATTTGCAGTAGATGCGGTGTCGATCTCGCGATTTGAGCCCAAGCCTGGCTGGAAGTATGATTTAGCCAAGGATGCATCCGGTAAAATTACAGGTGTAACCTGGACGGCAACAGGTGAGGGATTGTCCCCTACCGAATTCAGTGAGTTTTATATGCAGGGCAAGGTAGCCGACAATGCGACCCAAATTGTGTGGAAAGCGTATCAAACCTACAAAAACGGTACTGTGGTTGAATGGATAGGTGCTGAAGGTGCCGATAAACCGGCTTCGATCACGAAGGTGAGTGCCAAGCCGTCCGGAGCGGCTGCCGATAGCCATGGTAATACAACAGCAGCTCCTGCCGCGAATAACACAGCGGCTCCAGCTGCTGCAAGCCCGGCTGCGAGTGCTTCACAAGCACCGCTGTACTTGTCTATCGCAGCATTGGTGTTTGGACTTGTTGCCTTGATCCTTGCCGTTTCCAAAAGAAAAGCTTAACCTAAAGTATGTAAATAACCTCTCGAATCACTTCATAAGTGGTTTGGGAGGTTATTCTTTTACGGCTGTGGATATTAAGAGAAAGAGTGTCTTTATGGGACCACTCTATCAGAGATTGCTCGACCTTCCATGAAAAATCAGTTATGATAAAGAAAAATGTCGTG
Source organism: Paenibacillus periandrae (assembly GCF_022458865.1). Classification (GTDB taxonomy): domain Bacteria; phylum Bacillota; class Bacilli; order Paenibacillales; family NBRC-103111; genus Paenibacillus_S; species Paenibacillus_S periandrae. The sequence continues at coordinate 327,606 of NZ_JAJNMU010000002.1, read as the reverse complement.
GAATGAGGAATACGTGAATGGCATCCAAAATTATTAAAGAGTTTAAAGAATTCGCTTTAAAAGGAAATATGATTGAATTGGCAATCGGGGTCATTATTGGAGGAGCTTTTGGAAAGGTCGTTACGTCCATTGTCAACGATATTGTCATGCCGCCTATAGGACTTTTGCTTGGCAGAGTAAACTTTAGCGATTTGTTTATCAGCTTGAATGGCACTCATTATGAAAACTTGGCCAAGGCGAAGGCAGCGAGTGCGCCTACTTTAAATTATGGACTTTTCATCAATAATGCACTTGATTTTCTGATCGTAGCTGTAGTGATTTTCTTAGCTGTGAAGCAGTTAAATCGTTTCCGTAAAAAACAGGAGAATCAGCCCGCACCGAAGAAGCTGACAAAGGATTGCCCTGAATGCTTATCGGAAATTCCGGAAAAGGCGGTTCGCTGTAAGTATTGTACGGCTAAACAGGAGGTTCCTATGTCTGATAGGAGACCCGAGCTAACCAACTGATCTGCCAAGGATTGGTCATTGCGATCCCCCATTGAACTTCGATACCTACAGGAGGAGCGCACAAAATGATTAGTTTAAGAGATACACAGCTGCAGTTGCTTTGGACGGCAAGAATTGATTATGCCGAGGGCAGCCGGGTTGACGCTCATCAGCATACGGATTTTGAACAGTTGTTTATTGTGCTTTCGGGAGCGGGTGTTGTTCAATCAGGTGCTGAAAGCAGCGCGATCCAGGAGGGCTCGGCCTTTTTGTTCAAGCGGGGTGTTTCGCACAGCTTTCAATTCATGGATGAAACGGTTACTCTCGATTTTAAATTCAGACTGCTGGACCGTGCTATTCAACAAGCCTTCATGAGCGTACAAGCCTCCTGCTTATGCCAGGGGACCCATTTGTCAGAGATTAAACAATGGTACAAACTGTCGCTGCAACGGCTCAAATATCCGGATTCGGTTCTGCCGCTGCGGATCGAAGCGGGCTTTAAGAGCACATTAGTTTCATTATTATTGGGGAATGCTGCGGCGCAGCCTCCAGATTCTACAGTGCTGGCCAATATAGACGATGATGAACCGATAGCTGCTTATTTAAGGTCTAACCTTGCGGAGAAAATAACGCTTGATCAGCTATCACGGCGTTTTGGCTATAATCCTAATTATTTGATACGGATTTTCAATGCAAAAACAGGTCTCACCCCGATCCAATATTTACAGGAAATTCGTTTGCAGAAAGCTACGGAATATTTGGAATTTACTGCGCTGCCGATATCGGAAATCGCCGAGCGGGTAGGCTGGTCATTGCCTTATTTCAGTAAAATGATTAAACAACGCGTAGGGCTTTCACCATCCCAATACCGCAGATCTTTATTAGATGAGGTAGGTAAGGATATCATTCTGGAGCAAAATTTTGAAAATATTTGGCGAGTTGAACATGCATAAGCGACCCTTCTGTCTGCAGACGGAAGGTTTTTTGCTCTCGTCCATGAAGGATGCGTAACCCCGTATATCCTCGACAAAAGTGAGGATTGTTATAAAACTGCTGAGGATTTGCCATATTCGATGCGGATGGACTGCTTTATAATTTGTAAGAGAAGTAGAGGTGAATTTGAAGACAAAAGGAGAATGGGCAGATGGTTAGAAAAATGACAGTTCCACCGATGAAGCTGGTTGATTATGAAGGCGAGGGTACACAGCTGTGTGCGGTCGTGGAAGAAATTGGAAATATTACGCTGAAGCGAGCGTTGATCCCCGAGCCCGCAGAGGGAGAGGTCAGGGTTAAAGTGAAGTGGGTCGGGATTTGCGGCAGCGATGTGGAGGTGTTCCGCGGAGCCCGTGAGCCTGAATTTATATCGTATCCGACTCGTCTTGGGCATGAGGTTGCAGGCGTAATTGATAAGGTAGGCCCAAATGTAATCGGTCTCAAGGTTGGTGACCATGTAGCGCTGCGCTATATTTGGGGTGCGTTTGCAGAATATGTATGCTGCACGCCATTTTCAGTAAAGTCGCTGCCCAAAGAGCTGCCTTTAATCGAAGGCTCGTTGATTGAAGTGCTGCCGGGCATTATTCACGCAGCTGAGCTTGGGGATATATCCCCGCATAAAAACGTATTGATTACAGGTCAAGGCGTCAGCGGCCTGGTGATGACTCAAATCATCAGCTTATACAGTCCTCGTAATTTGGTCGTAACCGATCTGTTTGATGAAAAGCTGGCACTGGCGCGCAAATATGGAGCAACTCACACATACCGAATTCCTACACCGGATACGAATACGATGGATATTGTCGGCAAGGATTTCCCTGATGGCTTTGATGTTGTGATTCCTTGCCTGCTGGAGGGAGATGGCATGGTGGACGCCATTAACGCAGCAGGTCAGAACGGACGTATCGTGATGTATGGCTGTATCGGAACGTGCCACAAGCCGGTCGATTTTTTCAAGGTTCACAAGAAGCGGCTGGACATCCTTTCGACTGAGCCCAAGCGGGATATCGATAACCGGAATTATTTTGACAGAGGGCTTCAATTGGTGCTCGATGGATTGGTGAACACGGAGGAAATGATCACGCATGTCGTGAAGCTGGAACATATAGCGGAAGCTTTCAAGCTGCGCAATGAGCATAAGGGCGATACGATTCATGTAATGATCGATTGTGAAACATCATCGCAATAGCGCTTAATCGGATGGGCACTAGGCTGAGGCCTCTAATTGAACAACCAGGGAGTGATCAAATATATGATGATAAATAAGTTAAACCTTTCGACCGCTGCACGCAGTGAGAGACTATCTCTGTTTGATCTTACGTGGATCACGCGGCATGCTGATCAATCCTTACAGGCTGACCCTATTCATCTTACAGCTGCTGTTGCCGAAAAGAGTGAGGGCAGCATTCATGATTATTATTCGAATGGCGACTATTGGTGGCCAAACCCCGAGACTGCAAATGGCCTCCCTTACATACGCCTTGACGGAGAGAGCAACCCGGATAATTTTGATAAGCATCGGTTGTTCCTGCGCCAAATGAGAACCCATACTGCCAATTTGACTGCCGCCTACGTGGTGACGGGCAACGAGGCATATGCAATGAAGGCTGTTCAATTGTTGAAGGAATTTTTTCTCGATGAAGCCACCCGGATGAACCCGCATCTCTTGTATGCACAGGCAATTCCCGGAATTTGTTCGGGTCGGGGTGTCGGGATTATCGATACCTTGCATATTATCGACATTCCGCCTGCGATCGAAGCTTTGAAAGCTTCACCTGCAATGACGGATTCCATCTACGAGGGACTGAAACAATGGTTCGCGGATTATTTGACCTGGATGACCACACATGAGAACGGCATTCAGGAAATGAATGCAGATAATAACCACGCGGTGTGCTGGTTTGTACAGGCGGCAGCTTTCGCATGGTTTACCCACAATGAAGAAGTGCTGAGCTTTTGCAGACAAAGCTTCAAGGAAACGCTGCTTCCCGATCAAATGGCGTCAGATGGTAGCTTTCCACGCGAATTGGCCAGGACGAAGCCGTATGGATATGCGATTTTTGTGCTGGATAACCTCGTTACCCTGTGCCACATTCTTTCGACATCTGAGGATAACCTGTGGGACTTCAAGCTTTCTGACGGACGTGGAATCAGCAAAGGCTTTTCCTACTTATATCCGTATCTGAATGACAAAGCATCCTGGCCTTATCCACCGGATGTTGAGCATTTTGAAGGCTGGCCAGCCAAAGTTTCTTCACTCTTGTTCGCCGGCCTAGCGCTTCATGAGCCCACATATATTCAGCTGTGGGACCGTCTTGATCCTGACCCGACCGACATGGAGATTCGCCGAAATATTGCCATTCGCCAGCCGCTGCTATGGTTAATATGATCCAAATATGTATGAAAAGCGATCCTTGCAGCCACTTTGGCTCAGGGTTCGCTTTTTTGTGACAAATTTATTATTTATAACAGAAAATATAAACTTTTTTTCGAGTTCATTCGTCATATGTAGGGATCTCATTATGGCCGGTAAACGGTTGAAGGAAGGTTTAGTAAAATGGCAGTGTCGCTTTTTAAGGAACGCAAGCAGCTGTGGATTGTCGGCATTACTTTTTGCAGTATGGTCAGTATGGCTCTTATTAATTTTACCGTAACCGGCAGTGTGCTGCCGATGCCTGAGAAGAACAAAGTGAATCAGGTGGAAGAAGCGTCCGAAGCTCATATGAAGGGGCCGCAGTCGTCATCATCCTACGATCAACCGAAAACGGCTAGTGAACAGCCGGCAGTTATCACAGTTCAACAACCAACACCACTTGTTAGTCAAGCGACATTACCAGCCAGTGATCAGCCATTACGGACAGAATCGAAGAATCCGCTTCCTGACACCCAGCAAAAGCCGCAGTCAGAAATCAAACCAGAGCCTGTCCCGGCAGCAGCCCCCAAGACGGCTCCTGTCACTTCCAAACGGATAGCACTTACTTTTGACGACGGACCTGACGAGCTGTATACGCCGCGAATTCTGGATATTTTGAAGGAGAATCAGGTCAAAGCGACCTTTTTTGTAGTAGGCATTCAAACTGCCAAATATCCGCACATCTTAAAACGAATTCACGAAGAAGGACATGCCATTGGCAATCACTCCTGGGATCATGCAGATTTATCCAAGCTTTCTCTGGATCGTATTCAGCAGGAAATCAAAGATACGGATGTGTTGATCGAAAAGACTATCGGGGTCCAATCGACGATGGTGAGAGCGCCCTATGGTGCCGTATCGGACAAGCTTAAGAAGCTGCTGGCACAATCCAACCGGCCTTTAGTTGGCTGGAGTATCGATCCCAAGGATTGGGCAGGAACGACCCCAGCCCTTATTTTGCAAAATGTAAAATCGCATACGAAGCCAGGTGCGATCGTGTTATTGCACAGCTTCGGCGGCAAAAACGGTAATTTGGATAATACAGTTGAAGCACTTCCCGAGATGATCGCCCAATTGAAGCTGGATGGCTACCAGCTGGTTACAGTACCACAGCTGAACGAGGCTCGTTGAAGAAATCCTTTTCCAATTGCCCACAAAACTGTAAACTGATAATAAGAGTGGACGTCGGGAAGCTTCACTGGGAATTGAACGGTGAGAGCGGATCGTCTAATAATTGAGGTGGCAGTAGTGGATTCCAAAATGAATTTCGAATACTTAAGATATTTGTCCGAAAGCTCGGATAAAAAAGAGATTTTGGAAGAACTGATGACGGCATATGGCAAAGATGTATGGAACTATGCGTTCAGTATGACCCGGCAATGGGACCAGGCAGACGATATTACACAGGAAGTATTTATTAAGGTATATCGTAATTTGTGTACATTTCGCAGTGAGGCATCGGTGAAAACCTGGATACTCACGATTACCCGCAATATGACTTTGGATTTCAGACGATCAGCCTTTTATCGCAGGGTAACCTTAATGGAATTTATTCCATCAAAGGGGGAACAGCCCTCTACGGAACAGATAGTTATCGACAAGCTGGCGACCAGCGATATGTGGAAGCTGGTGCTTAAATTGCCTGTCAAGTACCGTGAAGTGCTGATCCTGTTTGCCCACTATCAGCTTTCGATGAAGGAAATGGCACACATGCTCGGGGTAAGCGAAGGAACGGTAAAGTCAAGATTGTTTCATGCCCGCAATAAAATATCCAAGTTAAAGGAGACTTTAGAGCCATGAATCCGATTGATGACGAGTTGAAAAAAAGCTTGGCTAACGGACCGCTCATCAGGAACGGGTTCTCCGATAAGTTGCAAAAGCGTATTGAGGATCGCTTGGAGCACAAGAGTGGCAACACGAAAAAATCGATGCTCGTATTCGGATGCGTAAGTTCGGTGCTTATTGCGGCTTCTATTTTATTTACGGTGGATGGGGTGCCGTCTGTCGGGCACGATGAAATTGTTGTACATAAGAACGAGATGACGGCCTTTGAAGCAGAAGCGGCGCAGCCGTATTTCAAGGATCAGGCTGAGCATGAAGTCCGGTCAGCGGTTCTGATTGGTCTTCGCGAGGATCATCCCGCAGCAGGGAGCAGTCCTGCCCACAGCACTTATCGTACGCTGCTGCTTGCGCCGGAAGCCGGGGAGCTGAGGACTGCCGCTGAGGGAGATGGAATATTAATGCCCTACAGGACGGGGTTTATGAGAATTGCACCCGTCAGCCCGCTGAGCGTTAATGAGGAATCGCAAATACTTCGGGTCGTGGCTGCTGACGGGGCGATGGCCTTATCGCATCCCTCCTCTTATAATAACAAGTCGCTGAAAGTGGCGGAGAAGCTTCAATTTGTAGGCAATCGTTATGTAGCGTTGTCGCAAACCATCCGTCAGCTGGATCAGAATAAACCTTCTGTCTATGAATATGCGTGGGTTAAAGAAGTGGAGGAATTAGCTTCCTCCTCAATAAATAGTACGGGCATTGCACGTCCTGTGCAAGATCCGCACACGACCTTGAAGCGATTGTATGGGGAGTCGATACAGCCATCATTGAAATCACTCAATACCAAAGTCCCACAGAACCCGGGCTCGCGTCTTTCTTCTGCTGAACCTGTGGATGATAATGGAGAAAGCTGGACGATTGCCCGTAAGAACGGCGAATGGATTCCACAGATCGCTTCATATAGTGAACGTGCAGCAGATAGTAGTTATGGATATCAGCTGAAGGCGCTTCCGTACAAGCTTCCGCAGTCTGTTGTTAGCTACGACGTGCTCCCGCTGAGCTGGGATGAAATCCGCAAGCTGCAGCCAACCGCCAAGGATGCATTCTCTTCACCTAATAGAGAAATCGTAGGTGTGGTGTCGAACGATAACATTGTCGTATTTCCGTTTGATGGCAGATTAATTCCAACACCTCTGTTGAAAATTAAGCTAGCCCCAGAAGAGTCGATCATCATGCTGCAGTGGGCAGTGAATGAGCCTTATATTGAACAGTGGAAGCAAAAAGGCAAGCTGCTGCTTGGAGAAAGCTGAATTTCCTATTTACTAAAATGACAAATAATGCACAGGTGACTTGCTGCCCTTCATACAACTTACCCTGACAGTTCCTACCACCTCGTAAGGAATAGAAACCGGACACGAGGCAGGACGGAGAAGGGCAGTAACTTCACAGGAAAATGTTAACAACAAAAAAGTTGCCAAAAGATCATGTGTACGGTATAATTATTCTCAACAGGTAAGCGCTTAACCCTCAGTTTGTTTAAATGGATTGGATAAGGATTGGAATTTTTTTAGTGTCGATTGGAAAGCGCTTTCTATAATCTGATCTCAAGCTCCGGATTAACAAGAGATAAGGATCCCAACCAATACATAATCAGGAGGTGAGCGAGTGAGCTATACAATCATTGATGTTGCCCAAATCGCCAACGTGTCCAAATCTACCGTTTCACGCGTTATTTCAGGTAAAGGCTATACGAGTCCCGAAACCCGGGAGAAAGTCATGAACGCCATACAGGAATTGAAGTACAAACCGAATGCAGTGGCCAGGGCAATGGTATCGCATCGAACGTTCAATATCGGCGTCATTATTTATCGAAAGGATTTCCCGATTGTATCGCACCCGATCTATGGTAAAATACTCGATGCTATACTGGCAGCCGCGGAAAGCTTGAACTATTCGGTATTCGTCTCGACGGATAAAGAGATGTCGCTCCGTTCTGCTGATTACATGCTGGAGAAGAGAGTTGACGGACTTGTGTTAGTCAGCCGTCTGAGCCAGGAAATGATCGGATACATAGACAGCTTCGATATTCCTTATCTGATGGTCAATGGTACCGCCGAAAACAATCAAGTGATTCAAATCGTCAATGATGATCGAAAAGGCGGAAGGCTTGCTGCGGATCATCTATACAAATTAGGCCATAGACAGATTGGCGTTATTGCCGGGCCACAGGAGCACAGGAGTCATCATCTTAGATATGAAGGTTTTTATCAACGTTTGGTTGAGTTGGGCTGTGAAATTCACGAGGAACATATGTATTTTTCGCCTACATCCTTATTTAATGATGGCTACGTTGGTTGTTTATCTCTATGGGAACGTTCCCATGAAACTAATAACGGTTTCCCTACTGCAATCTTCGCTACGAACGATATGCTGGCTTTGGGTGCTATGCGCGTAATGGTCGAGAAAGGCTTGTCGATACCGCAGGACGTATCTATCATCGGATCCGACAATATTGATTTTGCCAATCTTTCCAATCCACCCTTGACTACAGTCCATACGGAGAAAGAGAAGATGGGTCAAGATGCGGTTTTCATGTTGAACCGATTGATACAAAAATTAGAGTTGAATCCAATGAAGGTGGAGTATGAGCCGAAGCTTATCGTACGCGGGACGACAGGTCCGGTTAGCAGCAGGACGCAATAGTAAACCGAAGGAAGCTTTATATGATAAAAAGGAGATAAGTCATTATGCGAAGTCAAACGTATCGGCATAAAAACAGTTCAATGATTTGGTATTTGTTTCTGCTCCCTACCTTTCTTGGAATTTTGTTATTTATGGTATACCCCGTTTTTGAATCTTTTCGACTAAGTCTTTATGTGTCCAGAGGGGCGATAGAAACATGGGCGGGATCAGAAAATTATACAACCGTATTATCGTCCAATGTGTTCTGGAAAGCGGTATACAACACCTTTTATATGGGATTTTTTCAATTACTTTTGACGATCCCCTTTGGATTCATACTCGCCTCGCTGATCACAGAGCTTAAATGGGGAAAGAACTTGTTTAAGATTCTGCTGTTCATTCCCTACATCACATCCGTTGTAGCGGCCTCCATGCTGTTCTTGTTCGTGCTGCATCCTGAATTTGGACTATTGAATTATTTTCTCTCGATGCTGGGACTTCCTACCTCTGTGTGGCTGGCTGAACCAACCAGTGCGCGGTGGGGGGCTATATTACTCGGTTCGTGGCACTGGTTAGGCTTTGTGGTTATCATATTCCTCGCAAATTTGCAGGCGATCTCGGAGGATATTTATGAGGCAGGAGCCATAGACGGGGCTACCGGCATTCAAAGATGGCTATATATTACAATTCCCAACATGTACGGAACCTTTTCCTTTCTTATCGTAATCGGCTGGATCTCTGGTCTGCAGCGGTTCACCGACGTTTATTTGCTGGGTGGGCTTCAGGGCAGCCCTGCACGCTCTCTGCATACGATTGTCGGGTTTATTTATGAAAGAGGCTTCGGGGGTACCGAGTACGGCATTGCTTCGGCGGCAGCCTACGTATTGTTTGCGATCATTCTGTTCTTTACGATGCTGAATCTTAGAATAACCAAGATGAAAATATAACTGAAAGGAACATGTCATGAAAACATCGAGCATCTTTTCAAGAAAACCAACATTAATTGAAAGCGTTATCTTCGTGTCTCTACTTGTCTTGAGCGGGATTATGATTTCTCCATTCCTATGGATGCTCAGCATCGGCCTCGAGCGCACGGCTAACCTGCAGCCACCTTTTCCGCCAACATTTTTTCCGAAGCAGCCCTCTTTTTTCAACTTTGAGCTTGTTATGGAAAATGCGACTCTGTTTTATTCCTATTTGAATTCGGGATTCGTAGCCGTCTGTGCCGTATGCCTTAGTGTATCCAGCTCGCTTCTGGCGGGTTATGCGTTCTCAAAAGGTCAATTTCGCGGTAAAAAATTATTGTTTATGATCGTGCTGGGGACGATGATGATTCCTATGGAAACCAGACTGATTCCGTTATTCACGATGTTCAATAAATTTGGCTTGATTAACACATATGTTCCGTTAATTGCACCAGCGATCCTGTATGGCTTTGGTATTTTGTTATCCAAACAGTATTTCGACCAGCTGCCAGACAGCTTGCGAGAGGCTGCACAGATTGACGGTTCGAGCGAAAAAAGAACATTTTTCCAAATCTATTTGCCGCTTACCGGACCGATCACGGCGACATTGGCCATCCTGTCCTTTCTTGATAGCTGGAACGCCTTCCTCTGGCCGCTTGTCGTCATTAACGATCATGCACTAAGGACCATTCCGCTATTTCTCGCCAGCTTCTCGTTTGAAAACGGGACGCGTTTGGGCGGTTTAACCATGGCACTAGCGACAGCGAGTATTGTACCGATCGTTGTTGTGTTTCTCTTTTTGCAAAAATATATCATACGAAGCATCGCTTTAAGCGGACTGAAAGGAGAGTGAGCTGGAAAAGCAATTGTAAATAGACGATGGTTATGCAGGGTTCAATCGTTTGACAAAAAAACGTATCCTGAGAGGGTGTCATGTATGGTTAACAAGAGGACGAAAAAAGGTTTGGTGGCAGGTGTACTGCTGTCCGTATTCGCGATGCAGGTATTAGCAGGCTGCAGCAGCAAGGCGGAAACGAAGCCCGTTCAGGCTAATGAATCGACAGCAAAGGTTTCAGATAAGAAATGGTCCGGCACACTGAAAGTACAGCTAATCGGGGATTTCAGCATAGAAGACAAGACAAATCCAATTTCGGGTAAAAAAGTCAAGGGCGTATCGGTACTGAAAAAAGAATTTGAACGGCTCTATCCAGGGGCTACGGTGGAATTCATACTGCTGGGCTGGGATGGCTACGTCCAAAAAACAGATGCGATGCTGAATTCGAAAGGTGCGGATGTGTTTCAGGTACCGGGAATCGCCAATCTGGCCAGTCAGGATTTATTGGAGCCTCTGGCGCCTTATATAGAGAAAGACAAATTCGATCTGGGCATATTTATCAACAATCAGGTTGAAGGCTGGAAGGCCATGGGTCCCAAAGATACGGAGCTGCAAATTTACGGACTTCCTTTTATCGGGGACACCCGAGTTATCGCCTACGACAAAAAGATTTTCAAGGAATGGGGCGTAGAGGAGCTTTCCAAAAATCCGACTCCTGAGGAAATCCTGGAGAAGGCTAAGAAAATGACAGGCACGAATCCAAAGACCGGGAAGCAAAATTATGGTGCGTTTTATGCAGGCGCTGACGCCGCAGATTCGGTTATCAATGCAGCAGAAGCATACGGCGGTTCCTGGGGCAAAGGATTTTTATTCAAGGGCATGGAGGTCAACTTTAATTCTCCACAGATGCTGAAGGGTCTGAAGTGGCTGAATGATTTGAATGCCTATGCTCCCAAAGGAGCGCTGGTCAAACAGGGCGGCGAGAAATGGGGAACGGCCAACAACGATATTGCCATTCATATTCGTGTACAGCCGATTTTTGTTGATACGATATATGCTGCAGGGCTGCAGGATCAATTTGGTGTTGCTCCATTGTTTGTTAATAAAGACAAGAATATGGGTGGAATGTTCGCAGGCAGCCCTTATTCGATTGCCAAAAGCAGCACAAACAAGGAGCTGGCTTGGGAATTTCTGAAATTTAGCGTGAGCGATTTCTTCCAGAAATATATGTGGGATGAGCAAAGCTCCCAGTTCCTCCCTGTTACGAAGTCGGCCATGAAGTGGGAACAAATTCAAAAAAATCCACATGCGATGATTGAACTGGAATCGATGGGCAAGCTATGGGCGCCACGGTATCCGTACCGCTCCGGTCAACCTCGGTATATTTTATCAGAGTCAGTGGAGGAAGGATTGCTTGGGAAATCGACACTTGAAGCCGCATTAGAAAAAGCGCAAAAAGAATCGACAGCCTGGCTTGCAACACAAAAATAAAGCACAAACAAAGGTGGAATTATGAATCTATTACTTGAAGTTGAGGAGAAACTGGCGATTGCCCAGACTCAGACCCATATCACGTATTCATTTGCCGTTTCCGATTCATGCCGCAAGGTGAACATAGATTTTAACTATTCTCCCAAAACGCTGGACAATGAGGCTTTATCCAAGGGGATTATCGAACAGAGCTTGCGGAAATATAATGACGGTAACGATCCGATTATGGAGGACAGCTGGACCCGATTTCTTCCGTTGAAAAATTTAATTACAGTTTCCGTCGACGATCCTAACGGTTTCAGAGGGGCATGTCACAGGCATGATTCAGAACAGCATCTGTTTCTAGCTGCCGGCTCGGCTTCCCCAGGTCTTATGCCGGGACTATTGATTCAAGGGAATTGGTCAATTACACTAAGCTTACACGCGATCGTCACCGAAGTGTGCAGCTTTAAGCTGCGGGTATGGGAAGGGGAGGATGCGTCATGAGACAATGGCTTCCTTATGAGCTGCACACCCATACGTTTCACAGTGATGGCGAGCATTCACTGCGCGAGCTTGCGAACAGCGCCAAGGAGCTTGGTTTGTTCGGAATTGCAATGACCGATCACAACACGATGTCGCCTCTATTGGAGAGGGAGCAGATCCAGACGGAAACGGAGCTGCAAATTATACGCGGCATGGAGTGGACCACGTTCTTCGGACATATGCTGGCGATTGGCATCGTTGACTATGTGGATTGGAGAGATCTCGGCGTTAAGGATATTCATAGAGGCATTGAAAGAGTCCATCGACAAGGCGGAGTCGTCGGGATTGCCCATCCGTATCGGGTTGGAAGTCCGCTATGCACGGGCTGCTACTGGGAATATGAAATATCGGATTGGAAGGACATCGATTATATTGAGGTCTGGTCCTATACGTTCCCTTCGATTATGAACAGTAACCAAAGAGCCTTCCAGCTGTGGACAGACATGTTAAACCAAGGCTATCGGATATCCGGGGTATGTGGACGAGATTGGCATGTATCCTCGAAGAAAGTAACGGAACCGATTGCTGTTACCTATTTGGGCTTGGCAAACAATGGAGCTTTGAATCCAGAACAAACGGATTTGGAAAAGGCAGCTGTCGATGCGCTCAGAAACGGTTCAATCAGCGTAACGATGGGACCCTTGCTGCAATGTACGGTTCAACCAGGCCCAACAGATCCTGTATATGGCATTGGGGAAGAAGTAAGAGTGAACGGGGTTGCGGACACCGCACAGGTGCAGGTTGAGGTAGACTTCACCGTAAGGGAAGAGCATTGGCAGCTAGCCGACCAGGAGCTCAGAGTTGTGCTTATGAGCAATAAAGGGCAGATAGCCGAGCTTAACGTATCACGGAACGCTTCAATAGCTACCTGCAGGGTCGAGGTCAAGGAGCTTATTTGGCTGCGGGCCGAGCTTCATGGAGCTTTTCATAGCTGCATCACGATGATTGCTTTTACGAACCCGATCTATTTTGCTTATCATAAATAAGGGTTGGAGGGAATGAAGATGAAGAAACCATCGTTTCCAAAAATTGCTGCACATACCGGGTGCGGAAATGCGCCGGACAATACCAGGGAGTCCTTTATGGAAGGCATTCAATCGGGTGCGGATATTGTAGAGGTCGATTTGCGAGTTGCAGGAGACGGGACTGTCATTTTGCTTCATGATGATTCTCCTTATCTACGTGATTGTACCTATGAGCAGCTGAATCAATATGAAATCAGAACGAAGCTCAGCTCTGTGTATGAAAATTATGAAATTGTAAAGCTGGCGGATATTCTGCAAATTGCCAAGCAGTATGATGTCCAATTAAATCTGGATATTAAGACAGTGGATACGATTGAGCCTGTCATACATCTGGTGAGGGAATACAACATGGTTGATCGAGTTTATATAACAGGCTGCAGTGAGAATATTACTAACCGTCATCATGATATTCAGGTCGTGTTCAACACGCCAAAGACATTTACTCCCGAAGAGAGTGACAACTACTCGTTATATGCGGCTAAGCAATGCGAGGAGGCCGTGCTCCGTTCTTATTATGGCTTGAATATGGATTATTCAACATGCCGTCAAGAAATCGTGGAGCTTGCTCATGCTTCTGGTCTTGCGGTATGGGTATACACTGTTAACGATTCGGCGGCCATGCAGAGCTTTATCCAGATGGGGGTAGATGCCATTACCACCAGAGAGGTCACCAAGCTGACTGAGCTGCAAAAGCAAGGTGAATCTAAACTAAAGAATTGATTCGCTGCTGCCGTAAGTATGGATTGTGTTAGAGCGGCTGTGGGCTGTAGGAAATAGGTTATGGGTGAAGTATGAGTTATTAGTAACGGTTATGATTCAGGTATACTGAGGACTTATCGGTGATGTCACGCCGAAGGTCCTTTTTTCTTTTATTATGCTTGTTCACGTGGCAAAAAGCCTATAACCGAGATAGCTGCCCATACAATTGATGTGAGCTTCCCGCGATCGTAATGAGGAAGCAATCGGTAAGCCCATTTTTCCGCGCCACTGCACCATTAATTGCTGTACTTCATAAACTAACTTGACTGTATCCCTACACCTTGTAATGATACAAAAACCCAAGCAAGGAGGGGTGACACTTTGAAGGGCAGCGACCACAAAAGTAAGTTTTTGTTAACCAATCGTGAACGCGAAGTTTTCGAACTGTTAGTGCAGGACAAAACAACCAAGGATATCGCGCAGCAGCTGTTTATTAGCGAGAAAACGGTGCGTAATCATATATCCAATGTCATGCAAAAACTAAATGTAAAAGGTCGTTCACAAGCAGTAGTTGAGCTGATCAAGCTTGGGGAAATCACGATTTGATCGGTTTATCGTTTTCGATTCACACTGTCTAATCCTGTAAAGCCTTCTAATGCGCTTTTTCCTTTAGGGGAATAAGCCGGAGAGGGCTCTTTGGTTGTGTATGTGTTCAGAATATGCTCAGAATATGCTCAGAACCGGATGGTATAATATGTAGCAGGATACTGTTTTATTCATTCTTTATCGACATGTAATTGAAATACGCTGGATTTTGGGAGTTATATATATCCGGTTTTTGTTATATTTCTGCTGAGAGTGTCGAGCTATGTAGTTTATAAAATAAATTTAATGAAATTTTTAGTATAATGTATCCTTGCCAATATGTGATAAATGTTATAATTAAACAATCAAATATATGTTATTTTGTTACTATAAATGTAAAAATACGGGATAATTAATCAAATACTAACGAATTACAAAGTAAGACTACTAATTAAGGAGAGCTTATGCAGATCAGTATTATTATATTGGCTCAGCAAGAAGAACTGTTTAAGCAATGTTTGTCCAGAATCCGATTGTTTACGGAAGGGTCTTATGAACTAATTGTAATCAACGATGGAGCCTCTGAGGAGATTACCCGGTGGCTGGGGTTGAGCAATGATATTAAGATCATTACGAATGCACATTATGTTGGGGTAGCCAAGGGCTACAACCAGGGCGCAGCGATAGCAACCGGAGACAGGTTGGTGTTCATCCGTGATCATATGGCCGTTTCGGAGAGATGGTTGGCTAACCTTAATGCATGCTTGGATAAGTATGGTGATAATGCGATTGCAGGTCCTGTGAGCAATGATATCAGCGGTATGCAGAGAGTATCATTTGATTGTGATAATATGGACCAATTGAATAATGCCTCCAAAGGTTTGAGTATCATTAAAAAAGGTCGGTACCAAAATGTAACCAGAATAATAAGCAATCTTTTTATTATAAATAATGAATGCTTTCGTAAACTGGAGGGATTTGACGAACGATTTTTACTTGAAAGCTATGAGGACGATGATTTTTGTTATCGAGCGCTTCAAGCTGGTTGCAGCTTGTATGTGACTGAGGATTGTTTTGTCCGGTATGAGGCACCACCCTCTTTATTTCCGGAAATACCCAACTGGTATTTTTTACAGATGGAACATAACAAAGCCGTTGCAAGGGAGAAATGGGGATTTGACCTTACAGCAGCACTATTAAATTGGAAACAGCCTGTTACGGTTAGCTTATGTATGGTCGTTAAGAATAACGAAGCAACGTTAGAGGAATGCCTGTTAAGTGTTAGTGAATGGGTCGATGAAATTGTTATTGTCGATATAGGGTCTACAGACCGCACCAAAGAGATTGCATTAAGATTTACAGGCTTTGTTGTGGAATATGAAGGGACCCCTGATTTGGTCAATGCAAGAAACTTATGCTTCAGCCTGGCTACTCAGACATACATACTATGGCTGGAAGCAGAAGAAGTTGTTCTTCCAACGGATGCAGATAAATTTAAATATATGTTGTCTCATATGGGGTGGAATACAGATTCCGTAGCGATGTATGACCATTATAGCTTCGGGGAGAACAGTAATACGACGCCGAGCTCACGTACGAATCGTCTTGTTAAGCGTGAGCGAGATTATAAGTGGGTAGACGCAGTAAATCAATATTTGGACGTAAAAGGAAACATAGTGCAAGCTGATATTTGCATTACACATAACAAAAAGCATGGAAATTAAAAGGGAGTCCCTCAGCCAGAACCAGTGATCAAGGTCAAGTTTTGTTGGAAATCGCTTTAATCCAGTACATTTACTTTTCAATATGGAGGCTGCAATGAAGACCAGTATTATATTGTTAGCTCAGCATAGTAGCATGGTTAAACAATGTCTTGCGAGCATTCGGCGATCTACATCTGGAACCTACGAATTAATTGTGATCAATGATGGTGGCTCGAATGAAATTGACAAATTGCTGAGTATGGACAAGAAGGGTATTATAACGCTTACCTCTCAAGAACGAATCGGTGTTGCTGCGGGTTATAACCTTGGAGCAGCCCAGGCCAAAGGCGATTTGCTTGTTTTTCTGCGCGATCATATGACCCTGTCCAAGGGCTGGTTGAAGTCATTGACTAGTTGTTTAAAACAGTACCCTGATGCGGCAATGGTTGGACCCATGAGTAATGGCGTCAGTGGAGCCCAGCATGTATCGATTCCCGTGCCTATCAACAGCATCGAGCAGTTAAGTGTTGTTGCTCGTGCATTCATTGCGGAGCATGCAGGCCAGACCCAGAGAGTGACACGGCTTCTTAGCCAAATGCTTGCTGTCCGTAAGAGTGCATACGACAAACTAGGCGGATTTGATGAACGGTTCGGCTTGGAATCATTCGAGGATGATGATTATTGTTATCGTGCCATGCAGGCTGGTTATAGTTTGTATATACCCAAGGATTGTTTTGTCCGCTATCAACAGCCTCCAGATTTGTTTCCGGATGATCCTTACTGGTACGGTAAGCTTCTTCATGAGAATAAAGTGAAGGCAGCTCAAAAATGGGGCTTGGATATTTCACAGGCTTTGCTTAAATGGAAGAATAAGATAACGGTAAGCCTTTGTATGATTGTCAAAAATGAAGAGCAAACCCTTGATCGATGTTTGTCCAGTGTCAGTGATTTGGTTGATGAAATTATTATCGTCGATACGGGCTCGGAGGACCAAACGAAGCAGATTGCACGAAAATACACAGACCGCGTATTTGAATTTGTCTGGGTTAACGATTTTTCCAAAGCACGAAATTATGCCTTCAGCCAAGCCACACAGGAATATATATTATGGCTGGACGCAGATGATGTGATTTTGCCTGCGGATGCTGAGAAATTTAAAGAGCTTCTTGCCGGACTTGAATGGACTGTCGATTCCGTATCCATGAACTATATTCTCGCTCGTGATGAATATGGAAATGTGATGACTAGCCTGCGTAGAAATCGTTTGGTCAAGCGTGAGAAGCGTTTTCAATGGATCGGGTTTGTCCACGAATATTTACAGGTAGCGGGAAACATACATTATGCAGATATTAATGTTACCCATGACAGGATGCACGGCAACTCCGATCGCAATTTGCATATTTATGAGAACCACGAAGCAACGGGTGAATCGTTCACATCGCGTGATCTGTTCTATTACGGGAATGAGCTTGCTGATCACGGACTGTGGGAACGTGCGTTGGACAAATATGATCAGTTCTTGCAGCGTCCTGACGGCTGGGTGGAGGACCGGATAAGAGCCTGCGGCCGTGCAGCAGATTGTGCAGCAGAGCTGGGGTCCATAAATGAAGCGAAAGCCAAGGCACTGCAATCGTTTGTGTACGCGTTACCGCGTGCGGAAATCTGTTGTCGGCTTGGATATCTTCATATAAAAGAAGAAAAATTTGAAGACGCCATATTTTGGTACGAGCTGGCGACGGAGCTTAAGAAACCTACGGATAGCTTTGCGATTTTGCAGCATTCCAACTGGACTTGGGTGCCACATTTACAGCTTTGTGTTTGCTACGACAGGCTGGGGCAGCGAGAACTGGCATACCGGCATAATGAAATTGCGGCTGGATTTGTTCCAAATGAGCCGAGCGTGGTCGGGAACCGTGCCTATTTCAAAGGCTTGGGTTTAGCATAGGAAGATTTCATATTGGGGAGGGTGATTTGAGTTTTCTCTGATAATAGTAGGCACCAAGTGGACGGATATTTCGCTGCTACGGCTGGGAAGTTGGTCGAGTTATTGTAAAAAGTAGGACAGTTTAAATGGTCCGGGAAACCTTTATCCCATTTGAACTAATTATTATTTAGAGGCTATTAACCATATTGGAGGATGAGAAATGAGTAATCACAAGGATGTTGAAAAATCAATACGTAAAGCGATGAAGCAATACAAAAGGAAAATAGGGACAAAAGCTTAAAACACAAAGTCATACAGGTTTCGACAGTAGCTCTTGCAGGCAATCTGGTGGCAGGTGCTATTACGGATGTTCAGCTTATTGCAACGGGTATTGCTCATGCAGCTACCGCGGGTACGTCTTTTAATGATGTGGATACAAGCTCTTGGGCTTACAAGTATATTACGAAGGTTGCCGCTTTGGGATTTACAGTAGGTGATGATATCGGGAAATTTAATCCGGATAGCCCAGTGAGCCATCAAGAGGCTGTGTCAATGGCAATCCGTTTTCTGGGTATTGAGAACCCTTCAGTCCAGGCCGGGAACTTGACACTAACCACAGATGCATGGGCACGCGATTGGGTGCTGCTGGCTATCGATAAAGGTTTAATTATACCTGGTGAAGAGAGTGCAACGCCTAACGGATCATGGGGGGCAGCAACTGCAACGCGCGAGTGGGTCACCAAGCTGCTTGTCCGTACATTAGGAAAACAATTTGATGCAACAGCCCTATCCACTACCAAATCGATATTCGCAGATAATGCTAACATTTCGCCGGCTGTGCTTGGATATGTAAATGCTGGTGTAAAGCTGAACATTATTAATGGTTTTCCTGATAATACCTTCAAACCGAAGGACACACTTACTCGTGCCCAGGTAGCCACGATCCTGGCCAAGATGGAAATGCTTCTAGGGGACAAAACAGATCGTATCATGAAGGGGAATGTGGTCAGCTTATCCAGCAGCAGCATTAGCCTTGTAAACAAAAGTGGCGTGACCCAGCAGCTTACTTTGGATCCTAAAGCTGTAGTATTTGGCTCAAGTGGACCGGGTTCAACCATTAAGGCAGGGCAGGACGTTACGGTCGTATACAGTGGAACTACCGCTTATTTTGTTGAAGTGACGGAAGCTCCGACTCCTCCAGGCACAGCAGTTGTAACAGACCCGCCTAAAAATGGAGAACCAGGTCTTAAAGGCGACAAAGGCGATAAAGGTGATCCAGGCGAAAAGGGTGAAAAAGGCGAAAAGGGTGATACAGGGGCTTCTGGATCTTCAGGTTCAAGAGGAAGCGACGGAGCTGTTGGTCCTACTGGGGCAACGGGAGCTGGCCTTGGAGGAATTGTAGCTTATGATGAAACAGCGGCTCCAGGGTATGCAGTAGGCCAAACCGTGTTTTATAATGGCAGCACCTATATTGTAAAAGCAGCAAATCCGACTGGCACACCTACCATTGATACGGCAAGTTACACCTTGGTAGCGTCGGCTGGGGCACAGGGAGACGCTGGAGCTACAGGAGCTACAGGAGCTACAGGAGCTACAGGTGCGACAGGAGCAATGGGTGCAACGGGCCCAGGAGTGGGCGCAACAGGAGCAACCGGCGTAACGGGAGCTACAGGAGCAACCGGCGTTGGAGTGACCGGGGCGACAGGAGCAGTGGGTGCAACGGGCCCAGGAGTGGGTGCAACAGGAGCCACAGGCGTGACGGGAGCTACAGGAGCAGTGGGCGCAATCGGAGCTGTAGGAGCAGATGGCGTAACGGGAGCTACAGGAGCAACCGGCGCAGGTGTAACGGGGGCCACAGGCGTGACAGGAGCAACCGGAGCATTTGGCGTAACCGGAGCCACAGGAGCAGATGGCGTGACCGGAGCTACAGGAGCAACCGGCGCAGGTGTAACGGGAGCTACCGGCGTGACCGGAGCCACAGGAGCATTTGGAGTAACTGGAGCGACAGGAGCAGCGGGAGTAACGGGAGCGACAGGAGCAGCGGGAGTAACGGGAGCGACAGGAGCAGCGGGTGTGACTGGAGTGACAGGAGCAGCGGGAGTAACGGGAGCTACAGGAGCAGCGGGAGTAACGGGAGCTACAGGAGCAGCGGGAGTAACGGGAGCTACAGGAGCAGCGGGAGTAACTGGAGCTACAGGAGCAGCGGGAGTAACTGGAGCCACAGGAGTAACTGGAGCTACTGGCATGGGTGTAACAGGAGCCACAGGCTTTGCAGGAGTAACTGGAGCTACAGGAGCAGCAGGCGTAACCGGGGCTACAGGAGCAGCAGGAACGGGAATAAGCTCATATGGTTATTCTTATAATTTTGCTACAATAATAGATAAAGATGTTTTTGGAGGAGCAGACGTACCATTTTCCAATAATGGACCTTTTCTAGGGACTATCCATACTATTGGCACTACTGGAATCACTGTGCCTACAAGTGGGGTCTATGAAATAAAATACTGGGCGAGCACAACTGCTGGAATAGGAGCGGCGATTGCCATAGCTGTTAATGGAACTGTGAATACGAGTACGACTATTCCGATTCTTAATAATGCAGATCAGACTGAAGGGAACGTATTATTGAGTTTGGCTGCTGGAGATGTAATTACTCTACGCAATAATTCAGCGGTTACTATGACCTTGGCGCTAGCTCCGTCAGTAGGTGCAGCAATATTAATCAAAAAGCTTAATTGACCTATGCAAAGGCATTTGTTCTTTATTGAAGCAAGTCATACTGTCAGCATAGGAGATGATGTCATTGTTAATAAAACGAGCCGCCACTAAGAGATGGGCGTTGGTTGCTTGCTTGCTTGTGTTCGCTGTCAACGCTGATGCATATGGTGCATCCAGTCAAGTGGCAGGCATTCCGGTTCCTGGTCAAGGACCAACTGAAATAGCTGCAGCAGCAGGGGTAACTGTCAGCAATGCTGTTTATGATACCCCTGTATATAAAACTACAATTACTGGCGTTGTGTACGGCCAGACGGGAGTAATGCCTGAAATCAAGCCCAATATCCCGGTTACGGGCCAGGGAGTTACCGGAGTCACCTATTCCGTATATTCCGAAATACTACCTGTTGTTAAATTGGCAGTATCGCCTCAAATCAGTGTTGGATTTTCCCGAAGCCTGGCATTAGATGATAATGGAGTCTTATGGCAATGGGGCAGCCCTGATGGGAAAGCTGTCGATGGCAAGTCGAATATGACTCCACAACGTGTGCCCGGCTTGGGCCGTGTCGTGGCCGTTGCCGCTTTAAGCCACGTTATCGCGCTACAGGACGATGGGACTGTATGGGCTTGGGGAGATAACCGTATGGGGCAATTGGGGGATGGAACTACAACAGCGCGTCAACAGCCTGTACAGGTAGCTGGCTTAAGCGGGATTGTAGCCGTAGCTGCCGGTGCGACGCACAGCCTGGCATTAAAGGACGACGGGACAGTCTGGAGCTGGGGCTCAAATACATTCGGTGAGCTTGGAGATGGTACGAACAAGAAGAGAGTTACTCCGGCTAAGGTGCCCGGACTTCAAGGCATTAAGAGCTTATCAACGGGAGGATCTCATAATCTGGCTCTGGCCGGGGATGGAATCGTATGGTCGTGGGGAGCCAATGCTCAGGGTCAGTTGGGCGACGGGACATTGGTTAACCGTACCAAGCCATTACAGGTTGAAGGGTTATTCGATGTAAAAGCTATATCCGCCGGTTATCAGCATTCCTTGGTGCTTACTGAGGGTGGCCGAGTATTAGCCTGGGGGAATAATGATTATGGCCAGTTGGGAGATCAAACCAATACACTGAGAAAGAACCCTGTGCAGGTTAAAGAGCTTAAGGATGTTACAGCTATTTCTGCCGGAGCTTTGCATAGTGTAGCCTTAGATAAAAACGGCAGTGTCCTGGCCTGGGGTGCTAATCAGTACGGGCAATTAGGCAATGGTGCGTTTGAGCACGAGAATAGTCCCGTAACGGTATATGGGGGTATTCGGGCCAGTCGTATCTCGGCAGGGTTCTACACGACCGGTATACTGGGAACTAATCATACTTATTTTGCATGGGGCTCCAATGTATTCGGGCAATTGGGTACCGGGTCGAAGCAGCCTCAATCCAAGCCAGCTGCTATACCAGGCTTAAGCGCTAATTCCGATTCACAATAATAATTGGCCGCTGTGGCAACATGGAATGGCCGCAAGCTGCTTCCAGGCAGCTTGCGGCTATTTCTTTTAGACTTTGTAAGGAACACAGTAAGAAAACCATCAAGCTTGGAAAATACCAGAGATCTGGGGAGGAGGCGTCGCTTGGTGAAAAGAGTTCTAATGGGCAGTCCTATTAGGCAGACTCCTGCTATTTTAGAGCAATTTCTGTTATCGCTAACGGAATTGACTCAAAGCTCAACTATGGTTGATTATATATTTGTTGATGATAATGTAGAAACACTGTCATCCCAGATGCTTAGCGATTTTTGCGAGACGACAGGAAGGGGCGTTATAATACGGCCTGCTATACAAACCAATGAGGAATACCAACGCAACGAGTTCACACACTACTGGAAAGAAAGCCAGATTTGGAAAGTCGCTGCTATGAAGGATGACATTATAGAACGAGCACGTAATGCCGAATATGATGGTTTATTTCTAGTCGATTCCGATCTCGTTCTGCATCCGCAAACCTTGGAGCAACTGATTCAAGCCGATAAACCGATTGTTTCCTGCATTTTCTGGACGAGCTGGCAGCCAGATACGCTTGAAATGCCACAGGTTTGGTTACAGGATGAATATACGCAATACCGCAGGGATCGCAGAGAAGAGGTGGAGGGACAGGAGCAATTCCTGCGGATGAAGCGTTTTTTTGCCCAATTGCGGGTGCCAGGCTTGTATGAGGTTGGGGGGCTTGGTGCTTGTACATGGATAAGTAAACAAGCACTTCAGGCAGGGGTAAGCTTTGCGGAAATTAAAAGTATTTCCTTTTGGGGTGAGGATCGGCATTTCTGTATTCGTGCGGATGCATTGGGTCTTGGGATGTTCGTGGAAACAACATATCCTGCTTATCATATTTATCGTGAATCCGATTTAGCAGGTGTAGCGGCCTATAAGCAGCTTTGTCTGAAACCGGACCACTCATCGCTTTTTGCTGGTTCAATAAAGGAACTAAACGCTGAGCAGTTGTTTCACAATGCTGCATGCATGCGTAATTATCTTTATGAGGAAGCAGCTCTTGAGTATTATTTGGGCTTTTTAGAAACTGGCGAGGGCGAGCAAGAGCAGCGTGTGGAGGCTATTGTGTATGCAGCAGACTGCTACAATTTATTGGGAAAGCCGATACAGTCGAAAAATATTTTGGAAACTTATGTAAACCGGATTCCTTCTGCCGAAATATACTGCAAGCTGGCATTCATGATTATGAATTTGGAGCAATGGGAGGAAGCCATTCTTTTATATAAGCAAGCGATCAAATTGGCAAGGCCAGCCGACCTGAGTGCATCCCCCGATCCGAGCGCTTGGACATGGCAGCCGCATTTGCAGCTTTGCGTTTGCTATGACCGTCTTGGCCAACATTTACGCGCAATGGAGCATAATGAGATTGGTTTGTCGTATGATCCCCATCATCCCAGCATGTTGCTGAATAAGCAATATTTGACTGGGGTCCTTAATCAGTCGTAAGCAACGGGATTTATGCATGAGCAGAAGTCACAGTGGCTATAACCATATTTAAATAAGAGAAATGGGGAAAAACTTTGATCAATGCTGTTGACTACACTTCCAGATTTATTACGTATGAGGATGCTAAGGAAACACATATTGTCTACGATTTGCCTGAAGCATGGTGGAGTCGGCATTATGAATATGTTTGGGCGGGCAGGTTCGCGACAAGCTCGGACGTTGTCCTTGATGTTGCGTGCGGTGTTTGCCATCCTTTTAAATTTTATCTCGGTACAATAGCCAAGGAGGTTTATGCCTGCGATAGCGACCCGCGAATCGTTTCAAAAAATGGAATTATTCAAGATATTAAAGATTCGATTGGCGAGAAGGTTTACACGGAATTCGATGATTCCTTATTCGATAATGTTCAACTGGCATTATGCGATATGACCCGGATGCCCTATGCCGACAATAAGTTTGACAAAGTGTACTGCATATCTGTGCTGGAACATGTGGACGAGCTTGTGCAATTAAAAGCTTTATTGGAATTTTCAAGGGTGCTTAAGGATGACGGGTTAATTGTGCTCACTGTGGATTACCCCAATGTACATATGGATAGTCTGATGGAGCTGATGAAGAAAGCCAATCTGAAGTTCTATGGAGACTATGATTTCTCGGTACCTGACAATGCCATTTCGACGACAATGTGGGGACCGGAGTTGAAATGTATCCGACTACTGCTATGTAAAATGGTTTAAAGATAGCTTGACAAAGCAATCTGGAGCCATCAGCAGCTCTTATCCAAATATCTGTAGATGGCTCCTCTTGGCTTCTCAATCTACCCATTCAATCAAATGCGGATTGCTATCGATGATAGATAGATATTGCTCCTTCAATCCGTAAACTGCATCCGGATCGAGCAGCATATATCGATTGAATTTTTGCCAACGATCTGCAACATTTGCCCAGCCAAAATGCTTCAGCCGCAAATTGGAAAGTTCATTGGGCTGCTGGAAAATATTTTCCGGAAATCTCCCGCAATGCTGTGGTGTTTCCTTCCACACATAGGGGAAATCGGGATTGTAGCGGAGCAGGAACGGTCGGTAAAATAGATGCGCTTGCCAGTTGTGATCCTCCCTGTAGGCCGAATTCGTCCAAAAATCATACAAACGGAAGCTGATAACATGGGTGTGCGATTGATCGAGAAGCTGGCGTATCTCTGTGGTGAATCGATCCTCGAACCATTCGTCGGCATCAAGATTAAGAATCCATTGCGGATTGACGCTTAATGTTTCTTCCCATTGCTGCTTGCGCAGCGTTATTTCGTTGCTGAACTTCGATGCTTCATTTTTGATTAATTTAACGGGTATCCCAGCCAGAGTCTGCAAGCAAATGTCTATGGTATCGTCCGTGCTCCCGTCATCAATAATAACCGCATCGTCGATATACAGGCGATGCCGCTCCAGTGCCTGTTTTAAATAACGTCCGCTTTCGTTTTTTACTATCATTGACAACGTTATCCTGGTTTTCTGCGTAACTGGTGATTGGTTAGGAATTTGTTGCCCGGCGACAGTCTGTGCCAGTGTAAGTGTATTCGTATTTGAAGAGGCTGGCTCCAAGTGACTGGCCAAATACGCTCGGTTTGCCCGTATCCTGTGGTGATTTGGTATAAAAGCAGCTGCAATTTCATTGTATCGGTATGCTAGCTGGTACTGGCCAAGTCGAATATAACAAGCGCATAACTGCAAGTAGGGTAGCCAGTCCCAGCATTCCTGCCTTACAATAGCTTTAGGGTCCACGGGCTTAGTCTGCTCAGTAGCCATCTTGTACCACCAGGCAGCGCTTGTAAAGTCATGTTCTTTCATATAAAGCATACCAAGTCGGCAGCAGTTTTCAGCGCGCGGCAGCGCGTAAGAAAACGTCTGCAAAACTTTGCTTTTCGCATCATGCATCCGGTTCAGATGGGAGTAGCAATCGGCCAAACGTCCGTAAATGGCAATACGATTCTCAATGTCGCCTTCTTCATGTCCCAGGAAACGCTCATAGTATTCAGCAGCCCGTTCCCATTGCCACTCATCGGCCAATTCATTGGCAAAACGGTAGAGATCGCGTAGAGTGAGATTTTCACCTGACTCCACCATATATTCAAACATAAGCAAGCTTGGCGTTTTTATGGCATGCTGTGCTTCAGCCAAATCAAATCCCCATTTATTTAATGCCTTCAATCGGTTCATTGTGATCTGCCGCTGATACCAGTCGGGATCATCAGGGAACAGCTGAGGCGGATAGGTATAATGGACGAAGCAATCACAGGCAATATGCAGGGTGTAGCCTGCTTGAAGGGCACGGTAGCACAGGTCATCGTCCTCGTAGGCTTCCAGAGCAAACTGCTCATCGAAGCCGCCCAAGCTGTCGAAGATATCCCTGCGCATCAGCAGAAGAAAACTAAGCAGTCGAGTAGCTCGGCGTGCCGAGCTGTAGCCAAAGGATAATAGATCTTGTGCTGAAGCAGTATCCTTCGATAAGGTCTCGCAGCTGGGGATAGGAGCATTTTGCAAGCCGCTGACGTTATTGCTAAGCGGTCCTACCATGGCAGCCTTGGGATTGGCTTGCATGCAATCAGTAAGGGCTTCAAGCCAATGCTTAGTAACTGTAACATGATCCCGAATGAAGACGATGCTTTCGCCTCGCGAATGAGAGGCCCCAAGATTGTAGCCGGCTGCAACGCCAAGCCGTTGTGCAGGGGACAGCAAGATCGCATCCGGGGCGTGCTGCTCCAGCCATTCGCTAATTTCCGGTGCGCCTCCATCATTAATGACGATCAACTCATAAGATTCTGCTGTATGGAGCTGTATACTGGCTAGGCATTGCTTAAAAAGCTGAATATGCTGGGAAAGTAGAACAATGCTGATTGTCGTCATAACTTGTCTCCTATGTGTTAGTCAAATTGAGCACTGCAGTGCATGATGTTCATATAGCTTGACGACTGGAGATATCATCTTTATCATCGCAGTATATGTCATATTTTCGTGAAGACGAGTCCATATTCCTGCAAGTACGCGGGAGTATTTGTCGGGAGGAGACTTTGTTTGCTTAACTATACAAGAATGGCTGCCTTTCTATTAACTATTACCATTACCTTAAGTATTATAGGATTTACCATCCCGAACGTACTCTCCAACGTGAAGCTTGGTCTCGATTTGAAGGGCGGCTTTGAAGTGTTATATGAAGCATCGTCTTTTGAGGATAATGGAGCCGTTACGCTGGATTCCTTAAGGCAAACGGCAAAAAGTTTAGAAAAACGCATTAATGCTTTAGGCACTACGGAACCGGAAATTTGGACGGAGGGATCCAATCGAATCCGGGTTCGGCTGGCAGGGGTAGCGGATGAGCAGAAGGTCAGAGAAATTCTCAAAAAGCCAGCTCAACTGACTGTCCGAGGCCCAGACGGTGCGATCGAATTAAACGGCAGCGACTTTCTGGAGGGTGCGTCGAGCATCGTGTACGGGGAATTGCAAAAACCACTTATACGTGTTCAGGTCAAGGATAAACAGAAGCTGTTAGAGCTTTCAACCAGGCTGCTGCATCAAAAGATAACGTTTCAACTGGATGAAACGGTTCTGGTGGAGCCTGTCATACTAGTCGTTCTTACCGAGGGGATTTCAACCTTAACTGGTAATTACACTTACGACCAAGCCAAGGAAATTGTGGATACTATCAATCTCGGCGCGATTCCGCTAAAGCTTACAGAAAAATACGCACAATCTGTCGGAGCTTCATTGGGCCAGCTTTCACTTGAGCAAACTGTAATGGCGGGGGCTTATGCCTCCATTATTATTTTGTTATTTATGCTTGTTCTGTACCGTATCCCAGGATTTATTGCCAGCTTTACGCTAATTACGTATTCATGGCTGCTGCTTGGGATCATGAATTGGCTGGGAGCGACGCTGACCTTGCCGGGAATTGCCGCATTTGTGCTCGGTATTGGAATGGCTGTAGATGCCAATGTCATTACCTATGAACGACTTAAGGATGAAATGCGTACGGGCCTCAGCTTACTGTCGGCACTTCGCAAAGGTTATAAGAATTCTTTCCGTACGATTATGGATTCACATGTTACAACGATAATTGCCGCTGTTGTCTTATTTTATGTCGGAACAGGCGCGATTAAAGGCTTTGCGCTGACACTCGTGCTTAGCATCGGACTAAGTATTCTGACCAATGTTTACTTCTCTCAATGGCTGCTGAGAATGTTGGCCAAAACAGATATTTTCAACAATCTGCTGTTTTTTGGGGTTTCGCGAAAACAGGTAGTTGCCATTGACAAGAATGAACCGATGCCACTTGTGCACAGGGCTTTTGACTTTGTTAAACATAGAAAACTATATTTCTTCATTTCCATTCTAGTTACTGTCATTGGAATTGGCAGCTTGCTGGTGCATGGTTTAAACTACGGCGTAGATTTTAAGGCGGGTACAACCATAGACATTGCTCTTGGGAAACCAATTGAAAAAAATAAAGCGGAAGAAATCGTTCGGAAAGCCGGATTTGATCCATCTGTCGTTACTGTAGGCGGAGGCCAGCAGGATCGGGTGACCGTGCGGTTTGATCGGGTGCTGAACGCGGATATTGGTGAATCCGACCGCATCCTGTCAGCTTTTGCTGTTGAATATGGAAACGGCATCGGTAAGGAGGAAAACACGGTTGACCCGGGCATCGCCAAGGAGTTGGCCTTTCAGGCTATCGTCGCTGTAGCTGTTGCCAGCATTGGCATTATGCTGTATGTCACCATACGGTTCGAATGGGGCTTTGCTGTCGCAGCCATCATCGCCCTGGTGCACGATGTTTTTTTCGTGATCAGCGTATTTTCCATCCTAAAGTTGGAGGTCAATCTGCCATTTATTGCCGCGATTCTGACGATTGTGGGCTACTCCATTAATGACACCGTCGTTATCTTTGACCGGATACGTGAAAATCTCCGATTTGCCCGGGCCAAAACCTGGGGGGATTTAACAAGCCTTGTGAATCTAAGCATCAATCAAACGCTGGTACGTTCCATTAATACAGCTGTAACCGTCCTGATTGCTTCAATTGCTTTGTTGGTTTGGGGCAGTGATTCCATTAATTTGTTTTCCTTGGCTATGACGGTAGGTTTGGTTGTCGGAATGTATTCCTCGATTTACATCGCCAGCCAGATATGGCTGAGCTTGAAATTCAAATCGATACAGCGTATGGAGAGGCGTGCCCTTTATTTGAAGAACAATCCGCCGCCGCCCCCAACTCCATTGCCTCCTGAAGAGATATTTGAAAGCTACGAGCATACGTATGAAAAATAAAGAAGAGTCATAGGAAAGCGCATTTGTGTGCCGCCTGTCATTGTATCAAACCGTCAGATGGATAATTCCCGCTGGCGGTTTTTTGTTGTTTTTTAGGTAATTTCAACATTTTATCGGTTTAAGTTTCTATTATTTTACAAATTTTTCATATATAATTTATAATATGAAAAATGGAGTCTGTTCGTTGTATACAAAATCGTTATCAGGTTATAACCTTATTTATATTCCGGGTATGGTTTTTCCAGTAGGGTTAAAATTCGCCTTGTCGGTCGCGTGGAACGAAGTGTTTAAGTGTCTGTTTTTTTCGTTCATTTGGGGGGATGAAGTTGAACAATAATCAGCCATTAAGAAAAAAAAGACGAGTTCGTTTGACAATTGCATATATCTATTTACTAACTTGGGTTATAGGTACCCTTCTATTTACTACTTTACTTGGGCATCCTTTTCTTTTACTTCCTTGGCTAGTAATTTATCCGCCACTTGGAATAATTCCATGGGTTGTTTTACTTATTCCTTCGATCCGGAACATGTATACAGAGGAGAAATTAGCAGCTATTATGGTTTTGTGCCCATTATTGTTTGTTATTGGAGTCTTCACATGGATATATTATATTACAAATTCTGCAGCAGGAGCTTGAGTTGATATATTTTAATGAATAAAACTGGGGGAGATTTATGAAAATATCTGACAATCAACCGATAAGAAAGAAACGTAGACTTAGATTGATAATCTCTTATATTTTTCTTACAGTATGGATCACGGGGATTTTATTTTTATACCATAACTCATTCATATTATGGTGGATAGTATGTTCTGGATTTGTAGCTATATTATTAATAGTTTCTTTACTTATACCATCATTCGCTAAAATGTTTTTGGAAGAAAAAGTGGTCATATTTTTCTTGCTTTCGCCCATTATACTTGTTATTTTAATTGGTATTCTTACTATAGTACTTGGTCAGATAGGTAAAATGCAAAATGCTTTCTGAGGTCATATCATTGATCGAAATTCAGTCCACAACCACCAAGGTAGCTACATGAGTAGCTGCCTTGTAGTCGTTCTCCAGACCTACGCGTATTCCTTCCACTCACTAATTTCACCCACTGGCAAAAACTTTTTGATGCTTACGACGGTAGACGACACCAGAGAGCACGATACTGATCTCATACAATAAAACAAGTGGAACAAAGACCATAAGATGAGAAATAATTTCCGGAGGTGAAATCAAGCTGGCCGTAATGACCAGAATCAGATAAGCATGACGGCGTAAAGCATTCAGCCGTTTAGGATTCAACACTCCCAGCTTGGTCAGAAACATCACGATGATGGGAAGCTCAAACGCAAGGGAAACAGGCAAAATGATATTAAACATAAAAGAAAAGTATTGATAAACACCGTAGGTTTCAGAGAACCCCAGGTTTTTGGTAATGCTTGTGGTGAAGGCAAGGCTCATCGGAAACACAATAAAATACGAAAAGCTAAGCCCAATAATAAAAGAGATAAATGCGAAAGGTATGTATAAAAATGCCGCATCCTGCTCAACGGGTCTCAAACCCTTTTTGACGAAAGCCCAAATTTGATAAAGGATATAAGGCAATGAAACGACAATGGAGAAAGCCAGTGCTACGCTCATATAAATTTTTGCGCTATCCCACGGAGAGAACACATTCCAGACCATGTCGGAGGCGGGAGGCATGCTTTTTAAATAATGCAAAATTTGCGGAGCTATAAATAAGCCGGCTATCATCGCTATAACGACTACAGCTACAACAAGAAGGATTCGTTTGCGCAGTTCTCCTACATGACCAAGGAATGTCATTGCGTTAGGCTCGTTCATCAGATATCTCCCTTTCTTATTCAGCTGTATTTGAGTTTCAACCGGCCTTTTGCAGCCAACTGTCTGATTTCGAAAGTATTGAAGCCTTCCATCATCTTCTGCTGTATTTCTTTAATCCTCTCCACATCCTCGAACGAGTATTTGCGCGTACGTCCCTGAGTTCGATCAGGACTAATCAGCTGCCTTTCCTCATAATACCGAATTTGCCGTTCGGAAAGTCCTGTTAATTCACATACCACTCCAATTCCCATCACTTTTTCCTTCATACTAACAACCTCCATAAAATGTAATATTTACGTCACATTAAATCCTTTTTTTGCATGAAGTAATCAATGAAAAGGGTTGTATTGTCACTAAACTTACATCATTTCCAATATGATATCAATTGTAAATTCTTTTTTCATGGTAAAAACTACCTAATTTTGATAGTGAGTCAAAAAACTGTGTTAGATTTACTTACACAAACTAATGCACATGTTTTAAAATTTGGTATGGTTATTTTCAGATTCAATGATAGCTGAACAGGAGAGTGTTAAGATGGAAAACAAAGGGCCAAATGAGATTACACGGAGACAGTTCTTGACTACTGTCGGTAAAATCGGAGGATCAGCTGCTTTATTCAGTGTAATGGGAACGATGGGATTATTTTCTCCTGAAACAATGAAAGCAGCAGAGTATACGCCGCCGAGTAGAAACGATTTATCCTTAACGAATCGTAACGGCAAGCGGGTCATCATTCTTGGTGGTGGAATTGCCGGGATGACAGCAGCTTATGAGCTGGAGGAGGCAGGGTACGATTGTACGATTCTTGAAGCGCGTTCTCGCTCCGGGGGAAGAATCTGGTCTGTAAGGAAAGGTACAACGGTTACAGAGATTGGCGGTGTGAAGCAGGTTGCACGCTTTGATAGCGGAGAGCACATGTACCTGAATGCAGGGCCTATGCGTATCCCACAGTTCCATGTAACGATGGAGTACATACGTAAATTCGGCATTCCCATAGAACCATTTAACAATGTGAACGATCATGGTTATTACTATAGCGAAAATGTTGGTGCATTATCCGGGCAGAAATTCAGAAAGCGTGCAGTGAAAGCAGACGTTAGAGGTTATGTCTCTGAAATGCTGGCCAAAGCAGTCAATCAGAATGCACTTGATTTGCCGTTGAATGCTGAGGAAAAAGAGAAACTTGTTGCGTATTTGAAGCGCGAGGGCGACCTCAATGCTGACTTGTTCTACAAAGGCTCCTCCCGGGGAGGTTATCAATCAGAGCCGGGCGGCAAGCTCGATGCCGGAGTCATCCGTGACCCGTTCGATGTGAACGCGATCATTAGCTCTGGATTTGGCAACTTCTTCTCCAGTGAGTATGGCTATGACCAACAAATGATGATGTTCCATCCGGTTGGCGGCATGGACAAAATCCCGCAAGCATTCGAGAAACGCGTCGGTCATAACATGGTATTCCACGCTGAGGTTAGTGAAATTCGTCAGGACGACAGCGGAGTCCGGGTTGTTTACAAGAACAGAGATACCGGGGCAATAAAAGAAATCACTGGTGATTTTTGTATTTGTACGATTCCATTGCCAGTGCTTCGCAATATTCCGGCAGACTTCTCACCGGAAATGCAGAAAGCGATCTCCAGCATCAATTATGCCTCTGCAGGTAAGATGGGCATCCAGTTCAAACGTCGCTTCTGGGAAACAGATGAGCAGCTATATGGAGGTACTACGGTAACCAATACCGATGTGGCCTCGATCTACTATCCTCCAACCGGATACAACGCTCAGAAGGGAATTTTGCTTGCCTACTATGCAAACGGAGCTGCTGCAGACCGATTAGGTGCATTGACTCTTGCGCAGCGTGAGCAATATGCACTAAGTACAGGCGCCAAAATTCACCCGCAATATTATAAAGAGTTTGAAACCTCGTTCTCCATCCATTGGAAAAATATTAAGTACAACCAGGGTGGATGGGCTGCTTATACGGAAGATGACCGGAAAACCCATTATCAGACACTGTGCAAGCCAGACGGGAGGATTTATCTGGCCGGGGAGCACATGAGCTACATTACAGCTTGGATGGCTGGCGGAATTGAGTCGGCGCGAAAAGTTGTTACCGAGCTCCACCAGCGTGTATTGAAGGCTTAGTGAATCATTATCGAACAGAAAAGGAGATCAGTGAACTTATGCTAAAGAAAAATATGAGATCTATGCTGCTGCTTGCTGTTATGTCGGGTGTGATTAGTATCACGGCTTTTGCAGCAGACGAGCCGGACAAGCCAAATAAAATAAATGCGGAGCCGATTTATGAGTCTGAATTTTATGGAAGTGCAACGTCGGCCATTTCCAGTGGAGTTTCCGTCCCTGCCGGAGCTGCTTACCTGTATACCAGCGGCACCGTTCCTCCTTTATTAAATAAAGATGGAGCAACCGTATATGAGCGTTATGGCGATACGAAGACACAAGCTATTGGGGTATTCAAAAATTTTGAGAAGCAGCTCGCGGAGAAAGGCTTGACCATGAACGATGTTATATACCTTCGGGCATATTTAACGGCTGATAAGAGCAAAGATAACAAATTTGATTATGCGGGCTGGAATGAAGCCTATGCCGAGTTTTTCAATAAACCGGACAATCCGGTAAAAACGGCACGCTCAACGGTCGGTGTTGCGAGCCTTGTTAATGAGGATTGGTTAATTGAAGTTGAAGCAGTCGCTGTATATCCTAAAAAACATAATCAAAATTAATCTATCTATGATATAAGGAGTGATGTCATATGCTGCAAAATATTGGTATTCCAGGACTTATCATGATTCTTGTCGTCATACTCATTTTATTCGGACCTTCCAAATTGCCGGAGCTGGGTCGGGCCGTCGGCCGTACGCTTCATGAATTTAAAGCATCAGCCAGAGAGCTAGTATCCGAAACTAAAGAAGAACCAGAGCCAAAAGCAGAGAAGGATTTGTCCGCTAAGCCGCTTTAATCTAATTATCGAGCTGATCCAGCTTGGGGAAATCACGATTTGAACGTGAATTCATTTTAACGCAAACGATCTGATCCTATAAGCCTTCTTATGTGCCTTTCCTCCAGAGGAATGATACATAAGAGGGCTCTTTGGTTTGTGATAAATATACGAGGTGTTATTTTCCTCATTCATTGTCATTTAGATAGTGTCCTGAATAAAATGAAACAGCTATAGCCTAATGGACCGACAAAAATGATTTAAAGAAGAAAGGACGAAGAAGCATACAATGAAAAAAACTTATAAGCTTTCTGAGATCGCCAATAAACTTGGGAAAACACGTACTGCTGTTACTGGCTGGTCAAATCAATATCGTGAATATTTTCCGACTGTAGTTATGAATGGTTCTCTCAGATACACAGAAGAAGCTCTAAATATTTTCGAGATCATTTCCAAGATGAGGGATGCCAATAAATCAATTAAGCATATAAAAGAACATCTACAGGAAATGCGCCAACAGGCTGTTACTGAGATTAATGAAAGCGATACGCCTGAAACTGCTGAAACGCCAAATATTCCCAACCTCGACACGCAGTTGAGTAAGGAAACGACGGAACTACGGAATGTTGTCGAGATACTTAAACAAAAATTAGAAGCTAACAGACAACCCAGGGATGTTAAAGATCATTTACAGGATTTGGTTCAAAAGGTTACTATAGCGTCTAAGGAGTACGGCACGTTGTTGTCGCCAATTATTGATAACTCAAACGTTCAGTTAAATAAAGAAGTCATAGAGCTGCGTAGTATAATCCAACTACTCACAGGGAAAATAAATGAAATTTTACAAAAAGACGTTACGAATGAAATTACATCCAAAATTGAATCGCTGAATACACGCTATGATGGAGTGACAGAAGAAGTTGCCGAACTTCGCAACGTGATACAGACTCTTACCGAAAACGTAACCGAAATTGTTGAACAAGATATCAAAAGCGAATTAATTTCCATTGCAGAATCTCAGGATGCGCGATATGACAGTGTATCTGTTCATATAACAGCACTGGGTAATGTTATGCAGACTCTTACCGCGCGGTACGAGCGTGTTTCTGAGGATTTCACGGAACTGCGCAGCGAGATAAAGGCCCTCATAGAAAATGTAACCAAAAATGTAGAACGGGATATCAAAAATGAATTAACAGCCACAACAGAATCGCTGAATACACGGTACGACGGTATGGCTGAGGATGTTACGGAACTGCGCGGCGAGATAAAGACACTCACAGAAAATGTAACTGAAATTGTAGAGCAGGATATCAAAAATGAATTATTGACCACAGCAGAATCGCTAAACACACGGTATGACGATATGTCTGAAGAAGTTACAGAACTGCGCAGCGAGATAAAGACACTTATAGAAAATGTAACCGAAATTGTAGAGCAGGATATCAAAAATGAATTAATAGCCACAACAGAATCACTGAATAAACGGTACGACGGTATGTCTGAGGAAGTAGCGGAACTGCGTCGCGAGGTACAGTCACTTACTGAAAAAGTAACGGATATTGTAGAGCAGGACATCAAAAATGAAGAAGTAAGCAACAAACGATATGACGAAATTCACCAAATGATGATTTCACAGCAGGAACTGGTTGGCAAAATCGCAAAATTATTAGGATTCCCTACTCAATAATGCTTCATAGCCTTTCTGTGCACTAACAGAAAAAAGATTGGACGATTATCCAATCTTTTTTTGCATACGGACGTGCATGATACCAGCGTCTTCAAAGGGTTGCTTCGAAACCGTGCTATATCCAAGCTGGGAGTAAAACGACTCGGCATGACACTGACTGTCCAATACAGACCATGCATACCCTGCCGAGCTCGCATGCTTTTCCAGTCCTTGAAGCAATACTTTGCCAAGTCCCTTGCCACGAAACTCGGGTAATACAGCGACGCGTT
Source organism: Paenibacillus periandrae (assembly GCF_022458865.1). GTDB lineage: Bacteria > Bacillota > Bacilli > Paenibacillales > NBRC-103111 > Paenibacillus_S > Paenibacillus_S periandrae. The sequence goes on along the minus strand of NZ_JAJNMU010000002.1, from coordinate 291,735 downwards.
GGATTTTGGCTGTCTGTTGGTTATAGACTATCCAACGTCCTGTTCCTGCCGGGACTCCGTTATACGTCAATAGTATATGGTCACAAGCATCTGGTGATGCATCGTACTCATCGTTTTCCAGCTCCTGTGGAACCTTCTGTTCCTCGACAAAAACCTGATTTCGAATCTCAAGACACTGGGCTAATTGTACAACAGAAACGACCTTTATGATTTCCACCAATAATGCCTCCTAATACGGCCTTGGCGCAGCCGGACTATCTGTTATTGTATCATTGGTGCTGGGTAAAATCTTGCTTTTTCTTATGCAATATTGGAGCTGCACCGTGAATGAGGAGAGTGTATATAAGCGATAAACACAGAAGAAATTCAAAACGAAATAACACAAACATAACATTTATATAACACAAAATCGAGGAACCCAAACTCAAAACTTAACATTATATTATTGATTTATTCATTTTATAAATAAAAACCCCCTTATTTTACCATTTTAATGTTAAATAAAATAACATAAATATAACTCAAAACATACTAAAAACCTATTGACAAAATGTAACCGTTCACATTATAATCCAGTTAAGATACTTTGTTAATCATTTTAACTAATTAAGGAGGTGAACTATTCAATTGATTGGTCGCGGTCAAACGGGTAACACCAAGTTGGTTAAACAAATCAATCGCGAAGGCATTCTTCATCAGTTAAAAGAAGGAACACGGATGTCGCGGGCTGACTTGGCCAAGCTGACGGAGTTAAGTCGGCCTTGTGTTTCTGCATTGGTTGATGAAATGATTCAAGAAAAATTAATTCGTGAAGTTGGGGTCGGGGAGTCTAAAGGCGGCAGGAAGCCAATTTTGTTGGAATACAATTTTCAGGCTTACGGTGTAGTAGGTGCTGTGTTTGAAGGCAGTATCCTCCATTTAGCGATTGCTGATTTAAAAGGGGAGTTGTTATTTCAATACACAGCGCGGTTATCTCAACCCAAGGATGGGGAAGGAGCCATTCAAAGCGTTGAGAGAGGGCTTGCGACCGTACTGGCCCAAAGTGGATTTGATAAAAGCAGGCTACTGGGTATCGGTTTGGGTTTGCCGGGGATTACAAAGCGTAGAGAAGGTACGGTTAGCTATTCACCAAGCACAGGGTGGATGGGCTTGCCTGTACAGAAGGAAATCGAAGCCAGGCTGGGCTTGCCTGTTATTATAGATAACGATGTTAACTTAATGACCATGGGCGAGTTCCATAAAGGTGTAGGTAAAGGTGTTTCCGATCTGGTTTATATGTATGTGGGTACGGGTATTGGTGCCGGAATCGTCATTGATGGACAATTGTTCCGAGGTACCCGAGAAGCAAGCGGTGAAATTGGCTTTATGCTAATTGGTCCTGTTGGCAATCGGTGTCATGAGGAATACGGGGTATTTGAGAACAACTATTCAGTACCTGCTATTCGTGAAAAGGCCAGAACCATCCTCCCGTCTATTGAAGAAGGCGCAAGTATTATCAAGCAGATTGTGGATCAAGCGAATACGGGAGATGTTGAGGCGGGGTTGCTTCTAGATGACATTTATAAACATTGGGCCTATGGAATTGCCAATATAGCAAGTGTGATGGATCCGGAACTATTGATTCTTAGTGGGGAAATGATACATATCGGCGACAATGGGGTACAGAGAATTCTACAAATGTTAACCGATTGGGTGCCTTATGTTCCACGACTTGAACTAGCTTCTTTAGGAGATCAAGCAGGGATCATAGGGGCGATCCACAGTGTACTGGAAGCTTTCCCATCCACACTTAAGTCCAGAGGGTAAAATTAAAGAGGAGGAATTCAAACATGAAAAATTCAACAAAAAAAGGCTCGACATGGTTGACAGGATTGGTACTTAGTGTCTCAATGCTGGCGGTATCAGCTTGTAGTACGACAGCACCAGCGGGTACGGCGAAACCGGCAGATCCGGTTAAGCCGGCGGCAGAAGCACCAAAACCTGCACAGAAGCAAAAGCTTGTCATTTATACGGCCAGAGATAAAAATGTGGTAGATGAAATTATGCCTAAGTTTAAGGAAAAGAACCCGGAAGTTGAAGTAGAGGTTCTAACGATGGGTGCCCAGCAGGTATTGGAGCGTGTACGTGGGGAAAAAGCGAACCCGCAAGCCGATTTTTGGTGGGGCGGTACGCAATCAGGGCTTATGACAGCAGCGAATGAAGGACTTTTGGAATCGGTAAAACCAAGCTTTGCCGATAAAGTACCTGCCTTGTACAAAGATGCACAGGACCGTTGGTATGGCGAAATGCTGCTGCCGGAAGTTATCATGTACAATTCCAAAGCGTTGAAGAAGGAAGATGCGCCTAAGGATTGGGACGAATTATTGGATGCTAAATATAAAAATAAAATTATTATCCGTGGTGTATTGGCTTCCGGTACGATGAGAACGATCTATTCCGCAATGATTTATCGTCAAGACGCTGCAGATCCGAAAAAAGGCTACGATTGGCTGAAGAAGCTTGATGCCAACACGAAGGAGTACGCGCAAGATCCGACGAACCTGTATCTGAAGTTAGCTCGTGAAGAAGGTACATTATCCCTATGGAATTTACAGGATATCATGATCCAGAAGGAACTGCAGAAACAACCATTTGACTTTATTTATCCGACAAGCGGCGCTCCGATTCTCGTAGATGGCGTAGGGGTAGTTAAAGGCGCGAAGAACATGGATGCTGCCAAAAAGTTTTATGAATTCCTCTTTGATTCCAAGCTGAGAGTGGAATTAGCGGAGAAATTGTACCAAATTCCAACTCGTACGGATATTAGCAAAGATTCTCTTCCTGCTTGGTTGAAAGGAATCGAATTGAAGCCGTTGAATCTGGATTGGACTGTAATGGCGAATAAAGAAAAAGATTGGATGCAGTACTGGGATGAAAGTATCAAAGGAAAAGGCTCGAAATAATTTCATCCGGGCGGAGATGTTTCTTCGTCCGGAATTCCATCGAAGGGGGAACCGAGTTTGATTGATGTAACCTTGGATCATGTAAGCAAACAGTTTGGAAATGTAAAGGGAGTTGCTGACGTCCATATTGAGATTAAACCAGGAGAGTTTTTTACTTTTTTGGGGCCGAGCGGGTGCGGCAAAACAACAACACTGCGCATGATAGCCGGATTTTATTTTCCGAGTGCCGGACGTATACTTTTTGGCAATCAGGATGTAACAAACCTGCCTCCGAATAAACGAAATACCGGGATGGTTTTTCAGAACTATGCGTTATTTCCCCATATGACCGTTTTTGAGAATATTGCTTTTGGTCTCCAGGTCAGGAAAACTTCCAAATCGGAAATTGTTCAAAGAGTGGAGCGCGCACAAAAACAAGTCCATTTGGACGGGTACGGAAATCGTCGCATCGATCAATTGTCAGGCGGGCAGCAGCAGCGGGTCGCTTTGGCAAGAGCACTTGTCATTGAGCCGCAAATTTTGCTGCTGGATGAACCGTTATCGAATTTAGACGCCAAGTTAAGAGAAGAAACCAGATTGGAAATCAAGAGACTTCAACTGGAGCTCGGTATAACCACGATTTATGTTACCCATGATCAGGCCGAGGCGATGTCCATGTCTGACCGGATTATGGTTATGCAGGGAGGCGTCGTTCAACAAATAGGAACGCCTGAGCAAATATACAATCGTCCTGTGAACCGCTTCGTTGCTTCGTTTATTGGTGAATCCAATCTATGGGAGGGAACGGTAGAACGTATAGAGGGCGAGGAGGTCGTTGTACGTTTTTCACCGGAATTAATTTTACGTGGTTTGGTTCACCATTCATCGCCAGCCTGCAAGCTTGAGGTAGGTGCCAGCATCACGGCATCCATACGCCCGGAATCAGTTCTTGAAGTGCGTTCCGAGGAACTGCAGCAGGAAAATGTGGTTAAGGGAAATGTGACGATTTCTGAATTCACGGGCATAAGTGTAAATTATATGACTCAAATCGGTACGATGCAATTGAAAGCGATGTTTGTTAATCAAGGACATCGGATTCGCCAACGTGGAGAAGAGATCGCTTTTTTCATTCCGAAAGAAAGTATCTATTTTGTAGGATAGATGGGAGGCGAATGATGAAACCAACACTGAAATCACCGTCACCCAAGCCTGTTCTCTCTTGGACAGTTATAACCACATCACGGCATTTTGTGTATGTTCTGGTTGCTCCTTTGTTTCTAGTGCTTTTAGCTTATGTGGTGTATCCTTTGTTCCAAACCTTTCTCCAAAGTATACAGCTGGAAGATCAGTTTTCGTTGAAGAACTACATTAAATTTTTTAGTTTGGAGCATACCTCCAATCTCGAAGCCTTGTGGACTAGTATTTACATATCCGTTTTGAGTGTAATCACGTGTGCGATCGTAGGTGTCGCCATGGCTTTCCTGCTGGAACGTTACGAATTTCCGGGGAGGAAAATCCTCGCCGTGCTGGTGATGGTTCCGATGGCGCTGCCGCCTTTGGTTGGTGTCTTGTCCTTTACTTTTCTGTACGGGGAAAGCGGCATTATCCCCCGGTCGTTAAAGCTGTTATTTGATCTGGATCAGGTTCCTTTTTCCTTAAAAGGCATTTGGGGCGTGCTGATGGTACATACCTTTACGATGTACACTTATTTTTATATGACGGCTTCGTCCGCGATCAAAGGGCTTGATCCTTCATTAGAAGAAGCTGCATCCAGTCTTGGGGCAGGCCGGATCTATGTATGGCGGCGAATCATTCTGCCCATGCTGACACCTGCTTTAATAGCTTCATCCTTGCTTGTATTCATGGTTGCGATGGCTTCTTATACAGCTCCGCTTATTTTTGGAATCGAGCGAACGATGACGATGCAGATTTACTTGTCCAGAACGAATGGGAATTTAGATATGGCAGCGTCACAATCGACCATTCTATCCGTAGTTTCCATCGTGTTCCTGATGGTCATGCGTTGGTATCAAGGCTTGCGCAATTATCAGAACATGAGCAAAGGGGTAAGCGTTCACCGAACAGAAGTGAAGAGCGCTGCCGGCAAATATGTAGCGATGATTCTTTCGTTCCTTGGCGTTGTTATTTTACTTCTGCCGATTCTAGTGTTGGTTCTCATATCCTTTTCAACAGATGGAACCTGGACTACGCAAATTCTTCCTCCAGAGTATACATGGAAGCATTATGTTCAGCTGTTTACGGATAGCAAGACCTGGCGCCCGATTGCCAACAGCTTTAAGATGAGCTCCATCGCGACGATCGGGAATATTATCTTTGGTGTGGCGGCTGCTTATGCGATGGTCCGCATGAAATTCAAGGGGAAATCGTTGCTGGATGTGCTCATTATGCTTCCTTGGGCTTTGCCTGGAACGGTGGTCGGTGTGAACTTGATCACAGCGTTTAGCGAGCCCACGATATTCAGCTTTAATCAGGTATTGATCGGCAGCTTCTGGATGCTTCCGCTTGCTTATTTTGTTCGTCATTTACCGTTAGTGTTCCGCTCCACATCAGCCACCTTAATGCAAATGGATGGTTCTATAGAAGAGGCGGCCCGCAATTTAGGTGCTTCATGGTGGTATAGCTTCCGCCGAGTTGTATTTCCGATGGCTTTAAGTGGTATTCTTGCGGGAGCGCTGCTTGCGTTTGTGCAAGGGATTGGTGAATTTGTCTCTTCAATACTCTTATTTACTGGTAAAACGACCCCGATTTCAGTTGAAATTTTTCAGCGAATGTATTCCTTTGAATTTGGTACTGCTTGTGCGTACGGTGTACTGCAAATCATCCTGATCATCATTGTTCTCTTCATTTCAAGGAAAATCGCAGGAGATAAAGCAGGTACAGCCTTGTAATGTTGGTCATATCGTGGGAACACTGAAAAGTTTGCGTTAGCAAACTTTCTGCGTAAGCCTGGGCTACAGTGTTCGCTACCACGTGATGATATAGCGGAGGGAATGACGATTTCCTGCGTTGAAGAAAATTGGATGACACAAGGAGGAGTAAGATTGAGTAAACGGAAGTCTGTCTCAAAGTGGTTTGCGACTGTCACGAGTGTGGCAATGGCTGGAAGTCTACTGCTCTCATTTGCAGCGACTCAGCCTGTTCACGCAGACCGGGGAATAGCCGATCTATGGAAATCAATCAAACCGCTTACGACCATTGCAAGTGCCATGAATACGGGTGCCCATCCGGACGACGAGCATAGCGCTACACTTGCGTACCTCACCCTGGGAAAAGGAGTGAACACCTCCAGCATTATTGCGAATCGTGGAGAAGGTGGGCAAAACGAAATTGGCAGTGAATTAGGTAATGCCTTGGGTATTATCAGATCCCGTGAATTGCAAGAAGCGTCCAAGGTCACCAACGTTACACTTGGGATGCTGAGTGAAGGCATCAACGACGCGATTTTTGACTTCGGTTTTTCTAAAAGTCCAGATGAGACTTTGGAAAAATGGGGCGATTCCGTGGTATATGAAAGATTGATTCGCAAAATACGTGAATTGCGCCCGGATGTCATCATTCCATCATTTTTAAATGAGAACTCAACGCATGGACATCATAGAGCGATCAATGTGATTACGGTTCGAGCTTTTAAAGATGCTGCAAACCCGGATATATACCCTGAACACCTGAAGAAAGGGTTGCAGCCTTGGCAGATAAAGAAGCTGTATTTGCCTGCTAATTCCAAGGATTATAGCGTAATTGTGCCGATAGGCGATTATGATGAAATCTATGGTGCTTCTTATTTACAGCTTGGGGAAGAGTCGCGGTTCATGCACAAAAGCCAAGGCATGGGCAAGAACTATGATGAAGGTCCTGTGAAGCCGGATTTATTCAGCAATTACTACAAGCTGGAAGCAGCTACTGTTAAGTCCAAGGATAAAGAAGACAACTTCTTCGATGGTATTGCTTATTCCTTTGAGGATTTGGCCAAGGAAGTTGAATCCGTGGATAAGGGCAATAAAGTAACCAAGGGCTTGCGCGTGCTTCAACAAGATGCGGATAAGGTGATTGCAGCCTATCCAACCTTTGCCAAGGTTGTTCGCGAAGTGCATGAAATGAAAGCAGATGTTCAAAATGTTATCAATGATGTAACTGCTTCTGACCTGAACAAAGCAACCAAAGAGGACTTATTATACCGACTTCATGTCAAAGAAGGACAATTGAATAAAGCCAGTATGGAAGCGGCATCTGTAGTTGCCAAGGTGACGCCAGCTACAGGTGAACTGGTAGCGGGCCAAACGACTAAAGTCGTGGTATCTGCCTTTAATGGCGGTTCCGTGGAATTGACTAAAATTCGCTTAGGTTTGAATGTTCCTGAGGGCTGGACAGTAAAACCGGCGGGAGCAGATAGCTTTGATCGTATTAGCTACAACCAGACGGTTTCGACTACATTTGATGTGACTGTACCTACAAACGCAGCAGAGTTTAAGCCGTATGACGCTTCTATTCTTAATGCTGATGTAGCCTATCAAGCGTTTGATACGGTGAGTAAGCTAAAAGTGACTCCGCAGAATGCAGTTGCCATTTTACCTCCGTATTCCATGTCACTCAGTCCAAGCGCGACGGTATTGAATACATTAAAGACGGAAGAACCGATTCCGGTGAAAGTAACGGTACGCAATTATACGCCAGGTGCATCCAAGACAGCTATTTCTTTGAATGTACCGGAAGGATGGACGGTTGAGCCGGCAGTAGAAGAAGTAAACTTTGCATCTAAGGGCGAAACCAAATCGGTTGCCTTTTCGGTTAAAGCCTCTTCTCATGTAGAAACAGGCAAATACTCGATTATGGCAGTCGCTAAGAGTGGAGATGTTGAAAGCACGCGAGGTGCTCAAGTGATCGAATATCCGCATATCGGCAAAACGTACCTGATTCAGCCTGCGGAGCTCAAGATCGAGGCTTTCGATCTGGCAGTTCCTCAAAACCTGAAAGTAGGTTATGTATCCAGCGGATTTGACAATATTGATCAGTATTTGCGTCAATTGGGTGTTGATGTCGTGAAGCTGGAAGCGAAGGATATTCAATTTGGGGACTTATCCCAATACAATACGATCGTTCTTGGCATTCGTGCATACGCATTCCGTCCGGAATTAATTCCAAGCAATCAGCGGTTATTGGATTATGCGAAAAACGGGGGGAACCTTGTTGTTCAATACCATAAGCCTGAAGATAAATGGAAGCCGGAGCTCGCGCCTTATCCAATCAAGATCGGGGAGCCGCTTATACAATGGCGAGTCACTGATGAGAGTTCTAAAGTAACGATGCTGGCGCCGGATCATTCGATGTTTAATTATCCGAACAAAATTGAGGCAGCAGATTGGAACAATTGGATTCAAGATCGTTCAGCCTACAATCCTGCAGAATGGGGCAAGGAATATACCGAGCTGATTTCCAACGGAGATCCGGGGGAAAAGGAATTTACGGGCACCTTCTTAACTGCTCCATACGGAAAAGGCATATATACTTACAGCACATTGGTCTGGTATCGTGAAATTCCATCTCTGGTTCCAGGCTCGATCCGAATGTTCGTCAATATGATTAGCCAAAAGCAATAATCAAGTTACCATTTGGAGGGCCTGCTGCAGGCTCCTCCAAATGTACCAAGATGCGGAGGTTTAAGGGGAATATGAATGTAATAAACGTTCACGGGCGAGAGATCAGTCGGGTAATGGAAGAGGTACAATTTGCGGTGGTTCCGTTAGGATCTGTGGAATATCATGGTCCACACTCTCCACTCGGAACCGATATTATTTTGGCAAAGGGCTTTGGTGAGCGGATTGATCCTGCTCTGAGGCCATTGGTCTATCCGACGATCCCCTTCACTGCTTGTCCCGGGAAAACCCAACACTATTCGGGTACGGTATCTGTTCGTCCATCTGTCTTCATAGACTATTTATCAGACATCGTAGAAGGAATTTGTCAGTTGGGCATACGCAATATCGTTTTGTTAAATGCTCATGATGCCAATATGGGACCTTCCCGAACGGTTGCAGAGTCAGTTACAGGTAAATACAGAGATGCAAGCTTTCTCTTAATCAACTGGTGGCAGATGGCAACTATTCAATTTACGGAGCAAATGGGTATTTTTCAAGGAACCGCGGGGAGAGGACACGGTGGTCCTTACGAAATGTCTGCCGTCAAAGCCTTTTGTCCTGAATTGGTTTCCGTACAGGAATCGGATTTGGAATTAGATTCATGCCCTCCTTTATCTTCCTTGCCTTATGTATTAGTAGAAGGAACGCCGCAAGGCTGGGATGGCTATACAGGGAGAATCCAGCAAACATCCCTGGAAGCAGGCCAATTGATTGTGGATGAAGCAGCCAAAAATATGAATAAGCTTATCAAAAAATGGTTGGAAATGAGAAATGGAACAAATGGAGAGGATGAGCAGCATGGGATATCGTGAAGAAATAATGAAAACGGAAGGAACCTCCTTTCCAGGGAAGACTTATACAGAAGTCGTGTTGGAGCCAGCATATAACGAGGCCAAGGAGCATTTATTAGGCCCCATGATGGCAATCAATAAAGCACATTTAATTATGCTCCAGGAGCAAGGATTGATTACGGAAGACGATGCGAAGCAAATAGCCAAAGCCATTCGTGAGATTGATTTGGAGGCTCTGCGCACTTCCAGCTATACGGGCGAATTCGAGGATCTATTCTTCCAGGTAGAGGATCAGCTGCTGCAGCTGGCAGGTGATGTTGCTGGTAATCTGCATCTTGCCAAAAGTCGCAATGATATGGGCATCTCCATTTACCGGATGGTGCTGAGAGAGAAATTACTGATCACTCTTTCCTCTGCTCTTCATTTAAAGGAACATCTGCTTTTGTTTGCTCAGGATCATGTGGAAACGATCATGATTGGTTATACCCATACACAGCAAGCACAGCCTACGACACTCGCTCATTACATCATGGCGGTAGTTGATTCATTGAATCGAGACATTCGCCGTATGATGGCGGCCTATGCCAATTGTAATCGGAGCAGCATGGGAGCAGCAGCATTGACCACATCCGGTTTTGCCGTTAGCCGGGACAAGATGATGGAATTATTGGCCTTTGATGAGCTTATCGAAAACTCGTATGATGCGATTAGCGGAGCTGATTATTTAGGAGAAGTCGCAACGACCATTCAATTGGCGGCGATCAATTTGGGGCGGGTCGTACAGGATCTTTTATTATGGTGCACCCAAGAGTTTGCTGTGTTAAAGGTAGCGGCTCCTTATGTCCAAATCAGCTCGATCATGCCGCAAAAACGGAACCCAGTTTCATTGGAACATATGCGTGCTTTATTATCCAGCTGCGTGGGAAATACGAACACGGTCTTGACGATGATTCATAATACACCATTCGGTGATATTGTAGATACAGAAGACGATATGCAGCCTTACACATGGAAAAGTATGGATATTATGGATAAAATGTACCGTTTATTAGCGGCTGTGATCGGAACGATGGAAGTAAACAAAGAGGTACTTCTCAAGCGTACACAAAAAAGCTTTGCAACTGTCACCGAGCTGGCTGACACCTTGGTCAGAACGGATGGTTTATCTTTTAGAAAAGCTCATCATATTGTCAGTGGCGTTGTGAAAAAGGCACTATCTGACGGGCTGGCAGCTAATGAGATTACATTGCCTTTGGTTAACGAAATCGCTCAGCAGGTGATCGGGCGCGATGTGTCATTACAAGTGGATACATTACGCAAGGCGTTGGACCCTATCCATTTTGTGGAAATTCGTTCTTTACCGGGTGGCCCAAGTCCAAAGGAAATGAAGCGAATGATTGAAGAGCGGAAAACCCGGCAATTGTCCCATCTTCAATGGCTGCATGAAACGAAGGGGAACAATGAGCGTGCCCTTCAACATCTGGACCAAGTGATTCATGGGTGGAGTGAAGCCTGATGGGGAAATTGACAATTCCTCTCCTTGCCATTGATGGGGGAGGAACAAAGTGTCTTGTCGTATTCATGGATGCAATGGGCAATACGTTGGGACAGGGAAAGGCTGGCTCTTGTAATTATCAAGGGATCGGCAGGGACGCTGTCGTGCTGGAATTAATCAGCGGCATACAGGAAGCAATAGTGGATTTAAGAAAAGGTGCTGAAGCTTCCGTGAGTGACACGGAAATCGAAATCGAATGTGCAGTGTTTGGATTGGCAGGGCTGGATACAGCTTATGACAGGCAGATTATTATGGGCTTGGTGCAAGAAGTTCTGGAGCACCTGCATATTCAGGTTAAGCATTTAGTCGTAGAAAATGATGGATTTGCGGCATTGCTAGGGGCGACAGCAGGACAACCCGGAATCCTTGTCATCGCTGGCACCGGATCGATTGTATTCGGTATTAATGAACGCGGTGAAACCTCGAGAGCCGGCGGATGGGGTCATCGGGTTGGAGATGAAGGCAGCGGCTATTGGATAGGTAAACAAGCGGTAAAGGCTATTCTTAAAGCACATGACGGAAGAGGGGAGGCGACAAGGCTTGGAGAATGGATCTTCCCTCATTTGGGCATGAGTGATGCAGAGGACTTATTTAACTGGGTGTACAGCTCAGATTATTCAGTAGAAAAATTAGGTGAGCTGTCCCGTTTGGTTAGCCTGGCTTCGTCCTCGGGTGATCGGGAAGCTGTGAATATTTTGACTGATGCCGGTCATGAATTATTTCTCGGTGTCCGTGCAGTCATTAAGCAATTGCAATTAACGGAAAAACCGTTTACGATGATCTTACAGGGTGGCGTCTTGCAAAACGAAAACCTGGTTGGCGATATTTTAATCCACAAGCTTAAAGAATTTGCTCCGTTGGCTCAGCTGGATACGGCAAAGAAAGACCCTATTTACGGTGTTATGGCGATGGGATTATCTTATCTGAAGTCCACATTCCATCAATCAGAAACATAGGCTAGGAGCTGAAGGAATTGAACAACCATTCGCAACAAAAATTGCTGTTTATATTTCCTCATCCAGATGATGAATCTTTTGCGGCTGGGGGAACTATAGCCAAGCTTCATCACCTTGGACATGAGGTTATCTTGCTATGCGCCACGTCGGGATGTAAGGGCAAATCAGGAGAGTTCCAATTTGCTTCTCGAGAGCAGTTGGCCCTGCACCGTGAAGAAGAATTGCGAAAGGCTTGCTCGATTCTGGGAGTTGCCCAATTAATTTTATATCGTTATCCCGATGGAAGTTTAATCGAACAGGATATGGATCAGTTGGTTGATCGAATCCGCACAACGATCATAGAGCTCGAGCCCGACGTCATCGTGACGTTCCCGCCAGATGGGGTTACTGGTCATGCAGATCACATTACGATTTCACTGGCAACGGAGAAAGCCGTCATTTTAGCAGAACAGCAGTATCCTGCTTCCAAGCTTCCGAGACTTTTGTATACTTCGATTCCGCATTATTATGATCATTGTCAGGACTCGGGACCGTCAAATAAGTGCCTCATCACGAGTAAAGTCGATATTAGCGACTATCGCATCCACAAGGGTCAGGCTTTGCAAGCTCACAAGAGTCAGGTGTATTCGGTAAATCGTGCTTATCCCGGTGTTATGGAGTCTGACTACACAGTTATCGGTAACTATGAATATTACACATTGGTTCGCGACAATGGGCAAGCTATAGATCCGCCAGTAAAGTCTGTAAATGAACTGCCAACGATTGATTTAGTATAAAGCAAATTACTGATCCTATAAGCCTTCTTATGCTCCATTTCTTTAATTAGGAATGAGCCTGAGAGGTCTTTTTGGCTTTAACCTAAAAAAGTCGCCCCCGTAGCGGAGACGACTTTTTTGCGTGTTTTTATTGTTCAATTAAATTGTGCAGGGGGACCGTACATTCCTTCTCAGGCTCGTCAAGCGTATAGATTCTAGCCATTTCCGTCTGTTCATCAACGTTTTGAATATAGATCTGATCCCCCTGATAGGTTACGTTAACCATGGTGGGTGAAGCGATGATTTCTTGTGCTCTTTGAATGTTCATGTAATAGCCTCCACATTTTTGAGTGACAACATTATAGTATGGCACCAAAATCTAAAGCTATTCTAAGAGCAGCTGCTGGATGGGGATTTTTTGGACTTTGACCATCTCAAGCACGCCAGAAAGTCCTTCAACCTTGCTATGTGATTACAATTCCAAAGTAGGTTTGCAATGCCTTGGCATACTCTTCTTGTGTTTGTGGTATGTATATTTGAACACCGTCTTCAGAAAAACTGCGAAATTCTGATCCTGCTAGTGTATGACGGCCAGCTGCTGTACGCATGGCGGCTTTTGCTTCCTTGGTGAAGGGAGAATCCGGGGCGTTCTCGCACCAATAAGATGCCATCAGGTAATCCTTGGGTAGCTGGGGTTCTTCAGTGAACGTATAGATCCGTCTCCATTGATCGCCTTTTTGTTCGCACAGCACCCAGCCATAATACGCATCACGTTGCAGCTGATAACACTCATCACCTTGCTGATGCTCCAAATTTTCTATCATCTGGATCGGTCGGCACGGAACGGCTCCACCTACTCCAACATCACATAGATAGCGGCTTTCTGCAACCTCTACCTGAAGGACATGGTGTCTGCGTTTGGGCGGCTCATTCGGTTCATCACGCCAGAAACGGGCAAAGTAATCGGTCACGGAATAGCCAAGCTCGCGTAATAGCCATCCAAACAGTGCATTAAGCTCAAAACAGTAGCCGCCGCGATGGCGAACTACGATCTTGTCATACAGATCAGGAATCGCAAGTGAAAGCGGGAGATGGTTCACAATATCCAAATTTTCATAAGGCACCGTATGAAGATGACACTCCTGTAGCTGGGATAGCATAGTCAGACTTGTATCCATCGGGCCGTTGTACCCAATTCGATCTAGATAAGCCAATACCTCAGATGATAGAGCATTAGATTGTTTGTGCACCTCTATCGACTCCTTCTATAGTGGATGGAAGATTACAGCGGATTTTGCATATATAGTAACATGCCGCCAGATGATATACTAGGTATGAAATACTTCGTAGCATAGATTCATAGAGAGATGATAAAAAAACACAACCCCGTTAAAGTTTTGCCATCCCGGATCGTGAAACTATTCTTTATAATAGGCATACGAGGCTAGCTTTGTAGGTAAGGGGTGCCAGACATGATTTCGGGAAAGAAGCTTGAAGGCGGCGCTGAACCATCACTGAAGCCTCTAAATGACTTTGTGCTGATCGATCCGCACAATAAGAAAGCCATTCGTCAAATGATTATCGGGCTGGCAGGGCCTTCCTTGGCGGAGATGCTGCTGCTCAATGTCACACAAATGCTGCTAATGATTCTGGTCGGACGTTTGGGAGCTGCTGCCGTGGCGACAGTGGGTCTGACAAGCCAACCGTATATGTTGATGATGGTTCTGTTTGCGGCCTTAAATACAGGCACAACCGTAATCGTGGCCCGTTCCTCAGGTGCGGGAAATAGGGAGGAAGCCAACCGCGCGGCGGGACAATCCCTGCTGTTCGGCTCGATATTGTCTGTAATCGTGGTTTCATTTACCTTTCTTTATTCGGATGTGCTGCTGCGTGTCATGGGAGCTAATGAAGAAGTGATTCAATACGGATTGCCTTATGCAAGGATAATTTTTCTTTCTATAGGCTTTTCTTCCATTTCTTCAACGCTTTCTGCCATTTTACGCGGGGCAGGGGATACGCAAACCCCGATGAAGATTAATGTGTTTTCGGGCGTTTTGTCCATTGCTCTGACATTTGTGCTTATTTATGGCCAGCTTGGTTTTCCGGAAATGGGGGTAACTGGAGCGGCGATCGCTACTCTATTTGCCCAGGCATTAACCCTGATCTGCTTGGTCGTGGTCATGATTAGCGGAAGATTTGCAGTACAAATTAGATGGGGGGATGTCAAGCGGGTTCATAAAAGCGTCATGGCTCGTATGCTGAAGATCGGTATCCCGTCTAGTATCGAGCAATTAATCATGCGTCTTGGGATCATGACAGTCGTTAAGATCTGTGCAGGTTTGGGAACGGTTTCACTGGCTGCCAACCAGCTTGTGACAAGTATAATCGGGATGTCGTTTATGCCTGGATTTGCTTTTGCCATCGCTGCCTCTACGCTAGTCGGTCAGACCCTGGGTGTACGAAAAATCGAGCTTGCCGAAATGTATGTATGGCAAATTCGAAAATACGGTATGTGGGTTGGTGGAGTGATGGGTGCTTCCTTTGTACTATTGGCTCCGAATATTCTGAGCTTATATACCGGCGATCAAGCGATCATCCTTGAGGGTACCTGGGCACTGAGAATCGTGGGCCTTATCCAAATCTCACAAATATCCCAATTCATTCTGGGTGGTGCGCTTAGAGGAGCGGGCGATACGCGGTTTCCTCTGATCTCTACTTTAATAGGAGTATGGGGCGTGAGGGTTGTACTTAGTTACTTATTGGTTTACGGCTTTGGATGGGGAATCATCGGTTTATATATAGCGATAGCTATTGATCAATTTGTACGCTCCATGCTCATTTACTGGAGGTTTCAACGAGGCGCTTGGAAAAAGATCAAGATTTAATACATATGGGAGGAATAACAAATGAAAAAGCTGCGTATAAGCGATTTACGGGATATCGGGAGCGGCCACATTTTGCAGGATGTTATGCCGGGGGCGTATTTGTCTTCAGGGGGTCTTGCTTTCTCAGCGAGAGGAGAACGAAGTCATACTCATGACGGTCCGGATGGTAGGGATTATCATGTACACGGGGATTGTGAAGCCTTTGTTATTATGCAAGGAAGCGGAATGATGGAGCTCAATGGCAACCTCATTCCTGTTACCACCGGGGATATCGTGATTGTAGAGCCCGGTGAAGATCACCATCTGATTTCAAGTGAGGACGATCCTATTGTAACCGTATGGTGCCATGCCGGTCCGAATCATCACAAAAATCAGCAATAAAGGTAAGCGGAGGCATGCACTCAAAAGCTTCCGGTTTCGGTATCAGACATAGGAGGTATTGGGAAACGATGAGAGCAATATTGGTTGGTTTGGGAGCTGCAGGCTTCGGTTGGTATAAGCGGCTTAGAGATCAAGGATTATTGGCTGCGGTCGTTGAGGTTGATCCAGCGATGAAAGAGAAGATGAACGATGATCCGTTTCCTTTTTACGCTTCCTTGGAGGAAGCTCTTCTTAACGAACAGGTGGATTTTCTGGTTAATGTGACCTCGCCGATGATCCACACGCGAGTGAATAACGCAGCCTTTGACCGAAAGCTTGCTGTTTTGTGCGAGAAACCGATTTCTTTTGATTTTGAAGAATCGATTGAAATTGTATCTCGTGCAGCGAGGGAACACATTCCGTTCATGATTGCAGAAAATTACCGCAGGCTCCCTTTTATACGCAAAATGAAGCAGCTTCTTGATAATGGTGCTATTGGAAGCATTTCCACTCTGGATGTGCAGTTCCATCGGTTTCATCAAGTGGAGCGCAAATATACGGTGAGTGTTCTGGATGATATCGGTGTTCACCATTTTGATATGCTTCGGTATTTTAGCGGAAGAGAAGGTGTCTCGGTGCAAGCCAGACTGTACAACCCGATAGGCGGCTGGAAAGAGGAAGGCGCTGTCCTCAATACCTATGCCTTACTCGAACTCGAGGGTGGCTTGATAGCGACTTATAACGCCTCAATAGCTGCGAGAGGTACAGAAACCTCATGGTGGGGCAATTGGCGGATTGAGGGAACCGAAGGTGCCCTGGAATTAACCAACAAGGAAATCAGGATTATCAAGGACGGTAAGAGCACAATCGTTGATGACTTGAGCGGTATTGACGAAACCGATACATTGGCTGAGTTTATCGCATCGCTGCAGCAGGGGCGTGAAGCCGAAACGAGCGGCATGGATTACTTGAAAACCCAGGCTCTTGTTCACTACGCGAAGCTGTCCAGTGAGACCGGCACGACGACTGCCATTAAGGTTCCAACAATATAAAAGCACCTATTATTGAGAAGACGGGGGATTCATATGAACATGCAAGCATGGGAAGAAGCGGCACCAGGTGTATGGCGCTTCACGATTGGAGATCCGCAAGCGATCACACCACTTACCTGGATGGGAGTTTCACCTAGAACGGATGCATTGAGCCAGAAGCCGGCGGTCCAACCGCCATTTGCCTGGGAAAGCATTCAGCTTGAGGAAGCGAGAAGCGGACATATTCTGTCTTTTCCACTTAACCAAACGGAGAAGCTGTATGGTACGGGGCTTCAATTATTAAGAATGAATCTGCGGGGACGAACACGTTATTTGCGCGTTAACAGTGATCCCAAGCAGGATACAGGCGAAACGCATGCTCCCGTGCCTTTTTACGTGAGCGATCTGGGCTACGGTGTGTGGGTGGATACATCGCGGATCGTAACGATCCATTGCGGCTCTACTTTGAAGCAGGAGGATACAGACCGTTCAGAGATCCGCAACCGCAACACGGATAAGGGCTGGAAAGCTACACCGATTGCTTCACGGGTAGAGATTCAAATTCCAGCTGAAGGTGCTGATGTGTATGTGTTTGGCGGTCCGACTCTCTCCGATGTTGTATCCAGATACAACTTATACTGTGGTGGCGGTGTGCTTCCGCCCAAGTGGGGTCTTGGCTTCTGGCACCGTGTCCCAACGTTGTTTAACGAAAAAGAGGTATTGGAGGAGGCGCGACAGTTTCGCGAGCATGATATTCCCTGCGATGTGATAGGGCTTGAACCTGGTTGGCATAGCCACAGCTATCCGGTAACTTATGAATGGGAGAAATCAAGGTTTCCCGAGCCGGAGCGATTTGTCCAACAGCTTGAGCATAACGGCTTTCATGTGAACCTGTGGGAGCACCCTTTTGTATCGCCGGAAACCGAGCTCTATTCGAAGCTGCAGCCGCTTTCAGGCAGTCATACGGTTTGGGGTGGGCTTGCACCGGACTACTCCTTGCCTGAAGCACAGCAGCTGTATAAAACTCAACACGATGAGCAGCATGTTCAGATCGGTGTATCCGGTTATAAGCTGGATGAATGTGATGGCAGCGAACTGACGAACAATTCCTGGATGTTCCCTGGACACGCCAAGTTTCCTTCCGGTATGGATGGTGAACAGATGAGGCAAATATACGGCCTGATGTTTCAAAAAATGACTTACGATCTGTACCATAGCCGTAATCAGAGAACGTATGGACTTGTCAGAGCTTCCAATGGGGCAGCTTCATCGATGCCTTATGTGCTCTATTCGGACCTGTATGACCATAAGCAGTTTATCCGCGCGGTTTGTAATTCCTCTTTCAGCGGGCTGCTGTGGACACCGGAGGTGCGTAGAGCCCGTAATGCGGAGGACTGGGTTAGGCGGATGCAAACGGTATGCTTCTCATCTCTTGCGATGCTTAATGCCTGGGGCGATGGCACGAAGCCTTGGTCCTACCCGGAAGTGGAAGGAATTATTCGCCATTATATCAAGCTGCGGATGAAACTGCTGCCTTATCTGTATTCCAATTTTGCCCTTTACCGTGAGCAGGGGATACCGCCTTTCCGAGCGATGCCATTTGCCATATCTGCTGCTGAGATTGCACAAGCAGAAGCTGGCGGACCTGATGCCGAGCCATCTATCCTGAATACAACTGATGGTGCTTACGGCAAGAAAAAAGCCAGAGAGTGGGATGACCAGTTTATGGTTGGTGATGCCCTGCTGGTAGCTCCACTCGTCGAAGGAGAATGGGAGCGGGATGTTCTTCTTCCGTCTGGAATCTGGTATGGACTGGAGACAGGTGAACGTTATACGGGAGGACGAGTTATCCGGATTCATGCAAGCTTGGAGCAAATTCCGGTATTTGTCAAAAGCGGATCGGTCATACCGATGATGCCGGACCTGCCGCATGTTCCGCACGCAGGAACTCGGGTTGCGCTGGAGCTCGTGCATTTTGGCAGTGAGCCTGGTGAAGGTCTGCTGTACGATGATGACGGTGAAACCTTCAATTACGAAAAAGGCGAGTGCGGATGGTGGAAAGCGACCGTAACTCAAAACGCGAACGGTGAATTTAACGGAAAACTGACAGGGCCAGATGGGGAGCTGCCATCCTATGACTCTATCAATTGGCGTTTCGCACAAACTCGTTTGGAAGCATCAGGGAAATAAGGCTAGTAGAAGCTCACCACGATTATGAGGCTATCCCCAAACCATGATACTATGGCTGAGGGATAGCCTTTATTTTTAAAATTATTGTGATGGACAACTGTCACGGTGATTTTTTTCATCTATAGGCAATGGCCGTGCTGCTTTTGGATGAAACCCCATAGACTGGTTGGGTAAACTAAACAACAATAATTCGAGGAGTGGTTATCGAAATGTCTTTTACTCATGATCCAATGCCTATGTATACACATGATCACGCTGCCTATCACAAGCAAATGTATGATTGGCATATGAAGATGCATCATTACCACGACCAATTAAAAGCCCACCATTTGGAAAGAGCAAAGCATTTCCATGGACTCATGGCAGGCACAACACATCATGGGCATACCGGACACACTGGACACACTGAACATTATGGAAATTCCCGTCAGACCAACGTAATCACAAAATGATTTAGACTGATGCTGCGTCTCATCAAATTCCATGTAAGCCCTCTTCAATCTGAGGGCTTTTTCGATTAGCTTAGATTCAGAAGTGACTGCACATAAGAAATCTCCAATTGATGAGAGCCATTTTGTGTCGGCGTTTCCAATACGAATGGCAGACCTTGCAGGACAGAAGCATGCAAGAGCTGTTTGGTCGGTGCTTCGCCGATGTGCCCCTTACCGATATTGCTGTGCCGATCACGCCTTAAACCGGAAGCATACATCGAATCATTTAAGTGAACAGCCTTTAAATGATCAAAATATTCAAGCTCTGCTCCTTTCCGCGCTACATCATTCCAGTTATCTCCAGTCCACAAACCGCTCGCAAATGCATGACAGGTGTCCAGGCAAAAGCCGATTTTATCGGGATACTCCGACAGATTCCTGATCTGCACCAGCTCCTCCAGGGTTGTACCCATTCGCGTGCCTTCTCCGGCTTGGTTTTCCAACAAAATGCAAGCCTTGCCATGCCAGTGCCGCAGTGTCCTGTTGAGCAAAGATATAATATTTTTATAGCCTTGCAAGGGGTCTGCTCCGCGGTATTTTCCAAAATGCACGACCAAGCCTATCGAACCGCAGCTATTGGTAATGTCCAACCCGTTAAGAATCGCCTTGAGCATCACTTCGCTCATATCCTCTTCAACAGCCAGATTTAATGGATAAGGAGCATGTCCAATAGAAAGCAAGCCATTCTCATGGCAGAACCTCGCACATGCCTCGGCATCGTGTAGATTAAACGATTTGATGGCAAGATTTCTTGGGTTTTTGGGGAAATATTGAAAGGAGGACGCTCCGATTTGAGACGCCATTTTGGCTGCTTGCAAATATCCTCCCCGTATACTGACATGACAGCCAACATAGATCATGTTAATCTCCTCATTCCGATTCAAACGTACATTCCTCAGGTGGTACAGTAACAAAGGATTGGATGCTCGGTTGCCTTAAAATGAAATGAGGGGTCCAATCCATAAATTGAATTTTTACAGTAATAACAGGCTGGATCCAAATCGCCTCTCGACTCCGTTCAGGCTTATTGATAAAAGGACGCTCCGTCTGGATAAGCGGTTGAATCAAATCCGTAAATTGAAGCCATTCGTTGTTGGACAGCCTGCCAGCCCCTGCATGCCCGATATAGACAAGCTTTTGCTCATTGTACAATCCAAGCAGCAAGGAGTTCACGACTCCAGAGCGCAAGGTGACTCCACCTACGACAGCAATTACATCCTTGTAGTTCTTTTTCTTCTGCCATCGCTGATCCTTGCCATCCAGGGTGTAGGTGCTGTTAAGGTCCTTGCATACAATTCCTTCAAGTCCATGAACTTTGACAACCTCAAACAATCGTTCTGGATCTGAATGATTTTGTACCAGCTGAATGAGGTCATTTTGTACAATTAGGTTCGATAAAATTTGCTGCCGCTCCTGTAAAGCTTTGGCGGTAACCCATTCACCATTAAAAAAAATAATATCAAATATCATATAGACGACGGGAACCTGATTTTGTATGTATTCGATACGGTTTGCTTTACGTGTTTGATCTCTTTTCATAATTTCGTGGAACGACGGTTTATTGTGATCAAATGCAATAATTTCCCCATCCAGAATGATTGATTGTGCATCGCAGTAGGATGAAATCGTCAACAGCTCGGGATATTGTGGGGTGCGATCGTTCAGCTTGCGATTGAAGAGCTTTACGTCCTGCCCATTAAAATAGGTGAGCATACGAACCCCGTCCCATTTGATTTGTGCAATCCATGACTCGCCCTGAGGAATCTTGTCAGTCGATATCGGTTCAAACGGAATAACGGGTGTCATGATCATCATAATCCTCCGAACGGATTTAAAATGCCTTACATTATTAATTATCTCCGAGATGAAGCCGTTTCATTAACGAATCTTGTTTTCGTTATGGAGTTCATACTTAAAGTGAAAGAAAGGCATACTAAGGGCAATTAGATTTAGGAGGGACCACCATGCAGACGTTATGGAAAGGCTCGATCAGCTTTGGGCTCGTTAATGTGCCTGTGAAGATGTTTACCGCTACGGAGGATAAATCGATTTCCATGCGTTATATCCATAAGACATGCTCCACACCGCTTTCTTATGTGCGTAAATGCCCGACATGTGATATAGAGGTGGAATGGGAAGAAATTGCCCGTGGTTATGAGTACGAATCGGGACGGTTTGTGTTGTTTGATAAAGATGAACTGGACAGTCTGAATGGCGAAGTGAATAAGGAAATCAAAATTCTGGATTTTGTCGCGCTTGATGAGATCGACCCGATTTATTTTCAAAAAACCTATTATTTGTCCCCTGGTGACACAGGTGCTAATGCGTACAATCTGCTGCTGGAATCGCTTCGACAAACAGGGAAAATCGCGATTGCCAAGGTTTCCATCCGCTCCAAAAGCAGCTTGTCCTGCATACGCGTTATTGACCGTTGTTTAGTTATGGAAACTATTTACTACCCTGATGAGATTCGCTCCATCGCGCAGATTCCTAATTTGCCTGAACAAATTCAAGTGAATGATAAAGAGTTAACGATGGCCAAGATGCTGATTGAACAGCTGACCTCTCCTTTTGAGCCTGAAAAGTATAAAGATGACTACCGAGCCGCCTTGTTGGATGCAATCCAGCACAAAATCGCTGGCGAAGAGGTGAAGATTGCGCCGGAGCAGCCACGTACCAATGTCATTGATCTGATGTCCGCTCTGCAAGCCAGTCTGGAAGCGGTCAAGACGTCTGATGACGAGGGGAAAACAGATAAGAAGCCAAAAAAGAAAGTTAAAGTGCTATCATGATTTTCAGCAGTATATGTGGAAGAGGGGTTTGAAGTGGGAGCATCCATTAAAGGTACTGTGCTTATAGAAGGGCACGAAATTACGGTCACCAACCCAGAAAAATTATTGTGGCCAAATGCTGGAATCACCAAGCTGGAGTATTTGCAAAAGCTGACCATTCTGGCTCCCTATTTACTTCACTATTGTAAGAACCGTTACCTGACAACCATCCGCTTTCCGAACGGTGTGGATGGTAAATCCTTTTATCAAAAAGCGGTCCCCAAACCGACTCCTTCCTTTGTTCATACAGCGACCCTGCAGGACATTACCTATGTCAATCTGGACTCTTTGCCGACTCTCATTTGGCTCGGCAATTTGGCTTGCCTCGAATTTCATACATCCTTTCACTATACTTCCGATGAATTGCCAGCGGAATGGATTGTGGATCTTGATCCCTCTGTGGAGGTCGAGCCCCGCATCATGCACGCGGCGCTTTTGGTTGGCGAGGCCTTGAGTACGATGGGCATTGAATCCATACCCAAAACCTCAGGGGCAACTGGCATTCAAATCGTAATCCCTATTCAGCACGGACGTTATACCTTTGAACAATTGCGATTGGTTGGGCATTTTTTGGGTAATTATTTAACTAAGAAGTATCCAGACTTATTCACGATAGAGCGACTGAAGAAAAATCGCGGGAATTTAATTTATGTTGATTACCTGCAGCACTGGCAGGGTAAAACCATGTCGGCTCCTTATACACCCAGGGCCCGTTCAGCGGCAACCGTGTCTACACCACTTAAGTGGGAAGAACTGAGAAATCATTGCCGTATCGAGGACTTCACGCTGCACACAATTGAGCAGCGGTTAGCGGAATATGGTGATCTTATCCAGCGAATCGAGCCGCAGTCTCTTGAAGCCGTCCTTGCCATCTTGCATTAATTTAAAGGATTTTTTCATTAATTTGACATCTCAATAATGTGAATAAGCGTCTAAAATAGTCAATTTGGTTAAAATCATAATAAAAACAGGCATAAATGCGGGAATTTTCTATCAAAAGTTGAATGTTTGGTGATTTTTCAGTGTATAATGTACTTATATCAGTGTTTTATAGTAAAATACTTACAAAGATAATGGTTGACTATAAGGAGGAAAAAGAATGGATACGATTTCATCTCTGTCAGAGCTTTTGGCAGGGCAAAAGACGTCCTCGTATATCGAGATACCCGGTGCCGCATCGAGGACATTTGGTCAGACAACACTAACTACGACATTACCGATGAGCAAGCTGTTTTCCATATACGAAGTAGATTTGGAGGTTCAACGTTCATTAGTTCCCCAAAATTTATCAAAGCTGATTGACTATATCATGCTCTTCCTGGAGCACAAGCAAGGAATTTACTTTCCGGGTATTATTCTTTCTGCTAGAGGTGCTGGAGAATATGATGCCGAAAATAAAGTTTACCGCTTACAAGCAATTGAAAAGCTGTACGTGGTAGATGGGCAGCATCGTTTGGCCGCTTTTCGTCGTTTAATGGAAACCCTCCAAAGCAACATGACTCGTGCAAAGGATCGCCGCGAATATGACCGAATGGAGGAAATATCCGAGAAGCTGAGCAAGCTGTATTCGTTCCCGATGTCTACGATGATTTATCTCGATATTAATGCACGTCAGGAACGCCAGCTTTTCTCTGATATTAACAAGCTTCCACGTAAAATCGGCGGTAATCTGGCAGTACTGAGAGAGCAGCGTAGATTCTATCACGTTCTGGCTACTCAAATTGCCGAGCAGGATCCTGCGATGAAACAGATTTCGGTAGATATGTTTACTGAACGCGGCAAAGGACCTGAGTTTTTGTTCTCTTATCATTTGCTTGTTGAAATTTTGGTAGGTTTATTTGAGGGTCGTTTGAAATCAGCAGCACGTAACAACGGATATTACTTCCAACCGAAGGACATTGAGGAATTGCAGAAGCTGGCTTCCTATTATTTTGATGCATTGCTTCGTTATTTGCCGGATCCTGAAAAGGGTGAGCTGTGTTGGACGGAAAATATGCAAATCGCGATGGCTATGGTATTCCATGGTGAAGCAACCAAGACGGGAAGCTTTAACCGGTATGCACTGGAGTATGCGATGAAAATATTGCCTCATATTGATTGGAACGCTATTTTTGTGGGCGATGAGAAAGACCGTTTGCCAAGACGTTCACGTATTATGAAGGCTTACCAATACATTAAAGACTTTTATCAGGAGCATCACTTGTTTCTGATCCGCGAGGATGAGCTGTTGGACAAAGCTAAGGAGGATGCAATGTAATGGATGGATTGTGCTTGAATATGACGATTTTCCCGTTCTGTGAGAACTTTGGACTCGCAACGGTTGCAATACAGGTACAAGATATTTTGAACTACACTTCGATTGATCCCATGGTACAGCGGAAGCTGAGCGGGGGACAGCGGAGAAAGATAGCTAATTATTTGCAGGAAAGAGATTTGGACCGTGTGTTTTTTGGTCCAGTAACCTTGTCATTGCGTGAGGTCAGCTCGCTGGCTAAAGCAGATAATGGACTTTACCTGCGTCCTGGCTCCAAACTGAGCATTTTGGATGGACAGCACCGGATTCTTGCCCTTGGATACGTGAATGAGCAAATGATCAAAGAAGTGCGCAGTCACGAAAGAAAGATCACTGCACTTCGTATCAAACAGCGCCGTAATCCGGACAACGAAGAAATTACTTTGGATTTGGAGCAGCAGCAAGGTCTTGTCGAGCAGCTAGAACGTCGTCGTTTGGAATTGCTGGAGAGCGAGCTCGCTGTACAAATCTATATTGGTTTGAGTGAAGAAGAAGAGAAGCAGCTGTTCGGTGACATTAACTCCAAGGTACAGCTCGTAAGTAAAGAATTGGGTCATTCGTTTGACAGTATCGATCCATTAAATCTGGTTATTCAGCAGGTCGTCGATCATAATGTGTTCTTAAAAGGAGCTGGCGTAGAACGCCGTGCGAATTTGACTTCCTATAATAAAAATTTCACTTCGTTCAGCTGGCTGTACTCTACGGCAACGATGCTGTTGACAGGTAAAATGCAGCCTTCCTACGAGTTGGCTCGTAAAATTCGCCAAGATCCGTCCACCTATATCGAGATTTTGCATCAGTTCTTCACCACACTGCTTCCGTTAATGCCGGAGCAACCGGGACTGCCGCAATACAGCTCGTCCAGCCGTGCCATGCAGGAAAGCATCGCCTTGTACGCCAATGGATATTTGTTCCAGGAAGGCAAGTATGTGAAGAACTGGACCACATGTTTGCGCGTATTTGACGGCTTTGATTGGTCACAGGAGAATGAAGAGCTTATCGAGCGCTTTGGTCAATTGGACAATGGCAAGCTGAACCTGATTCATGAAAAATCGCTGCGCAAGCACGCCAAGTTCGTCCAGCTGTTTCAGGAGCTGCACGGGGATGTTAAGGATGACGAGGCTTCGACAGCTTAGTTCGTTATAAATGAATTTATTTCTTTGAGAGTTTATTGGATTTCCAGTTTAGAGTGTAAAAGCAAGCAGCCTGTTACGAATTCATGTAACAGGCTGCTTGCTTTTTTATCCATCTTTAGAGTGTGATGTAGTATGGGCGGAGCGGTCGAGGTGTTCTGCAGAAGCGTAAGCGTTCGCCTTTGTTCCCGGAATTTTACCGCTACATATTTTATTCAATCAAAATCTCTGGGAACAACAGCGATTGGAGGAACATCTCGGCCGCGCAGCTGCACTTCTTCAGCACACTCTCCTTCAATCAATCTCTTCATCGACCAATATGGAAACCTCCAGAAAGCTGACGAACTGTCGCAGCTGCGTAGCGAGACCGCGATTAATATCGCCGTTTTGAAACATGCTTTGGATGTTATTGCGGTTTAACTGAATCGCTTTGAATTGCAGTTCCTTTTTATGCTTTTTAAAATCCTCGTAGGAAGGTGCGGGTTTGAATATACTATTCAATTTTTGCATGTGTTGTCTGTAATTCGAAATAACCTCATGCGCTGCATCTTTATTTTCACTGTTTATATAGTTCTGGATCGCGGTGATAGCTGCTTTTGAAGTCAACAGTTTGGCAGCTTTCAGTATTTCAAATTGCTCGATGGGGAGAGGTTCTGACATTTTCCGGCCTCCGCCAAATAATTTCCAGATCGAACGCTTCAGCATAACCAGAAACAGTCTGAGAATATATTGCAAGCGGCGGGTTACAAGCATTTCTGAACGATTCAGGAGCAGACTCAGTGTATAAGCAGCCTCTTGGTTAAGCGTACCTTCGTCGACCAAACGTTTGACCTCTCGACGCTCCGCATTCAAGGCGATCAACCGAATTTCACGCTCCATTTTGCGGAATTGGATTTGGCTTGCCAGCCCGTCACTGCGAATTTGCTGAATGTGCTTGTTGTAATCGGAGATGAGCGACAAAGCTGCATCTTTATTGTCTTCGTTAATTTCTTCCTTAACGGTATGTATGCTTGCTTCTAACAGTTGGATCTTGGCATCCTGCTCCAAACGCTGCTTATCGCGTTCCTTGCCGGTATCAGGTTTGTCTGAAAGCAGGGGCAGCAGGACGCTTGCAGTTATAAGTGAGATAAGGATAACGCCTGCGGCCAGGAAAATAATCACGTTACGTTCAGGAAAAGCGGTTCCGTCGTTCAGAAACAAGGGAATCGAAAAAGCTCCCGCTAAGGTGATCGTTCCTCTGACACCCGATATGGCTATCAGCAGAGCAGGTCGGAGCTGCGGCTTCCCGATATGCTCTTTTTTGCTGAATGACGATTCTGCTCGCCAAAAGCCATACACCCAAACAAACCGAAGTACGACTAGCGTTAGCGATATTAAAAGAATGTAGACAAGCATCTGGACATTGCTGATGGTTAAGTCCTTGATGACAATTTCGGCCACGTTCGGAATTTGCAGACCAAGAATGAGAAAAACAAGTCCATTTAAAATAAACAGTATCATGCTCCAGGTACTGACCGAAACAATTTTTAATTCCATCAGTGAGGATTCGGAACGATCGCGTTCAATGGCATGGACAATCCCGCCCGCTACAGCCGCAAGAATGCCGGACAAACCTAATTCCTCAGCAGCCAGATAGATCAGGAATGGAGTTAAAATTTGGATCAGCATATGTATGGTAGTATCTTCCATCCCCAGGTGACGAAGAAATACGCGCAGTCGTATAATGAGCAGAGACAGGAGACAGCCGCATAATAGCCCACCGATGGAAATCAGAAAGAAGCTGGCCGTCGCTTCGGGTAGTGAGAACACACCGCTGACTGTGGCTGCTACTGCGAATTTGAACGCTACCAGCCCGGAAGCATCGTTCATTAAGGCTTCACCTTCAAGAAGATGTGTTATTTTTTTGGGCATCCGGATTTTTCCTGATAAAGCACCTACTGCTACGGCATCCGTCGGTGATAAGATGGCTGCCAATGCGAATGCTGCCGATAAAGGGATCTCAGGGAGCAGCCAGTGGATCACGTAGCCGCCAACAAACACGGTTGCAAATACGAGACCGAGGGACAACAATAAAATAGGGGCGCGCAGGTTCCAAAGCTCTTCGCGCGGTATCCGCTTTCCGTCATTAAACAGCAGTGGAGCAACAAATAACACAAAAAACAGCTCGGGATTCAAGGTAAAATGAACACCCCATGGAATAACAGCTGCAAGGGCACCCAGAGCTACCTGGATTAACGGAACAGGGATAAAGGGCACAAAACGATTGAAAATCATCGATACGCCAATTAAAGCAAGAAGCAGCAAAACGATCAGAAAAAGTTCCATACGGCACGAATCCCTCCTACCCTATAGATTACCCTTTTTCACTTAGAGTAAACGGACTGTTCATCAGCAGCACATCGGAAGCCCATATTGCCGCTTGAGCTGTCAGGTGTATTGGAGCTGCGTGCTGCTACGCGGTAACGGTTGCAATACGATTTGTGGCACAAATAGGAGCCGCCTCTCATGACACGATTTGTTCCGTGCTGCGGCCCTGTGGGATTCACCTTCGTGCCAGTCAGGTGCCAAGTAGGACTGAACCAGTCACCACACCATTCCCACACATTGCCGGAAACATTGTAGAGGCCATAACCATTCGGTGGAAAAGCATGCACGGGCGCTGTGCCGGCATACCCGTCGCTGCAGTTATTTTTGTCCGGAAATTTTCCCTGCCAAATATTGCACAGATGTTCACTTCCGGGCTTCAGCAAATCGCCCCATGGATAACGTTTTTGAACCAAACCTCCGCGGGCTGCAAATTCCCACTCTGCTTCAGTAGGCAGTCGCTTGCCAGCCCAACGGCAGTAGGCGACCGCATCGTTCCACGAAATATGGATCACCGGATGATCCAGCCGGTCTTCAACAGAAGAATCGGGACCCTCGGGGTGCGCCCAGTCAGCACCTTCCACATTCCACCACCAAGGTGTCCGCTGTACGACATGCTTAACTTTTGCAGCGGTTTCAGGAGATACGAACAAATGAAATACGAAAGACCAACCAAACTGCTCCGCTTCAGTTCTGTAACCGGTAGAACGAATAAATTCGCCGAATTCTGCGTTAGTAACGGCATAGGGGTCAATGTAAAAGGGCTTAATAGTAACGGCGCGAACAGGGCCTTCTCCATCGTCAGGGAAGCCCTCGCGATCGTCTGTACCCATCATAAACTCGCCGCCAGGCAAATAGACCATGGATTCGAATCCAATGGGCTTGTTATGCTTAGCTACAGAATTGTCCGGTTGAGACTGCGTAGATGAAGCTGAGGGGCTGCTGGGCGAGTCAGATGAATGTGATGCAGTGTTTGTTTCTCCATCGGATCGGCTCGTTGAGCAGCAGGATGGCTTTTGTGGTTCATTCATAAGGTATGTCCTCCTTGGTAGAAAGAAAGTGGCTTCATCAAATTTCTGTCAATTGGTTGATCACGGATATAGCGGCCCCTGTGACGATAGCTTCCTCACCCAGATGGCCTTGGCTAAAAACAACCTGATACGTTGGATAATGATATGTATTTTGAATAGCGACCCGTGTTGCCGTATGAAAAAAGCTTGGATGGCTGCTGACCAGCGATCCACCCAGAATGACCTTTTCGGGATGCAAAATATTGAGCAGATTGGACAAGCCAATCCCAAAGTAAGTCGCTGATTGCGTAAATATTTCCACAGTTAATGGGTCCTGCTCCTGCAGAGCTTGGGCCAAATGAGCGAAGCTGATCGCCTCGGGATCGGATTCAAGCTTACGTAACACGCTTTCCCGGCCTTGCTTTAAACGTGATTGGGCTTGCTGCTCCAAAGCATGGATGGAAGCAAAGGTTTCCAGAGCCCCGTAATTTCCACGTTTACCGAGTCTGGGGCCATCCGTCTGAATAATCATTTGGCCGATAGAGCCTTCCATATCAACGGCGCCGTACACGACTTTACCGTTGGACATCATGGCTGAGCGAATCCCGACACCCAGATGAACATACAGCAGATGCCGATAATCCCGATTTCGGTCTGACCACGATTCCCCGATAATAGCCATATTAGCTCCATTATCCAGCCTGACAGGAAATCCAAGCTGCGCCTGCAAATAGCTGCTGATCTGCACATCCTGCCAGCCTTCAGCCGGAAAATACAGCGTTTCGAGAATGACCCCCGAGAATCGGTCCAGCGGGCCGACTGCCCCAATGCCCATGCCCAGTACAGACGCAGGTTCAATACCATGTTCGCGCAGCATAGCGGAGGCGGTCTTGGCAATCTGCTCCAGCAAATGCTCAGGTGTCATACTTTCATCCATCGTCCAGCTGCTGCTATCCAGCTTATTCATATGCAGGTCGCATAGTATTAATTTGGAGTTCATTCTTGAAATATCAAGACCAAACACATAACCTGCTGTTGGATTGGTTTGATACAGAATCGGCCTGCGGCCCCCGGTGGATTCCCCAAAGCCTGCTTCGAGCAGCCAGCCTTGATCGGTAAGCTCCTCCAATGTCCTGGTTAATGTGCTTCCGGTCATTTGGCTGTGTTCTAATAAATCGATTTTCGAAATCGTATCCTGACGTCGTATCCAATCATAAATTTCCTTATGTTTACGACCGTTAATTCGTTCTTCAATTGCAAGAAGCTGCATGATTATCCCGTCCAATCCCAAGTATCCCAAGCATATTTATAGGCTTATAGTATACAACAAGTTGGAATCTACAACCAAGATATTTAATTACGGTGACCTGACATTTCCCTCGTTAGTATAGCATTCTTTATTTCATTTTAAAATAAAGTATACGAAGAGCGAATTTTTGCTTTGCAGCTTACTTTTTTTCAGTATGTTGTGACTCGCTAATAAAAATTTGGTAAGATTGTATAAGGTCAAGCAGGATGATAAGGATTACCTTCCCATAGAGAGCTTGCAGCAAAGGAGAATATACATGTCAGATTGGTATAAAAAAAGCTTTGGAGATGACTATTTACTTGTGTATAAGCATCGTGATATGCAGGGTGCCTATAATGAGGTGAAGGGAATGATCGAATGGCTTAAGCTTGATCAAGGCGCTGAAGTACTCGATTTATGCTGTGGAATGGGCAGACATTCGATGGCCCTGACTGATTTTGGCTATAAGGTTACGGGGATTGATTTGTCTGGCGTTCTGCTAAAGGAAGCTGTTCGGTTGGATAGGGAGCAGAAGGTCCAATGGATTCAAGGGGATATGCGCGATGTGCAGATCAACCAGCAATTCGATGCTGTCGTTAATTTATTTACTTCATTCGGTTATTTTGAAGAGGATGCCGAGAATGAGAAGGTGCTGCAAGAGATTTATCGTCTTCTGAAACCGTCGGGTCAAGGTCAGTTTATTATCGACTTTTTGAACCCGGAGTTTGTGGAACGGAACCTTGTCCCTTTTTCAAAACGAACAGAAGGAAACAGCACGATAGAAGAAACTCGAAAGATCGAGGATGGGTTCGTTCGTAAAACCATCGTTGTGAGTGAGCCGGGGGCTCGGGATCGCTCTTATCTGGAGCAGGTTAAGCTGTATCATCAGGAAGCCTTCCTAACCATGTTGGATCGTGTTGGGCTTGAGGTCTTGAATGTGTATGGAGCTTATGATGCTTCTCCTTACGAAAAGACTGAATCAAAGCGCATGATATTTGTAGGACGGCGGAAAGGATAGGAACACATGGGCGTTATCACATTACATAATGAAGCGATACACCAAATCAAAATTCCGCTGCCTTTCCCGCTTCGGTGGGTGAACAGCTATCTTATACGCGGCAAGGATGGATTTACGCTGATCGACCCCGGCCTTCATACAGAAGCTTCTGAGCAATGCTGGGAGCAGGTGCTGCAGGAGCTTGGGATTCATTATCGCGATATCGAGCAAATTGTGCTGACTCATCACCACCCGGACCACTATGGGCTGACAGGATGGTTTCAGGAGCGTTCTGCTGCGCCAGTTCGCATGTCTTCAATCGGTTATGAGCAGGTACAGCTGCTGTGGGGAGAAGGGCAGCCAATGACCAACTCGCTGCTGACTTTGTTCAAGGCTCATGGGCTGCCTGCCGAGCTTCTGCAGCCTATGCAAGCACATATGGATGAATTTGTTGCTATGGTATCGCCGCAGCCGCAGGTTACGACGATCCCTATTGGAGAGCTGATTCGGCTCGGAGACCATGACTATGAGACGATACATACGCCAGGTCATGCAGCAGGTCATGTATGCTTCTACCGAGAGGAAACGAAGGAGATGCTGTGCGGGGACCATGTGATTCCACAAATATCTCCGAATATCAGCTATTTGCCTGGAGGGATCGATGAGAACCCGCTGGGGAGTTTTTTGCAGAGTCTTCACCATATGAGCAGCTACGACGTTGCTTGGGCTTATCCTGGGCATCGTGAGCCGTTTCAGACGTTTTCCCGCAGGACACTGGAACTGATAGATCATCACGAAGCAAGACTTGCAACGATGCGACAAGCTTTAATAGCTGAGCCTCGGACTACGTATGAGGTTTGCCGGGAAGCCTTTGGTGAGAGACTTACGCTTCATCAGTTGCGTTTTGCCTTGTCTGAAACGTTGGCGCATCTGATTTATTTACTGGATCAGGGAGCCTTGAAACGTTCAGAGCAGGAAGGTATCGTTCATTTTCAAGCGATTTCATAGCTCAACTCAAAAAACACAGGAAGCATCTTCCCCAGCGGGAGGCGCGTCCTGTGTTTTTTGGGTTCCTATTACGAAAGTGAGCAAGCAGCTCAATACCATGAGTTTAAATCCCAAATATCAATTAATTTCCAGCTTGCTGATCGATTTCCTTCTCAGCCTGTTTGCGATGGGCTATTCGACTGCTGGCGGCAGAGGCAATAGCACCTACGATATCATCGAGAAATGTATGCTTGTGTTCACCATGCTTATCGTTAAGCATCTTGAGAATACCAGGCTTAAGCTTATCGATGTATCCAAAATTTGTTAACCCGATACTGCCATATACATTCACAATGGAAAGGGCCAGAATTTCATCGCATCCATAAAGCCCTTCATCGTTCTCGATCATCTCCTGTAAAGGAGGCAAGAGCTTGCCTTCCTCGGCGAGCATGTCTAACTGAATACCAGTCAGGATCGCATTTTGAACCTCACGTTTTTCGATGACGGCATTTACGCTTTCGATGCATTGCTCCATCGTCAAGGTCGGATAGTAATCCTTTTGCAGAAAATAAGTTAGCTCTGCCATATCTGTCACTTGTACGCCTCTTTGGATCAACCAGCTTTTGGCCGCATTGGCCACACTGGCTGAATTTAAGTTATAGGGAACGGGTGTGGTCATCGGGATCTCTCCTATTCTTATGTGCGTAATGAACATCTTTTATAGCTTAATATCGTTTTTACCGCTTTTTTTGGCTTGATACATGGCGGCATCCGCCATATCGAGCAGCTCGCTGCCATCACTACCATCATGTGGATAATAAGCGGCTCCCATACTACAGGTAATAAAAATATCATGGTGTTGAATGACAAAACGGCTGCTAATCGCATCCAGCACTCTTTCGGAGACCTTCACGATATCCTCTTTTTGTTCAAACTGCTGCAGCAAAATGACGAATTCGTCTCCACCCAAACGACAAACCGTATCGGGGTCCCGAACACAGTGGGATAAACGGGCTGCTACCATTTTGAGCAGATCATCACCAACCGCATGGCCGTAATGATCATTAATCAGCTTGAAATCATCCAAATCCAAGTAGAGCAGGGCCATCTTGCGTTGATACCTTTTGGCAGCCAACAGTGACTGGTAATAACGATCCTGAAACAGTCTGCGATTAGGCAGTGTGGTCAAGGAATCATAATAGGCCATCTGGGTAAGGTTTTCTTCAATGCTCTTGTGACCGCTAATATCTCGTGTGATGAATCCGACACCGATCAGGTTGTGTTCGATTTGAATGAGTGAACCCTTGCTTTCCAGCCATATCACGGAACCGTTCGATTGCACATATCGATACTGGACATGTAAAGGGACCTGCTCATGAATCAGCTGCTCAACGGCTTGTTGAAATCGTATGAGATCGTCTTCATATATATGACTGTAGCAGGGCTGTCCAAGCAGGTCCTCCGGAGAGCGTTTAAGTAAGGCTGAGCAGGATGGAGAAATATAGGCGAGATTATAATCAAGTGTAATGCCTTGTATCAGGTCGGTGCTTTGATCAAATAACTGACGGAAAAACACGTCATGTCCAGAAGGGCTCGGCTGCATCGTCATCACCTCGTTAGTATGGGAGAGACTCATACTCTTATTACTTTGGAACTACGAATGATTTGTACCCATAGATCCATATAATCATAACCTATTATAAAAATAATCAATACATAAAATCAATACAATACTCGGTTCGGTCTTATAATTCACAAAACAGGTTGTCATAAAAGAAGGCTGTCCTTCGTATAGTGGGAATAAGAGAATTGGACAAACAATTTTATTCGTAGGAGGAACTATCATGAAACAATATCCATGGATTCGATTGGCAGCTGTGACGAGCGTAATTGTACTGCTGACATCGGGCTGTTCCCTGCTGGGTACGAAGGAACAATCGCAGCCGATTGACCCTCCACCAACGGGTGTCGAACCTGCTGCAGCACCTACGGTAACCCAACCGGTCAGCAGCAAACCTGCCCAGAACCTTGCGGCAATCACCGTTTATGCCAAGGATGACAAAGGTTTTATCGCTCCTATTGCCTTGCAGGTAGAAAAGTCGGTTGAGGTGGCCAAAACCGCATTGGAATCGATGGTTGAGGGAAGCGCAGCCTCCAAAAACATGCCTTCCGGTTTTATAGGAATTTTACCTAAGGGCACAACAGTCAAAGGCATCAATATTGTGAAGGACCAGAAGCTTGCGGTTGTCGATTTGTCCAAAGCCTTCACGGATTATAATCTGCAAGACGAAAGAAAAATATTAGAAGCCATCGTATGGACGCTAACCGGATTTCCTTCTGTTGAGAAAGTGCAGCTGCGTGTCGAGGGGAAAGCGTTAAAGGAAATGCCACAAGGCGGCACTCCGCTCGACGAGCCGCTTACGAGAGCGTTTGGCATTAATCTGGAGAAGCAAGACGGTGTGGAGTATGGTCAGTCTACACCGGTCACCCTATATTTTCTGGGGCAAAATAAAGATCTGTACAGCTATTACGTTCCTGTTACACGAATGATTAAACGTACTGATAATATTGCGCAGTCTGTCATCGAGCAGCTTATTGTTGGGCCTGATCAGAAGAAAGGGCTCTCTGCCGTTATGACGCCTGGATCAGAGCTCAAGCATATTCAAAAGGCCGGTGATTTGATCACGGTTGATTTTTCAGATAAGGTACTGGGTCCAGATAAAAAAGCTCCTGGCAATGCGATGAGGGCGGTTGTATTATCGTTAACAGAAAATGCAGGAGCCGCAACCAAGGTGCAAATCACAGTTAATGGAGATGCCAAGGTCAGCACTACTGATAATCAAAGCTACAGCAAGCCTGTCAGCAGACCTTCGGAGGTCAATCCATCCAAAATATGAGGAAGCAAGCCATAAGGGAGCTCAGGCTCCCTTATTTTGTTGGAACTGCCTGTTGGACTCTGTTACAATGGGTAAGGTTAATTAGGGTCATTTTAAGGAGGAACCAAGTTCACAATGAGAAGCGACGGCAGACAGCATAACCAAACTAGAGTTACTGCGATAACTACGCATTATAATAAGCATGCCGAAGGATCGGTATTTATCGAGGTCGGGGAGACCAAGGTCATTTGTACCGCAACGATTGAAGAAAGAGTTCCGCCCTTCATGAAAGGACAAGGTAAAGGCTGGATTACGGCGGAATATTCGATGCTTCCAAGGGCAACCCAGGTTCGTAACCAGCGGGAATCGGCTAAAGGCAAGCTTGGTGGACGCACAATGGAAATTCAACGCCTGATCGGGCGTGCGCTTCGGTCTGTGGTTAGTCTGGAGGCGCTTGGAGAGCGTTCGGTTACACTGGATTGTGATGTGATTCAAGCGGACGGAGGTACGCGTACCACCTCAATAACCGGAGCGTTTATCGCTATGGCTTTTGCAATCGATAAGCTCGCCAAGGATCGTAATCTCAAAACCTATCCGATCAGGGACTTTCTGGGCGCTGTCAGTGTTGGAGTCGTGAACGGAAATTCCTGCCTCGATCTGAACTATGAAGAGGATTCCAAAGCCAAGGTCGATATGAATGTGGTGATGACCGGAGATGGCAAGTTTGTAGAGGTACAGGGAACCGGTGAAGAATCACCATTTTCCCGGGACGAGCTTAATGAGCTGCTGGAGCTCGCAGAGTCGGGAATTCAGGAAATGATTCTTGCTCAGGAAGAGGCACTCGGACCGGAGATTTCAGCCCGAATCAGGAGGATTTCCCATGCAACGGCTGCTCGGAACTGAGATTATAGTCGCCACCAGCAATGAAGGCAAAGTGAAAGAATTTGCAGCGATGTTTGCAGACGAGCATATCGCTATCAAAAGCCTGCGCGATTTCAGCGGTCTGCCTGAGATCGTTGAGGACGGAGCTACATTTGCCGATAATGCCTATATTAAAGCCCGTACAATAGCCTTGTCATTGGGCGTTCCGGTCGTTGCTGATGATTCAGGGCTGTGTGTGGATGTGTTGAATGGTGAGCCCGGTGTCTATTCGGCACGTTATGCTGGCGAGGGAGCGACGGACGAACAGAATAACAGCAAGCTGCTGCAAGCCTTGCTGGCACAATCTGTATCGGCCTCGATTACTGCTCACAGCCCCGAATATTTAAGTCATGCAAGATTTGTATGCGCGTTATGTCTGGTGGATGCGACTGGACATATCATCGCACAGGCGCAAGGTGAATGTGAAGGCCAAATCATAAGTGCTCCTCGAGGGAACCATGGTTTTGGTTATGATCCGCTGTTCTACATACCGGAGTACGGTCTAACGATGGCTGAGCTGTCCAGTGAGCAAAAAAACAAAATCAGCCACCGCGGCCATGCGCTTCAATCCCTAAAGCAAGCGATTGATCGAAGTCTTGAGCAGTAAACCTCAATTCAGATGAATTGATTATAATAAAATGAAGGGGCAGCAGCCGAAGTAACCCGGCAGCTGCCCTGTTTTTCTATTTCTCGCCATTGCACTCCACGTTTTTTTATCGAACCGATACCTTGTAGTGCCTTAGCCAAGTATCTGCCTGTGCCAAATAGGCAAATAGCTGCGGACCTGTCATCAGCTGCCCAAACCACGGCAGATTGAACTGGTTGGCATCTCCTTCGGCCAAAGCGCGAATTTTATCGACATCGATAAAGGCGAGCAGTGGAGAGCTCGAGTCATTCAGAATGTCGAGTACCCAAGTACGCACAGCCTCCAGATAGCTCGGATTGTGTGTCTTGGGATAAGGGCTTTTTTTACGTGTCAAGACGTCCTCCGGCAGGACGCCACGCAGCGCTCTGCGCAGTATACCTTTTTCTCGGTCGCCGGCCGATTTCATTTCCCATGGAATATTCCATACGTATTCGACAATTCGATGGTCGCAAAAAGGTACCCGCACTTCCAGCCCTACAGCCATGCTCATTCGATCCTTGCGATCGAGTAAGGTCGGCATAAAGCGGGTTATATTTAAATAAGACATTTCGCGCATCCGGTTCTGATCATGATTTTCCCCGGATAGCCGCGGTACCTCCGAAAGTGCTTGCCGGTACCGCTCCTGCACATACTGCTCAGGCTTTACCCAGTCCAGAAAGTCGGCCGATAGCAAATTGACCCGATCCTTGGTAGCGAGGGACCAGGGGAACGTATTGGCTTTCAGTGTTTCTTCCTTATGAAACCATGGATAACCGCCAAAGATTTCATCGGCCGCTTCTCCAGAGATGGCCACGGTAGCTGCCTTTTTAATTTCACGGCAAAACAAATATAAAGAGCCGTCTACGTCGGCCATACCGGGTAAATCACGAGCAAAAACGGCGGTTTTTAGCGATTCCACCAGCTCAGGCGTATCGAATTCAAGATAATGATGCTCACTGCCGAGAAACTCCGTCATTCGATTAATCCATGGCGCATCAGAGTTGGGTTGGAATGCATTCGATTTGAAGTATTTGGCATTATCCACATAATCGATCGAAAACGTATGGAGCTGCCCCAAGTTATTCTCTTTGTTATAGTTAGCTGCAAACGCGCTTAGAGCGCTTGAATCGAGTCCACCGGACAATAATGTGCAGATGGGGACGTCGGAGGCCATTTGGCGTTGTACGGTGTCCTGCAGCAATTCATGAATCCGCTGTGCAGTCGTATCGATATCGTCCTCATGCGGCTTGCTTTCCAGCTTCCAGTAGGGACGTATGCTTATGCCATTACGATCCATATTCAACCAATGACCTGGCTTCAGCTCCGACATATTTCTGTATATACCGTGGCCAGGAGTACGTGCTGGACCTACAGCGAAGATCTCGGCAAGACCTTCTCCACTGATTTGCGCAGGAAAATCGGGATGGGCCAATATCGATTTGGGCTCGGAGCCAAACAGCAGTCGACCATCCGTATAAGAATAAAATAACGGCTTAACACCCAGCCGATCACGGACGAGAAATAACGATTGGTCTAGTGAATTCCAAACGCCAAAAGCATATATTCCGTTCAATCGATCAACGCAGGAGCGACCCCATTCAATGTACGAGACGAGCAGCACCTCTGTATCGCAGGTCGTATGAAAAATATGACCGCGAAGCTCAAGCTCTTTTTTTAACTCAGGAGCATTATATAATTCTCCATTGTACACAATAGTAAACACGTTTTCTCCATAATGGCGCACCATCGGTTGAGCCCCATTGGCTGGGTCCATAACGCTAAGACGTCTGTGCCCGAGCGCACAATGCTGGGTGATCCAGGTGCCGGAAGCATCGGGTCCCCGATTTAGCAGTGTATACGTCATTTGCTCCAAAACGGACGGATACTGCGTTAAATCTTTTTGCCAGTCAATCCATCCTGTAATTCCGCACATAGCCTTCATCCTCTCTTAGATTGTTTGTGTTGGCGAATGACCAGCCATTCGGCAGCGACAGCAGATGATAAAGGTTATGCGGTATAAAATCAGAAAATGTCTGTCCTTGCAAGAGGAAAAGATAGACAAAAAACAAAATACCGTTTAAACTATGCGTTAGTGCTTTATTATTGGTTTCGTTCCGCATGAATAGAACGAGAGAAATTATCCCACTCTAACCGTATGACGGATAGTACAAATTACACAGGTTTTCAGTTCATGCTCCGACTTGCACATGCTCACCGGGTGAACTGATTCGATCAAGAATGATGAGGTGGTTACTTATGAGGAAAACAAAATTCTCCAAGGCACAAAGCGAATATAAAGAGGCCAAAGAACGCTTTGAGAAAGCGAATGAGGCATTTCAAAATAAGCTGGCAGTTGTCAAAGTCCTTGGTGTGGTTAATCAAGAGAAAATTGAAGAGCTCATTGAAGAGACAAGCCTTCATACCGCTTTGAATGATTTGGGAGCAGCTGAAAAACTGTTGCTGGAATGGTCACATGAAGCGATTCAATCGGAAAAAGATTATTTGCAAAATAAGGAAACCATAGACAAAATGTATGCTTTTATCGATCGCGATCCGGATATTAAAGCTAAATTGATTCAAGCAGCGATGAAAATTGTATAGAGCAGCACCTTGACAGCGGGGGAATTCCTTCCGTTGTTTTTTGTTATTTCCAAGTGTCGAATATTCAATTGATGCCAGGAGGGGTAATAACAAGAAACTGCGAGGAGGTGTCAGCCGTTCAAATTTGTAAAATCATCATAGACATGAAATTATGAAGTACATAATGAGGCATACTTATTAATAACAGATTTTGCATTCCATCGGCCAATCGGTTAAACTGCTCTCAACATTAAAGCCGAGGAGGAGGTGATGGGCTTTTGTCCGAGAAGCCGAACGAGAATGTCATTCTTTTTCCTAAAACCGTCGAGTTTTACCAATTCGAGCTTACCCGCATGCTGGAGACTGAGCGCTATGGCGAGGCCATTCAACAGCTGCGCTTTTTACTGACCTGTCATCATCAGGATACAAGGATTGAAGAAGAATGGCAGGCGCTTTTGGAGTGGCTGCAGACGATGTTTCCGGAAGAAAACTTTGCTACCGTGGAAGAAGAGGACGATCTGACTGAAGCGGATCTGCTCAGGCAGCATTTGTCCATTAAAGCGAAGACGGACAGTGGTTACGCAGAGAAGCTGCTTGATATGCTTCAGCAGCCGCAATCGTTAGAAAACCAGCTATTGGCGTTGGATCAACTGGCCTTCATCGACCATCCCGCCATTGATACCAGGATTGGAGAATGGCTGACGGCTCATGAACAGCATCCTTTAATTCAATACAAAGGCCTGCAAACCCTTAAGCTTCGTGGCGTTACAGGACCTCTTACGCTGGACAAGCACGGAGAGAAGATCGTTGTGGATGTGGAAGATACCCCCAAAAGCTTTGAAGATTTTCCATCACCCATAAATGAGATTATGGAACGTTTTCAGGAAATGAGCCAGATCAGCCAGCCAGCATTGTTTTATTATGCTCAAGAGACCTGGAATGAATTTCTTGCCTATATTTATGGAACGGCTTCCTATAATCAGATTCTTCGTCAGGATCGGGACGGTGTTGATGTGTGGGCGGCCGCGCTGCATTTTGTATTGCTTGATAGGGTGTTTAACAGCGGCACAAAGGACGAAGTGCTAGAGCTTTACGGGATCACGAACGATCTGATGTTTCAATGGGAGCAGTCTTATCGGATCATTCTCCAATTTGCTGCAGAGTTTTTTTCACAAAGGCCTGTTAAATGATTTTATGGACTTTGCTTGAAAAAAGAAAAGTATATGTTATAATAGAATGGTTATATTGCCGGAACAGCATTTCGTGTTTACCTTAAAGGAAACATCGATTTGTAATGGATAATTTTTGGAGGGGAAAGCATAAAATGAAAGCAAGCTGGGAAAAAATAGAGAAGAACGTAGGCGTTCTTGATGTTGAGGTTGAAGTAGATCAAGTGGCTGCGGCTCTCGACAAAGCATTCAAAAAAGTAGTTCAAAAAGTAAATGTACCGGGCTTCCGTAAAGGGAAAGTGCCACGCTCGATTTTTGAAGCGAAATTCGGCGTTGAAAGCTTGTACCAGGACGCATTGGATATCGTTGTTCCCGAGGCTTATGTGGAAGCGGTTGAAGAAACTGGGATTCACCCGGTCGATCGTCCAGAGGTTGATGTTGAACAATTTGCTAAAGGCCAAAACCTGAAATTCAAAGCAAAGGTTATTGTAAAGCCTGAAGTAGAATTGGGCGAATACAAAGGTCTGGAGCTTGAAGTTAGCGAAGCTGAAGTTACAGAAGAAGAAATTACAGCTGAATTGGACAAACTGCAAAAGCGCCACGCTGAACTGGTTCCTCTTGAAGAAGGTCCAGCTGAAAATGGCGACGTAGTTTCCATTGACTTCGAAGGCTTTGTTGATGGCGTAGCATTTGAAGGCGGAAAAGCCGAGAAGTATTCCCTTGAATTGGGAAGCGGCAGCTTTATTCCAGGCTTTGAAGAGCAAGTTGTAGGATTGAACAAAGGTGAGTTGAAGGATATTACTGTAACTTTCCCTGAAAACTACCAATCCGAAGATTTGCAAGGTAAGGAAGCGATCTTCAAGATCGAATTGCATGACATCAAACGCAAAAATCTTCCTGTTCTGGATGATGAGTTTGCTAAGGATATCAGTGAGTTTGAAACATTGGAAGAGTTCAAATCCGATCTTAAAAACAATCTGACTGTTCGTAAAGCAGCTGAAATCGAGCGCAAAAAAGAAGCAGATGTTGTGGAAAAAGCGGCTGAGGCAGCGCAAATCGACATTCCTCCTGTGATGATCGACAACGAAACCACGCAAATGGTTAAAGAGTTCGAAAATCGTCTTCGCACACAAGGTATGAATATCGAAATGTACTACCAGTTTACAGGTCAAAACGATGAGGCTCTGAGAGGCCAAATGCGTGATGACGCTGAAAAACGCGTTCGCAACAACCTGGTTCTGGAAGCTATTGCCAAAGCAGAAGGTTTGGATGTTTCGGAAGCTGAAGTCCAAGCTGAATTGAGCAACCTTGCTCCTTCATACCAACGTTCTCCTGAAGAGCTTCATGCGATTCTGAGTGCGAACGGAAACCTTGAAGATCTTAAACATGATTTGCTTGTTAGAAAAACAGTTACTTTCCTTGTTGAAAACAGCAAATAACTATAGCAGTCAGGCACGTATAACTATGCGTGCCTTTCTTTATAGGTATTGAATCCACTTATAGTGGAATCTCATGCATTTCTGCTTTTAAAAATGTTAACTACATAAGGTCATGGCCGAATATGGTAGAATTACCCGCGTTCGTCTAACATAGGCGTCCCTTAGCAGGGACGCCTATGTTAGAAATGTAATACATAGAACACCTTAACCAATCAAACATAATTGCAACAAAGAATCACTAAGTAGCAAAGTAGCAGTAAAGAAGTAAAGTAGCATAACCCCGTGCGCTCAAAGTAAAGCTTGTCCCGAAGGGGCCAAAGCGACCCGAGAACACAACAGTCGTCTCAATGCACCAACGCACAACAATTCAAGCGTGTTCCGTAGGAACGAAAGCGGCCCGAGAACACAACAGTATCTCAACGCATCAACGCACACCAATCCAGCGTGTTCCGCAGGAACGAAAGCGACCCGAGAACACAACCCGTATCTCCCCCGTTAAGGGAGTCCAGAGGGCAGCGCCCTTTGGAGCCCTCCCTGTAGGGAGGGTTTGGGAGGGTACTGTGTGTATCGATTGGTGTAATGTTTTCTTTTCTGATACAATAAAAAATGAACCACATTTTGAAGTAAAGGGGTTGGAACAATGGGTCTGATACCTATGGTTGTCGAGCAGGAAGGACGCGGAGAACGCTCGTATGATATTTATTCCCGCCTATTAAAGGACCGGATCATCTTTATCGGTAGCGGCATTGACGATGATGTTGCCAACCTCGTTATTGCTCAGCTGCTATTCTTATCTGCGAGTGATGCGGAGAAGGATATTCATTTGTACATCAATTCTCCTGGCGGTTCGGTTACTGCCGGATTGGGTATATATGATACGATGCAGTTTATTAAGCCGGATGTTTCAACGATTTGTGTCGGCATGGCAGCCAGCATGGGATCTCTGTTATTAACAGCAGGCGCACCAGGCAAACGTTTTGCACTGCCTAATAGTGAGGTCATGATTCACCAGCCACTGGGTGGTGTCAGAGGCCAGGCTTCAGACATTAAGATTCATGCGGATTGGATTATCAAAACCAAGCAGAAGCTGAATCAGATATATGTAGACCGGACAGGGCAGCCATATGAAAAAATTGAGCGCGATACCGACCGTGATAACTTCATGAGTGCAGAGGAAGCCAAGAACTATGGGCTCATTGATGCGGTCATCACTCGTAGCGAATTGAATGGATAAGGAGTGATCCCATGTTTAAATTTAACGATGAAAAAGGCCAACTCAAATGCTCATTCTGCGGCAAATCGCAGGAACAAGTACGCAAGCTGGTAGCTGG
This sequence comes from Paenibacillus periandrae, assembly GCF_022458865.1. GTDB lineage: Bacteria > Bacillota > Bacilli > Paenibacillales > NBRC-103111 > Paenibacillus_S > Paenibacillus_S periandrae. The sequence goes on along the minus strand of NZ_JAJNMU010000002.1, from coordinate 248,302 downwards.
GCCGGGAGTTTATATATGCGATGAATGTATTGAGCTTTGCACAGAAATCGTTGAGGAAGAATTGGGTCACGAAGAAGAGCTTGATCTGAAGGATGTACCAAAGCCAAAGGAAATTCGTAATATTTTGGATCAATACGTTATTGGTCAGGAACAAGCTAAGAAATCGTTGTCTGTAGCGGTTTATAATCACTACAAGCGAATCAATTCACAGCAAAGCAAATCAGAAGAGGTTGAATTGCAAAAGAGCAATATCGTTCTTCTGGGACCAACAGGAAGCGGTAAAACGCTGCTTGCTCAAACTTTAGCCAAAATTTTGAACGTGCCTTTTGCCATTGCGGATGCTACTTCTTTGACTGAAGCTGGTTATGTTGGCGAAGACGTTGAAAATATTTTGTTAAAGCTGATCCAGGCTGCTGATTATGATGTGGAAAAAGCAGAGCGCGGCATCATCTATATCGATGAAATTGATAAGGTAGCACGTAAATCGGAAAACCCATCCATTACACGAGATGTATCCGGTGAAGGTGTGCAACAGGCTTTGTTGAAAATCCTGGAAGGTACAGTAGCTTCGGTTCCACCGCAAGGCGGACGTAAGCATCCACATCAGGAATTCATTCAGATCGATACAACCAACATTTTATTTATTTGCGGTGGTGCCTTCGACGGTTTGGAGCAAATCATCAAACGCAGACTCGGCAAAAAAGTAATCGGTTTTGGTACTGATGGCGTGAAGGTTGATTTGAAGCCGGGCGAGTACCTGTCCATGGTGCTGCCGGAGGATTTGCTTCGTTTCGGTTTGATTCCCGAATTCGTTGGACGGCTTCCGGTTATCTCAACTTTGGAGCCGCTTGATGAGCCGGCACTTGTTCGCATCCTGACGGAGCCTAAAAATGCGCTTGTTAAGCAGTATCAAAAGCTGCTTGAAATGGACAGCGTGAATTTGGAGTTCAATGCGGAAGCGCTCGAGGAAATTGCTCGTGAAGCGATCAAACGGAATACAGGTGCCCGTGGCTTAAGAGCCATTATCGAAAGCATCATGCTTGAAGTGATGTATGAAGCTCCTTCTCATACAGAAAACTCCAGCTGCGTAGTGACGAAGGAAGCTGTACAATCCAAGGTTGCTCCCGAAATTACTGCTGGAAGCAAAGATGGCAAAGCATCGTTGAAGAAAAAAGAAGAGAGCGCCTAAGCTTGAGTATATACTAACCATAGCAGCCTCCAATCCATTTACTGGCCGATCCGGCTTGAATCGGAGCGGAGGATGTTTGGTATCATGGGAGAGATATATGTTATGTTTCACAGAGCGGAGACCATTCCCGTTAAAGTAGGGAATTTGACAATCGGTGGAAGCAACGAAGTCATTATGCAGAGCATGTGCACAACCAAAACGGCTGATGTCAAAGCGACGGTTGCTGAAATTCACCGTTTGGAAGAAGCCGGATGTCAGATGGTACGCGTTACCGTTAATAACAAAGAAGCAGCAGAAGCGATCAAAGAGATCAAGAGACAAATTCACATCCCTTTGGTTGCTGATATTCATTTTGATCACCGTCTTGCACTGATGGCAATTGAGAATGGCATTGACAAGGTTCGGATCAATCCGGGTAATATCGGCCGCCGCGAGAAAGTAGAAGCGGTTGTTAAAGCCTGCAAGGAGCGCGGAATCCCGATTCGGATCGGGGTAAACGCAGGTTCTTTGGAAAACCACCTTTTGGAAAAATATGGGTATCCAACGCCGGAAGCCATGGTCGAAAGCGCACTGTTTCATATCAATATTCTCGAAGAGCTTGATTTCCATGACATCATCGTCTCCTTGAAAGCATCGGATGTGCCGATGGCCATTGCTGCTTACCAAAAAGCCGCAGAAGCATTCCGGTATCCGCTGCATCTTGGAATCACTGAGGCGGGAACCTTGTTTACGGGCTCAGTGAAAAGTGCTGCGGGTATTGGCGCTTTGCTGAACATGGGATTGGGCAACACTTTGCGGATTTCACTCAGCGCCGATCCCGTTGAAGAAATTAAAGTAGCTCGTGAGCTGCTCAAAACCTTCGGCTTGATTACGAACGCGGCTACGCTTGTTTCATGCCCGACCTGCGGTAGACTGGATATTGATCTATTCTCGATCGCTAATGAAGTAGAAGACTACATTGCCAAGATTAAAGTGCCGATTAAGGTATCTGTCCTCGGCTGCGCTGTAAATGGTCCAGGAGAAGCCAGAGAGGCTGATATCGGGATCGCAGGAGCTCGTGGAGAAGGTATGCTGTTCCGTTACGGAGAAATGATTCGTAAAGTACCAGAAGCGGAGCTTTTGGCCGAGCTTAAAAAAGAAATCGATATTATCGTGGAGCATTTTGGGAGAACAGGCGAAATACCTGGCAGAAAACATCACTCCACACAGACCTCATAAACAATCCATTACTCAATGAAAGCAGCGTTCTCTGTACAACGGGGAGCGCTGCTTTTTGGCGTCTTTGCATAGGCTGACCGATATTGACAAATAACAAAGGAAAGCAGGTGAAATAAATTTGCTTACAAGTTAGCTTTTTACAGAAGCACAAGGAGGTTAAGCATGCACAAAGCTGCAAAGTGGCTTATTGCCAGCTCAGTCGTATTGTTTTCACTTGGTTCTGGTATAAGCCAAGCAGAGCCAAAGCCAGAAGAAGCACCGGCGATAACCAAGAAGATAGCGATTGTTATTGACGATTTTGGCAACGATATGCGTGGAACCGAGGACATGATGGCCTTAACGATTCCATTTACTGCAGCGGTAATGCCTTTTCTGCCAACGACACGGCGAGATGCTGAATGGGCGCACAAGCTTGGTCACGATGTATTGGTCCATATGCCCATGGAGCCGGTACGCGGCAAAAAGAGCTGGTTGGGACCTGGAGCCATCACCACCGATTTGACCGATGAAGAAGTACGCACAAGAGTGCAGGCTGCTATTAATGATGTACCCTTCGCAATTGGGATGAATAATCATATGGGCTCGAAGGTGACTGCAGATCCAAGGGTGATGCGAATCATTCTGGAAGTGTGCAAACAAAACAATCTGATTTACTTGGACAGCAAAACGACGCACAAAAGTGTGGTTCAATCCTTAGCCAAGGAGCTGGGAGTCAGAACGCTTGAGAATCATATTTTCATGGATGATCAATACACACGTGCGCATATTTTCAAGCAGGTCAGAAAGGTGGAGGCACACGTTAAGGATAACGAGACTACAGTTGTCATTGGTCATGTAGGCACGCCAGGCAAATACACTGCAGCCGCTATCCAGCAATCGGTGCCTTCCCTGAAGCAAAATGCTGAATTTGTGAAAATATCGCAGCTGGCCCCTTAGTGGGCTGGCTCTTTTTGCAAATAGGCCAATATTCCGGCAGAGATGGCATCGGCAAGTTGACGCTGCTTTTGGGGCTGCATCATTTGCTCGCGGTCCTGAGCGTTAGAGATGAAGCCCATTTCGACAATAACAGCTGGAACCTGAATATGCTTAAGCAAAAAATAAGTTTTTCCATACACAGGAGCTGTTTCTGTTGCGTACAAAAGATTCAGTGATCGCTGCAAGCTGGTAGCGAGCTGTTTGCTTTCTTCGCTTTTTTGATGCAGCACCACAGGTCCTCGTGCTTTACTGTTGGTTGCCCAATTGACATGAAGGCTGATTACGATTTTGGGATGAATTTCGTTCGCAAGATGGCTGCGTTGAGCCAGATCCTTCAAATGTCTGGAACGATTGCGAAACCAAAGGTTTTCACTGCTGAGCGCATAGTCATCCAGTCGGTTGAGCAGAACACGCAGCCCTTTTTCCCGCAATACGCTGTACGTAATTTTACCCATCTCCAGATTGATATCTTTTTCATACACATCCCCATGAAGCGTTCCGCTATCTATACCTCCATGGCCAACATCCAACAGTACATCGACATTCGTTAAAAATGGATTGATCATATAGGGATAAGGCTTTGACGCTGCCTTACCGCTGATCGAACAGGAAAGGGTCATACCCACAATCACAATTGTAGAGAGCATTATTCGTATTCGCATACGTAATTGGATCCTCCTCCGTCATTTTCACTCCTTATCGTTCTCCTATGCGTTGTTATCATACATACTTGAAAACTTTCTCAGGTAAGGATTAGTGTGTCTGCAAGAGGGGAATACTACCATGCAAGGACATACTTGTGAGGTCAATTCCAAGAAACGAGTTTATGCTGCCCAAGTAAGTTATATACAAATTCTGAGGAGGGACCCCTAATGAATATTAGTGTGATTTTGATGATTATCCAGCTGTTTTTTGCAGTTGTGATTGGTATGTATTTTTGGAATTTGCTGCGCAATCAGCAGACAAATCGCACTGCCATCGATAAAGAATCCAAAAAAGAAATGGAAAAATTGCGTAAGCTTCGCTCCATCTCATTAAACAAGCCCTTATCCGAAAAAACTAGACCGACTGGGATGAACGATATTGTAGGACAGAAGGAAGGCTTAAGGGCACTTAAAGCAGCCTTGTGCGGGTCCAATCCTCAACATGTGCTCATCTACGGACCTCCGGGAGTAGGGAAAACGGCTGCTGCACGTGTAGTTCTGGAGGAAGCCAAAGGCAACAAAGACTCCCCGTTTCGCCAAGATGCCCAATTTACCGAGGTGGACGCGACGACGGCACGGTTTGACGAACGCGGGATAGCGGACCCTTTGATTGGTTCTGTACATGATCCGATTTATCAAGGTGCGGGAGCGATGGGCGTCGCCGGGATTCCTCAGCCCAAGCCAGGCGCTGTAACGAAAGCACACGGCGGTATTTTATTTATCGATGAGATTGGCGAGCTTCATCCGCATCAAATGAACAAGCTGCTCAAGGTGCTGGAGGATCGTAAAGTATTCCTCGAAAGCGCGTATTATAATTCGGAGGACACGAATGTGCCTTCCTATATCCATGATATTTTTCAAAATGGTCTGCCTGCCGATTTTAGAATGGTCGGTGCGACGACACGGAATCCACAAGAATTGCCGCCAGCTATTCGCTCGCGTTGCATGGAAATATTTTTCCGACCACTGCTGCCGAGTGAAATTGGAGAGATCGCCGAAAAGGCGTTTATCAAAATCGGTTTTCCTGTTAATACCGCCGCGGTTGAGGTCGTAAAGAAGCATGCTACGAATGGCCGGGAAGCAGTTAATATTATTCAACTGGCTGCCGGGATGGCTTTAGCCGATGCATGCAAAACAGTAACTTCCGCTGATGTGGAATGGGTGGTTAACAGCTCGCAAATTCCTCCACGGCCGGAGAAAAAGGTTGGAGCCAAACCGGAGATTGGATTTGTTAACGGGCTGGCTGTATACGGTCCTAATCTGGGCATGGTATTAGAAATCGAGGTGACGGCTATTCCGGTTACACACGGTGGAATTGGCGACCTGACGATAACGGGCATCGTTGACGAGGAAGAGATGGGTGGATCATCAAAGACGATCCGACGCAAGAGTATGGCGCGCGGCTCTGTGGAAAACGTGATGACTGTCTTGAGGAAGCTTGGGATCAATCCTTACAAGTTTGATCTTCATGTCAACTTCCCGGGCGGAACACCCATTGATGGCCCTTCAGCCGGCATTTCGATGGCAGTTGCTATCGCTTCAGCGATATTGCAAATACCTGTCGATAACCATCTGGCATTGACAGGAGAAATCGGTATTCACGGTACAGTAAAGCCGGTGGGTGGTGTTGTGGCAAAGGTTGAAGCTGCATTTCAAGCTGGTGTGACCCGTGTCATTATTCCCAAAGAAAATTGGCAGGAAATATTCAGCGGTCTTCACGGATTAGAGGTTATTCCTGTGGAATCCATTGAAGAAGTGCTGGATTATGCGCTTGGATCACAATTCAAGTTTTTACCGGAAGCCTATGGAGCACAACCAGATTTTGCACCTGCCGCATCCATTACGGTGCTGCACGCCGATGCGCTGGAATAAAAGCAGCATCGGCTTTTCTTTTTTTTGAGATGATAATGGGTGTGGGAGGGCGATTGGTGTTTTGATTTTAATTTTGATAAAATGTAAACGTCAGCGAATGTTACGAAGTCAACTTTGCCCAAAGCAAAGTTCTCAGGAGGTGCTTCAGAATGGGACCGAATAAAACAAAGGTGCGGCGCTTGCCATTGCTTCCTTTGCGTGGACTGCTTGTTTATCCGAGTATGGTGCTGCATCTGGACGTGGGCAGGGAGAAATCAGTAAAAGCGCTTGAGAAGTCCATGGTGGACGACAGCTTGATTCTGTTATGCTCGCAGTCGGAGATTAATATTGAAGAACCTACCACCGAAGATATATATCGCATTGGTACGATTGCCAAAGTCAGACAAATGCTTAAGCTTCCCAACGGTACGATCCGTGTACTGGTTGAAGGGGTAGTGCGTGCAGAGATTACCGAATTTTTAAATAATGATGAGTACTATGAGGTGCAGGTCAGGGAGCTGCCTGAGCAGGAAACGAGCGATCCCGAAATCGATGCCTTAATGCGCACGGTTCTGCATCAATTCGAGCATTACATTAATTTGTCAAAAAAGGTAACACCGGAGACATTGGCAGCCGTTTCCGATATTGATGAGCCAGGTCGTTTGGCTGACGTCATCTGCAGTCATTTATCCTTGAAGATCAAAGACAAGCAGGACATTCTTGAAACGGTTCCTGTTAAGGATCGTTTGGAAAAGCTGCTTAGTATTTTAAACAATGAACGTGAAGTGCTGGAGCTGGAACGGAAAATCAGTCAACGCGTCAAAAAGCAGATGGAGAAAACGCAAAAGGAATACTATCTTCGCGAGCAGATGAAGGCTATTCAAAAGGAGCTCGGTGATAAAGAAGGACGGACAGGCGAGATTGAGGAGCTGCGTTCGCTGCTTGCTGAGACTGAAGTTCCCGAGAAGGTCAAGGAAAAGATCGAAAAAGAAATTGATCGTCTGGAAAAGCTGCCTGCAACCTCAGCTGAGGGCAGTGTCATCCGTAATTACATCGATTGGCTGCTTGGCATTCCTTGGTCCAACTTCACCGAGGATGATCTGAATATTATTCATGCAGAAGAAATATTGAATGAGGATCATTACGGCTTGGAAAAACCGAAGGAACGCGTGCTGGAATATTTGGCGGTACAGCAGCTGGTCAAGAAGCTAAAGGGTCCGATTCTATGTCTGGTAGGCCCTCCAGGTGTTGGTAAAACGTCAATCGCCCGTTCGATCGCCAGATCACTGGGTCGACAATTCGTTCGCATCTCACTGGGCGGTGTACGTGATGAGGCAGAAATCCGTGGACATCGGCGTACGTATGTCGGTGCGATGCCGGGAAGAATCATTCAAGGCATGAAAAATGCCGGCACGACCAACCCGGTTTTTTTACTGGATGAGATCGATAAAATGGCGATGGATTTCCGTGGAGATCCGGCAGCAGCACTTCTGGAAGTGCTGGACCCGGAGCAAAACAGCACTTTTAGCGATCACTATATTGAGGTTCCGTTTGATTTATCCAATGTGATGTTTGTAACTACGGCGAATGCTGTACACAATATTCCGCGTCCGCTGTTGGATCGTATGGAAGTCCTCTACATTCCGGGTTATACTGAGATTGAGAAATATAAAATCGCGCGCAATTTTTTATTGCCCAAGCAGCAGAAGGATCATGGACTGCGTGAGGATCAGCTGATTATCGACGAGCAAGCGCTTATGAAGATTGTCAGGGAGTATACGCGTGAAGCAGGAGTGCGTAATCTGGAGCAGCAGGTAGCAGCTATTTGCCGTAAATCGGCTAAGCGTCTTGTGTCAGGCGATGGTGAAATAGTTACGATTCATGCCGACAATGTGAAGGATTTTCTCGGCCCAGCCAAATTCCATCACGGTATGGCGGAGGAGTCCGATCAGATTGGTGCTGTAACAGGGCTGGCATGGACTGAGGTAGGCGGCGATACGCTCGTCATTGAGGTTACTGTAATGCCAGGCAACGGAAAGCTGACACTTACCGGTAAGCTGGGAGATGTCATGAAGGAATCTGCGCAGGCGGCGTTCAGTTACACGCGTTCCCGCGTCGGGCAGCTTCGTATAGCACCTGACTTTCATGAAAAGCTGGATGTACACATTCATATCCCGGAAGGCGCCATACCTAAGGATGGACCATCTGCTGGGATTACAATGGCTACTGCTTTGATTTCAGCACTCACGAACATTCCTGTGTCCAAGGAAGTTGCCATGACAGGTGAGATTACACTGCGTGGCCGTGTCCTGCCGATTGGCGGGCTCAAGGAAAAAAGCCTGGCAGCGCACAGAGCGGGTATTCGTACAATCATTATTCCAAAGGACAATGCCAAGGACTTGGAAGAAATTCCGGAAAGCGTGCGAAACGAACTGCGATTTATTCCGGTGGCGCATGTCGATGAAGTGCTGGAATATGCTTTAGTCAGGCCTGTTGGTGTATAAGTAAAGGAGCATAGCTCCATAAAGAGAGAGTGAAATTGTTTATGAAGGTCAATCAAGCTGAATTTATTATCAGCGCGGTTGGTCCGAGTCAGTATCCTGCCGACGCCTTGCCAGAGATAGCTCTGGCAGGGCGTTCGAATGTCGGCAAGTCATCACTGATTAATCGGCTCATCCAACGCAAAAATCTGGCACGAACCAGCTCCAAGCCGGGGAAAACCCAGCAGCTTAATTATTATAAAGTCAATTCGGACTTATATTTAGTCGATCTTCCGGGTTACGGATATGCACAGGTTTCCAAATCCAAACGTGAGATATGGGGCAAGTTTATCGAGCAATATTTGCTGCACCGTGAACATCTCAAGCTGGTGCTGTTAATCATTGATATTCGGCATGCGCCTTCCAAAGACGATCAGACCATGTTTGCCTGGCTTAAGCATAATGATGTTCCCTTGATTGTCGTTACGACCAAAGCAGACAAAATAACAAAAGGTCATTGGCAGAAGCATGTTAAAATCATCAGAGAAACACTGCAGATGGAAAAGCATGACCGTATGGTGTTGTTTTCATCTGAGCTCGGTGTTGGTAAGGATGAATTATGGCAGGTTATTGAGCAGGAGATTGGCTGGTCGGCCCCTGAGCCGAAAACTGTACTTGAACCGGGAGTCCAACCTACGATGGAATCCAAGCCTGAACCGGAAACGAAACTTCAACCAGAAATCTAATTTTAAGGAAATGCGGTGGTTGTATGCATTCAGCATGTGTCGTTGAAATCGTCAAGCGGTTTAAGGAGCAAGCTGATGCAGATGCCGCTATGCCTATGATGAAGTATATGCACAATCAGTTTGCATTTCTTGGGCTCCCGAACCCGGTAAAGGAATTTGAATGTTTAACAGAGGAACAGCTTATACAGGCTATTGAGGAGCTGTGGGATTTGCCTGAGAGGGAATATCAGTGACATTAAGAGAGCTGTCCAAATCAGATCCACAATCTGTTATTTTGTTTGTGCAGCAGCATACGTTGTCTCCATTAAGTCATCGGGAGGCGCTTAAAGTGATCAATCGCAAGCAGCAAAGTGTTTTATCCCCATCCATAGTCTAACTCATTAAGTAATCTACAGGGTAGGTTGCTTAATTTTGCATACATTGCAGTGAACGGCAGAACTTAGTAAGGGAAACAGAGGGATTCAGATATATGCTTGGAATTCTTCGAGGAAAAGGCGTTATTTTCTAAAATAAAACGGAATTTAATGAATTTATGACAGGAATATAAATGTTTTATGTAGTATACTATATATAAAATAATGAACTTATAGCTTTTGTTTACAGCAGGGTATGTAAAAGGCTCGAAATTAAAGAATCGAGGGATTTTTATGGCAATGAGGTTAGCGACTGAATATGTCAAAACCTGCCTACAATTAACGGAAGCCGAAATGGCCATGTTTATTCAAATGTTTGTCGATCAGCAAGTAACCCTGCAGGTGAAAATTCTCGATAATGGAAGTCAGGAAATCGTACTCTTGGATGATGCGGGTCAAGAAATTGTCCTGTCGTTCGAATTGCATTATGATACTTATGTGTGCCTCGGCTCTTGCCGTATCCGCAATAAAACACTTGTTAATCTGATGCGCAAAGCGGTTTCAACTTTTAAAGGCAGTGCAACGGTCCATCGCATTTATGAAACTTATATTATGGTGTATGAGTACGAGCGTGGCTCTGTAGTCCGAATTGTAGAAAGCAAGGCTGGGCTTGAGCGGGTTATTTATGAGCATAAAGATACGTTAGGCCTGCTGGAAAGCTTGTTCCGCAAGGACGAGGTGGAGCAAGAAATTGAACGCATTAAATCTCAAGTGAACAACTTACTGGATTTGAGAAATGACATTCGTGAATTAGCTGTTCGTGAACAAATTGATGATCGTTTAAGTAAATTGACTCATCAATTGTTTGTACTCGAGGCTTAAGTATAGATTTGGGTTTAACGAAAACTTCTGATTCCGTCAAGGATTCAGAAGTATTTTTTTTGCCCGAAAAAAAAGTGTTGCATTTCCGTTCAATAGATGGTACTTTTAATCTCGTTGAAAACAAACAAAATAGGAACCAGGATTCACTCAGGACATTATTGTTGCGAGAGATTACTCCCTCGAGAAGTGAATGACGTAGGTCCTAGCGGATGAAATTTTTCAAACATTTTATTCCTAGGAAGGGGGAACCGAAAGATGGAATATTCGACTTTCGGAAGACACGTTGCTGTAGATACTTGGGGAGTTGATTTTGATCTTCTCAATAATGCAGAATGGTTACAAGCGCAAATGGTGGAGGCAGCAGAAGCATGTGGGGCGTCAGTGATGTCGGTACAGGCCAAACAATTTGAACCACAAGGTGCAACGGTATTGGTATTGCTGTCAGAAAGTCATCTCTCCATTCATACTTATCCTGAGAAAGGTTTTGCCGCATTGGATTGTTACACTTGTGGCGAGACGGTAGATCCTCAATTGGCTATCGATTATATGGTATCCGTTTTGAAGCCTGAAACGACTCATGCCAAAAAGCTAATTCGTGGAATGGGTGAGCTCGTAGTAGAAACACCGGTAATCAAACAAATGCAATTAATCAAATAGAGCAGTATATGCTTCCAATTAAACAAGCCTTAAAAATAGTACCCCGGAGAAATCCGCGGGTATTATTTTTGTTCACAAAACCCCATACACTGTACAAGACAGGCTCAGCATGCTTACGAAGTTAGTTTTGACTCTGAGGGGGACCCCATGAAAAGAAAACGAAGGCTTGTACTCTATTTGCTGTTGATTTTTTTGTTAGGATGGCCGCTGTATCAAATCTATGCTATGGTGCAAGGTACAACGGAGAAGCAGGACGCCGGGAAGATGCTGTATCAGGTTTCACTGTTTCAGATGGAGCTATTAAGCAGCTACTTGCAAAATGTAGACAAGTCAAAAGATACAGATAGCTTGAATGCGCTGCGACAGGCAGTGTATACGGCTAATTTTACGCATGACCATCTTGTGCTGGCCTTCGGTGATCCAGCGCTTACGTCGCTAGTAGGATTAACGGAGCTTATGCAATATATGCTGCGGCTGCAGGTTGGCGGGCAGCGTTCCCTGCGATCGGATGAAGTGCAGACACTAGTCGACGTATACAAGCAATTCAACATTTTTTTTGATGCCTACGGAAAGCTGCTTTCTTCACGCCTTGATATCAATTCATCGCAAAGTGCCATCGTGGCTAAGGCTGATCAAGCGATAGCCGAGCTGCTTCGCAAAAAAATGCAGCAGTAGCTTCCATTTTCGTAAAAATGATGGAGCTTTCATTCACAGACTGCAGTATAAAGCTGAAGGAAATGGTTGAAAATATGTACATTACACCTCTTGCAGCTTTCACAGTTTATACAAAAAATTTGTCGGAGAACCCGAATGTTATATGCTATAATAAACAGAGATTATTTGGAGGGAGGCAGGTGACACCTATGCATATTGTTGTGGCGGGCTTGAATTACCGGACGGCACCCGTTTCGATTCGGGAGAAATTTACGTTTGCCGAAGGAGATCTACCTTTGGCGCTTAAACAGCTGAAAGAGACGAAAAGCGTCATGGAATCCGTCATAGTGGGCACCTGCAACCGAACGGAGCTATACATTGTTGTTGACCGTGAGCATTGCAGGCACTATATTCGCGGGTTTATTGAAAATTGGTTTGGCGTATCGCGAGACGAATTCAATAGTCATTTGTATATTTATGAAAATGAACAAGCAATCGATCATTTATTCAGGGTCGCGAGCGGTTTGGATTCGATGGTTATTGGTGAGACTCAAATACTGGGGCAGGTTAAGGATTCCTTAGCTATGGCTCAGCAAACCAAGACGACGGGTATTATGTTCAATACCTTGTTCAAGCAGGCGGTAACGTTCGCGAAGCGCGCACATACCGAAACAGGCATCGGCGATAATCCCGTTTCGGTCAGCTATGCGGCGGTTGAGCTGGGCAAACGGATTTTTGGCAGCTACGAGCATAAAAAGGTATTGATCATTGGTGCAGGCAAGATGAGCGAGTTAACGGTCAAGCATCTATATGCCAACGGCGCCGATAAGGTTATCGTAGCCAATCGGACCTTAACACGTGCCCAGGAGCTGGCTGAAAAGTTTCAAGGTGTAGCCTGTACCATGGACAAGCTGAATGCCTGTTTGGAAGAGGTGGATATCGTCATTAGCTCGACGGGAGCTGCTGAATTGGTATTGACTCGAGAACAAGTCGCGGCTGTCCTTCAGAAGCGTCGCTCACGTCCATTATTTATGATTGATATCGCAGTTCCCAGAGACTTGGACCCGGATATCGGCAGCTTGTCTAATGTCTTTTTGTATGATATAGATAATTTACAGTCTATTGTGAATACCCATTTACAGGAACGGCGGGATACAGCTGTAATGATTGAACAAATGATTGCAGACGAACTGCAGACCTTTGAGCAATGGACCAAGACATTGGGAATCAGTCCGGTTATTCAAGCCTTACAGACTAAAGCAAGCTCCATACATCAAGAGACGATGGATAGTTTAACGAAAAAGCTTCCTGATTTGGATGAAAGAGAACTGAAGATCATACGTAAATTAACCAAGAGTATCGTGAATCAAATGCTTCGAGATCCCGTAAACCGTATTAAGGAAATGGCTGCGGAACGGCACGGTGATGAGGCGCTGGACTATTTTACCAAAATATTTGCGTTAGAGGAGCAATTGGAAGAGCAGGAACGTGCGGAGCAAGCGGCTCGTCAGCTGGAGCTTGAAGACGTACAGAATCGTTGGAAAGAAGAACTGCTAACGAAGGTTTCCCTAAAGCCTGCTGAGGCCTTGTCCAAATCGTAATCGGAAGAGGTGCCTTGGTCAATGGTTACGAAAAGTTGGTTATACGATGCTATTATTTATATCTATGCCCTGAGCCTGCTGTTTTACTTCTCGGACTTTGTTGGTCCGAATCGAAGTGCAAAACGGATTGGGACAGGGTTGCTTTCTTTTGTATGGGTTTTGCAAACGGTATATTTGATATTCGGTTTGGTCTATCATGATCCCACGGAAGCTTTTTCCATGTTTGAGACCCTGTTTATGCTGACCTGGCTGCTAGTGACGGTTTCTCTGGTTGTGAACCGCTTTATTCGAATCGAGTTTTTTGTGTTTATGGTCAATGTGCTGGGTTTCTCAGTTCTTGCTCTTAATTTTTTCAGTAATCCGAAAGTTTCGCCGTCACTCGCTTCCTGGAATATTAAAGATGAAGTGCTATTCATTCATATTTCCTTGTCGATCTTGAGCTATACGGCATTTGTAGCGGCAGCCGTGTTTTCCGGCATGTATTTACTGCTGCACCAGCAGCTGAAGAGAAAGCAATGGTCAAAGCTGATGCAAAGATTGCCGAGTCTTGACAAAACTGATCATTATTCGAATGTTTCTGTCATTATCGGAGCGCCATTGCTGTTGTTGGGTTTGTCCCTTGGTTTCGTGTGGATTGCGCTAGAAGGAAATGCGGCATTATTTTTTGACCCAAAAGTCATTAATTCCTGGTTTGTGCTGCTGGCGTACGTATTCTATTTATTTCAAAGAGTGATGCTGAAGACACCGGGTTATAAGCTTGCGTTATGGAATTTAGCTGCTTTTTTCATTATGGCGCTCAATGTAGTATTCGCGAATTTCTATTCTTCGTTTCACCAATGGTCGTGACCATGACCAACATAGATTATTATCCTGTACATGTTAATCTGAAGAATAAACCCTGTGTGATTGTTGGTGGAGGCCGTGTAGCTGAACGGAAGGCAGGTTCGCTGATAGAAGCAGGTGCAGCTGTAACTGTGATTAGCCCGGACTGCAGTCCGCAGATTGAGAATTGGATGCAGCAGGGAGCTCTGACGATACTTCGCGAGTTGTATGGTGCAGGTACACGGGAAATTGAACAATCCATTCTCGTATTCGCCGCTACCGATAATCCGAAAATTAATGAAGCGGTTCGTCTGGAAGCAGAAACACTGGGCAAGCTGGTTACAGTGGCTGATAATACGTCTGGCAGCAGCTTTATTGTTCCGGCTACGGTCCGCCGCGGCAAGCTGCTCATCTCTGTCTCCACAGGAGGTGCCAGCCCGACGATTGCCAGAAAGATCAAACAAGAGCTGGAGCAAGTCTACGGATTCGAATATGAAACTTATCTGGATCTTGTGCAGGAGCTTCGTTTATTGATTCAAGCACAGGTTGAGGATATAGAGGTAAGACTGCAAATGCTTAGAGTGATGCTGGATTGGGAGCTTATGTCCTTGATCCGATCCTCAGGTACGGATACATACTGGAAGCAGGAGCTCATAGACAGATTGTCTGCTGAACCAACTATTGCGAGAATGAAGCAAATCGGGCTTTGGATTCAACAATACATCAAAGAGGGAGAAACATATGCGTAAGATCGTGGTGGGAACAAGACAGAGCGCGTTGGCCCTGACACAAACCGGGCAGGTTGTTGAACATCTACGGGAGATCAGTAAGAAGCATGGCATCCCCTGTGAATTTGAAATCAAAAAAATTATTACCAAAGGTGATCGTATCCTCGATGTAACGCTGTCCAAGGTGGGCGGTAAAGGCTTGTTCGTCAAGGAGATTGAGCAGGCTTTAATGGACGGTGAAATTGATCTGGCTGTTCATAGCATGAAAGATATGCCATGGGAGCTTCCGGAGGGTCTTATGATCGGTGCGATCCCGCTGCGGGAGGACCCGAGAGATTGCTTGATTACGCAAGGCTCACTCCAGCTGAATGATCTCCCTCAAGGCGCCAAGGTGGGGACAAGCAGTCTGCGTCGTTCTTCCCAACTGCAGCATTATCGGCCTGATCTTAAGATTGAATCCATTCGCGGCAATATCGACTCCAGGCTCAAAAAACTGGAGTCTGAAGGCTTTGACGCCATCCTGCTGGCAGCTGCAGGCCTGCATCGTATTGGATGGACAGATCGCATAACATCTTATTTACCTCCAGAGGTTTGTCTGCCGGCTGTTGGCCAGGGTGCCCTGTGTATCGAATGTAAAAATGACAACACAGAAGTATTGGAGCTGCTTGGGCACTATAACGATGAACGGACAGCGCTAGCTGTGTCAGCAGAACGAAGCTTTCTCGGTAGACTCAATGGAGGCTGTCAAATACCGATAGGTGCGTATGCAACCGTTGAAGGTGAACTTACAGGTGGAGATTATCAAATCACCATGACAGGTATGGTAGGCTCGCCTGATGGTCAGCAGATGCTGAAGGAAACTATGAATGGAACCGTTCCGGAGCTGTTAGGTGTTAATCTGGCAAATGCCTTGATAGAGCGTGGAGCTTCCGAGATTTTGGATAAACTAAGGGGTTGAAAAGAAGTGTCTAAAGGAGTCGTATATCTTGTAGGGGCAGGACCAGGCGATCCTAAACTCATCACAGTACGTGGATTAGAGGCAATACAACGTGCCGATGTCGTTGTATACGACCGTCTGGCAAGTCCAAGACTGCTGAGGCACATAAAGCCGGGTGCTGAGAAAATATTCGTCGGAAAGCTGCCAGATAAGCATATGATGAAGCAGTCGGAAATTAATCAGTTATTGGTTGATCTGGCTCTGCAAGGCAAGACAGTGACGCGCTTAAAGGGAGGCGATCCGAGCGTGTTTGGCCGGGTTGGCGAGGAAGCAGAGCTGCTTGCTGAGAATGAGGTAGCTTTTGAAATCATACCTGGTATTACTTCTGCGATCGCTGTTCCTGCTTATGCGGGTATTCCGGTGACGCATCGCGACTTTACTTCATCCTTTTCCATAGTAACCGGACATGAATACAAGAATAAAACCTACAATGGAGTGAACTGGGAAAATCTGTCGCAGGCTTCAGGCACATTGATCTTCCTGATGGGTGTGGCTAACCTCGAATCTATATGCAGTAAGCTGATAGAAGGCGGTAAAAAGACCTCCACTCCAGTAGCTTTAATTCGTTGGGGAACGTGGATGGATCAAGAGACCATTACAGGCACCTTAACTGATATTGTCGAAAAAGTGCGGGCTGCTAATTTCAAATCACCTGCGGTTATTATTGTCGGCGAAGTGGTAAAGCTGCGCGACAAGCTGGCCTGGTTTGAAAAGAAACCGTTATTCGGTAAACGTATTTTGGTTACTCGTGCAAGAAGTCAGGCGAGTGAATTGTCCAATCTGATTGAGGATTTGGGTGGAGAAGCTGTTGAATTTCCGGTAATCCGAATTCAAGCTACTTCTCAAGCTCCCGCACGTACTGCGCTTGGAGAAGCTTTGCAGCGTCTTGAGGAATTTGATTGGGTGATATTCACAAGTGTGAACGGTGTGGATCATTTCTTTGAAGCTATACGTGAGCAACAGATAGATATCCGTAGAATGTATAAAGCAAAGATTGCTGCCGTGGGTCCCAAGACATCAGAGGCGCTGAGAAATCGGGGATTGCTTGTTGAATTATTACCCTCGAAGTTTCACGGAGATGAGCTGCTTGCAACGATTGCGGAACAATTGAAGCCAGGACAACAGGTACTGCTGCCAACTGCTGATATTGCTAAAGAATACATTCCGGCGAGGTTAAAGGAATTAGGCTTGCAGATCACAGAGGTGGATGTATACGAAACCGTGCTTGAAACATGTGGTGGTGCAGAGATTATCGAAATGCTGGAGCAAAAGGTGATGCAGATCATTACTTTCACCAGTTCCTCGACAGTGACTAACTTGTTCCATGCTTTAAAAGAATTGGGTGTGGACGATCCGCTTGAGCTGATCAAGGATTGCCAAATCGCCTGTATAGGGCCGATGACTGCACAAACCGCCATTGAAGCCGGACTAACCATTGATTATTTAGCAGAAGAAGCGACCGTTGAATCCTTGGTAGCCAGTTTATATAAGAATTAGAGATAATAGATATATCACGGGAGGTAGAAGAATATGGCTTATCCAATTATTCGTAACCGTAGATTAAGAGGCTCGGCTGCATTACGTAATTTGGTCAGAGAAACGAATGTAACGATTCATGATCTTATATATCCTATATTTGTAACGCACGGAACAGGTATCAAGGACGAGATTTCATCCATGCCCGGCGTGTATCATTATTCATTGGATTTGCTTGAGGAAGAGCTTCAGGAAATCGTTGACCTGGGTATCCAATCGATCCTGGTATTTGGGGTTCCCGATCACAAGGACGCACATGGAAGCTCCGCTTACGATGCACATGGAATTGTACAGCAAGCAACACGCCGTATAAAAGAGCTTCAGCCGCAGCTCGTTGTGATTGCTGATACGTGCCTATGTCAATTTACAGATCATGGTCACTGTGGAGTCGTGCATTTTGACGAGCAGAAACAGCGCGCTGATGTGCTTAACGATGAATCGCTTGAATTGCTGGTACGTACTGCGGTTTCACAAGCGGAAGCGGGTGCTGATATTATTGCCCCGTCCAATATGATGGATGGTTTTGTATATGCGATTCGTCAAGGTTTGGACGAGGCTGGATATGATCAAATTCCGATTATGTCCTACTCGGTTAAATTTGCTTCAGCGTTCTATGGTCCTTTCCGGGAGGCAGCTCATTCCGCTCCTCAGTTTGGCGATCGCAAGACGTACCAGATGGATCCCGCTAATGGACGTGAGGCGCTTCGTGAGGCACAGTCCGATGTGCTGGAGGGTGCTGATTTTCTGATGGTGAAGCCAGCCTTGGCTTATATGGACCTCATTCGTCAGCTGCGTGATCAATTCGATCTGCCGCTTGTCGCTTATAACGTAAGCGCCGAGTATTCGATGGTCAAGGCTGCAGCCATGCAGGGCTGGATCGACGAGCGTGCGATCATTATGGAGACGATGATTGGCTTCAAGCGTGCCGGAGCGGATCTTATCATAACTTATTTTGCCAAGGATGTTGCACGCTGGCTGCGTGAATAAAGTACTGTCACGGGTACTACGTACGATCAATAAGGAAGTCAGGAGCTTTTCCCATTCAGCCTCGGTTGTGTGAGAAGGGCTTTCTTTTTTATGAATGAAGTGCGTCCTTGTCATACATTTGTCGGAATCTGAAGGGGCAATCAGTTGTTACATGCTGCTAAATAGGGCATAATATGAGTAGATTAATTAAAGCTTGCGAGGTCAACTTTTCATAAGGAAAGTTCTTGGGAGTATACGGAAATGAGGAAAAGCGGATGAGCTACAAGGATACATTTATCAAGGCTTGTAAAAAGCAGGAGGTAGATACACTGCCGGTATGGTATATGAGGCAGGCAGGACGCTACGATCCGGATTACCGCGTTATTAAGGAAAAGTACAGCTTGCTCGAAATTTGTCAACAGCCGGAACTGGCTGCCGAAGTGACATTGATGCCAGTGAAAAAGCTCGGTGTGGATGCGGCTATATTATATTCAGATATTATGAATCCAGTCGCTTCGATTGGTATTGATTTTGATATTGTCAAAAATATCGGGCCTGTCATCCATAATCCGATTCGTTCTTCTGCTGATGTGGAGAAGCTGCGTCCGATCCAGGTGGAAAAGGACTTATCTCATGTCATTAAAACGATCGAGATTTTGGCTGCTGAACTTAAAGTACCCTTGATTACATTCGCAGGGGCGCCGTTCACAATCGCCAGTTATTTGATAGAAGGCAAGCCATCCAAAAGTTATATTCGGACCAAAGAGCTGATGTACAGCGAGCCTGCGGTCTGGTTTCAATTGATGGATAAGCTGGGCGACATGGTCATTACATACTTGAAGGCCCATATCGCTGCCGGTGCAAAAGCGGTGCAGCTGTTCGACAGCTGGGTCGGTGCTCTATCTCCCAAAGATTTTCAACATTATGTACTGCCTACGATTAAGCGTATTTTTGCCGAGCTTAACCATCTGGATCAACCCAAAATTTATTTTCCGGGCGTTAGCTCGGGCGAGCTCCTGCCTTTTCTGCAAGAGGTAGAGGCTGACGTCATTGGTCTCGACTGGCGTGTATCTGTACCGGAAGGACGTAAGCGTCTGGGATCGAAATTCGCAGTTCAAGGTAATCTGGACCCCTATGTGCTTACTGCGCCTATGTCGGTCATCAAGGAACAAGCCAAGCTTATTATCGATCAGGGCATTCAAGAACCGGGTTATATTTTTAATCTCGGACATGGTTTATTTCCTGAAGCGTCCATTGATAAATTACACGAGCTGACGGAATTTGTTCATTCTTATTCAACATCCGCTTTGGCTGCAGCCAAGCAAGGAAGTGGTGTATAAAAATGTCGCAACAGCGAATTGGTGTATTGGTCATGTCATACGGGACGCCTGAGAGCTTGGATCAGGTGGAGGCGTATTATACACATATCCGCAGAGGAAGACCGCCTACTGCCGAACAGCTCAAGGATTTAACTGATCGCTATGAAGCCATTGTCGGTGGATTTTTTCCGCTCAGAGAAAATACGAATAAGCAGGTAAAGGCACTGGAGGAACGGTTGAACGCTGATCATTCCGATTACTCTTTTGTCTGTTATCAGGGCTTGAAACATGCGGAGCCGTATGTTGAAGATGGTGTAGAGCAGATGGTCAAGGATGGCATTCAGCAGGCTGTCGGTATCGTGCTCGCCCCTCATTACTCTCATATGAGCGTTGGCAGCTATATCAAACGGGCACGAGACAAGGCTGATGAGCTCGGACTTTCTATTCAATTTGTTGAAAGCTACCATCTGCATCCACAGCTTATCCATGCGCTCTCTTTACGTGTCAATGATGCACTGCAGCGTTTTGATGGTATAGAAAAGTCCGATATTCGTGTTGTATTTACAGCACACAGCTTACCTGAAAGCATTCTTGGAACAGGTGACCCTTATACAGAGCAATTGCTTGAAACTGCGCGAGCTGTTGCGGCACAAACAGGTATTACGAATTGGCAGTTTGGCTGGCAAAGCGCGGGTCGTACGGGAGTACCTTGGCTTGGACCGGATATTCTTGATATTTTGCGAACTGTAGTAAAGGAAGAACAGATCCGCAACGTCCTTGTGTGTCCGGTCGGCTTTGTATCTGATCACTTGGAGGTTTTGTACGATCTTGATATTGAGGCCCAACAGGTAGCTCAGGAGCTGGAAATGCATGTGGAGCGTACGGCTTCACTTAATACCGATCCCTTGTATATGGAGACGTTGAGTGATGCGGTTTATTCGCTTTGTGTGAAGAAATAAAGATTAAACCTGGACATATGCACGCAAAAAGCCCGATTCTGAATCGGGCCTTTACTGAAATCATGAATCGATATGTATTTGGCAAGCAAGATCGAAATTCTAGCCTCGCAGCTTGGCAAGATCAAGCTTCATTTCGTTGCCGAGAAAGGTCAATATTTGTCTTTCCTGAAAGTCGCGGATAACCTGCATCAGGATAGGCTTTTGTACACCGGCCATTTGGGAAACCTCATCATAATTAAGCATCATCTTGATCGTTACGATGCTGCCTGAGCGAATACCATTTTTGTTGGCAAGCTTTATGAGGCTTTTGATGACTCTTGACCTTGCATCCAGGAAGGTAAGATCATGAACGTGCTGGTTCGTGTCGCGAAGGCGATTACACAGCTCCTGCATAATACAGAGCGAAATGTCGAAGTTGGATTTTAACATCTCCAAAAAGTTAGGTCCAGAAAGTGCGATCATCACGCTGTCTTCCAAAGTTTCAGCTGAAGCCGAACGCGGCTTGCCATCAATCAATGAGAGCTCTCCAAAGCTATCGCCTGCTTTGAACAGGGAGAGAATCTTTTCTTCACCGGATGCTGCTGCTGTATAAATTTTTACAGAGCCGCTGAAAACAATGTAGAATGCAGAGCCATGCTCTTTTTCATGAAATAAAACAGTATTGGCTTTGAACGTTTTTTTGGAGCAAATATTGGAAATGATCGTTAATTGGGAAGCATTGAGACTGGAAAATAAGGGCACCTTGCGCAAAAAGTCGATCATTGTTTCCCCCCGCTTCGTTTGCCGGAAAATAGTCCGATTTTACTTTCAGTTCGAATAATTATATATCGATTTTTATTGATTTTCAAGACAATTTATCGTAAAGAGAGGGGCATGACATTGAAACCAACCCAACGCGACGATTCACGTTCATCCAAGGCTTTTGCTGAAGCCAAGCAGTTTATTCCGGGAGGCGTTAATAGCCCGGTTCGCGCGTTTAAATCCGTAGGTTTAACCCCGTTGTTTATGGAGCGGGGAGCGGGTTCGAGAGTATTCGATATTGACGGAAATGAGTTTATTGATTATATCGGCTCATGGGGGCCGCTAATTGTTGGCCATAGCCATCCCGAAGTCGTAGAGGCGATTAAAAGCGCTGTTGAATTAGGGACTAGCTTTGGCGCGCCGACCGAGCTGGAAACACGTATGGCCAAGCTGGTCATTGAAAGAATTCCTTCTCTCGACATGGTAAGAATGGTCAACTCCGGTACCGAAGCAACGATGAGTGCTTTGCGGTTAGCCAGAGGCTATACGAACCGTCCGAAGATTTTGAAATTTGAAGGCTGCTATCACGGTCATGCAGATGCGCTGCTGATTAAAGCCGGTTCAGGCGTAGCCACTCTCGGATTGCCCGACAGTCCAGGAGTGCCGGAGAGCGTTGCTGTTAATACCATTACGGTCCCTTACAATGATCTCGATTCCATCCGTCTTGCCTTTGAAAAATACGGTGAGGAAATCGCCGCTGTCATCGTAGAACCGATTGCAGGAAATATGGGGGTTGTACCGCCTCAGCCAGGCTTCCTACAGGGCCTTCGGGATATTACAACGAGTTATGGCAGTCTGCTTATCTTTGATGAAGTCATGACGGGCTTTCGGGTCGGTTTGGGCAGCGCTCAGGGCCTTTATGGAATCAAGCCGGACCTTACCTGTCTGGGCAAAGTCATCGGCGGAGGTTTACCGGTAGGCGCATATGGTGGCAGACGTGATATCATGGAAATGATAGCGCCAAGCGGTCCTATTTATCAGGCTGGAACCTTATCCGGCAACCCGCTAGCTATGGCTGCTGGCTACACTACGCTTCGCTTGTTAGGCCAACCTGGAGTTTATGAGGAGCTGGAGCGCAAAGCGGCTCGATTAGAGGCTGGATTCATCTCCAATGCAAAAGAATTCGGTATAGCCTGCACAATCAATCGTGTCGGTTCGATGATTTGCCCTTTCTTTACAGATCAACAGGTGACGAATTACGAGACAGCCAAGACGTCGGATCTACAGCGATTTAATCGTTACTTTGCTGCTTTACTTGACCATGGGGTGAGTGTGGCACCTTCCCAGTATGAAGGTATGTTTGTGTCAACTGTGCATTCTGACGAAGATATCGAACAGACTATTGCGGCCCATCATGCTATTATGAAACAGCTGTAACTAATATAGCCTAAATAAAAAGGATCAACGCTCGTTGAATGAATGCGAGCGTCGATCCTTTTTTCATTATTTAACAGGTGTTGTAGTGGTTTCTGTTGAACCTCCGGTTGCTCCTCCAGAAGGAGCTGCTGGTGAGGCAGGAGGTGTGCTCACTGGTGTGTTGGTTTTAGTCGATGCATCCCCAGCGGCAGGCGTGTTCTTGGAAGCATCACTTGCTGCAGGTGTGTTCTTGGATGCATCATTTGCTGCAGGTATGTTCTTGGATGCATCATTTGTTGCAGGTGTGTTCTTCGAAGTGTCGTTTGTTGTCGGCGTATTTTTGGAAGCATCGCTTCCAGCAGGTGGAGTCGTATTAGCATTGGGTGCAGAGCTGCCGCCCGTTCCTGATTGGGCTCCTTGCCCCTGTTGATTAGTTCCACCCGTCGCAGGTGATGGATTATTAGAGGCCGGATTCGTTGTGCCTCCAGCAGCTCCTGCTCCTGTCGGATTACTCTCACCTGGCTTAATTGGATCTGTTGTTACCGGATTACCATTACCACCTTGCTGAGTATTAGGATGCGTGGTCGTATCTTTGCCAGTATCCTTGGTACCATGATTAGTAGCAGGAGGTGTTGTTTTGCTGTTGTCTGTGCCTTGTGAAGGCTTGGTCGCATCCGTTTGCGTGTTAGGCTTCGTAGTCTCGTTGGTGCCGGATGGCTTATTGGTTCCAGTATTTGCAGCAGGAGTCTTGGTCTGCTCCGTATCTGTTGTTTTGGCTGGCGTTGGTGTTGTCACAGGTGCCGGATTATTTTTGGCTTTTGCTTTAAGCTCAGCCTGCTCTCTCAAAAAGTCAGGGTGATCGAAAGCACCGCCGGCATTGATTGAAGATAAGCCATCCCAAACCCGGTTGGCTACGGCATCCTCAGGATGATCATAGACGAGAAAAGCGGACGGTAATCTGCGTTCACCGTAACGGCTGGAAGGTTTGGTGACCAACTCGCCGTTCACAACCAGCTCGGAAGAGGCACCCCCATCAAGGAAGCCTGCGTTGACTACATCATCCGCAAGGAACAATTCCTGAATTTCTTTCAACGTCGCTCCAACACTTTGAGTCGAGCGGCCGTCAGCGACGATAAAAATGACGGTTCCATCCGCTTTTTGACCAACTCCGGTCCGTGGCGCACGGCTAATGTCATTGATAGGAAGTGGTTTTCCATTGGCAATAACCCGCGGATAAAAGGAGGCAGCTTCGGATATACCCATTTCTTGTAATTCAAACATATTATATTTACCGACGACGAGTGTACCTTCCTTGGTAAAGCCAACAATATGCTGTGCGACACTGCTATCCTGGTCCGTATAAATCACTTCTCCACCGGAGATAACAGCCCCAATAGCAGCAAAGCCATTACCTAAGCCCTCGGGATCGTCAAAACCTCCGGCATTGACTCCGGCTACAGCGCCAGTGCGTTTTACCATGGAAGAGATTTTTTCACCTTCACCTGGTTTCGCTGGGGTCATGAGACGAATCGATTTGGGATCATACACATACATCCGTTTGCCCTTCCAGAACGTTCCAGAGACGTCTTCTACTTTAATTAACTCATCGATAGTTCGATTCTTGCGAGTGACCGCAGAGGTAGATTGAACTGTAACCATATTAAACTGCTGCTTTTCCTCGGCATTTTCTTCGATAAACTGTCGCATTTTTTGAAGCATGCTGTCACGCTGCTCTGTTCCTACAAATATCCAGGCCCAATCACGATGCTGGGTAATAATGACGGTATTGGCCATCCAGATGCGCATTTCCGTTCCAAGTGGTGTTAAAAACATAAAACTGGAAACCATAAAGGTCAGTATCGTAAATCCCAATAGTGAACGCTTGAACCAACTCCAATCACGAAGCTGCTGTCGGGTGGATTGGAAAAATTGTAGTGCATTACTCAATGTGTAGTCCTCTCCCAAGTTCAAAATAAAATCAATAAATACTATTTATTCTATCATATAATTTGGTGGTTTAATAGAACTCCTCCTATTAATTTGCTACAATGAAATATAAAGTTTTGTGAATTGAGGCGATATTTGCGTGGATAAATACAGTCTGTACGGGATTACACTGGAAACCTTGGTCGTCATGTTTGGTTTTTTACTCGTCTTCGGAGGCCTTGTGGCTTACGGTGTTATTTATATGAAGAAGGTGCGGAAGCCGTGAGGAAGTCTTGGAACAAAAAGGGGGAGTGGCTGGAGCTGTTATTGCCAGAACCTCTGGAAACAGAGCTTGATCTCGGGAATTATATCCGATTGCCCGAGCTTTTTTTGAAAAAGCTGATCAAAAGCGGTGGCATAGCAATAAAAGGACCCCGCGTTCGTCTCAGGCTGTTTCCGAATGAACCCCTACAGGATATGCCGGTATGGGCGCCTTTAGACGTGTTGTATGAGGACGATTTTTGTATGGTTGTCCACAAGCCGGCAGGTATGAGAGTACATGGAGATGGATCAAGGAAAGACAGTGAACAGACGAACTTGGCTGATGCTGTTGCCTTTTACTATGAGAGCACCGGACAGCAGTGCAAGGTGAGGCACATTCATCGTCTGGACGAGGATACGACAGGCCCTGTGCTGTATGCCAAGCATGAATGGGCGCAGCTGATTCTGGATGAAGACATGAGAAATAAATCGATACAGCGCTGCTATGCTGCGATCGTACAAGGACAATCAGCCCTTTTGTCAGGGACTATAGACGAGCCTATCGGTAAAGACCGGCATCATTCAGCACGAAGACGCGTATCCGCGACTGGAGATCGGGCGGTGACCCACTATGAGATTGTTGAGCAATTGGAGCATGGTATGCTTGTCCGACTTCGTCTGGAAACGGGAAGAACTCACCAAATTCGTGTTCATCTCAGCCACATCGGGCTGCCAATATGGGGGGATACCTTATATGGCGGTCCCACTAGTGGAATCAATCGACAGGCTCTGCATGGCGAAAGCTTATCGTTTGAACATCCCCTGACTGGCGAGCACATCAGTGTTACAGCACCCTGGCCGGAAGATTTTCAAAGGCTGTATACGGCACTTCAAAAAATATAGTCATGCTTATCCCCCGAAAACCATATAAATCTAAAGACAACTGAAACTGATTAACCGATGAATACGGTTTGCAAGATTTAGTTTTCGGAGGGAGGACAAGATATTGGCTGAGCAGCAAAATGGATTGCGGTTCGATATTTATGAGCGGGTGCATTTGTCTGAGGGAGTTGCCGGCATTAAACAATTGGAGGATGTGGAGCTGGTTCCCCATATTCAGGTTGTGCCTCAAGGGGATCAGGCTCTTCTAAGAGGTAATTTGCTTCTATCCGGCACCTATGTAGATGAGCAGGATGCCGTGAATCGTACGTTGGAGCACCTGATTCCGGTAGAAATTACATTGCCGTTGAACCGGGTGCATCGTGTTGAGGATATTGCCGTTGAAATTGAGAACTTTGATGTTGATATTCTTTCAGCCCGAAGCCTCAACATTACAGGAGTGTTATCATTGAATGGGCTTGAGGAAGTCATTGTAGCTCCAAGTGCTGATGAGATCTGGAATCATAGTTCGGAGGAGGTGCTTTTTGTACATGAGGCGCCTACACCTGCCAGATCAGAAACCTCCATACCGATAACAACTGAAGCTGATTATACCCAGCCTGCTCAAGAGCGTTCGCCTTCTTCAGCTTACAATGATCCACCGGATGACTTAAGTGGCTTGACGGATGGTGGAGACGAGGAAGAGGAGGTATGGCTCGAGGACGAAAGCGATGAAGCCCTTGATGTATTTCAGAATCAGCAGGCCGATAGCTACGCAAGCAATGCGGCAGAGGAGAAGATAGAGCCAAGAGTTGCTTTTAACGGGAAGACGTCTGACTCGCCTTCTCAACCTGTAAAACCAATCGGTTTGACCTCTTTGCTGCAAAGCTCCTCGTCCGTCAAAGCAGAGCAAAGATTAGCTGAATCGGAGGCAGCACAGAGTGCTCCCCCTCCGAGCGATCGATTGGAATGGAAGAAGCTGCTGCTAAGCTCAACAAGTGAAAAGCAGGAATTCCGCCGCGTTCGGTTGTGTATCGTACAAAAGGAAGAAACCCTGGAAATCATTGCGAAGCGCTATGAATTAAATCCACGTGAAATTGCATTGTTCAATCGACTGGCTGAGCATGAAGTTTCCGTAGGACAAATCGTCTATATACCCAAGTAAATGAAAATGCCCGATCAAACCGGAATAAGGGTTTGAATCGGGCATTTTTGGTTATAATGAGGATAAAACCCTTGGTTTATAGACGGATATGTTATTGACTCCATCGGTAATGTTGTTTATCATAGATGTAATCATATGTTTCAATAACTTGGAAAGGGAATAGTAGGCAGCTAACCCATCAGAGAGCGGAATTGTTACGCTGAGAGGTTCCGTAGGATGTAACTTGCCGAAGTCGCCCTGGAGTTGCAGTATTAAAGGCAGGTCCAAGAGTTCAGTAGTACCATTTCGTATGGTTCATTGAATGCTTGGTTTGCGTATAGATGCTGCCGGTATCAGCCGTTATCTGTTGAAGTGCCGCATAGTGGGCAGTAATTTGTCAGCCCAAGCCTTTTACATATGCGGAATAAAGGTGGTACCACGGAAGCAGATCCTTTCGTCCTTTGCGGCGAAGGGATTTTTTTGTTGCCTATGAAAGTGCAGTGGATGGGTAGAAGGTAAATACTGGCCCAGTCCAGCCTGCAAGTAATGGACGAATAGTATGGATAATGGAGGAACCCGCGATGGAAGAAATAAAAACAACGGAAATGCCGACGACCTACGATCCGAAGGAAGCGGAAAGGAAATGGTACGAGTACTGGTTGAAAGGCGAATATTTTAAAGCAGGGCAGCGTAAGGACGCCGAGACGTATACGATCGTTATTCCCCCGCCGAACGTAACAGGTATGCTGCATATTGGGCACGCGCTGGATTGCACACTGCAGGATATTATGATTCGCACCAAGAGAATGCAAGGCTATGATGCACTCTGGCTGCCTGGATCTGACCATGCCGGGATAGCGACACAAACCAGAGTCGAGCAGAAGCTTCGTGAGGAAGGCATTACCCGCTACGATCTGGGGCGTGAAAAGTTTCTGGAAAAGGTGTGGGAGTGGAAGGAGCATTATGCGGATTCGATTCACCAGCAGTGGGCTAAGATGGGCTTCTCGCTGGATTATTCCCGTGAGCGGTTTACTCTGGATGAAGGGCTGTCTAAGGCAGTTCGTGAAGTATTCGTCAAGCTGTACGAAAAGGGCCTTATTTATCGCGGCAACTATATTATTAACTGGGATCCGGCAGCACGGACCGCTTTATCGGATATTGAAGTTGAACACAAGGAAGTACAGGGTCATCTGTACCATTTGAAATATACAGTCAAGGATAGCGATGAGTTTATTGTCGTTGCCACAACACGTCCGGAAACGATGCTGGGTGATTCTGCTGTTGCCGTGCATCCGGAGGACGAGCGGTATCAGCATTTGATTGGCAAGGTACTCGTCCTGCCGTTTGTCGGTCGCGAGATTCCGATTATTGGCGATGAATATGTGGATAAGGATTTTGGAAGCGGAGCTGTAAAGATTACGCCTGCTCATGATCCGAATGACTTTGAAGTGGGCAAGCGCCATGATTTGCCGCAAATATTGGTCATGGATATTACAGGTACAATGAACGATAAGGCTGGACCTTATCAAGGTTTGGACCGTTTCGAATGCCGTAAGCAAATTGTTGCTGATATGAAGGCATCCGGGGTTTTGGTGAAGATTGAGGATCACGTCCATCAAGTCGGCCACAGTGAGCGCAGCGGAGCTATTGTTGAGCCATACTTGTCCACACAATGGTTTGTAAAAATGAAGCCGCTGGCTGAGCAGGCGATTGCCGCGCAAAATTCGAAAACAGGCGCTAATTTTGTTCCGGAACGCTTCGAAAAAAGTTATTTGCAATGGATCGAAAACGTTCGTGACTGGTGTATTTCCCGTCAGCTGTGGTGGGGTCATCGAATTCCGGCATGGTACAACGATGAAACAGGAGAAATATTCGTATCCCACAGTGAAGCTGAAGCTTCCGTCCGTGCGGGCGGCGGCACGATCCGTCAGGATGAGGATGTACTGGATACCTGGTTCAGCTCTGCGCTGTGGCCATTCTCTACATTGGGCTGGCCGGATGAAACGGAAGATTTGAGCCGCTTTTATCCTACGAGCTTGCTGGTTACGGGTTATGATATTATTCCATTCTGGGTGTCTAGAATGATCTTTACAGCACTCGAATTTACGGATCAAATTCCGTTCAAGGATGTGCTTATCCACGGCTTGGTTCGCGCTGAGGATGGTCAAAAAATGTCCAAATCTTTGGGCAACGGTGTAGACCCGCAGGAAGTTATCGAAAAATACGGTGCTGACGCGATGCGCTTTATGCTGTCAACAGGTTCCACAGCGGGTCAGGATCTGCGTTTCCGTTGGGAGAAGGTCGAGCAGGCGCGTAATTTTGCCAATAAAATTTGGAATGCTTCGCGTTTTGTATTGATGAATTTGACCGGCTTCACGGTAAAGGACATTGATCTGAGCGGTCAATTAGGAACGGCTGATCGCTGGATTCTACACCGCTTGAACGAAACCGTACGCGATGTAACCCGATTGATCGACACCTACGAATTTGGTGAAACCGGGCGTCTGTTAACTAGCTTTATATGGGATGACCTGTGCGATTGGTACATTGAATTCAGTAAGCTGTCCTTATATGGAACTGATGCTGTAGCCAAGAAAAAGACGCAATCCGTACTTGCTTATGTATTGGATCAGACACAGCGCCTGATTCATCCGTTTATGCCTTTCATTTCCGAGGAAATATGGCAGCATCTTCCGCATGAAGGGGAGACCATTACACTAGCTGCATGGCCGCTTTATAATGCGGAGTGGGAAGCCGCTGATGCGGTTCAGGAAATGAACTTGCTTATGGATGTGATCCGTACGGTTCGTAATATTCGAGCTGAGGTTAATGTGCCGATGAGCAAAAAAATCGAATTGCTGATCAAACCGGTAAACGAAGATGCTTTGGTTATCTTGCAGCGTAATGAGGAATATATTCGCAGATTCAGCAACACCTCGCTGTTGGAGATTAGTCTCACTCTGGTGAACCCAGATAAGGCAATGACCGGAATCCTTACAGGTGCCGAGTTGTATCTTCCGCTTGCTGGATTAATCGACATTTCACAGGAACTGGCACGTTTGGAAAAAGAGCTTCAATCCCTTCGTGGTGAAGTGGAGCGGATCGAGAAAAAGCTTGGTAATGAAGGCTTTGTAGCCAAGGCGCCTGCCAAAGTAATTGATGAAGAAAAAGCAAAGCTTGCCGATTATGCAGATAAGCGGGATAAAGTGATCGCTCGTTTAGCAGAGCTAAGGGGATGACTTCGATGAGCAGTACGACGAATAATTCGCAGGTACAATCATCCAATGGTTTTCAGAGTGCGGAAGAAGCGATAGATTGGATCGTCAATTTGGTCAAATTCGGTGTCAGACCTGGGCTTAAGCGTATGGAAAAACTGATGGAGCTGCTTGAGCATCCGGAACGCCGCTTGAAATTTATTCACATTGCTGGCACCAATGGTAAAGGCTCGGTTTGTGCTTACCTGACAGAGGTTCTGAAGCAGAGCGGTTACGGAGTGGGTACCTTTACCTCTCCGTATATCGAGAAATATACAGATCGTATTCGTTATAACGGAGTCAACATCGCGGATGAGGATTTGCTGCTTGTCGTGAACAAGCTGAAGCCGCTTGTCGATCAGGTAGCTGCTTCCGAATTAGGACAGCCAACTATGTTCGAAGTATCCACTGCTGTGGCGATTTATTATTATGCACGAATATCTTGTCCGGATTATGTGGTTTGGGAAACCGGATTAGGGGGAAGACTGGATTCTACGAATATCGTAAAATCTATATTGACAGTAATTACGAATGTTGGCCACGATCATATGGACATTTTGGGAGATACTCTGGAGCTTGTTGCTGCTGAGAAAGCTGCGATTATCAAGGCAGGTGTTCCTGTAGTCAGCGCGGTGAATCAACCGGGTGTGATTGAGGTGGTTGAGCAGGAGGCCAAAGCGAAGAACAGTACGCTATATTTAAGCGGACGCAAATTTCGCTATGAAACCCTCTCAACCAAGGAAAACGAACAGATCTTCAATTTTGATGGACCATTTCGCAAGATCGAACAGGTTGCGATTTCTATGAATGGTGTTCATCAGCTGCAAAATGCCTCGTTAGCGCTAATGACCCTTGAACTGCTGCGTCAATACTATGCGCTGATCGTCGAGGATGAAGTCCTGTTACGCGCAATGAAGGAAACAAGCTGGGCAGGCCGTATGGAAATGGTGTCTACGGAGCCTCGTATTTTAATAGACGGCGCCCACAATCCAGAGGGCGGTGCCGTATTGGCACAAGCACTCCGTGAAACGTACAGCTACAATAAATTGCATTTTGTGATGGGGATGCTGTCCACCAAGAATCATTCTGGTTATTTGCGGCATATACTACCAATGGTGAACACATTAATACTTACGGAACCGGTGTGGCACAAGAAGGAAGAGGCTGCCAAGCTTGCGGAGCTGGCTGCTTCACTTATTCAAGAAATGGGCCTTCCCGATATCGAAATCATTGTAGAGCCTGACTGGAAGGCAGCACTGGAGCTGGTGAAAAACAAAACGACAGAGAATGATCTGGCCGTTGTGTCCGGCACCTTATATTTAATAGGGGACGTCCGATCCTGGATCCTACATCAAACCGATTCTGAAAAAGGCTGGTGAGAGCTGCGTGAATACATCTGAGCACATCCATTTTATCGGTATTGGCGGATATGGCATGAGTGCTATTGCCAAGGTCATGCTTGAAATGGGCTACCGTATATCGGGGTCTGACCTTGCTTCCCAGGAGCTAACGGAAAAGCTCGTTGCCAAGGGAGCAACTGTGTTTATCGGGCATGAGGCAGAGAATGTCAAAGGCGCCGACGTTGTCGTCTATTCGACAGCCCTGTCTAAAGATAATGTGGAAATGGCGGCAGCTGAAGAATGGAATATTCCGATTCTGCACCGTTCGCAAATGCTTGCACGTCTAATGAACGAGAAAAAAGGGATTGCCGTTGCCGGTGCCCATGGCAAGACAACAACCTCCTCGATGATTGCGCTCGTGCTGGAGGAGTGCAAGATGGACCCTACCTTTATCATTGGCGGGGAAATCATGAATGTTGGCAGCAATGCCAAGGCTGGCAAAGGCGAATGGGTCGTTGCGGAAGCCGATGAAAGTGATGGCTCCTTTTTGCAATACAATCCATTGATAGCGCTCGTCAACAACATTGAAGCGGATCATCTGGAAAACTACAATGGTGATTTTGAGAACCTGAAAAAGGCTTATGCGCAGTTTTTGAGTCAGGTGAGCGAAGAAGGCAAGGCTATCGTGTGTAAAGACGATACGTATCTTCAAGAGCTGATACCTGATATAAAAAGCGAAGTCATTACTTACGGTATTGAAAACGATGCCGATTATACAGCCCGCAACATCGAGCTTGGTGATCGCAAGGTAAGCTTTGAAGTCGAACATCAGGGCAGCAGACTTGGATCGATCCAATTGTCTGTACCGGGCACACATAATGTTTATAATGCGATGGCAACATTGATTACCTGCATGGAAGCAGGTTTAAGCTTTAATCAAATTGCGGAAGCCATTACGGATTTCCGGGGAGCTAAGCGTCGTTTTCAAGTGCTGGGCGAAGTGAATGATATTTTGATCATTGATGATTATGCTCATCATCCAACCGAGATTGAAGCTACAATCAGCGCCGCCAAGGCAACTGGCAAAAGGATAGTCGCTGTATTTCAACCTCAAAGATATACGCGCACGTACTTTTTGTTTGACCAATTCAGTCGTGCTTTTTCTGAAGCGGATGAGGTTATCATCACCGATATATATTCACCTGCAGGCGAGCGGCAGATTGAAGGCATAACTTCATCCAAGCTGGTTGAATTGATTCGACAGAACAGCAATCAGAATGTCCGTTATATTCCGAGTAAAGAGGAAGTACAGGCTTTTTTACTTGATCATGTTGAGAGTGGTGATCTGGTAATTACGATGGGTGCCGGGGATATATGGAAGGCTGCCTTAGGCTTAGCACGAGCACTGGATCAACGAGCAGAATCCAAATAAAATAAGACTTAAAAGGAACAAACCGAAGACGTCTGTAATTAGCGTTAAGGTTTGTTTTTTTATTTGGCAGGATGAAGCTGGATGCTGTAAAATAACATTGACATTGATAATGATAACTATTATCATCATATTCAAATGCATACTTGTGAGATAAAGGAGCAGATATGAAAAAAATCAGATACTGCTGTAAAAACTTGAAGCTTGGTTCCAAAAAGGTATACAAATCCATAAAGGAACGGTTTCCCGAAATCAAGCAAAAAAAGCAGGATTGTCTCGGGAACTGCAAGCTGTGCTCCAAGCAATGCTTTGTGATGTTAGGTAAATCCAACGTTATTTATGCTTCGAGTCCTCGTAAATTGTATAAAGAGCTGAAGCAGGTAATAGGTTAAAAAATTACATACGAAAGGACATTTTAACGATGAGCTGGAGCCTATTGTGGATTCTTTCTCCTATTTTGTGTATAGTGGTTGTACTACTCCCACTCTATGTGTGGGGTTTACAACAAAAATAATCCATGGAAGGTGCGTACTCGTATGTTGAATGATTCCTTAAGTACAGCTCTGAACGATCAAATGAATTTCGAATTTTACTCCTCACATGTGTACCTGGCCATGGCTGCTTATTGTTCTGGTGAAAGCTTGGATGGGTTTGCCAACTTCTATATTGTGCAGGCTGAAGAAGAACGATTTCACGCTATGAAAATCTATAAGTTCTTAAATGACCGCGGCAGAAGAGCGGTTGTGATGGGTATGGATAATCCCAAAAATGATTATGTATCCATGTTGGACGTATTTGAGCGTGCTTATGAGCACGAACAGATCGTGACCAAGCGGATTTATGATTTGTCGGATATTGCAATGAATGAACGTGAGCATGCGACAATTCAATTTTTAAAATGGTTTATTGATGAGCAGGTTGAAGAAGAAGCGATGTTTGATACGATCATTAATAAATTGAAGCGTATCGATAAAGACAGTAATGCATTTTTTATGATGGATACCGAGTTTGCAGGTCGAGTGTTTACGCCTCCTGCACCTTAACAATATTTTGGATAAGCACCAGCAGGCAGCTGATTTCCGGACGATCGATTCGTTCAGGAGCCAGCTGTTTTTTTTGTGCCGACGTTTATTGAAAGTCTAGTGTTTTTGTTCTATTCATCTGCTCTCTTTCATAGTCTAATAATACGAATTTGGACAAGGGAGCGAAGTATAATGAGCAAAGCCAAAATGACCTTCCGGTTTGATCAGGAATATAAAAGCAATGTTGGCGTTCCTGAGAGGAAAGCGAAAGAACAGCAGGTAATCCCGCTGCGCCCGGAAGAATACAAGGTCACGCCCGTGGATACGCAGACATTAAACCCATATCCCAATGATTTTGGAGGCTGGGAAAGTTCGTTTGATATGGAAACTAGGCGAGTGGAGAAGCTGATCCGTGAGTCAGGTCCTAGTACTCAGCAGGAGAACAGAAATGAGAATAGCTACAACCTCAAGCATAATTTTGGACGCGAACCCAGATATGAACCGAGACCAGAATCGATAAATGATTCAAATGAACTGAACGTTGAACCGAATCACAGACTGTTGGAAAATGAGGAACTATTGTTCTCGAACGATCCCATACGAGGCGAACCTATAGATCCGATTCGTGATCATCGATGGTATGTGCCGGAGGAGACGTTTTACAGGAGGAGAAAAACAGCCGCCTCATGGTTTAAGGTTGCAGCATCGGTCGTCGGAGCTGTTGCTACGGGTGCGGCATTCGGATTTCTGGTGCTATCAATGTTTTCCCAGGATTCTGGGACCAATAAAACAAACGTAGCAGTGCCTACAGCTGCCAATGTGACGGCTAATAATGCGGCACCGGCCAAAGCAGCACCTACAGATCAAGCTGTCGCGGTGTCTGGAGCAGTGACTCCGTCCAATACTGCTGGCAAAGCAGCAGATCCTGCGGGTTCCATTGCTGCATCGGCATCGATCAGCAGCGGGGCGTTGGCTGTTGTGAACGTGCCTGCAAAAACATTGACCTTCCTGCAAAGCGGTGTATTCTCGACATCACAAGGCGCAGCTGCTGCACAATCGGAGCTAAAGAAAAAAGGTCTTGCTGCGGTAAGCGATGTCGGTGAAAAATTTCCTGTTTATGTAGGCATGGCTTCCAATCGGGATGAAGCTTCAAGGCTCGCTCAACAGTTTCAACAAAAAAATATTGATGTGATCATAAAGAATGTGGATATGCCTGCATTATCGAAAATCAAATGGACAGGCAAGTCAACGGATAACGTGGCGGCCTTTATCACACAAGGCGATAATCTCGTTCAGCAAATAGCCCCACTTACCGTTTCCCATCTAACTGAAGCTAAACTAACGGGAATGGATGCCTCGCAGGTGCAATCCGTCAAAACTGCTCATCAAGCCTGGCTAGGGATGACTTCAGGAGTGAATGAGGGGCTTTCCGAGGAAGGTAAAGCCGCAGTCGCTAAAATCAGCAGCGCAATGAATGCAGCCGTTACATCTTTGGATGAGTATCGCAAAAGCCCATCCGCTGCCACGCTATGGCAAACCCAAAATGCCATCCTGCAGGCTGCGCTCGCTCAAAAGGAATTCAGGCGGGTTATCACGGCATCCTGATGAGGGGGAGGAAGTCCTTCACATCCGACTTTTAAAGCGTATACGTTTAAAGAAAAAACGCCGACCGGCTCAGCTATGGCTGCTGAGGGATTGGCGTTTTTGGTGTGCTTTGAACATACCGATCCAGTAATGATGCTGCTTCGGCACGCGTCATGCCACGGTTCGGCATAAATTGATCGGGTGCAATGCCGTCGATCCAGTTCGCTTGTTGTAAACTATAGATTGATTTGGCTGCCCAATGTTCCAGAGGTACGTCTGCGAACGACGCTGTACCTGCCGTCCCAACGGTTCCAATGGCTGAGGGAAGAGCAAGGCGCTGAAACGTAGCAGCAACCTCTGCACGAGTAATCGGTTGATCGGGACGTAAGGTAGCGTCATCGTAGCCGTTAAGCACATCTGCCATTACGGCTTTGTTCAAGGCGGCATTGGCCCAGTGACCGGTTATATCCATAAACAACGGCAGGGGCGGTTTTACAGGTGCTACACAGCTCTCACCATTCTTATAAACCACACCAGAAACCGTATTGTTGCTGCTGCCGTTTGTACAAACGGAAGGATTCGCTAAAGGCTTCTTAACCGTAGATAAATCGAATATCCGATCCAGCAAAGTCATCCATTCAGCTCGGGTCAGCTCACGGTTAGGTTTGTACAGTCGGCCCACGCCATCCACAATTCCCTGGCTTTTTAATCGAAGTACAGCGTCCCGTGCCCAATGTACACGCATATCGGTGAATACCTCGCTTGGTGTATCCGGTGGCATATAAGATTCAATGCCTTTCTCTATGGCCTGAGCCATAGTCGTTCTTACATCATCGTTTGCGAGTAATGCCGCATCCTGGCGGTTCGAAAGAAAAGCGGTCTCTACGAGTATACTTGGAATGGTGCCCATTCGAACCACATACACAGCGCTTGCCACAAGTCCACGATTTTCTAAGCCAGTAGCATCCACGAAATTGTTCAGAACAACCTTCGCAAACTCTCGACTCTGCGGAGTGAGCTCTGCCATTTCCGGGCTTGCCGGATAGTCTTCCTGTGGATAATTATTATCGTGGTACAATATCAATGCACCGCGAGTTTTGGCATTTCCCGGCATGGCGTTGGCGTGGATCGAGACAAACAAATCAGCTTGCTGCGCATTTGTAAAGTCCACACGTTCTTTAAGTGAAAGAAAAGTATCATCTTCTCTCGATATTGCAGTTTCATAGCCGCGATCTGCAAGCATCTTTCTTAATTTTGTTGCAATATCCAAATTCACATTTTTCTCCAGCAGTCCATTGACACCAACAGCTCCAGAATCCGATCCCCCATGACCAGGGTCAACAACAATTTTTATTGCCCATGACGAAGATGGAGCGGCTAACAAGCAAACAAGCATAAAAATAATAAGAGTATAAGACCGACGCTTCAAACAAGGTTCCTCCTTAAAGTTTTCGTCAGAAAACTGACTACGTAAGCATAACCTCAAAGTTTTCGTCAGAAAACTGACTACGTAAGCATAAACTTAAAGTTTTCGTAAGCAAGGTTAAATGCTTTTTCCAGAGTGTTTTGACTCTTTCATGATGTGTTTTTTTAGTTAGTAGGAAAGAGGCTGTATTTACAGGATAAAGGCTTATGCTATAATACGGTGAGCGCAGTAGCGGCAGCAATTTGACAGCTTCATTTTTTAACATGTAAAGGAAGTGTAGCTATTTATGAAAAAGAATACATTTACTTTCATCTTGCTGCTCATCATAGGATTAGTAGCGGGAAGCCTGGTGGGTCAGCTGCTGGTTTCTGTCCCTGCACTGGCTTTTCTTACAAAGTCGGTTGATCTTACCTGGCAGCCGAAAGCGGATTTGCTGGTGATCAAATATGATCTTCAATTTCAAATGAAGCTTAACTTGATCAGTTTGGTGGGGCTTGTTGCGGCTTTTTGGATTTTTCGCAAATTATAATGAACTTACTTAAACTTTAACCTATTCGAGACAAGGAGTCTATATATGTCGATATTTGACGCAAAAAAAATCATTTTGGCATCGTCCTCGCCGCGCAGGCAGCAATTAATTCAAACGTTGGGTCTTCCTTATGAAATTCGGGTTAGCGATGTTCAAGAGGATACAGAGCCCGGAATGAGCCCAGCTGAAATCGTTGAGCAGCTCTCCGGTCGTAAAGCCGCCGCCGTCTGCGAAATGTTTAAAGCCGAGCAGCGGACAGAAGGAATCGTGATTGGTTCAGACACGATTGTTGTGCTGGGTGATCAGGTGCTGGGCAAGCCGCAGGACCGTAAAGATGCTGCACGTATGCTGGAGGCTCTGCAGGGAAAGGTCCATCATGTTTACAGTGGAGTTGCTTGTATGGATCTGGGTACGGGACGTGAATTGTATGCCCATCGGGTTACAGCAGTTTATATGAAGCCAATGACTTCTTTACAGATTGAAAGGTATATCGATACGAATGAACCGATGGATAAAGCGGGATCCTATGCGATACAGGGGATAGGAGCAACCTTGATTGAACGGATCGAAGGCGATTATTTCAATGTTGTAGGGTTGCCATTATGTCTGCTTGGCGAAATGCTTGGTGAATTGGGCGTAACTGTTCTTTAATCCGGCATCATGCTATAATAAAACTTCTACAAACCTACAATGTCAGGGGGGAACGAATGGAATCGCACAATTTAACATTGCGCGATGTCCCAAACGAAGAACGTCCAAGAGAGCGCATGATGCAGGTTGGGGCTCAAGCATTAAGCAACGCGGAACTTCTGGCAATTTTACTAAGGACTGGTACTTATCAGGAGTCGGCTGTCCATTTGGCACAGCGTATGTTAAGTCATTCCGGTGGATTGCGCAGTCTGGTTGATATGAGCTTGGAGCAGTTAACCGAAATCAAAGGCATTGGTTCGGCTAAAGGACTGCAGATTCAAGCCAGCATTGAATTGGGTCGCAGATTGGCACGCAGTGTGATGAATGAAACCGTTATGGTTCGTTCCCCAAAAGACGTAGCCGATTTAATGATGGAAGAACTGCGTTATTTACAAAAGGAGCATTTTGTATGCTTGTTTTTGAATACTAAAAATCATGTCGTGGGTCAGGAAACACTTTCCATGGGCAGCTTGAATGCAGCTATTGTACATCCAAGGGAAGTATTTCGTGCAGCGATTAAACGAAGCAGCGCTTCGATTATATGTGTACATAACCATCCGAGCGGGGATCCAACCCCGAGCTCTGAAGATATTCAATTGACACAGCGGCTGGTAGAAGCGGGCGAAATTATCGGCATTGAGGTACTGGATCATATTGTTATCGGCGACCAAGCTTTCATCAGCTTGAAAGAGCAGGGGTTGATGTAACAGAATTTAGAAATTGGAACAAACGAAGGGAGTATCAAGCATGTTTGGTGGTTTTACGAAAGATTTGGGCATTGATTTGGGAACTGCTAATACACTCGTCTATGTAAAAGGAAAAGGTATCGTTGTCAGGGAGCCGTCTGTTGTCGCAATCA
This sequence comes from Paenibacillus periandrae, assembly GCF_022458865.1. Taxonomy (GTDB): domain Bacteria; phylum Bacillota; class Bacilli; order Paenibacillales; family NBRC-103111; genus Paenibacillus_S; species Paenibacillus_S periandrae. The sequence goes on along the minus strand of NZ_JAJNMU010000002.1, from coordinate 209,165 downwards.
GGACAGATACGAAAACTATCGAGGCCGTAGGCAATGACGCAAGAAATATGATTGGCCGGACTCCAGGCAATATACGTGCCATCAGACCGATGAAAGATGGCGTCATCGCCGATTTTGATACAACCTCAACCATGATCAAATATTTTATCAGACAAGCGCAAAAGCAGCGTTGGTTGTTTCCGCATCGTCCGAGCGTAATGGTATGTGTGCCTTCAGGGATCACAGCTGTTGAGAAAAGAGCGGTTGAGGATGCAACACGGCAAGCAGGCGCGCGCGACGCGTATACGATTGAAGAGCCTTTTGCCGCAGCTATTGGCGCGGATCTGCCGGTCTGGGAGCCGACAGGCAGTATGGTTGTTGATATTGGCGGAGGCACTACAGAGGTTGCCGTTATCTCATTGGGAGGCATTGTAACGAGCCGCTCGGTTCGCGTTGCGGGAGATGAGATGGACGAAGCCATCACCCAATATATTAAGCGAACCTATAATTTAATGATCGGGGAACGTACGTCCGAGCAAATCAAGATGGAGATCGGCTCGGCCTTGACGATGGACCCTCCGGTTCGTTTTGAAATTCGTGGACGGGATCTGGTTAGCGGTTTACCCAAAACAATGGCGATCACGTCAACTGAAATTACAGAAGCACTTACCGACACTGTGAATAGTATTGTTGAAGCTGTGAAGGTGACATTGGAGAAATGTCCTCCTGAGCTTGCGGCTGATATTATGGATCGTGGTATTGTGCTTACAGGTGGAGGCGGCCTGCTGCTTAATCTGGACAAGCTGTTAGCAAGAGAAACCGGGATGCCTGTGCTTGTTGCCGAGAATCCCCTTGACTGTGTTGCTGTTGGAACAGGCAGAGCACTAGAGCACCTCCATTTATTCAAAATGAGATCAGGCCCAACAAGCAAATCCAGACGATAAATCCAGACGATAAATCCATAAGCGTAAGATTAGAAGGTGGTTATTTTGAAATTACTCGGAAATAAACGATTATTAATATTGCTGCTGGGTTTCATTTGCTTTATCGCATTGATGGGCTTGACGCTTGGAAAGCGGGAGCGAATGAGTTGGCCCGAAAAATTTGTTACCGATACGATCTCCTGGACTCAAGGAATTATTTATAAGCCCGCTGGCTATATAGCGGGTTTCTTTGAGGATATTCGGCAGCTGCGTACGATTTTTGAAGAGAACAAAGTACTGAAGCAAACCTTGACGAAATATGCGCGAGATACGACCAAATTAAATGATCTCGAGCAGACGAACAAAAGGCTGCAGGAGGCTTTAAACTTTACAGAGCGTCAGAAGCAGGCGGGTAACTACACGTTTCGCATTGCAGAGGTTGTGGCCGTTAACCCTGATTTACTCAACAATACAGTAAGTATCAATCTGGGTGAGCAGGACGGTGTCAAGCCGAATATGGCCGTAATGTCTGTCGAGGGATTGGTAGGACGCGTTAAGAAGGTATCTTCTTTTTATTCTACGGTTCAGACCCTTAAAGGCATTGATGATACAGCAAATGAATCCAAAGCGATTTCGGTAACCGTCAAAAATAAGGAAAATGAAAGCTTTGGTGTCATTGTATCCTACGATCCTGGGGAGCAGCTTCTCGTCATGACGATGATCGATCCTAATGACAAGCTGGAAGTTGGGGATACCGTTATTACTTCCGGATTGGGACAGGTTTTCCCTAAAGGGATCGAGATTGGCAAGGTTGTCTCCAGAAAGCAGGGCAACTTCGGCATCTCGCATGAAGCGCTGATTCAGCCGTTTGCTTCCTTTGACCACCTTCGTGAGGTGTTTGTCGTTATCGTCCCGGAGCAGGGGTGAGCTGATCATGCGTAAATGGCTGTGGTTGATCCTGTTGGCTTTGTTTATTTTGGAGGGTACCATACTGCAATGGATCATACCATCGGTATGGCAATCCAAAATCTATGTGGCGCCTCATTTTATCGTTGTGATCGTGATTTATATCGGTCTTTATGTAAATCGGCATACGGCGCTGGTTTACGGTCTTATTTTTGGATTATTGCAGGACTTTATTTATTATTCACCGATGCTCGGTCCGATTTCATTTGCAATGGGCTTGACCGGTTATTTGGCTGGCTTGATGCATCGCCGTCTTCATTCCAACATTATCGTGAGTATGCTCGTTATGGCACTCGGGAATTTGTTTTTCGATTCCATCATTTATGGGCTGTACAGACTGTTCCAAATTAATCATCTGGATCTGCAGTGGGTATTTTTCCATCAGATGCTGCCGACTATGCTGATTAACCTCCTATTCGCGCTTATGGTCTACGTTCCTGTCAGAAAGTTGTTCGAAAGCATGCAGGCTGCAAAGACTGACGCAGAGGAATAATTTTTCATTGAACAAGCAGGAGTTACGTCGAAAAAGGCCGAATTGTATTAGGTGTAGGGAGGTAGGGACGGGGATGGCGGCTGCAAAACATCATGTGATGATTAAAGGTGTAAAAGAAGGTCTCGTATTTCTTCTGGATGACAACTGCGCATTCGAAGAAATTATCGAAGAGCTGCACCATAAACTGGAAAAAACGCATCAAAAAATATTGACGGGACCGATCATTCATGTTCACGTCAAATTGGGTACCCGTACTGCCTCAGCCGAGCAAAAAGATCAAATTCGCAGCATCATAGGTCAAAAGGGAAATTTGTTAATTCAGTCCATCGAGTCTCAGGCGGTGGATCCGGTAGCGATTTTATCCAATACAGGTGATGTGCATTTGGTTAAAGGTATTGTGCGTTCGGGTCAAACGATGGTAAAGGAAGGCAACATTTTGTTTCTGGGTGATGTGAATCCGGGAGGAGAGCTCATTAGCACGGGCAGTATTTATGTGATGGGCTCGCTCCGCGGAATGGCTCACGCCGGTGTGAATGGCAACGATAAATCGATTATCGCAGCTTCTCATTTGAGACCAACCCAGCTGCGCATATCCACTATTATCAGTAGACCTCCGGACGAATGGGGCATGAACGAAGCTTTTATGGAATTTGCTTATGTCAAAGATGGCAAAATGGAAATTGACAAAATCCACCATTTGCATAGATTGGTTATGGAACAGTAACAAGAAGGAGTTGAGCACTATGGGTGAAGCAATTGTCATAACCTCGGGAAAGGGCGGGGTCGGTAAAACGACTACCTCTGCTAATATCGGAACGGCGCTGGCGCTCAATGGCAAAAAGGTTTGTATGGTCGATACCGACATTGGCTTGCGTAATCTGGATGTGGTCATGGGGCTGGAAAATCGGATTATTTATAATTTGATTGATGTTGCTGAAGGACGCTGTCGCTTGGCGCAAGCGCTGGTCAAGGACAAGCGTTTCGATGAGCTGTACATGCTGCCAGCCGCGCAAACTCAAGATAAGAGCGCGATTTCCCCTGAAGCAGTCAGAGAAATTGTTTTGGAGCTCAAACGCGATTTTGAGTATGTCATTATTGACTGCCCTGCTGGTATTGAGCAAGGCTTTAAAAATGCGGTTGCAGGCGCGGACAAGGCTATTGTGGTGACAACACCGGAAAACGCAGCCGTTCGTGATGCTGACAGAATCATCGGTCTTCTGGAAAACGAGAAAATATTTTCGCCCAAGCTGGTCATTAACCGTATTCGTCAAAGTATGGTGAAAAAGGGTGAAATGCTCAGCATTGATGAAATCACCTCCGTTCTGGCGATTGATCTACTCGGTATCGTACCGGACGATGAGTACGTCATCAAAGCGGCTAATATAGGGGAGCCTACGGTTATGAATCCTAATTCTACTGCGGCGATCGCTTATCGTAACATTGCTCGTCGCATTCTGGGAGACACAGTTCCACTCATGCCAATGGAAGAAAAGTCAGGGGTATTGACTAAATTCAAGAAGTTTATCGGGATGGGATGAGCATGTTTTGCTGCAAAAACTAAAAAATATCGATTTGTTGATCGTAGCCATTCTTTTGTCATTCATGGTTATTAGTACGCTGCTTGTTTATAGCGCAACGCTCGATGATCCCAATATCGTGTTCGATATGAAAAAAACGATTACGATTTATATTATTTGCATATTGGCCTTTCTCGGAGTGGCCTTGGTTGATTATCGTGTTTTATTAAAAATATCGCCTTATTTTTATTTGACAGGGCTTGTGTTGCTCATTTTGGTCTATTTATTTGGTATGGAAATCAATGGTGCCAAAAGCTGGTTTCAGCTTCCGGGTAAATTGCTGTTCCAGCCTGCGGAATTTATGAAGCTTATGCTCATTCTTGCTCTAGCCGCGTTCATGGCCAGAAGGCAAGGGGAAAAGCTGCTTTTTTTGACAGACATAGTGCCTATAGGTTTTATCGTACTCATTCCTTTTGTCATGGTGCTGATTCAGCCGGATTTGGGAAATGCTATAATTTTTCTGGTTGTTTTGGTCGGAATGCTGTGGATAGGTAACATTAAGTATACGCACTTTTTAATAGGCATTTTATTGGTGATAGCGGGACTGTTTTTATTTTATTACCTATTCACTCATTTTCATGATCCGATTCAGCAATATTTGAAGATGCAGGGTAAAGGACATTGGGTTACCCGGATTGATACCTTTATAGATCCAGATAATGCTTCCAAGGATCACAGCTTCCAGGTGGTCAATTCGATCAAAGCAATTGGATCGGGAGGCTTGTCAGGGGAACGATATTTGCAAGGTACCTCGGTCCACCGCAATTTCATTCCTTACGCATATTCCGATTCGATATTTGTCGTATTGGCTGAAGAATTCGGATTTGTCGGTTCATCGGTGCTGCTGCTGCTGTATTTTGTGCTTATTTATCGGATGATTCTCATCTCGATTCAATGCCATGATAAAGGCGGAGCTTATGTTATTGTTGGCGTGGTGTCGATGTTCGTGTTTCAAATTTTTGAAAATGTCGGGATGCTGCTGGGCATTATGCCTTTGACAGGGATCACACTCCCGTTTATCAGCTACGGGGGAACATCATTACTTTTGAACATGATGAGTATGGCTGTTGTGGTCAGCATACGGATTCATCAGGAAAAAGAACCTACATTTCGAGCGTAGAAAAAAGCACCTGTAGAGGTGCTTTTTTTGTGCGAACACAACAATTATGTGCAATTCACATGGAGTTTCTTGCTATAATAAAGGCAGGTAAACCATGGGGCGTAGAAGAAGTGGCGAAAGGCTGTGATTTACATCAGGCATATTTTGTTGTCCAAATATTTTTCGCGATTGTTCTGGTACAGCGTATTCATTGTCATATTTCCTGTTATAGTGCTTGGTGGCTTTTCCTACTATAAATCCTCGGGTATTACGCTTCAAAAAGTGAATGAAGGCAATGCGCAGGTTACGCTGCAAACCAAGCTTTAAGCTATGTACAGTGGCCATTAACCGTTCCGGCACCTCAAAGAGCGTTTCGGCACCCGATTCCGCCTGCGGGCAGGGTCAGCGATTTTCCGGCGATTACCGCTAATCGTTTTGGACAGGGAACGGCTTTGTATGTAGCTGCTCCGATTTTTAAAGCGTATTGGAACAACAACCATTTTTGGCTGCGGCGAATTATGAATAACTTGTTGAACCATTATGATACGTCTCAACCCTTTAAGGTTGAAGCGCCGACCACCGTGGAAGCTAATTTGATGGAGAAGGACGGAGTCCGTTATCTTCATTTGATCAATTTTCATAACGGTCACACAGGCAGCCGCAAGCAAGCTTTGTATGATCCTATTGAATCCATTACTCCTGTTCATGATATTAAAGTCACGCTCCACAGCTCTGGAATTACAGAAGTTGTACAGCAGCCGGAAGGGAACGTATTGGAATTGAGACAAGCAGATAAGGGATATGAAGTGACAGTTCCTAGGCTGCATATTCACAGTGTGCTGGAAATCCGCTGATTCGTTTATCAAAGAAATAACATAAAGGCAGCTTTTGCAGAGAGTATGATCTGCAAAGCTGCCTTTTGATATGATAATCCGTTCCAATCTCAGCCTATACGTATTAACCTTTGATGCCCGTAGTAGAGATACCCTCGACAAAGTATTTTTGCGCGAAGAAGAATACGAGGATACAAGGAACCACTGCGACTACCGACATCGCCAGCACCTGATTCCAGGCTACACTGGTCGAATTATCAAGGGCCATACGCAGACCGAGGGCCACGGTGAAATTTTTCACACTGGTAATATAGATCAGCGAGTTGAAGAAATCGTTCCATGTCCATATAAACTGAAAGATCGCCGCCGAAATCAAAGCAGGCATCGCCAGCGGCAGCAGAATACGGACAAGAATGACGAAGGAATTGCAGCCATCCATTTTGGCCGATTCATCCAGCTCCCTTGGCAGTCCGCGGAAAAATTGAATGATCATAAAAATGAAGAACGCACTGGTCGCCAGCATCGCCGGAACGATAAAAGGCAGGTAGCTGTTCAGCCAGCCGAGTTTTTTGAACAAAATATATTTGGGTATAATGACGACGGCATTCGGCAGCATGAGCGTAGAAATCATCAAGGAAAACAACAGCTTCTTCAATGGAAAGTTAAATCTGGCAAAGCCGTAAGCAACGATGGTGCTGGAAATTACCGTAAAGATTACAGTTGGAATCACAAGCTTAAACGTGTTCATGAAGAACAGGCTGAACGAATATTGACCGGAGCCTACCCAACCCTTTGTATAGCCGTCCCACAGGAACTGATTGGGCCAAAGGCTCAGCGAGCCGAATATTTCTTCGTTGGATTTAAAGGAAGCGGTGAACAGCCATATTAATGGATAAATCATAATGAGTCCGAATATGCACATCAGCAGGAACGTAATCGAATTTCTGACTGATTCTGATTTCATCGTTTATCGCCTCCATCTTCATAATGAGCCCATTGGGAGGACGATTTGAACACTAGTGCGGTGAAGAGCATAATGATGGCAAACAATACCCAGGAAAGGGACGAGGCATAGCCCATTTTCAAAAACTTGAAGCCTTCATCGTACAGCTTCATTCCGAACAGATAGGTTGATTTTAAAGGTCCGCCATCCGGTAAAATAACAAATGCACCGGTAAACTCCTGGAAAGCATTGACGATTTGCATGATCATGTTAAACAGCAGGATCGGCGTCAGCAAGGGCAAGGTGACGGAAAAAAACATTCGTACCTTCGAAGCTCCATCGACGCGGCCAACCTCATACAGCTCGCTTGGAACCTGCTTTAAACCCGCCAGGAACAGAACCATTGATGAGCCAAACTGCCATACATTCAGCATGGAGATCGTGTACAGCGCGATATTCGGGCTGCCGAGCCAATCGACACCAGGGATATGGATCGTAGCCAGCAATTGGTTAACGATACCTTCCTTCATGAACAGGAATCTCCACAGAACGGCGATAGCCACACTTCCCCCAAGAATCGAAGGTAAATAATAAACCGTCCGGAATATATTGACGCTGCGCAGCTTGGCAGTCAAAACCACGGCAACAAACAAGGCGAATGCGAGCTTAGCAGGAACGGCAATCACCGCATAGATGAGTGTTACCTTTAAGGATTGGTAGAACATATCGTCCTTGGTGAACATGTCAATGTAATTTTTAAGGCCAATAAATTTGGGCGGATTGATAAGATCAAACGATGTGAAGGAGTAGTAAAAGGACATCAAGAATGGATATAGCTCCAGGCATAAAAAGCCCAGCAACCATGGACTGATGTAAAGCAGGCCGATATATTGGTATTTCCTCTTTATATGAACAGTAGGCTTCGTTGCTGCCATTTCCTCACCCCGTGCATGGTCTATTTGAAGTAGAAATGCCGCTGGTTGTCAGCGGCACTTCCTAAATGTGACATTGAAGCTGTATGTGACAGTTACTTTTTCAATTCTTTCAATTTGTCTGTATACCGTTTGACCAGCTCATCAGCTGCTTGCGCAGGAGTTATTTTGTCGAAAGCGACTTTTTGAATAATATCTTTGCCAATATCTCCAAGCTGAGAATTTTGCGTGATAGCATTATCGGGAACAGCCTGATTTTTAGCAGCAAGATCAACAGCGTCAGCTACATTTTTGTCCAGCTTATTTGCCTCGACAATAGCTTTTTTGGCAGGCTCCAGTGCAGGTACAGCCCGAACATCCCCAAGAATTTTGGCAGCCTCGGTATCGCTCAACAGCCAGTTTGCGAACTTAAGTGCTTCTTCCTGACTCTTCGATTGCTTATTGATACTCAATACCATGGAAGGACGGATAACGGCAGCACCGGTTTTGGAATCCTTGTACGCTGCTGGCAGAACGGATTGGATTTCTGTGCCTTTAGGCAGTGTATCTTTAAATTTGATAACCTCACTGCTCCAGCCTTCAATAGCTACCATTTCCTGATTAATCCATTTTGGATTTTGGTCAGTTTTACCGGAAAATAACTGGCTTTCGCCAAGCGGCTGGAATACACCTGCTTTATACGCTTTTTGAATCCAATCAAAGGCTTCGGTTGCCTGTTCCTTGGTGAAGGCTATTGTATAGTCATCCTTGACCATTGGACTATTGGTTTTTTGTCTGAGCATGGAAGAAAACATAACCTGTACGACACCAAGATCGGAGTTCATCAGATACATTTTGCTATCCTTCTCATGCAGCTTGCGACCTTCCTCCAGCACGCTGTCCCAGGTCCAGGCTTGATCGGCTTTAATACCCAGCTTATCTGCCAGCGTCTTGTTGAAAACTAAGGTTCGCCCGTTCGTACCCATAGGCAAGCCAATGACCTTGTTATTGTAGGTTGTGAAGTTTTTCAGATAAGTGGCGTCAAAGCCTTTGAGATCCAACGATTTTTGATTCGATAAATCTAGCAGAAGCTCGCTGCCGCTGCCAAGCTCAGATAGCCAGGGCTGATCCAATTGGATCAGATCGGGCGCTGTGCCACCGGCCAACTGCGTTTTCATTTTTTGCTCGTAGCCGTCAAAACCGCCATATTCGGCTTCGATGGTCACATTCGGGTTTTTCGTTTTGTACAAGCTAATCGCTTCCAAGGTTGCCTTGTGACGGGAATCGCTTCCCCACCAGGCAAATCTTAAAGTAACCGGTTTGCTGCTGTCGGTTTGACCTGCATCCTTGCCTTGGGATGGACTTGCTGGTTCTGGTGTACAACCGACCATGCTGGCTGAGAGCAAGGATATAGCAACAGCCGAGCCCCATAATTTCTTCATATGATTCATGTTCTGATCCCCTTTATGTTCGATTATTCAGCTTCAAGCAGTTACAGGTCCTATTATAACAACGAGCCTGTCAGCTTTAAATCCATCTGATTTGATAAAAGGTTTGAATATTTGTCTATAATGCTGGTGAAGGCAATAGGATTTGGGGTGCTTGATTTGCTATTAGTTTTCATTATTTGTCATCGTATTGTTTGCAGTTCATCGTTCCTCTATAATAAACCCAACACAATTGGGAGCATTCGAATAGGTAAAACCCCAAGGAGGACTCACATGTACACACTGCTGGTCGTTGATGACGAGACGAAGATACGTAATGGCATATGCAACTATTTCCCATGGAACGAGATCGGCTTCGAAATCATCGGGGAAGCGAAGAATGGACGGCAAGCGTTGGATATGATCCTCAAGCAGCAAGTGGATGTGGTGCTGAGCGATATCAAAATGCCTGTCATGTCAGGCGTAGAGCTGGCCCAGGAATTGTTTAGCAGAGAGATCAGTACCAAAGTTGTGTTTCTGACGGGCTACAAGGAATTCGATTATGCGCAAAAAGCCCTCATGTATGGCGTCAAAAGCTATATTATCAAGCCGACCAAATATGAGGAACTGCTGGCGACCTTTAGTCGAATCAAGGATGAGCTGGATCGCGAAAGACAGCAGGAGTTGACAATGCCTGTACCACTCGCAGCGGATGCAACGGTTCAGCTTGCTGAGGCGCCAGAAGATCCGATAGAGGAACAGGGCTATCATGAAAAGAAAATTGCTGCTATCAAAGCGCACATCATGGAATGCTATCGGGATGTGACCTTAGAGGAAGTCGCGGGCTTGTTCCATATGAATCTGTACTATCTCAGTAAATATTTCAAAAAATGGTCGGGGCAAAATTTCTCGGAGTACGTGATTTCCGTCAAAATGGAGAAGGCCGCGGAGCTTTTAAAGGATTTTTCCTACAAATCCTACGAAATCGGCAGTGCTGTCGGCTACGATAACGCGAAAAATTTTTCAAGAGCCTTTAAGCTCTACTTCGGTAAAAGCCCTCGTGAGTTCCGCGATTCCCCTCCATGATGCTATCCCTTACATGTCAGGGCAAATGATCCGTAAAGAATGGAAGGCGAACACATGAAAAACAAATTTTTTATTAAGCATTTGTCGATGTTCCTGCTTCCTTTGCTCATCCCGCTTACGATTTTGGGAACTTTGTCGCTTCTCATTACGCAAAATTATATTAAGGAAGATATCAATAAAAATTCGGTTAACGTACTCAAGCAAACGAAGGAAAATATAGAATTGATTTTAAGTGAAACCGACCCGATGAGTCTTGTATATGGTTATGATTTGAAGGTCATTGAAGCGTTAAGCTCGATTATGAAAAATAGCTCTTTGACGCATGAAGAGCTGATTTCCTTTGATATTCTGAAAAGCTTTCTGAGTGCCCCGGCTAACGCGCGGCCCTATATCGATTCCTTTTACATTTATATGCCTAATGCCACAGGCCGTTTTATTTCCTCCAAGCAGGGGTTATCCGATTTGCAAACCTATAATGACAAGGAGTGGTATTCGCATTTTATTGAAAAAGACGAGAAGGTCAAGCTGTGGATTGAGCCGCGCAAGGTCAAGCAGTTCGAGTTTGAATCCATGACTACGCCGCTTGTCACCATCTATCAACGGATTGAGTCGACGAACGGGGTTATTGTCCTGAACATTCGCCCGATCTACATTGAAAATGTTTTGAAGTCCTTGTCCACCTTTCCGGAGCAGTGCATTCTGGTAGTGAATGAGAATAATCAAATTATTTTTAGTGATCGCCAGCCTGAATACCTCAAGGAATTGAATATGGAAAGCATCAATAAGTCGAATGAGGCCTTCTATACGATCAAGCTTGCTAATGAATCCTATATCATATCCCAGCTGAATTCAGCCCGCTACGGCTGGAAATATATTTCAATTGTTCCTCAGCGCGCGTTGTACGAGGTGCCGTTCCGAATTATTCAAATCACAATGCTGCTGCTGCTTATTTCGTTCATGCTGGGTCTCGTTCTTGCCTATTATTTGACTAGTAACCGGTATAAGCAAATCGCTAATATTATCGATATTATTGACTCTGCTGAAAAGGGCAACCCGCTGCCCTCACTTCCGGAAGGAGTAAAGGATGAGTACGCATATATTGTACAAAATATCGTAAAAACATTTATAGAGCAAAGCTACCTGAAGGTCCAGCTCTCCGAGCGCAGATACAAGCTGCAGGTAGCCCAGTTCACCGCTTTACAGTCGCAAATCAATCCGCATTTTCTATTTAACACGCTGGAGGCCGTGAACTGGGAAACGATCGCATTAACAGGAAAGCCGAATCAGGTTACGAAAATTATTGACAATTTATCGGAGATCCTCCGCTACTCCTTAACCAATCCGGAAGAACGGGTATCCTTGCAAACCGAAATAAAAAATGTGAAAAGCTATCTGGAAATCCAGAAGTACCGGTATGAGGATAAATTTGATCTGGAATGGGACTACGATCCCAAGGTAATCGGCTTTCGGGTCATGAAGCTGTTGCTGCAGCCTTTAATTGAAAACAGTATTTATCATGGGATCAAAGAAAAGGAAGGACATGGCTTGATCCGAATTAAAATCAGGCTTAAGGAGTCAGCACTGCATATTGCTATTGTGGACAATGGTTTGGGGATGCATAGAGATACGCTTCAGATGCTCAGAAAAAATGTAGAAACCCAGCACGAATATTCGGAGCATATCGGGCTTTTCAATACTAACAAACGGTTGAAATTGGCCTATGGAGAGGCGCACGGTATTACTATACGCAGTAAAGAAGGATGGGGCACAGCCGTTTATCTGAAAATTCCGATGACTCCGGCTAACATGGACTCTAGTGACCATGCAGACTGTTCTTAACATGGTGAGGTTCGAACTTTGGCTCTGTATCTCAGATACAGGGCTTATTTATTGAGGACCCTGCTTGCTTGTTATATTCGAGTGTACAGGCTCATAGGATGAAATATACAAGCCCTATTGGATGCAGGAGGATTATCGACATGAAAACACGGGATAAAATGAGCCATCGGCACATGGAGCAGCTGCGAGAGTCTTCGGAGCGTTGGAATGATCCTGAATATGTGTGGAAACGTAAATGGATGCAGGAATATTCGGAGCAAGCACAAGCAGATCCTGAAGATGGGGGCGGCTGGCCGTTTCGCCCTAATGCCAATTCGATTCGAATCAAGCTGGTGATCAGCTGTGCGCTGTTTGCAGCCGTCTGGGGATTGTTTCAAATAAATCATCCATGGGCCAATATTGCCAAATCTCATATTGAAGCGTCGTTAAATGAATCTTTTGATTTTCATATGGTTACTTTATGGTATGAGAGACAATGGGGAGGGAATCCGTCGCTGCTTCCTGCCTGGATGCCTGGCAAGCAGCAGGAGGCACAGAAGGTGTCGGCTCTTAAAAAGCATTATTTTACTCCAGTGAAAGGAATGGTCATTGCTCCTTATGAATCGAGTCGATTGGGGGTCACGCTTGAAACGAAGGCGGATGCGACGGTAGCGGCTCTGGATACAGGCTTGGTTATTTACAAGGGCAATAAGGATGAGACGGGCTTGACCGTTGTTATACGGCATGCGAATGGCCTTGAGTCTGTGTATGGCTGGATTGAAGCAAAGGTCGAGCTTAACGATTGGATAAAGGGAGGGGAAACGATAGGTAAGGTTTCTGCCAACACCTCCAAGCAGGCCGGCTATCTGTATTTCGCCATTTCCAAGGATAATCGGTATATGAATCCGATGGATGTGGTTGCTTTTGATTAGGTGGAATCGTTGGATCGGTGTGCCTGTTCGTATTCATCCGCTGTTTTCAATTGTCATGCTGCTATCCGTAGCTGGTGGTTATTTTATAGAAATAGCTACTTTGTTCGGAATAGTGCTAGTTCATGAAATGGGTCATGTGGTAGCTGCCAAAGGGTTTGGCTGGCGCATCAAGGAGATACTGCTGCTGCCTTATGGCGGTGAGGCTGTGGTTGAGGAGCTTGGCAATGTACCGGTTTGGCAAGAGGTGATCGTCATCATCGCAGGACCGCTGCAAAATATAGGGATGATGCTGATTGCTTATTTGCTGCAATGGATGGGCCTGGTATCGGAGCAATGGAGTGCCTATTTTATTGAAGCAAATCTGTTTATTGCCTTGTTTAATCTGCTTCCCATCACGCCGCTTGATGGAGGAAAACTGCTGGAATCGCTGATGAGCCTATGGATGCCTTACCATCGTGTCATCACGATCAGCAACTCCTTAAGCCTTGTGCTTAGCCTGCTGGTGACCATTATCTCCATCCTGCATGTAATACGTGGAGGCGGTATTCAGCTGAACCTGCTCATGATTGGCTTATTCCTGCTCTATTCGAACTGGTACAGCTATAAAGGCAGAGCTTACCATTTCATGCGCTTTTTACTGCATCGCGAAACGGCGTTGGTTCGATTAATGGGGGCAGGAACGATGGCTCAACCTATCGTAGTTAATGGGAGTCGACGTATCAAGGATGTCGTTCGTTTATTTATGCGTGAACGATATCATCTGGTTTATGTACTTGACGAATATGGATCCATAAGAGCCGTTGTATCGGAGCAGCCGCTGCTGTATTCCTATTTTAATGAGTCCAAGCGGGGATGTGCGATTTCTGAGCTTTTCATGTAAAATGGAAGGCGAGGTGGAAAAGATGAAGCAAATTCTGGTTCAATGCGGACAAGATCAAATTGAAGTAGCTGTGTTAGAAAATGGCAAGCTGGCTGAGTATGACAACGAGTCTCGTGGAACCGAGCAATTGGCTGGCAATATGTATTTGGGGCGTGTTATGCGTGTGCTGCAAGGTATGCAGGCCGCATTTTTGGATATAGGACTTGAGAAAAATGCTTTTTTGTACATCGACGATATGCTTCCTGCTCATCTGGATAAACAGCCTCAGCAAAAGCCGTTGGTCACCGACCTTGTTCAGGAGGGACAAACCTTGCTGGTTCAAGTGGTGAAGGAGCCGGTTGGAACCAAGGGCGCACGTGTGACGACTCATCATTCGATTCCAGGCAGATGGGGAGTTTATATGCCGGAGGCGGATTATATAGGCGTATCCCGGAAAATTGCCAATGAAGAGGAGCGGCTGCGTCTCAAGCGGGCTGCGGAAAGCAAGGTGCTCCCGGGAGAAGGCTTTATCGTACGAACAGCGGCACAAGGAGTTTCGGAGGCGACGATTGCGGCCGATTTGGAAGAGCTTCGACAACGCTGGCTGGAGGTAGAGAAGCTGGTTGAACAGCCAGGTGTCGTGCCGCGGAAGGTGTACAGCGATTTTGGGCTTCTGTCCAGATGGATTCGGGACGGGTTTAGTGAGGACATCAAAGAGCTTTGGATCGATGATAAAGAAATTCATCAATCCGTCGTTTCACTGCTGCGTACATCAGCTCCTTCGTTGTGTGACCATGTCCGTTTGTATGAGAGCCGGCCAATATCGCTATTTGCGACTTATCATGTGGATGAGCAGCTGCAAAGCGGCTTTAAACGAAAGGTATGGCTTGACAACGGCGGTTATCTGATTGTTGATTACACGGAGGCACTGACGGTCTTTGATGTCAACACGGGCAAATACACGGGTAGTGTCAGCCTAGAGCAGACGGTGTACGATACGAATTTAATGGCAGCCAAGGATATTGCAAGGCTGTTGAGATTACGGGATATCGGTGGATTGATCGTCATCGATTTTATCGACATGGGTCTGGAATCGAATCGACAGCAGGTTTTGGAGCTGCTTGTAGAGGAAACACGCAAGGATCGAACCAAAACGGTCGTTGTCGGTTGGACAAGGCTTGGACTCATGGAGCTGACCCGCAAAAAAATAAAGACAGGTACAGATAAGCTTCCTGTGAGCCGCTGCAAAACTTGTGATGGCAACGGCTGGATTTGGACCAAATGACCGTTATTTTAAGCCAAGAAGTAAGTCTTGCTTTGTTAAGTTCACTGTGATAGAATATTCGAGTATGTTGCAAAACATGCTGTAACCGCGCGAAACGGGTTTAAGTATGTGTAGGAGTAACTACACATCACCTGTGTATAGGCGAGTCTGAGACATGAAGGAGGTGCAATAATATGTACGCAATTATTGAAACAGGTGGTAAGCAATACAAGGTTCAAGCTGGAGATGTTCTTTACATCGAGAAATTGAATGCTGGTGAAGGCGATTCCGTTACTTTTGACAAAGTTTTGGCTGTGTCTAAAGAGTCTGGTTTGGTTCTTGGAGCTCCATTGGTTTCCGGAGCTGCTGTTTCCGCGAAAGTGGAAAAGCACGGTAAAGGTGAGAAAATCATCGTTTACAAATACAAAGCCAAGAAAAACTACCGTCGTAAACAAGGTCATCGTCAACCTTACACTAAAGTTGTGATTGAAGCTATCAACGCTTAAGGATCAGCAGATGATTCGTGTAAAGATTAGACGCAAGCCTGACGGTCGGATCTATTCGTTTCAAGTAAAAGGTCATGCCATGTATGATGAGCCTGGCAAAGATATTGTCTGTGCAGGTGTATCTGCTGTTACGGTAGGTACGGTCAATTCGGTCGAAGCATTGCTCGGAATTCAAATGAAGACGAAAGCCAAGCATGGCTATTTGGATGTTGAGCTTATTGAGCTTGCGGATAACGTAGTGGCTGAAAAGGTACAGATGCTGCTTGAGTCGATGGTTGTCATGCTGCAAACTATTAAACAATCGTACAGTGCGTATATAGATTTGCAAGAAAATACGAAATGAAGGAGGTTGACACCATGTTACAATTAAATCTTCAGATGTTTGCATCCAAGAAGGGTGTAGGTTCCACAAAGAACGGTCGTGACAGTATCGGTAAGCGTCTTGGCGCTAAGCGTGCTGACGGACAAGGAGTTAGTGCTGGAAGCATCTTGTACCGCCAACGCGGAACTAAGATTCATCCGGGAAATAACGTAGGTATCGGTTCTGATGATACGTTATTTGCTCTAATCGAAGGCGTTGTGAAGTTCGAGCGTTATGGTCGTACTCGCAAAAAAGTAAGTGTTTATCCATTTGAAGTCGCTCCGGTGGCTGCAGCTGTAGAAGTATAATACGTCATCGACGATAGCCCCGGCGATTCAGTGTCGCCGGGGATTTTTCTATATTTGGAGTGGATCGGAGAGGTTGGAATGGGTTCGAATCGACCGTTCAACGAAGAATGCTTCAGCAATCAGAGTGACAATGGAGCCTTGTTAATGGGTGACGAGAGAGAATCTGATCAGGATCTCCGATTGATTCGCTTGTTTAACCACTATCGGCATGATTGGATGAATGAGATTCAATTAATATTCGGTTATGTCAAGCTGCGCAAGTATGATAAGCTGGAGAGCTTGATGCAAACCATCAAAGTGAAGGTTCAACGGGAAAGCAACATCTCGAAGCTGGGAGTTCCAGAACTTATCGTGTATATATTCTCGGTACAGGCCGAGGTGAAGGAATTAAAGCTGGAAGTCGAAATGGAGCACGAAATCCATTTAAATGAATTATCGATCGATTGTAAAGAATTGACCCGGTTGCTGATTGCAGTCATTGAAGTTTTTAAAGAGCATGCGGTCGTTCACCATGAGCATGAAAATGGTTTACTTCTAAAGCTGACACAAACCGTTGGCAAGCTGACCATAGATGGTCATTATCCTTGTGACAAGACTGGTAATCAGCTGCTGCCTGCTCTCGAACGAGTCGGGCTCCAATCGGTTATGAATATGACATGGAAAACAAATCAATGGGATGGACATTCTATAGGAGTGAGCATCGAATTACTGTTGAACATATAAAGAGGTGTAGGCATGTTTATCGATAAAGCGAAGATTTATGTTAAGGGCGGCGATGGTGGCGATGGTCTCGTTGCATTCCGCAGAGAAAAGTATGTACCGGATGGAGGGCCTGCCGGAGGCGATGGAGGTAACGGAGGCAATGTTATTTTCCGCGTGGATGAGGGTCTTCGTACATTGGTTGATTTCAGATACCAAAAGCATTTTAAAGCGGATCGTGGAATCAAGGGTCGGAACAAGACAATGCATGGCGCTAATGCTGACGATCTAATCGTAAGAGTACCTCCGGGTACAGTCGTCATTAATGATGATACTCACGAAATTATGGCAGATTTAACGCGTCATGATCAGGAGGTCATCGTAGCCAAGGGTGGTCGCGGAGGTCGTGGTAACGCCAAGTTTGCAACAGCGAACAATCCCGCTCCGGAGATAGCCGAGAATGGGGAAGAGGGCCAGGAGCGTTGGCTTGTGCTTGAGCTTAAGGTTATGGCGGATGTAGGGTTGGTAGGCTTTCCAAGTGTAGGGAAATCAACACTGCTGTCTGTTGTATCTGCAGCCCAGCCTAAGATCGCTGCTTATCATTTTACTACGCTGACTCCGAACCTGGGAGTTGTGGATGTAGGAGATGGTCGGAGCTTTGTGATGGCCGATTTGCCTGGATTAATTGAAGGAGCTCATGAGGGCGTAGGTCTCGGTCATGAATTTCTGCGGCATGTAGAAAGGACGCGAGTTGTTGTTCATATTATCGATATGGCGGCTACGGATGGTCGTGATCCTTTTGATGATTGGCAAAAAATCAACAATGAGCTAACACTTTATAGTGCCAAGCTCGGTGAACGGCCGCAAATTGTTGTCGCTAACAAAATGGACATGCCGGACGCAGAAGTATATCTGGAGGAGTTTACACGGCAGCTTGCTGAAGCCGATCCGTCAATCCGTGTGATCCCTGTATCAGCAATCACCAAAAATGGGGTTCAGGAGCTCTTGTACAAAGTGGCGGACCTGCTGGAAACCATTCCGGATATGCCGCTCTTGGAGGACCTGGTTGATCTGTCTGAGCGTAAAGTGTTCAAGTTTGAAGCGCAGGATGACGAGGAATTCACCATCCGACGTGAGAATGATACGTTTGTTATAGAGAGTCCAAGTATTGAAAAGCTGATCAAAAGAACGAACTTCAGCACACAGGAAGCCGTTGAGCGTTTTGCGCGGATTTTACGTAAAAAAGGTATTGATCAAGCACTTAGAACTCGTGGTGCTGTAGATGGACAGACGATTCAGATTGGTGATTTTGAATTTGAGTTTGTTGAAAAAGAATAGTAAGCACGATAAGAGGAGTTCCACTGCACATGAGTTTGATGTGCTGCTGGCATTTCTCTTATTTTATGTCAACTGCTTATAGATTTTTCGTGAATGTCTGTGTATCATTATGATGTAAGTTAAACTTACATAAAAAAGTTGGAAATGCTTGAAAAGAGAGTGGTTCGGGAGGTATTATAGAATGGAAGCGAAAAATTTTAAAAAATCAGGTCATTTCCCAAGTTTGATGTCAGCATTTCTTTATTTTGATGTTAGCTTTATGATTTGGGTGTTATGCGGTGCGTTGGCTTTATATGTAACCAAGGATTTTGGACTAACGGATGCGCAAAAAGCAACTATGGTTGCGATCCCGACATTGGGCGGTTCAATATTCAGGATTCCGATGGGAATATTGGCTGATCGTATCGGAGCTCGGAAAGCAGGCATTATCGGTATGCTGCTAACGATCCTGCCGCTTCTTTGGGGCTGGCTCGGTGGAACGACCTTTAATCAGGTGTTGGCACTCGGGTTTTTGCTGGGGATAGCAGGAGCAAGCTTTGCCGTTTCTTTATCACTTGCAAGTCGCTGGTACCCGCCGCAGTATCAAGGCTTGGCAATGGGTATTGCCGGTGCAGGCAATAGCGGTACGGCACTGGCAACCTTCTTCGGTCCGCAGCTGGCAGGGAGTATTGGCTGGCACAACGTATTTGGACTTGCGATTATTCCGTTAGTGCTGGTATTGATCGCTTACATGCTGATGGCGAAGGATAGTCCGAATCAACCGGTACCCAAAGGACTTTTTGATTATTTATCAGCATTTAAACATAAGGATACGTGGTGGTTCAGTGTCTTTTATGCAATTACGTTCGGAGGTTTTGTTGGATTTTCCAGTTACTTCAGCATTTTCTTCTATGATGTGTATGGAGAAGGTGTGGTCGCGGGCGGTTTGTCGAGAATTCAAATTGGTTATCTCGTTACGATCACGGTCATTGCCGGCAGTCTTTTTAGGCCTATAGGTGGTTACATAGCAGATAAAGTTGGGGGCATGCGATTTATGCTGATTCTGTATTCCGTCATCTGTGTATGTGCATTTCTTGTGTCGACGATGCCAGACTCCTTTATGGTGATGCTGCTCATTACGAGTGTGATGATGGCTTGTCTGGGCATGGGTAATGGATCTATATTTCAATTGGTGCCGCAGCGCTTCGCCAAAGAAATTGGAGTTGTCACAGGTATTGTCGGTGCCGCAGGCGGGTTAGGTGGATTTCTGCTGCCTAATAATATTTTAGGACCTTTAAAGCAGGCTACCGGATCTCACGTTTCTGGATTTATGGTGGTCGCCTCAATCGTTCTGGTCGTGACGTTAGCGTTCTATGCGGTGTCCCGCAGCTGGCGAAAAGCTTGGGCCAAGTCAGGATCCGGCGTAAATTATTAATGATCAGGGCGATAAGGTGAGTGATCGGAGTGAATGAATTACTAACGGTCTTCTGCTTACGCATTTGGCGTTTTAGTCATTTTTGAGGGAGTTGACACCATGAAGCAATGGATTAAAGCGGTAGGAACCGGACGAACAGGGTCGCGTGATTTGACTTATGATGAGGCGGTAGCTGTGGCTCATGCCATTGCTCGCGGCGAATCTACGGATGCACAAACAGCGGCGTTTTTAATGGCAATGCGGATGAAGGGGGAAGCGGACGAAGAAATGATGGGCTTTGTCGATGTATTTCGCAAGTACTCGCTGCCTTATCGTTCCTTCTCCAATTCTTTGAATTGTGCGGGCCCTTATGATGGCAGACAGTATTTTCCGGTTACGATTCCCGTCAGCCTGCTAATCGCTTCCGTTGGATTTCCACAGGTGCTCCATGGAAGTCAATCTTGGCCTCCAATGTTGGGTAGTTCTTTGAAGGAGCTTCTGGAGGGCATAGGGATCCAGGTGGAGCTGGAAGCCAGAGATTGGGAGGACATCTTCATGAGCCTGCATATTGGTTTCATATGGACAGATCTGATTTGTCCACCCTTTGGACGAGTGAGGCAGGTTCGAGAGCAGATAGGATTGCGAACCTTCTTTAATACCGTGGAAAAAGTAATCAATCCTGTCCATTCACAAAATTTAATGATCGGTGTACACGACAAAACGGCGATGGATCATCTGATACATCTCCTGCCGAGGTCGGGGTTTGAAACGGCCTATATAGTACAAGGTATTGCGGGCTCTGAGGATTTGCCGATTCATAAAAGCAGTGTTGTTCGTAAGGTGACACCTTGGGGTGACGAGTCCAATATTATTGACCCTTTAACATTCGGATTTCGTGGTGACCCGCTAGAGAAATGCGGGAAAGATGAACAAATTGGACTTTTAAATAGGATTATTCAAGGGGATGATTCCGATGATATCCGCAATGAACGTGAGCATGTTGTGTTTAATGCAGGATTGCGCCTGTACTGGTTTGACAAGGTAGGTTCGTATGAAGAAGGCTTTCAGCTCGCTCGCTCCCTGCTGCAGCGCAAAGAGGCATTTAAAATTCTAGTCAAATGGCGGGATCTCAGTCATAAAAGCGAGTTTCGTTCACATGGCTGAGGTCGAAGGCTGCTCTGGAGGAAGTGTCAACAAAAAAACCGTATGGACAGTCAAGTCCAAACGGTTTTTTATCGTTTTTATTTTTGCAGTATTTATAAGTTTGTCAGTTCATTTCGGGATCGACCAAGGCTGTCCAATGAACCTCTGGAGCGGAATGCTGATCAAATCCAGCGGTGCCAACCCAGATATGATCAGTTGGACCATGCTCGAAGTAGTGCTCCAGCAATCGGTGGAAAATAAACGGGATTTCTCGATCAAGTACTTGCTCGCGTGGAATCCAGTGCAGTACCCCTTCCTCGGTCTGGATGACATCCCGGCGGGTGGTATGAGCTGTGTAAATAAATTGCTGGCGAATTTCCTGCTGATTGAGTCGGATCAAAATGTACTGCAGCTTTAGATCGATGATTTCTTCTTCCTGTAAGCCTGTTTCCTCGCATACTTCACGTAAGCAGGCATTGCGCGGAGAACTGATCTCTCCGGGATCGAGATGGCCGCCTACGGCTGCCCACATTCCCGGATTTAATGTACGTGTCGGGGACCTTTTCATCATCAAAAGATCGTTGTCATGAAACAACATGGCAGTTGCCATTATACGTGCACGAATCATCAATTTGCTCCTTTATGGGGTCGTTTCAAAAGTCGTCTTTTTGAACTCCACTATTTTAGATATATGAGAGGCCCAGCGTCATGCTTGTTTATTGATTTTACCAACTTTACCATGAATGCACTTGTTTAGGAAGGCGACAGATGTGGAGACTTTATGAAAAAGACTGGCTATTTGCAAAAGCCTATTGCCTCAAACCGTTGTTTTCGATATAATGTCCACTAGGTAGAAACATTCGTCTTTATGGAGAGGATTTTTACGCTGTCGGATAAAAAAAAGGGTGACACGAAGCCAAATGAGCATGAGCGTTACTATTTGGTCAGGGAAGACATTTTACCTGAGGCCTTGCTCAAAACCGTGCAGGCCAAGGGACTGCTGGCCCGTGGGAAGGTAAGAACGATTCATGAGGCTGTGGAAAAGGTCGAATTAAGCAGAAGCGCCTTTTATAAGTATAAGGACGGAATATTTCCGCTCAGCAAGCTGGATCGGGAACGAATCGTGACGATTTCGATGGATCTGGAGCATCGTTCAGGCATTTTATCCAAAGTGCTGGCGATGATAGCCGGACTTGAGGGTAACGTACTAACGATACATCAAACAATTCCGCTGCAAGGCATTGCCAATGTGGTCATTTCAGTGGAGACTTCATTAATGGAAGAAAATGTAGCGTTTGTGCTGGAGATGCTGCGAGCACAGGAAGGCGTTAGTCGTGCCGCTTTGGTTGGGCAGGGGTAGCGGTAGAAGATTGAAGGTCGAAGGAACGGTTGCAAATATAAGGAGGCTATCATATGAAATCTATTCAAGTAGGGCTGCTCGGTCTTGGGACTGTAGGAACAGGTGTTGTCCGTATTATCAAGGGACACCAACAGGATTTGATGAGCCAAACCGGTGCCTCCATCGAGATATCCAAGATATTGGTTCAGGATAAAAGCAAGCTGCGTGACATTGAGGTCAGCTCTGAGCTATTGACGGAAGATCCACGTGATGTTATTGAAAACCCGGAAATTGATATCGTCATTGAGGTGATGGGCGGTATTGAGCTGGCCAAAGGCTATATTCTTGAGGCACTGGACAGAGGCAAGCACGTTGTTACTGCTAATAAGGATTTAATGGCGCTGCATGGACAGGAGATTTTGGCGAAAGCGTCTGAAAAAGGCTGCGACGTTTTGTATGAAGCAAGTGTGGCAGGCGGGATTCCGATCATTCGGACCTTGGTGGAGGGCTTCTCTTCTGATCGCATTACGAAGATTATGGGAATCGTCAACGGTACGACCAACTATATCCTGTCAAAGATGAGTCAGGAGGGCGCTGCTTATCTTGATGTACTGAAGGAAGCGCAGGATCTCGGCTATGCGGAGTCTGACCCTACCTCAGATGTCGAAGGCTTTGATGCAGCACGCAAAATGACGATTCTTGGCACACTCGGTTTCCATGCCCATGTTTCTTTAAGTGATGTGAAGGTTCGTGGTATCAGTCAAGTATCCAAGGAAGATATCGCTTACGGCAAGCGCCTTGGGTATGAAGTGAAGCTGCTTGGGATCGCCGAGCGCCAGGACGATTATATCAGCATCAGCGTACAACCGACGATGGTGAAGAAATCGCATCCGCTGGCATCAGTGAACGGGGTTTTCAATGCGGTGTATGTCCACGGTGAAGCCGTAGGAGAAACTATGTTCTACGGTCCAGGAGCGGGCGGTATGCCTACAGCAACCTCCATTGTCGCGGATCTTGTGGCGGTAGTTCGCAATTTAAAGCTGGGCATCAACGGCCAGCGTGCGTTGGCTCCATATAAAGAAAAGAAGCTGAAAACCGATGAGCAGATTGCTTCCAAAAACTTCATTTTGCTGCACGTAGAAGACAAGGCAGGTGTGCTTGCCCAAATTACACAAGTGTTCGCCCAGCATGAAGTCAGCCTTGAGTCTGTATTGCAGCATCCGAACGAAACGAATCCGAAAGCGGAAATTATCATTATTACTCATGATGCGAATCAGGCGGCAATGAAAAATGTGTTAAAGCAGTTCGAAGGTATGGACGTGGTTCACGCGATCAAAAGCGTTTATCGGGTGGAAGGCTAATCATATCATTCAAGAAGCTGAAACGGAAAAAGGAGTCGTACGATGGGTATACAAGGCGGTAAGGTACGCGTAAAAGTGCCGGGAAGTACGGCGAATCTGGGCCCTGGATTTGACACGCTCGGTATGGCGCTTGATCTATATACTTGGATAGAAATGAGTACAGCAGCACAAACCAGCATCCATCTGCTCGGAACCGGGATGGAAGGAATTCCTACAGATAAATCAAATCTGATCTATAAGGTTGCGCAGATGGTATTTGACAAAGCCGGAGTCACGCACCCGGAGCTGGAAATTTCGATGTATAGCGATATCCCGCTCACGCGTGGTCTTGGCAGCAGCGCAGCAGCGATTGTAGGCGCGCTGGCATGCGCCAATGCGGTGATTGGCAGTCCACTGTCGGATGACACCTTGTTCCAGATGTCGACGGCACTGGAGCATCATCCCGACAATGTCGGCGCTTCGCTGTTCGGCGGACTTGTCGTCGCCTTCTGGGACGGCGAGCGCGCGGAGTATATCCGCGTCGAGCCGAATGAGCAGCTGGAAGTGCTGGTGGCCATTCCACACTTCCAGCTGTCGACAGAGAAAGCGCGGCATGTCCTGCCGCGCGAGCAAAGCCTGACGAATGCCGTGTTCAACGTCGGCCATTCGTCCGTGCTCGTAGCCGCCCTCTGCACCGGGCGGCTTGACATGATCCCGCGCGCGATGAAAGACGCGCTGCATCAGCCATACCGAGCCCCGCTTGTACCGGGGCTCGCGCACATCCTCGCCGAGGCGACGAACCATGGCGCCCTTGGCGTCGCTTTAAGCGGTGCCGGTCCGACGATGCTTACGCTGGTCGACCGGAGCAGCTCCCGCAAGGCGGAGCTGGAGCAGTTCCTGCAGGGCACGCTGCAAGCCGAAGGGATCGAGGCTACCTTGATGTGGCTGAACCCTGCGTCACATGGCGTGCAGGTGTTGACACACTTTGATGAAGGGTGTACATTATTTGAAAACATCAAAGGAGACGTTCGCACATGAAGCGAATTGCACTTTTGGGTCCCGGTACATACACCGAGGAATCGGCACGCCATTTTTTGGACAGTGCTGTCTGTGAGTACGTTCCTTGCAAGCTGATTGACGATGTGTTCATGTCAACGGTAAACGGAATAACGGACTATAGTGTCATTCCGATCGAGAACACCTTCGACGGCTCGGTCAGCCTTCATCTGGATTGGCTCGTTCACGAGGTGAACCTGCCGATGCAGGCAGAGTGGATTTACCCGATTTCCATACAGCTGATGGCTGTGGATGCACCGGGTGATACGCTGGAAGCAAGCTGCAGCGGCTTGAAAAAAATCGTTTCGCACAGTGTGACGTTAACCCAATGCCGCCAATTTTTGCGTAAGTATTTGCCTCATGTGGAATTGGAGCAGGTTAGCAGCAATGGCGAAGCCGCAAGACTCGTGCAGGAGCTTGGCAGTTCGGAGGTAGCAGCGCTTGCTCCCCGTTCGGCTGGCGCACTGTATGGGCTCCAGACATGGGCACAGGATGTGCAGGACCATCAGAAAAACTTTACCCGATTTGTTCTGGTTGGACAAGACCCGATTGAACTGAAGGACAACTACAGATCTCACAAAACGACAATTCTCGTCACGCTGCCTGAGGATTATCCGGGAGCTTTGCATCAGGTGCTTTCAGCTTTCGCCTGGCGCAGGATCAATCTATCCAAGATCGAATCTCGGCCAACGAAGAAAAAGCTGGGCAATTATTACTTCTATATCGATATTGACGCATCACTGGATTCGGTATTGCTCCCGTCAGCCCTTCAGGAAATTGAAGCGATAGGCTGCCAGGTTCGCATATTGGGTTGCTATCCCACCTATTCTTATAAACCTACACACGCGGAGGTGTAATTGTTGTTATGGCACAAGTCATTTATTTAAACGGCAAGTATGTGAGCAAGGAAGAGGCAACAGTTTCTGTATACGATCATGGATTTTTGTACGGGGACGGTATTTTTGAAGGGATCCGGATTTATAATGGAAATATTTTTAAATGTAAAGAGCATTTGGATCGCTTGTACGATTCGGCCAAATCCATCATGCTCGACATTCCGTTTCCTCAGGAAGAAATGCAGCAGGTACTGATCGAAACCATTCGCAAAAACGAGCTGCAAAACGGATATATTCGTCTTGTCGTCTCCCGTGGTCCCGGTGACCTTGGGCTAGACCCGCGCCGTTCACCGAAAGCGAATGTGATTATTATCGTAGAACAGCTTTCGATTTATCCGGAAGAGGCTTATGTGAATGGATTAAAAACCGTTTCAGTATCCACACGTCGTAACGTGCCCGATGCCTTGAATCCCAAAATCAAATCATTGAACTACCTGAACAATATTTTGGTGAAAATTCAAGCCAATCTGGCTGGCGTAGGCGAGGCCATCATGCTCAATTCCCAAGGCTATGTAGCTGAGGGCTCGTCCGACAATATTTTCATCATCAAAAGAGGGGTTGTTTTCACACCGCCTTGCTACTGTGGCGCACTTGAAGGCATTACCCGTGCTGCTATTATCGAAATTTGCGAAAAGCTGGGCTACAAGGTCAAAGAAGAGCCGTTCACCCTGCATGATGTCTATGTGGCTGACGAGGTGTTCTTTACTGGAACAGCTGCAGAGGTTATTGCCGTTCGCGAGGTGGATGCTAGAACAATTGGCGAAGGCAAAGCAGGCCCTATCACTACGCATCTGCTTAAGGAATTCCGCAAGCTGGTTGATGTCGACGGTGTGAAGGTATACGAATAATTTGTTTTGAAGCAGCTCTCTGTTTCCACTTTTTTAGTGGAGACAGGGGCTTTTTTGTGTGATCCTGCATGGTGGAGGTTGAACATGTGCAGGTAAAGGTGACAAGCCTTCAATTTTTCTTGCGTTTAATCTTAGTTTTTTTCCTTTAATGATGGTCAAATGCCTACTTCGGTGCATAAACTGTAAGGTCATTTTGTTTTGGCACGTGCAGGATCAGGATAACGCCAAGGAGGTTTGTGAATTGAAAATTCATATGGTGAAGAAAGGCGACACGCTCTATGAAATCGCCAAGAAGTACAACGTCGATCTCGACAAGCTGATTGCCAACAACCCGCAAATTGAGGACCCGAATGTGATTGATGTGGGAATGAAGGTGAAAATCCCCAATGCGCCAATGCCAGTCATTCCGCCAACCGATTATTTGCATAAGCATGTGGTTGTGCAAGGGGATACGTTGTGGAAGCTGGGAAAATCATGGAATGTTCCCCTGCAATTGTTGATTACCGCAAATCCGCAGCTGAAAAATCCGAATATTTTGATGACAGGCGAGGTAGTGTACATTCCCAAGGTAAAGCCGCATCACGAATCCCATGATCATGAAAATGATCATCCGCATCAGCCAGAACATGAGGCGCAGCACCATCATGCCCACCCATCCCATCATCTTAACAAACCGAACACAGCCCCCGTCCCAGTACCAGTTCCAATACCTGCACCAGAGCCAATCGCGGTAGCACCCGCACCCGTAGTTGAGCAGCCAGAGGTAGTAAAACCGCCTGTCAAGCCTATTGCGATGCCTGAACCACTCCCCAATATTGAGTTTCAAATGCCGTTAAAGCCACCAGCTCCATACCCGGAATACTTACAACCTGAAGCTCAAGTGCCGCCTGTCAAGCCAATGAAGCCGATGCAGCAAGAACAGCCACAGTTCCTGCAGCCTGAAGCTCAGGCGCCAAATATGAAGCCGATGCAGCAAGAGCAGCCGCAGTTTCTACAGCCTGAAGCTCAGGCGCCAAATATGAAGCCCATGCAGACTAATCAATGGGCTCAGCCGATACAGCAAGAGCAGCCGCAGTTCCTGCAGCCTGCAGCTCAAGCACCGGCTGCAAAGCCGATACAAACTAATCCATGGACAGAGCCGATGCAAACTAATCCATGGACAGAGCCGATGCACTCTAACCCATGGACAGAGCCAATGCAGTCCAACCCTTGGACAGAGCCGATGCAGTCTAATCCATGGACAGAGTCGATGCACTCTAATCCGTGGACAGAGCCGATGCAGTCCAATCCATGGACAGAGTCGATGCACTCTAATCCGTGGGCACAGCCGATGCAGTCTAATCCATGGACAGAACCGATGCACTTTACTCCATGGATGCAGCCGATGGTGGAATCCGCAAACGATTATCCATGCGCAGACAATTATCCGAGTTATGTACAGGGTGCACAAGCACAAGCACCGATGTGGGGGTATCAGCCGCATGATATGAATTTGTTTCATCAATATCAGGAGCCTTCTGCAGAAGTATTTGCTCACGATAACATGAATGCACCCATGCAGCCTATGTGGTCGGCGCCTATGGTTTCTCCTATGGCTGTAGCACCTAATGTGGCGCCTATGGTTTCTCCTATGGCTGTAGCACCCAATGCGGCGCCTATGGTTTCTCCTATGGCTGTAGCACCTAACGCCGCGCCTATGGTTTCCCCTGCGGCTGTAGCGCCTAATTCACCTAACATGCCTGTGGAAGCTGCATTTGGCGGTATGCCGAACTATCCCTTCTACCAACAACCGCAATCGTCTGCAGGTGGTTGTGGTTGCGGCTGCGGAGGTCCTGTGGCCCACACTCAACATCATCAAGTAATGCCTTATTCATATGACATGCCGAATGCGCAAATGCCCTACGGCGCTTGGCCAAATGCTCAAGCACCGGCAGGTTTTGGAGAAATGCCAGGCTATTCTCACGGATATGAACCTATGAGTGTAAATACCGCGGCTGCTAACTCTGCATATCCAGGCTCCGTATATCCGATGTCCATGCATCCACAGATGATTCAGCCTTACGGATGGTCCCCATATGGTGCTGGTGTGCAAGATTGCGGCTGCAACAGCAAGTATGAACTGGAGCAGCTGCTGAGACAACAAAGTGAAGCAGAAGCGAAAGCAAAAGCCGAAATCTCTACGCAATCTGATTCTGTAGACGCAAATAAAGTAACTATTCAAAATACAACTAACAAGAAAAAAGCTTCAGTCTCCTCGAGAACCACGAAGCCAGCGCAAAGAAACCGCAGATCGACCAACAAAACAAGTAAAGCCGCATCGAATTCTCCATGGCTGGTCAGATAACGAATAAATCGATTTCTCGAAACTGCTGCTTGTCACCTAAGAGTGATAAGCGCAGTTTTTTTGTTGCTTCCATCATGAGTAAGGCAATATCAACCCTTAGTGTATAAAGAATGGACTGGAGGGGAAAATAGGTAATAAAAACCTCGCAGGTTCGGATATTTTACAGAAGGGGCGGGTACAGATGGTTATCCTTGCATTCCTCAAAAATCTCAAAAAACGATTGCAAAAAAGCTTGCGCTGGAAGCGTCGTTGGATGAATTTAACGATATTTTGGCTCGTTGTCAGCGCATCCGCTGCTGCTTATGTGTGGCATTATTCAACGCAATCCACAATGTCCTTACAATCGGACGAGCAGTCGCAGATGGTTATGGGCCATACCAGCAGTCAGCCTGAAAAGGAAGTGATGGAGATGATCAGCCAAATCAAAGCTCAACGGGAAGCTTTCACTCAAAAATTATACGTTTGTGGTGAAGAACTGCAGCCGATAGGCATGATGAGTGCAGACGAAATATTGGCATACCATAGGAGCAGTCCTGAGGCAACAGTCAGTATGGATGCGAATGGACGCATTTATTTCAGGGAAACCATAGAGGACTTGTCGCCGCGCTGCAAAGAAAATGCTTATTTTGGAATGGACAGCGGGGGGAATTTATCGTTGTTTGAAGGTGTTCCAGGGGTAGGTGGCGGCAGTGTGATCCAAACCTTCTTTCAATTAAATATTGAGCACCTTAAAAGCAGTCTGCCAAACAGTGCAATCAAAGAGCTTTATCGGGGTATTCAGGTGAGAGATTTATCGGAGTATAACAGTGTTTTGTCAACGTTCAGCGATTACGCGGTCGATGCACCCGGACAAGCTCTCAAGATTTCGCCAGCCCCATAGATAAGCAGCAAAATCACGATATATATAGATTAACAGCACAGTCTGTTCAGTAGTTTTAAGCTGAATGGACTTTTTGGCGTGTTCATTGGAAGCGATATCTGCTATAATGGAACACATATGTTCGCTTTTGGCAGGCTGGGAGTGGGTAAGCGATGCGAATTATGGGAATTGATCCCGGGATTGCAATTGTTGGATTTGGTGTTATTGATAAGCAGGGTAGTCGGCTTGTTCCCGTACAGTATGGCTGTATTCAGACAGAAGCTCATACGGATAGTGCTCTTCGTCTCAAGACCGTTTATGACTCGATGGTCCAATTGATTGATAAATATAAACCGGATGCCGTTGCCATCGAAAAATTGTTTTTTAATCGTAATGTTACGACAGCGATGACAGTCTCACAGGCTCGGGGTGTGCTCATTTTGGCAGCGGTCCAAAAAGGGCTGGAAATTGGCGAATACACACCACTTCAGGTGAAGCAAGCTGTAGTCGGTTACGGCAAGGCCGAAAAAAAACAGGTTCAGGAGATGGTTAAGCTGTTTCTTCATTTGTCAGCTGTACCCAAGCCTGATGATGTGGCGGATGCTTTGGCGATTGCGATTTGTCATGCACATTCGGCTGTACTTTTACAAAAGATAAATGAGGTACGTAAACCATGATCGATTTTTTAAGAGGCATAGTTGTACATAGAGAACCGGATTATTTGGTACTGGATGTTAAAGGTGTAGGCTATCGGGTATTCTGCACGAATCCTTATGCCGTCCAGACGAAGGATGGAGAAGAAACGACTCTGTTTATTCATTATCAGGTCCGCGAGGATGCGCATCTGCTATTTGGCTTCCCTACCCGTGAGGAACAATCGTTGTTTCGCTTGCTTTTGGAGGTGAATGGCATTGGGCCCAAGGTGGCGATCGGGGTACTGGCCGGAGGGAGACCGGATGTTATCGCGGCTATGATCCAACAAGAAAATATTAGCTTTCTGATGAAGCTGCCCGGGATTGGACGTAAAACCGCTCAAAGGATGATCCTCGATTTGAAGGATAAGCTTGGCGTTATTTCGGCTGGCGATGATTCGATGCTGGCCATCACAGGTACAGGTCATCTCGCAGTGCCGTCCCAAGGAGCCAGCGTGTGGAGTGAGGCCAAGACGGCTTTGCTTGGGCTGGGCTACACGGAAGCAGAGGCAGACCGGACAGGTCAGCTTATCAAGGCTAAGCTCAAGGGTGATGAAACCGTTGATATCGTGATCAAGCTTGCGCTGCAGGCTCTGTTCCAGCAGTCATTGCGGTAAAGTTTTTTTTGGCGATGAAAGGAGACACCATGATGGACGACCGGATTATCTCGGCCAATCTGATGATGGAAGAAGAACAAATGATGGAGTACAGCCTGCGTCCGCGCTATTTGGCTGAATACATCGGGCAGACTCAAGCCAAAAACAATCTGAAGATCTACATAGATGCTGCCAAAATGCGTAAAGAAGCGCTGGATCATGTATTGCTGTACGGCCCTCCCGGACTCGGTAAAACCACGTTATCGAACATTATCGCTAATGAGTTGGGCGTAAACATTCGTACGACATCAGGACCGGCAATCGAACGTCCTGGAGATTTGGCCGCGATATTGTCGAATCTGCAGGAAGGCGATGTGCTGTTTATCGACGAAATTCACCGTTTGAACCGAACCGTCGAAGAGGTGCTTTATCCGGCGATGGAGGATTACGCGCTTGATATTATTATCGGTAAAGGACCCAGCGCTCGCACCGTCAGATTGGATTTGCCCGCCTTTACTCTAATCGGCGCAACCACAAGGGCGGGATTATTGTCCGCCCCCTTGCGTGATCGATTTGGTGTTATCAGCAGATTGGAATACTATACGATTGAAGAGCTGACTTTCATTGTGAGCCGGACAGCTGATATTTTGCAGGTGCAGATTATTGGCGAAGCCGCGCGTGAGATTGGAATGCGGTCTCGGGGAACGCCGCGGATTGCTAATCGTCTGTTGAAGCGTGTGCGTGATTTTGCCCAGGTTAAGGGAGATGGCATCATTACAATGGATATCGTAAATGATGCATTGATCAGTATTCAGGTAGATCATCTTGGATTGGATGAAATCGATCACAAGATGCTGCGCGCCATCATTCTCAGCTTTAAAGGCGGACCTGTGGGCTTGGATACGATCGCAGCAACAATAGGAGAAGAAAGTCAAACGATTGAGGATGTGTATGAGCCTTATTTGCTACAGATTGGGTTTCTGCAGCGCACACCACGTGGTCGGATGGCGACACATACTGCTTATCAGCATCTTGGATTGCCTATTCCAAAAAGCTCACCGTAAAAAGGGGGAAACACGGTAATGGGAAAGCACCGGTACCAACTGCATATGAGCGGTTGGGGGAAATCGACACAAAAGCTTCGGTATAAAGCAAGCCTGCTCTTACTTATGAGCTGCACATTGTGGATGCTGGCAGGTCATATGGCTACAGCTTATGCAGCAACCGTCGTACCCAAATTGGATCTGATTAGAATAGCGTTATTTATCGATACAGGAAAATATAGCGCAGCTACGCCGGATGTTACTTTATCGGCAGATAAAGGGCTTGATGTCAGCTTGAGAAATGCTGCGGGTCTGAAGCCGCTATTTGCGACCTCAGATAAAAGCCTGCTGCGCGTGGAGCTTGATTCTTACAGTGTGATGGTGCTGGAAACACCGGATGCGAGTTTGGCCCGTACACTCACCAAAAAGCTGACCGATTTAAAGCTGGATGCAAGTATCAGCGTTCGCACAAAGCTCGGGAAACCAGCATACCAATTGGAGCTGGGCCCTTATACAACCAAGGAGCTGGCGGCCGCTGCGCTCACCAAAGCCAGGACGGTGGCGGATTTGACTGCAGCCAGCAAAGGCTATACAGCAGCAGTAAAGGGGCCTCTGCACTGGATTGCAGGCAGCTACGCAACAGAAGCTGAGGCACAGGCGCAGGCCGCAGTCATCGGACAAGCCGGCTTGGATGCCGACATAGCGTACCTGGATGCAGCCGCAGGTGCACCTGCCTTTGCTGTTCTGGTAGCCGCCGCATTGGATACGACTGAGCTGAATGCTGCCAAGCAGCAGTTCAGTACCGTACCTGGTATTTCCTTGCAGCCTGTCGATGCAGGTCTTACGTATGTGATCACACGAACGCTCGCTGACCCTTCATCCACTACAGGCGGAACGATTCAGCGGCTCCTTTTGGGAGGAACAGGCGTTAAGCTTGCCGTAGCATCGAAATCAGCTGAAACCGTAACTGTCCTGGAACGATCGGAGCGGAGTTACCGGGGGCTGATTGAATTGTCGCGTCTCAACAACAAGCTTGCTGTTATTAATGAGCTGCCTTTCGAGCAATATCTGGTCTCGGTCGTGAGCTCGGAGCTGAGCAAGGAGTGGCCGCTTGAGGCTTTGAAAGCACAGGCGGTTGCTGCGCGAACCTTTGCATTAAAGCAGGGTATCAAATATCAGATTGCCCATCTCACCGATACGACTCTGGACCAGGCTTATAAGGGTGCAGGTGCCGAATTCGCCACTGCCTCGCAAGCTGTCATGGCAACTCAAGGAGAAGTCATCATGGAGCAGGCGGGTTTGATCTCACCTTTGTTTTATTCGAATGCAGGTGGAATGACAGCTGAGTCAATCGAGGTATGGGGGAATAAGGTCAACTATTTGAAAAGCGTTGCTACTCCCGATGAAGGAGCAGAGAAAGGCAAGGCGGTTTGGTATCGGATCGTGCTGCCAAATGGGAATAATGGCTACATTCATTCTTCCTATGCAAGGGATACCGGGCAAAAAAATCCGGCCGGTCTGCCTTACTATGAATCAACGGGTACGGACATTGCCGTACGTCCTGCTCCTTATGTAGATAATACGGCTAATCCTGCTGCCTTCAAGGTTAATATTGGAGACCGTTTCGTTGTGTTTGATCAAGCTGTGGAATCCAATGCTTACTCATGGATCAGAGGTCCCTATGATGCGGACAAGCTAAAGGAAAAAGTGAACACCGTGCTGAAGAAGCCGATTACGGGTGCTCTTGACCGATTGGAAGTGAAAGGACGCGGAGCATCAGGCCGTGTCATTGAAATGACAGCTAATGGCCAGCTTTTGGAGCCTGATTATCCGGATGCGCTGCGTACACTATTTAACGGTCTGCCCAGCACCCGGTTTGAAATTGAGGAAACAGGAAGGTATACTGTATTGGGAGCAGATAGTACGGTACGCAATCAATCGGCTGCCATGCCTAATGTGATGGTTATCGGTGGAACTGGCACTGCGAAGCCTGCTGCTGATACGCAGCTGTTTGTGCTCAGTGGCGACAACAAAGTACGAATGACGAATAAAACATCCCAGTATGTTTTTAAAGGAACCGGTAATGGTCATGGCCTTGGCATGTCCCAATGGGGAGCCAAAGGTTATGCAGAGCTTGGCTATGATTACAAAAAAATATTGCAGACCTACTATGTAGGAGTCTCGATAATCAAGGAATGAAGCGAATATGCAAGTAGATTGGTTCGATTATGAGTTACCGGATTCACTAATAGCACAGACCCCTTTGAAGGATCGTACAGCTTCGCGTTTGTTGACGTTAAATAAAACAACAGGCGCGGTGGATCATACAGCTTTCCCAGCGTTGATTGATTATATGGAAGCCGGGGATGTACTCGTGTTGAACGATACACGGGTGCTGCCAGCACGGCTCTTTGGTGTGAAATCGGGCACAGGCTCAAAAGCGGAGCTGCTGCTCCTGAAGCAGCTGGAGGGTGACCGGTGGGAAGCATTGGTACGCCCGGGTAAAAGGCTCAAAGCAGGGGCTGTTATTCTGTTTGGTGAAGCAGAAGCAGATGGCAAGCCCTTGCTTACGGCTACCATTGAGGAAGAATCAGACATGGGCGGACGTGTGGTGCGTTTTAGCTATGAAGGGATTTTCCCGGAGCTGCTGGACCGGTTAGGTCAAATGCCGCTCCCGCCATATATCAAAGAACAGCTTCCGGAGAAAGAGCGTTATCAAACTGTATATGCCCGAAATGAGGGCTCGGCCGCTGCGCCGACTGCAGGACTTCATTTTACCGAAGCTTACTTGAATAGGCTGGAACAAAAAGGTATACAATTAGCCTATATTACGCTGCATGTAGGACTCGGAACCTTCAGACCCGTTTCTGTAGATGATGTGGAGACACATGAGATGCATGAAGAGTACTATGAGGTGAGTGAAGAGGCGGCAGCCCGTATTAATGCAGCCAAAGCAGGAGGACACAGGGTCATCGCTGTGGGCACCACCTCGGCGAGAACGCTGGAAACGGTAGCCCGCAATAGTGGGCAATCCGGGCGAGTTGAGGCCGGCAGCGGATGGACAGGTATTTTTATTTATCCAGGTTATACCTTTCAAATTGTGGACGCGTTATTAACGAATTTTCATTTACCGAAATCGACGTTGCTTATGCTCATCAGCGCTTTGGCAGGGAGAGAGCAGGTACTGGCCGCATACCGCGAGGCTGTTGATCAGGAATATCGTTTTTTTAGCTTCGGCGATGCAATGTTTATTTATTAGTTCGATATAAGTTCAGCAGGAAGAGTGATTAGAGATGGCAATTACCTACGAGCATATCAAGACATGCAAGCAATCGGGAGCCCGTTTGGGACGCGTTCATACACCTCATGGGATTATCGAGACACCTACGTTTATGCCCGTAGGTACTCAGTCTACCGTAAAGACAATGAGTCCGGAAGAATTAAAAGCGATGGACGCGCATATTATTTTAAGTAACACCTACCACCTGTTCATCAGACCTGGACATGATATCGTTAGACGCGCAGGCGGACTGCATGGTTTTATGAATTGGGATCGTCCGATTTTGACAGACAGCGGTGGCTTTCAAGTATTTAGCCTTAGCAACATGCGAAAAATCACGGAGGAGGGTGTGGCCTTCAAGTCGCATCTGAATGGCGACAAGCTGTTCATTTCTCCTGAGAAATCGATTGAGATACAAAACTCGCTGGGAGCCGATATTATTATGGCTTTTGACGAATGTCCACCGTATCCGGCTGAGCATAGCTATGTAAAGAAGTCATTAGAGCGGACAACCAGGTGGGCGGAACGCTGCTTGCAGAGTCATGCTCGCCCGCACGATCAGGCGTTATTTGCGATTGTACAAGGCGGAATGTACGAGGATCTGCGTAAACAAAGTGCAACTGAGTTGACTTCCATGGATTTCCCGGGTTATGCTATTGGTGGACTGAGTGTTGGTGAATCCAAGCCGCTAATGTATGAGATGCTGGATTACACGGTTCCTATCCTGCCTGCGAATAAGCCTCGTTATTTGATGGGTGTCGGTTCTCCAGATGCGCTTATTGAAGGATCTATTCGTGGAATTGATATGTTTGACTGTGTGCTGCCGACTCGTATTGCCCGTAATGGTACGGTTATGACCAGCTCGGGAAGACTGGTGATTCGGAATGCCCAGTACGCAGAGGATTTTGGTCCGCTTGATCCTGAATGCTCTTGCTATACCTGCACTAATTATTCCAGAGCATATATCAGGCATTTGATTAAAGCGGATGAAACATTTGGTATTCGTCTTACGACCTATCATAACCTTCATTTTTTGGTCGAGATGATGCGTCAGGTTCGACAAGCGATTCTTGAGGATCGTCTGCTTGATTTCCGTGATCATTTTTTTGACAAGTATGGATTACATGAGAACGGAAGAGGTTTTTAAACTATAGTTCAAGATAAAAGGGGAGATTGAAATGTCGTTTTTAGTTGCTGCTGATGCTGCTGCTGGAGATCCGGGATTACAAGGGTATTTGGTTACATACGGTCCGCTTGTGCTGATGTTTGTTGTGTTGTACTTTTTATTGATTCGTCCACAGCAAAAACGTCAGAAAACTCGCGGTATGATGTTGAGCAATTTGAAAAAAGGCGATAAAGTCGTAACGATTGGCGGCCTTCATGGTACTATTTTGGAGATTTCCGATGATACGATCATCCTACGAGTTAATGATGTGACGAAGCTTACATTCGAACGCTCAGCAATCAACGCTGTTTCGAACCAACCTGCCGTAGACGAGAAGAAATAGGTTGCTGTAAGGGAAAATGCGAGCCTCCACAGATATGGATGGACTCGCATTTTTGTTGTACGTTATTTTTTGAAGTTAATGCCAAGGATGCCTCCGAGTGCACCTGATACTAGTGTCAGCGCTGTCAGGTACAAGGTTTGTTGAGTAAATCCGGCATCATAAGTCAGAAAACCAATGATCCATATGATACAGGTGTACACCAATCCAAGCATGCCTCCATGATACCAGCCTCTCGTTCCACTTCGTTTTCCCGCTGTCATGCCGCCGATCAGCATGGCTATTCCATGAATGGACATGGTATAGCTGTACAATGAGCTTTCCTGTAAGTTGGTCGCAAGCATCAGCAGCGAGGTCATGAGTGTTCCGAGCAGCATGAATATCATAGCAACCATTAATCCGGATAATATGGGGGATGACTTCATTCCGGCTCTCTTCCTTTCAGATAGAGGTTCTTATCATCATTGTATGGGCCCGTACATAAAATTAGTACAGGTTGATCCGTTCCTGAACAATCAAATATCGGGAATGGCATAATTGTGAGTGAAAGGAAGTGATTGTATGGGTACGGTTCACAACCTTGCCAACTGGCAGGTATTAGCTGCCATTATTATTGCCTTATTCACTTTAATTTGGATTGTCACCGGGCTGATGCACCGCACGTATGCAGCGCTTGGCGCAGGGCTGCTAATGGTCTTATTAGGCATTGTCGAAGCAGGTTCGACCTTTGGGTACCATTTGCCTTGGCAGGCAATCGGGCTTTTGATAGGCCTGATGGTTATGATCGGATTGACAAATCGAACAGGCATATTTGCATATGCGGCAGCCAGAGCGGCGCAGATCTCTAAGGGAAAGCCGTCTGTCCTGCTTATTGCTCTGGCAATGCTAAGTACGGTAACAGCAGCTTGGCTGGATAATTTAACCGCTATTTTATTACTAATTCCTGTTACGATTTCCATCGCCAAGGTGATGAAAGTCAGCGCTGTTCCTTTCGTGACCACTATTATAATAACCGCGAACCTGGGTGGCACCGCGACGATGATTGGCAATCTGCCCAATATGATCATGGGTACGAAGGCGGGACTTACTTTTAATGATTTCTTGATTAATCTTGTACCTCCTGTGATTATCATATGGGTAGTGACGGTAGGGCTATTAAGTCTGTTTTATGCAAAAAGCTGGAGGGCTACACAAACCTCGATGGTTGACCTGATGTCCATACAGCCAAGCTCCTATATTAAGGATAAAGGTTTGGTTGTTAAGGTATTGACGGTATGGGTACTTGTGCTGGCCGCCTTCCTGCTGCATCCGATACTGCACTTTGAGGTGGCTTATGTAGCGTTAGCAGGTGCGGCATTGATGTCACTTGTCAATTACAAAACGTACAGCTGGACTGAGATTTACAGCTCAGTAGATTGGAACACCTTGTTCTACATTTGCGGTTTGTTTATTGTAGTGGGCGGGATCATTGAGGCTGGAATCGTTGAAACCATCGTCATCAAAGCCATGGAGCTTACCTCTGGAAATTTGATGTATGTCTCTATACTTATTATATGGCTAACCGGATTGGTTTCGGCAACGATAGATCATACATTGTTTGTCGCACTAATGATTCCGATCATTCAAGATCTCGGCATTCAAACTCAAGGGGCATTACATCCACTATGGTGGTCCTTAGCTCTTGGGGCTGGATTAGGGGGGAGCGGTACATTAGTTGGGGCCGCAGGCAATCTCATTGCGGCAGGACTCGCCGGTAGAGCCGGACATCCCGTCACCTTCAGTACCTTTTTGAAGGTAGGAGCGCCGATTACACTCGTCTCGCTTTTAATAGCAACCGCTTATGTGAAATATATGTATTATTAGCGCAAGCCTGCTGACAGATTGGCAAACAGCCGTATTCGTTGTTATGACGAATACGGCTGTTTGGGTTTTTCATAACGCAGCTGTGTTTACCATTACACACCTGATTGTGCGCTGTCATCGTGAATGAATTGTTTTTGCTTCCATTTGCGAACCCATACGCCGTGTGTAGGCGAAAACAATAATGCCACAACGAAGAAGCAGCCAGCTATGCTGATCATGCTGCCGGCAATCGAGGCGTCCAGTAGATGAGCGACATAATAGCCAATAATGGAGCAGAAGCAGCCAATGATGACGCTGTATAGGATCATTGTGCTTAATTTCTCAGTGAGCAGATAAGCTGTCGCAGGAGGTATTACGAGCATGCCAACAACGAGGATGGCACCAACACTTTCAAAGGATGCTACGGTACTTATAGAAACGAGTCCCATTAGCAGGTAATGAAACAAAACAACCGGGATTCCTACGGCTGCAGCCATTGCCGGGTCAAACGAGCAAATTTTAAACTGCTTGTAGAACAAGGAGATCACAATAACTGTGAGCAGCAGAGCCAGACCGACTCCCCATACAGCTTTGGGTCCGATGTCGACCCCGCCTATATGAACGGTATTCCAGGGTACATAAGCAATTTCCCCATACAGCACACAGTCGAGATCGAGATCGATATCCTTGGTAAAGATGCTGATCAGAACGACCCCAACCGCGAATAGTGCAGTAAACACAACACCGATGGCTGCATCCGATTGCACACCGCTATGATGGAACAATTGAATCAGAAAAACAGTTATGAGACCAATCGCCGCAGCTCCAAGCATCATAAACAAAGAGTCTCTGGAACCTGTAAGCAGGAAGGCTATCACAATACCAGGAAGTACGGCATGACTGATTGCATCTCCTATCATCGCCATCTTCCGCAGCACCAGGAAGCAGCCTGCAATTCCGCAGGTGCTGGCGACCAAAGCTCCCGTTAGTATTATCCAGAAGGTGCTCATCCTGCTTCACCTCTTTGCTCCATTTGTAGTTTGTTTTCCTCTTGAAGCACATGGCTGCGGACCGAAGCACGAACGAGCAGCTTGGAGATGACGCCTCTCCGGGGAGCAGCTAACAAAGAGAGGACAAAGAGGGCAGTTGCCGCAAGCACAGTCAAGGGTCCTGTCGGCAGATTGTTCCCGCTTGCGCTGATCAAAGTGCCTATGAAACCGCTCAAAGCACCAAACAATCCTGATATCACAATCATCACACCAAGCTTATCGGTCCAATACCTTGCAGATACGGCCGGGGTAATGAGCAGGGCAGCCATTAGAACGACGCCTACCGCCTGGATTCCCACCACGACAGCTATGACTATGAGAAACATAATAAGCTGCTCCAGAAAGGCAACAGGGTAGCCCATACCGCGGGCAAATCCAGGGTCGAAGCTGACAAGCTTGAATTCCTTGAATAATAACGTACTGATGCCTAGCAAAAGCAGACATATGATCGAAATAATAATTACATCCGATCTAACCATCGACGCGGCCTGGCCAAACAGGAATTTATCCAAGCCGCTTTGATTGCCGCTCCCGCTGTGCTGGATCTGCGTGAGCAGCACGATACCGAATCCAAAAAACACAGAGAGTACGATTGCCAGCGCCGAGTCCTGCTTGATTCGGGTATGCCGTGTCACATAGCCTATTCCGAATGTGGCAATAATTCCTGCAATAGCTGCTCCAGCCAGAAAAAGCAGAATGGACTTGGAGCCAGTCAACATAAAAGTAATGCAAATTCCCGGGAGCGCCGCATGTGATAATGCATCTCCCATTAAGGATTGCTTACGCAGGTAGGCAAAGCAACCGATAACCCCGCTGCTTAATCCAAGCAGCATACAGCCGAGAAGTATCCACTGTGTATTCGGATCGAGAAATAATTGAAACCACGAGAACATACCTTTCACCTCGAATCTATGAGTAAAGCCGAGCGGTCATCGTGCTCCAGCATGGTGAGTCTGCCGCCATACGTTTCCTGGAGCTTAGCCGATGTGAAAGCTTGCTCTGTTGGACCGAAGGCAATAATCTGCACATTCAACAGCATGACCCAGTCGAAATATTCCTTCACTGTGGCGATATCATGATGGACGACCAGCACGGTCTTTTTTTGC
Organism: Paenibacillus periandrae; assembly: GCF_022458865.1. Lineage (GTDB taxonomy): Bacteria > Bacillota > Bacilli > Paenibacillales > NBRC-103111 > Paenibacillus_S > Paenibacillus_S periandrae. The sequence goes on along the minus strand of NZ_JAJNMU010000002.1, from coordinate 168,512 downwards.
ATTTTCAGTTCATTCAGCAGTGTGATAATAGCTTTTTCCGTAGCTGCATCGACACCAACAAATGGTTCATCCATAAAATACAGCTGAGCATCCTGAGCCAACGCCCTTGCCAAAAAAATCCGCTGCTGCTGTCCACCGGAGAGCTGACTGATTTGCCGATCAGCAAAGTCAGCCATACCGACCTTTTCAAGGCATTCCATGGCGATTTTCTTTTCAGCCTTGCCAGGACGTTTGAACCATCCCAGATGCCCGTAACGTCCCATCATGACAACATCTAGGGCATGGGTAGGGAAATCCCAGTCTACGGATTCACGCTGCGGTACATAGCCGACAAGATTTCTTTGTTCTGCATAAGGACGTCCGTAGATGGATACGTCACCAGTCAGACTTGGAATCAGTCCGAGCGCAGCCTTGATCAGAGTTGATTTTCCAGCTCCATTGGGACCTACAATTCCAATCAGCTTCCCCTCAGGGGCCTCAAAGGTAACATTGCGAAGTACGGGCTTCTTTAAATATGCGACTGACATATTCGTGATTTGCAGCGGTGTGGTGCTCATCGTTCATTCTCCTCCTTAAGCTTATTTTAGGGCTTTAACAATTGTATTGACGTTATGGCGTACCATTCCGAGATAGGTACCCTCCGGCGTACCGTTTTCACCCATAGCATCGGAAAATAACTCACCGCCGATAGTCAGCTCATGGCCTTTTTCCTTGGCTCCTTGAATGACAGCATCGATCGCTTTCCGAGGAACACTGGACTCGATAAACACAGCTTTTATTTTATGTTTGACAAGAAAATCGCGCAGGTCTGTGACATCCTTGGTACCTGCTTCAGACGCCGTACTCATGCCTTGCAGCCCCATCACCTTAACTCCGTAAGCATCTCCAAAGTATCCGAACGCATCGTGTGCAGTAACAAGTACCCGGCTTTGTTCAGGTATCGATTTGATCTGTTCGGTTACCTCCTTATGCAGAACATCCAGCTGCTTGAGATAAGCTTCTGCATTTTTCCTGTAATCCTCGCTGTGTGCTGGATCTTTCTTGATCAGAGTGTCACGGATCGATTCGGCAGCTTGCATCCAGTGCCTGACATCAAACCAGATGTGCGGGTCGAATTCGCTGTCCATTTCGGCACCGGAACGCAGCTTGGCGCGATCGATTTTTTCGGATACGGCGACAGTTGTTTTCTTCTTGGCCATTTTCTCAAAAATCTCACCCATTTTTCCTTCAAGATGTAGACCGTTGTAGAAAATAACGTCGGCATTATCCAGCTTTTGAATGTCACCTTGTGAAGCTTTATACAGATGAGGGTCTACTCCGGGCTTCATCAAACCTGTAACGGCAACATGATCTCCACCGATCTGCTGTACAACATCTGTAATCATCCCGACAGTCGTTGTTACCTTGAGCTTAGTGTCACCGGAAACCGGTTTGTCTGACATATCGAGGGTAGAGCAAGCGGCTATAATGGCCATAAAGCAGATGCTGCTAACAATAATAATGAACCTATGGAGAGCTGAGGATATCTGTTTTTGACTTACCTTCGTCAATGCGATCACTCCTATAAATGTTTTCTTGGTACAAATGTTTTGGTGTAGGGAAACAATTAGGACAAAAAAATAAACCCAAACCTGTAACCGATATGCATTTTATCCTACAGCAAAAATGTTTGCCTTGCAACAATTATTTTCCTTGGGACAAATAGTTTCTTTAGGGAAACTTTTTGGTCTTGTGCTGGCAACAATTCGCAAATCAACTCGAGTATGAGGTGTATGGATAGAGGCCACAATAGGCTTGGAATATGCGCAGGAGGGTCAACCCATATGCTGATGCTTTTTTTTCGTACCATTTTCGTGTACTTAATTGTGTTTGTTACGATGAGAATTATGGGAAAACGAGAAATTGGCAAACTGTCCGTTTTTGATTTGGTGATTTCGATCATGATTGCAGAAATTGCGGTATTTGTGCTTGAGGATATGAATAAGTCGCTTATGGATGGTATTTTGCCGATGTTCACGCTGGTAGGAGTACAACTGATCATTGCCTATTTGTCATTAAAAAATGAAAAGATTCGCAGACTTTTTGAAGGCAAGAGCTCATTGATCATTGAGAATGGAAAACTCAACCGTGAGGAGATGAGACGACAGCGCTATAACCTGGATGACTTATTGCTGCAGCTGCGCCAAAGTAAGGTGATGGACGTAGCCAATGTCGAGTTCGCTATTCTGGAGCCCTCGGGCAAGCTCACTGTCGTCGAGAAAAAGGAGCCTGCCGCTGCACCGGCTGAAGGAAAAAGTCTTTTTCGTTACGAGGGCTTGCCGTTACCGCTCATTATGGATGGCAAGGTGCAGGATGAGAATCTGGAGAAGCTGGGGAAAACGCGGTTTTGGCTTAAGAGTGAGCTTCAGCTGCAAGGAATCAAGGAATTCAAGGATGTATTTTTCTGTACATTTGATCACCGCGGAAAATGGTTTGTGGATCGCCGCAGGTAGTTGTAACTGGAGTCATCCTAATTTTGCAGCTGCGGCTTACTTGATTAGCTTGCGTCCAAGCATGAGTACACGTGTCAGATCAGTGCGGTCAATAAGTCGCAATAGAACTGAACACGATAAGTAGATAATTACACCAGCAATACAAGAGACCGCAAAACGTAAAGCTTCCCCGTCCATCCAATGTGTATACATCAGGATATAGCTGCACCAGCCGGATACGAACATGGCTAAGCCGACCTTGGCAAAGTCCATCATTTGCATTCGAAAATGAAGCAGTCTCACCACACTGTGCCAATGCAGTACCGTCACGAGCATGATATTGATATTGATAGCCATGACAGCCCCGAGAATGCCAAATTGAGGCTGACCTGCAAGTCCAACGATAAGAGCAAGCTTAATCACCGAGCCAATTAACGTATTAACTAACGCTGAGCCGGGGCGATTCAATGCTTGCAGACTGGCTTGCAGGGGGGCCTGAAAATAAATAAAGAGAGCGACCGGGGCCATCATTTTCAGCATTGGGGCGATTTGGCTTTGTCCATACATCAGATCACAAAGCGGCTCGGCCAATACAAACATAATCATGACAAAGGGTGCTCCTGTAACCAAAGCAAGCTTGAGTGATTGATGAAGCCGATTATGAATCGTTTGCATATCGTTACGTGCAGCCGCTTCCGACAACGAAGGAATGAGTGAAACGGATAGGGAGTAGGTCAGCGCGCTTGGAAGCAGCAGTATCGGAATGATCATACCCTGAAGCATCCCATATTGTGCTGTTGCCAGCTTGGTGGCAATCCCTGCCGCGGCAAGGCTGCGAATAATTAGAATCGATTCAAGAAAATAAGAGCAGGAGCCTACCAGCTTACTTCCGGTGATGGGCAAGGCTAGCTTCAAAAGCTGTCTCAAATTTGCCAGACGGCCGACAAGCGGCACGCTTCCGATTTTTGCAATGGGAAAAGGGGTTGTCTGACTGCGACTTCGTCGATAATAAAGGAAAAGCACCAACAGAGCTACAGCTTCGCCTACCATCACTCCAGCCATTGCTCCCGCTGCTGCGTATTCAATACCATACGGAAGCAGGGCATAGGCAAAGGCAAGCACGGTGAAAATACGTATGATTGTTTCTGCAACCTGTGACACTGCAGTCGGGATCATATTTTGTCTGCCTTGAAAGTAACCGCGCAGCACGGAGCCGATTCCGACCAGAATGATAATGGGAGTCATACATAAAAAAGTGTAATATACTCTCGAATCGGTTAGCAGGTGGTTGGCAATCCATTGTGCTCCGAGCAGACTGGCTAGAGTGAACAGGATACCGAGCGACACCGTCAGTGTCATCGCCAGCCGAAGAATACGTCTGATCCGGCTTTCATTATTTTCTGCTTCAGCTTCAGCAATCAGCTTGGCGACAGCAATCGGTATGCCTCCGGTTATTAAGGTTAAAATGACAATCATAAAGGGGAAACCCATTTGGTATAGTCCCACGCCTTCTGCTCCGATGAGTCTGGGCAGCGTAATTCGGGGAATAAAGCCAAGAATACGATTTACAATACCTGCAGCGAGTAATATGAGCGTTCCTTTCAAAAACGATTGTTTGGTCACATCGATTCCTTCTTCCTCCCGAGACTACTAACATGGATATGCAGTACCTGTCCCTACGCATGCACAATATTTAACGCGAAGATCAGGATATAGAAGGAAAATCCTGCTTGGCAGCGAATATGAGTAATGAGGAAGATGGTTGAGGGCAGGAGGTTGTGAAGGTGGAGCATGATGGGCGCAAGGAAGAGCAGGATGCTCAGCATTCAGAAGAACAAACGAAGCAAGAAACTATCGAGCAGGAACAGACTTTTCTTAAACTGACTACGGAAGCCGAGTTGAACGAGACAGCAGCCGATGTGCGGACAGATCCTCTTGTAATTGGACAGGAGGACATTTCTGAGGTAATTATGTCTAATGACGATGTTGGTGACGATGTTGGTGACGATGTCGAGGAGCTTGAAGACGGTGAGGAAGTGGATGCTTTCTCAAGTGAGGCATTTGATGAGGAGCCTGCCGCATTATCGGAAATGGAGCTTAACGAGCTTATTGAGAGCATTTGCACGAGTAAGGCAGAGGAATTTAGAATGATCGGCTATGAGCATGTTACGGGCAGAGAAATCTGGGAATGCGTTAGCGATAAATATCAGAAAACAGGGATGCCTGCGCTTCATCAAATTGTGAATGACATTTTGTCGTTAAAGGTGACGAAATTTATGAACTGGATGACGATGAGTATATATAAAAGCAACCCTTTCGCCTAGAAGGGGTTATTTTTTTGCTGCTGTTGAGGCATGTCGCAAATCATCAAATTGACTCGATTTTAGCAGGTGAGTATAATAGGACTATTGAGATTGGAAGGAGATCGTTACTCATATGAAACGGATTGCAATATTTGTGGCTGTAGTGCTCGTTACATTGGCGCTGGTGGCCTGGACAAGCCCGAGTTTAGTTAACAAAATTAAATTGGGTTTGGACTTAAAAGGTGGTTTCGAAATTCTTTATGTAGCGGAGGCTATTGAGGAAGGTAAGCCCGTTACTGCGGAAGCTTTAAAAGAAACAGCGAACAGTTTAATGAAAAGGGCGGATGAGCTGGGTATTGCAGAACCAGAGATTACGACTGAAGGAAAAGACCGGATTCGTGTACGTTTGGCTGATGTGAAAAATGAAGATGAGGTTCGTAAGGTTATTAAGAAGCCGGCCGAGCTCACTTTCCGCGGTCCAGATGGAACGAAAGAAATGCTGGGCAGTGATTTTGTGGAAAACGCAGCCAAAATTGGCTTCGACCAAACTAATCGTCCGCAGATCAATATCAAGGTCAAGGATCCTGAGAAATTTAAAAAAGTAACCGAGAAGCTTGTAGGCAAGCCTTTGGCTATTTATCTGGACGAGCGTCAATTGTCAGCACCGGTAGTTAATACGGTCATTACAGATGGCAGTGCGACGATCTCCGGTAACTATACGTTTGAGGAAGCTACTGAACTCGCATCAACCATCAATTTGGGTGCACTGCCGTTGAAGCTGACCGAAAAGTATACACAGGTCGTGGGAGCTTCATTGGGTAAAGCTTCGCTGGATCAAACCGTAAGAGCGGGCTTGATCGGTTCCATCCTGATTTTAATATTCATGGTTATTTTTTATCGTTTACCGGGTTTTGTTGCAGCCATCTCCCTGATCACCTACACATGGTTGTTGTTAGTCGTATTTGACTGGATGAATGCAACCTTGACACTTCCTGGTATTGCGGCTTTTGTTCTGGGTATAGGGATGGCTGTTGATGCCAATATCATCACCTATGAACGGATTAAGGAAGAAATTCGCAGTGGAAAAAGCTTGCTGTCGTCCTTGAAATCAGGCTCCAAGCACTCCTTCCGGACGATTATGGATGCTAACATTACGAATATCATCTCAGCCGGTGTGCTTTACTATGTAGGTAATGGTGCCATTCGTGGGTTTGCGCTTACGACCATTATGAGTATTGTGCTCAGTGTTCTGACCAACATATTTTTCTCAAGAATGTTATTGTACTTAATTATTAAAAGTAACAAGTTCAAGAAACCTTCTTATTACGGTGTAAAGGAGGCGGAAATTCGTGGATTATAGAGACCATTTTGATTTTATGAAAAACCGCAACAAATTTTTTACCATATCTATCGTTTTATTGATTGTAGGATTTATTGTCACAGCGATTTTCGGCTTGAATTTCGGTGTTGACTTTAAAGCCGGGACGGGACTTGATATTAACGTAGGTCAAGCCGTAACGAAGGAAAAAGCGGAAGAGGTCTTTAACGGAATCAATCTGAAGCCTTCGGTTGTATCCATAGGCGGGAATAATGATCATATCGCCGCCAGATTTGATATAATACTTACAGACGACCAGATCAAACAAATTAATACAGCTATGGTTTCCGCCTTTGGGGATACGGTTTCTCAGGAGGTCAACACGGTTTCTCCGGATATTGCACAAGAATTAGGTCTTAAGGCGATCTATGCCGTAGCTATTGCAAGTATCGCGATTTGTATCTATGTAAGTATTCGATTTGAGTGGCGTTTTGCTCTTGCTGCCATTCTTGCGATTCTGCATGATGCTTGTGTCGTTATTGCGATGTTTGCGATTTTCCGTTTAGAAGTCAATCTGCCGTTTCTGGCAGCAGTTTTAACCACCATCGGATATTCAATCAATGATAAAATCGTTATTTTTGACCGTGTTCGTGAGAACCTTCGTTTCTCCAAAATTAAAACTACACAGGATCTTTCCAATTTGCTGAATAATAGTATTTGGCAGACGATGAGAAGAAATGTTTACACAGTTCTTACTGTATTGCTCGCAGCAATTTGTTTATTTGTTTTTGGTAGCGAATCAATCAAGCTTTTTGCACTTGCCAAAATTATCGGATTAACATCCGGAGCTTATTCTTCGATTTGCATAGCCAGCCCATTGTGGTATTTACTGAAAAACAAATCATTGAGTTCTAAACCAAGAGCAACTGCAGTAAAAGAATAATAGCTGGCCGCGTGAACTGAACGGTTCCGCGGCCTTTCTATCAATTTTTAGGGAGTGGCTCTTTTGACAGAGGAACGTTTTCAAAAAACGGAATTCGCCTACTGGATCGGAATCATTGGAAATATATTTCTTGCTGCCCTGAAAGGTGTATTCGGTTATATTTCAGGAAGCAAGGCGCTCATTGCGGATGCCTTGCATTCAGTTTCAACTGCTGGACATTCATGTGCGATGCTGATGGGACTGCGTGCCGCCAAACAATCTGATGGAAATCCTCATTATAAGCAGGGGAAGGCTGAATCCATTGCTGCCATCATTGTGTCCGTATTGTTATTGGTTATTGGCATCGAGATTTGTTTTTCATCCGTCAAGACGATTTATTATGGAGTGGATTCGCCTCCGAAAGCTACAGCACTTATTGCAATTGTGTTATCAATCATTATTAAAGAAACGATGTTTCAATATAAATACCGTCTAGGGAAAAAAATGTCGAATCAAGATCTGATTGAGAGCGCCCGCAAGCACCGGTTAGGCATGTATTCTTCATTTGTCGTGTTGATAGGAATATTGGGCGCGTTATCAGGTAATTACCTGGGAAATAATTATTTATATTATCTGGATCCGATTGCAGGCTTATTGGTAGCTTTACTTGTTGTCAGAATGGGCTACCGTCTTGTAATGGAATCGATTCACCATACCTTAGAACACACGCTTCATGATGAGGATGTAGCAGAGCTGATGCGTACGGTGCAGGTAATTAAAGGGGTAATTGCTGTCGAACATTTGCGTGCAAGGGAACAGGGACATTATGTAATAGTGGATATCAAAATCAGTGTAAATCCAAGAATAAGTGTGCTTGAAGGCCATGATATTGCAAAAACGGTCAAACAAGCCTTAATGAAGCGGCATATTCATGTCGCAGAGGTATATATTCATGTCAATCCATATGATGCGGGATATCCCTATAAAAATAACATCGATTTGGAGCAGGACCAATTTTCTTCGATGCTTCATTAGGAAAGCTAAGTAGATGCTTACGAAGCTAGTTTTGCAGCGCAAAACACAGTAGATGCTTACGTAGTAAGCTTTCCGCAGGAAAGCTCTCAGGAGGGTAAAAGATGCTTCACGCAAAGGCAAAATGGAACATAACTGAAGCGGATGACGATCAAGTGGAAAAGCTGGCGCAGGAGCTTCAGATAGAACCATTGCTTGCTCGTCTGCTTATTGCCCGAGGCATGACGAATATTGAACAAGCCAAAGCTTTTCTTGACGAAGGAACGGATTGGAATCATGATCCGTTCTTTTTGGATGGAATGGGAGAAGCAGTCGCCCGTATTCGTTTGGCTATAGAACAAGGTGAAAAGATTCGCATCTACGGTGATTATGATGCTGACGGGATCAGCAGCACGGTTTTGATGATTCATTTGCTGAATCAAATGCAGGCAGTTTTTGATTATTACATACCGCACCGGATTCACGAAGGTTATGGGTTAAATAACAAAGCTCTGGATTTAGCCTTGCAGCAGGGAGTTCACTTAATCATTACGGTTGACACAGGTATTAGCGCGGTCGAGGAAATTGCTTATGCCAGGCAGCTGGGTCTTGAAGTAATTGTGACGGATCATCACGAACCGCCGGAGCAATTGCCGCAGGATTGCATCATAATAAATCCCAAAAAGCCAGGATGTCCTTATCCGTTCAAGCAGTTGGCTGGTGTTGGTGTAGCCTTCAAGCTGGCTCAAGCGCTGCTGGGTCGTTGGCCATCGGAGCTGCTGGAATTTGCAGCCATTGGTACGGTTGCCGATTTGATGCCTTTATTGAATGAGAACCGGATGATCGTTAAGCAAGGACTTAAACGCATGCAGTCTTCGTCTAACCCTGGGATACGCGCTCTGTTTGACGCGGCGGGAATTAATTTGAAGGATGTCAATTCAACGCATATCGGCTTTACTCTGGCCCCTCGAATCAATGCCAGTGGAAGGCTTGAGCATGCCGACGATGCCGTTCGTCTACTTACTACCGATAATCAGCAGGATGCCGAACAGATGGCGTATCAGCTCGATCAGCTAAACAAAGAACGGCAAAGAATTGTTGAAGAGATGACCAAGCAAGCCTATGAGATTGTTCAGGAAAGCCAATCAGCGCCGCTCAAGCAGGTGCTGGTCGTTGCCCAAGAGGACTGGAATGTAGGTGTGGTGGGCATTGTTGCTTCCAAGCTGGTTGACAAATATTATCGTCCCACGCTTGTGTTAAGTATTGATAAAGAAACGGGCTTGGCCAAAGGCTCTGCACGATCTATAGAGGGCTATGATTTATATCAGGCCTTAAGTCATTGTCAAGAGCTGCTCGATCATTACGGAGGACATCAGGCTGCCGCAGGATTGACTCTTTCCCGAGAGCATCTGCCTGAGCTGGAAAGACGTTTGAACCTACTGGCAGAAGAATGGCTGTGTGCTGACGATTTTACTCCCTACATGAATGTAGATATGGTATGCTCGCTACAGGAAATTGGAGTGACGACTGTTCAACAGCTCGAGCTTCTAGGGCCTTTCGGAATGGGGAATCCCACGCCCAAGGTCATTATTAGCAATGCTGCATATAAAGAGCTTCGTACCATTGGTAAAGAACAGCAGCATATGAAAATAACTTTAAAGACCATCAAAGATGAAAGTGCCGCCACCCTTGATGCCGTAGGCTTTCATAAAAGCGCGCTGCTGCCCTGGATTTCTTCTACCGCAGCCATGGATGTTCTTGGTGAGCTTTCCATAAATGAATGGAACGGTATCCGCAAGCCTCAGGTGATGATTCAGGATTTACGCATTGCTCATATGCAGCTTTTTGATTGGCGGGGAATTGCCAAGATAGAGCCTAAGCTTACCGAGCTGGCGGAACGGGTTCATGAACGAAGCTTCGGTGGGGAGGCACGTGCAGGCATTCTCATGTTTCATGCCCATAATAAAAGTATGCTCGGCTCTATCGCTGACAAGCTTCCCGTGTGGGTGATGACGAGGGAGAATCGCTACAGCGTGATGCCTTTGAACGAGCTGGCTAGACAGAGCAATCTGTCCACAGTGACTGATATGATTCTTTTCGATCTTCCCTCAGACTTATCAAGCCTCGGTGCAGCAGTCACTCCAGCAGCAGGTATGGAACGAATTTATGCGATATTTTATCAGGGCGGGACCGTTTATGAAGGTGCATTGCCATCGCGAGATATGTTTAAGACTGTGTATGGAGCTGTTCAACAGCAGACAGCAGCGAGTCCGTCGGCAGCTTTTATAGCGAGTTTGTCAAAGCGCTCTGGCCTTTCTTCCAGTCTTATTCAATTTATGCTGGATGTGTTTACTGAGCTGGGCTTAATTACACAAAATGCAGGAAGCTATAAGCTAGTAGCCAAGCCTGACAAAAAAGATCTCACTCAATCTCAAATTTACCAAAATCGACAGCTTCATGTCGAGGTAGAGCAAGCCCTGCTTTATTCAAGTACTCAGGAGCTGCATGAATGGCTGCTGCAGTCAAAACGATCAAACAAACCATTATTGGAGGGTATTATATGAATTTCAAACCGTATATCCGTGTTATAGAAGATTTCCCGCAGCCTGGCATCAGCTTTAAAGACATCACGACCTTATTGCAAAATGGTCCCGTGTATCGGGAAGTTATTAATGAGCTGGCGCGTCAGCTAAAGGAAGTCGAAATTGACTGTATCGCCGGACCGGAAGCAAGAGGGTTTGTTATCGGAGCGCCGCTCGCTATCGCATTGGGAGTTGGTTTTGTACCGATTCGAAAAAGCGGCAAGCTTCCGGGACATACCATTGAAGCGGATTATGCTTTGGAATACGGCAAGGATAAGCTTGCCATGCATCAAGATGCGATTGGGCCGGGACAAAAGGTGCTGATTGCAGATGATCTCCTAGCTACTGGGGGAACCATTGCAACCTCGATCAATCTGATTGAGCAGTTAGGTGGACAAGTGGTCGGAGCTGCTTTTTTAATTGAGCTGTTAGAGCTGAATGGACGCGAAAAGCTGGGTCCGATAGATATTATTTCATTGGTAACCTACTAAAAGGTACGCTTTGAAACAAAACCCGGAGCCTTTGTCCGGGTTTTGTTTTCGACAAAATATGTCGAAATGTCGTAAATAAGTTGACGTATTGCCTATGAAAAATGCATAATGGACTAAAATCGATTTAAGGGAATGGGTAAACGAATGGGGATTGAGCAGCTTCTTGAAAAGGCGTCGGAGTTTATAAAAGAACATGATTTGAAGCGTATCAGGGAAGCATACGAATTTGCCGAGCAGGCCCATTCCGGGCAAGTTCGCAAGTCGGGCGAGCCCTATATTTTACATCCATTAGCGGTTGCTGATATTGTTGTCAACATGCAGATGGATGCAACTTCAATCATCGCCGCGCTGCTCCATGACGTAGTTGAGGATACAACCGTTTCGCTTGACATTGTGAATGCCAAGTTCGGTAAAACCTGTGCCATGATTGTCGATGGTTTGACCAAGCTGGAGAAAATTAAATTCAAGAGCAAGGAAGAGCATCAAAACGAAAATTACCGCAAAATGTTTGTCGCGATGGCTCAGGATATTCGCGTTATTCTTATTAAATTAGCCGATCGCTTGCACAATATGCGTACCTTAAAATATCAGTCCGAGGAAAGCCAGCGGCGTATTGCTGATGAAACCTTGGAAATATTTTGTCCAATTGCCCACAGACTGGGGATCTCTGCGATTAAGTGGGAAATGGAGGACATCGCCCTTCGTTACCTGAATCCGCAGCAGTATTACCGGATTGTCAATTTGATGCAAAAAAAGCGGGTCGAACGTGAGCAATACATTGAGGACGTTGTGCATACGGTCAGCGAAAAGCTCTCCGAGATGGGGATTGAGCCGGATATTTCCGGGCGTCCCAAGCACATTTACAGCATTTATAAAAAGATGACAGCTCGCAATAAGCAGTTTAATGAAATATATGACCTGCTTGCGCTTCGAATCATCGTGGACAATATAAAAGATTGCTATGCTACACTTGGTATCATTCATACGCTCTGGAAGCCTATGCCAGGACGGTTTAAAGACTATATCGCTATGCCCAAATCGAATATGTACCAGTCTCTGCATACGACAGTCATTGGCCCTAAAGGGGAGCCGCTAGAGGTTCAGATCCGGACAGGCGAAATGCACAGAACCTCCGAATACGGAGTAGCCGCGCACTGGGCTTATAAAGAGGGTAGTGTTGTACCGTCTGGGAGCTTTGAAGATAAGATGAGCTGGTTCCGTGAAATACTGGAGCTTCAGCAGGATGCCGAGGATGCTTCTGAATTTGTTGAGTCATTAAAGATGGATTTTTTCTCTGATCTTGTATTTGTGTTTACGCCAAAAGGCGAGGTTATCGAGCTTCCAGCGGGTTCAGTCCCGCTTGATTTTGCATATCGTATTCATACCGAGATCGGTAACCGCACTATTGGCGCCAAAGTGAATGGTCGAATCGTTTCTCTGGATTATCGTCTGAAAACCGGAGATATCATAGAAATATTGACCTCCAAGCATTCCTATGGACCGAGTCAGGACTGGATCAAGCTGGCCCAATCCTCGCATGCCCGCAGCAAAATTAGGCAGTGGTTCAAGAAGGAAAAGCGTGAGGAAAATGTGGAAAAAGGCAAAGAAGCGATTGAACGCGAGCTGAAGCGACTGGGTCACGAGCCATCGGCTCTGATGAAAGATAATGAACTGTTGGAGGTTGCCAAAAAGTTCAACTTCCATGAAGTCGAGGACATGTTCTCGGCGGTTGGCTTTAGTGGCATTACTGCTGCGCAAATCGTTACCCGTCTTACCGATAAATTGCGTAAAGAAGCGGAAGAAGCACAGCAGCAAGCACTTCAGCTTACCAACGAGATTAAAGAAGTCAAGGGAGTCACAGCCGAGAAGAAAAGTCGGCCTACACACGGAGTTCGAGTTAAAGGCGTGGACAATTTGCTCGTTCGTTTTGCACGCTGCTGCAATCCCGTTCCAGGAGATGTTATTGTTGGTTACATTACCCGGGGTCGAGGCGTTTCGGTGCATCGCGAGGATTGTACGAATATTCCTGCAGACGATGGGAGCGAAGAAGGCAATCGCCTGATCGAGGTGGAGTGGGTAGATTCGGTTGAAGCGAGCTATAACGTTGAGATTGAAATTGCGGGACATGATCGTATGGGCTTGTTAAATGAAGTCTTGCAGGCTGTTTCAGAAAGCAAAACGATAATGTCGGCCGTCTCCGGTCGTTCGGACAAGAATAAGATGGCGGTCATTCATATGTCGATCATGATTCGCAATATTGAACATTTGCATTCTGTCGTAGAAAAAATCAAACGAATCCGTGATATCTACTCGGTTCATCGGATTATGCAGACATAAACTTAATTGAGGTGTGCGCAAGGTGCGTATTGTTGTTCAACGTAGTAAGCAGGCCAGCGTTGTGGTAGATGGAGTAACGGTCGGTTCAATTCGGAACGGTCTTGTGCTGTTGGTTGGAGTTACTCATGAGGATACTGAACAGGATGCTCGGTATGCTGCTGAGAAAATATCCGGGCTGCGCATATTTGAGGACGAAACAGGGAAAATGAATCTGTCCATCACCGAGACAGCTGGCCAAATCTTGTCGGTTTCACAGTTTACACTTTATGGGGATTGTCGTAAAGGCAGACGTCCCAACTTTATGGCTGCAGCCAGGCCGGAGCAAGCAGAGCCCTTATATGAACAATTCAATGAGCATCTTCGCAGGCTTGGTTTGCAGGTGGAAACCGGAGTGTTCGGTGCAATGATGGATGTAGCTTTAGTTAATGACGGTCCAGTCACCTTAATTATCGAAAGCAGATAGCTGGCATACGGATAAATGCATATTAATGTGGAAATAATAAGTTCAGCAGTGAACGAGCATCAACTCGGTCAGCTAGTACTGAAAAGGAGCTTGTTTCCTATGCACAAGTCTGTAAATCAAAATATCGTTTATCGGCCTGAACAGCAGCTGCTGTCCTGTGGCTTGGGGGAGTCAGTTGGAATGGTTGCCGCCAGCTTGAATGGCAATGAAGTCACCGCAGACTATTCTTCTGTTACAGAGCAGTTAAAGCAGCAGCCTCGCCGAACCTATCGCTAACCATATGTAGATTAAGTAAATCGTCAGGGTACGCTCTGGCGGTTTTTTCTTTTGTCTGTTCCTCACCTGTGATACACTAAGTCTAGTTTTGGGTTTATTCAAAGGTCAATTGGTAGGGGACAAGCATTAAATTATGATCATTTGTTGAATTTTGGCGAACATTTGCAACCATTGTCACCTATAAATCGTATTTAGAAGGTGCGGGTAATGTGGACTCACAATTTTATCGAATTATAAAAAATGATACTTACGAGGTGCAGGATGGGGAAAGCAGGTTATTCAACTGGAAATAGTAAGGGATGGCAGCTGGTAGTGTTTGCTATACTGCTGGTGGCCGTAATAGGAGCAGGTACATATTTAGTAGCTACCAAAATGTCTTCAACTGGAGGACCTGGTAAGCCGCAGCAGCTAATGGAAGTAAAAAGCACCAAAGTTATTAAAAGCAGCTATGATCTCATCGTAGTGGGAACCGATCCTGAAGGCTTGGCTGCAGCCATATCGGCATCACGCAACGGTCTCAAAACACTTTTGGTGGATGGGTATGATCGTGAAATCCTGGGAGGATTAATGACACTGGGCTGGTTGAACAGCCTAGACATGAATTACGAGCCCAGCAAAGGCTTATTGTCGAATCATGACATTCTGAATAAAGGAATATTCAGCGAATGGTACGGTCGTATCGAAGGGGATTCCTTTGATGTGGTAACAGCGGCTAATGTATTTAATGATATGGTGAGCAAAGAAGCCAATATCGATCTGCTGTTAAAAACAAAGAAGATCGAGCCGCAGGTGGCTTCGGCAGGAGTTGGAGCGCTTGCCCGTGTAACAGGCATAGTCGTTACCAAATCAGATGGCAGCAGGGTTGCTATCGAAGCGAAGGCTGTTATTGATGCAACACAGGATGGAGACATAGCAGCAGCAGCAGGTGTCCCTTATACAGTGGGACGCGAAGATTTGATGGATCCCAAAAGCCGAATGGCAGTTACAGCCGTATTCAGACTTAACAATATTACACCTGAACGCTGGGCCAGCTTCAGCAAACCTATACAAGCTGAGGACAAGGGGCTGGGTGTATACGGAATCAACGAAATGAGTCTGTGGGGATTAACGAAAATGCAGGATTACCCTGCTGTTAATAAAGAAAAGGTAAGAATGCGTGGTCTGAACGGCGGGCGCCAAAATGATAACACGATGCTTGTTAATGCGCTGCAAATTTTTGGGGTCGATCCTTTTGATCCTAAATCAAGGCAGGAAGCGTTCCAGATTGCCAAGGACGAGCTTCCTAACGTTCTGGCATATTTGAAGGAGCAATACCCTGAATTTGAAGGTGTAGAGCTGGCAGGAATTGCACCTGAGCTGTACGTGCGCGAATCACGACATATGCAGGGCGAATACAGGCTGTCCATTATTGATTTACTGGAAAACCGTGATCAATGGGACCGTATCGCATTTGGCGGATATCCGGTTGATATTCAGCGGACAAGCCCAAAGGATAGTGGCACAGTTGTCATTGATCCGGATAAATATGCGGTTCCTTATCGCAGCATTGTACCTCTTAAGGTAGACGGATTGCTCGTTGTGGGTCGAGCAGCAAGCTATGATACACTTCCACATGGCAGCGCGAGAGTTGTACCCGTAGGTATGGCCGAAGGCGAGGCTGCCGGGGCATCGGTGAAGATCGCAATTGAACAAAATATGAGCTTCCGACAGCTATCGGCATCCAAAGAATCCATTGCCAAGCTGCATACGATGCTGAATGATCAAGGAATGGACTTAAAGCCATTTAGTCTCAAACCTGCCCCTTACATGGAGCATAAATCGTATGAGGGGTTAAAGACTGCTGTAAGCCTGGGACTTGCCAGCGGCAGTTACAGAAATGAATTCGATTTGGATAAATCCTCCAATCAGCAGCGGATGGTGAACATGCTGGAAGGCATGCGCAAGTTCAAACCGGCAGCGATGTCAGGCAGTGCTTCTGCGGTCATCTCCAAGGCTAATGAACCATCCAAGCAAGCATTGACGTTGGATTTAGCCGCGCAAATGATAGCATCCTTGCTGAAGCAGGATGCTGCTCCAGCAAATGCTTTGAGCAATTTGCAGACTAAGGGAATCCTGAGCAAAGAGACCGTAGACGGGATTACCAAAAAACAGGAATTGTCGAATGGGGATACTTATATGCTCATCAATGATGTATATAAGCATGTTAAAGCGGCAAAATAATCTTAATGAACGCAGTGCTTAAAGGCAATAATGCACAATATCAAGCAAATAACTTGACTTTGCCAAAATTCGCTATTACAATAATGGTTAATGAATAGGATTATTTATATATCCGTTGATGGGATCAAGTACTTCGTACCCTCGCATAGCCAGAGAGGGAAGCTCAAGCTGCAAGCTTCCTTATGTGAAACGAACGAACAGACCTCCCGGAGGACAATCGGGGAACCACAGTAAATGGATGCTGTGCAGTAGTCGAATTGCGTATTGCGGGCGTTAACCGCTTTGAGTGTGTGTCTTGATGATTAGATGTTAAGATGCAAATCGTGGGTGGTACCGCGGGAAGACTTCGTCGATAAGTCTCTCGTCCCTGACAAATTAATGTCGGGGGCGGGAGCTTTTTTAATTTCCGTCCATATCCGGCAATAGAAGAAAGGAGCAGCCTTATATGAGTATTCAGAAACCGAAGGGGACCCAGGATCTGCTTCCTGGAGAAATTGAAAAATGGCAGTATGTAGAATCCAAAGCACGTGAATTGTGCCAACGATTCAATTATCGTGAAATTCGCACTCCGATCTTTGAGAACACCGAGCTATTTCAACGGGGTGTTGGTGAAACAACAGATATCGTGGAAAAGGAAATGTATACGTTTGAAGCTAAAGGTGATCGCAACAAGCCGCTAAGCTTCTCGCTGCGTCCGGAAGGAACAGCTGGTGTTGTCCGCGCCTATGTGGAAAATAAGCTGTTTGGTGAGCCAGACGTCAGCAAGCTGTTTTATATCGGACCGATGTTCCGTTATGAGCAGCCGCAGGCTGGACGTTATCGCCAGTTTCATCAGTTTGGCATAGAAGCCTTCGGATCTGTGGACCCGAGTATGGATGCGGAAGTAATCGCGCTGGGATACACATTTTATAATGAGCTTGGCATCAAGGATGTGACCGTTGATATTAACTCGGTTGGCACTATTGCTTGTCGAGACGTATTCAAGCAGAAGCTGCAGGAGTTTTTTGCCCCGGTAAAAGACCAGCTGTGCTCTGATTGCCAATCCCGTTATGATCGAAATCCGATGCGGATTCTGGACTGCAAGGTAGATCAAAAGTTTTGCGAGGGCGCCCCGACCATTCTGGAATATTTGGACGAGGAATGTACAGCTCATTTTGCGGCGGTCCAAGAGCATCTGGGTGCCATGAACATACCGTACCGTATTAATCCGCGCTTGGTACGCGGACTTGATTACTACACGCATACGGCATTTGAGTATAAGGCGGCAGGTATTGGAGCTATTGATACTATAGGCGGCGGCGGCCGTTATAACGGACTTGTAGGCCAAATTGGCGGCGGCAGCAACGATCAGCCTGGTGTTGGCCTTGGACTGGGTCTGGAACGTACTCTGCTCATCCTGCAGGCGCAAAATGTGGAGCTCCCTGCTGTGAAGCTGCTCGATATTTATCTGGTCGGTCTGGGAGAAGCTGCAGAGAAGGAAGTTACCAAGCAATTGCAGTGGCTTCGACTGGCTGGCCTGAAGGCAGAAAAAGATTATCTGGGCCGTAAAATCAAAGCGCAAATGAAATCGGCTGATCGTTACAAAGCTTCCTATGTTGCAATTCTCGGTGATGATGAGCTTGAACGCGGTGAGATCACGATCAAATCGATGGTGAGTGGCGAGCAGCAAACCGTGAAGCTGGACCAATTTGTAGCCCATATGAAGTCTATAAAGCTGAACTAACAATTTTTATCTAATTTTATCTAACAAAACCTGGAGGTTGATGAGAGTCATGTTGTTGAAAACCCATCATTGTGGAGCGTTAACGAAAGCGAATGTAGGAGAGACCGTTATTCTGAACGGCTGGGTACAAAGAAGACGCGATCTGGGCGGCGTATTGTTCATTGATTTGCGTGACCGCAGCGGTTTGGTACAAATCGTATTCAATCCTGATTTTTCAGGTGAAGCCTTAACAATAGGTGACCGTGCACGTAATGAATACGTACTGGCCGTTAGCGGAAAAGTGGTTGAGCGTGATGCAGCTACGATTAATGCCAACCTGCAAACGGGCGAAATCGAAATCCAGGTTACGGAGATTGAAATCCTGAATGCTGCCAAAAACCCGCCATTCTTCATCGAGGACGGCATCGAAATCGACGAGTCCTTACGTTTGAAATATCGTTACCTGGACCTGCGTCGTCCGGAAATGCAGCGTACGCTGATGGTACGTTCCAAGGCTGCCAAAGTATTCCGTGACTTCCTTGATGCCAATGGATTTTTGGAAGTAGAAACGCCGATTTTGACTAAAAGCACGCCTGAAGGAGCGCGTGATTATTTGGTGCCAAGCCGTGTGCATCCGGGTGAATTTTTTGCTTTACCGCAATCACCACAAATCTTCAAGCAGCTGCTTATGGTAGGCGGCTTGGAGCGTTATTACCAGATTGCACGCTGTTTCCGTGATGAAGATTTGCGTTCGGACCGTCAGCCTGAATTTACACAAGTCGACATCGAGACTTCCTTCCTGTCGCAGGATCAATTGCTGGATATGATGGAGGAGCTTACTGTTGAGCTGTTCAGAGTGACCACTGGCACCGAGCTTGCACGTCCGTTCCAGCGTATCAGCTATGCTGACGCTATGGGCAAATACGGCTCGGATAAGCCGGATTTGCGTTTCGGTCTTGAACTCAAGGATGTATCCGATATCGTAGTAAACTCCGGTGTTAAAGTATTTGCTTCCGTTGTCGAAAAAGGCGGTCAAGTCAAAGCGCTTAATGCCAAAGGCTGCGGCAGCTGGAGTCGTAAGGAAATTGATGACCTCGGTGTATTCGCTGGACGCTATGGCGCTAAAGGTCTTGCTTGGGTAGTGCTCAAGGAAGGCGAAATGAAAGGCCCGATCGTTAAATTCTTCTCCGAAGAAGAGCTTGCCACGTTAAAGACTCGTCTGGAAGCAGAAGAGGGAGATTTGCTATTATTCTCGGCAGACAGCAAAAAGGTTGTTGCTGATGTATTAGGTAATCTTCGTTTGAAAATCGGACGCGACCTTGGTCTGATCGACGAGAACGAATTCAAATTCGCCTGGGTTATGGACTTCCCGCTGTTGGGCTATGATGAAGAAGCCAAACGTTATGTTGCCGAGCACCATCCGTTCACCCGTCCTAATGAAGAAGATGTGCATTTCTTCGATACCGACCCAGGCAAGATCAGAGCGCAAGCTTATGACTTGGTACTAAACGGCTATGAAGTTGGCGGCGGCTCCATGCGGATCTACAAGCGTGAGGTTCAAGAGCAAATGTTCAAGGCACTTGGTTTCAGCAAAGAAGAATCGCAAGAAAAATTCGGCTTCCTGCTGGAAGCTTTTGAATACGGAACTCCTCCACACGGCGGAATTGCCTTCGGCTTTGACCGTCTGGTAATGTTAATTACGAAACGCACTAACCTGCGTGAAACGATTGCGTTCCCTAAAACCGCAAGTGCTACCGACTTGTTAACAGATGCACCAGGTCCAGTAGACGACAAACAGCTGGAACAATTGTCAATCCGCTTAGCCCTTAAGCAGCCCGCTGCAAAAGCGTAAGTTTTGTTCTGCACCAACAGTCAAGCTTGTCCCGTAGGGGCCAAAGCGGCCCGAGAAATCACAGTCTCTCAATCAAGCACCACACGAGCAGTCAAGCTTGTCCCGAAGGTGCCAAAGCGACCCGAGAACTCGCAGTTTCGCAAACCAAGCACCACATGAGCAGTCAAGCTTGACCCGAAGGGGCCAAAGCGGCCCGAGAACTCGCAGTCTCGCATACAAGCATCACACCAACAGTCAAGCGTGTCCCGCAGGGACGAAAGCGACCCGAGAACCTAAACCGTCTGCGCACAAAAAAGGGAGTCCAGAGGGCATAGCCCTTTGGGGCCCTCCCTATAGGGAGGGTTTGGGAGGGTCACCGAAAGGAGGATTTGTTTCATGCTGCACCAGTTTTCAAGAACGGAGCTTGCTATCGGACCGGAAGGACTGGAGGTCCTGCGTAACAGCTGCGTAGCAGTATTGGGGATCGGCGGCGTAGGCGGAATGGCTGCAGAAGCGTTAGCCCGCACAGGGATAGGCCGGCTCGTACTGATCGATAAGGATGTAGTCGACATTACAAATATTAACCGTCAGGTGCATGCCCTGATGTCGACGGTTGGTCAGCCCAAGGCCGATTTGATGCGTGACCGCATTCTGCAAATCAATCCAGAATGCGATGTCGTTTCCTTGCGAATGTTTTATACGGAAGAAACGTACGAGCAGTTGTTTGCCTATCCTTTGGATTATGTAGTAGATGCTTCAGATACAATCAGCTACAAAATTCACTTGATCAAACAATGTCTGGAGCGCAAAATACCGATCATTTCGAGTATGGGCGCGGCTAACAAAATGGATCCTACCAAATTTCAGGTTGCCGATATTTCCAAAACCTCCATGGATCCATTAGCCCGTGTCATCAGAAACAAGCTGCGTAAGGATGGAATCAAAAAGGGAGTTAAGGTCGTCTTTTCGACGGAAGCCCCCCTAAAGCCGAGAGTCGATGTTACGCAGAAAATCGTTCCCGAAAATGCGCCTGAAATTCGTAAGGCCAAGCAGCCACCGGCCAGCAATGCCTTCGTGCCACCTGTAGCGGGTTTGATTGCAGTCAGTGTGGTAGTGAAGGATTTACTGGAAAAATCGAATCAGGACTGAGGATATTGGAGCGAAGTGAGCACTAATGTGACCACATTTTGTAAATGCCTAAAATGTCCTTTATAATGTAAAGCATAGGGAATGCTCCGCAAGGAGTGCTTCCTGTGCTTTTTTACTTTAGGAGGTTGTTCAAAAGTCCCCATTTGATCACGAAGTCTCACAAGAGGCTTACTCGACATCGAATCTTGCATTCAGGCTTGAAGTGCGGTGCTCATTTAGGTTTTGCCTAAACTCCGCTCCTCCTCCTTCACCTTCTTGCAACCTTCTCGGTGCTGAAAAGTCGACTTTTTGAACTCTTATTATTTGAAAACTAGATTCGAATACGATAGAGGTTGTGAATGAAGGATGGATTTATTTTCATTAGCCGAGGAAAAAAGTCCTGCTGGGAAGCTGCTCGCAGATCGGATGCGACCCATTACGCTGGATGAATATATTGGTCAGGAACAGATCGTCGGTCCCGGAAAGCTGCTGAGAAGAGCTATAGAAGCGGATCAGGTGTCATCGATACTGTTATACGGTCCACCAGGTACTGGAAAAACGACGCTTGCAAACATTATTTCGCATGCTACACAAGGCATATTTATCAAATTGAATGCGGTGGATGCAACCGTCAAAGATGTGCGTGAGGTCATAGAACAGGCCAAAGACAATAAAACGCTGTACGGTCGCAAAACCATTTTGTTTCTGGACGAGGTGCATCGCTTCAATACGTCTCGTCAGGATGCGCTTCTCCCAGCTGTCGAGCAAGGTATTATCGTGCTGATTGGGGCTACGACCGAAAATCCATTTCATCATGTGAATGGCGCACTCTTGTCAAGATCCACACTGTTTGAGCTTCAGGCTTTAACTCAAGAGCACTCGCTTGTGGCGCTGCGCCGAGCGCTTGCTGATCAAGAGCGCGGCCTTGGCTCGCTGCCGATTGCAGCCTCAGAGGAAGCGCTTGCGCATATTGCTCGCATGGCTGGGGGCGATATTCGCCGCGCATTGAATGCGCTTGAGCTAGCAGCGCTAACGACTCCGCCGAACAGGAACGGAGAGGTACACATAACGCTGGAGGTGGCAGAGGAGTCGATACGAAGACCTACCGTCAAAGCAGATGAGTCGACCCAATATGATGTGCTCTCAGCGTTCCACAAGAGCATCCGCGGCTCCAGTGACGCGGCACTGTTCTGGTTCCTCTATGCCGTAGAGAAGCTGGGTATGGACCCGATGACCTTTTTGCGCCGCCTGATTGTAGCGAGCAGTGAGGATATCGGTTTGGCTAACCCGCAGGCGATGCTGCAATCCGTAACGGCGATGGATGCCTATCATAAGATCGGCTGGCCGGAATCGAAATATGTAATTGCACAAGCCATTTTGTTTGCAGTTGAAAGTCCTAAATCGAATGCGATTCCCATCGCTATTGGCAAAGTCATGGGAGCCTTTGAGCTTCTGGGCGCTGCCGAGGTTCCTTTGCATTTGCGTGATGCACATTACAAAGGTTCGGAGAAGCTTGGGCATGTCGGTTATCAATATCCTCATAATTTTCCTGGTCACTATGTGGACCAGCAGTACTTACCGGACAAGCTCAATGAGCAGGCCTTCTACGAGGCGACCGAGCAGGGCATGGAGGATAAAATAAGGCTGAATCAAGAGCGCAGAAACGGGCATAAGCAGCGAAAACGGCGATAATAGGTCAGGCTGGCTCATTTTAGCCTCATTTAAGGCTAATTCTCGGTATAAGTTGAATTGATCAAGCTTTTTGACTGATTTGTTTAATTTTTAAGCATAGCCCACGGTTTGACTGTATAGTTTAATCATATATAATTTAATTATAGAGTTATATTATGCACGTAAAAGGATGACGAAGGCTTCTTAACTAAGCATCGAAACACTTTTTTGCATATTATACCCATATTTATGTTGATAAGCTCTCACATATATCAGCTTCAAATGTCTCAAAAAATTGTGAATTTAGGGGAGGTGTACCTATTCATCTCGAACGAGGAGAATAGGAAATTAATTGAGTAGTGACCCATTACCGATACTTTGGAATTTAAGTTTAGTTTTGCTTTTGGTATTCTTAAACGGCTTTTTTGTGGCAGCAGAGTTTGCATTGGTTAAGGTTCGTCATAGCCGCATTGATGTGCTGGCTAAGGAAGGAAACCGCAATGCCAAGTTTGCTCAAATCATCATGAGAAACCTTAACGGATACTTATCAGCCTGCCAATTGGGAATTACGCTTGCTTCACTGGGGCTTGGTTGGATTGGTGAACCAGCAATAGCTAAACTGCTCCAACCGGTGTTGCAGCCGCTGCAAATCCCTGAAACGATCCAGCATACGATTTCGTTTGTTATTGCTTTTACGATCATCACCTCTTTTCATATCACACTTGGGGAACAGTTTCCCAAGACCTACGCGATTCGTATGCCAGAGAAAATTACGCTGATGTCTGCGGGACCGATGATCCTGTTTTACAAAATCATGTTTCCATTTATTTGGTTTCTGAATGGTACTTCCAACTGGATGCTGCGCAAATCTGGAATAGAGCCAACAGACGAGCATGAGACAGCACATACGGAGCAGGAAATTCGCGGCTTGATGAAGGAAAGCAATAAAAGTGGACTTATTGATAATACTGAATTAACTTTAATGGATAATATTTTTGAGTTTTCAGAAACGAATGCCCGTGAAATTATGATCCCGCGTACCGAAATGATTTGTTTATATGCTAATCTATCCTACGAGGAAAATCGACAAATTGCAGTAACCGAAATGCACACCCGATATCCAGTTTGTGATCCCGATAAGGATAATGTCATCGGCTTTGTGCATATCAAGGATTTGTTGAAGTCAGACCGCGGTATCGGTAATATCAAAAAAATTATTCGTCCCATCACGAAAGTTCCCGAGTCGATGCAAATCAGTGCGCTGCTGAAGCTGATGCAAAAAAGAAAAACGCAAATGGCGCTGCTCATAGATGAGTATGGCGGCACTTCGGGATTAGTCACTTTTGAAGATATTATAGAAGAAATTGTCGGCGAGGTTCAGGATGAATTCGATGAAGAGCGTCCGCAGATCGAAAAGCGTGATGATTCAACACATTCCATTGACGGGCGGATGCTGATTGAAGAAGTAAACAGCTATTTTGGCGTAGAGATCGAATCCGATGATTACGACACGATTGGCGGTTGGATTTATGCTCAGGTAGAGATGCCCCCTAAACGAAGCCAACGCATTGATTACAATAATGAATATGAATTTGTTATTGATGAAACCGATCATTTGCGGATCTCGCGGATTTTGGTCATTAAACGCAGTGAGCAAGGCGAACAAGAGGATACGCTCCCAATGAGCATGTAAACAAAAAAGCGGATATCTGCATGCGGCATGTACTCTTACACAGAGTGGCTGCATCGGATAGTCCGCTTTTTTGTATCTATTGTGAAGCTCTTAGCCGAAAGCATAATGTTTAGAATGTTTAGGATATAACCGTATCGATGATAGCACCGCCAAGACAAAGCTCGCCATCATAAAATACGACCGATTGACCCGGTGTGACCGCCTTTTGCGGCTTGTCAAAAGTAACCTCGCAGGTACGCTCTTTCTCGTTAAACGTGACGCTAACCCCTTGATCCGGCTGACGATAACGGAACTTGGCTGTACAGCGGTATTCCTGCTTAGGCAGCGTTCCGCTGATCCAATTTAGATCTGTCGCTCTCAGTCCCGAGGAATATAGGCTTGGATGCTGCTCACCCTGCACGACATATAAGACATTGGTTTCGAGGTTTTTGCCTGAAACAAACCAGGGCTCCCCACTTCCTGCACCGCCACCGATACCAAGACCCTGCCGCTGTCCTAAAGTGTAATACATCAATCCATCATGGCGTCCTTTGACTTCTCCTTCCAAGGTTTGCATATCGCCAGGCTTGGCCGGCAAATAACCGCTTAGAAATTCCTTGAAGTCCCGTTCTCCAATGAAGCATACACCTGTACTGTCCTTCTTCTTCGCAGTGGCAAGACCTGCCCGCTCTGCTATTGCTCTCACTTCCGGCTTTGGCAGATGCCCGATCGGGAACATCGCTTTGGATAATTGGTATTGATTGAGAGCATTCAAAAAATACGTTTGATCCTTGTTGCCATCAACACCCCGCCGTAAGCGGTATATACCATCCTGCTGATCTACTTGCGCGTAGTGACCGGTGGCAATGTAGTCTGCGCCCAGCTCAAGCGCTTTGTTCAGAAACTCCCCGAATTTAATTTCACGATTACACATTACATCCGGATTCGGTGTTCTGCCCTTGCGATATTCATCCAGAAAGTATTGAAATACCTTATCCATGTATTGTTTCTCAAAATTTACCGTATAATAGGGAATGCCGATTTGGTCGCATACTCTGCGGACATCCTCGGAATCTTCTTCAGCGGTGCAGTGGCCCCACTCATCGGTGTCATCCCAATTTTTCATAAAAACACCGATAACCTCGTATCCTTGCTCCTTTAAAAGCAGAGCTGACACGGAGGAATCGACACCGCCGGACATACCTAGAACGACTCGTGTTTGCTTATTCATTATGGATTTTCTCTCCTTGCTGCTTTACGTTTATCTTGTATTATACATGGGTTATACTGAATAATAAATATTTCATCAATATGACACGGTTTTTCTCCCAAATTACAAGGATTTATGATACCATATATACGATACCAACATGTATTGAAATGTAAATGAGGTGCTTGACTTGAAAATTTCTACCAAAGGCCGATATGGATTAACAATTATGATGGAACTGGCGTCCAAGTACGGAGAAGGACCCACCTCATTAAAAAGTATTGCCGAGAAGCATCAGCTTTCCGAACACTACTTGGAGCAATTGGTAGCCCCATTGCGTAATGCAGGTTTAGTTAAAAGTATTCGAGGAGCCTATGGAGGCTATATTTTGTCCAAGCTGGCAGAAGATATTTCTGCGGGCGACGTGATTCGGGTACTGGAAGGACCGATCAGCCCTGTTGATTTCACCGAAGAGGATGATCCAGCCAAACGCGACCTGTGGGTGCGTATCCGGGATAGCATTGCAACAGTGCTGGATTCTACCACATTGAAGGATTTAATTAACTTCAAGGGTGAAGGCGTCAGCGATAGCTACATGTTCTATATTTAATTCAGATGAAGGTAATGGAGTTATCATGACGATCTATTTGGACCATGCAGCAACAACCCCGGTTCATCCCGAGGTTCTCGAAACGATGCTGCCAATTTACACACATTACTATGGAAATGCCTCCAGTACGCATAGCGCAGGTAGAGAAGCACGTTCTGTTGTTCAACGATCAAGAGATTCGATAGCTTCTTTACTTGGTTGTGCGGCCTCGCAGCTTGTATTTACAAGCGGAGGTACCGAAAGCAATAATATGTCTATATTAGGTGCTGCCGCTGCGCGCTCCTCTTTGGGCAAGCATATTATAACGGTTCAGACTGAGCATCATGCTGTATTGCATACATGCCAATATCTCGAAAAGCTGGGCTTTGAGGTTACTTATTTACCTGTAGATACGAATGGACAGCTTGAACTGAATCAGCTTGAACAAGCGATTCGCACTGATACTATTTTGATCACTGTAATGTATGGCAATAACGAAGTAGGGACGATTCAACCGATTATGGAGATCGGGGAGCTGGCCAGAAGCAAAGGGATCTGGTTTCATGTCGATGCTGTTCAGGCACTAGGAGCCATCGAGCTTAGTCTGAATAGTCTCCCTATTGATTTAATGAGCTTTTCTGCGCACAAAATTC
Organism: Paenibacillus periandrae; assembly: GCF_022458865.1. GTDB lineage: Bacteria > Bacillota > Bacilli > Paenibacillales > NBRC-103111 > Paenibacillus_S > Paenibacillus_S periandrae. Next base: position 141,662 of record NZ_JAJNMU010000002.1, on the reverse strand, counting down.
AGGGACCCAAAGGAATCGGAGCCCTTTATATAGCTAAACAAATTCAGCTAGAGCCGATTTTGCATGGTGGCGCTCAAGAAAGAAAGCGGCGTGCAGGCACTGAAAATGTACCGGGAATTGCAGGTTTTGCAAAAGCGTTACAAATTTTTATCGAACATAGGTATGAAATGCAACAAAAGATGGAAAAACTACGTATAGAGATGGTAACAAGGCTGCAAGAGCAACTGGGAAGTGAGCAAGTGGTAATTAATGGACATCCTACAGCGTATTTGCCGCACATACTCAACCTCAGTTTTCCTGGCATTTCATCGGAAACGATGCTGATGAACCTCGATATGGAGGGGATCGCTGCTGCCAGCGGCTCTGCTTGTACATCGGGCTCGTTGGAAGTATCCCATGTGCTTCAAGCCATGAAGCTGCCTGAGCCGGTAACTGCATCAGCTGTGCGATTCAGCTTTGGATCCGGGAGCCATTTGCAAGATATTGTGACTTGTACAGAGAAAATTGTAACCATTGTAAATCGTATACGTAATAATTATTAGTAAGAAGTGTTTCATTCATTTGCAGCTATTGCATCGGGAGGATACAGCGCTTGAAAAAAGCTCGTGATGTGATAGGATTACCGATACTTTGTGTGCAAACAGGTAAACAGGTCGGTACAGTCAAAGATTTATTACTGGATGAAGCCTGGCAGATTGAGCTTGTACTACTGGAGAACAGGCATTGGTTTTCAGTGTCCAACTGTGTTGCCTGGAAGGATGTCATTGCTCTGGGTGAAGATGCTATAACCATTCACAACGAAGAGGCTGTCTTCCCGTTGGATGCGCAGGATCAAGTGTACATCTCTTTACTGAATGGTGATCATAAGGTGAAGGGAATGCCTGTTGTAACCGTCAATGGTCAGCATCTGGGTATTGTGGATGATGTTTATCTGGACCCCGAGCAGGGTAAAAAAGTAATAGGCTACGAATTGACCGAGGGTTTTATTTCTGATCTGAAAGAGGGGCGCAAATGGCTGCCCTTACCGGATTCTGTAACAATGGGTGAGGATGCAATTATAGTCCCCGTTCACTGCAATGAATGGTTGACTGAAATAGTCAAATCAAATGAGGAATAGGGTGATACCAAATGTTACGTTGTCCGAATTGTAATTCAAAGGATATTGGCAAAATAGGCTCGCATCAGTTTTACTGCTGGGGCTGCTTTATCGAACTTAGTGTGAACGGTGAGAAAATGTCTGTATATCAAGTTGAAGAAGACGGTACTTTAAGCTCACTGGACGATCTGTTTTTTGAAGAAGAAATGCCGCATATTCATGCAAACTGATAAATTACCGAATCAGATGTATGTTGAATCGCATTCGCCCTAACCGCTTGAATCATGCAGCGGTTGGAAGCGAATGCGATTTTTTGTGTTATTCAAGGGGATTAAGATGCAGGGTTGTACATATACTTATAATGGTTGAGTGATTTGGACAGGGAACTGAGGCGGTGAGAACGCATGAATCATTTTTACAAAAGCAGAGTATTTTCAATTATGATCTACATCCTGCTGGGTCTGCTGATCCTGCTGGTTTTGTTGAAAATTCGTCCGATCTGGATCGGAATTTATCATTTTCTGCTTGAGATTCTGGCTCCTTTTATTATCGCAATGATCATCTCTTATGTATTGAATCCTGTCGTATCCCTGCTCAACGCCCGCAAGGTGCCGAGGACAGTGGCTGTACTTCTGATTTATGCCGTATTTATTGTGTCCACAACGGTAGTATTGATGAACTTGATCCCGATGTTTATTAATCAATTAAATGAATTTAATGAGCATATTCCACAGCTTGAAATGAAAGCTCAAGGCGTTGTCGATACGATGAAAAGTATGCAATTTGTGCCGGACACCATCCGTACCGGCATCAATCAGTCTCTCATGAAGCTGGAAAACGGCGTATCACATGCCATATCGAAATATATTGACGGAATAGGCAGTACGATCAATATGATATTCATCGCTTTCATCGTACCTTTTTTGGCTTTTTACATGCTTAAGGATTTTCAACTGATAGAAAAAACCGTACTGGCTACGGTACCTAAAGCAAAGCGCAAACAGGTTTACAAGCTGCTAATGGATATCGATACGGCTCTTGGTAATTATATTCGCGGACAGTTTTTAGTATGTGTCATTATTGGAATCCTGGCGTATTTGGGTTATTGGCTGATTGGAATGCCGTACGCGCTGCTGCTTGCTTGTCTGGTTGCCGTGTTTAATATTATCCCATATCTCGGCCCTTTCTTTGGGGCGGCTCCGGCTCTTATAATGGCCTCGACGATTTCCTTTAAGATGGTACTGATGGTCGCTGTGGTGAATACAGTCTGTCAAATTCTCGAAGGCAATGTGATTTCACCTCAGGTCGTAGGTCGCTCGTTAAAGATGCATCCGCTCCTGATTATATTTGCTCTGCTAGCGGGCGGGGAAATTGCGGGTGTGATCGGCTTGATTCTGGCAGTTCCGGTGTTTGCGGTTATAAAGGTCATTGTGCAGCATGTTTTCCAATATTATGTACATCGGAGAACAACATAAACAAGGAGATCGAGTTGTTCACGAAACGCATCTCCCTGATCGTGCTGTATGGCCGCCTTGTTGACATTCCTTTCAAAAAACGTATATAATCGTATACAAGTATATAACTGAAAGCGTTGATGAAATTAAGTAAACCATAGCCCATTATCCAGAGAATAGGTTATAGCCCGCTGCTGCTTGCATTAGGCTAGCTGAGAGAACCTTACTAATGAAGGATGGTTGAAAGCTCATTTCGGAGTGCGGAACAAATCCGCCGGATGGACTCGTTACAAGTCTTGTTCAAGGAGATTGTACAGCAGGCTTGCGTCTTGATTGACAGCTGTACAGTAACCAGGGTGGTACCGCGATCAATTCGTCCCTGTCAGCAGGGGCGTTTTTCTGTTTAAAAGGGGTTTTGGGGAGTGGAATCGAGGTTTTGCTTGGCTTGCGGAGAAGTAAAGTTCAAGAGCAAGGAATTTATGCAAATGATGCGGCCCCTGCGTGCGCAAGGGATGTGCCTTCAGCCGCTGTTGAACCTGGATGATCTTGATTAGACGAAGTGGTAATCATCCAGGTTCAAAGGCGGCCCGTAAACTCTACGGCACAATCCCTTGCTCCCTCGGGAGCCCATTTGCACAAATTCTTTCCTGCGGATGAACTTTACCTGCTTCGCCTGGGGCAAAACTCCTACTCCATCCCCAATTGGGGGGTGGAGTAGTGAACCCCACGCTGCGCGAAGCTTTCAGTAACAAACACAAAAGCACCAACCTGAGCGTGTCCCGCAGGGACGATGCGGCTCCAGAACACAACAGCAGCACCCAGCAAGCACCCGCCCTTGCCCTTGCACCGTACTTGAACTTGCACTTGCTCAAGCACCAAAGTCAAGCGTGTCCCGCATGGGACGAAAGCGGCCCGAGCACACGCATGAACTCAAAAGGCATAGCACCACAGTCGAGCGTGTCCCTGAGGGACATAGCGGCCCGAGAACAACACAGTCCGCCACGCTCCCACGGGAGTCCAGAGGGCAAAGCCCTTTGGGGCCCTCCCTATAGGGAGGGTTTGGGAGGGTAAAAAAACCACCGGAGGTATCTATATGAAAGCCAGTGAAATCCGTTCCAAATGGCTCGCATTTTTTGAAAGTAAAGGACACCGCATTGAGCCGAGCGCGCCGCTCGTTCCGCACAACGATCCATCCTTACTGTGGATCAACGCAGGAATGGCACCGCTTAAAGCGTATTTTGACGGACGTATTGTTCCTGAAAATCCGCGGATTGCCAATTCGCAAAAATGTATTCGTACCAATGACATTGAAAATGTCGGCAAAACACGCCGTCATCATACTTTCTTTGAAATGCTCGGTAACTTTTCAATCGGTGACTATTTTAAAGAAGAGGTTATTACCTGGGCATGGGAATTTCTGACGAGCCCCGAGTGGATCGGCTTTGATCCGGACCGTTTGTCGGTGACGGTGTATCCTGAGGATACCGAAGCTTTTGAATTTTGGAACAAAAAAATCGGGCTTCCGGAAGAGCGCATCTATAAGCTTGAGGAAAACTTTTGGGATATTGGCGAAGGGCCTTGCGGACCTTGTACCGAAATTTTTTATGACCGTGGCGATGCGTATGGGGACTTGAGTGATCCAGAGTGCTGGCCAGGTGGTGAGAATGAACGTTTCCTGGAAGTGTGGAACCTGGTGTTCTCCCAGTTCAACCATAACAAAGACGGCAGCTATACACCATTGCCTAATAAAAATATCGATACAGGAGCAGGTCTGGAGCGCTTTGCTTCGATTTTGCAAAATGTGGACTCCAACTTTGATACGGATTTGTTCATGCCGATTATTGAGCAAACCGCCAAGCTTGCTGGCGTGACGTATCATGAAAAGACAGAAACGGATGTAGCATTGAAGGTTATTGCCGATCATATCCGTACGGTTGCCTTTTCCGTAGGTGACGGTGTGCTTCCTTCCAATGAAGGACGCGGTTATGTCATTCGTCGTTTGCTGCGTCGTGCCGTACGTTACGGGAAAGTAATCGGTCTCGATAAACCGTTCCTGCACACGCTGACACCGATTGTTGGTGAAATTATGGGCGTGTACTACACAGAGGTTGTCGACAAACGCGAGTTTATCGAGAAGGTAATTCGCACCGAAGAGGAGCGTTTCCATGAAACCTTGTCCGATGGTTTGGCTATACTTGCTGAATTAACGGAAAAAGCCACCTCCGAGGGCCGAACACAGATCAGCGGCGCGGATGCCTTCAAGCTGTATGACACATACGGGTTCCCATTTGATTTAACAGAGGATTTTGCTTCAGAAAAAGGTTTGACAGTGGATCGTGAAGGGTTTGACAGCTCGATGCAGGAGCAGCGTAATCGTGCCCGGGCAGCGCGTCAGGACTCGGACAGTATGAAGGTGCAGGGCGGACCACTTGCTGAGCTGACGGTTAAAAGTGAGTTTGTTGGTTATACTGAATTGGTAACTACTGCTAAAGTGATTGCTGTGGTGCATGAGAATCAATTTGTCGATTTGGTTGGTTTGGGCGAGACGTGTCAGGTGGTGCTGGATGTCACTCCTTTCTATGCGGAAAGTGGTGGACAGGTGAGCGATCACGGCTATCTTGCTTCAGGTGATGTCCGTTTAAAAGTAGTGGATGTCAGCAAAGCACCGCATGGTCAGCATGTGCATACTGTTGTAGTTGAATCCGGTGTGCTGCGCAAGGGTGATACCGTGCAGGCGGCGGTCAGTGAAGAAATGCGCGAGGATATTATCAAAAATCATACGGCCACTCACTTGCTGCACAAAGCTTTGAAAGATGTACTGGGTGAGCACGTGAATCAGGCAGGCTCATCGGTAGCTCCAGAAAGATTGCGTTTTGACTTCTCGCATTTTGGCAGCATTACGGCTGAAGAGCTGCAGGATGTCGAAAAACGGGTTAACCAGCAAATCTGGAAAAGCACGCAGGTTTCGATTACACTTAAACCAATTGCGGATGCCAAGGCAATGGGGGCGATGGCTTTATTTGGTGAGAAATACGGCGATGTTGTCCGTGTAGTTCAGGTAGGCAGCTACAGCCTGGAGTTATGCGGCGGCTGTCATGTGGCCAATACGAGCCAGATAGGTTTGTTCAAAATCGTCAGTGAATCAGGTATCGGTTCTGGTGTTCGCCGGATTGAAGCCGTGACGGGCCGTAATGCTTATTTGTATATAGATCAACAGCTGCAGCTGCTGCGCGATTCATCAGGGCTGCTGAAATCCAACATTCAAGAGGTTCCCAAACGAATCGAGGGGCTGTTTGTTCAACTGAAGGAATTGGCTAGAGAGAATGAATCCTTGAAGTCGAAGCTTGGCAAAATCGAGGCCGGTTCTTTAACAGACCAGTTGAAACCCATTGCAGGAGTACCCGTGCTAGCTGCACAGGTTAATGCCGGGGATATGGATTCGCTTCGCAGTATTGTGGATCAAATGAAGGCTAAGCTGGGTTCGGCAATTATTGTGCTGGGCGCGATTGCGGATGACAAAGTGAATCTGGTAGCAGCCGTAACACCGGATCTGGTGGCTCAAGGCTTTCATGCTGGTAAGCTGATCAAGGAAACAGCGGCAATTGTCGGTGGCAGCGGTGGCGGCCGTCCCGATATGGCTCAAGCAGGAGGCAAGGATGCTTCTCAATTGTCGGCGGCTCTGGAGCAGGTAGGACATATTGTAGAAAATCAAGCGAAGCTGAAAAAATAAATTTGTACTGTCAAGAGGAATTTTTCGACAAATAGCGAATATCTAAGAAGGTAACGTGTTTTGTAAGCTACTATTCATCATTTTTGTTTCTAGGGGGTGTAGGGATGAGCTCGATGGATAAAACGATGAAGTTCAATGTGAAAGCGGAAGAAATCGAAACATCACCCAAGGAAGTTATTTTGGCGGTATATGACGCGCTGCAGGAAAAAGGCTATAATCCGATTAATCAAATTGTAGGCTACCTTTTATCCGGCGACCCGGCTTATATTCCACGCCATAATAATGCTAGGAGCATCATTCGCAAGCGCGAACGTGACGAGTTGATTGAAGAGCTGGTCAGATCGTATTTGCAGCAGCATAAATCATAAGATGCAGGGCAGGAAATACTAGATATGACAAGATTGCCTGCCGTTGGGAGTTTAGTATACGATGGAACGTTTAATGGGTTTGGATTACGGAGACAAAACGATCGGTATCGCCCTTAGTGACGAATTGGGCTGGACAGCTCAAGGTCTTGAGGTCATCCGGAGAACAAGCTCAGAGAAGGATATGGCAAGACTTCGTGAATTGATAGCGCAGTATAGCGTTCACGAACTTGTCGTAGGCTTGCCCAAGAATATGAACAATACCATAGGTCCTCGTGCAGAGCTGTGCATCGCTTTTGCCGAGTCTCTGCGAGAAGTTTTCGGACTGCCCGTACATCTATGGGATGAACGACTGACAACAGCCTCTGCACAGCGTGTGCTGATAGATGCTGATGTCAGCCGCAAGAAAAGAAAGCAAGTCATCGATAAGATGGCAGCTGCGCTCATTTTGCAAAATTATATGGATTCCAATACGAAGAGGTGATTGGCGTGACTAAAGAAGAACAACTTCAAGAAGAAGAACCGGAAATTATTTATATCCCGGATGAAGAAGGTAATGAGGAAGAGTTTGAAGTCATTATGAAGTTCGAGGTTGACGGTTCCGATAAAAAGTATATGATGGTTGTGCCGGTCGACGCGGAAGAGGAATCCGATGAGGTGTATGCTTTCCGTTATGAGGAAGACGGAGATGACCTGCAGTTGTTTACGATCGATAACGAGGAAGAATGGAATATTGTCGAAGAAACCTTTAATACATTGATGGATGAGGAAGTCGAAGAGGAAGAAGACTCCAATTAATGGAAACGATAACGGGAGGCGTTCTTTTTGTTCACATTAAAGGATGTAAAATTAATAAGTCAGTTGCGCAGCACCTACGGAGATGATATTATCTTGTATGATGATAATGAACAATCCGTAGTTTACAAGCTGCTCACTGAGTTTCAGCTGGGTGATCAGAGCTATGCGGTTGTGAAGCAGGATCAGCCTGTAATCGGAGAACCTGAGGTTTTTCGGGTTATAACTGGCCCAGACGGAGAGCTCGAGCTGGAAACCATAGATGATGATGACGAATGGGAAAACGTGACTGAGCTGTATGATGAGATGACGTTTTCCGAGGATAGTGCGTTGTAAACAGGATGTTGGTTTCAAACGGAGTGAGCGGAGACAATCCGCTCTTTTTCGTTGTTTATGCGTACTTGGTCGAAAGGAGTAGTAGTGGCACCGTTTAGTAGAGTAAAAAAGCTTGTAGTATCCTTAATTGTGATAGTTATAGTTGTAGTCGTATTAGCTTCGATCGGTTTGGGTTTGTATGTGAAGCAAGCCTTACAGCCTGTTGCTGAATCCTCTCAGCCGCAAACGATTATGATCCCGCCAGGCATGAGTCCGCTCTCTATTGCGGAGCTGTTGGAAAGCAAAGGTTTGATTCGCAATGCGCGAGTTTTTACTTATTATTTAAAATATGCTCATCAGGGCAGTAAATTTCAGGCAGGCGAATATGAAATGCTTCCCGGGATGACCAATGATGCCATTATTGATACCTTTAATAAAGGTTTAACAGTTAAAGAGCAGGGAATCAAGCTTACCGTGCCCGAGGGTTATACCGTAAGGCAGATCGCGGATAAGGTGCAACAGCAATTTGGAATCGATCCGGGATTATTCATTGAGAAGGCACAGCAGGACAATCATTTTACGGCCCATGTATTCTCGAAAATGGCTAATCAGACTCAGCTGCGGAGCAGGCTGGAGGGTTATTTATTTCCTGAGACTTACGAATGGAGCAAAGACATTAAGGTCGAGGATATGCTGAATAATATGATGCTGGAGCTCGACAGGAAGCTGGAGCAGCTTCCGGACAATTGGCCGCAAGCGATGGCGGACCGCGGGCAAAGCTTTCACGAGATGCTGACCATTGCTTCATTGATCGAACGTGAGGCTGTATTGGATGAAGAGCGTCCTCTCGTTAGCGGTGTCATTCACAATCGATTGCGCAAGAAGATGGAGCTGCAAATCGATGCCACTGTTCAATACTTGTTTGATAAGCCGAAGGATCGTTTATTTGAAAAGGATTTGCAAACGGAAAGTCCGTATAACACTTATTTGCACAAAGGCTTGCCACCTGGTCCTATTGCGAGTCCAAGTCTTTCATCGATTAAAGCGGCGATATACCCGGCAGACAACAACTTCCTGTACTATGTAACGAAAAAGGATGGTACCAAGGCGCATTACTTTGGGGAAACCTTTGATCAGCACCAAAAAAATATTGCAGTCAGCAAGAAAAACGAAAGCACGCTTAAAAAGTAATTTTTTTATTGAAGGGTGAGAGTACAATGAAAAAACCAGAGCTGTACATTTCTGCCGGAACAGCAGAAGAAGCACGGCGTTATGTAGAGGCCGGAGCCGATGCGGTATCGGTCGGTGAGCATCGTTATGGCATGCGGTTATCTGGAGAGGTCCTCCTGGACGAATTAAGCGAGTTAATTCCCTGGTGCCATGAGCGTGGAGCCAAGGTATACGTAATGGTTAACAAAATTATCGATAACGAGATGCTTGCTCTGCTTCCGAATTATTTGCAGCGTGTGCAGCAATTGGAGGCCGATGCGGTTGTATTCGGGGATCCGGCCGTATTGATAGCAATGCGCCAGGCTGCACCAGGTTTGCCGCTGCATTGGAATGCCGAAATGACTTCGACGAATTATGAAACAGCCAATTATTGGGGCTCCAAGGGATCGAAGCGGGTCGTATTGGCCCGGGAACTGAACATGGATGAAACCCTTGAAATAAAAAGCAAGCTGCCGCACATGGAAGTACAGGTGCAGGTGCACGGTATTACGAATATTTACCATTCCAAACGCAGCCTGGTAACCAATTACGAGGACCATCAGGGACGCGAACAAGGCGCATCCAAAGGACTTGGGGATGGGCTGTTTCTGATCGAGCAGGAGCGTAAGGATGAACGTTATCCGCTGTACGAGGACGAGAATGGTACGCATATTATGAGCTCTGATGATATTTGTATGCTTGAAAACCTGCATGAGCTGATTGAAGGTCATCTCGATAGCCTGAAGATTGAAGGCTTATTAAAATCACCTGAATACAACGAAGCAGTAATTAAAAGTTATCGACTGGCGATTGATACCTTCTGCTCTGACCCGGAAAACTACGTATTCGAAGAACAATGGCTGGATGCAATTCGGGAGCTGCAGGACCCAAGACGTGAGCTGACGTTCGGCTTTTTCTTTAAAGAGCAAGTGTATTGAACTAGAATTGGATAGGTAAAAGGAGTGATCGTGATGACGTTGATACAGCAGCAGCTTCTTGGCAAGCGAGTACGTCTGGATAAACCGGAGCTGTTGGCCCCGGCTGGTAATCTGGAAAAACTGAAATTTGCTGTCCATTATGGAGCTGACGCCGTCTATATTGGGGGCCAGCAGTATGGACTGCGTTCCAATGCGGACAATTTTTCATTCGATGAAATGCGCGAAGGTGTGGAATTTGCTGAACGTTACGGAGCCAAAGTATTTGTAGCTACCAATATTTATGCTCATAATGAAGATATCGAGGGGTTGGAGGCCTATTTACGTGGCATTCAGGATGCGGGTGTAGCAGCGATTATTGTTGCGGACCCGGTTATTATTGAAACCTGTAAGCGGGTTGCTCCCAAGCTTGAAATTCATTTGAGCACCCAGCAGTCTACGATGAACTGGCAGGCCGTGCAATTTTGGAAGGAAGAAGGCATGGACCGGGTAGTGCTTGCACGTGAAGCGAGTATGCAGGAAATCGAAGATATCAAGAAAAACGTCCACGTTGAGATCGAGGTATTCGTGCATGGCGCGATGTGCAGCTCCTATTCAGGGCGATGTGTCTTATCCAACCATTTTACCGACCGTGATTCTAACCGCGGCGGCTGCTCGCAATCCTGTAGATGGAAATATGATTTGTTCACAACGGAGCAGGATCAGCAGGTTGGGATTAAGGAGCTTCCTTTATTTCAGGCTGAGGACGACGCCTTTTCGATGAGCTCCAAGGATTTATCGATGATCGAGCATATTCCAGAGCTGGTACGTTCGGGTGTAGACAGCTTCAAAATCGAAGGCCGGATGAAAAGTGTTCACTATGTGGCTACAGTCGTCAATGCATACCGTCAAGCGATCGATGCGTATTTTGCCGATCCTGAACATTATGAGATGAAGCCTGAATGGCTTTATGAAATTCAGAAGGCTGCTAATCGGCCGTTGAATACAGGATTTTTCTATGAGCACCCGGATCATGAAGACCATATCTTTGAGCCGGAGGATAAAGCAGCGCCTTACGATTTTGTAGGTGTAGTCATAGCCTATGATGCGGATAGCGGCATAGCGACCATTCAGCAGCGTAATCACTTTAAGCCCGGACAAGAGATTGAATTTTTTGGACCGAAGGGAACCTTGTTCAAGCAAAACGTTCCTGCTATCTATGATGAATCGGGTCAAGAGCTTGATGCGGCGCGACATCCTCTTCAATCGATCCGGATGAAGCTGGATCAGCCCGTTCGACCTATGGATATGATGCGTAAAAGAATGCGTAAAGCATAAAAAGCGGATAAAAGAAGCCTCTAGCTTTTGGGGCTTTTTTTGTCTAGGGTCATAATACCCATGGACAGTTATGGAAAAAAGTAATATGATCCAAATGGTCGAAAAAAATGCAAAAATCGCCAAAAAATTTAAAAATGAAGCATTTGGACTATTTTATTTCCAATGAAAGCGATTTATAAAAAGGAAATACAAAAACGATGTCGAATATCATTTCTAATGTTATTATGTCATCACTATCTCGCAGAAGAAACTATATCAGATTAGGTGGTGGTTCCTTTGAAAGGAATACTGTCTGTGCTTAGCGAATGGACAGCAAAAATCGGCAACATTTTTAAAAATCTCGTGTCAAAAAAAGAATCCAACAAAGGAGCTACGAGTTCAGAGCATATGAAAAATTCGATGAGTGGTCTTCGTTTGGAAAATCCAATTAAATCCGTCGGCATGAAATTATTTTTAATTTTTCTCGTGAGCATTCTCTTTTTCGTATTGACAGTAGGATTCACGTCGTACAATATTTCCAAAGGTGTTATTCAGAAAAAGGTAGCAGATGCCTCCGAGCAGACGATCATTCAGGCAGGTCAAAAGCTGGATATCATGTATACGGTCTATGAGGATCTGTCGATGCAAATTTTGCTAGACAACGAGATGAAGACACTGCTTGTTGACTCGGAAGCCGTTAATAAAGGAAGCTATGATTATTTGCAAATGCGCCAAAAAATCAGCGATAAATTAAACGTCTATACATACTCGAACAAAACGATTAAAGCTTTGCATTTATTTCGCCCTACAGGCGAGCCCATCGCTGCTTCGGGAGGGTCTACAAGCAAAGAAACTTTGATTCAGGAGCCGTGGTTCAAAAAAATTACGGATGACAACGGTCGTGCCTCCTGGATCGAAACTAGAACTGGAGGTTTTGTAGATACATCCTCAGGAAACAATACAGCAGCTTTCGCTCTTGGACGTGTATTGAAAAATACTTCCACCAACAGCACACAAGCGGTTCTGCTTATGGAAATTAACGTAGATGCTGTAGGAAAAGAATTAGCTGATATTCAAATGGGTGAAGGCGGACAAACCATTATTATTACCCCAGGTATGAACATAGCTTATTCTACGGATAGAGCTGCTATTGGCAAGCCGACCGTTTTGGATATCACTCCCGATATTCTGAAGGACGAAGCACGCAGTGCAATGAATGGTAAAAAGGACTTGCAGCTTGTGTACTATAAATCGACCAAAACAGGATGGTACCTGCTGGGTGCGATGCCAATTGCCGAGCTTGTTAAGGACGCCCAGGCTATATCCAATATTACATGGATTATGGCACTCGTAGCGGCATTAATTGCGGTCGGTATCGGGATACTGGTAGCCAAAATGATTGGGAAGCCTGTAATTATGCTTCGTAACCTGATGAAAGAAGGGGAACAGGGGAATCTGACTGTTCGGATGAATGTTCAATCACAGGATGAGATCGGCCAATTGGGTCATAGCTTTAATCAGATGATGGAGAAAATTACCGTACTGGTGCAGCAAACCAATCGATCCGCACAAGAAGTATTAGAGACTGCAACGGAGTTATCGGATGCATCCAAGAAAACAGCTACTTCCGCTAAGGAAATCGCGATTGCTACAGAAGAAATAGCTGGAGGAGCTTCGAGCTTAGCGGTTGAATCAGAACGCGGGAATGAGCTGACACACAGTATCGGCATGCAAATGAAAGCTGTTGTCAATTCGAATATTGTTATGGGTACAGCTGCAACCGATGTTCAGAAATCCAGTGAACAAGGTATTCAATACATGTCCGAGCTGATTCTGAAAACGAATGCTACCGAAGAAATGACCAGAAATATGGTTGAGAAAGTCGATAATCTGAAAGAGAGCACGCGCTCGATTCGCAAAATACTTGAAGTATTGAGCAATGTCTCCAAGCAAACGAATATATTGTCCCTTAACGCGACTATCGAAGCTGCTCGTGCGGGTGCTGCTGGTAAAGGCTTCATGGTTGTTGCTGACGAGATCCGCAAGCTTGCTGATCAATCTCGTCAATCAATTGCAATCGTTGGACAAATCACCGAAACGATTCAAAAGGAAATTGATGAAACGGTTAAAGTTCTATCCAATGCGTACCCGATTTTTCAGGAACAAATCTTGTCTGTTAAAGAAGCCGATTTGATATTTAAAGAAGTACAGAATCATATGGGCGGATTTATTGGACAGTTGTCCGAGGTAACAGAATCGATCAGCCAGCTTGATGCGTCCCAATTGGTTCTTAATGATGCGATGACGAATGTCAGCGCTGTTGCAGAGGAATCCTCGGCAACGTCACAGGAAGTAGCATCGCTCAGCTCCGAGCAGTTGAACATTAGCTCCGGCTTGGTTCGTTTGTCCGACAAGCTTGAACAGCTATCCAACTCGCTGCAAGAGTCTCTTTCCAAATTTGATGTTTAATTTAAGCTGATGAAGGCATTCAGCAAAAAACCTCCAACCACTTTAAATGGTCTGGAGGTTTTTCTAAGTTTTAAACTGTATAGGCAGCCTGATAATAATCGCACGTTTCCTGCAAGCCTTGCCGTAAAGTATAAATGGGTTCCCATCCCAGATGCTGTCTGGCAGCCGTGTTATCCAATCGACTGTGAAGAATATCGCCGGCGCGTGGTGATTCGAATTTAGGTGCATAAGGAGTATCACACAGCTCACACATCAACTGGAGCAGCTCAACAACAGTCGTTTGAACGTTCCAGCTAATATTGTAAATTCCCCGGCTCCCATGTGTCAAAGCCGCCATATTGGCCCTAACGATGTCTTTTACGTAGATGAAGTCTCTTGTCTGATCCCCATCTCCGAAAATTAACGGTTGCTGCTTCTGCAGCAGCTTGTCCACGAAAATGGATACGACTCCGCCTTCGCCTTTAGGATCTTGACGAATACCATAGACATTTGCATAGCGCAGGATCGTATAATCCAATCCGAATAAAGCGGAGAAAGCTTCAATATAATGCTCGGGTGTATGCTTCGAGATGCCATAAAATGAAAGTGGTTTTAGGGAATGACGTTCATCAACACCCAAATATTCAGGAGTGCCATAGACAGCTGCCGATGAGGCATAGATCAGCTTTCTTACGCCATGATTACGGCACTGCTCGAGTATGGCAATGGTGCCCAGGATATTAATTCTGGCATCAAGGAGCGGCTGCTGGAGAGAGGTCTGTACATCGATTTGCGCGGCATGATGAATGACAATTTCCGGATGTATCGCTTCAAATAGCTGTGAGAGCTGTCCGTCCAATAAATCAGCCTTATAGAAGGTCGCCTGGGGATTGATGTTGCTTGTTTTGCCTGTAGAGAGGTTATCGAGAATATGTACGTGATGTCCGTCCTCAATCAGCTGATCTACAATGTGAGAAGCGATGAAGCCAGCGCCTCCTGTTACAAGAACATTCATGAGTCAACCTCCAATGATAAATTAGAAGAAATGTCTAATAGAGCTATGGAAACTATTTTAGCAGAGGTACTGTCCAAGATGCATTGTCGATCCAGGTACGGTTGCTGAACTCGCGACCTTTGATAACGACCTGGTGCGGATATACTTCAATATACATACCTTGAGCTAGCGATGACGTTTGTCCTGGCAATGTACTACGGGTACGCCCCACAGATGCATTGTTAAACCAATGGAAGGGGGTTTTCCAGTTGTAGTGATCCTCGCTCTCAAAGCTTCTGTGTGTATGTCCAGATATGACGAATACGTTTTTGTAGGGCTTCAAAATATCGGTAAATTCGTTTGCGCGGATCATTTGATGAGTTCGTCCATCTGTGCCAAGAGCAGGCAGCGGCTGATGAATAAATACGAGTGATGGTTTACCGTCTTCATGAGACTTCATAATATTGCGAAGCCAATTGAGCTGCTCGTCCGAGTACCAGGCTCCTTCACCAACCTCCGGTCTTTCTTCTACATAAGCCTCCTGGGATACCATGATTAGATGAACCCCGTTAATCCAGGCGTCGATATAAGGCTTGTTCCCATAAGCGCCATAAGCGAGAAAGTTCTGGAATCGAGCGCGGGACATGGCATCGGTCTTGCCGTTAGGTACTGTTTCTGTAGAAAATTCTCCCTTGGCTGTAAGCCAGACATCGTAATAATCATGATTGCCCATGTTGCCATAAATCTGTGGCAGCTCGTATTGATTCAAAATCTTTTTGAGTAACAAATAATCGCTTAATCGCCCAAAATCAGTTAAATCCCCCCCAAGCACGATAGCATCGATTTTTGTTTCCCAATTGGTAATATCTTGAAGTGCTAAATGCAGTTTGTCTGACATGGATGATTCATTGATCGTGATATGTAGATCGCTAAGCACGAATAATGAAATTAAGGGTTCATTGGATACAGCTTCGATGAAGCCTGTGGTGGCATCTGCCGCTTCTGCATTGGCGGTGAAGCGACGTACAAAAGGCAGGGAGCCTGCAGCTCCAGCAGATAATAAACCTAAAGAAAGTAAGCCTTTTTTAATGAAATTTCTGCGTGTTATCACAATCGTTCACCCAATCAGTCTAGGGCCTGTATGAAATCTGGTCTGACAGGTCACCCTAAAGTTTGTTTTTATTATGAAGTTTCTCTTCTATTATAACTTTACGCGAGGATGATCTCAATCCAAACAGGAATCAAGTATAAATTAAACTTCCAAATAAACGAGATAAACGGTTGATAAATGATGATATAGTTAGCGCGGTCAGAATGAATACGCTCTTTTGACCTTATTCAGCCTTAAAACCATATTAAACCTAATATTCAAGGAACTGCTGCCACTTTACGGTGAGAGCATTGTGATTGTATTATACATCATGTGTGTATGTAACAGGTTTAAAGTGAACCTAATCAGGGAGAAGAGGAATTCAATCACATGGTAAGTAGAGTAAAACGTCTTTTTATTGGAAGACCTATGAAATCAGAGGAGCTTGGTGAAGAAAAGCTAAGTAAGTTAAAGGCTTTGGCTGTACTGTCATCAGATGCTCTATCCTCGGTAGCTTACGGAACCGAACAAATTCTACTCGTTCTTATGACAGTGGGTGTGGCTGCGCTATGGTATTCGATTCCCATTTCGGTGGCGGTTCTGGGACTGCTGACGATTCTGATTTTATCTTATCGGCAGACGATTTTTAATTATCCTGCAGGCGGGGGAGCTTACATCGTAGCCAAAGATAATTTGGGTCTGTCAACGGGCTTGATGGCAGGTGGTTCTTTGCTTGTGGACTACATTTTAACAGTAGCGGTTAGTTCCTCTGCCGGTACGGATGCCATTACCTCAGCATTCCCTAGTCTTCATGACCATCGTGTATTGATTTCCTTGATTATGATCACTTTTTTGACAGTATTGAACCTGCGCGGCATTTCAGAGTCAGCTTCTGTGCTGGCGCTGCCGGTTTATTTGTTTGTATGCTCTGTTTTTGTTTTGATAGTTTGTGGAATTTATAATTATTTAACGGGCGGGGTCAGTGCGCCACAGCCGGTCTCAGGAATGACGATGTCGGGTGTCGGCTTGTTCCTGCTATTAAAGGCGTTCAGCTCTGGCTGCTCGGCGCTTACGGGGGTCGAGGCGGTGTCCAATGCGATTCCTAACTTCAAAAAGCCTGCTGAGAAAAATGCGGCTGTGACACTTATGATGATGGGTGTTATTCTCGGAAGCATGTTTATCGGAATCAGTCTGCTAGCTTACTGGTACGGGATTCAGCCAACGGAAAAAGAAACAGTTGTTTCACAAATAGCGGCTTCTACCTTTGGCCGGGGAACGCTTTATTATATTATTCAGGGTGTCACTGCCCTTATCCTGTTTTTAGCGGCGAATACAGCCTATTCAGCATTTCCTCTGCTAGCCTTTATGCTGGCCAAGGATAAGTTTATGCCGCATATGTTCATGGTTCGGGGTGATCGGCTCGGATTTTCAAATGGTATTATAATCTTGGGTGTTCTGTCTGCGCTGCTCGTTATTGTATTTCACGGAAATACGGAAAATTTGATTCCACTCTATGCGGTTGGTGTGTTTATTCCGTTTACTTTATCGCAGCTGGGTATGATGATCAAATGGATCAAGCGCAAGCCGAACGGCTGGGTCCTGAAGCTGATCATTAATTCAATCGGGATGCTAACGACACTGGTCATTACTTTTATTTTTATCATAACGAAATTTAGTCAGGTGTGGATGGTCTTTATCTTTTTGCCAGTCGTTATGTTCATTTTCTACAGCATTCACAAGCATTATCTGAATACGGCAGATGAGCTGAGAATTCAAATTGATATCGACAAGCCGGTTATTAAGGGAAGCACGATCGTAATTCCTGTCGCCGGTATTACCCGCGTAGTGCTTAATACGATTAGCTACGCCAAATCATTAACGGATAATGTGGTGGCGGTGTATGTAGGCTTTGATGATGAAGAAATTCAGAAGATGGAGGCCAAATGGGAGGAATGGAATCCGGGTGTACGCCTTATAGTGTTAAGGTCGCGCTATCGGAGTATTATGAAGCCGTTGATCCGATTTATCGATACGGTAGAGTGGAAAACAGCGGATACCGATCATATTACGGTATTGATTCCGCAATTCATTACGAAGTATTGGTGGCAAAATATATTGCATAATCAAACAAGCTTATTGATCCGTGCGTACTTATTTCAACAAAAGGACATCGTAATCGCCACAGTTCCCTTTCATTTGAATCGGTAAGTCAACAATTGTCTTTTCATGGGTGAAAGAATCAGGTAACATGGAATTAAATGGCTTGCAGACGTGTTGATGGGGGATATTTGTACAATGAATCAAATTCACAAGCAGCGTTCTTTTATGAGAGAGCTATTGATCTGGGTTGTGCTGCTTATAGTAGCTCCACTGGTTACCGTATCGATTCTTTTTTATCAACATGAAATGTCCGGAATGAACAAGATTGAGCAAGAGAAATCGATTCTAACGAATCAAACTGCTCAGAAGCTGGTTGAACGTCTGGGAGATACTATTCTCGGGATTACCGTTACAAACGGGTATTGGGAGGATAACCGACAAGCTGTACTGAATAATGATTTGCGATGGATTCAGGACAATGTTGGTGTAGTACCCGATGTAGTGCCCAATATTGATTTTGTTGCGGAAACCGATTTACAGGGCAACGTGCTGGTACAATCCGGGGATGTAGCAGAGTTGAAAACCAAGGTCTTGTACCCTTTTATTCTTGATAAGTTTCAAAAGGAACCGAAGTTTTCCGGGATCGTAAATACGTCCAAGGGACTTGCCGTTGTAGCTGTAGCCCCTGTTACGAGTAATAAGGGAGAAGCGGCCCCCGTAGGTCTTGTCATATTTGGCAGACTGCTTTCCGATGAAATTATAGTTGGTTTAAAGGATACACTGCAAGCCGATATTGCGCTTCTCCTTAACTCTGGACAGTTTCTAACTTCTACAAAAGAGATATCGAATGAGCGGCTGCATACTTATGTGGACACAATGAAAACAGATGGCTTGGAGCATTTCAATCTGGAGCGCCGCGGAGAGCTATTGGTTGCACAATCTGCAGCGCCTCTGCTGGATATGGAAGGGAAAACTATAGGAGCGCTGTACGCAGAGCTGCCGACCCGATCGACGACAGAAGCCGCCGACCGACTTCGCATTCTCGGACTTTGCTCACTTGCCGGCATGCTGCTGCTGCTCGGGCTTGTTATTCTTATGGTAAGACAGCGAATTATTTTGCCATTGCGCCATTTCACGTTAACTCTGGAGGAAGTTGCTGCCGGACGTACGGTTAAAGAGATGCCTAAGCATGTCCTGCATGCAGAAGCACAAATTGTCGGAGCCATTGATAAGATTATGCAGTGGAATCAGGTGCTGGAGCAAACGGTTGCCGAGCGAACGGCCTCGATTCGTTCCTTGTTGGATAATGCCAGACAAGGTTTTATGTCGATTGGACCTGACCTTCGGGTAATGGGAGAACACAGTGTGGAGTGCACACGTATTTTTCAACAGGATATTGCCGGACAGCGATTGGGATCGCTGTTCTATGCAGGCGATGAGCAGGAAGCGGTACTGCTGGAATCGATCCTTGATGAATTTTATAATGAGCCGGACGAGTGGAAGCGGGAATTGATTTTCTCGCTGCTGCCTGAAGAGGTTGTCATACATGGAATGGTCGTCCAGATTGAATTCAAGTACTTGCCCGCTGCAAAATCTGGCGCTTTACAGACGGAGGTGGGCGGGGCTATCATGGTCATGCTTACCGATATTACCGAAACCCGTCGACTGGAAGAGCAAATGAATCGTGAACGCAAAAGACTGCAAATGGTCGTTCATGTGATCACACATTCTGAGGATTATGCGCAAATAACAAGAAGCTTCGAAACCTTTTGCAATACGGAGCTTGTTGAGCTCTCAAGTGGTAATGAATCGGTTGAGGACAAGCTTCTTGAGATCTACAAATCAATTCATACGTTCAAGGGCAGCTTTGCCTTGCTGCAATTTATGCATATCGTACCGCAGCTCCATGAGCTGGAATCGGAACTGATGGAGCTGCTCGGGCGCGAAGTCAAA
This sequence comes from Paenibacillus periandrae, assembly GCF_022458865.1. Classification (GTDB taxonomy): domain Bacteria; phylum Bacillota; class Bacilli; order Paenibacillales; family NBRC-103111; genus Paenibacillus_S; species Paenibacillus_S periandrae. Next base: position 121,882 of record NZ_JAJNMU010000002.1, on the reverse strand, counting down.
CCGACATGGGAGGAGCTTGAGCAATGGCTTCGCTCGCTGCGGTTAAATGAATGGCTGGACAAGGACAGCCAGCTTCTGAAGGAAGCTCTGGGTGATGCGACATCGGAGATGGGCATGGAATATGAAGTGAAATTGACGAAGGAACAGTGGCAGCACCTGGAACGAGAGTTAAGGATGAGGCTGACCCTGGCGGAGGACAAGCTATGGCTTGCTGAATTAAGAAAATGGCGCTTTAAGCCGTTAAAGGCGCTGATCCAGCATTATCCTGCTTACTTGACGGAGCTTGCTGAGCGTAATGGACTCCTTTTGTATCCAATAGAGCTGAATGGAGCGGACATCCCTGTTGACCCGGAACGTCTGAACGGCTTGACGCAATCGCTCGTTCATATTGTAAGGAATATCGTAATTCATGGTATTGAGTCACCGGAAGAACGCGTCGAGCAAGGCAAGGATGAATATGCAACGGTCAGCTTTTCAATCGAGCAAGTACAGAACGAGCTCACTTTGACGATTTCCGATAATGGCCGTGGCATTGATCTGGAAGCGGTAAGATTACGAGCGGAATCCAGAGGTCTGCTGCCTCCTCATAATGAAGAAAAGCCGTTGTCGAACGAGCATATTGCCAATTTGATTTTCAAAGATCAGCTATCGACGACAAAACATACGACAGAATGGTCGGGTAGAGGAATTGGCCTATCCGCAGTAAAAGCGGAAGCTGAAAAGCTCGGTGGAACGGTTCGGGTATCCACGTCAAAAGGTAGCGGTACTGCATTTATCGTGAAGCTGCCGTACGAAGATATTACGGGTGCAGAAAGGGTCGGATCACTGTGAATCATGAGGAGCAATATTTTCAAGCTTTTACTGCTAAATCGGCAGGATATATAACTGGACTTGGAATTCCAGGCTTGAAGGAGCTTGAGGATCAAGATGAAGGATTATTTTTGGAGGATGTAACGGCCTTTATTCAGCTTAGCGGTGTCATTCAAGGCGGTGTTATACTTACGGTTGATCATTCATTGGCAGGCGCGTTGGCTCACAAATTTATGCTAGAGGAAATTACTGAGGAAGAAGCGGCGCAGTATGGGGTTGAGGTAGTCGCAGAAATTGCGAATGTGATTTCAGGAAATGCTTTGACAGACCGTGATGAACATGATATTTTTTTAGGAGCGCCTTTGGTGATCGTGACCAAAAAAGCGGAGCTGCGATCCAAATTCAGCAATTTTTTCGTAAAAAGATTCCAAACTGATTCAGGTAACTTCTATTGTATATACATTCCTTCGCAAAATAAATCCGAGCTTGCTCGTATACTTGCAATTTAATCTACCTACGTTTGGAGGATTCAAGGCAGTGGCTAACGTTATGATTGTTGACGATTCAACGGTAATGCGCAGAAATATCAAGCTCATTCTTGAACGCGCTGGACATAAAGTAGTGGCAGAGGCCACAGATGGCAGAGAAGTGCTGGCAAGCTACATTAATCATAAGCCGGATTTGGTTACAATGGATATTACGATGATCAATATGGATGGTATTGAGGCGCTGCAAATTTTGCTGAAATCCTTTCCCCAAGCAAAGGTTGTCATGATCAGTGCAGTTGGACAGAAGCAGCAGGTGTTGGAGGCGATCAAGTCCGGTGCCAAATCGTATGTGGTGAAGCCTTTTGAGGCTGATAAGCTGTTGGAAATCATCGGAAAAGTTTTAATAGCCGGTTAAATGCAAAACATACATAGGTATATCCATAACAGCCGTCAACAGAGAGATTCTGAGGATGGCTGTTTGTTTGCGTCTACTGAAGTCAATTAGGGTACTATAGAAAGATAGTACTTCTTTTCCTGGAGGGGTCGGGTATACTTATCAATAGGTAGAGACGATAGTGAATGCTTACGAAGTGAGTTTTCTACGAAAACTTTGAGGTGGTGTGTACACAATGAGCAGAAAATGGCTGGAGCATGAGGGGCCGGAATGGGTCGATAAACGTATTATAACCCGGGAGCAGTATGAACAAATATTGGATCTGTACCGTGATAATAAGCATGCAATTGGGGTTCTGCCGCTGCTCGGCAGCATATTGGTCGGCCTCGGGATATTAAGCTTTATTGCTGCCAATTGGCAGGAGATCCCACAGCTGATTCGACTGATCCTGATTATCGTGCTGATGGTTGCGTTCTATGCAGGTGGAGAACTGTTCCGCAAAAATGACCACGACAGACTTGGGCTTGCCATGACGGCTTTGGGACTCACCTGCTTCGGTGGGGGTATTGTCCTCATTGCACAAATGTTTCATTTGGTCTCCTACGATATTACTTCGTTCATCATCTGGGGTTCGGTGGGTACGCTGCTCACGTATTTGTATCGAAGCAAGCTTTTGTACTTAATGAGTTTGCTGATTTTTACAGTTGCCCAGTGGTATGGCGTTGTTGAGCATCATCAATTCAGTTATGTCTGCTTCGCTATTATGGTTGTCGGATTAGGCTATTACAGCTGGAGGCGTCAGCAGGTTGGTGTGATCTGGTGCTTTGCCGTAAGCTTCGTGCTGCAAGCCTTGATGCTTGTCATCGAACAGGAATGGAAGTTCCTCTGGATATTTGTTCCGGTGATGCTATTATACACGCTGGGTGACTGGATAAAGGATCGGAGCTCAGGATTTGCGCTGCAGTCCGTACCGCTGGCGTCAGCATTTCTGTTTGCCATTGTGATGGTGCTAGCCTTTGATGATTTTACGCGGGGCGACCGTCTGGAATTGCTGGCGCAGACTCCTTATTTCATTGGAGCCTTGTTATTGCTATTCGCTGTATCCTTGTATGGTAAATGGAAGCATAACCGGATCTCGAGCGCTTTTGAATGGATATTGGCAGTACCGTTTATCTATTTACCTTCAGGTATTGCCGTGATGTATTTGCTGGCACTGTTCACCTTTTCCTTCTACGTATTATGGAGAGGGTATATGGAGCAGTGGCGCTTCAAGATTAATTTTGCTACAGTGCTGTTTATTTGTACCACGATGGTAGCTTATTTCAAGTTAACCTGGGACTTTATGGATAAATCGTTGTTTTTTATTATTGGTGGCTTACTACTGCTAACGTTAAGCTGGTTTTTAAACCGCAGGAAAAAAGTTGTTCTCCGGGATGCCAATGAAGGGGGGAACCACAATGAGTGATCAACCGATGGAAAAAAAGCGCCGATTAACATTACTTCTTATTATAGTTGTGCTTCAAGTGTTGTTCCTCGGTGGAATTGCAACCTCCTACTACGCAGTTGGCTGGTTCGGCACCGAAATTAAAATTAAAACCGTACCTGTCGATCCTCGCGACTTTTTATACGGTGACTATGTAACGCTCGGCTACGAGATTAGTACGCTGGATTCTCAATTATGGAGGGAGTCTACGGATAAGCCAGTTCAAGGTGAAGCTGTTTATGTGCTGCTGAAGCCTTCTGGCAACGGGCTGTATGAAGCGGCAGGAATTTATCGCAGTAAACCTAGCACCCAAGAGGGTCAAGCTGTGTTAAAAGGAACCGTCGATTATAGCTGGGATGACAGGGTTCGTATTGAATATGGGCTGGAGCGGTACTATGTGCCGGAGGGTACAGGCAAAGAGCTGGAAAGAGAAGCCCGCAATATGATCGTAAGAGTGAAGATTGCTCCTTGGGGACAGGCAAAAATTAATGGCCTTGAAGAAGTGACACCTTCGTAAGGATGAGTTGGAGATACTGGAAGATTAGCTGTGAACCCAGCTTGTTTCGATGAATTAAGGGTTGTAGTGACGTAAAGGGTTAATGATTATAAGGCAGAAGGAGGCTGTCCCATAAGCTATGAAAATGGCTACGGGACACCTCTTTTCAATTTTTCACAATAAAAAGAAACCGTTCTTTGGTAAAATGGAGGTACCACCCACCCACTCGGCCAATGGTTCCGAAACCAGAGAGTTAATTACATCAAACAACACCGCTTTAGCGTAAGGATTCCAGTTTACCCGAGTTTGAATGAAAAACATTGTCATTATAGGCAAAAGGACGAGATTCCAAGGTATATGTGAAGGAATTAGAGGGACTACAGCTGCTTCAGGTAACCTGCTATGGTATCGAAATGAGCCAGCCATTTGTTGTACTCGGGGGTCCCCGGCGTCGTGACCAAGTTAAAATTCGCTTGCGACATGGAGCTTATGACGCTGTTCCAGCCGACGGCATCCGGTATTCGTCTCTTGCCACGATATCTGGTCAAGCCCGCCTTCCACAATAATCGGTAGCTTGTTCGACAATATTGTCCCGAACTGTACTTAGGTCGGCAAGGCTCGAACGCATGTACCCGAAGTCCGTACCGATCATGGCCGGATATTTCACCGTCCGTCGCGTTCGGATTAGACAGGGTGGCGGCGTATGCCTTGCCTCCACCCATCTGGAGCAAGCAGGGCCATCAGGAATGCAATTACAAGAAAACGATATTTTTATTATTTTGAGGATTGTACGGACGTTTCACTGCGACTTGTATGGATTCGAGCAAACTGAAAGCGCCAATAGAGCCTCCGCGGAATTTTCCGAGAAGAGGCGGAAAGAAGAGGCGATTGTTCAAAAACCAGCGGCAGTCTACGACTTAATTTATTTGTCCACTCACCAGCAACGTAGCTAGTTCCGGAAGCAAGTTGACCGTGGTCGTGAACAACGCTGCTTAGCCTTATTTGGTTATGAATACATTATCGATATAGTAGGTGCCAGTGGCATCTGTGGCAACGCCAACCTTCAAGCGGCTGACATCAACCGCTGCCGTGTTTTTGAAGCTGAATTGATTGGCCTTTTTTGCGCCGTTGACATACAAATCGAACTTTTGGGTTGAGGTATTCATTATGACTTTAATATCATACCATTTTGAATTGGTGATTGGTTCAATGCTCATAAGAGTTGCACCATCATAAACTTTTAAGTAATTTCCCTGAATGCCCGCGTGTAAGGCGGCTTTGCTTGTGCTGTCATAGATAATGAAGTCTTTCCAACTGGCATCCTCTGTACGCAGCGTGGCTTTGAAGGTAACGACACCTGTTTGCGGGGTGAACGTTTTCTCGGCAGTCGCTGCATTCGTTGTGCTTGTTTTGTTGATCTTCATGCTTCGGTCCGGTCCGTTACCTAATCCCACGGTAGGGACGTTCTCCACTGTAACTGTGCCCCCTGTGGCAACGGTCGTCCAGTTTGAAGGGGAAACGCCAGCAGCAGAATAGCCGTTCATGGCATCCTTGAAAATGATCGTTTCCCCTACGATTGTCCTTCCGAACGAAGGCACCTCGTCTCTTGTTATCGTCATAGCATTACTATAAAACGGAGTGATCGAGTAAGTGTTGTTGCCGGGTCCATTTGCACTGGGGTAACCGTAGAACAGATTGTCCGCCCACCCGATAGCCCAGACGAGGAACCAGGTGTAGTCAAAGGTTGTTTGAACCGCAGTTTCAGTCGGGAGCAAACCAACCTCAGACAAGCCGTAACGCTTACTGCCCATGACGGAGGTCAACTCGCTGTTCGCATACCCAAATTTTCCATCCGATCGATTTTGAACATAGACGTCGGCCCCGCCGAGATCCACATAAGAGGATCCTGGGTAATAGTTGCTGTTTATCGCGTTGTTATCATCCCGGGCCGGAGCCCAAACCCAAATCAGGTTGTTCAAACCATGATAATTCGTGTATCGGTCATACATATTCTCCCACAGCTTTTTGTAACTGGCCCCCGTTTTCCCGCCCCACCAGAAGCCGATGTTCATCTCGTGATAAGGTCTCCAAAGAACAACAACACCTTGATCCCGCAGGGATTTCAAATATCCCGCCATTGTATCGATATGTGCTAACCACTTGTTGTATAAAGGGGTCCCAGGGGTCGTGAGCGAGTTGAAATCCGTTTGTGACATCGAACTAATGACGCTGTTCCAGCCGCCGGAATCCGCTGTAGCATCAAGGGGGTTCGTCTGATGCCATGAAATTGTGACAAGTCCGCCTTTCTTCCAATAATCAGTTGCATGGTCGACAATAAAGGAACGCCAATTGCTTAAATCGGAAGCGTTCGTCACGTTGTAATAGAAATCAAATCCAATCATGGCCGGGTATTTGCCACTCGTCAAATTGTAAATGTGGTCGGTTTCCATATAGCCATAATTTTGCCCCCGCACGTACTGCCCGGAGATGATTTGATTATTCGCATGAACCGTATCGAAATAATTCAATACATCGATCACGGCTTGTGTCGCGTTAGGATTAACCGGGGTTGCAGCGGAAGCTTTGGTTCCGCCGATCCATTGAGAGCCGGAAGCCAGCAGGGTCACCATGAGTGTGACGGCTAGCCATTTGGATATCCATTTGTTTAACATTACTAAATTCCTCCTCAATCCATGTTTGTGATCGATTCCGATCATTTATAGCCAACTCTGTCACAAAGAAATAAAACGCTTACATGAATATATCTATAAGTACCCCTCCTCATTAAGTGGATATTTTAATTGTAAAGGTGTGGAGGCGGAGAGAGGTCTAAATTTTTTGGCAAAAAGTTTTTGATCTTCGGTTGGTCATGAATTTGAAGCACATTCGAAAATAACAAACCTTTTGCCGAAGATTTTGGACCATTAAGCTCATTCGAAGAGCTAGAATTAAACTATCAAGAGAGACAAAGGGGAGAGAAACTTATGGCCCATATCGTTCGACAGGTCCGCAGATACGGTATTATGTATGCGCTCCTGCTGCCCGGTTTGCTGTATTTTGCGTTATTCAAGTACGTTCCCATGGTGTACATAACCGCTGCTTTCAAAAATTACAATGTGCTCAAAGGGTTATGGGAAAGTCCGTGGACAGGGTGGCAGAACTTCAAGCTCTTTTTCGAAGGTGTATACTTCTACCAAATCATTGGGAATACGATACTCATTTCGTTATACAAGCTGGTGTTTTCTTTTCCGGCACCGATCATTTTGGCTTTAATGCTAAATGCAGTCACTTCCAAAGGATTCAAACGTACCATTCAGACCTTGACGTATTTGCCCCACTTTTTGTCATGGGTGATCATCTACGGCTTACTGATCGCCTTCCTGGCGCCGGGGACCGGACTGGTCAACCAACTGCTGACAGCCTTCGATCTGGAGCGTATCTCGTTCCTCACAGAGCCGAATTTGATCAGATCGATCATTGTGGGAACGGATATTTGGCAGTCGGTCGGTTGGGGAGCGATCATTTATTTGGCCGCATTAACGGGAATCGATCCCTCCCTTTACGAGGCAGCCACCGTCGACGGGGCTTCCCGCTGGAGGCAGCTTTGGAGCATCACCCTTCCGGGGATCAGCAACGTCATTATTTTGATGCTGATCCTGCGCCTGAGTGCGATTCTAGATGTAGGCTTCGATCAAATCTATATTATGATGAACCCGCTGAATCAGGAGAAGTCGGACGTCATTGAAACCTGGGTATACCGGGTCGGACTGCAGGAAGGGCGTATCGGGCTCGCGACAGCGGTAGGACTGTTCAAGTCCGTCATCGGCTTCGTACTGGTGCTCGGCGCTAACCGCTTGGCGAAAAGGTTCGACGGACAAATCTGGTAGGAGGAAGCTCTATGAATTACATGACAAGAAGCGAACGTATTACTCAATTCCTAAACTATATGCTGCTTTCCCTGCTGGCCTCTACATGTGTGGTCCCTTTCATCTACGTCATCAGCGTGTCAGTCACCCCAATATCCGAGGTCATCAAAAATGACGGCCTCGTGCTCATTCCTACTAAGGTGACCTGGACCGCCTATCAGGAAATTATGCAAGGCGGGCGTTTGGCCGATGCTTATCAGGCTACACTGTTCCGGGTTGGGGTTGGTACAGTCGTCAATCTCTTCTTCACCATCCTTATGGCCCTGCCTTTATCTCGCAAATCGCTACCAGGGCGCAGCGCGATCCTGTTGTTTATCGTATTTACGATGCTGTTCAACGGAGGCATCATTCCTAGCTATTTGCTCGTAAAGGAGATTGGCCTTCTGGATTCGTCTTGGGCTCTCGTTATCCCCGGGCTCATTAACGCCTTCTATCTGATGATTGTCAAAAGCTTCTTCGAACAGCTTCCTGAGGCTATCGATGAGGCGGCGCGGATCGATGGTGCCGGTGAAATAGCCATTTTGTTCCGGATCGTTCTTCCGCTATCCATCCCGATTATTGCTACGATCGGCTTATTTTACGCGGTATGGCACTGGAACAGCTATTTCGACGCTATGTTGTATATCAACGATACATCGAAGCAACCTCTGCAGCTGTTTTTAAGACAAATTTTGCTTGCTTCCGTAGCGATCAGCGGGGATGCCGCCGAAGCTGCCAATTCGGTCAACCCGATATCAGTGCAGATGGCATCGGTTGTGGTGACGACGCTGCCGATTCTGGTCGTGTATCCGTTCATCCAGAGGCATTTCACCAAAGGCGTACTGCTCGGCTCGGTAAAGGGTTAGCGGAGAAGGGCTGCCAACGTTATCATGGGGAAACTCTTGATATAAACAGGTATAATAATATATTAAGGGAGAGGTTTATCGATGAAAAAGAGACAAACACAAGCTATGCTTGCCCTCGCTGTAGTACTGGGTATGACTGCGGCCGGCTGCAGCAAGACCGATCCAAATCCGGGGGCGGACAGCAAGGCGGCAACCAGTACCCCAACAGAGGCGCAGAAGAAGCTGAAGCTGAACTTCTTCAACTCGATCGGCTACAGATTGACGACGCCGATGCCATCGAGGGAGAACGACCCGATCCGCCAAATGATCGAAAAGGACAACAACATCGAACTGGAGATGACGCTGGGCGGTGAGAATTGGAAGGACAAGCTGAACCTGCTTATCTCGTCCTCTCAAATTCCGGACATTCTCACGTTCCCGGACCGCGCTAGCGCCATTAAATATTACGACCAAGGGCTTGTCGCAGAGCTGGACGATGCGATCAAGGAAGTGCCTGAGCTAACCAAGGCCTTCGATCCCTCCCGGCTGGAGCCTATGAAATATAAAGGCCATATGATTGGGATTCCGGGATCCGAAGCGGTCGGAGGTGTGAACGGCTGGTGGATCAATTCGACCTGGCTGAAGAAGCTGAATCTTCAAGCGCCGACCAATCCGCAAGAGCTTATGAACGTTATGAAGGCATTCACATTCAACGATCCGGACGGGAACGGGAAGAACGACACTTACGGATTCCTCGCCATGCTGCCGAAGGACGGTTCGCTCGGATACGGTACTGGCGGCGCTCAGGGCTTCCAGCAAATCTTCTGGATGTTTGGGGTACAGCCCAATTTCGTCGACGTGAAGGACGGTAAGGTCGTCGTGTACAACACGGACCCGAAAACCAAAGAAGCGCTGCAGTTCATTAATGAAATGATTCAAGCCAAAGTCGTCGACCCTGACTGGGTGACGATCGATGACAATCTGAAGCGGGATAATAAGATGTATCAGGGCAAGGTTGGCATTATGATTGTAGACTGGCGCCGTATGGAGCCGGCTGAGCAGAAGAAAATGCAGGATGCCGGCGGAAGCATACCGGAGTGGAAGCAGGTCGCGCCGCCGAAAGGGCCGTACGGCGATCAGATTCTTGATCTGAAGCCATTTCAGCAGTCCATGATCGGGCTCTCTAAGGAAGCGCTTAAGGATCCCGCCAAGACCAAGCGCGCCATGCAGTTCATTCAATATTTGTACACGAACAAAGAAGCTTATCCTTACCTGGCTTACGGAATTAAAGACAAGACGTTCAAGGTCACGAATAACCAGCCTGCCTTGATCGACAGGTCGACCTACAACGAGAAGGAAGTGGAGTGGCGCTATAACTACGCCTTTGTCCGCAAAGCCAATGACGGCGTGTACTTCGACTTCAAGAATCCGGATGTCACTAACGCCAATCAAAAAATCAATACCAGCTATCTGAAAGACAACAACGTCAATCCTCGGGTATTCGACGATCCGAACGACCCTCTGGCGCAGGATCGTATCAAATACGTGAATGAGATGATGCTCAAATTCATCACCGGTAAAGAGCTTCTCAGCAATTGGGATTCTTATGTGAAGACCCTGCAAGACAAATTTAAACTGAACGACGCCATCGCGAATTATACCAAACAGCTCCAAAGCGACGGCGTGATTAAATAATCGTTCCAATGACGAGGAGATACCGTTCTCTTCTTCTTCCATTTGAGGCAAGACGACATTCATTATGCAGGAGTGGACCGTATGCAAGGTAGGGTTCTTAAGCTGTTTCACAATATTTCGTTCCGATTATTCCTTGTTTGTTTCATCTTTGTGCTGAGCTCGGAAGTGATTGTGAGCGCCATGTCCTACCGGTACATTAAGAACGAGATCTCGACCAGCCAAATGGAAAGGGCTAAGCAGCTACTTATTAAGGAGCAGCAGTATATGGACTTATATGTTGCCCTTGTCCAAAATACGATTGCATTGCTGTCCTCGTCTGCCGAAACGTGGCAGAGCGATATGAGCGCAGCCCAAGCGGGACTCGAGGGGGTATATCGCACTCACTCGGAGACGCTGACGGATGTGTATTTTATCCGGAAGGACCTTTCCATTCTCGGAGGCAATCCCGTTACCAAGGTATTGAACGATCCGATGCCAACCCGCGATGAGCTGTACCGGTTCGCTTACAGCAATGCATACGGCAGTATTTCGGTCAGCAGGCCGTATCAATCTTTCTTCTCCGGGTGGACGGTTACGTTCACCAAAGCGTTAACTTTTGCCGGGGAACCGATGGTCATTGCGGTGGACCTCAATTTAACGGCCTTACAAGAGCGGATGGACCAGATCAGTCACGGCAGCAACCTGCAGCTTGCCATTCTTGACGATCAGGGGAGTCTCATTCTCGAACCTTCTGCGGACGGGCCTTTCCGGGCGAAAGACCATCGCCTTCTGTTCGACAATCAGGACAGCATGGAGCTGATCCATCATAAGGACGATGTGTTCCAGGAGCACATGAACGGCATTCCCGTCACCGTGATGAAAGGCTTTATTTCTAGAACGAAGTGGATTGTTTTTGCTTTTTCCGACAGTACACCGCTGCAGAACTCCCTGCAGCGGATGGAATCCTTTTTCTTCGGAGTGCTGGCAGTGGGTCTCCTCCTTAGCATTGTGACGGCCGCATTCGTTGCCCGGATGATTCGGATACCTGTCTATTATTTGATCCGAAAGATGAGCCAGGTCAGGCAGGGCGATCTGAATGTAACGATTCCGAAGATCCGCAACGACGAATTCGGAGATCTGACCGATACGTTCAATACGATGCTGGAGCGGATTCGTACGCTTCTCGAGCATGTCAACATCAGCGAACGCAGGAAGAAGGAACTGGAAATCCAGGTGCTGCAATCGCAAATCAATCCGCATTTTCTCTATAATACGTTAGGCTCGATCAGCAATGTGGTGGACGCCGGCAAGTATAATGAAGTGGACGATTTGATCGGAGCGCTGATCGCCATTCTGGAATATGGCATTACGGACTTCTCCGACAGGGTCAGCCTGAACCAGGAGCTTCGGAACGTAAGGGATTACTTGCACATCCAGAATGTCCGGTATGACAGCGTGTTCGAGCTCATAGAAGAGATCGATCCCGATGTGTTGACGCATCCTGTACTCCGAATGGCGCTTCAGCCGATTGTGGAGAACAGTATTTTTCATGGCTATTGCGGTGGAAGACTCGCAGGATTTATCCACATTACAGCTTTACGTTCGGAGGGTCAACTCGTGATTGATGTAACGGACGAAGGGGTGGGGATGTCTCCCGAGAAAGTATCGCTACTCCTCCTCCCTCATCAGGAGAATGCCACTCTAGCGGAAAGGCGCAAACGAATTGGCTTGTACAACATTCATCAGCGGATTCAGTTGAATTACGGCGAATCCTACGGCCTCAGCGTTTGGAGCGAGGAAGGCAAGGGAACCCGGGTCACGCTGCGGTTTCCCGACCTGAGAGCGGACGAACGGAACATCTTGGCAGACTAAGGGGGGATGAGGACATGAGGGAAGTGATCACATGCCTGATCGTCGACGACGAGCCGCCAATGGTACGGCGGCTGCAGCGTATGTTCGAACGTTGGGCGGAACAGCGTTTGCCTTATCAGCTGATAGGTACGGCGTATTCAGTCGATGAGGGGCTCGAGCAGGCGGCGCGCCTGAAGCCGAATTTGATTTTGACGGATGTGGTCATGCCGGGCAAGACCGGCTTGGAGATGATCAGAGAGCTGAGGGAAAGCCATCCCCGTATTGAATTTATCATTTTGAGCTCATACTCCGATTTTACTTACGCCAAGCAGGCAATCGCCATGGGAGTCTTCGAATATTTGGTCAAGGTTCCGCTGAGGGAGCAGGAGGTGTTGGCGGCTCTGGCGAAGGCGAGGGACAATGTGCTGGCTTGGGAGGAGAAGGACCGAAAGCTGCACAGCCTCAGCGGATCGGTGAAAGGTGATTCCCACCGGATGCGCAAGCAGCTTCTCGAGGAGCTGATACGAGGAGAAATGAGCCCCGCAGCGATGGAGCGAAGAAGCCTCGAGTATGCCTCGGGCTTCCAACCTCACCAGTATGCCTGCCTGGTGGTTCGTTTGGATGACTATGCAGCCTTCTGCGCCGAGTATTCGCCTGCTGACCGCAATTCGCTCAAGTACGGCATACTGAATATTATGGAGGAGGTCCTACAAGCTTCGGGCGGATGCTTCGTATGTGAGATGTCCCCTGACACGGTGGTCGGATTTTCCATGATTCAAGCAGCGGGGGAACAAGGTTTCGACAGTAAAGGGCTTGAGTTGGCCGAAGAGATTCTTACCCATGTGAAAACATATATGCGTCTATCCGTTTCGGTAGGATTGAGCAGACGGCATCGTGGATGGGAGAAGGCCACCGACGCTTATCGGGAAGCTTCCGCTGCTTTAGCGGACTCCTTCTATTACAGCTTCGGCATGGTCGTAACGCCGAACCGCCGCTTGGTCTACAACGAAGCCGATGCGAGCGTCGTGTTCGAACGGTTTGAAAACCTACTAGATCGAGTATCCACGACTTCCGATAGAGACGAGCTGGCGCCGCTTCTGAAGCTGCTGCACACATATCGGATCCCTTCCGACGTGCTGCTCCCCTATGTCGAAAGGTGGTTAGTCCGACTCCAACGAAAGTTGTCCCCGGCCGGCAATGAACTGAAAGACTTGCCTCCGCTCCAGTTGGACGTCTGTACGCATTTGCATCAATTGATGGAACGGCTCCGTATGGAATGGGAACGTATCTTGTCCAAAGCGGAGCTTGTGTATCTTAGACCAGATATGGCAAAAGCGGTCTTGTACGTCGAGGAGCACCTGCACGAGCCGCTTTCGCTGAGCCATGTTGCAGACCATATTCACTTGAATCTGTCCTATGTCAGCGAGCTTTTCAAGAAAGAGCTGGGTATCAACTTTACTGACTATGTCGCCAAGCGCAGGATCGAGCGGGCTATCGAGCTCATGCGCAAGCGATCCTTTACGAATCAAGAGCTTGCAGAAGCTGTAGGCATACCGAATGAGAAATATTTTTGTACGCTCTTCAAAAAAATTACCGGATCTACTCCGCAGAAATATGAGACTAGCGGCAGAAGAAACTAACGGAAAGCGAGAGGATAGGCAGTGGCAATATCTCGATTTCAGCGTCGCAGGTCCCAAGAATGGGAATGGGGCGCGGATACGGGCATCATTTGGCATCCTTCAGAAGTGGAAACTCATTATGAGCACCCTGTTCAGTCCTATTGTTATTTCCGCAAAAGCTTTGCGCTCTCTACGGACGGTGCGGCTTCCGGAACGCTAAGAATATTTGCCGATTCCAGGTATATCGTTTATGTGAACGGTATGTATGCGGGCCGGGGACCTTGCAGGAGTGACCCCAGATGGCAGTATGTCGACGAGCTTCCGGTTTCAAAATTGCTTCGTCCGGGCCGAAATTGCATCGCCGTCATGGTGCTGTATTACGGCTACGGAACTGGACAATCGATCGATCGGATTCCTGCACTGCTGGCGGAGCTGAGAGTGTCCGTACCGGGTGGCGAGACGATCCTTATGGGGACGGACTCCACATGGTTATGCCGCAAAGCGGACGCCTACGATTCCCGATCCCCCCGAGTGAACGGCTGCCAAGGGCCTATCGAAATTTACGACGCCCGGTTGGAACTGGAGGGCTGGCATCTGCCAGACATTGTGGTGGAAGGCTGGGAGAGTGCTAAACAGCGAGGCTTCCGGCTGTCGCCCTTCTGGAACTTACTGCGGAGGCCAATTCCGCTGATGGAGGAGAAGGAACTGGATGTGCTGCGGCTTGTGAGCCGCGGAGTCGTTCCGAAGCTTGCGGCGCCTTCCGGACGAATGCATCTGGATATTATTGAGGAAACGAAAAGAATCCGCTTGATCGAGGCAAGCCCCTCGGATTCTTCGCGTAACGTATGGTGCACACCGTCTTCGCCTGACGAAGCCGAAGTGCTGACCTACGATTTCGGCAGGATCGAGCCGGGCTATCTGCAGCTGGAGATTACTGGAACCGCCGGGACGGTCGTCGATGTGGTGTATGCCGAAGAACTGTGGGAAGGCAAGGCGCTGCTTAACGGGAATAACAACCGTTCCCTGGATAGGTTCATCCTCTCGGAGGGACGGCGACGGTTGGAGGTGGGCTTCGGCTGGAAGGCATGCCGCTACGTTCAGCTGCGGGTTCGTCATGCCGATTCCCGTCCGGTTTGCTTGCACAGGGTCGGGCTGCGAACCCGCCGTTACCCGGTGGAGCAGCCGGCGACCTTCAAGTGCAGTGATCGTACATTACAGCAGATCTGGGAAATCTCAGAGCATACGATGCGCATCTGTATGCAGGATGCTTTCGTCGATTCACCTAGTCGCGAGCAGCAGCAGTGGATGGGGGATGGACGCTGGCAGGCGCTTTACCAGACGTATTATTCAGGGGACGGAAGGCTGCACCGCAAGCTTCTGGAGCAGGTCGGCCAATCTCAGGATTGGCAGGGCATGACGGCCCAGCGGTATCCGGACGGACATCACAATTACCCACCGATCCCGTCGTTCTGCCTGCATTGGGTCAATTCCTTCGGCGAGTATCTGGACGCTTACGGGGATGACGGGCTTCTGTCCGAATGGTGGCCGAACATCGTTCAGGCACTTCGCTGGTTCTCCGGCTTCGAGAACGAAGAAGGATTGCTTGTGGACGTACCGTATTGGGCTTATGTGGATGCGGGCGAGGCGCCTCTCGGCAGATGGCCGGACGTAGAACGCGGTGGGATCGTAACGGCGCTCAACCTGCTTTATCTGGAAGCCATGCGCCGGGCGATAACCTATGCCAGACTTGTCGGGGATCATGAAGCCGAGGCTTATTTCGCGTTGGCAAGTGACCGGCTAGCGGACAGCATCAAGCGAACCTTATGGCTGCCGGAAGTCGGGGCTTATACGGAGTGTTTGGTCAAAGACGTCCCTAGTGCATGTTACAGCGAATCGGCGAACGCGCTGGCTTTGGTCGTTCTACATGCAGCTGAAGACGAGCGGAGCCAGGAGATTTACCATGCGGTATTCTCGCCTGAAGCGGCAGGGAGAGCAATTCAAGCCAGCCCTTTCTTCATGCTGGTTGTTTACAGGGCGCTCGGCAAGCTTGGCCGTGAAGACCGGATGCTGGAACTGGTGTTTAAGCGGTACGGTCCTATGGTTGAAACCGGTGCTACAACATTATGGGAATGGTGGGGGTTGTTCTATCAAGATAAGCAGTCGGGAGAAATGCATTTCAGCTCAGCGTGCCACGCATGGGGAAGTATGCCCGTATACATGTTCTTACATTCGGTTCTGGGCGTCCGCCTACTTACTCCCGGACACAAGATAGTGGAGGTTGTCCCGCGGCTCCTTGGCGGACTTACTTGGGCCGAAGGTTCTATTCCGACGGAATGCGGTGTTCTGTCTGTTCGGGTGGAACGCGAGACCGAGCACTCCGAGGGAATGCGTCTGAACCTGACAGTGCCCGAAGGTGTAACGGTCTTGTCACACGGGGCTTCTTACAGCGCGGGAGAGCATGAAGTGTGGATACTACGATAACAAGACTCATTCGGGAGCAGATGAGGTAACCTGGTTTAGTCAAGGAGGCTGTCCCATAAGCTATGAAAATGGCTACGGGACAGCCTCTTTTCTATTGTAGTGATCGTGTGCCTATGTCCATTCTTACAGATGAACCTCTTTCGCCCGCTGTGAAATCTGCATTAAGGCTGCGTTCGTGGTATGAACTGTCCCCATCCTTTTGCCTGATCATCAGCTTTACCTTGCTCTGCGACTACTTTGCCGCGCACGATCGTATGGGTCGGGAGTCCTTGAAGCTTCAAACCTTCATAGAGCAAAGCCGTTTCTCTGGCAACGGTATAAAGCTCATGAATATTGACGGTTCGTTGTGCGCGCATATCGACTATCGTAATGTCTGCATCGGTGCCGATTCCAAGAGTGCCTTTATTCGGGAACATCCCGAACGTTTTGGCCGGATTCACAGACATGAGCTCAACCAGCTTATGCAAGGAAAGCTTTCCTTTACTTACCTGATCAAGCATGAGCGGCAGCGTTAGCTCTGTACCGGGGAAGCCAGCAGGGGATTTCAAAATATTCGCATACCCAAGCTCCTTGAGAGCCTTCGGAAAAGGGGAATGATCACTCGAAATATAATCGATGGTTCCGTCCTCAATATAGCTCCACAACGCTTCAATCTGCTGGGGACTGCGAAGAGGCGGATTACATTTGCCATAAGGGCCGATCTTCTCCAGATAGCTTTCATCAAATATTAAATAATGCGGGCACATTTCGGCATAAATATGAATTCCGTCCTGCTTGGCACGCTTAATGATTTTTAACGCTTCAGGACTTGACACGTGACAGCAGATGACCGGAACCTGCAGCTGTTCAGCAAAAAATACAACCCGGTTAATAGCGCTGGTCTCCACTAGCGTATTCCTGGCTAACAAATGCTTGTTATAATCTCCCTCAACAAACGTGTGTTCTGCAAATTCCGAGAAATAGCTTAACAGCTCTTCATGTTCGGCATGCAGGGCGAGCGGAAGCCCGGTTTGCGAAATTTGCTTAAAGCCCTCATACAAATCACGGTCGCGGGTCATGGTAAAACCTTCGAATTCTTGCTCTCTACCTGCTGGAGCTTTGTGCATAAACGTTTTGTATGCGGATATCCCCTCATCTGCGAGCGGTATGATATCATCCAGATGGTCACTGCCGGCAGCACCGTATAAGCCGTAATCGATTAATGCCTCCGTTTTCAATATTTCCTTACGATTGATCAATAGCTCTGTGTTATACGTACATGGAAAAGAGTTCGGCATTTCGATGATACTGGTAATTCCACCAGCTGCCGCAGCACGAGTTCCGGTAAAGAAAGTTTCCGTAGAAGACGGATCTTTGGCAGGTTCCCTGAAATGAACATGTGCGTCAATCATACCGGGCAATACATATAAACCCTCAGCATCAATGACACGTTCAGCCTCAAACTGGATATGGGACTCGGAAATAATATGAATCTTGCCATCCTTAATTCCGATATTGGCTAACTGGAAATCCTCTTCTGTTCGGTATACAAGCCCGTTTTTAATCCATAGATCAAGCTTCATGTTTATGCCTCCAAATGATAGTACTTGAGATGGAATTTTTGAATATTATCAAATAGTGATAAATAATTATTATTAATTGGTAATAATCATATATGATTCTTTTAATAATTTCAATATCGAAATTGTACTGCGCACAAAAAAAGTCGTATCCCCGGATAGAAGATACGACTCTGTGCTCTGCGTACTGCTATATATTTTGCTCGATTTGCTTGGCGGCCTTTTTTAGGCTTGTGATCAATTGCTCTTTATCCTTTTGAATCATTCGTTCCCTTGGACCAGCGACACTGAGCGAACCGATGACTGTATTGGTTGCAAAGATCGGTACTGCATACGTATACACGCCTTCGTCGAGCTCATTGTCAGATTCGGCATAACCAAGCGTTCTTACAGCTTTCAAATTGTCCAGCAGCGCTCGCTTGTCGGTGATTGTGTTTTCTGTATGCTTTTGAACAATCCCGTGCTTGAACAATTTGTTAACGGCGTCATTGCCCATGTAAGCTAGAATGGCTTTGGAAGAAGCGCCTGCATACAGCGGGATAAATTTGCCGGGTTCTGAAGAGACTTTCACCATGTGAAAGGAGGATGATATATTTTCAATACAAATCGTTTGAAAGCCGGATAAAATAACCAATACCGTCGTTTCCTGAGTTTCGTTCATCAATTGTGTCATAACCGGCGTAGCTGCGAGTGAGAGCTCGTTATTTAAATTAATCATGTTATTCATTTCCAAAAAACGAAGCCCCAAACGGTAAGTCCCTCTGTTTGTCTCCAGCAAATATTTTTTCTCTTTCAAAATGCGGATGTAACGGTACACGGAGCTTTGAGGTATATCCATGATTTCAGAAATCTGCGGAACACTAAGCTCCCTTGTTTCCAACGTATACAAATCCAAAATTTCTAATGTTTTTCGTGTACTCACTTTGTTCATCCTTCCGACAAATATTTTCTAAATGAAATTCTTATGTTGAAAATTGAGGGTAGACGAAATATAATGTTGTTAATTCGAATTAATTATCAACTATCAGTATATTATTATCAATAATTGATAATTACAATGATAATTAATAAAATTCTTCGTACAGGAGGGACAAACACCCGGTTCCACGCTGTTCTATTTATTAGATCACAAAAGGGAAAAAAGATAAAGATCGAATGTCCCAAACCGTTTAAAAATGATAACGCTTTACTTATGTTACATTTTATTACATGTTTAATTTTATTATTCTAATTTCACTATTTATCGATTTTAATGTTAGTTAATATAACATAAAATTATTGACAACTATTTTTAGCTGTTGTAAAGTTAGACCCACGTTATATTTTATTACATTAAAATACAAAATTCGACAAAACCTTTCAAAAGTATTGGTATGTGTCTAAAACGTTTTGTCGGGCCAAATGGAGGTTGGGATAACTGTAAAACGGGGGTCGAAGCACGGTTTCATTTTCGGTTCAGGTTTATGCCATTGTTCATGCTTACGCGATAACAAACCATTTTAGGAGGGCTAATCCATATGAAAAAACAAACTTCCCTGGTACTCGTTCTTATTCTTTCCCTGGTATTGCTAATCAGTGCTTGTTCCAGTTCTGCTCCGGCAGCTAACGGAACAGCGGATGTGGGTAACGCAAAAGGTCTTTTGGCTGATATCAAGAAACGAGGTACGATCGTCATCGCAACAAGCGGCAACAACGCACCGACTATTTTTCCAAATGAAAAGAATGAGCTGGTAGGTATTGACGCCGATTGGGCAAAAATTATTGCGGACCATCTCGGTGTGAAAATTGAATGGAAACGGATGGATTTTAGTGGAATCATTCCTGGCTTGATGACAGGTAACTTCGACATTGGTTTGTCCGGTATCGGTGTAACGGAAGAAAGACTAAAAACACTGGATTTCTCCGAGCATGTTGCGTATGACGAGGTTGTTGCCGTATATAACAAGAAAACAACGGGAATCAACAGTCCGGAAGATATTAAAGGACGTATTACGGGTGTTGTAACGGGTTCCTCCAACGGTGATGCTCCAGCACGTAAAATCGGTGGATATAAAGAATTGAAGACCTATCCGGGGCAAGCTGAAGCCTTCCACGATTTGCAAAACGGCCGCATTGAGGTCATGGTTACCGGTAAAATGCTGGCTGGACATTGGATAAAAACAGAAGGCAAGGATTACATGGTATCTCCTAAAGGGATGGAAGGTCGTAAACTGGCAGTAGCCATGAAGCAAGGCGAGCCTGATCTGAAAAATGCTATCAATGAAGCGATTCTTACCGCTAAAAAGCAGGGGAAATATGAAGAAATCGCCCAAAAATGGTTAGGCTCTACATTCTCTCAATAATGATATATTGGCCAGCGCTCAAAATCAGTTGAAGGAGTTGATTACTATGATCAAGTGGGACGTTATTGTCACGTATTTTCCAGCTCTTTTGGAGGGCGCTTTGATTACTCTGGAAGTTTCCTTGCTGACTATGGTCATAGCTACCATTGCGGGCACATTTTTGGCGCTCATGCGCATTTCCAGTAACCGAGCTATGCGAACCATCTCTACAGTCTATATGTGGATCATGAGGGGAACCCCCCTGCTGCTTGTATTGTTTTTCGTCTATTATGCCTTTCCAAGCTGGGGTATTCGCTTACCGGCGTTCGCAGCTGCGATCTTGGCCATGTCGATGAATTCTGCAGCGTATAAGGGCGAAATTATACGTTCCGGCATACAGGCTATTCCGCGTGGTCAGATCGAATCGGCTATGGCTATCGGGATGAGCTATGGACAAACGATGAGACGTATCATTCTTCCGCAAGCGGTCAGAATTATCATTCCGCCATACATTAACAATTCCATTTTGCTAATCAAAAACTCGGCATTAGTTTCCTCCATCACGGTAACGGATTTAATGCTGAACAGCCAACAAATATACAGCGCAACCTACCGTCCTGTTGAGATACTGGGTACAGCCGGCGTACTTTACTTAACGATGACCAGTTTACTCATGTGGTTTCAGATGTGGGCCGAGAAGAAGCTGTCCTATTATAACCGCTAATGGATTTTGAAGCAGAGGAGCTGTTAACATGAAACCGATTCTACAAATTCAAGGGCTGCGTAAATCGTATGGTAATCATGAGGTATTAAAAGGTGTTGATTTGTCGGTTAATAAAGGAGAAGTGATTGCTGTTATCGGGCCGAGCGGCACAGGGAAGAGCACTATGCTTCGGTGTATTAATTTCTTGGAGGAGCCGACGGCGGGTTCGATCTGGCTTGGCGATGAGAAGGTGGAAAGCCTGCCATCCAAGGCGAAGGCAAGAACGTATCACCCGCAAATAACGAAGCTGCGGACTCGGGTAGGTATGGTTTTTCAACAATTTAATCTCTGGCCGCACAAAAGCGTTCTGGAAAATATAATTGAAGGTCCGATGCTGCTTAAAAATGTAGCTAAAGAAGAAGCGGTTAAGAAAGCCAAATACCTGCTCGAATTGGTCAAAATGGTCGATAAGGCAGACAAATATCCGGCGAGCCTTTCCGGAGGCCAGCAGCAGCGTGTAGCTATTGCCAGAGCGCTGGCTATGGAGCCGGAAGTGATGCTCTTTGATGAGGTGACCTCCGCACTTGATCCCCAGCTGGTTGGGGAAGTGTTGGACGTAATGACCAATCTGGCCCAGGCGGGCATGACGATGCTTGTTGTGACTCATGAGATGAAGTTTGCCGAGAATGTATCCAGCCGGGTACTGTTCATGGACGGCGGCGTTATTGCCGAGCAGGGCACGCCACAGCAGGTGTTTCGAAATACGGAGCACGAAAGAACACGGAAATTCCTGTCTTCCGTCCTGTAAGAATAGACGGTTGATTCCAGTAATCCTATATGAAGCAGGGGGATTATTATGATTATTGTTACTGGCGGCGGCGGATTTGTGGGCAGTCATATCGTAGAGTGTCTGGCTCATCGTGGTGAAGAAGTGCTGGCCGTAGATCTGCATGAGCCTGCCCAACCCGTTAAGTCGCTTTGGGGGCCTTATGGTCGGCGTATTCAATTTGAGCAGGTGGATATAACGGATAAAGAATCGTTGACTGCGCTATTTTCGCGCAATCCTGCGATGGGTGTAGTCCACGCGGCAACGATTACCCCTACTTCTGAGCGTGAAAGAGAGGAACCGGAGCGTATCTTGCACATTGGCGTCGTGGGAAGCTCGCTCGTTGTAAACACAGCTGCCAGACATGGCGTCAAAAGATTTATTTATCTGAGCTCAGCGTCCATATATGAACCCATACCAGACCCGAACTGCGTTCTGGGCGAGATGGATCGGCTGCAGCAAACAGGATTGTACCCATTAACGAAGGTAGCAGGTGAATGGATTACGCGTTATTTGTCCGAAAGCTCCGGAATGGAGGCTGCGTCTGTGCGGATTGCAGCCTGCTATGGTCCACTGGAACGAAATACTGGCGCGAGGACTTCCATGTCTCATGTATGGAAAGCTGTCAAGATAGCCAAGGATCGAAAGCCGCTTCTTGTAGGCTCACCTGACTATACACTAGATTTCACCTATGTCAAGGACATTGCTGAAGGTATTGTTGAACTGCTGCTCACCTCGAATTTGGAGCATGATGTTTACAATATCTCCGGTGGGAGCGGCTATACGTTGATGGAATTAGCGGAAGCTGTAGCGGGGACGATACCCGGTACGGAAATACGGGTTACGGAAGCGCGATCCGACGATGTCTTATTTGCCAAGGAAGGCAGCCGCACAGGTCGTTTGGATATTACAAGGCTCATCAGGGATACAACGTTCGTGCCTGTTTATAATCTTAATTCTGGCTTGGCTGATTATGTAAGATGGCTTGAGACGCATGAATTTTAGTGGAAGCTGTCTGGCTGTACAGCTTGCCCGAGGCTAACGGATGCAGAAAATGGAGTGATGGAGCATCATGAGAGTTAAAGGAAAGATTGTTCTTGTCACAGGAGCCGGTTCGGGAATTGGTCGAGCGATAGCGTTATTGTTTGCAGCGGAGGGTGCATCCGTAGTCGCATCGGATATAACAGAGAATGCGGTTCAGACCGTTGAACAAATTAGGACCCAAGGCGGACAAGCAGCTGTCGTCATTGGTGATGTTGGCGATCAGGCCGCATGTAACCGAATGGTGAATACGGCACAAGAGTCGTTCGGAGGTTTGAATGCCGTTATTCATGCGGCGGCGATTTCGCGGAAGGGTACGGTAACCACGATGAAGGAGGAAGATTGGCGGGATGTTGTTAACGTCAATCTGAACTCTGCATTTTACTTAAGCAAGGCTGCCGTGCCGCTGCTCTCCCGAGGTGGTGGAGCGATCGTATTCATTGCCAGCCAGCTGGGACTAGTCGGCACCAAAGATTCGATCGCCTACTCGGCTGCTAAAGGTGCCGTGGTGAATATGGCGAGATCGATGGCTTTGGATCATGCGTCAGATGGAATACGTGTCAACAGCCTTTGCCCGGGGCCGGTTGACACGCCATTTCTCCATGCCTCGTTTCAGAGGCAGGCCGATCCGGAAAGAGCCCGAGCATTGGCGCTCGAAAAAATTCCTTTGGCTCGTTTCGGTACGCCGATAGAAATAGCGAATGCAGCTTTGTTTCTTGCTTCAGATGAGGCTTCTTTTATTACAGGCGCGACTCTGGCTGCAGACGGCGGTTACACGGCATGGTAGCAAGTGGGCATAGCATAATTTCAAACCAATCATTAATAAAGGAGACAGATCATATGGATTTAAATCTGCAGGGTAAAGTAGCTTTGATTATCGCTTCCAGTCAAGGTCTGGGCAAGGGGATAGCTGCCGAATTGGTTAAGGAAGGCGCTAACGTGATGCTGACAGGTCGAAATCAGGACAAGCTTCGAGAGGCCAAAGCCGAGCTTGAACAGCTCGGTACTGGACAAGTCGCGTACCAACCGGTTGATATTACGAACCCTGATAATATACAACGACTCGTACAAGTGACCCGCGATACGTTTGGAACCATTGATATTCTCGTTAATAACGCAGGCGGCCCCCCGGCAGGAACGTTTGAACAGTTCTCGGATGAGCAATGGCAGGCTGCTTTTGAGCTCAATCTATTAAGCTACATCCGGGTAATTCGTGAAGTGCTGCCTGATCTGAAAAAACAAGGTGGACGTATTATCAATTTGGCTTCTTCCTCCATTAAAGTGCCTATTCCCGGATTACTTCTATCAAATACGTTCCGCGCCGGAATCGTAGGGCTGACTAAAACATTAGCTGAGGAGCTGGCACCTTACAACATACTTGTTAATACGGTTGCCCCTGGTCGTATTGCAACTGACAGAGTTGCCTTTCTGGATGATGTCAAAGCCCAAAAGACCGGTAAGACGCGTGAGCAGGTAGAGGAAATGTCCAAACAATCCATCCCGCTCGGTCGTTATGGAACTGTGGAGGAATTTGCTAAGGTAGTCACCTTCCTGGTATCGGATGCGAGCTCTTACATCACGGGAAGCTCCATTCTAATTGACGGCGGAATGATTAAATCTATTTAAGAGGAAGAGGTGTATGTCGTGAGCAGCATTCGCAACATTTATTGTGTTGGCAGAAACTATGTTTTGCATGCCAAGGAATTAAATAATGAGGTGCCTGCCTCTCCCTTTGTTTTCTCCAAGCCTACACATGCGCTGGTAGAAGCGGACGGCAGCTTAATTGTTCTGCCTGGCGATCGTGGTTCCGTTCATTATGAGACCGAGCTTGTTATTCGTATTGGAAGACCCTATGAAAAAGGAATTACGGTTGATGAACTGGTGGATGGGTTAGCTGTAGGCATTGATTTTACTTTACGTGACGTTCAGAACGAAATGAAGAAAAAAAGCTACCCTTGGTTATTGGCCAAAGGTTTCCCGAATTCCGCACTCGTGAGCAAGTTTATTGCTTTTCCAGGAGTTGAAGCATGCAAGGCTAAGGATTTTGCCCTTGTCAAAAATGGTGTAGAAGCTCAGCTTGGCAATATCAAACAGATGCTGTTTGATTTACAGATCATCATTGATTTCTGCGCGCTTCATTTTGGCTTAGGGGAGGGCGATATTATTTATACAGGAACACCTGAAGGTGTAGGACCGGTTATCGATGGCGACCATATGAGCTTATGCTGGGATGGTCAAATGGTTGGGGAATGTACTGTCCAGCTGTCATGATATTTATGAGCTTGAATGAATTACTATCCGGTTTGCCTGCCTTAACCAGGTAAGGATCAAGGCTTGCTCCAAAATATGAAAAGGACCTGACGGTAAGCTGGCCGCCAGGTCCTTTTTGAGCTTTATTTGGCTTTTCTAAATAGGCAGCTTTACTTGCGCTTAAGTGTTAGCCATATAACGCCGGCGATCACAGCAAGTATGCCAAGAAAAGCAATGATGAATACCGCACCATTCAATTCGTATTGATCACGACCCGTCAGAAAGTCACGCACCTGATTGGATTTAGGTTTGGCGTTTGCCTTGAGTGGAACCGGTTCTTCAGCAAATTCATGAACTTTATTCAAACTGTCGATAACGACAAATTTACCAGTTATTTTGACGTTTTCAACAGGACTTGTTAGTACATCACTTATCGAGCTTACCCGATCTGCGGAAGTTGCAGCCATGAGCAATAAGGTTTTGTTCTCATTCAGTGGAGAGCGAGACAATTGGATAACCGCTGAGCGGCTCTGTAAATTAGTTAATAATTCTACATTTTTGGCGAGTGAAGTTACTTGGTCATCTTTAAATTGCACCGAGCTGTCAGCAAATCCGTTCATGAAATCAGGAAGCTCTTTGCCTGTACCGATATACAGGATGTTACGATCCCTGAGCAGATCCTTGAGCCCTGCCGCGGATACTTTCGCCATAGTTAATTCGGTATTGTCCTGTGCACTTCTACCGATTAATCCAACAGCAGTCATGGCTATATTCAGCTCTTTCGTGCTGATTTTGTCAGGAAAAAGGAAGGTGGTCTGGTTCCAACGGTTGTTCACTACAAAGGAGTAAGGTATCGATTGCAGATTGAAGTTTTTTCTTTCGACTGGCGTGTAGGTTAAGGAAGAAGCATTATCAATGACAGCCCAGCTTCCAATCAAATTCGGATCTACGCAAGCTTCCTGCTGTTTATTCTGCGTCAGGTTTGCAAATTGGAAAATAACTTCAATCTCAAGTCTCCGAGAGGCTCCAATAGTATTTTGGGTGAAATCAATTTCCAGTAAGCCTGAATCACTGGTTGCTTCACTGAGTCTATGACTATCAACAGTTATACCATTCAGCTTTACCGCTATGACGGAATTTCCGAGATCAATGGACTTGGAGTGCTTAAAAGCTAATGTAAGACGTGCGCCGTTCTCTATATCCGCATAGGTAGGAAGATTGTAATTAATTGTGGTGCTGGCTTGCTGCATGCCGCCAATGGAAAGATTGGAATAGCCGATTTTCTCCAATGTTACCGTATAAGGGCTGCCTTGTTTGAACGGATTTAAAACCTCCGTTTTTTTCAAAGAAGCAGGAATGGAGGTCGTTTGACCAAGCAGCTGAGCGAATAGCGATTCATTCGTTAATATGGATACTGCATTATTGAGTTCTTCCTCCTTGCCTGTTACAACCAATCCGCTTAATTCCGGATTCCACGGGGATTGCCCTACCCCAATAATGCCTTGTCCTTGAAGGGCGGGATCGGCTTGCTTGCGATAGGCGTCTTCAATGGCTTGGCCGCGTTCCTTCCAACGACCTGTCTGACCGATCCATATCGTGTTGTTCTCACGTAAAATCGTGTCGGTTAGATCGGATTCCGCATAGATCGGAATATTGATTCGGCTGGCCGATGCCTGGGCTGAAAAAAACTGTACCATACGAGCGGCTGCAGTGAACTCCACCTGCTGGATTTCATCGGGAACAACCAGGATGGATTGAAGCGGCTGTTGGCTGCCTTTTTCGAAGAAAGGACTTGGATACCAGCTCAGATCAGCATTCGCATAATTTTTCCCAACATTCAAGTGAATGCTGCTGTTTTTACTTACCGTCAGCCAGTTAGCAGGATTATTCGGGTCTGGACAGACATTATCGGAAATGACCATATGTGTGACAAGGGACAATTTGCGATAACCCGGATTTGTAAGGTAATTAGAGATATCCAAACGTAAGTGGGCTTTCTCTTTATTGGAATTGTCCAATAATACACTGCCTACAGGGGTATCGTCGATCAATAGGGTTAAGGTTGAGGATTTGGACAACAGCGTCGTAGCATGTCCGAATTCGATGTCCACGAATGAACCGGGAAGTACTTTTCTGCCTTTCCCAATCTCAAAGTATACGTCTTCACGGGCATTTTCGCCTTTAAGCGTACGGTCGTTCGAGAAAATCGGAAAATTTTCACTGTTTTTTGGAGTAGCACTGGTTGTAGTAGGGGCAATACCGGGTTCAATGGCCCAAATGGAAGGCAGGTTCACGGTGGAGAAAAGAACCACAAAAAATAGTATAAACACACTGGAACGTATTAAAGGTTTCATCGAAATGAGTCACTTCCTTAGGGAATTCTTTGACGGATAGGTTCGATCGCTGAGCCGCATCATTTAAGCTTCGCTAAATTTTAATTCCTGTTGAGCTTTCTCCAAAATTTCATAGCAGGTCATGCCATGTGGTGGACAATCTACCTTGCTATGTCTAAGTTTGGCGGTAACAGTGCCTTTGCCGCGAGGGCGGGTGAGCAGCATGGAGTTAAAATGGTCATCGAGCCATAGCTCGGCTATGCTGGAATTGGCTCTCTCTGTTCCTGACAGGAGCATTGCGAATTGGCCTTCCTCCAGGTATGCTTTAACCTCAACCTCAGGCATAATATCGTTAATGAGTTCGGCGACCTTATTCAGAAAAAGCTGAGTCTGCTCGTAACCATATTCTTTGAAAAACTCGTGGAACTGATTGATTTCAACGATCATAAGGGACAGCTTGCGCTTGTTGCGTACGCCTAAAAATATAGCTTCCTCAAACCGCTTCAAAAACAGATCATGATTAACAAAGTCCAAGGATTCTTCAATGACAAAAGGCTCATCGATATAGGACTCACTGTTCTTTCTATTGATGGCGAGCGGGCTTCTGCCTTTGTTTTTGGATTGCCCCACCCGTCTGTTAATTCCCCCAATGAGTGAAAAGAACGGAAAGCAAAGCAGCCAGATCAATTCGTTCCAGCTAACAGTGGCGATATGATTCCTCACGTACAATTGATAAACCACCGAACTTCCGTATACGGCAATAACAAAAAAAGTAAGCATTAAGGTGTGATCAGTTCTACGGAAATAGCCGACGACTCCCAACAATATAGCAACTATAAACCATAATGTGTTCGTTGGATAAACCTGGCTTGTCAGTATGAGATAAAGAGTTAGAAACCCAATTGAAAGCACTTGAAGTAAAATATTGGCATACATTCGGTCCTGCGATTTCATTTCTTCCATTCTCCCTCCAAATCATTGTTACGTGTTCAAAAAGCTGCTTAAAGTTTCGACATAATTATATTCCTCAAAGGTTATGAGTTTACCTTTTTTTCTAAGAAAAAACGAAATTTCAACAAATTATTTTACTAAGATAAACGAAAGTAGGGGGGACTGCAAACTAATTTTTAGTAAAGTTTATTAAGTTCGATTTGTCATAAACAACAAGAAGGCTACTGACTGGAGCAAGCTTCTGCCCAGGGTAGCCTGATGTGGAAAATGGATATACGAATTTAATTGTTCAGTGTAGCAACCAAGCTTCTTACCGGACCGTTTGGAGTTTCTATGACCTCATAAATTTTCAGAACGATCGGATTTTCCAACTGATCGGATGTCGAATCTGTGAAATAAATGAGCTGCTCGCCAGAGGTCAAACGGCCTTCGCCATTCAGGCTTTGCGTGTTGGATGCAATCCGTCTGCCGTCCTTGGTTTCCAATTCAATTAACAGCTTGTTGTAATTGCTATCGACCATCACGGACTCAAGTGTTTTTAAATCCATATTGATACGCAGCTTATAGCTGTACTTGTAGCTTAAGGTTGATGGGTTGGATAGGGCAATATTCGTTAACGCCCAATCGTGAATCGTAACCTCGTAAGGATACATATTAAGCTTTACATTATCCTTAACCGGTTTGTTGACTGTCAGGATCGATTGTGCAAAATTGATTTTGTACGGTGCTGCCGTTTTATTATCAATTAAACGCAGATTATATTGATCCACCGTACCGCCAACCGGAAGCACAAACGAGTAATTGACGAGATAATCTGTTCCAGGTACGACCAGACTGGTTGATGCATTGATTCGATTCCCGGCGTAGATAAAACCATTGCCCATCAGCTCCGCGGCAAACTGGGGAACTGGCAGCGGCTTGTCGCCTTTGTTGGAAAATCTCATTTTGATGATCCCGGTGCTGTAGCCCATTCCTTTATTTTCATAGATTTGAAAATCAGCAGCAGATATATTGATGTTAGGATTGACCACGTTGTTGATCGGATCGATTGGGATTTGTGAATTCAGTAAGTAGGCAGATGCTTTGGTGCTGTCTGATAGCAGTTGTTCGGCTGTAGGCGCGTCAAAGCTGAGACGACCTATATAATAGGTAAGGTTAGCCGAAGCGTCTGTCCGGTTTGGAATTTTAAACGTTTCAGGAGTAGATAGCGTAAAGCTGATCAGCTGCGCATCCAAATCTGTTGGAACTGTCCAGTAGATATACTTCTTTTCCCCGGGATCTATGGAGCTGACGGTTTGATCCGCTCTTGAACCTTTGTAATTCTGTGTGCTGGATTTCCCCTCGATAATAAAACCGGGAATAACCTCGGTTTGTTTGCCCGGATTTTGTACGAGCAGCTTGATCACCTGAACGGGGGTCTGATCTTTAAAATCTGTAGTCATGTTAATTGGCGTATAAGTTAAAGCTGAATCCAGTGAAGGAATCGTAAAGGTTTCTCCCCATTTTTTGATAAGTGCAGGGTCTGAAACTACGGATTGATCACCATACCAAACCAGATTGGAGATGGGCAGATCGAGCATAGTCGTTTCGACCTTCGGATAGACGTCTTTATTCACATCGACCCAGACGATACTTGTTGGCTTCAGATTATCAGGTAATTCGACCTGAGCCATATAGCTGAGTGTGATATTGGACATCGGAGGAACCGATATGGCATTGTCTGAGCTGCCGCGCAGCACATATCGTGCTCCATTGTCTGTCACGATCCGAATCTCGTAATCAGGGACTCTTACCGTATCGTTGGAAATATTATACATTTTGACAATTGTGCCGATACGCGTGCCAGTTAAGGTATGCTCACTCAGCAAACCATTGATCTTGACCTGAAGTGGTCCGGTCAGTGTGGAGGGATAACGTGTATCCACAGCTGCGGCTTGCGTCTCATCAGCCAATGCGGCGCAGTAAGGGAATGATAGAAGAAGTGATGATATCAAAACTACGGACAGAGCTTGCTTTCTGACTTTTTTCATTCAATAGCCTCCATTTACAATTCAAACTTATTTTCGCAGTTCAATTTTGTCTTTGTCCTTCAAATCCTGGGTACCAGACACGATGACTTGTTCGCCTTCCTTGATGCCGTCCGTAACTTCACGATTCGTATCAGCGACCCGACCCAAAGTAACCTTGCGTTTCTCCGCCTGATCGTTAGCTGCGACAAACACATAATTGTCGTTGCCTTCCTTGACGATGCTTGCGGTCGGGACTGTCACGACATCTTGAGTAGAGCCGCCGCCCAGCTGCAGCTTTACTCTCATTCCTGATTTCAGCTTTTGATCGGGGTTGGGTACGCTGAGCTCCAATACATAGGTTTTGCTTTGTGGACTCATGACGTCAGCCAAATAAGTAATTGTTCCTGTCATTGAGGCGTTGCTGCCTTGTGTAACGAAAGGAATCGATGTTTTGCCTTGAATATATTTCATGGAGCTTTCGGTAATGTCGGCGTGGACTTTAATCGGGTTCAATTGTTGGATAACACCCGCTACATAACCTGCTTGCACGGTGATACCCTGTTCAGGAAACAGGTCGGTCAATACGCCGCTGATCGGTGCTTTCACTTCAAAATCAGATAAGGTTTTGTCAATATCGCGGAGTGACAGCTCTGTTGATTGCTGCTGGATACGCAGTGTAGCGAGTGGATCGGTTGCATCCAGATTAGCCAGCTGCTTCTGGGCAGTATCCAGGTCAAGTCGGTTGGTCTTGATCTGGGTTTCGATTTTCTCCAGCTGAGCTTTGGTTGCCAGCCCCGCATCGTAGTCATTACGGGTGTTGTTATAGCTTTTTTCCTGATCAGCGATCAGGATTTCGAGCTTCTGCACAGTATTGGTAAGAACTCCGCGATTCGTAGAGATGTCTTCACGAGTTTTGTTAATTTGTGCTTGTAGATTTTGCAGTGTAAGATCGGTTTTTTCCTTGTTTCTGGCAGCATCCACAGAATCGAGTATGAGCACAACGTCGCCTTGATTCACGGTGTCACCGCGTTTTTTGAGAATTTCTTTAACATCGCCGCTTACCTTGCTCAGCATGTTGACCTGGGTAGAGGAGACTATATCCGCATCAAGCTCGGTTTTATCCTCCATCTTTTGTTTCGCAGCAGGTGCGGTTTTGACTGATTTGGCTTGACTGCTGCTGGCGTTTGTTGTTGAGCAGCCGACTGCAACTACTCCGCTTAATGCGAGGATAAGTCCGGTTTGAATCCATCGTTTCCACTGGACGGGATTATTGTTCATTTGAATAGATGCCCCTTTACAATAAAATCGGTAATAATAGCTAATTATTCGCCCATCACGTGCTGTTTGGGTGCGCCGCTTACTTTGGTATTTCTCAAAAATAAAGAAAGCACCGCAGCAATTATAGATAGTACAGCCGTAATAATAAATACATCATCCAAGCCCATGACAGTAGCCTGCAGCTGTACTTGACCGTTCAGATAGGCCAGTGCGCTTGAGCTTGCCTGTGTAGCCGATTGTCCCATGCCCATATACTGATTCTGCAGCTGTGAGAATTGAGTTGCGACGTTTGTAGAGAACATATTCAATTGATCGGAAAGATCGGCAATATGAAAAGTACGTCGATCCGAGTAGAGCAGTCCAAGCCAGGCGATGCCGAAGGACGAGCTGATCTGTCTGACGGTGTTGGACAACGCTGTTCCCTGACCCATCTTGTTCATCGGAATGGTGTTCATGCCAACGGTTTGAATCGGCATCATCATCAAGCCCATTCCCATTGCCCGAAACACGAGCCAGAAAATGAGAGTCGAAAATGCAGTTGTAATATCCAAAGCCGAGGTTAAATAGAGAGCCACTCCTGTGAGAAGCAGTCCGATGATTGCCAAGAGACGTGCGCCGAATTTATCAAAGAGAGCACCGGCTATCGGCATCATAATTCCCGACATCACGGCCTGAGGGAGCAGAATCAAACCTGTCTGTACGGCGGATAAGCCGGAGAGGGTTTGTAAAAATACCGGCAGCAGGAACAACACACCCATCATGATCAATGTCGAAATACTGGAAATGACAAGGGAAAGTGTGTATGTGCCGTTTTTTAACAAGCTTAAATCGAGTAATGGATAGTCGATCGTTAGTTCAATAGCGACAAAGATAAGGAGACAAACCAATCCTATCGCTATAAAAGCGATGACCTCGTGGTCCGTCCAGCCTTTCTCGGTTACCTTGCCAACTCCATATAACAGGGACGCTAATCCGATACTTGAGGTGAGAAAGCCCCAAAGATCGAATTTGCTTGCAACAGGAGACTTGAATTCCTTCAATACTGCCATTGCCAGGAAAAAATCGAGAATACCGATGGGCACATTAATGGTAAAAATAAGTCTCCAATCCAAATATTCAACGATGTAGCCGCTTAGGGTAGGGCCTGTAGCAGGCGCGAACATAACGGCAATACCGAATAACCCCATCGCCATTCCGCGTTTTTCTGCAGGAAACATCCGAAATATCATAGCCATGGAAATGGGCATCAGTGCACCACCGCCAGCTGCCTGGATAATGCGGAAGATGATCATGGAGCTGTTGCTCCAGGCAATTCCGCATAGGCCGGAGCCTATGGTGAATATAATCATAGCCAGCAGGAAGATGCGCTTATAGCCAAAGCGGTCACCCAGATAACCGGTCACTGGAACCAAAGCTCCGCTCACTAACGCATAAGCCGTGACAACCCATTCAATCTCGGATTGATTGACCCCAAAGACAGACATCATTTTGGGAATTGCGACATTCACGATACTCATATCGAGAATAGCCATAAAAACAGCGATAATGACCGCTAACATCGCAAGTCCGTATCCAGCACTCTTCTCTTCAGCTGGTTTCTCCGGAGCTTTATGTACTGCCGGTGCGTCCATGGATGAATCTTGTGTTGACACTCGGTTTCCTCCTTTCTTTGTGTTGCTCGTTTAACGGTTTATTTCTCAATTTTGACGGTTGCATTTAGTCCGGGCACCAATCGTTTGCCTTGGTAGCTGTCAATCGAAATTTTAACGGGAATCCGCTGAATGACCTTTGTAAAGTTACCGCTTGCGTTAGATGATGATAATAACGAAAAGGAAGAATTGGTTCCAAGACCAAGGCGCTCCACATGACCTGTGATAACGGCATCCGGATACGCGTCTACTTTAATCGTGACTTTATTGCCAATCTTGGCATCGGCGATTTCTGTTTCCTGCAGGTTGGCTGTGACATACAGCTTATCGAGATTCGCACTCATCGCAATTGCACTGGTGGGGGATACCATCTGATCTTTAACGCCATTAAATTGAATAATCGTGCCTTCCTCTACAGCAATGATCTCTTGTAAAATAGCAGGTGTATTGCCACGGGCAGGCGTTGTTTCAACCATCCCGAGGATGTCACCTTTTTTGAAGGAATCGCCTTCCTTGTAATTCCACTCAATCAGCTTGCCTGCTCCGGGTGTGCCGATCGCGCGTAAATCACCTGCAATTTTGGCATCCTCCGTATTGATATACTTGCTGGCCATCGCAAAATAGTAAGTACCGCCAGCTCCGCCTCCCAAAAGAATAATAGCTAAAACAGTTAAAATAATAATTTTTTTCTTCATAATATGGTTATAGCTCCTCTCTATTTATATTGGATCTTGGATATTCGTCAGCATTTTGCGGGCGATAGTAATAAACTGTTCACATTCCTCAGGCTCTACACTGCTGATCATGCTGCGGAGTACTTGTCTGCGTCGTTCCTTTTGTTCGTAGACCAGCACTCTGGCTTCAGGGGTTAGCTCTACCCAAACGACTCTACGATCAGTTTCATCGCGGGTCCGTGCGACATGTCCGTCACGAACCAATCGATTAATGGCCAAGGTTGTTGCGCTCGGAGATAAGTTGAGCTCGTCGGCGAGATTACTCACAGTGGCCCGTTTCTTATTATCCAAAGTGATGAGAAGCAAATACTGCTGCTTCGAAAAGGTGAGGGACCCCCATTTATTCGTTCGGTGCATACCCATTAATATTAACTCTTCCATTCGATCCAGCTGATGTTCCAAATCATCCATAAGGTTTAACCTCCTTTTCCAGTGAATGCAACTAATAAAGATTAGATTTACATGAAAGATATTTTATGCTAATTAGTTTTAAGTTAAAACTATATAACAAAAAATATCACAATTACCAATCTATCGTCAACACAAATATTTAGGCATATAGACCTGTGCTGAACAAAAGCTTGGGCAACTTCTCCATGCATGGTAAAATGAACATTACAACGACAATTATTTATAAGATAAAGGGGCATAAAGCTAATGACTGATCACCGCAACCTCTTGGAGCTGGAAGAGGCAGCGAGACAGCTGTTTCGTAAAATATCGGTTTCATGGTCCAAGTTTAATGAAAATGGGATGACGCCTGTTCAGGGCTTTTTGTTAGAGAGACTTGAAATTGAGGGGCCTCTTAAGGCATCTCAGATTGCTGATATGCTGTGCTATACACCCGGAGCTATCACTACCTTATCGGACAAGCTGATAGCTGCAGGTCTCGTCGAAAGGGAGAGGACCGATGAAGATCGTAGAGTCGTTTACTTAAGCATCACAGAAGCGGGGAGACAGATGCTGGGAACGATCAGATTGCAGCGCAGAGCAAATGTTGAAAACTTTTTTGGTGATTTGGCGGATGAGGACATTCAGCATTTGATTCGGATATTTAAAGAGGTTGTCTATAAGGATAAAGAGTAGAAGCCTATGGCGATGAACGTTTGTTTGAGATATTAAGGAGGCATACAACAACATGGAATTAGAGGAATGGTCATTGCCGGGGGATATGTTGATCTGGGACCGGACCGAGCAGACAGACCAAAGTGATGTACTGATCCCTTTTGCATTGGACGAGCTGTTGACTAGAAAAGTGGGAGCAGGTGGCACACCGATTGTTCATCTGTGGAGGCATCCACGAGCTTTTGTAATGGGATTGCGCGACAGTCGTTTGCCCTATGCCTTACAGGCGATGGAGTGGCTTGAAGAGCAGGGCTATTCGGTAATTGTCAGAAATTCCGGCGGCGCCGCGGTACCGCTTGATCTGGGTGTCATCAACATAACTCTGATTATGCCCAAGCGTCAGGGAAATATTGATTTTCGTCATGATTTTGAAACGATGTTTCGATTAATCAGTGAATCCCTGCAAAAAGTAACATCCGATGTATCAAAAGGCGAAATCATCGGCTCCTACTGCCCGGGCGATTACGATTTAAGTATACGGGGACGCAAATTTTGCGGAATTGCCCAGCGGCGCCAGGCGCATGCTATCGCAGTTCAAGCATTCGTTGTTGTACGCGGTATTGGCAACCATAAGGCCGAATTGGCCAAGCAATTCTACAATATAGCCACAGGTGAGATGGCAGTCGATGGTACGTGTGATACCGGAGGGCTCTGTTTTCCAAAAGTAACGAAAAACAGCATGGCCAGTCTGGAGGAATTAATCGGGTTAAAAGACGAGCAATCCTTCATTGATTCTATAAAAGAGTCGGTTAGAGCGCACAAACCTAAGACCGATAACCAAGCATCCCTGGATCTGCCTAATGAAACGGAAATAACCACAATGGTCGAAACCCTGCGAACCCGTTATGGATTAAAATAAGTAAGATTAAAATAAGTAAATAAACAAAAAACGGAGGCGATGTCCCGAATGGGACGATCCTCCCCGTTAATCTTGGTCTGTTTCCTTAGTCCTGCTCTCGAAGCCAAGCGTGTCCCGCAGGGACGAAAGCGCCCCGAGAACACAACAGTCTGCACACGTCGAACTCACCCAATCTAGCCTAAGCGTGTCCCGTCAGGGACGAAAAGCGCCCCGAGAACACATCAAGTCTGCACGCGATCCAGGGGAGTCCAGAGGGCCATGCCCTCTGGGGCCCTCCCTTCAAGGGAGGGTGGGGAGGGTGCCCCGCCCTTATAGGAACAGTTTCAACGCCTCGGGAAGCTCCTTTTGCCAAAAGCCCCATACATGCTTGCCAGGCTTTTCTATATAAGTAAGGTTGCAGCTTCTCGCATCGAGGAGCTGTTTGGTTTGTCGGTTTGCCTCCAGAAAATCGTAAGTGCCTCCCTGTGTAGCGATTTCCAGCTCATCGGTTCCAATGAGCATGTACAGCTTCAGCCAGGACAAATCGGTTTCTTGGGCAACTCGTTCTTGCGTTTGCTGCAAAAATGCACCGGATAAGGATAGGACATTGCAAAATAGGCTACGATAATTTAAGGCTAGATGCAAAGATACGGTTCCTCCCAAAGAGTCCCCTGCAATAATACGATCCTTGGCGATGCTGCCTACGGGGAAACGGCTTTCAACAAAAGGCAGCAGCTCCTGTGAGAAAAAATGCGTATAGGCTTCAAAACGTGCTTCCCCTGGAGCGTACTCTGAGGTTCTCGTCGCGATGTCGACATCGACACCAACGATGATAGCAGGCTGTACACCCTCATCATAAATCAGATGGTTCATGAGTGTGGCGATACGTCCAAAATTAAAAAATTGCTCACCATCCTGACAATATATGACGGGATATGTGTTTAGCTCCTGATAACCAGGGGGTAAGAGGATTCGAACGGGTCTTTCTTGACCCAATGAGGTAGAGGGAACCTGTTCCTTTACAATCGTTCGTTTATAATAAATGGCTTCGTCCATAGGGGTTTCCTCCTGTTGTATTAGTATAGTTTTGTGGATTTTATTAATCTGTACTATATATTTTTGAAAACTGTTATATAGGATGGGACTAATAAAAATCATATTTTTCAAGTAAGTAGTTGTGTTCTGAGTGAAAACAGGTTTATAATACTACTATAACAGAATTCCAGCTTTAATGGCATTGAAATCCTACTATTGAGGTGAATGTACATGAGTAAGCCGTATGAAGTAGCTGTAACCGAGGTACAGCCTTTATCCGTTCTAGCGCCTGACGGCACTGTCGTAAATGAGCAAGAAATGCCGAAATTGAGTGACGAGCAGTTAAAAGAATTAATGAGACGTATGGTGTTTACGCGTACTTGGGACCAACGGGCTGTTAACTTGACCCGCCAAGGCCGTCTTGGCTTCTATGCTCCGGTATCAGGTCAGGAAGCAACAATGATCGGTAGCGAATTTGCTTTAAATTCAGATGATTTTGTATGTCCGGGTTATCGTGATATGCCGCAAATCGTATGGCATGGTCTTCCGATGTATCAGGCATTCCTATATTCCCGCGGTCATCAGCACGGCGGACAAATTCCAGAAGATGTACACGTACTTATGCCGCAAATCATTATCGGTGCACAAATTCTTCATGCAATGGGTGTAGCCATGGCATTCAAAAAACGCGGTGAAAAACGTGTAGCCATTACGTATACAGGTGACGGTGGTTCGTCCGAAGGCGATTTCTATGAAGGTATGAACTTTGCAGGTGCATTTAAACTTCCTGCGATTTTTGTTGTGCAAAATAACGGCTATGCCATCACGACTCCATTCTCCAAGCAAACCGCAGCAGCATCTGTTGCCCATAAAGCAGTAGCAGCCGGTATTGTTGGCGTGCAGGTAGATGGTATGGATGTTCTGGCTGTAGTTAAAGCTGTTCAGGATGCTGCTGAGCGCGGACGCAACGGAGAAGGCGCGACATTAATCGAAGCGATCACATACCGGTTCCTGCCGCATTCCATGTCCGGCGACGATCCGTCCAAGTATCGTACTAAAGAAGAGAGCACGGAGTGGGAACAAACCAAAGATCCTTTGAACCGTTTCCGTTTATACGTTACAGCCAAGGGCTTGTGGTCGGAAGAAGAAGAAGCCAAGGTTGTAGAAGAAGCGAAGCAAGCAGTTGCTGACGCCATTAAAAAAGCAGAAGCTGTGGAGAAAATGACGATTCCCGGCTTGATCGATAGCATGTTTGAAGTAACACCGTCCCATCTCGAAGAGCAAAAAGCAGATTATTCAAAGTAAAAGGGAGGAAGAGTAAGCCATGGCACAAATGACAATGATTCAAGCGATCAAGGATGCAATGCGTGTTGAGTTGGAACGCGATCCGAACGTAGTCATATTCGGTGAAGATGTTGGTAAAGTCGGCGGTGTATTCCGTGCAACGGAAGGTCTGCAGGCTGAATTTGGCGAGGAACGTGTATTCGATACGCCTTTGGCTGAATCCGCAATCGGTGGTTTGGCAGTGGGTATGGGGATTCAAGGATTTCGCCCGGTAGCTGAAATCCAATTTGTCGGTTTTATTTATGAAGCATTAGACCAGATTTGTGTTCAGGCAGCTCGGATGCGTTATCGCTCAGGCGGTCGTTACAACGCGCCAATTACATTCCGTACTCCTTTTGGCGGCGGCGTAAAAGCGGCAGAGCTGCATACAGATCCGTTGGAAGGCTTGTTAACTCAAACACCGGGGATTAAAGTAGTAGTTCCTTCCAATCCTTATGATGCCAAGGGATTGCTGATTGCGGCTATCCGCGACAATGATCCGGTATTTTTCATGGAGCATCTGAACTTGTACCGTTCTTTCCGTGCTGAAGTGCCGGAAGGCGATTACACTGTGGAAATTGGTAAAGCAAAAGTAGTTCGCGAAGGTTCTGATGTTACCATTATTACCTACGGCGCTATGGTGCATACTTCCTTGAAGGCAGCTGAAGAAATCGAAAAAACTCGTGGAACCAAGGTAGAAGTCATTGATCTTCGTACTTTGATGCCGCTTGATATTGATACAATCGTGGAATCAATCAAGAAAACGAACCGTGCTATCGTTGTACAGGAAGCACAAAAATCGTCCGGTATCGCTGCAGAAGTAATTGCACAAATTAACGAAAAAGCGATTCTGCACCTTGAGGCTCCTGTACTACGTGTAACACCTCCGGATACCGTATATGCAT
Organism: Paenibacillus periandrae; assembly: GCF_022458865.1. Classification (GTDB taxonomy): domain Bacteria; phylum Bacillota; class Bacilli; order Paenibacillales; family NBRC-103111; genus Paenibacillus_S; species Paenibacillus_S periandrae. The sequence goes on along the minus strand of NZ_JAJNMU010000002.1, from coordinate 82,956 downwards.
TCGCACAGGTTGAAGATCAATGGCTTCCTAATCCGGCCCGTATTATTGCTGGACTGAACAAAGTATTGGATTTTTAGGATAACGAAGCAAGTTTTGCTATGCAAAACTCTAAGGGAATGCTTACGAAGTAAGTTTTCTACGAAAACTTTTAGGAGGTTACAACATGGCGGTATTTGAATATAAATTCCCGGAGCTTGGTGAAGGCATTCACGAAGGTGAAATCGTCAAATGGCTGGTAAAGCCAGGCGATGTCGTCAACGATGAGACCATCATTATGGAAGTCCAAAACGATAAATCAACAGTAGAAGTACCTTCTCCTGTTGAAGGTAAGATCGTCGAAATCAAAGTTGCTGAAGGCACAGTTTGTACGATTGGCGATCTGATCGCTACGATCGAGGTTTCTGGAGAGGTTCCACAGCAAGCAGGCCACGGTCATGGTGAGAGTGCGGCTCCGGCAGCACCTGCCGAAGCTGCTCCAGCAGCGAAGAGCGATGATCAAGCTGCCGAGTGTGCAGTTGGCGGAGCGGTCGCGGCTAATGTCGCGAACTCGAAGCTGGATACGCCGCTGGCAGGCGGAGCACCAGCTGAAGGCGCGGCTCAAGCCGATGCAGCAGCCGGCGGTAAAGCACTGGCTACGCCAAGCGTGCGCAAGCTCGCTCGCGAGAAAGGCTTGAACATCGGGCTGGTCACAGCTAGCGGCCCTAACGGCCGCGTGACCAAGGAAGATGTTCTTGCATTTGCCGCAGGCGGAGGCACAGCCGCGGCAGCGCCATCAGCTGCAAGCGAAGCTCCGGCGGCAGAAGCGACTTCGAACGCAGCAGCAGCGCCAAGCAAGCCAGCAGTTGCTTCAAGCGCAGCGGCAGCAGTTAGCGGTGAGCGCATCGAAGAACGCGTGCCGTTCAAAGGCATTCGCAAAGCGATCTCGAACGCGATGGTTAAATCCGTATACACAGCTCCACATGTAACCTTGATGGATGAAGTAGACGTAACCCAACTGGTTGCCCTTCGTGCGAAGTCCAAACCAATTGCTGAGAAAAAAGGCGTTAAGCTGACTTACCTGCCTTTCATTGTAAAGGTTCTGGTTGCAGCAGCGCGTCAATTCCCGGCTTTGAACGCGATGATCGACGAAGAAAAGAACGAAATTGTGTACAAAAAGTACTATAACATTGGTATCGCAACGGATACGGATAATGGCTTGATCGTGCCTGTGATTCAGGATGCGGATCGTAAAAATATTTGGACAATCGCTGAAGCTATCAAGGATTTGGCAGCACGCGGTCGTGATGGCAAGCTGTCAGCAGCGGAAATGAAAGGCGGAACTCTGTCGATCACGAATATTGGTTCGGCTGGCGGCATGTTCTTCACACCTGTTATTAATTTCCCTGAAGTGGCCATTTTGGGTACAGGACGTATTACAGAGAAGCCGGTTGTGAAAAATGGTGAGATCGTAATCGCTCCAGTGATGGCTCTTTCGCTAAGCTTCGATCATCGGATTATCGATGGTGCGACAGCTCAAAACTTCTTGAACTATATCAAGCAATTGTTGGCTGATCCTGAGCTATTAATCATGGAGGTGTAACATAATGGTAGTAGGCGATGCATCTGTAGAAATCGACGTGTTGGTCATCGGTGCAGGTCCCGGTGGGTATGTGGCTGCTATTCGTGCCGCTCAATTGGGTAAAAGTGTTCTGATCGTAGATAAGTCGGAAGTCGGAGGTGTATGCTTAAACCGTGGCTGCATTCCTTCCAAAGCTTTAATTCATGCTGCCGAAGAGTTTGAGGCAGCAAGCCATAACTCATCTATCGGGATTGTTTCCGAGGGTGTCAAGATTGATTTTACAAAGGTACAGGAATGGAAATCCGGTATTGTGAAAAAGATGACAGGCGGCGTAGGCCAACTGCTCAAAGGTAACAATATTCAGGTGTTCAATGGCGAAGCCTTGTTCATTAATGAACATGAAGCTCGCTGCTTCAATGATAATGAAACAGCTCGCTTCCGCTTCAACGACTGCATTATTGCAACAGGCTCACGCCCGATTGAATTAAAAGCATTCCCTTATGGCGGTCGTATTCTTTCCTCTACTGAAGTGCTGGATCTGCAAGAGGTTCCCGAAAGCCTGATCGTTATCGGCGGTGGTTACATCGGTATCGAGCTTGGACAAACCTATTCGAGACTGGGTACAAAGGTTACGGTTCTGGAGGGCTCTGACTCCATATTGCCAGGCTTTGAAAAGGAACTATCCAATCTGGTTGGCCGTGGCTTGAAAAAAGGCAATGTTGAGGTATTCACAGAAGCTTTGGCTCAAGGCTGCGAGCAAACGGATAAAGACGTTACCGTTACCTTCACAGTCAAAGGCGAGGAGAAAAAGGTTACTGCACAATACGTGCTGGTAACAGTTGGACGTCGTCCGAACACTGATGGTGATCTGTCGCTTGAATTGGCAGGCGTTGAAGTGGGTGAACGCGGTTTGATCAAAATCAATGAAAAATGCCAAACCAATGTTCCGCATATTTATGCAATTGGTGATATCGTCGCAGGTCCTGCTTTGGCGCATAAGGCTTCTTACGAAGGTAAGGTAGCGGCTGAAGTAATTGCCGGACAACCAAGCGTAATTGATTATAAATGTATTCCAGCTGTAGTATTTTCAGATCCCGAAATTGCAAGTGTAGGCTTGAGTGAAACTGAAGCCAAGGCACAAGGCAAAAATACAACTGTGGGCAAGTTCCCATTTGGTGTAAATGGCCGGGCATTGACGATGAATACCTCTGACGGTTTTGTAAAGCTGATCGGTGACAAGGATTCAGGTCTGCTCTTGGGCGGACAGGTTGTCGGTAAGCAAGCCTCCAACCTGATTGCCGAGTTGGCTTTGGCCATCGAATTGGGTGCTACTGTTGAGGATATCGCGCTTACGATTCATGCACATCCTTCATTGGGTGAAATTACGATGGATGCAGCTGAAGTATTGCTGGGACACCCGATTCACGTATTGGGTAAAAAATAAGAATCATGTACACAAGCCTGGGGCCTCGCTGCTCCGGGCTTTTTTCATTGATAATCCTACATTTGTCCATACGACATTGCAATTATCCATTAACAGATGCGATTGAACATTGTAGGATACTCCTTGTAGATCATTTTTTATTAAAGGGTGTGTGTTTACATGGGGATTCAATTTGACGCCAAGCAGCAGTTGTTTCATCTTCAGGCTGCTGATACGAGCTATGGCCTTCAAGTATTGGAATCGGGTTACGTGGTCCACTTGTATTGGGGCCGGAAAATAAATCATCTAAAAGCTTCACATTGGCTTCAACTTGGGAGAGACCGGTCCTTTTCTCCAAATCCGGATCCGACTGATCGAAGTTATTCCCTCGACTGGCTGCCGCAGGAGTATCCAGCTTATGGAAATACGGATTTCCGTCAGCCTGCGATTCAGATTCAACTGGAGAATGGCTCCACAATAACGGATTTCAAGTACGAATCACACCGTATTATAGCTGGTAAGCCAGCTCTGGACGGACTTCCGTCAACCTATGTTGAGCATGCAGATGAAGCACAGACACTGCAGATTACTTTGATTGATGGGTTGACTGGGCTCAAGGCGGTATTAACTTATACAGTTTATGAAAATCATAATGTGCTTACGCGTTCAATTCGTTTGATTAACGATGGACCGCAATCGCTCAAGGTGCTGCGTGTGCTCAGCATGAGTATCGATTTGACCGGTAGCGGCTATGAACTGCTGCAGCTATCGGGAGCCTGGGCACGCGAGCGGTATGTAGAGAAGAGAGCTCTCGTCCCTGGCACTCAATCCATTGAAAGCCGCCGCGGTGGCAGCAGTCATCAGCAAAACCCATTCATCGCTTTGCTGGCTAAGGGCTCCACAGAGGATCACGGTGATGTGTATGGATTCAGCCTTGTGTACAGTGGTAATTTTCTCGCCTCCGTGGAGGTGGACCAATTTAATACTACACGTGTAGGCATGGGTATTAATCCATTTGATTTCAGCTGGCTGCTGGAGCCCGGGCAGTCTTTTCAAGCGCCGGAAGTGGTGATGGTTCACTCTGCAAACGGACTTGGCGGAATGTCACAGACGTATCATGAGCTGTATCGTACGCGGCTGTGCAGGGGTACATTCCGTGACCAGTCCCGACCTGTATTGATCAATAACTGGGAAGCGACGTATTTTGACTTTACAGCGGATCAAATCGAGCAAATCGCGAAAGCCGGAAAAGAGCTCGGGATTGAGCTGTTTGTGCTCGATGACGGTTGGTTCGGAAGGCGTAACGATGATAAAACCTCTTTAGGCGATTGGTTTGTTAATCTGGAGAAGCTCCCTGATGGATTAGGAAACCTGGCAGAGCGGATCACCAGGCTGGACATGCAGTTCGGTTTATGGTTTGAGCCAGAAATGGTTTCTGTCATAAGTGAGCTGTATCGGACGCATCCAGACTGGTGCTTGCATGTACCGAATCGAACAAGATCCGAGGGAAGAAATCAGCTGATCCTCGATTTATCGCGTTCCGAGGTTTGTGATTATATCGTGAATACGGTGTCGGGAATACTTAACAGTGCCCCAATCACCTATGTCAAATGGGATATGAACCGGTCTATGACCGAAATCGGTTCGGCATCCTTGCCTCCCGAGCGCCAAAGAGAAACGGCTCACCGCTACATGCTTGGTCTATATTCGGTGATGGAGCGTATTACGTCGGCTTTCCCACATATTTTGTTTGAGAGCTGCTCCGGTGGCGGCGGTCGGTTTGATCCAGGAATTTTGCATTATATGCCCCAAACCTGGACAAGTGACAATACCGATGCGGTGACCCGCCTGAAAATCCAGTATGGGACGAGTATCGTCTATCCGATCAGCTCGATGGGAGCCCATGTGTCAGCAATTCCTAATCATCAGGTGCATCGCAACACTTCACTGCAAATGCGGGGGGATGTCGCGATGTCAGGAAACTTTGGATATGAGCTGGATTTAACGAAGTTTACGTCCGATGAACGGGAGCTTGCTAAGCAGCAGGTAGCCCTGTACAAAGAGCTGCGTCAATTCGTTCAATTTGGTTCTTTTTATCGGCTGCTAAGCCCTTTTGAAGGGAATGCTGCTGCCTGGATGTTTGTATCGACGGATGGGCAGGATTGCCTGGTATGTTATTTCCAAATTTTATGTGAGCCTAATGAGCCAAAAGAGCGCATCAAGCTTAAAGGTCTTGATGCAGACGCTCAATATATCTGGTCGGGCACTGATGAAATATATGGTGGTGATGAGCTGATGTATGGAGGTTTCAGCTTGCCAGCACTGCAGGGGGATTACCAAAGTTTCCTTGTACGTCTGAAACGAGTATAAATATCAATTATCAATTGCAAGGCTGTTCCAAGAGTCTATGAGACTATGGAGCAGTCTTTTTTTTTCTAAATTTAAGTTAAATTTTCAGAAATATTTTAGATTCATCGTGTATAATGGATTTTAGTATGTGTTTTTGTGAAAGGGGAACAGAATGGAACATCTTCATGGTACTTACAACCCGTATATCGTTATTATTTCTTATATAATAGCAGGAGCAGCCTCTTATTCAGCGCTGGATTTAGCTGGAACGATAAGCTTCACTAAGGGGAAAACACGGGCACTGTGGCTGATTTGTGGGGCCAGTCTAATGGGATTGGGTATCTGGTCAATGCATTTTGTCGGAATGCTGGCATTTTCTTTACAGATGAAGGTTACCTACCATACTGGGCTCGTCGTATTATCCGTTGTCCTGGCTATAGCAGTATCGTATATTGCCTTGTACATCGTTAGTAGTAACGAGCAGAGAGTCCGCCAATTGATTACTGGCGGTGTTTGCATGGCTGCCGGTATTTGCGGGATGCATTATGTCGGGATGGCTGCTATGATGGTTGATATTACATACAATTTCTGGTTGGTGGGTCTTTCTATACTGGTAGCTGTCGTAGCCTCAAGCGCAGCGCTGTGGCTGCTGTTTTATTTTCGCGAGAATCAATCCCGCTATATCGTTCTTTATAAGTTGATAAGCGGACTCGTGATGGGAGTGGCAATAGCTGGCATGCATTATATCGGAATGGCAGCGGCTGAGTTTTACCATGGCGAAAAGACTGTGATTGCAAGTGGTCTGCTGATCGAGCAGGGGATTCTGGCTTATATCATTGCAGCTGGGACACTGATTACCATTGGATTCACCTTGTTCGGTATTTACGTGAACAAACGATTATCTCATAAAGATTCAACGATTTTGGAACACGAAAGATGGTACCATTCCCTATATGAGAATAACTCTAATGGTATTGTATCAGTCGATATTCATGGTAACATTATGGGCTTTAACCGTGCTGTGACCCAAATAACAGGGCTAGAGGAAGCAGACTTCATTAATAAACATATTTCCCATATCGGGTTGCAAATTACGGAAGAGGAACGGGAAAACACAAAAAAATTTTATTACGAATCGTTCAAGAAGCAGCCGCAAAGCTATGAGACCGCATTAATAGCTAATGGCAAACGATTCGATTTGAGTATTATCAACGTGCCTGTAGAGATTAAGGGAAGACTTGTCGGCAATCATATTATCGCCAAGGACATTACAGAAGAGAAACAGTCGAAGGAAATGGCACAGCATCTTGCTTATCATGATGAGCTGACCGGATTACCGAACCGGAGAAGGTTTAATCAGGTGCTTGCGGAAGCTATCGAGGCAGCCCAGGGCACGGACTTGAATTTTGCGGTTATGGTGCTGGATATTGATCGATTCAAGATCATTAATGATTCTTTGGGACATACCTACGGAGATATTTTTCTGCAAGAAATGTGTGAGCGCATTCGGACAAGCGTAGAAAACTATAAAGTGACGCTGGCTCGAATTGGCGGTGACGAATTTACTCTCGTATGCGACAATAGCTACGATGAAAGCAAAGCAATTGAAATTGCAGAACGAATTATCCAGGCTGTACAACTGCCATACCGTCTTAAGGACAATGATTTCTACATTACAGCCAGTATCGGGATTGCTATTTATCCTCAGCATGGAGCCGATGATGTGCAGCTGCTCAAACATGCAGATACGGCGATGTACGAGGTCAAGAAAAACGGAAAAAACGGGTATCTCCTGTTCACGAGCAAGCTGGATTACGAGCTTCAGGAAAAAATAGAGCTGGAAAGCGATTTGCGAAAAGCTATCGAGCGTAATGAGTTTCTGCTTTATTATCAGCCGCAAATTCGCCCGAGTGATAATTGTATGATAGGCGTTGAAGCCTTGGTAAGATGGATGCATCCGACCAAAGGTATGCTGCCGCCAGGCATGTTTATTTCCATTGCCGAGGAGACAGGAATGATCTATGAACTCGGAACATGGGTGTTACGTGAGGCTTGTGCACAAATGCGGGCCTGGCATGATTCTGGAGGGCCATTGATTCCTGTTTCTGTTAACTTGTCCTCCCAACAGTTCCATCAGACAAACCTGGTGACACAGATTAAGAAAATTCTCGAAGAAACACGCCTTGAGCCCCAATATCTGGAGTTGGAAATCACGGAAAGCATGATGATGGATGCTTCGATATCTTCAGAGATTTTGAATGAATTGAGTGATAGCGGCATTCGGATCAGCCTTGATGATTTTGGGACAGGCTACAGCTCGTTAAGCTATTTGAAACTGTATCCGATTCATAAGCTCAAAATCGATCGTTCTTTTATTACCGATATAACCAGCGATGACAACGATAGAGCGATTGTTGCAACAATCATATCGATGGCGAAGCATCTGAATATGGAAGTCATTGCAGAAGGAATTGAGACCAAGGATCAGCTTGATATTTTACTGGATAATGAATGTCAGGAAATACAAGGCTTTTACTACAGCAAACCCCTATCTGCTGGTGATGTGGAGCAAGCCTTTTTTGTACCCATGAGAATACAAAGCTTTCAGGCTAGTGAACAACCGAATGGAGCGAAAGTATGGTAGAGGAAAGCCTTAAGCTGGCAAAAATATTGATTGTTGATGACCAGGAATATAATTTGAGTCTTCTGGAACGGATTCTGGACCGCGTAGGATACAAGAACCTGCACAGCAGTACGAACCCTCGTCAGACTATGCCTTTAATTGAACAGCTGGACCCGGATATTGTGCTGCTTGACTTGCACATGCCGGAAATGGATGGGTTTGAGGTACTGCGCTTGATCCGTGAACATACCAATAAAGACAGCTATTTACCCGTTCTTGTGCTAACGGCTGATATTACGCCAGAAGTCAAAAAAATGGCACTGCAAGCAGGCGCCAACGATTTTTTGACAAAGCCGTATGATCGAACCGAGGTCGTTCTGCGAATCCACAATTTACTAAAAACGAGATATCTTCATCTGCAGCTTCAACAGCAAAATGAGCTGCTGGAGGAACGCGTACAGGAGCGAATGAAAGAACTGCGGCAAGCTAAGGACGAAATTTTGCAATTGCTTGGCCGCGCTTCTGAGTATCGTGACGATATGACTGGTCAGCATACACAACGAGTTGGGCGACTGTCCGGTCTGATCGCTGAACGATTGGGGCTTCCTGCTAAGCAGGTGGAGATGATCCGCATGGCGGCACCGCTTCATGATATTGGTAAGATCGGCATTCCTGATGAGCTCCTGCTAAAGCCGGGGCGCTTTGAGCCTGAGGAGTTTGAGCGGATGAAGCTGCACACGACCATCGGCGCCAGTATTCTGGCAGGAAGCTACTTTGCGGTTTTGAAAATGGCAGAAATTATTGCCGGCTCTCACCACGAAAAATGGGACGGGACAGGTTATCCGCAAGGATTAAGTGGTGAGATTATCCCGATAGAAGCACGAATTGTCGCACTTGCTGATTTCTATGATGCATTAACGCATGAACGTCCTTACAAAAAAACGTGGACGTCTCAGGAAGCGATTGCTGAAGTGGTAAATCAGCGTGGGAAGCATTTTGACCCAAAGGTTGTGGATGTATTCGTTGACTTGTTTCATGATAGCGCTGTTACCTTTTGCAACGGGGAGGTTGTATAAAAGAAGGGGATTATGTTCACGGCATTTCACCAATTTATTGAGCTTGCCTGTGCTGGCATCAGATCAGGAGAAGGCGAACGCAGCTGGCTGTGATGATTTTGACACGAAGCCGATTGACCTGAACCGATTGCTGGAGAAGATAACCGTGGCTTTGGCCAAGCAGGGACTGGCTTGAACACTCAGTACAATTAACTTAACCGTAATGGCAAGCAGAAGCATCTACCAGGTGAGCTGGGGGTGCTTCTTTTTTATGCCGATTTATACATTGACAAGGGGCATCATCGGGTGTATTATCCAATTATAAGCAATTTGAACAAACGTTCAAAACATTTGTTCAAAACAAATGTTCAAATCATTTGCGATATAAAATTGTTAGTTCAGGAGGCTGAAACGATGCAGGATAGCAAGGATGTCAAACTGAAAATTTTGGATGGAGCGAAGGTGCTGTTTGCTCAAAAAGGCTTTGAGGGGACAACGGTTCGTCAAATATGTGATCAAGCGGGTGTTGCGTTGGCGTTGGTATCGTATCATTTTGGTGGCAAGGAGAACGTACTGTTGGCTTTGTATGATACATTTGCACCGCAATTTTTGCAGGAGCCTTTCGTATTGTCTGATCCTGAACAGGATTTGCGGAGGTTCATTACAGAATTCGTACGATTTCGTAGGGAGGAGCCGGAGCTGATCAACATATTGCAGCAGGAAATTATGATGCAAAGTCCGAGAGCGGAAAAGCTGCAGAAATGTGTGTTTGCCTTATGGATGCCTTTGAGGGAAATATTGATATCGGGGAAAGAGCAGGGACAATTTGAGTATGAATCATTGAGGCATACGCTGAATTTTATTGTAGGTACGTTAATTTTTTCGCGTGTCCACTCTTTTTTCGATCCGGTGTTTGTGCAGGATGACATCAAGGACAAGGATGAGTTGGAAGAAGTAGTCGAGCATACGCTCCGATTTATTTTCAAGGGATTGCAGGCTGCACACTAGACATCATGAGGGGAGAAGGAATCGTATGAAACGGAATTTGATACTATTGCTGGTATTGGGCGCAGCACTAGGGGGCGGAGGATACCTGCTCGCTGCTGAGGGAAAGGATGCAGTGTCTCTGGCAGCCAAACATAAGGGGAGTCTTCTGACGGCGGAGCAGGTTAATGTGTCGTTCCAAGGCGTGGGTGGCAAAATCATTGATTTGGCCGCAAAAGAAGAAATGAAGGTAAGCAAAGGCGATATACTGATGACGCTTGACCCAACGGATATCGATTTACAGCTGCAAAAGGCGCAGGCGGACATAGAAGTAACGGCCATTAAGGTAAAGCAAAGTGAAGATGCGTTGAATGTCGCACAGGATAAGCTCGGCAATGCCCTGAAGCAGGCGCAAATTGGGGTGGAGCAGGCCAGGACCTCACAGGAGCAGGTGCTTGAAGGCGCACGGTCGGAGGATATCGAACGTCAGAAACTCGCGGTAGCGGCAGCAACCGAAGCACATACCCACGCGTTGAAGCTGTACAATCAATTGCTCAATATCGAAGATACATATGATAAAAATCCGTACGCCTACAAGGATCATCGTGATGCGTTGGAAAATGCACGGAGCCAGCTGTCCACCTTGGAAAACGCGCGGGACCAGCAGCAGCAGGCATTGAACAAAATGCTCAATGGTGCCTCGCAGCAGGATAAGCAGCAGGCATCGTTATTGACAGATAAAGCTAATGCGATATTGGAACAGAACATGCTGACGGGGCAGGACATTACGAATCAGCGGATTGGTTTGGATGCACTGATCAAGCAGCAGGAGCAGCAAAAGATTCTTTTGCAATCCTTGCAGGTGCAGAAGGAGCGAATGGTATTGAAAGCTCCTGTTGATGGCAAAGTAGCCAGAATTATTCCCAAAGCAGGCGAAAATGTAGGATCGGGTACTCCATTAATCGTGCTGGAAACCGGTAAATTGTATTTTGATATGTATGTGGATGAGCGCCAGGTGACAAAGCTGCAGCCGGAAGGCACGGTTCCGGTACGTTTTGCAGCACTTCCTGATCAATTAACTGGACGAATTCAATTTGTCACAGCCGCTCCTCAGTTCGCGGGATTAAGGATGAGTCGGGAGAAAGGAACAGCTGATCTTACGATGTTTCAGGCTCGCATTGAGGTGGATCGGATCGATAAATTACTCCCCGGCATGACGGCGGAGGTGCATATAGATGAAATCGCTGCTCGATGAATGGAGATTTGTGCTGCAAGGCAAGTTTGTACTTATTATTTTAATCGTTCCACTGCTCGTATCGGCCCTGTTTGGTTACTTGTTTCAAAACAGCCAGATCAATGAGGCTCCAATTGCTGTGGTGGATGAAGATAACAGCTTGTACAGCAGACAATTTACAGATAAAATCAATGCTTCTCAATATATGAATGTCGTCGATGTGTTTCACTATGCAGTAACACCGGATACATTGATGGCGAATGAAGCTTATATGGCGGTCATTTATTTGCCTCGTGGGATGGAGCAGCTTCGACTCCAGGGCAAGCAGGTGAATGTAGGGGTTTTGATCGACAATTCGATGCCTGCTGCGGTTAGCAATATTCGTAATGGAGTACAGGAGCTGTTTACCGTAGAGAACACGACAACCTCGATGGGCAAGCTGAAAGCGATGGGCGTATCGGATGAAGCTGCTGCTGCGATTATTGCCCCTCTTTCGATGCAGCAAAGGCTGCTGTACAATCCGACATCCGATTTTATCGCATTCATGGTTATCGGATTCGTGAATGTTACGGCGCTTGGCATTACAATTGGCGGAGCAGCCGCGATCGTACCGCGATTACGCCTTGAGGGTAAGCTGCAAGAGGAGCTCACGCGTCCGATCGGCTTATGGCTGAGAGTGCTGCCTTATGCGATGAGCTCAACCATTAGCTTGCTTCTTGTATTCGGAGTGTTGAAGCAGCTTGGGGGCTTACGGTTTGCCGGTAGTCCGCTGGCGTTTCTCTTACCGTTGATTCTTTATACACTCGTAGTGACCGTTATCGGAATGCTCGTCGGTTGGACGGCGGCTGATCCTGCCAAGGTTACCTTGCGAACGTATCCTATTGTATATCCATCCTTTATGCTATCAGGCTTTCAGGTGGCCTCAATAATGCTGCCTCACTCGGCACAAATGCTGGGCAGTCTGCTTCCTCTTACATGGCTATTCAAATTTATCCGTGGCATTGGTTATCGTGGTGGAAGCTTGACTTATTATGCCAGTGAAATCGGCGTGCTTGTTCTCATGCTGGGTGTGCTGTCCTTAGGTGTCGGTCTGATGATCATGAAAGAAAACCGTAAGCTGAGTTTGAATAACAAGATGAAGGAGATTACAGCATGAGCACAAAAATGAAATTTGCAGCGGTCGCAGTCGGTTTTACCCTTTCCTTGTTTCACTTTATTCCTCCGGTAGCGGCAGAATCTTCAGAACCCGTAGCGACAATTCTACCGATAGATGCTGGAGGGATATCAATAACCAAGCCGAACTCCTATCTATTAAATGATACCTTAAAGGTAGAAATTAAAAGTGTGCTGAACGAAACGACCTCGGAAGGACAACGAATTGCCGTTGTGGCTCGTACAAAAAGCACGGTGTCCAAAGTGGTTGGCATACCGGATATGGAGCTGAGAGTGAGAGCGGCTGATGGCTCCGAGTATACGCTTCAAGCCAGCGTATTCAATGCTCATGCCATCCGTCCTCAGACCAATGAAGAGCTGAGCTATATGGCCGTGGTTGATCGTAAGGACACGTTTGAATTGAAGGAGCTTGTGTGGCTGTCTGTGGATTGGTATACATATCCGAAGACGGAAACAGAGCTGTTGACCATCCCTGTATCGGGACTCAGCTGGAATGGTGCGTTATCCTCCATACAAGACCTATCTGCCAAGAAGACATGGGAGGAATCCTTCCAAATTCCGAATATCGATTCACCGTTGATTTATAAGCCGGCAGCGATCCATAAAGAAAGCACTCCAAAAGGCACCATCCATACGGTAAAGCTGCTGGTGGAGAATCGTTCTACGAAAAAAGAAATGTTACCGTCACTTAGTATGGATGGCAGAGTCGGTGCTGCTGGAGTAAACACGACTTTATTTAACGGAGTAAATACTGAACAGGGCACCATCACGTTGGAGCCGGGAGAAAAGCGTTATTTGTATTTTCAGATTCCAGCAGACAAAGATACGGTATTAAGCAGCTTGAATGTATTAAGCTCAGAAAGCTTCAGACAGATGGACGCCAAAGGAGCAGTTACACAAGTAGGTTATTCGATTGGCAGATTGAATATTGCGCTGCCGCAAGGTGGTCAGGCTGATCTTCCCGTACAAAGCTTGGCTTATCAGTATGGCACTGACTTCTCTTTTGACAGCTTGTCAGATACGATAGCCCCTCATATGTCCGTTTCGTTGGTCGAGATGCACATGCATGAGAATGAGGGAGAAGGCTACAATACGGTGATTGGTAAATTCAAGCTAAGCAATAACGGAGATCAACCGCTGCCCTTGCCTGTTTTTCAAACGAAGCTGGAGACTGAATCCGGCGCTGCATACAGCGGTAGCCGACAAACGACAACCGCACAGGATATTATGCCGGGAACGGCTTATATATTGAGCTATTCCTATCGGATGCCGATAGATATGAAGGATCGTACATTTGTATTAAAAATACTTGATACCAAAGGCTCCACAACGGCAGCAGCTAGTACGGCTACAGCAGCTCCAGTGACCAACACGATCGGCGCCTACGTTGTTGCTTTGCAGCAGGGTGTTATGGATGCGGAGAAATTATCCTTTTATCCATTCCAAGTGAAGCTCAACGACTGGTCCCTGATGGCCCGTACAAGCGCACCTTCTGCTACATCACCGATTACTTATACGTACAGGCTTAAGCTTAGTCTCGACATTGAGCGAGAGGAGAAGATGATCGCCGATAAAGACTTTTCCAAAATGTCGCTGGAGCTCATAGATCCAACAGGCAAGCTGTTATCGGTCAAGACCTTGAATTTTACTGGGGTTAACCGATTGGTGAGCGGCATGCAGTTTATTACCTTCGATAACCTGCGCACTGACGAGCAGGAATATCCACTATGTATCAACGTGTACGAAACCATTGCAACTCCGACTGGTGAAGTTAAACGGCTCATGACGGTGCTGCAGGAGCGCTAATGCAAGCCAATTAGTTTCATACTCATAGATAAATAGGGCAGACAGCGAAAGCTGTCTGTTTTGTCTGTCTGTTAGTTAGTGCCTGAATGCTTCTAGCTGTTCTGCGACCATCTTGATGGGGGTGGAATTGTGACGCATCAGCTTTCCGTCGCTATAGACACAATGATGTTCATAACAAGCAGGATCGTAAATCAGAGCATTTAAAAATAGAGGAATATTCGAAGCTACTCCTTGGTTTCGAGGATTCAGGATCCAATCGAGCTGCTTCCAGTCTAAAATACCCTCTGTAGTTTTGATCGGAGTAGGGTATGGGAAATCTGTCGGCAATTCGGCTGCATACAAGTACATACCACCCAAATCTTGACCATCCACCTCCCAGGTCACAATCCCTTTATAGGAAAGCTCATAATCAGCTTCTGCCAAATTTGTTTCCTCGCTGATTTCACGAATCATCGATTGTGTAGGAGATTCCTCTGGCTCCAGCTTGCCGCCAACACCGTTCCAGCAGCCCATCCAACTCGGCTTTTCTCTATTTATCAGCAGTATACAATTACCTTGTTTAATGAAGCAAATGTTGTATTTCAGTCTTGGTATCATCTGACCTCTTCCTCATAAATCCGATTTTTCTAAGGATACCACAGAGGCTTGTCCCTGAATACCATATGTTGGATAGATAAGCTGATCATAAGACTGATGAAGCCAAGCGGCTCATGGGCGTATTATCTGGCCCCAGCGTTAGTGCTTGGAAGTGGAGCGTTTTATGAGCTGATCGAAATGTGGACGGCTTTTATCGTGGCACCTGAGATTGGTACTTTATTTCTCGGTACGCAAGGTGATCCTTGGGATGCGCAGCATGATATGGCAGTTGCCTTGTACGGTTCAATCATCGCAATGATTGTAACGGCGGCCGTTAATGTCGTAACAAATAAGCCCGTCGGGGCTCGACAACCAGCAGAACAGCGACGGACTGAAGCTCATTAACGGTACAATATTCATAATGAATGCGAGTAATCCCATATCGAGCCAATAGGTCTGGTGCATAAAAACTGTATGCGATTCGAACTATCGACGGCGTGTGGGTTTGGCAGGTCTGGGTCTTGTTCGACGGGAAACCGTTGCGGCCGTGGGCATAACCTTCAAGGTTTGGGTCAACTGGTTATAGACCAGACCCCATTTTTTGCGGGGTGTCAGTCGGAACCTTCGCATATTCAGAGCGGTAAGGCGGAAATCGGTTTCCAGCTCGTTTTCCGGGATGACAACCCTCAGCTTCTTGCTGATGGAGCCGTTGTCCAAGGTAATGACCAGATTCGATGTACTAGGAATACCGAGCCAGCTCAATAACGTATAGCCAATAATGATACTGCCATCCCGGTGTTTTCGTGGTTCCGAAACAAGATATCCATGAGCCTGACTTGTTGTGATTCTGCGTATACGAAGCCGATTCACGTTAGGATCGTAGTTCAATATAAATCGGCTGCCATGTCGCATACGGAATTTTCTTGCAGTCAATGGATCAACTTCGATATAGTTAAACGAGCAGTCGTTCCCTTGTTCATGAACGATTCTTACTTTGCCCTCGAGATCGGCTCGCTGCAGAGTAACCTCATATCCGTCGCGAATGAGGTGAAGATCGTTGGGCAACCCGCCCTCGCAATTATAAATAATAACCATCGTGTTCTCAGCCAATTCTTTGGAAACCTGAATGTCTACGACGCCACTTGCCACGATACGCTCACTCCCTGTCTATCCTAGTTGTACGGATACGCTAATTTATACTTCTTTACCATATGCGCTTGTATATTTGTTCGTTTGGATGGTTGTACCGAGAAAATTATAAACAGGATGAAAAGAGGATAACTATGGATCAGCAGTGTGTAATAGATGAAGCAAGACGATTTTCGAGGGAACAGCTTGGGGATGATTCAAGTGGTCATGATTGGTGGCATATTGATCGGGTAACCCGAATGGCAGTCCTTCTTGCCAGGAAAGAAGGTGCAGATGTATTCATCTGTGAGTTAGCTGCTTTGCTTCATGACGTAGCTGATGAGAAGCTGAATCCATCACTTGCGGCGGGTATGACCAAGGTTAGCGATTGGTTGGCTGCACAAGAGGTCGAGCCTGCAGCAATCCATCAAGTTATGGATATAATAGGAAGTATTTCGTATAAGGGCGGGCACAATCCTCCTGTCGTATCGAAGGAGGCACAGGTCGTGCAGGACGCCGATCGTCTGGATGCGCTTGGAGCTATCGGTATTGCACGGACTTTTGCCTATTCAGGCTGGAAAGGGCAGCTTATTCATGATCCAGAGTTGTCTCCTCGTAAGGAAATGACAGCAGAGGCTTATCGCAGCGGTAAATCTACAGCGATTGCGCATTTTGATGAGAAGCTGTTGAAATTGAAAAATTTGATGAATACCGACAGCGCCAAACGGATTGCCGAGGATAGACATAGTGTGATGGAGCAGTTTCTGGAGCAGTTTCATCAAGAATGGCATGGCTTGGAGTTGGGCATGGACTCATCAGATTAAAAATAAAGAGGTTCGTAGAGATGACCATACAAAGATTTGTAGGCATTGATGGGTGCAAAGCCGGATGGATGGCCGTTACGCTATCTACAGAGGGCATCTGGACGACGAAGGTACATGAGGAGCTGGATGAGCTGTGGAGGGAATACGGCGACGCCAAGCTGCTGCTGATCGATATGCCGATAGGCTTGCCTTCCTGTGAGAATGGAGTGAGGACTTGTGATCAAGAGGCCCGACAGCTGCTGCGGCCTAGGCGGGCTTCAAGTATTTTTTCGGCACCGATTCGTGAGCTGCTGGATGCAGCTTCGTATAGTGATGCCAATACGCTCAGTAAACAACTGACATCACGTGGGTTATCGAAGCAAGCCTGGTATATCATTCCCAAAATCCGTGAGCTGGATCAGCTGCTGCAGAACAATCCTATAGCTCCAAAGAAGCTTCGAGAATCGCATCCTGAGCTATGCTTTACCATGTTGTCCGGCGCACCGATGCTGCATAACAAACAGACCGAGCCAGGCTATTGTGAACGCATACTGCTGTTAGAGATACTGTATCCTCAAGCCCGAATGATCATCGAACAGACGATGGCAGCCTATCCACGGAAGGCTGTGGCAAGGGATGATATTGTGGATGCGCTGGTGCTGGCTGTTTCCGCGCTGCTGAGCAGTGATAATATATTGGCAGTCCCCTTGAGCATGGAGAGGGACGCAACAGGACTTCCCATGCAAATAACGTATCCTCCAAAAAGCCTTAATGAATAAGGCTTTTTTTGCTATTCAAGCAGCTGAGTGACATGGATACTGCAAGGATGTTGAAGCTGTGCAAAAATGTCCAAAGGCTATATCAAGCAGTGCGGAACAGATACAAAAGAGTATGATTGTTGATCGAACGGATGTATTTTATAGTGAGCCTACAAGAACTCATTATAGAGATCAGGGAGGCAGCTCAATCATGTTTGATATGCAAAGGTTTAAACAACCAGCGGCGGCAGACCGTATACATCCGTTCTGGTTTTGGAATGGTGAAATGGAAGATGGTCAAATTCAATATCAAATCGACGAAATGGCAGATAAAGGTTTGGGTGGTGTATTCATCTGCGCCAGACAGGGCTTGAAAATTCCTTATTTATCGGAAGCCTGGTTTCAAAAGGTGCGTGTTGCAGTCGAAGCGGCAGAGAAACGCGGATTAAATGTCTGGCTGTATGACGAATATCCCTATCCGAGTGGTATTGCCGGCGGGGAGGTTACGCTGGAGCATCCGGAAGCCAAGCATTACACGTTAACACATACGTCACAAAAAGCGCAGGGCGGTGAACACCTATCGCTGGAGCTGCCTTGGGCACGTATTGTTTATGCCAAGGCAGTCCCCATTACTGCGGATGGACGCAGGAATTGGAATGAAGCGATACCTATCCGTGATTCCATAGGTAACTTTCAAGCCGATTCGATTTTTCAAAAAACCGGACTGACTGCCTATAATCAAAAGCGGTTTTTTACTTACCGTACGATTCAAAAGCTGGATTGGACTGCTCCTGATGGTGAGTGGGAGGTATGGATCGCTCAGGAAAAAGAAATAGAAGATTTTAAATACTACGGTACGTTCGTGGACCCTTGCAACCGGGAAGCCATGGCGACTTTTATTCGACTGACGCATGATAAATATGCGAAATATTTGGGAGAGTTTTTTGGCACGACAATCAAGGGAATGTTCACCGATGAAATCGGCCTGCTCGGCAGTATTCCCTGGTCCCCGCAGCTGGCTGGATTTTTCCACGAGCTGAATGGCTATGATTTGCTGGAGCATCTGTATGCACTGTTGGATCCCGAGGCGGAGGGTGCGGCTAAGATACGCTACGATTATTATGAGGCAGTCCATCTGCTGCTAAGAGAATCGTATCATAAGCAGGTTCATGATTGGTGTGAGCAGCACGGCCTGGAATACGTCGCAGAGGTACCTTCGGTAAGACATACGACCCAATTATTCAGTCATGTACCTGCCGGTGATACCGCACATGAGAAGCTCGGGCGATCGCTGGAGTGGATACTTAATCATAGAGCTTTTGAATTCCGCAGCAGTGCGAAGATGGTCAGTTCTCTGGCACGCCAGCTTGGACGGGAACGGAATCTGATCGAATGCTTCCACAGCGTGGGCTGGTCGATGACGCTGCAGGATGCACGATGGATGATCGACAGAATGGCTGCACAGGGAACGAACTTTTTTAACTTTCATGCCTTTTTCTATACGGTTGACGGCTTGACCCAGCATGATGCGCCGCCTTCGCAGTTTTTGCAAAATCCGTATTGGGAGCATTTCCGCAAGCTGGGTGATTATACGGGACGGATCAGCTATGTCATGAGCAGTGGAGAAGCCGTGATTTCAATTGCAGTTCTGGAGCCGATAACGTCGTTATGGGCTCGAATGGGCAATCCGTTCCATGGTTTTTCACATGGCGGCACCGATACAGCTGAAGAACAAAGGTTGAGCAGCTTAAGAGCTTGGTGGGTGCGTATCTTGTACCAGCTGAGTCTAGAGGGCAGAGATTTTGATCATTTGGACCCGGAGCTGCTGGCAGCTGCGGAAATCAGCAACGGTACGATCAAGCTGGGCAACGCGCGATACTCGACATTGATTCTGCCGCCGCTTACGAACCTGGAGAGCGGAGCCTGGAAAAGCATACAGACGTTTTTGCAGCAAGGTGGCAAGGTGATCAGTATGGGGCAGCTGCCGTATGAAGCAATTGATTCGCCACTATCGGCTCTGTCTGAGATTACTGCAGCGTTCGGATTAACTGGAGGTGTCACGGAAAGCTTCTGGGAACCAAGCTCGAAGGGCAGTTCGGAGGCTGATACTAACTCCTATCCAGAAAATGAATCCATCGATGGTGAGCTTCTGGATTGGAATAAAGGAGAGCATAACGCTTACCACCTTCCGTTTACAGCATCAGCTGATGAACTGCAAGTGCTGAAGCCTTTTACAGAGCTGCTGGATAAGCTGGACCCGATGGCGGTTCGACTTCAGCCGGCTTGCGGTGAATGGGGCTTGATGCTGCAAACACGTCTTGTTGAGGAAAACAAGGCACTTGTATTTATTAGCAATCAGGAATCCATACAACGCGAGGTTGAATTACAGATCGAATCTCATTTGTGGGGTGAGCATGTGCTTGCTGCTGAATTCTATACACTCGAATTCCGCGAGCTTTCCTTGGATACCGGCGAGGCCGTCGATCTGCAAGGCAAATATGCACAATTGGGCACGCCGTGGGGACTTCCGCTATCGATAGCGCCATTTGCATCAAAGCTGATTGAGGTCGTCCGTATTGACAGCGGTAATGCGAGTTCGTCAGAGCAGCAATCCGAATCAGTTAAGCCTTGGAAATGGACACTGGATGCGTCTGATATTTGGAATATGAGCGCACAGCAAACAAATGTGCTGCGTCTGGATACTTTCCGATTAACACTCAGCGATGCAGCTGCGTCCAACGATAGCTTTTCTACCGCTGGTGCTGATGTGGGTGTGAAAACGTTCATAGACCAATGTGCGGATTTGGCTGAAACCTCGGCGCTGCCTGTCATGATGCAGCAAACCTTCGGGACGCCGATGGAAGTCTCACTAGCCTACCCGCTTCAAGCACGTTATTCAGTGGAATTCGTGGTGAAGCAGCTGCCTGAACAGGTGCAAATGCTGATGGATGATAGTGCCATTGCAGGCTCGGCGGTCATTCGAATCAATGGGCATGTACTGGATATTCATAATTTCAAAGCGGTCTTTGTCTATGACCATATGAATAGGTCCCAGGAGATCACAAGTCTTCTGCAGGAAGGAATTAATCTGCTTACCGTGGATATAGAGATAGGACAGGATAGCGATGGCATTGTAGATGCCTTGTATGTGACGGGTCCATTCGAGGTCCATTTTGATGAAGCTAACCGGGCAGTGCTGTCGGGTCCAGAGATACACAAGCTGCCTTTACAGGCAGGGCCATATAAGGGCTATCCGTATTATGCTGGCGTTTTCTCGTTTACACAACATGTTGAAGTGGCACCTTCCACAGATGCTTCAAGATTCGAGCTTTCCTTTGCAGTCTGGGACCCTCATTTCCATGATTGTGCTGAAGTGCTAGTGAATGGTACATCACTTGGTGTCTGCACCTGGTCGCCTTACTTATGGGAAGGACCTGCCACACTGCTGCGAGAGGCGGATAACCATGTAGAAGTCAAAGTGACGAATACATTGATCGGTCTGCTAGAAGGCAAATACTTCGATTATGAGGAACACGCTGTTAAATTGATTTCGCAAAGAAAGGGGTAAAGCCATGTCTGCTGCACAACAACCACGAATTGCCCCCGGTACGAACACGGTACCTGCCGGTGCAAGACGGATGACACGTCTACGCCGTCTTGGCCTCGATCTGCGCAGGGATAAATACTTATATTTGCTGGCGCTGCCGGGCTTGCTGTTCTTCTTATTATTTAAATATATACCGATGGGAGGCATCGTGATCTCCTTTCAAAATTATTCGCCATTCGCAGGGATTACTGGCAGCGAGTGGGTCGGTTTGGAGCATTTTCAACGATTTTTTTCCAATCCAGAATTTATGCTGCTGTTTCGCAATACGATGGCGATTAACATTATGAATTTGGTTCTGTTTTTCCCTTTACCTATTCTGCTTTCCTTACTGCTGAACGAATTACGAAGTGTGCTATACAAACGGCTGGTGCAATCTATTGTGTACATGCCGCACTTCTTGTCATGGGTTATTATCGCCGGACTCACCTTTCTGCTGTTTGCGAAGGGTGAGGGTCTGGTCAATAAAATATTGGAATCACTCGGCGCTAGCCGGATGGATGTGTTGACCAATCCAGATACGTTCTGGCTCATGCTTACGCTGCAATCCATCTGGAAGGAATGCGGCTGGGGAACCATCCTGTTCCTCGCAGCTATGGCCGGGATTGATCCACAGGTGTATGAGGCAGCCAAAATCGACGGAGCCAACCGACTGCACCAAATGTGGCATATTACACTGCCGGGAATCCGTAATGTCGTGATTATTTTACTCATTCTGCGCTTGGGCCATATGATGGATGTCGGCTTCGAGCAGGTATTTCTGATGTATAACGGAGCAGTTTCCGAGGTGGCTGAGGTATTTGATACGTATGTGTATCGCGTCGGTATTCAGCAGGCGCAATTCAGCTACAGTACGGCGGCTGGATTATTCAAGTCGGTTGTAGGTCTGCTCATGGTCGTGATGGCCAACTGGATCGCCAAAAGAATGGGCGAAGAAGGCGTATACTAGCTTACAATCGTTCTCGCCTTGACCTTGAAACCAACAGTGATCAGAAGAAGATAACGGCTGCACAGCCATACGTATTCAACGTATTATTAAGGAGGTTCCTCATGAAATCCAGCTTAGGCGATCGCATGTTTAATATCATCAACATCGTATTTCTGGCCTTGGTCACAATTGTGACATTTTTCCCGCTTTATTATGTGTTCATTGTATCGTTCACGGATCCGGTGGAATATTTGCAGAAAAGCTTTATTTTGTTCCCGGAGAAATGGTCCTTGGACTCCTATAAATATTTGTTATCCACCAAGGCTTTTCCGAACTCTCTCGGTGTGAGTGCTTATTTGGCAGTCGTCGGCACAGCTTTAAGCTTGATCGTAACAGCGGCGCTGTCCTATACGCTTTCCCGCAAAAGATTGCGCGGCCGACAGCTGATTCTGCTGCTGATCTTATTGACCATCCTGTTCAGTCCGGGAATCATTCCGAACTACATGGTAGTCCGCCAATTCGGACTGATCAACAGCTTATGGTCACTCATAATACCGGCGCTCGCGAGCGGCTGGAATGTTATATTGATGAAAGGTTTCTTCGACAGTGTACCGGTTGAACTGGAGGAATCGGCGCAGATCGACGGTTGTAACGATCTATCGATTTGGTTTAAAATCATTTTGCCCTTATCGCTTCCTTCGCTGGCGGCGTTTGGATTATTTTATGCGGTTGGGTACTGGAACCAATTTTTCAATGCACTGATTTATATTACGGATGCCTCCAAATGGCCGATTCAGGTTATGCTGCAAAATATGCTGCTCAATGCGAATAATACCGATCTGCAGGCTGACGTGCTTACGGTTGCTCCTCCGGCAGAAACCTTGAAAATGGCCGCGGTTATCGTGGCAACGGTGCCGATATTGCTCGTGTATCCATTCCTGCAGAAGCATTTTGCCAAGGGTGCCATGGTCGGATCTGTGAAGGGCTGATCGATTGAACAAGAGATCGGGGAGTCACGCAGGCAGGATAGCAGCGGCTTGTTGTCGAACATAGCTGAATAGTGTGTCATAACTGCGTAGACTCCCACAAAAGGTTGGAAGGTGAGCGATATTGGATCGAATTTGGAAGCGATGGTTTGGGATTGCCTCAAAATACAAATATAACAGCCGATTTTTTCGTAAAAGTCTGGTAATGATGCTGCTGGTCGCGAGCATTCCCGGATTGATTATCGGTGTCAGTATTTACTGGTTGGCTTCGGACAATATGGAGGGTGAGCTGCAGCGACTGCATCAAAATCAGATCAAGCAGCGTGCGGAAAATATTGACGATCAGCTGGCTTATTTGGAGCTGACCTTCTCGCATTGGGCGTTTGATTCCAAATTCGATGAGAAATTGAAAACCTTGGATATTTCCTATAATTTCGAGCAGGTTCAGGATTTGTATCGGACGCTGCTCGTGATGGAAGGCGCACACCCGCTGCTGGAGCGGGTTGAGCTGTTTCTCGATAAGCCACGTCCGCTGATCTTCAACAAGCTGCAGTATACGTACATTACCGAGCCTGCAAGCCGGCAGCCTTATGAATCGCTGCTTAAGAAGGAGCGATCCGTTTTTTGGACGAACGCTTACCCTGAGGCGCCAACCAAGGATTCTGTGTCCAACTCCTTATCCTTGGTCAACAAAATTCCCGGTGGCAGTACAGAGCCATTTGGTGCCATCGTAGCAACGATTAATCAGGAAAATCTTATAAAAATGCTAAAAACGCTGACGCCTTACAATGAAGGGGAGACAATTCTCCTGACCGGAGATGGCAGCTGGAAGCTGTCCAGCGGTGGCATTGGTAAATTTACAGATATCGATATAGCCTTACAGCAGGAATATTTGAAGCACAGCTCCAAATCGGAGTCATTCTTGTTTGAGCACAATAAGACAACGTATTCGGTCTCTTACGGACAATTTTCACGGCTGGGTACAACCTGGGTCTATATTTCGGCTGCCCCTCTAACCTCCATAACCGCGCCGGTAGTACTTGTATCCAAATGGATCTTGTTCATCAGTCTGTCAGGCCTGCTGCTCGCGCTGCTGATGTCTTGGTTCGTTTCACATCGGATGTATTCGCCTGTCGAGCGGCTGGTCCGGCTGTTGTCCGGTGATAAGGGGACGGAGCTGAGCGATGAATTTGATCTGTTTGAGAAGCAGTGGAATCATCTGTCCAAAGAGAGTGAAACGATGCGATCCAAGCTAACGGAGCAGCTGCCGCTGCTGCGTGAGGGATTTTTCCTGCAATTGGTGCAGGGTTATTTTTACTCACTTCAGGAAAATGATCTGCGGGAGCGAATGAAGCATCACGGCTGGAAAACGGATAATCGGCAGTTTGTGGCATTAATGTTCCAATTAACAGGTTTTTCCAACTTGCAGGGCCGATTTACCTCCGGGGATGAGGATTTGGTTACGTTCACGGCAGCTAATATTATTGAGGAGCTGACAGGTACCCAATACGAGCAGGTTGAGGTTATCAATTTTCACAACTTTTCCGTAGGCTTGCTGCTGTCATTTCCGCATGATCATCCTGTACGCTGGCTGGAGGATGATATCAGCTCCTTTTGCCAGGAGGCGACCCAAACGATCAATCGTATTCTGAAAATGCAGGTGACGGTTTCGATCAGCAAATCGACGTATCAGGTAAAGCAAATTCCGCATTTGTTTGAGGAGGCGAGACAGGCGTTGGTATACCGCGATCTGCTTGACGACAATCAAATCATCAAGACGGAGCTGCTGTCCAAATCAAGCACACTGATGGAAAGCACTTTCCCTTTTACATTGGAAAAAGAAATCGTGCATGCAATTCGCAATGGCTTGGAGAATGAGGCTGTAGAGCTGATCGAACAATTCATGAAGGAATTATCAGCAAGCGGTTCGACAGAGCTGGCTGTGCAGCAGGGGATGCTGCAGCTGCTGGGAAGCATACGGTATGCCGTTCTGCAATCCGGTATGAATCCCGTTCAATTGTTCGGCGGCGTCAACCTGTTCGAGCAGCTGGCACAGCTTAAGGAACCGGAAGAAATGCTCAAATGGTTCCAGTACAAGCTGGTAGCTGTATTCGTCCAGGAGCTGATCAGCCGGCAGGATTTTCATCTTAAGCAAATGGTAGAGAAAGTGATTCTTCATTTACGTGAAAATTACATGACGATGCTGTCGCTGGATTCTTGTGCAGAGCTGTTCGGGACCAGTCCCTATACCTTAAGTCGAGCCTTCAAGCACATATCGGGCGTTAACTTCATTGACTACTTGACCGATATTCGGATCGATAATGCCAAGGGCCTCCTGCGCGAGACTGAAATCAAAATCAATGAAGTCGCCGAACGTGTCGGTTATCAGCATACGTACTTCAATCGTATATTCAAAAAATACGAGGGGATTACTCCAAGCCAGTTCCGCGAGCTGAATCGCTCCTGATAGGGATAAAAGCTTGTCACATCAGCCTGTGCAATAGCTGCAACAAAGTCCAACCCATGTAAATCGCGGCTTACAAAAGAGTATGATTGTTGGCAAACTTTCAATCGATTAACGTCAATGGTGAGCCATCGAATATAGAACTAAAGGGAGGATCACCAATGAATGCAAGACGAAACACGAAAACAGCAGCAGCTTCCATAGCTGCAATTCTGGCACTCTCGGCCGTATTGGCGGGCTGTTCCGGAGGAGCTAAAGAAAGCACCCCGGCAGCAGGGAAAGCAGCAGATGGAAAGATGGAAGCCAAAACCGAAGCGCCGCTAGAGGTCAGTATCATGACGATTCTGCTTACACCTTCACCGGCTGCAGATGATAATCCGATTAAAAAAGCAATTGAGAAAGCAACGAATTCCAAAATGAAGATTCAATGGGTATCCGGCAACAATTACGCTGACAAGCTGAATGTAACACTCGCTTCCGGTGATATTCCAGAGCTGATTCTGATCAATGATCCGTTCACCTCGGTATTTCGTAATTCTGTAACACAAGGCGCGTTCTGGGACGTAGCTCCTTATATTAAGGATTATCCGAATCTAAGCAGTAAAATTTCCAAAACCGCCTGGGATTTGACGAAAATGCAGGATGGTAAAAACTACGGGATTCCGCGTCCGCGTCCATCCGAAGCAGATAACTTCTTCATTGTTCGTAAAGATTGGCTGGACAATCTGGGCTTGAAGGTGCCGACAACAACCGATGAGCTTTACGATGTTATGAAAGCGTTCGCGGAAAAAGATCCTGACAAGAATGGCAAGAACGATACCGTACCTTTTGCCGCCAATGTCAATCCGACGGATATGGGGGCCTTAGGGCAGATCGAAAACAGCTTTACGGGTGTAAACGGAAGATGGAAGCTGCTCGACGGCAAGTTTGTGCATACAAGCTTTCTTCCTGAGACGCGTAAATCGCTGGAGTTTTTGACGAAGGCTTATAAGGAAAAGCTCATTCCGGAAGATTTTGCTGCGTTGAAGCTGACGCAAACCGGGGATCTGTTTAAAGCAGGCAAAGCAGGTATTATTTCTGATAAAGCCGGAACGATGGTCGACTATTACGATAAGCTGAAGGTCGTTCAGCCTGATTTCAAGCAGGAAAACTTTTACCCGATTACAAGTATTAATGGCTATAATCCGAAGGGTCCAGGCTTCTCAGGTATGATGTCGATTCCGAAGTCCGTACCTGAAGCCAAAATGAAACGTATTCTCAAATTGATGGATACCTGGATGAGCGACGAGGTGTTCGCAATTCAGCAGTATGGCTTTGAAGGTACGCATCACACAGTGAAAGACGGCGTCAAGGTGATTAATACCGAGAAGCTGGCCGCAGACAACGGAGCCGATTTTAATCAGATTGCCTATGTGGCCGATCCTTATGCAAGCTCAACCAAAGTATTCTTCCCTAAGGAAGTAAATGCTTTGTATACCAAAATCCAGGATGAACGCGCCAAAAACAGTGTAGCGGATATCAGTACAGGACTTTTTTCGCCAACCGTGCAAAAAGCATTGCCTGAATACGAAAAGAAAGTTCAGGATTTGAAAACAAAAATCATTTTGGGCAGAGAACCGATTACCGCTTGGGATGAATTCGTAACTAAAATGAAAGCCGACGCGGATATGGTCAAGATGAGTCAGGAAATGACAGAAGCTTATCAAAAACGCAGCGGCGGCAAATAATAAGGCACCTCAGAACCTTCAGAGCCACGAATCAGTGGTTTTGAGGGTTCTTTGTTTGTAAGCTATTGGCTAGATTGCTTGCAATATTGTAACATAGAGGGGAATCCGACATAGCAGCAGAGGGGAGTCGTGTTATAGTGAGACCATTTATGTTTGCCATCAAGCCTTCCTACTATGCGAATTTAAAAATAAAACATAAGGTGTTTTCAATCATATCGCTGGTCATGGGTATTTGCTTTTTGGGTACTTATTTGTCTCTGCAGTATGTGTATTCAATTTATGACGAGCAGTTGTATTCCAAATCGTCACAGCTGCTGAATTTGTCTTCCAGCGGTATCGAAAATGAGCTTAAAAAGCTCGATCGTATCTCCTATAATATTGTCACGGATTTGAGGGTTCAGGAACTGCTGCTATCGTTGAATGAATTTACACCAGAATTTGAAAAATACAAAATTCGTTCTTATGTTACGGATCGGCTTGTCCAATATGCCGGCAATGAAAAATATATTTATTCCATAGAAGTGACGGATGTGCTGAGTGGTGAAGCTGTAGCCGGCCAGGCCTCCAGATCCTCTACTGCCAAGAAACAAATGATCCTGAACGAATCAGCCAAAGGCGAAGGAGGAACCCGTTGGATTGTACCTGATGCAGAGGATTCCTATTTAATAGCTGCCAGGGAAATACGCTCCTATAATGGTACCAATTTTGACCTTGATCGTCTCGGCACCTTAACGGTTAGAATTTATTTTGATAGAATTGCCGAAAATGTGTTGGAAGGCACTGAATTAAAAAATGGCGATTTACAGGTAACCTCCAACAACTATGTGATCTATCCGATCAGTAAAGGACCAGAGAAGCTGACGCCGATTCCTGTGGAAACCTATATGGACCGTCAAGACTATGCCATCAAGCCCTACAACGGGCAGCAGTATTTTATTTCCCAGGTTCGCTCGGAATATTTGGGCTGGACTTATCTCAGTTTGACACCGTTTGATAAAATTTTCACAAAAATTATTTTGATGAAAAACATCTTGTTCGTGAGCTTTGTCGTAATTTTACTTCTGTTAATGGCTGTGGCGATCAAATTTGCCAGAACGATGACCAAGCCGATTGAGGAATTGATCGGACGGATGAGGCAGGTTCAGAAGGGGGATTTCAGCCTCGCAGGTATGGAAAACTCGGATTGGACCTCAATCCAAATGGACGAGGTGGGTCAGTTAAGGCGGACATTCCGCATGATGATTCAACAAATCAACGAGCTGATTACCGAGAACTACTCCAAGCAGATTACGATCAAGGAAACCCAGTTTAAGGCGCTGCAGGCTCAAATCAATCCGCATTTTTTATATAACACGCTGGAATCCATCAACTGGTTAGCCAAATCGAATGGACAACCGCAAATTTCAAAAATGGTCGAATCGCTCGGATTTTTACTGAGAAGCTCGATCAGCCTGAAGGAAACCTTGATTACGGTTGGCGAGGAGCTGGATATCGTGATGAATTATATTACGATTCAAAGATTCCGGTTCGAGGAGAGGCTTGTATTTGAACTGGACGTCGCTGAAGACACCAGATCACTGCTGCTCCCCAAGATGACCTTGCAGCCGCTGGTTGAAAATTCGATCCACTATGCGCTGGAATCGATGCTGGAGCCTTGTCATATTCGAATTTGGACGAAGAGAGAGCCTGGAGTATTGATCCTAGTAGTGGAGGATAATGGTCCAGGAATGGAAGCGAGCCTGCTGGAGCAGGTACGAAGAGGTGCAGCGCCTACTCGCGGTAGCGGGATAGGGCTCTCCAATATTGAGGAACGTATCGTCCTGGCTTTTGGCGAAGGTTATGGCGTGTCCATTGAAAGTGAAATCGAGAAGGGAACCCGGATTTCGATCACCATACCAGATGAAATGAGGGAGCGGCATGTATAAAGTGTTGTTGGTTGATGATGAACGTATTATTTTGGATGGAATATCGAATGTGGTAAATTGGGAAGCGGCGGGAACGGTACTTGCCGGGACGGCCCGAAATGGCATCGAAGCCTACGAATTTGTTAAGCAGAACCCTCCTGATATTATTATCAGCGACATTAAAATGCCCGGGATGGATGGTCTGCAGCTGGCAGCGAAAATGTTCGAGGAATATCCGCAGATCAAGCTGGTCCTGCTGTCTGGCTTCAGTGAATTTGAATATGCACGCCAAGCGATGCGCTACAAGGTCAAGCATTACTTGTTGAAGCCCTGTAACGAAAATAAAATTTTGGAAGCATTGGTCGAGCTCGTGGATGAGTTGAACCGTGAGGAGCAGCGGGAACAATTCGTGCACAATATGAGGTATGGTCTGGAGAAGGTGCTGCCGCACGTTAAGGAGCAATTCCTCAAGGAATTCGTCACGAACAAAACCTACGGCAACCGGGACTGGGAATATTACCGCAAGCTGTTTGACCTGGATCTCCAAAATCGCAAGGTAAGGCTGATCCTGTTTCAATTGGAGGGACATTTTGAGTTTGAGCATATGTTTGCGGTGAAGAACATTGCTGAGGAGCTGCTGCAAAAAACCGTTCTAAGCTCCACAGTCGGCGGACAGGTGTTAATAGTCGTTGAGGATGCGGAGTCTGTCAGTGAACTGTACGATTGCATTCACCAAATTCGCGAAACTTTTTTACGTTATTACAAAATTGATCTGACCATCGCGCTTAGTGAAGCCGATGAAATTATCCGGGCACGCTCCCTGTACAAGCAGACGCTGGAATGCCTGAATTACCGATTTTATTTGGGAGAAGGCAGCTTGATAACGAAGCGGGATATTGTGGGGGTAGAGCAGCCTGAACCCAGAGAGTTTGCTTATGACGAGGATAATCTGATGCTGCAAATTAAAGCAGGGTTGTGGGAAGAGGCCAATAAGGAGATAGATTTGTTTTTCCAAAAGCTTGCAGGTCTTCGTTCCAATATATCGACGTCCAAATCGTATGTGATTCAGTTGCTTATGGCAATCATTCGACTTGGAAATGCAGACGCTATGGTGAATTATCGAGACCACCTGGTCAAGCTGATGGATCTGGAAACCTTGCAATCGATCCAGGCCTTCTTCAAGGAAGTGGCAAGCCAAATTACACTCAGCCATTATGAGCATACGAAAAACAAGCATTGCGCGATTACGGATAAAGTGCTGGACATCATTAACGGACATTTGGGCAATACAGAGCTTTCCCTGAATTGGGTAGCTCATCAAATGCTGTATATGAACTCTGATTACCTGGGCAAGCTGTTCAAGAAAAGAACGGGTGAAAAGTTTTCCAATTATGTCATGAAGGTGCGGATCGCCAAAGCGACAGAACTGCTCGAGCAGAAGTCCGATATCAAAATATTTGAGCTGGCCGAAATGCTCGGTTTTGGAGATAATCCGCAATATTTCAGTCAGGTCTTTAAGAAATACGCAGGCTGCACGCCTTCCGAATATATCAAGGCTACATGAACAGGCTCTGTTTTTTTAACAAAATCAGCCAGAATTCCCCACTTCCAACGACAATGCCCTCCAACCGCTGTCGTTAAGACGGGGATGAATGGCATTTTTTCTTGTAGCAAAAGGATTTGACTTCTGATAAAATAGGAATATATGTTCGCGTTCATCTCCAGAGAAGGAAGTGAAACCAGCATGATTCGCTGTATAAAAACGGAATTCCGAACGACAAAAGAGAATCTAAATCGACTGTTTGCATGCAATCGAATATCCGCAGAAATATGGAACGAATGTCTGACCCACGCTAGAAATTATGCACACCAACACGAGGGGAAATGGATCAGCCAATCGCAGTTGCAATCCGAACTGAAAGGTCAATTCCCCCTACACTCTCAATCGGTCCAAGCGGTGTGCCATAAGTACTTATTCTCGCGGGATAGCGCGCAACAAGCGAGAAAACAAGGACTGAACCCTAAATACCCCTACAAGAAGAAGAGCCATTTCAACACGAAATGGGTGGACAAAGCTTTCCAGATCGAGGGGAATACCCTACAACTCAGTTTAGGGGTGTGGAAGGGAAAAAGACAGCAAGCCATCTGGATTACAGTGCCTCGCCTGCCTGCTGCAGAGATCAAAGAAATCGAACTCGTGTTTGATCGAAAACTCATGATTTCAATGAGTTACGAGGATGGAAAAGTAGCTGTGGAAAATGTCGGGAAACAGTTGGTTGGCGTGGATTTGGGTGAGATTCATTCCCTTGCCGCAACGACCACCGAGAACAAATCCATCATCATAACAGGCAGAAAGCTAAGAAGTGTTCACAGACTCAGAAATAAGAAGTTAGCAGAAATTCAGCGGCTCATGAGTAAATGCAAGAAAGGCAGCCGGCAGTGGAAGCGATATAACCGAGCCCACAAATACATATTGAGTAAGAGCGAACGGCAAATGAACGATGCGATTCACAAAACAACCCGGCAATTTGTACAGTGGTGTACGGAAAATGAAGCCAAAGAAGTGGTCATCGGACAAGTCGAAGGCGTACAGCGGAACACGAAAAAGAAAAGAAGAAAGGTAGTGAACCAAAAGTTATCCAATTGGAGCTTTGGCAAGATCCAGAAGCAAATCCGATACAAGTTTGAAGCATATGGAACCCGCGTGAAAACGATCGATGAAAGCTATACGAGCCAACAATGCCCTTGTTGCGGTAGACGGAACAAGACGTCTACAAGAAATTACAGATGTTGGTGCGGCTATAAGGAGCATCGGGATGTCCATGGGAGCAAAGGGATCTTATCCAAGCATCTGTATGGAGAGATCCGACATTTGGGAGAAACCCAGGAGATCAAGTATCTACGGATAGCCTAAAGCTAGAAGTAGTAGATGGTGAGGTTCCCACCCACTTGCGAAAGTGTTGCTTACGATAACTTGCTGTCAACGTTTCCGCTATCAGGGTAGTGAAAGACAGCAGCCAACCTGCTGTTTTGTAGAAAGTTACGGTAAGTAGTAGTAAGAAACTCCTGCCTCTAAGCAAAACGTAGGCAGGGGAGGTTCATCAAGCAGGACGGTATATTAGGTTCATATTTGAACGAAAAAGCGTAATAATAGACCTTGTGCAGGAGTAGAGACAAGGGGGTACTGTACTTGATGAAAAAGACATTAATGCTTCTGGTTTCTGTATCATTGCTACTTACAACAACTGCTTGTGGGGCAAATACAGCCGAACCAACAACGAAGGACATAGCTATTAAGCCGGAGACTGGAGCAGCAGGCACCAGCAAGGAAACGATCAAGCTTCGTTTTGCATGGTGGGGCGGGCAGTCCCGGCATGATTATACATTCAAAATCATTGAGCTGTATCAGAAGGAGCACCCTAACGTCAAGATTGAAGCTGAATATGCGGCATTTGACGATTATTGGAAAAGACTGGCTCCACAGGCAGCAGCGAACGATTTGCCCGATATTATTTCCATGGATATCTCTTATCTGAGTCAATTTGCCGGAAGAGCTCAGCTGGAGGAATTAACTCCCTACATTCATAATCAAACCATTGATGTTAGCACGGTAGCTGCCAACACACTTAACAGCGGCCAGTATGGTGGCAAGCTGTATCAAATTACAGCTGGTGTTAATGCGCTCGGTTCGACGATTGATCCTGAGCTGGTTCGCAGAGCAGGTGTCGCAATGCCTTCCAAGGATTGGACTTGGGATGATCTGGAGGTTCTTGGCAAACAAATGAAGGCAAGCGGCAAGCTGTTGGGTGATTACATGCGATATGATGTGTATTTTTCCTATTATCTGCGTTCCATAGATCAAAAATTGTTCGATCCGGACGGAGCCACTCTCGGCTATGCCAGTGATAAGGCATTTATCGATTATTATAAACGTTATCAAAAAATGTATGACGCCGGATACTTCCTGAGTCTGGACAAGCTCGCGCTGAAGAAGCTCACCCCGGAGGATGATGAAATGGTGCTGGGCAACGCGATGGCATCCTTCACTTGGTCCAATCAGTATGCAGCTTGGTCAGCGGCTGCCAAACGTCCAACGGAGCTGCTCCCGCCGCCGGGACCGAACAGCAAGAAAGGCTTATTCCTCAAAGCAAGCATGGGATTTGCGATTACAAAAAACTCGAAGCAAAAAGTGGAGGCTGCCAAATTCATAAACTTCCTTATCAATGACATTGAAGCCAACAAAATCATGAAGGGCGAGCGTGGTGTTCCCATATCGTCCAAGGTCAAGGAAGCCTTGAGGCCGCTGCTTAATCCTGAAGAATTAAAAGTATTCGAATATGTAGCCTGGGCGGAAGCCAACAGCAGTCCTGCCGATGCCCCCAATCCGATTGGCGCGGTAGAAGTGGAGAAGCTGTTAAAGGATATCAGCGAGCAAATCCTGTACAAAAAGATTTCAATCGAGGACGCAGCATCCAGGTTCCGGATAGAAGCCAACGCGATTCTGGCTAAGTACAATAAAAAGTCATAGTTTTGTGATCAAAAGGCGACTTTGGGATCATTCCCTGTCAAGAATCAGGCCAGTTCATGTTGAGCTGAGACCTGATTCTTCTTTTATGGTGAAAAAAGGATGCAATTCCGTTCAAAATGTCTATGCAGGATGAAATGTCTGTTTTTTAAACAAGGATAACGGTTTTTTGAATTCATATTTTGATCAAAAAGAGTGATAATAATTCTTGTAGAACTCGAAATAAAGGGAGGATACAGATATGAAGAAAGCGCTAACATTAATCTTATCTGCAGCATTGCTAGTTACAGCCTCGGGATGTGGAGCTACCGCTACACCATCAGCCGGAGCGGATACAACGAAAAAACCGGATGCAGCCACACCTGCTCCAGCTCCAGCAGCATCAACAAGCAAAGATCCTGTGAAATTGCGTTTCTCCTGGTGGGGCGGTCAAGCAAGACATGACTATACACTGAAAATTATCGAGCTGTATCAACAAAAAAATCCGAACGTCAAGATCGAAGCTGAGTATGCAGCATTTGACGACTATTGGAAAAAGCTTGCTCCGCAAGCAGCTGCTAATGATTTGCCTGATATTATCCAAATGGATGATGCCTATATCAGTCAATTCGGTGGTCGCGGACAGCTTGAGGATCTACGTCCTTATATGGATAAAGGAACGATTGATAAAACCAATATCTCACCAGCGTACCTGAAAATCGGTGAATATGACGGCAAGCAATATCAATTAACAATGGGTGTGAATGCACTTGGCCCTGTTATGGATGCAGACCTGTTGAAGAAAGTCGGCGCTTCTGTACCTGCCAAGGATTGGACCTGGGATGACATGGAGGCCTTGGCTAAGAAGTTCAAGGAAAATGGCAAGCTGTTCAGCGACCGTGTCGATTACAAAACCTTCTTCCCTTACTACCTGCGCAGTGTAGACCAAAGAATCTATACAGCTGACGGTACAGCACTTGGATATACCGATGACAAGCCGTTTATCGACTTCTTCAAACGTTACCAAAGATGGTATGATGCTGGTTACGTATTGACTCTGGACAAGATGGCACAAAAGAAATTGACGCCGGAAGATGACGAAATGGTGCTGGGCAACGCAGGTGCTTCCTTCGCTTGGTCCAACCAATATATCGCTTGGACTGCAGCAGCCAAACGTCCTACTGAAATCATTGCACCTCCAGGCAATACAGGCAAAAAAGCACTGTTCCTGAAATCAAGCCAAGGCTTGTCCGTTACCAAGAACTCCAAAAATAAAGAAGAAGCAATCAAATTCGTTAACTTCTTTATCAATGATCTTGAAGTTCACAAAATCATGAAGGGCGAGCGCGGTGTTCCAATTAACTCCAAAATTCAGGAAGCTCTGAAACCGCTCTTAAAGCCGGAAGAAACCAAAGTATTTGAATATGTAGCATGGGCAGCAGAGAACAGCAGTCCGAACGATCCTCCATACCCAGTAGGTTCTGTTGAAGTTCTGAAGGTTCTACAGGATGTAGGCGAGCAAATTCTGTACAAGAAAATTTCCGTAGAGGATGGAGCAGCCAAGTTCCGTAAAGAAGCGAATGCCATCCTTGCCAAAAACAAAAAATAATGAATGAAAACGATCAGGACATGAGCAGCTACTGAAGCTCTGGTCCTGATCGTTTTTTGTTACCGAGAAGCTGGGTGGAGTAAAAATGAGCGCTTTTATCGTAGATTAGTATCTCATGTAAACGCATACAATGATGATACAATACATCTTAGAAATAACAATTAAAGGAAATTGATTAGGGGAGGAAATTGAAGATATGAAGAAATGGACCCAAGGTACTTTATCTTTATTGCTTGTCAGCTCGGTTCTGGTAGCAGGCTGCTCGAGCCGGACGGGACAAGCGGGAGGAGAGACGCCGAAGACAGAACCCCCGGCCAAAACAGAAGCAGCTAAACCGGCACCAAGCACCGGAGGGGCCAAATCCAAGCTTACTGTATACAGTACGGTTAATGATCCACCGGTTCAAACGATTTACAGGGAAATTGGTGAAGCGTTCAAAAAGGAAAATCCTGACATTGATGTGGAGCTGCAGTTCCCGGGAACGGAGTATGAGAATTTACTAAAGGTCAAAATGGCTGCTAACGATTTGCCTGATGTGTTCGATACCCATGGCTGGGCCCAGATCCGATATGGAAAATATTTGGCAGATCTCCGCGGAGAAGCATGGGCTTCACAAATGACAGATACGATCAAAAATGTCGTGACCGATAAAGATGGAAAAGTGTACGCTCTCGTTATTAGTGAAGCGAAGGACGGAATCGTGTACAATGCTGACCTTCTCAAGCAATACAGCATTCAGCCACCCAAAACCTATGATGAACTGATGGCAGCAGCGGAGAAAATTAAAACCGAGTCCAAGGGGGACGTCACACCTTTCTACTTCTCTGGAATCGATAATTGGATGATCGGCTCGTATTTGGATATTTTCTCGACTTCTGCGTTCATTAGTGCACCCAAAAATGATGCCGAGGCCCTAATGAATAATACCTTTGACTGGAACAAATGGGCTGATTTGTCACAAAAGCTATTGGATCTTCAAAAGAAGGGCTACATCAACAAGGACGCGCTGACTGCCAAATACAGTGATATGCCCAAGCTGTTTGCTAATGGCAAGGTAGCTTTTGCTCTATCGGGCCCATCATTCGCTGATGAAGTAAGTAAAGTAAATGCCAATTTGAAAATGGGCTACATTCCGGTTCCTTCTATGGTAGCTGGAGATGCACCTAACTTCTCTGGTGGCGAACGAAATACAATGGGGATTTTCAAGGATACCAAACGTATGGAGGAATCGAAGAAGCTGGTCGCGTTTTTTGCCAAAAAAGAGAACATGACTAAAATTGCGAATTCCACCAAATTGCCTCCTGGACTCAAGGGCGTCGAAGCTAATCATAATTTTTCCGCTTTTTATAAAGAGTTTGAGAATATTCGTGTATTCCCTTACTTTGACCGCGTTTATTTGCCCAATGGCATGTGGGACGTTATGTGTAAGCAAGGAACCGAGCTGCTGGCTGATCGGATAACCCCACAGCAGTTTGCCCAAAACATGAAGCAGGAAGTTGAACGTCTACGCAAAAAATAAGGAGAGCTTATAGACGGGGGGCTCGCTCTATCGGGCTCCCCATTGCTCTTTACAGGAGAGAATGGAGGACATCATGTCAAGAACCACTTCAGAGCCAGCAAGCCGTGATAACCTTTCGAGGCTGAAAACCACGAAGCAGGAAACCAATCGCTTGATCAAATGGAGCCGTTCGGCCTCCGTGCTTAACCTTATGTATATTCCTGCGTTAGCCTTATTTAGTGTGTTCATTTTATACCCTTTTATAAAAGGGATTCAAATTTCGTTTACGAACTGGGACGGGTACTCACAGGAATACGGCTGGGTACAGGTGGATAATTATTTACGGATGTTCAAGGATCCGATTATCGGGAATACAATCAAAAATACGTTTATTTATGGCTTAGGCAGCACATTTTTTCAAAACCTGGTGGGCTTGTTGTACGCACTGCTGTTAAATCAAAGCATACGCATGCGCGGCTTGACGCGTACCATCATTTATTTGCCTGTTATCATCAGTCCGCTAATTATGGGGTATATCTGGTACTTCTTTTTCCAATATAACGGTGGAGCGCTTAATGATATTATTCTTTTATTTGCCAATGAACCGATCAATTTGCTTGCCAACGATAAAATCAACGTATGGTTGATTACCTTCGTTAACACGTATCAGTATTTGGGGATCGCGATGGTTATTTTTTTGGCAGGCTTACAAACGATACCAAAAGATTACTACGAAGCCGCTCAAATTGATGGTGCGACAAAGTTTTCCCAATTTATCCATGTGACCTGGCCTTTACTTGCTCCATCCGTGACCATCAACATTGTTTTGAATCTGATAGGCGGCTTTAAGCTGTTTGATGTGGTCGTTTCCTTAACAGGCGGCGGGCCGGGTTATGCATCCGCATCGTTATCGACATTGATGTATCAGCTTTATTTTGCCAGACAGGATGCAGGTTATGCGGCAGCTTTGGGTAATTTGATGTTTGTCATCATATCCATCATTAGCATCAGCTCACTGTATTTCCTTCGCCGAAAGGAAGTGACCTCATGAGAACGATATCGAAGCCTTTAAAATATATATCGATTCTGATCTGTTTGCTGCATATTCTTCCCTTTTATGTTCTAATTACAACTTCCTTCAAAGCTGTTGATGATCCGAGCTCCAAGTGGATATTACCGGGCTATCTATATCTTGATAATTTCTACAAAGCTTGGGAGCAGGCCCAGTTGGGCAGCGCTTTTATGAATAATATAATCATCACCTTTGTAAGTGTGCTCCTCGTTATTATTCTTGGCGCCGCATCGTCTTATCCACTTGCCCGTTATAAAACCAAATGGAATACGTTCATCTATACGTTGTTTATATCTGCGTTGATTGTTCCGCCCCTGACGATTTTGGTTCCCTTATATAAGCTGTACGTGGATCTTCATGCTTTAAATACGTTATGGGGCATTGTGCTGCTGCATGTAACATTTAACCTGCCGATCACGATTTTTCTGTACAGCGGATTCATTGGTACGATACCGAGGGAGCTGGACGAAGCGGCGATGATTGACGGCTCCAGTCATCTGGGTCTTTTCTTCAGGATCATCTTGCCTTTGCTCAAGCCGGTTACAGCTTCGGTTATTATTTTAACGGGAGTCGCGGTTTGGAATGACTATTCCTTTTCTGTATTTTTTCTGCAAAAAACAGAGGTGCATACATTAACAGTTGCTCTCTCAGCGTTTTTTGGTCAATACAACAGCAACATCGGGTGGGTCGCTTCAGGCTCATTAATGGGTGCTGTTCCGATGACGATCCTGTATTTGTTTTTACAAAAATATTTTATACATGGTCTCTCCTCCGGGGCCATTAAGGGGTAATGCATTACGAATATACGTAGGGGTGGCTGATGACGTATAATGTTGGAAATGATATCGCTTCCAACAAAGGGGAATTTATCCATGAGACTTGCATACTCCTTACGAATGAAACTAACGATGCTCTTCATCATATCGATCATTGTTCCGGTGCTAATCATTATTTGGGCTATGCCATCCTACTTTCACAGCCTGATTTCGGAGGATACGACGGCTCTGACAGAAGGGACATTAACGACGCTTTCCGGTAATTTGGAAACGTATCTGGAAGATTTGGAGCGATTAACAGTAGCTCCATACTGGAGTGCCGAGGTGATGCAAGCGCTGAAGGTAAAGGCAAGTGAAACGAGCGAGACTGAGCTCTATACGAAATACTTAACGGAGAAGTCATTAACGGGGACGCTCCCCATTTTCCTGAAAAACACGAGAAAAGATATTTTAGGCACGATACTTCTGCCTTTCGATGGCTCTGCCTATGTAACTTCATTAACGAATGCGAATGAAGCCACGGAGAACTTCCCCTTCACGAAGCAGGATTGGTACAAGAAGG
This sequence comes from Paenibacillus periandrae, assembly GCF_022458865.1. Classification (GTDB taxonomy): domain Bacteria; phylum Bacillota; class Bacilli; order Paenibacillales; family NBRC-103111; genus Paenibacillus_S; species Paenibacillus_S periandrae. The sequence continues at coordinate 43,852 of NZ_JAJNMU010000002.1, read as the reverse complement.
CGCTTGAGGCGGATGGAAGGGTCAGTTTTATTAGCGTGCATCCGCAGGATTATTTGAAGTACCGCACTACTACCCAAGTATTTTCGGTAGCGCGACTCATTAAGGACCCGGATTCAAGCCAGCCGCTGGCTGTGATCATGGCTGATGCCGATACGGTGGTGCTGGAGCGAATTGTTCGTGATATCCGCTTTAATGTAAGCTCGATTATCGCTATTTATGATGATAACGAAAAATTGATTTATTCCACTCATCCTTTGTCCAGAGAGCTGGAGGAGAAGGCGATTCTGGAAGGACCGAATGGTCAAACCGTGGATTCCTACGTAGTCGTATCCAAGCAAATATCAACGGCCAAATGGACGGTTGTTGTGCTGCTGTCCAATACGGAGCTCAAGGAAAAAGTGCGCTGGATGTACGCGGCAGGTGCTCTTTTTGCTGGAGGTGGTATTGTCCTGACCTTATTAGTATTCTTTGTCTTGTCGAGTGCAATCATTAAACCGTTCAAGGAAATGATTCTCGTTATGCGCAGGGTGCAGCGAGGAGATTTGAATACCCGATTTTCTTTTCGTGGGAGGGATGAAATCTCCGAGCTGGGTGCCGCATTCAATACGATGATTGATCAGCTTGGCGATCTGATTGACAGTGAATATAAAGCCGTATTAAGCAAACGCAACGCCGAATATCGAGCGCTGCAATCGCAAATTCAGCCTCATTTTTTGTACAACACGTTGAATGGCTTTATTGGATTAAATCGGATGGGTGACCGCAAGCTGCTGGAAAAAGCGATCTTTTCCCTGAGCAGCATGCTGCGGTACATATTGGAGCATAACGATTGGACGACACTTGGAGAAGAGCTGCAGTTTTTACGCCAATACGGCGAGCTTCAGCAAATTCGGTTCTCCGACAAGCTAACGGTTTATATTCAATCCGACGCTGAGGTGCATGCGATCCGGCTGCCCAAGCTGCTGCTTCAGCCGCTTGTCGAAAATGCGATTATTCACGGAATCGAGCCGATGGATCGGCCTTGTCTGCTTAGAATAGAAAGCCATTGGCTGCGTGCCAGTGATCGTGAAATTCTGGAAATAGTGATCGCGGATAATGGAATGGGTTTCTTACAGGATAAGGTCAATGAGAAGGTGGATATCGGTATGGCCAATGTCAGAGAGCGACTTCATCTGGCTTACGAGCATGCGGAACTATTTATATACAGTCAGCCTCTTGAAGGGACGACGATAACCATTCATATTCCTGTTCAGGGGGGAACATTATGAGAATTGTCATTGCCGACGATGAAAGTCTGGTCAGGATCAGCCTAGCCAGCATGATCGCAGAAATGGAGGGGGCCTGGGAGCTTGCTGGTGAAGCAACGAACGGTGCGGAGCTGTTGGAGTTGATTAGGCAGGAAAAGCCGGATGTCGTACTTGTCGATATTCGTATGCCCCTGCTGAACGGATTACAGGCAATGGAGAAGGGCTCGCTCATTTCGCCGCACACGTACTGGATTATCGTATCCGGTTATTCCGATTTCTCCTATGTACAGGAGGCATTGAAACGTGGGGCGGTTGATTATCTGCTCAAACCAGTCAGTCCTCAGGATCTGGAGGAGGCTTTAATCAAATCCTCGCAGGAAAAGCAGAAACGACAGCTGCTGCTGGGTAAACGGTTTGAAAATGAGTTGGTTTCCCTCGTTCATGGATTAACGGATGTTCACATGCTGCCGGATGACAGCTTGATTCTGCACGTTCGGTTTCAAATTGTGATGATTTATACCGATGGCAGCCATTGCGATGCAGGAAAAATGGTTGGACGCTCACCCTGCCTAGAGCAGCTTCGGCGTTCGATGGATGCTTATTCAGCTTCAGGGGTTTATGGAGTTTTCGTCCTGATGCCTATGGGGGGAGCCGCATTTATTACGGCATGGAATCAGGCAGATCACTGTAGATCGAACACATTGGTCCAGCAGCTGCTCACCAATCTGAAGGAAGCGGTTCATCAAGACGGGAACAACCGCATAGCGATTACCGCGATCTTTTCTGAGGAGTGTGAGAATTGTAACGTGCTGCTGGAGCGGCTTGACGAGCTGCAGGCTTGGGGCCCGCTGCGCGCCGTGAATGGAATTAATTGCTGCTCTTCTGCGGCTGAATATGCCAAATTATCCTCCAAGGAGGGGATAGAAGAGCTGGCAGCCCTTCTGCTTAGGCTGAATCAATGCTATAAAGAGAAGGATTACATGACGTATGCCAAAACGGTAATTGATTGGGAGCGCTGGACACATAAGCATGAAGCGCGTTTGAGCATATTAAAATCTGCAATTTGTGATTTCATCGACGTAGGCTTGGATTGCAAGCTGGATCGTGCACATTCCTTCGCACAGTGGAAAGATGGCTTGAGCCGCCATGGCGAGCAGCTTCTCAGCAGTGGAGAAGGGATAGGCTGCTCGCTTGTGGATATGTCGATCGCTTATATTGAGCAGAAGTATATGCAGGATATTAGTATTACTCAGGTCGCCCAGGAGCTAAATGTAACACCCAACTATTTGAGTACATTGTTTCGCAAAAAAACAGGTACGACCTTTATCAAATATGTCACTCATATCCGCATGCTCAAGTCCAAGGAACTGCTTGCCTTGCCCAATGCCCAGGTACAAAAGGTTTCCGAGCAAATGGGCTACCTCAGCACTCGGCACTTCACCAAGCTATTTAAAGAACATACAGGCTGTTATCCTTCCGATTATCGAAAACAGCTTATGCAGCAGGAGATGCAGATGAAAGAGCAAATTTAATCCTATTAATGGAATTCGGACTTATGCGCAGAGACGTATAAGTCTTTTTATGACGATTGTGTACTACAAGTTTTGAAGCAGCTCCGGTAGCAGAATGGTGTCAAGAGTCTGTATTTTGAACAAAGTGGACGGTTTTTTAAATTCCTAACCCTCTCAAAATCTTTATAATAGAATATATAGGAAAGCAAGACATACTGCATATTACTTGTATAGGGGTTGAAATTCATGACTAAGCTGTGGGAAAAGGACAATGTTGTCGGATACGTGTTTGCAGCTCCGTTTATACTCGGATTTCTCATTTTCACTTTATTTCCGATTGTATCTTCCTTGTATTATTCATTTACCGAATACAATTTAATGGAATCACCAACCTGGATCGGGCTCGGAAATTACGAAAAAATGTGGAATGACGATAAAATATGGAAATCTTTGGAAGTTACCTTCACTTATGTATTTGCAAGTGTACCGCTGCGACTGGGCTTTGCATTATTCGTAGCTGTGCTGCTTAATAAAGCAATCAGCGGTATCGGTGCTTACCGTTCTGCTTACTATCTTCCTTCCTTGATCGGTGGTAGTGTTGCGGTTTCGATTATGTGGATTCAGATTTTTGGCGATAAAGGGCTCTTGAACTCTATGCTTGGCGTCATTGGGATTCAATCAGATACCTCTTGGATCGGAAGCCCGGGGACCGCTTTGTGGACTTTGATAGCGCTTTCAGTATGGCAATTCGGTTCCTCAATGCTGATCTTCCTGGCAGGATTGAAAAATATTCCGATTTCCTATTATGAAGCGGCTGGTGTGGATGGCGCGAATGCGTTTCACCGCTTTTTCAAAATCACATTGCCCTTGCTTAGCCCAATTGTATTGTTTAACCTGATCATGCAAACCATTGGTGCCTTTATGACCTTTACCCCTGCTTACATTATTTCAAGAGGTGAGGGCGGTCCGCTCGATAATACACTTTTATATTCGTTGTATTTGTACCGCAGAGCTTTTGTATTTTTTGAAATGGGATATGCCTCCGCAATGGCATGGGTGATGCTGATTTTGATCGGCCTGCTAGCGCTTGCTATTTTCAAATCATCCGTATATTGGGTTCACTACGAGTCGAAGGGAGACAAATAACATGACATCCAGCACAAGACAAGTAAAAGCAGCTCTTTTTCATGTATTCATTGGCGGATTGGCTCTTATTATGCTGTATCCCATCATATGGCTCGCAGCCAGCTCCCTAAAACCAAGCAGTGAAGTATTCTCAACAGCCTACAACCTGATTCCAAGCAGTATTCAATGGGTCAATTATACATCCGGCTGGAAGGGCTTTGCCGGCAATACGTTCACTACGTTCTTTAAAAATTCGTTCATCATCGTTATTTTATCGACAATTGGCGCTGTCGTTTCCTCAGGCCTTGTCGCTTATGCGCTGGCAAGAATTCCGTTTAAAGCAAGATCCTTTTGGTTCGCCTGCGTCATGTTCACTATGATGCTGCCGCACGATGTTACGGTTATCCCACAGTACGTTATGTTTGCAAAGCTGGAATGGCTGGGTTCCTTTAAGCCTGTTATTGTACCGAGCTTTTTCGGGATGCCATTCTTCATATTCCTGATCATGCAATTTATCCGTACGATTCCGCCAGAAATGGATGAAGCAGCGAAAATGGACGGCTGCAACAAATACACGATCTTTTTCCGGATTATCGTGCCACTGATTGTTCCTGCATTGATGACATCGGCAATCTTCTCCTTCTATTGGAAATGGGACGATTTTATCAATCCGTTGCTGTACTTGAACAAGCCTACCTTATATCCGGTTTCTCTGGCGCTGAAGCTGTTCCTCGATGGCGATTCGCTTAATAACTGGGGTGGTATGTTCGCCATGTCGACATTATCACTCTTGCCGATACTGATCGTATTCTTTATATTCCAAAAATTCATTGTTGAGGGTATTAGTACGAGTGGATTGAAGTAAGGTAAAGCGGAGGTACATGAGAGTAAGTGTGGTGGAGGCTGCGCGGCCATAGTGTTCCTATGATCGCTGTTGTTCACGGGTTTTCTCATTAGATAAGGGATTTATCGGTGAAAACCCGTGAACAAAGGCGAGCGCTGCGCTTCTCCAGAACACTATGACCACTCCGCTTCGTACTTACCTCGCTTTTTAAGATTAGGGATAGAGGGCAAATGAAAAGGGCAAAATCTAGAGCATATTCATAAATATGCAAGGGCAATACTGAAGTATTGGTTGCAGGGCTGGGGATAAGGATTGACGTTCCTGTCCTCGCTGCTTGCGCGTCAGGATTGGTGAAATACGAGATGAAGAGGCTGAGGGCTGGAACATGCCGCGGCTTCTTTTTTTCTTTTTGGGGTGCAGTGAACTTTAGTGCAACCTCAGTCGTATAATAGATGTTTCGAACATAGTCGAAGGGAATTGGCTCGTGATGACGGACGAACAGCAACTGATTTACCAAGCGCAAAAAGGCGATCATATTGCGCTGTCGAAGCTATTCCAACAGCATTACAGCTATATATTCAAGTATGTAATCAAGCTCACGATGAATGTGCAAACGGCCGAGGATTTGACGCAGGAAGCACTGATGCGTTCGATGGAAAAGCTGCATCTCTACAATGGGAAGTCGAAGTTCGCCTCCTGGCTGATCACGATTGCTACACGACTTTATATGGATGAGCTCAGAAAGAAGAAACGAGAACGGAATTGGCAGGAGCAGGAGCAGCTTCAGTCCGTCCGCAATATGCAGTGGCAGCTGACGCAAAGCGGGATTGAATGGCCTGATGTGTTGAATGCACTGTACAAGATGTCGAGTGATATTCGGGTACCGATTATTTTGAAGCATTATTATGGATACAGCCAGGAGGAGATTGCCGATATGTTGGATGTGCCCGTCGGCACCGTCAAATCCCGAATCCATAACGGATTAAGGAATCTGCGAAAGGAGCTTAATGAGTATGAAGAAGTCCAAGACTGACGAGCAGTTTGATGTGGATGAAGGAAAGCTCACAGCTGCATTGCATGAAGGGTGGGATCGTTTAGACAATTACATCCAAGCATCCACACCAGAGCTTGACTGGTTTCAGCAGCAAATCCAACTACGACAAGCGGCGAATCGTAAGAGAATGGTTCTCGAGCTTGGTTTGTTTGTGATAATCGCTATTGTATTATTGTCGGTATTTATTTCGCTGACCCTCTGGACACCTGCTATATTTCTTATTATCCAGCTGATATCGGTTCTGATTGTTCCGTTCGTACTGGTGTCGCTGCTCAGAAAGCGGGTGGAAGCATGAAGCTGGAGCCTTCGCAGGTGCCGATTTGGGTATGGATCTTGCTTGGTGCCATCCTGCTGTCGCAAAGCATTTGGCTGTTCTACGACGCGCGTAAGCGAGGATTGTACCCCTGGTTCTGGGGTGTATGGGGTTTGTTTCAATTTCCTTTGCCAACGTTGATTTATTTGTTGTTTGCACGTAAAATTTTCAAGAGGAGGACATGAATATGTCAAGATCTGTCGAATTTACGAAGGATATGCTGATTTTGCATTTAACCGGATTAACGAGTATAGGGGCTCTAAGACGCAGAGTTGAAATACCGTACACCGAGATCATTCAGGCATCAGTCAGCGATTTTAAGTTATCCATGTTTCAATTTCGTGTAGGTACTTCGATTGCTGATGTGAAAGAAGGTCGGTTTTTGATTGATGGTCATTGGTGCTTTATATCCTATGAAAATCATAATGATGTGGTTGTGCTTGAATTGAGGGATCATGAGTTTAAACAGGTTGTTTTTCAAATTGATAACCCGGTTGAAACCGAACGGCTTATTGCAGAGCACAGGCTTGAGTATATAAAAAACCGGGGCATGCAGCAGTAAATTTAGATGATGGTGAGGAAACGTAGAGTGAGTGCAGCATTTAAGTTTGATTTTGGCTTGGGGGCAGCGGAGAACAGCTATGTGAAAATTGGGGCAGAATCCTCGTATGTTGTGTCAGTGGGGTATGGCTTTGCAGATGTGAATAAGGTATATGCGATTGACAGAGAAGAAGCAGGCGGGCTGCGCAGAGATTTTTGCATTCCTTTAAATACGGCTTTTATCGTTGATGTCCCTGACGGCAATTATCATGTGACTTTGATGGTGGGGGATATCTTAACAGCTACGGAGACAACGGTAAAATCAGGTGAGGGCCGTCTGCTGCTTCATCGTCTGCAAACCGCAGCAGGTCAATTCGTCAAGCGCAGCTTTGCTGTGCATGTAAGCGGGGGGCAGCTCATTCTGGCATTCTCAGGTATTGCGCCGCGAGTAAATGCATTAGAGATTACAGCGTCCTCCCAGATTGTGACCGTGTTTCTGGCCGGCGACTCCACTGTCACGGATCAGGAGGCCGAGGGTTATCCCTATGCGGGCTGGGGACAGATGCTGCCGCACTGCCTGAATGCTTCAGCGGCTGTATCCAATCATGCCAAATCGGGTCGCAGCTCGAAAAGCTTTATTGATGAAGGGCGCTTGGATGCCATCTTGAAGCTGATTCGTCCGAACGACTATCTCTTTATCCAATTCGGGCATAACGATCAAAAACCGGATCTGGAACGGCGTACTGAGCCTGCTACCACCTATAAGCACTATTTAAAATTATATATCGATGGCGCTCGTGAACGAGGCGCGTTACCCGTATTGGTCACAGCGGTTCATCGCCGTATATTTGACGAAAATGGCTTGATTATCAACACACATGGGGAGTATTTGCAGGCGGTTAAGGAGCTGGGCGAAGCTGAGGAGGTTCCGGTTATTGATTTAGCTGACAAAACACGAAAGCTCTATGAGGCTTATGGTGTGGAAAGATCCAAAAGGCTGTTCCTGTGGTCGGTGCCCGGTGAATTTCCGAACCATCCGTCGGGTGCGGCTGATAATACGCATTTTCAGGAGCGTGGTGCGATTGAAGTCGCCAAGCTGGCTGCTGAAGGGATCAGACAAGCCCAGTTGAATCCGCTGATGCTGTTTTTAAACTAAAACAATCAATTGGAAAGGGAGAGTGTACGAACAATGGGGAAAAAGGCTAGATTCAGTATCATTGGCGGCGGCTTCCGCACACAAGCATTCCTGCGCATTGCCCAAGAGTTGCCTGAACGCTTTGAGGTGTCGGGTCTGGTTGTTCGAGATCCGGACAAGGGACTATTCATTGAGCAGGAATGGAATGTACATACGTATCGTACTCTGGAAGAGCTGCTGGAGAAGGAGCAGCAGGACTTTGTTGTTGTATCGGTAGCGCGTACGGTATGTCCGGACTTCCTGTTTGAGCTGGCAAAGCGTGGCATACCGGCTTTGACGGAAACGCCACCTGCCCAAGATGTGGAAGGATTACTCAGGCTGCATGAGCTTACGCTGAGCGGAGCCCGTATTCAGGTATCCGAGCAGTATCATGATCAGCCACTGCATGCGGCAAGGCAAGCTTTTGTGGAATCGGGGCGACTGGGTACAATTTCGGAGGCATATGTATCAACCGCCCATGATTATCATGGGATGAATCTGATGCGTAAGCTGCTGGGAGCCGGCTATGGGCAGGTTAAGATTCGTGCGATGCGGCACGAGACACCGCTGATGGGTGGACCGACACGAAGCGGCCCTCCTACGGAAGAAACGCTCATTCATTCTAAACGGGATTTGGCATGGCTTGAATTTGAGGATGGCAAGCTTGGAGTTTATGACTTTTGCAATGATCAATACAGGTCGTGGGTTCGTTCCAATTCGGTCAGTGTAAGAGGCGAGCGGGGAGAGATTGTGGATCAGCGCATCAATGTGCTGGCAGACTATGCGACTCCGCAGTATTTAGATTTCAAACGGATTAATAAGGGTGAAAACGGCAACCTGGAAGGATATTTCCTGCAAGGGATTATGGCCGGAGATCAATGGATGTACCATAACCCTTTTGTGGGCTCGCGTCTGAATGATGATGAAATCGCCATAGCAACATGCTTGACCAGAATGGCCGAATACGCGTCAGGTGGCCCAAGTTCTTACGGGCTGCGGGAAGCGTCGCAGGATCAATATCTCGGTTTGATGGTTCAGCAGGCGATTGCCTCAGGTGAAGCGGTTACAACGGATGTACAGCCGTGGGCAATAATCGACTAACCATAATAAAACCTCTCTCATCCCCTGATCGTAAGATCGGGCGGATGGAGAGGTTTTTCATTTCTTATTAACAATATGACGCTGCTTACTTCACTTCAAAGTAAGTAACGATTTCATCCAGAAGCAGGTTAGCCGCTTGAATGCCGCCAGCCGAGTTCCAGATCACATCATTCACTTTGACGACCTTGTTGGCTTTAGACACGTTCAAGTTTTTGAATAACGGGTCCTTTAACCAATTATCGGCCACATTGGCTGCATCTGTCTTACCGGTATTTTCAGTTACAAAATAGAACAGGACATCACCATCCATGCTCGGGATCGATTCCTTGGTCATTTTTTCAAATGAGGCATCTTTAACCTGGGAGGCAGGGCGGGCAAATCCAAGCTGAGACAAGAGAAGACCTGCGAAGGTTTGCTTTTGATACATACGGACCTCTGCAGCAGAAAAGCGTATAAGTGATATTTGGGTAGCTGCCTTAGCTCCGAGCTTGGCTTTTACATCCACTACCCGTTTTTCGAACGCTGCTATAGCCTTCTCGCCTTCGGCCTTCTTGTTCACAGCTTCTGTATATAGCCTAACATTCGTTTTCCAATCTCCTGATAAATCAGCTGAGAATACGGTAGGGGCGATGTTCTTTAATTGATCATAAATTTTGGCTTGTCTGACTTTGTTGCCAATAATTAAATCGGGCTTAAGACTGGCGATGAGTTCAATATTCGGTTGTAACTCATCACCTAGCACTGTGACATCCTTCATATCGGCTTTAATATGATCATACCAGGGTTCTCCGTACCAGGACTTGACGGCGCCCACCGGTTTAATGCCGACTGTAAGCAGCGCTTCTGTTCCTTCATTGGTCAGAATAACAACGCGTTTCGGCGTACCTGTTAAGGTTTCTTCACCCATAGCATGCTTGATTACCCGTGGGGCTTCAGCCTGTGGTGAAGCGGCTGTTGATGGAGCTGGTGTGGCTGCGACTGGGGTTGTTTGTTGAGTATTGCTTCCGCAGCCTGCTGCTATGAACAATACAATAACCGATAATATTAGCAGCAACGGACTACGGGCAGATCTCAATAATGATGGCATGAATGTCTCTCCTCTGAAAAAGTGGTCTTAAAAAACAAAAAAATGATAATGGTTATCATTATCATTAAAATAATAAGAGATATGAAGGGCCGCGTCAATTGCTAAATCAGATTCCGGTGTGTTGATTTAGAAATCAAAGGTCATGTTCGTGAAGATAAGCGACGGCCTCAGACCGGCTGGATACCTTCAGCTTTTTGTAAATCGTACTCAAATAATTTTTTACGGTACCGGTTGTCAAAAACAATTCTGAAGCGATAGCTTGGTTGGATTTCCCTTGCTTCAGATTTCTTAAAATGTTGCGTTCCTGGATAGACAAGCCATTTAACCTTTCATCGTGCAGTTGTTGCTCAGGGGAAGCAGGTGCGATATTACCCTGTGACGAGCGGTGTTCGTGCTGCTCGGAAGAATGCAGCATCCTGGCAAGGCGCAGCTGAATACTGTAAGGGTAATTGATTCTATCATCCAAACAGTCTTGAATCGCAGAAAGCATTTTTTCAGTCTCAATGCCTTTGACCAAAAAGCCGCTTGCTCCGTGGCGAATCGCTTCCCATATGTAATCTTCATCCTCAAACGTTGATAAAATCAGCACCTTGGTTTCTGGAAATTGCAATTTGATTTGTCTGGTTGCCTCTAATCCATCCAGCCTTGGCATATGGATGTCCATCAACACAAGCTGTGGTCGATGCAGCTGTACCTGAGCTATCGTGGCAATTCCGTCCCCTGTCTTGGCCACTACGGTATAATTGTCCTCCATGCTGAGAATAGCCGCTAAACCATCACGGATTAAAGGTTGATCGTCTGCTATAAGAATGGTTGTTTTAGCCAAGCCGCTCACTCCGCTCGATCGTTTTTGTCTGATAAGGAATCGTTATTTCCAACGTGACACCGCCAGCTGAATTGTGGCTTGATATCGAAAGCTTGCCGCCAGCATCCGTGACTCTCTCGTTCATGGCGTTCAAGCCAAAGCCATAAACGATTTGCTGCGGAGGTTTGCCATTGTCGGATAAGCTAAATCGGATGTATGCAGAGTCATAGGTTAATGAAAATTGGAACTTCGTGCTGGCACCATGCCGAATTCCGTTCGTTATGCCTTCTTGCAGCGCACGATAAATCGTTAGCTCGATCATCGGTGACAGATCCGGTAACGTAGTGTCAATCATGCATGCAATTTCCACGTTTGTCAGCTTTTCGGTTTCCTCAATTAACTCCATAAGCTCAGGTATGAACGGATGACTTGGGAGGTTTTCACGCAACAGATGTACAGAGGCTCGTACGTCATCCAAACCGCTGAGGATGTTGTCCTTCGTTCTGTCGATCATTTCAAGTGCAAGCGAATAATGGTTTTTCCCGATAGCATGTGAGGCTGTTTGCAGTCCTGTTAACGCCGATGTCAGCGTATGTCCAACCGAGTCATGAATTTCACGGGATATTCGTGTTCGTTCCTGTAGTATGGCTTTGCGCTCCAACTCAATCGAGGCGATTCGCAGTTGTTCATTATCTTTGGCCAATTGATTTTTTTGCTGAAAAGCGATTTTTGCAAGAAAGCTCATTCCAAATATGGCGAAGTATTCGATGATTCGAGGAAAAGTAAAGAAAATTTGCTCGTATGGGGGGAACTGTTTGAAAATCCAGAGACTTAGCACACAGCAGATATAGCTCACTATCGTAAAAATAAGCGAACGGTTTCTGGAGTGATGAAAAGTAAATTCGCCTATGAGAATCAAAACATAAACCTGTGCAAAAAAGTCCTCTGAAACTACCCATATGATAAGGGCCAGAGCCTGCTGAGAAACTAAAAATAGAACACCGGTCCTACGGTGCAGATCGACCTTCAGGATATAATCACGAAACAGGACGACTGCGATAAAAGTACAGGTTAGCAAACAGAGTCCTATAGAAAAGTTAGTCGTATGGAGCAGTAAGGTGACGGACGCTACTAGTACAATTGCAGTCAAGATTAAAGTTAGGTTTCTATTTAATTGTGTATCCATGGCATACCCTCACATGAAGTGAAATATCTAATGACTTTATTTTACCATAAACGTGACTTAAGTCATATTATTTAGAAAATAATGTCGAGATATGACCAAAATACTGCTTTTCTAGTGAATTTCTTCATCTGGGTTAGGTCATTAGAATCATCTATAATAGAAGAAGAGTCTGATAGAGTAGGTTGGATTGATGTATAAATAGGTATTGTCGCTCAAAGTTGTCAGCGGATATAAAAATTGTAGGTCCAAAGGACTGGGATTTATGTCATTAGTACTCGAAATAGGTGTGGGCCTGTTCAGCATTTTATAGATGAAAATAGAAATTCAAGGGGGCATGGATCATGTTTCTGATTTTATGGAATGTACTAGGCGGCGTTCTTCTAATTTCGACTCTATGTCTGCTTATCGATTTAATAAGGGGAGGCAAGCCTGAACAGGTGAAGCTCTCTATTGACAGTAGGAAATCGTCATATGAGGAACGGAAGATCTCATGATAATGACGGAATGGAATATGAGATATTGATTGAGCTCCAGATGCAGAGAATAGGTCCCGCTATGCAAGATTTTTTAGATAGTAATCAGTTTACGCAGCGAGAATCGGAAATTCTCATACTGATTGCTGTATATGGATTTTCCAATCGAGAAATTGCCGAGCATTGCGTAATCAGCGAAAAAACTGTCAAAAACCATCTGGCCAATATTATGAAAAGGCTGGGCATCCGATCGACTCGGAAGCTGCTTTCCCTATTGTTCAATCATGTGCTAAACGCCCGTGAACAAGATTCAACTCAACTTAATACTTTTATAATGACGGGGGTGGAGTAATTCCTCCAGCGAGCTATCTTGTCCAATATTGGAATGGAAATGATTGGATTGAGGCTGCTAACCAAATAAAAACCCCCGAAACACCAACCGCCGCTTTAGATAATGTGGCAACACCGGAGAACACTTTAAATATAGTGAATTTTGATACAGACATCGACTAAAATAAGATTCGTATTTACGAACACAAGCGGTTATGCTACCTTAACAGCGGCGGAAGCAGCTATTGTAGCGTTAGAGGCCGCGCTAATTCCGGGTGTGAAGAACGTCGGCGTATTATCTGCTTTTGGCAACTCAGAGGGAAATACGATAACGTTGAAATTATCTTCAGTTCTGGATGTTACGTACAGCATGCAGGCGAATAAATTTCAAGTTATCATCAATGCAGCTCCAATTCCAGTAACTCATGCCGATATGGAGGTTTTTTGTTTTGCGCAGTCATAACAGGTTAATGGAGCAAAGTAAGGATGGACTCTACAGAATTGTCAACAAAGGAACGATTAGGACGTGATTTCATGAGCACAGTAAGTCCTATTAATGATACGACAAGAGTCTGCGCCAAGGCGGTTGCGTTCGCAGCTGGATCAAGCTCACCCGATTGTATGCCTCGTTCGATCGTTTCTTGAAATATGACGGATAAATACATTTGATGCTCTCTGGTCAATATTTCAAATTTGGCATCATGAGGAGCAAGCTCAACCATCGTATTAATGCAAAAGCATCCGCGATTAGGCGCGTCTTCGTATTCCTTTGCGACCAGATTTTCAAAAAAGGAACGAATCGCAGCTTTGACTGATGGATTCTTTTGAAGTTGTGCTCTTACATTTGAAGTGTGGGACTGGGTATACTTTCGAAGGGCAGCTTCAAATAGTTCCTTTTTATTCCCGAATGCCGAGTAAATACTGGGTCTTTGAATACCCATTGTAGAAGTTAAATCACTTAATGAGGTGGCCTCGTATCCTTTCTCCCAAAATACATGCAATGCTGCGTCTAATGCCTTGTGCTCATCAAATTCACGGAGACGTACCATGTGGAGCCCTCTTTTCATATCGTTCAGTATAGTATGATTTTATTATTTTCTTCTGTTACTGTCAAATTAATTGACATCGTAAATAATAACTTATATATTATTCATTGTCATAACATACTGATCAGTATTAAATAATGATTTATATTTAAGGAGAGTAGGCACATGGATAAGCTTGATGAACAAGCATTAATTGTCGGCAAGGATACAAGTGGTTTAGAACCCAGCACGACTGTAGAGTCTACTACATCCGGTTCAGATATGGTTCCATCAATTTCGCGATCTACTACGCTGTTGTTGGCAGTTGCCTGTGGGCTGGCTGTAGCCAACATCTATTTTGCGCAGCCGCTGCTTGACACGATAGCTAACGAATTCGGTATCGCCTATTCGTCCATTGGGATTATCATTACGATTACTCAAATTTGTTATGCGTTGGGGCTTTTCTTGCTGGTACCGCTTGGCGACATTCTGGATCGACGCCTGTTGGTTGTCACTATGATGCTCATATCTGTTCTTGCACTTATAACGGTTGGTTGTGCTCCTAATAGCGCTGTCATGTTGATAGGTATGGCTGTAGTCGGGTTACTGGCCGTAGTCGTGCAGGTGTTTGTCGCATTTGCGGCGACTCTGGCTGCGCCTGCCGATCGAGGACGTGTTGTTGGCTTGGTGACGAGCGGTGTGGTTATTGGTATTTTGCTGGCGCGTACCTTTGCCGGTATATGGACCGATCTTGCCGGATGGCGTGCGGTTTATTGGATCTCTGCGGCATTAACACTGGTGATGGCTTGTGTGATGCTCCGTGTACTGCCTCAACGCAGGAAAATGACATCGACATTATCGTATCCCAAATTGCTGCGCTCTGTGTTCATGCTGTTTGTTCAGGAACCGGTACTGCTTATCCGCGCTGTGATCGCTTTGCTGATTTTTACAGCGTTCAGCATCCTGTGGACTTCGCTCGTTCTGCCGCTCAGCGCACCGCCACTTTCACTCTCACATGCCGCAATCGGATCGTTTGGGCTAGCAGGTGCTGCGGGAGCGTTAGCGGCAGCGCGAGCAGGACAGCTGGCAGATCGCGGGTTAGGGCAGCGAACTACGTGTATCGCTCTTGTCGTATTATTGGGATCGTGGCTGCCAATCGGCTTGGCCGAGTACTCATTGTTAGCGTTAATTGCTGGTGTAATCGCGTTGGACTTCGCCGTGCAGGCTGTACATGTGACTAACCAGAGCATGATCTTAAGTGTGCGTCCGGAATCGCGCAGCCGTCTTACAGCGAGCTATATGATCTTTTATTCCATTGGCAGTGCAACGGGTTCGATGGCTTCGACCTTCGTGTACGCACATGCAGGCTGGATCGCCGTTTGCTTGCTGGGTACCGCGGTTAGCGCCTTAGCGCTGATATTTTGGGCAATAACCCGGCATTTAACGCCTACGTCTGATACAGCCAGCTGATACAAGGCGCAAGCATCCAGTAATTCAATAGGAAAAAATGAGATGATCATAGTCAAATGACTGTGATTTTTTTCATGCTGTCCTTTACGCTTGGATGATTCCTCAAGTAGAATGAGCTTGAAGGTGCCTTTAATTCTGTTGATCATGTCAAGGATAGAACAATGAGAATTCCCAGTACCTACCTTTGGGTTGCGAAAGGAGAGCACTATGTATCGCGTGTTAATTGTAGATGATGAGCCTTGGGTGCTTAAAGGCATACTCAACACGTTCAGATGGGATGATTATGGTTTTGTGGTGATAGCGGATACAACCGATCCTTTGTTGGCTTATGACTTGATCCTTAAACAGCAGCCGGATGTGGTCATGACGGACATCAGGATGCCGGAGCTGACGGGGATAGATCTGATGAAGCTGAGCCGGGAGCAGGGGATCAAAGCAGAGTTCATTATTATTAGCGGAGCGGCTGATTTTCATTATGCACAGGAGTCGATTCGCTTGGGCTGCTTTGATTACATGTTGAAACCGCTTCAATTCGATGCGGCGGATGCCTTGCTGGATCGGTTAAGCCACCATTTGGAGTCTGTGCTTCCACCGAAAGAGGTTGCAGCAAGAGAATTGGAGCCAAAAGCCGAGAATGCTGCGCCGAGCCCGCTCATTAATGAGAATTTCAAACAATTGCTCGACTATGTCAATCATCATTATGAGGATGAGCTGTACCTGAAGGAGCTTTCGCACAAATTTTATATCAACTACACGTATTGCTGTGATTTATTTCAAAAGGCTACGAAATCTACCTTCAACGAATTTGTAACCCGTCTGCGCATGAATAAAGCTGAACAAATGCTCAAGGAAAGCCATTTATCGGTTCACGAGGTTGCCCGGACAGTAGGCTATAAAGACTGCAATTATTTCAATAAGGTTTTTAAAAAAAGGTTTGGCATGACTCCGACAGGCTACCGCAAGAGCCTGCAGGGGGATGAGGCATGAGATTATTAACGAAAATGAAGTTAATGCACAAGCTGCTGCTCATTGTCGGCATATCCACACTGATGATATTTTCACTGCAAATTTATTATTATTCCAAATTTTATGGGCTGACCGAGGATAAGGAAAATGTACATACCTCCAAAATTTTGAAGCAGGTGGAGGAAAAGGTGATTTCCTATGCGCAGGATATTAAAGATGCTGCCCTGGCCTCCTCTTACAACACGATGACACATGACTATTTAAGCTCCGATGACCCGATCTACAGATTGCGTTTAAACAAGATCGTTGTTGAAATTATGTCTGGAATTAAAGCCTCCAACAAAAATATTCAATCGATTATGATCGTGGATAAAAACAACAATATTCTCGGCGCCTTAAACCCCGAGGATTACGTAGTGCTTGAGGAGTTTGAGAAGAAATACAGCCTGCCTATTTTTCGTTCACAAACGAAATTTTTTGGGAAAGTATTTAATAGTGAAAAAATGGAGCGTCCCGCTTACTTCTTTTATCATTCGATTTCTTCGACGCTAAACAGTGACAGCTCAGTTTCCGATTTGGGAAAATGTATTGTCGTTTATAAAACAGAGATTTTGGACCAGCATGTAACCAATATTAAGAACACACCCAATTCATTGTTGATGATTCTCGATAATGAATCTCATATTGTTACGGCGGATGAAAGCTCACTGAAGGGAACTTTTTTTGATAAATCGATTTTTAGCGGCATGGAAGGTGACAGCAGGGAGCATCAGGTGGAATATCGTCAGAAGCTGAACCATGTTCAAATCAACGAGATTGAGCTTCTGGATTGGAAAATTGTCAGCATGATTCCAATTAACGAAATGACCGACGAGCTGCGGACTATCCGCAACAGCGGTTTTATGATCGGCACGGCGATGACGCTGCTTATTTTGGTGATGGGCCTGCTGTTTATCCGCAGTGTGACCCTACCCTTTGGACGGATTATACGTTTTGTCAATTTTATCGGGAACAATGGCGGCAAGCAAAGACTGAAAATGTCGATAGGTAATGAAATGGGTTTTTTGGCTATTGAAATCAACAGGATGCTCGATCGGGTTGACGAAGCGAATGAGCAATTGCTGGAAGCCAGCATTTCGTTGTATCAGATGGAATTAGCCAAAAAGCAGGCTGAATTGGCTTCTCTGCAAAGTCAGATTAACCCTCATTTTCTGTATAATACGTTGGAATGCGTACGAAGTATTGGGCTTGCCAACCGGGTGATGGAAATTGTGGAGATCGCTACAGCAATGGCCAAAATATTCAGGTACAGCATCAAGGAGGATCATTTTGTTCAAATTCACCATGAAATGGAATGCGTTCAGGATTACATGCGTATCATGACTATCCGATTTACTGACAAATTCAGTGAGTACATCAGCATCGAAGACAGTGTTCTAAGGATGAGGATTCCGAGAATGATCCTGCAGCCGATTGTTGAAAATGCGATCTATCATGGACTGGAGCGGAAGAATGGCAAAGGGCTTTTGACCATAAAGGGCTGGGTGGCGGCGGACAATGTGGTACGCTTTGAGATCGCCGACAATGGCAAGGGGATACCCGCTGCAGAGCTTCACAAGCTTCGGCAACGCTTGCAAGCGGTGGATATCGATCAGAGCTTTTCCACGGAAAAAGGGCTCGGCTTATTGAATATCCAACGGAGAATCAAGCTTGCTTTTGGCGAACCGTACGGCATCGAAGTTAACAGCATTGAGAATGAAGGGACTCAAGTTAGCCTGCAAATCCCGATCTCCTTGGACGAGCAGCCTGCTTTGAGATGAAGAGGTTTCGATTGAATCTTAGTGCTGTAAGTTCCGAATTTATTACCTTATCGTCCGAAACGAATCTCTGGAATTTCCCTAGAAAACGTTTACAATTAATATTGATAATACAAGGAGGCGGATGTGGATGTTTAACCTGCACTCATGTTATGTGAAGGAGCTTGACAGCAGCTGGAGGATGGATCGCACCGTAACCACACATGATTTACTGATTTTTATTACAAGCGGCAAATTGATTTATTGGGTTGATAATGAGAAAATCCCGCTGCAGCAGGGTGATATTTTGTACATTCCGGAGGGTTCACTGCGCAGTGGAGCAGCTCTTGAATATCATCAAAGGTATGCAACGGTTTTCAGTTCGACAGGAGCCGATCAAGGACTGCTGCCCATATTGGACAAGAAAAAGAGCTTTAAAATGAAAATTCAAAACTCTGCGTATTTCAAGCTGAGATTCTCGCAGTTAACCCATCACTGGCAGATGAAGGGGCCTTATCTGGATACAACCTGTTATGCGATTCTGCTGGAGATGCTCAGTATGATCAACAGCGACCTGGATCACAGGGAGCTTGGCACACGGAAATTGAAGCTCGTTACCGATATCAAAAACTATATCCACAATCATCATCACGAATCCATCAAGCTGCAGGATTTGTCGGATTACAGTGGGAAAACGCCTAATTACATATCCTGTTTATTTAAGCAGGTGACCGGCTTTACGCCGATAGAATATCTTCATGATGTGCGGATCTCGGTAGCGAAAGATTTGATGCTGAGCAAATCGATAACAGTTCGCGAAATTGCCGAGCAGACGGGATTTTGTGACCAGGCTTATTTTCATCGCGTTTTTAAAAAGGTGACCGGTTATTCACCGACAGATTTTTTGAACGAAAAATACGGATAAATTTAACTTTCATAGAGGCACTTGCACAGAAATGCAGCAGGTGTCTTTTCTTTCTAAAAAATTTTGCCACAATCGTAAGATCGTACAAAGAGGCGGGTATCGTTAATGGTGCTGAAGGAAAAAAGGGACTATGCTGATAGAGAAGAAGCAAGCTTTTATGTTAGAGATAGCCAAGCGGCCATCATAATTTGAAATGGAGGAAATGATCAATGGAGCCATCTAGTTTGCAGTATGCATTAACAGAGGAAGAGCGTCAAACGTTTAACGAGACAGGGTATCTGATCCTGGAAAATGCTTTATCGCCCGAGCAAGTGGCAGCGCTTACTAAAGAGGTTGACCATATATTCGAAACGAAGGTAAAGGCTGGTCATGATACAACCAAGGCATTGTTTCATCCCAACTTTATTCCAGATCATCAGCTTTTCCTTGATTTACTCGATTATGAAAAGGTGCTTCCCAAAGTATGGGGTATTCTGGGCTGGAACATTTATTTGTATCATGCCCATATGATCGTTACCCCACCGAGCGGTGCGGAGCAGAACGATAAAACGTTCGGCTGGCATCAGGACAGCGGGCGGATGAATATTGAAATGGAATCGGAGCCGCGACCACGTATGTCGTTGAAAGTAGCATATTTTTTATCGGATATTTCCGAGCCAGGACGCGGTAATTTCTGGATTGTTCCCAACAGCCATTTGAATAATACAATGGTCAGACCTGAGAATGGGATCGGTCAACTCGAGGGAGCAATTCCCGTATGTGTGAAGCCGGGAACGGCTGTATTCTTTGACCGGCGGTTGTGGCATGCGGCCAGTCCGAATTGGTCTGACATTACGCGCAAGGTGCTCTTCTATGGTTACGGCTACCGTTGGATACGGACGAAGGACGATATGACGGTGCAGAATCTGTATCAGAAGTGTGATCCGATACAACGGCAGCTGCTGGGTGACGGGATTAACTGCAACGGGTATTACACACCAACGGATGAAGAGGTGCCGCTTAAGTTATGGTTGAAGGAGCATGCACCCCAGCAGGTGGGCAAATAAATAGGTAGAGCAATGAACAGGTAAATGGATGAGGTTAACGATAGAGCAACCATAATGACTATGCTTAAGCAGGGGGGATATGCAATGTCAGTAAATGAGCAGGCAGCAGTAGACGAACCTTCAGACACTTCCAGAGCCGCAAGAAAGAAAGTGAAGCACGGCATAATCGATTGTGATGTGCATCCGATACCCAAAAGCATGGATCAAATTAGGCAATACTTGCCGAAGTTCTGGAAAGAACGGTTTCGGGGAGGAGGGAGAGGGTTGTTTTACGGCAACCCCTCCCACGGTATGCGTCAGGACTCGATTCCACCCGACGGAGGTCCGGCTGGCTCTGACCCGGGCTTCATGCGCAAGCAGCTGCTTGAAGCGAATAATATCAAAACCGCGATCTTGATTCCGCGCGAGAACAGCTGCCAGTTTCCCGATCTGGATTACGGGAATGCAATTGCCTCGGCCTATAACGAGTGGATCGCGGATACATGGATCGGTCCGGGCGATAACCATGACGGCATATTCAAGTCGTCGATCGTTATCAATCACAGCGATCCCGCCTCGGCTGCCAAGGAGATCGACCGTTGGGCAGGGCACAAGCATTTTATCCAGGTGACTACCGATTCGGGAGCAAGATTTCTGATGGGACACCGGAATTTTCATCCGATATTCGAAGCGTGCAGCAGACATCATTTACCGCTTGCTCTGCATCCGGGATTAGATGGCATTGGTATTAATATTCTTCCGTCTCCAGGCAATCCAAGCCATTATATTGAATGGCATACCTGTATGTCGCTCAGCTTTCAGGCACATTTGGTCAGTCTCTTGACGGAAGGAACGTTTGAGCGGTTCCCTGATCTGCGTATCGTGCTGGTCGAGGGCAGCTCGACATGGCTGGTTCCGTTGATGTGGCGGCTCGATATGGAGTACAAGGCATTACGTCACGAAATCCCCTGGGTCAAAAAGATGCCAAGTGAATATTTGCGTGACCATGTGCGGATTACCTCGCAGCCGTTGGAAAGACCAGGCAATGACGAGGATTTTATGGATATGTTAAGAATGATGGATGCCGAGCACCTGCTGATGTTCTCCTCGGATTATCCGCACTGGGATTTTGACAATCCGAAATCGGCTTTTCCCAAGCTTCCGGAGAAGCTGTACAATCGTATCTTTTTTGAAAATGCGGAGGAGTTTTATGGGTTATAAGTCCGGTGAATAAGGTGAATAATTATCCGCTGCGCGGTCAAATATCCTTCCAATCGCTGTTGTTTCCATATTTCTCTGATCGTATAAGACATTTAGCTGTATAAATACGGAAACAAAGGCGACCGCTCCGCTTTTCCAGGATTATTTGACCGCTCCGCTCCTTATTCACCGGACTTATAAAGTAAATAGGTATAGTAAAACAGAGGGGAGAATCGTCAGATGGGCAAGCATTTGGTAGGGGCTACCAGTGAAATTTTACCGGGTCAAAGGAAAATTGTTACGGTAGAAGGCATTACGATGGGTGTTTTTAATGTTAATGGTACGTACTACGCGGTGAAAAACAGCTGTCCTCACCAGCAGGCGCCATTATGTGTGGGCAATGTTTCAGGAACGACGCTACCCTCGCAGCCCGGAGAGTTTCTGTATGGGCGGGAAGGAGAGATTCTCCGCTGTCCATGGCATGGCTGGGAATTCGATCTAACGAACGGGCACTCGTTGTTTGACCCCAATCGCTGCTGGGTGAAGACCTATGAGGTTGAGGTAGAGCTCCCGGAGGAGGAGCAGCCCAAGCTGGAGACGTTCCCAGTTAGTGTCGAAGAGGAGCGCGTTATGGTTATGGTTTCTGTGAACAGATAATGTACGTTATTCGGCAAGACGCTAGAAGTGTGGTGAATAACAAGCGGAGCAGCCAAATGATCCTGGAGAAGCGTCAGCGCTCGCCTTTGAAATCGTGAATAAACCACTTGATCTCATCCCATTTCACGATTTCAACAGCGATCGGAAGGATATTTGGCTGTGCAGCGGGACTTATTCACCGTACTTCTAGAAAACACAGAAAGAGGTGGTACCTCATTATGGAGGAGCAGATAAAGAGCGCTCATCATCGGAGCACCAATAAAACCGGAATCATTGATTGTGATGTACATCCCTATCCGAAAAACAAGGAAGAAATCCAGTCCTACATGAAGCAGCCTTGGCGGGAACGGTTCAGCGGTGGGGGGAGAGGCCATTACGGTAATCCTGTGCATGGCGATCGGCAGGATGCCAAGCCCCCTGGCGGGGGACCCAGCGGCTCCGACCCTGAATTTCTGCGAGAGCAGCATGTGCTGAAATATGGTATCGATCATTGTATTCTGCTTCCTCGTGCCTTCTGTAATTTGCTCCCCGATCCGGATTATGCAACCGCCGTAGCTGCTGCATTTAACGATTGGCTTGCGGATACCTGGCTTGGCAAATACAATGGTGACGGTGTATTCAAGGGATCCATTACGATTGCCCACCAAGACCCGTTAGCGGCAGCGGCAGAGATCAGAAGATGGGCGGGCCATCCGCATTTTGTTCAGGTGATGACGGATTCTGGTGCAAGGGCGCCATTTGGACAGCGGCAGTATTACCCAATTTATGAGGCTTGTGCGGAGGCCGGACTGCCCTTGGCCATTCATCCGGGTACGGACGGTATGGGCATTAATATTCAGCCTACTCCGGGGTATCCAACCCATTATATTGAGTGGCACACCTGTCTTTCGCTCGGCTTTCAGGCGCATCTGGTCAGCTTTATCACAGAAGGAGTCTTTGAACGGTTTCCCGGGTTTAAAGTTGTGCTTGTAGAAGGCGGCGTATCCTGGCTGCCAGCTTTAATGTGGAGACTGGATGCTGAATATAAAGCTCTCCGTTATGAGGTTCCCTGGGTGAAGAAACGTCCGAGCGATTATTTGCGCGACCATGTACGGATCACTTCGCAGCCATTGGAGCGGCCTGACAATGACAGCCACCTGCTGCAAACGCTGGAAATGATGGATGCCGAGCATCTGTTGATGTTTTCAAGCGACTACCCGCATTGGGATTTTGATTCTCCGAAGCTTGCATTTCCTAAATTACCTGAGCCGTTATGGCAGAGAATCTTTAAAGAAAATGCCAAACAGCTTTACAAGCTCTGATTAGACACATACTTGTAAGCGTTTAACAAGGGCGCATTAAAGATTTCTATAATGAGGGGATGATTGGCATGCAAAATAAAGTGTTGTCAAGAACAGCCGGGTATCTCGCACTGGGTATGGCCTTATCTGCGCTGGCAGCCTGTAGTACGGCCCCAGCAGCCAATGATGCAAAGGGGACGGACAGTCAGCCGACTGCAGCAGACAATAAGCCCTTTGCCTATAGCACGATGGTATCAACCTTTGCTGCGGTTCCCGACATGAAAAATCAATTTTGGACCAAGTTTCAGAAGGATAACAACCTGCAGCTGGCTATTGAATGGATTCCGGATGTTGAATTTCAAACGAAGCTGAATCTGGCGATGGCGACCGGGGAATTGCCGGATGTCGTATCCGCTCAGAACCCTCATGATATCGGTACATTAAACGCGGTAGATAAGGGCATCTTTTGGGATTTAGGTCCTCTGATCGGGGATTTAAGCAAATATCCGAATTTGAAAAAGAACATACCTGAAGCGGCATGGAAGTTTTCCAAATATAAAGGTACGTATTTCTTTATTCCGAGAGCCCGCTCTCAGATCAATACAGGCTGGATGATCCGCAAGGATTTGCTGGATGATGTAGGCCTGCCTTTACCCAAAACGACAGATGAGCTGTACACGGCGTTAAAACAGATCAAAGCTAAGGACACTGGCAACAAGCTGATAGGAACGCTGTTTTTTGAATCGATTGCTTCTTCCTTTGGCACCTTTACCCCACAATACAACAAAGAAGGCGGCATGTACCGTAATTTACTAAGCGATGCTTATACGGACATGGTGGATTGGTACCATAAGTTATATGCGGACGGCTTGATGTCCAAGGAGTTTTCCGCAGTCAAAGGCCTTGAGCCGGATAATTTCTTCGGTTCCGGTAAAACGATATTTCATACCAAAAATTTCTGGCATCAATACCGGATGGATCAGGAAAATAAAAAGGTTAATCCCAAAGCCAGTGTAGAACTGGTCCCTTCACTAAAAGGGCCAGGGGGCTACAGCGCTTATTTGGAGCCGGGGTTTACAGGCGGGCTGTTCATTTCCAAAAAAGTGCCTGAAGAAAAAGTTAAAAAAATTCTTGATGTTTTCAACATGGCGGCCAGCGATGAAAATTCCCAAGCGTTATTTTATGGATATGAGGGCATCCACCATAAGGTGGAAAATGGAAAGTACATCATGACCGATATCGGTCTCAAGGAAATTCAAAGCTTTACGAATGATCCGTTTACAATTAAAAGAAACGAGTGGGATAAAGTAGACAGCCCACTTGCCCCGATTGAAGTCGATTTGGCAAATCGCGAAAAAGTGAAGCCATTATATAAAGAGCTGACGGTCGATCCCTTCCGAATTATCCGTTCGACGACCTGGACGGCGGAATGGCCGAAATTTGCAGATGAATTTGAAAAGAAAAGAACGGAAGCCATTATGGGCATCATTACGATGGATCAATACAAGCAATATATTGAAGGCTTAAGGAATAACGCCGTATTGAAAAAATCGTTCGTAGAGCTTGCCGCCAGCTATAAGGAATACTTCGGAAACTAATCAACCCAGGTCAACGGAACTTACAAACAGTAGGCTCGTTGTGGGCTGCCTATCCGTTGACCCTCCCATTTTTTAATGGAAGGAGCATGATAATGGAAGTTCAAAAGGCAGCATGGAATAAAACGGCAGCAAACTCCCGGGAACGGGTCCGTTCGCGTTCAGCGTGGTCGCAATATGTGAAATACAGGCATATGTATTTGCTGGTGATACCCGGATTTCTGTTCTTTGCTGTATTTAAGATGGTACCGATGTGGGGGCTGCTGCTTGCTTTTAAAGATTACAGCCCCATTGATGGATTCGCTGCCAGCCCATGGGTGGGACTGAAGCATTTTAACGAGATGTTTGCGGATGAGCATTTTTATATCATGCTGCGCAACACGCTTTTGATCAATGTATTCGGGCTTGTGTTCTTTTTTCCGCTGCCTGTGCTATTGGCAATTATGCTCAACGAGGTTCGTCACGAAGTGTTCAAAAGGGTGAATCAATCGTTAATCTATATGCCGCATTTTTTGTCATGGGTCGTGATTGCGAGTCTGACCTTTTTCATGTTATCTGTTGATGTCGGTTTGATTAACAAGGTCATACGGGCTGTCGGTTTGGAGCCATATTCCTTTCTGAATGACAGCAAGCTGTTCTGGGGAATGGTCACGGTACAAAGCATATGGAAGGATGCGGGCTGGGGAACGATTATTTTCCTGGCTGCCATAGCAGGCGTCAACCCGGAGAGGTATGAGGCAGCCGTTGTCGACGGTGCCGGTCGATTCAAGCAAATCTGGCATGTGACTTTGCCGGCCATACGCCCGACGATCGTTATCCTGTTAATCCTCCGCTTGGGGCATATTACCGATGTCAATTTTGAGCAGGTTCTGTTGATGATGAACCCGTTAGTGCGTAATGTGGGCGATGTATTCGACACGTATGTGTACAATAACGGAATCCTCCGTGGTATGTACAGTGTGGGTGTAACCGTCGGATTTTTTAAAGGCCTTATTGGTCTGGCGCTGGTCATGGCCTCGAATTATATTGTCAAAAAACTGGGACACGAAGGCATTTACTAAAGGCTGGGGGAATCGACCATGA
Source organism: Paenibacillus periandrae (assembly GCF_022458865.1). Lineage (GTDB taxonomy): Bacteria > Bacillota > Bacilli > Paenibacillales > NBRC-103111 > Paenibacillus_S > Paenibacillus_S periandrae. Next base: position 18,040 of record NZ_JAJNMU010000002.1, on the reverse strand, counting down.
GCTTTGTGCAGCATAAAAAAATAACGCTTTTTGATATCGTGAATTATACGTTGTTGGCGATCATCTCGGTATCCTGTCTGTTTCCTTTTGTTTATGTGTTGAGCTTGTCCTTGACGGATCGAGCCGTTTACGTTCCATATACCTTCCATTTATTTCCCGAAAAATGGTCCTTGGCCGCATATGCCTATATTTTATCATCGGATAGTTTTCTGAATGCCTTGAACAGCACATTGTTTATTACGATTGTAGGCTCGATTTTAAATTTGGCTTTTACCTTTACGATGGCTTACGGCTTGACCGAAAAAAGATTGCCTCACCGAAAATGGATTTACGGGATCGTTGTATTTTCTCTGGTGTTCAGCGCAGGGTTAATCCCCGGCTTTTTTCTGGTTAAGGAGCTGGGCTTGATGAATTCGTATTGGGCACTGATCCTTCCGTCGCTGACCAATGCATGGAGTCTGATCGTGGTCAAAAGCTTTATGGATTCATTGCCGGTAGAGGTGATGGAGTCAGCCAAAATCGACGGCTGTACGGACCTGGGTGTTTTTGGTCGTATCATCCTGCCGCTCAGCAAGCCGGCCTTGGCCGCATTTTTTCTGTTTTTTGCTGTGGCTCATTGGAACACCTACTTTAATGCGCTCATGTTTTTGACTGATTCCAAAAAATGGACGCTGCAGGTACTGGTCAAATCGTTGGTACTGGATAACCGCGCTTCAACCTCCGGCATGGAAGCCTCTATCGGCGACTCAGCCCCGCCGTCGGAGACTGTCCGTTCCGCGGCCATTATCCTCGCGATCCTTCCTATCCTGTTCATCTATCCTTTTTTGCAAAAGCATTTTGCGAAGGGTGTCATGGTTGGTTCAGTGAAAGGGTAAGGTTAAACGTGCTGTGGCGAAGTAAATGAAGGTAATATTTGTAAATTTTAGAATTGAGCAAATACACGACTTAAGCCTTGCCCTGACCCGGGGCGGGCTTATTTTTCATTTAAAAAAGTAATTAGATCCGAAGTCCTCTTTTTTAAATCGTATTGTTTTCAAATTATACCGTATTGATTTCAAATCATGATATATTGAAGGAGCGGAATGAGCAGGTGTTACCGATAAGGTACATAACCCGTGAAATTGAGTGGAAGGTGCTTGTGATAAAAATGAATACTTATGTCAGCAAGTTATTTCATCGCAGAAAGTTTTTCGTGAAGCTTTTAACCTATTCCTTGTTGATTGCCATCATTCCGAATATGGTTACATCAATCTTGGCTTATGTAAATGTCACGAAAGTATTTCGTCAGGAAGCCAGCACCAAAAACCAAGTGCTTTTGAATCAAATGAAAAGCGCGATGGAGATTCTGGTACAGCAAATACAAGAGAACAATAAGCAAGTCATTTATAATACGTCGTTTCGTAATTTCGAGAATTTTCCCAACGGGTATTATTATGAGAACTTGTCGGGGAATCTGAAAACGGAGGATTTGCCGACCAACTACTGGTATTTGAGAAACAAAGATGAAGCCGTAAACAGCATCAATCTGTTTAAACTGTCCAGTTCTTATGTGGATACGGTGTATTATTATGACCGTGACAAAAGCATCGTGTTAACTTTCGGCGGCGAAACCTTGCTCAAACAATACGACTATGGTTCCTTTTATGATAAGGACTGGTTTGATTCACTGGACCGATTCGACGAGCGTGGCGTGGTTTTTCTCGATACCCGTCCAGCCGTGCAAGCGAATCAAAGCTTGAAAAATGTAATCACTCTGATCATCCGTTCAAGTGTGTCCAATGCCTTTATTATTAATCTGGATGTGGACAAGCTTGAGGACAAGATCGTATCCAAGCTGTCGGATCAGGATAACCTGCTGATCGTTTCCCGGGAACGTGGATTGATCTTCAAATCCCACGGGGAGAAAACGACTGACGAGCTGCTTGAACTCATCAAGGACGATACACGTGTGTTCCAAGATACCAATAATACCGTTATCCAGAAAAACATGCTGATCACCAGCACGTTCTCGCCCGAGCTTGGCTGGTCATTCGTCAATTATACGAGTATGGATAGCTTGGAGCAAGGATTGAACTACCTGAAGCAGCAGATTCTCATGTCATCGTTGTTTTTGATTTTTGCGACCGTTTTAATTGCCTTTTTATCTTCCAAAAAGCTGTATCGGCCTCTTCAGCAAGTGATGGATACGATGAGAATACAAAAACAAAAAGCGGATGGCAGCTCCAAACCGGAGTTGAAGGATGAGTTTCAAGACATTGCCGATTTCGTTCGGTTGACCGTATATGAGAAAGAACGGATCATTGACAGATTGCAGGAAAGCTTGCCTTACTATAGGGAAAAATTTATTGTTTCGTTACTGAAGCCGAGTACCCGGACAGAAGAAGAGATTAATGCCAAGCTTGATTATTTAGGAATCGAATTTGAATTAGGTCCTGTCATTTGTTTTGTCGTATCCATGGATAACTATACTATATTGCTGGAGGCGGAGGATCCGAAAATTATTGATTTGTACCGAATCAAGGTCATTCATTTATTGCAGCAGTGCAGTTATGACGGCGAGCAGGTCCTGATCACGGAAGTAGAGGATGACAAGCTTGCAATTGTAATGACTATGGGAAGCTTGTCATTGGATAATGTCTTTTTGATTGCTGAAGGTGTGATGCAGCAGCTACAGGAATCAATGGGAGACGGATTTACAATCGGGATTGGCAGTCCGTGCAGCGATATGTCCACACTTCCGGGTTCGTATCACGGCGCATTGGAATCTCTGCAATTTAGATTTTTATATGGCGGCAATCAAGTCATTTTTATTGGTGATGTCTTCTTTGATTTCCAGTGGGGACCAGGATTGGTTCAAACAGTTGTCCGAAGCGTATGTCGCCAACATTAAATTGGGGAAATCGGAGGAGGCCAAGCAGACGTTGGACGCCATTGTGGAGAGCATCAAAGAGAAACGCATCCACTACAATGAAGCCCGTTCTTTCTTTGCACAGCTGCTCCAGGGTCTGCAGTATGGGATTTCGGCGATCGGAGGCAAGACGGATACGTTGTTCGGGCTGGATCCCTATCAGAAGCTTGCGAATAAACAGAGGATTGAGGATATTACCGACTGGTTCGAGGAACTTACGGATCGGGTGATTGTATCCGTATCGGAAGAATTTAATGCTAAAGGTACCAATCATATTACCAAAATACTGGATATCATTGATGCGGATTTGAGCCAAGATCTGAGCCTAAATGCAGTCGCCAGCCGCTTGTCGCTCAATCCTTCCTATGTCAGCCGCCTCTTCAAGCAATTTGTTGGCAAGACGTTCGTTGAATTTGTGACGTCCCGGCGGATTGAACAGGGAAAGCTGCTGCTGGAAACGACAGACATGAAGGTGGGCGATGTGGCCACAAGCGTTGGTTACCAGAATTCGTATTATTTTATTAAACTGTTCAAAGAAGCAACGGGCATGACCCCTGGAGAATATCGTAAGCAGCATGTGCGGGAGTAATATAATCTTGATATCACATTTATTAAAATCAAGGAAAGAAGCCCACTTGATGGGCACACACAGCCATTTTCCACATTAATCTTTTGACATGGTGAAACTACTATATATTTCGTCGTTTTAAGCATGCTATGCTCTGAATGCGGGATGAAAGCGCTTCATTGAAGAAGGTCTTAATAACGACCGCGAACAAATGAAAACATATGGGGAGGTAACAAGAGAATGAACAGAAAGTGGATTGGAACGACCGTTGCCGCATCAATGATGGTCACACTCATTGCTGCGTGCTCCAACAATACGCCGGCTAAACCAGCGGCGGGAGGCGCGGTTAAAGAACAGTCTAAGGACGCTTCCAAAATCGTGATTTATATGAACACGAATGCGATCTCCCGCAAACCGGAAGGCAGTGACCCGAAAGCGCTGGAAGAAGTGACGAAATATGTCAAAGAACAAACTGGCGTAGAAGCAAAGGCAATCATCCCTCCTAAAGGCTCCGAGAAGGATAAGCTGAATGTTCTGCTCGCCTCAGGCGACCAACTGGATGTCTTTCAAGGAGGCTGGGATGAATACAAACAGGCCATTATTCCATTGAATGATCTTCTGGACAAATACGGTCCCGACATCAAGAAGGCGTGGGACGCCGATGCTTGGAAGCTGATGACGGATAAGGACGGGAAAATTTGGGGGATTCCACGAATTATTACGACAGCCCCTTTCCCGCTTTGGGTTCGGGCAGACTGGCTGCAGAAGCTGAACCTCCCGATGCCGAAGACGCTTGATGAATTCGAGAATGTGCTTAAAGCCTTCAAGGAAAGAGATCCAGATGGCAACGGGAAGGACGATTCTATTCCAATCCTGCTGGACGACCGGTTTCAATATGGCTTGGTCGGCGCATTCACCGAGAACGGCTACAGCAATTGGATAGACCCAAAGGATAACAAACTGAAAATTCCCGAACTGCAGCCAGGTTACGTCGATTTCTTAGCAAAGATGGCTGACTGGTACCAGAAAGGCTACATTTATCGTGAAACGTTCGCCAAGTATGATGTACTGGAAATGTTGAAGACCAATCGTGTCGGTGCGGTGGACATCTGGTACTCTAATTTGACTGTTAATGCGCCGAAAGTGGCACAGACGGTGAAGGAGATGGACTACCAAGCTATTCCTGATATCAAAGGACCTAAAGGTTACTTCCAAACGGCATATCCTGGAACATCTTCGGCCATGCTCGTAACCAAATCTTCAAAAAGTCCGGAGGGGGTCATTAAATTCATTAACTGGCAGTATCAAAACGTGGAGAACCACTTGACTGCCTGGTACGGTTTAAAGGACAAACATTGGAAATGGGCTGATGAAGGTAAGAAGACCGTCGAGGTGTTCAATCCAAGTCCATACGCCGGAGAGTTTATGATTACTCTTGGACTGGCTATGGAAAGAAAGTATGCTACGAATGATCCGCTGCGGGTTAAGCACTCCAATTTTCTGAATAATGAATTAACCAAGTTTGATATAGTGAAAATGCCTCTCGATCTCGGTGTTATTTATGACCAGATGGCTCTGAAGGAAAAGGTACCGAACGCGGGCGATTTGGATCGTCTCCGGAAAGAGGAAGTTATCAAGTTTATTATGGGTGCCCGTCCAATTAGTGACTACAATAAGTTTGTAGATGAGCTATACAAGGCGGGTCTTGATAAGCTGATTGATTTCCAAACGGAACAGTATAACAAACAAAAGAAATAAGCCATACTGCATTTCGGCAGGTTAGGTTTATATGGACCTGCCGCATCGCCTTACTGAATGGCTGGACGGGAGAGTTACAACTATGAATTCACAGAGGTTTGGGAATATTTGGAGAAGGCAGAAGTTTTATTATTTTCTGATGCTTCCCGGTCTGCTTTACTTCTTCATCTTTCATTACATTCCGATGTTTGGTGTATCCATTGCGTTCAAGGACATCACACCTTTTGATGGTATCGAGGGAATATTCGACGGCGAGTGGGTAGGCCTCACACATTTCAAGCGTTTTTTCGATTCCTATTATTTTTGGAATGTGCTTGGAAATACCGTTATCATCAGTCTGTATAAACTGTTTTTTGGTTTTCCCGCTCCGATCCTGCTTGCTCTATTATTGAATGAGGTCACGAGCAAATGGTTCAAAAAAAGCGTGCAGACCATTTCTTATTTGCCGCACTTTATTTCCATTGTTGTTGTTGCCGGGTTATTGACCAATTTGTTGTCAACAGACAATGGAATTCTGAATGCCATTCTAAGCGCCCTCGGTAAAGAAGCAGTTTCCTTTTTGGGTGAGCCGGCCTATTTTCGAACCATCCTGGTCCTTTCCGATGTATGGCAATCAATAGGTTGGGGCAGTATTTTATATCTTGCAGCCATGGCGGGAATCGATCCGCAGCTGTATGAAGCTGCCAAGATGGACGGAGCCCACCGTTTACGGCAAATGTGGCATATTACTTTGCCTGGCATTAGTTTTGTCGTATCCATTCTGCTCATCTTGAATGTAGGCAAATTTTTGGAAGCCGGGTTCGAGCAAATCTTTCTTTTGTATTCTCCGTCTGTGTATCAAGTTGCGGATATCATTGATACGTATGTATATCGGCAAGGCCTGCTGCAAATGCAATATTCTTTCGCGGCCGCCATTGGTGTGTTCAAAAATATTGTGGGTATGGTCTTGATTCTGCTCGCCAATTACATCGTCAAAAAAATGGATCAGCCCGGGCTGTGGTAAGGGGAGGGAAATACTATGATTAACAAAAGAGAAAAAACAACCCAATGGTTGATCTACATTGTCCTTGTCCTCGTATCTCTCGCCTTTTTACTGCCATTTTTGTCGGTCTTATCTACTTCCTTGGTTAGTGAAAAAGAGTGGATGCGGCGAGGTGCCTTTATTTTATTCCCTGAAGAGTTGGATTGGACAGCTTATCGGATGGTTTTATTCGATAGCACATTAATTTGGGGTGCGTACCAAGTTACTCTCTTCCGTGTAATGGTGGGAACAGCGCTGAATTTGATCGTGACTGCCATGCTCGCTTACAGTCTGGCCCGCAGGGAATTGCCGGGGAAAAATATAGCTGTTACTTTCATCTTTATTACGATGATCTTTCACGGCGGTTTAATCCCGAGTTATTTACTTATCAAGTATATCGGATTGCAAAATTCGTTATGGGTATTAGTTCTGCCATCGCTTGTGAGTGCGTGGAATACGTTCATCATGCGCAATTTCTTCATGTCGATTCCGATTGAGCTTGAGGAATCAGCCGTAATTGACGGCGCCTCACCAGCTAAAGTGTTAATGAAGATCATTGTCCCTTTATCGATGCCGTCGTTTGCTACGATCGGGTTGTTTTACGGGGTTTATCATTGGAATGAATGGTTTCAAGCCTCTATCTATCTGAATGATACACACAAGTATCCGATTCAGGTGTTCATGCGCAATATATTGCTCAGCGGTTCACTTCAAGATGAACAAATGGATTTGACGAATGAATTACCGCCGGCCGATACACTGAAATCAGCAGTCATTATGGTCAGCACTTTGCCTATTTTATTGGTATATCCCTTTATTCAAAAGTATTTTGTAAAAGGCACATTAGTTGGTTCCGTAAAGGGATGAACTGAATGAATTAATTGGTTGGAACCAATTGGGAGGAAGTCATAAAATGAAGTTTGATTTGCACACACACCATCATCGCTGCGGGCACGCAGTCGATGAAATTGAGAGTTACATCCGCTCCGCTATCGACTTAGGTTTGTCGGCAATCGGGATTTCAGATCATTCTCCTTATTTTGCCGTAGAAGAGGACCATCCCTCACCAGGATTGGCGATGGCGAAGAGTGAGTTTCCAAGGTATATCGAAGAGGTAGTGAAGCTTAAGAAGCAGTATGAAGATAAAATTGAAGTTTTAATAGGTGTGGAGTCGGATTATTTTACGGATTCGATAAAGCTGTATGCCGACATATACCGCAAATATCCCATCGACTATCTCATTGGATCTATCCATATTTCCGGCGGCAAGCATATATCGGATAGAGGTTTGTGGACGGTGCTTGATGAGGAACAGTTGGAGAAGGAGAAATTCATCTATTTTGACCTGCTGCAGCAAGCAGCCAAAAGCGGCGTGTTTCAAATAATCGGCCATATGGATTTAATCAGACGATATTATAAGGATTTCATGCAATCCTGCGGTCCGCTAGTTGAAAAGACGATGCAGGTATTTGCAGAAACCGGTGCGGTGTACGAGGTCAATACCTCAGGGATTGAGCGTGGGGAAGGGATTAATCCGTGCCGAGAGGTGCTTGAAATAGCCAGTCATTATGGAGTTAAAGTCACTTTTGGTTCCGATTCGCACCGACCTGTGCGGGTAGGGGAGCATTGGCATTCAACAACCGCCTTATTGAAGCAATTGGGCTATAAGGAATTGATCATGTTCCGCAACCTTAAGCCCGTAAGTATATCGATTTAATGCGAGGGAACTAGCGATGAAACAAGCCGCAGGCTTATCAACCTGAGACGGGATATTTGCGCAGCATGACCTTCAATCTGAATTCAAAAGAATGTTCGAACTAACGACAGACGGCTACAGTGTGACCTGCAGTGCCGAAGTAAAGGACTACAGTGAAACCGTATATTTTCCGTCGTGCAGACGCAATTAAAAACAATAAACTTATAGTATATGGAGGAATTTTATATGAAAATCAGAGGTATTGCACATCGTGGTTATCCCGGGAAATTTCCAGAGAATACATTGTCGTCGTTTCAAGCAGCTTGCGATTTAAACTTTACCCATCTGGAACTGGATGTTCACTTGAGTAAGGATGGCGTTTCGGTTGTTACCCATGACTATTCCATTGATCGGTTGTCCGACGGGAAAGGATTTATTCGAGATTATACGCTGAAGGAATTGAAGCAATTCTCAATTGGTGGGACGGAAACGATCCCGACGCTTGAAGAGACGATGGATTTGCTCAAGGGTAAAATTAAAGTGCTTATCGAACTGAAGCAGGCCGGTGACATGTATCCCAATCTGGAGGAAGCAACACTTAACGTCGTTTACAGTACAGATACACTGGAACAGTCACAGATTATATCGTTCGACCATTTCTCCCTCATGCGGACGAGAGAGCTTGATAAGGACATTGAATTAGGGGCACTTTGCAGCGGTAATATGCCGCACGTATTCCCTTTTATGAAAGAAATGCGTTGTACCTTTCTGGGTTCACAGCTTAAATTCCTGACACCGGTGTACGATAGGCTTATGAGAGATAACGGCATTATTTGTGGTCCCGGAGTGATCAACTCTATGGAAGAAATGGAGATCGTTGCGGACAAATACCCGGCTGCATTGGTTACGACCGATGAACTGGAGCGTTGGGCTGACTTATATAAAAGCAACCCGAAATTGCGTCTCGAGGTTTAATCATTGTGCCGGTTCGTATGAAGTGTGGTTATATGATTGGATGAAGGAGATAGAGCAATGAAAGCAGCCGTATTCAAAGAAGCTCACCAGATTGAAGTGTTGGAATGGAAAACAACGGAGCTTAAACCCGATGAAATGAGGATTCAAGTCAAAAGCTGCGGCATTTGCGGCACAGACCAGCACATTTATCACGGAAATCCAGGCTCCGCAGCCGTAACCCCACCGCTTGTGCTCGGCCATGAGCTGGCTGGTATTGTCACAGAATGCGGGGAGCATGTGAAGCTATTAAAAGCAGGAGACCGAGTATCGATAGACCCGAATATATACTGCGGAAGCTGCCGGTATTGCCGCAATGGCCAATCGCATCTATGTGACCACCTTCAAGCTGTTGGGGTTACACGTGATGGAGGCATGGGTGAAAATGCAATCGTACCCGCTGCGAATTGCTATTTGCTGCCGGATTCGATGAGCTTTGCCGAGGGGGCAATGGTTGAGCCACTTGGTTGTGTGCTGCATGGCTTCAAGAAAGTCGACATTCGCCCGATTCATTCCGTGCTGCTGATCGGTGGTGGCTTTATCGGACAATTATTCCTGCAATTGGTGAAAAAGCAAAGTGCAGCAAGGATCGTGGTTAGTGAGCCTGCTGCAGAAAAGCATAAGGCGTTGCTGGCACTGGGTGCTGATGAGGTCGTGCAGCCAACCGCTTTAGTAATGGAGCAGCTCAAGGGAGAATTCGACGTAATCATTGAATGCGTGGGCCGCAAGGAATCAATGGAGCTTGCCATTGAAGCTGCAAGAAAGGGTGGACAGGTGCTGCTATTTGGCGTCGCCAATCCGTCAACGCAAATCCAAGTGTCCCCTTATGCGATTTTCACCAAGGAGCTTTGTATATTCGGTTCCTTTATTAATCCACATACGCATGAAGAAGCAATCGCTCTGATTGACCAAAAGATCGTCAAGGTGGAGCCGTTAATCAGCCATCGATTCCCTCTAAGGGAAGTACCGCAAATTATGGGTAATTATGCAGGAATGAATGTGACCAAAGGGATCATCGTTTATTGATTCAGAAAGCGAGAAGAAAGAAGTGAACACGTTGAACGGAATATCCAGCATTTGGTTCATAAGCAACATTGAACTTATATGGCGGATGGTGCTTGCTGTTGTTCTCGGTGGATTGGTTGGCATGGAGCGTGAGTGGCATAACCATGCAGCAGGCTTCCGTACACACATTTTGGTATGTTTGGGATCAGCCACCATTATGCTGCTCTCGATCTACGGCTTCTCCGAGTTTGTTGCGGAGGCTAACGTACGGATTGACCCTGCCCGTTTGGCGGCTCAAGTCATTAGCGGTATTGGTTTTCTTGGAGCTGGCGCTATTCTCCGCAATGGTTCCTCTGTTAAGGGGTTAACCACGGCAGCCTCCATTTGGGTTGTAGCAGGCATAGGCTTGTGCATTGGCGCGGGGTTTATATACCCTGCCTTTGTTGCGACGCTTCTGGTTCTTATCAGCCTTCTTCTGTTAAACAAATGGGAGAAGTATTTGCTAAGGCACCGCCGAAGTAATGATGTCACGATCAAAGCACATGATGATCCCGGAATGCTTGGAAACATTGCTTATAAGTTCAGTGAACAAGGCATTCAAATCATAAATGTAAAAATGACGCATGATTTGGATCAAATGGATGACGAGGACGGGAGAGCGAAAACCCAATTCTATTTTAACCTGCAGGTTAAGGACCGGAATAAAATCTTATTGGCGGTCGAGCAAATTAAAGGACTGGAATCCATTCTTTCAGTTGAAACAAGTCCTGGCCATGACAGGGTGAGGGTTCACCAGCGATTGCCTATGTGATCGTTATAAATGGTGTAGGCATTTACTTGCATGTTCGTTTTTTTGAGAATAAGAGGGTTGAAGCGATTGGCATCGGTTCTTTTGGTCCATGTCGAAAGCTTAATATTGAAAATATAAACAGCTTAAGTCTTGCCCTGAACGGGGCGGGGCTTATTTTTTGTGCGCAACGCATGGCGATTAACAAGGTGCTCGGAAAAGATAATAAATAAATTCTTTCACATGCTGAATACACGAGCAGATTCCAGGAATTAACTTTAAGAGACATAATAGCAATCAGGTTGGCCTCCCTTTTCATGCAGCTTAATTTTTAATTTATTTACACTAGGCTTCAGAAGAAATAAAGTTATTACTGAGTTGTAAGCATCAAATTTAATAAGTACATGCACGCTTAGGCTTTCGCCCACATAAAATAATACTAATCGCAACGTGGGGGTGACGAGTGTGCCTGGATTGTTTTCAGCAATAGCTCTGTTTATTAAAGAAGTCGTTCTGCTGGTTTCGTACGTAAAAAACAATGCTTTTCCTCAGCCGCTATCTGAATCGGAAGAAGAAAAGCACCTTCGGTTAATGGCTGATGGTAATCAGCATTCGCGAAATTTGTTAATAGAGCATAACCTGAGGCTTGTGGCCCATATCGTCAAAAAATTTGACAACACCGGTGAAGATTTGGAGGATCTCATCTCCATCGGAACGATTGGATTAATCAAAGCGATCGAATCATTTTCCCCAGACAAAGGCACCAAGCTGGCCACCTTTGCTGCACGCTGCATTGAGAATGAAATACTTATGCATTTGAGATCGCTGAAGAAGACGCGTAAGGATGTATCCCTTCATGATCCAATTGGAACAGATAAAGAAGGTAATGAGATTACGTTAATTGATATTCTTGGGTCTGAAGCCGACGACGTTGCCGATTTAGTGCAACTAAAGATTGAAAAGTCGAAGATCTACCGGAATCTCGATATCTTAGAGGAGCGGGAACGGGAGGTCGTTGTTGGCCGTTTTGGTCTGGAGGCCGGCGGTGAGGAGAGGACGCAGCGAGAGATTGCCAAGTCGTTGGGCATCTCGCGTTCATATGTGTCGCGAATCGAAAAGCGTGCATTGATGAAGCTATATCATGAGTTTTATAAGGTGAAACGTTAGGAAATAGGATATGAACCTTTAACGAGTCTGCCTGGACGGCAGGCTCTAATCTATAAGTGAAAGGACGTAGTGGTTTTGGACGAGCTGCTGGAAGTTGTTGAAAAAAACATAAATAGTATAAAGTCAACGATTGAACGAACCAAGAGATATCATAAATATCCATTTACCACAAATTGTGACCATTATTACACGCTTATATTGTTACAAAATCGTTTGGACAATTGGGAAAACTTTTCGAAAATAATACTAAGTTTTAAAAATAGTCACTGTGTCCCCGTGAGTAAAATGAGTAATATTTTTGAGAAAATAATAACGGTTGAAAGGAATGGTGTTCCTGGATTTATCACACGAAAAACGGAAGAGGAAATGTTAGCGTACATCAGAGTGTTAGAGTGGAAAATCGATGATTTGCAAGGGATATGGTTAACGTGCCCTACTTAAGGGCTTAGCTTAAGCAGGTAAATAATGAAAAAAACAGCTTATCTGTGAAGAAAGAGATCATCACATTTGTAATACAATAGTTAGTCAAGAAGAACATGTGGAAAACAAATTACAATTGGGGTGAAAATAATGACACTGCTAAATGACGGAGAAAAGGTCAATATTTTAATCGATCTTTTAGAACGTCATATTGATAAACTACCGAGTGAGAACGGCTTTGCCAATTATCTTGAATCAATCCGTGGGTTTCTAAAAACAAAAGATCCAATTCTTCAAAAAGCAGCCTTTTCTAATAGTGAGTTGTTTATTGACAACTTTTCTTATGTTTTAAATAACCATATTACTTTAAAACAGTCGGTAGGTTCACTAATAGCTGCATTCGATAAAGTGGGATATGCTGATTCAATGGATGCTGCTATGATCATTATTGAGTTTGAGGAACTCCTAAAACAAATGCCTGTAGAAGATGCTGAAAATTTTTATAAGGAACGTTGGATAACTGATAAATATCGGGATTGATGTTTGATCTTACTTTAAATCGAAAGGAATAGCTTAATGTCTCAGTTGATAAACCGACGAATGATGAAAAAACATTATGCACAAGGCGTTATTTCGGAGCTTCAGCAATTAGGGTATCCTTGTGAGCAAGCGAAGACTGCTTTTTTTCGCCACTATAGAGACATGAAGCGTACGTTTGGACTTGAGCCAAATGTAAGCGAATTTGCTAAGTTGATCGATGAGTTTGAAAAAGCGATGAAGCGCAAATACAACCCGAATGATCCAAATCAAATTTTTGTGGGCCACCTTCGGAAAAGGGTTAGAAAATAAGTGAGTAAAGGCTGATATCGCTGCCCAAGAGCCGTTTGATTAAGCGGTCAACTATAAACTGGACCTGTGGAAGAAGCTAACCGCATATGCAAGACGGTGGTTCTAGATCGACAATATCTATGAAGAGCGATGATTAAACAGTCCATTTTGATCGAACGAACTGTGCAAAAGGCAAACTCCTAACTAAGGTTGTCTATCCAAGAAACAGCAAACAGTATTTGCTTAAATGGATTGCCTGAGGAAAGGCTATATAGCATAAGTCATCTTAAACTCGTCTGAGGTTGCTCCAAATGGTTGTGGTGTAAAGTTCTAATTCATGATAACTTAACTGATAATGAAGTCATGGGATGGAGCAACTTATTTTGGAAACAGAAATGGATCTATTTAAATAAATTCAATATGAGTCGGCGATCATTTTACTAACGGTGAGGTGGTATTTAGAATAGAGTTTAAGCTATCGAGATTTAGTAAAGATATGGGCGAGCGATGATTAAAATTTCCCATACGATGAACTCAAAATCCCGCATTGGGACCGTATAGGATTTTGGCTTTGCTATCGCAGGCTACTGAGCGGCACGTTTGGGTGGCCCGCCGACGGCATAACTCCGTTGCATCTCACCTAACGGGAGGCTACGATGGTTGCTCGATGGCTATCGCTTACACAACAGCAGGTGCATCCCCGCGTTTCGCCGGAAGCGGCTATTTAGTAGTAGCCGGTAGGAGAAGGCGCGTATCCTGTCGAATCTTCAAATCGGAATCCCTTACATAGAAGAGAACAAATCCAGCAGCAAAACGTCGAGCTTGAGCAACAAAATACAAACAAGTCCATGAGCTTGGGAACTGTCGGCCAGGCTCTCATGGTACGAAGAACAGTTCCGTCTGGCGCAGCAGAAGCGTTTTGGCACTTCATCGAAAAGACGCATCCAGATCAACTGGAGCTGAACCTATTTAATGAAGCCGAAGTGATCGCAGTGCCTGAACCCGAGCGAATTAGAGTTTCGAGAGGTATCGGATCATATAAATGCCCTTGGGACAAGGTAAGCATGAATACGCTAAAGAGAGAAACAAGAACTCAATAAATAAATCAGCAGGCTACCAGGCAGGCATTTAAGACAGATATTGATGCCTACATATGCTTTTACAATTACGAAAGATTAGAGAGGAATTTAACAGCCTCAGTCCGATAAAATTTCGGAACCAGGTGGGATAGATAATTTTCTTTTTTCTACTGTTTACTTGACGAGGTGCAGTTCACTTTGATGCATCCATGGTTTATTTGTTATTTGGAATTAATCGGTTTAGTGGCTAGATTTCCAACTCGGTCTACCCTGGTGGTGGCCGAGATAGATGAACAGTGAATGATCCCGTTAAAATATCAGATTTAGGGAGAGCCAATGCAAACTTTTGATTTGATTTCTGACATTCATCTTGAATTCTGGATTCCCTTTATTCAAAACGTGGATAGAATGAGGTCTCAAATAGATTCATTCATTGATGATATATTGCCTGATAAACCCTCAAAAGTCCTAGTAATCGCTGGTGATTTAGGGCATTACAATGAACAGAATATTCTTATGTTGACAAGCTTTAGGCGGTATTACGAATATGTACTGTTTACATTTGGGAACCACGACTTATATATGATTTCCTCCGCGCAGCGAGAGCGTTATAACAATAGCTCTATAAATCGTTGGGGAGAAATGAAACAGCATGCAGCAGAAATTCCTGGTGTTTTTCCGCTAGATGGAAATCTGATGGAAATTGAGGGCGTAACATTCGGTGGTACAGGGATGTGGTACGATTATTCGTTTGGCATTCAAGAGTTAGGTATGACAAAAGCAAGACTCCATAAACTGTGGAAACAAGCGATGAATGATGTAAATTATATTATCGAGTCTCCTATATTTCTTCAGGAAGAGGAGAAACTCTCAAAAGTATTTAAGCAGTGTAACGTTGTAGTTACTCATGTCGGACCTGATTGGTCTAATGTGCATGGGAAATATCGGATAGATCCTATCACAAGCTTTTTCTACTTTGATGGTTCCAAATGGTTGTCTCAAGCTCGTGGAAAGATTTGGTGTTACGGACATACTCATTCTAGTAATGATTATGCGATCGAAGGTTGTCGTCTAGTAAATAATGCATTGGGCTATCCGAACGAAAATCCTTTCTCGAAGCTAGTATCTATTGAAATAGTACAGGTATAGATGAGGTGAGCGGGTTTTGGTGCAACTAATGAAACTAATTAAAGATACCCGCAAAACCAAATAATTTATGGATTAATTCAACTGTAGAGAGGACAGACGAATGATTGCATTGACCTGTCCTGTCCTGTCCTTTCCTTGTGCATCGATGATCTTGTTCAAATATATTGTTGAGATACTTCTGTTTTCCTAAAAATGTTCCTGATTTACAGCCTCCTCATCCTTCAATTGCTGGACCGCGGTAGGGTAAGCTAGTGTTTATCGACGGTGATAACACGCGGCGTTTGGTTGTGTGGTGAAGTCAACACCTTCGTGAAGAATCGTCTGGCTGCGGGAGCATTTCGATTTTCAGATAGCACGAAATCAATCATCTTTCCTTTTGATCGTGACTCCTCAGCAGTATGCCTCATTTGAGCCGGACATCGATATTAGGGAGCATGCAAGATACGCTTCCTTGTCGGAGCGGCAGACCTCAATATTACGAGCTGGTACACGATCAGTGACAGGGATACGGAGCAACTGCTCGATCAGTTTTACCCGGAGATCAAGGATCGGAGATAACGCTTCGCAGGGTGCTAAGCGATCGTAAGCACAGAACAGGCGTTCTGTGTGCTGAACTGGAAAGCCGAGCAATCCTAGAGCGATTCGATCCAGCGATATTATTTGTTTTTCCACGGTTAGCCTTGAAGAGCGTTCAGCCCTTCAGGGAAATTCGTCGTTGTTTCGTCTGTCAACTCACTGGTACATGTTCTTGAATTGCTCCGGCGTTAACCTTTCCAGGCGGCGGAACGTTGCTACGAAATGACTCGGATCGGTGAAGCCGACCATGCCAGAGATTGCCTTGACGGTGAGCTCGCTTTTCTGAGCCAAAAGCTCCTTGGCCTTCTGCAGCCGCAGCTGGAGTAAGTACGAATAAGGGCTTGTTCCGAAGGTGTTTCGAAACAATGTATTCAGATGCTACGGGCTCATATGCAACTGGCGAGCCATATCGGGAAGTCCGATCCCCAGATCGCCGTACTGCTCCTCCAACCATTGAATCAACGGGGTTAACCGTTCGTATCGTTGAGTCAAGGCAGGTGCATTGGCTTCATGACCACAGGTTTTGAGCAAGATGAAGAACTGGTATACGTCAGCGCTCCCTGCTGCTCCAGTCAATTCGGGATTAAGCTGTACGTCCTCCATGAACGTTTGGAACAGCTCATAAAAAAGCTCCGGCGTGTCCAACTGGTACAGATTGGAATGATGCAGTCCCATTGCGCTGAGAATCGCCTGAACCAAGGATCCGCTAAAGGTGATAAAATAGGTCATCCAAGACTACACAGTTGCTGAAGCATGGATTAGTGGTAAACTACCCGGGATTTATGAATATGAACTTACACTGACTTTCTTTGATGAGAACAATCATATACTTGGAAATGCACACGTTCATCAAAATTGAACGGTCCGCGAACACCTGATCAAGCTGGTCCGGAAGGTGGAGGGGACATATATCTCATTGACATTGTTGGGAATGGAAATTGGACAAATTATCACCATGCTGAAATTAGAGTAGATAAAGTGTCTGCTTCTACATCAGCTTAAGTTAACTGATCATGAAAGTTCAATCACGACATGACGGCAGCCGGCATACGATCGGCTGCCGTTTTCCTTTGAGGGACGGGCAGTTATGCTCAATATCTGTGGGTAGGGAAATTGCAAACTCGGCTTATAGGTATAAGGTATAAAAGATATAGAATTTAATTATTTTACTCTATAATCTTCCTTGCACTATAATTGCAATAAAATGGATGACGGATGGTGATTAAATGAATGTTTCTTGTTCTGCAGCGGGTTTGATCGTCAAAGATGGACATATTCTTCTTGTTATGATTACTTATGGAGCAAATAAGGGACATTGGATGCTGCCAGGAGGATTTGTTGATGAAGGTGAAACATTTCAAGAAACTGCAATAAGAGAAGTGGAAGAAGAAACCGGATTAATTACCAAAGCAAAAAGGCTTATTGGGGTGAGAAATGGAGTTCGGGCTCTTCCGAGTGGGACAGAACACGGGATATACTTAATATTTGAAATGGAAGTAACGCAAGGTACTATTTGTGCTGATGGATATGAGGTTGCTGAAGCTAGATTTATACCAATAGAAGAAGCATTGCGAGATCCATTGGTAATCGACTTAACGAAAGAGATTATACGTGCATTTAATTCGAATAATAATGGATTATTTCAACTTCAGAACTCAATACAAACTAACAGTAGCTGGGTCAAATATGAAGTATTAGTTTGAAATTGAATTAAGTCATTGCACTAACGGATACGAGTTCAATAAACTAACAGGCTGCCATGGCAGCCTGTTTTTGCGGTGCGCCTCACAGTCGCACAATCTAAGTGGTTCAAATCCACTCGGTAACTTTACCCTTTAAAGTGCCGTAGCCGAAGTAGAGGTCCGACTCCAGAGGGGTAGGATTGGCAGGGTGTCCCTTGCGAGAGGGAATTCGAAGGGCCTGCAGGCAAAGTCCAGCCCGGAATGCAGTGAACCAGAGGTGGCGGCGATGTTGGGTGACCCGCCCGCAAAACGGGGAAACCTATACGGTTAAGTATATCTTGCAGGAAAACAAATAAAGGGATATGACCTGCTAGGCTCATCGACG